>NZ_CP162490.1:2936074-4136611 GCF_041245805.1 Xanthomonas sp. DAR 34887
GGCCGCCTGCGCCAGCGGATGGCTGTGCGCCACCACGAACACGAACGGCAGCGTGCCCAAGGCTTCGGCCACATAGCCGCCACCGCTGGGCCCCTCCCCGGCCGCGCCGACCAGCAGGTCCACGCGCCGGTCCAGCAACGCCTCCCAGGTGCCGGACAGCGACTCCTGCACGATCCGCAGCCGGGTCCGGTCGGCGACCGCATAGAACGCGGCGATGTCCTCGGCCAGGCAGTCCGGCGCGAACACCGAATCCAGGCCCAGCGCGAACTCGGTCTCCCAGCCGGAGGCGACGCGCCGCACCCGCAGCTCCAGATCGCCGGCCGCACGCAGCAGATGCCGGCCCTCGCGCAGCAACTCGGCCCCGGCCGCGGTGAGCGCCACCTTCGGCCCCAGGCGTTCGAACAGCTGCACGCCCATGTCCTGCTCCAGCTTGGCCACCGTGTAGGAAATCGTCGACGGCACCTTGTGCAAGGCCTTGCCGGCGGCGGAGAACGAGCCGCGGCGGTCGATGGCATCGACGATCTGCAAGGCGTCCAGACTGATCTTGAGCATTTTCGAATTTTTCGATGATAGATGCCGAATCTATCCGTTTTTCAAACCACGGGACAGCGCGGATACTCTCCCTCACCGCAAGGCGGCGACGAAATCGAGCAGATATCGCGACCGCCCTGCCTATCGATCCACTTGCACATACCGCCACTACAGGAGCTTCCCATGTTGCAGATCCGCCCCAGCGATACCCGCGGCCGCGCCGAGCACGGCTGGCTGTCCTCGCGCCACACTTTCTCCTTCGGCCACTACCACGACCCGCGCCACATGGGCTTCGGGCCGTTGCGGGTGATCAACGAGGACCGGGTGCAGCCGGGCCAGGGCTTCGGCACCCATGCGCACCGCGACATGGAGATCCTGTCCTACGTGCTCGACGGCGCGCTGGAGCACAAGGACAGCATGGGCAACGGCTCGGTGCTGCGCTATGGGGACGTGCAGCGCATGAGCGCCGGTTCCGGGGTCACCCACAGCGAGTTCAACCACTCCGCCAGCGAGCCGGTGCACTTCCTGCAGATCTGGCTGATGCCGGAACGCGCCGGGATCGAACCGGGCTACGAGGAAAAACACTTCGCTCCGGAGACCAAGCGCGGCCAGCTGCGCCTGATCGCCGCGCCGCAGGGCGAGGACGGCGCGGTGCGGATCCACCAGGATGCGCGCATCTATGCGGCGATCCTGGACGGCGCCGAGCGCATCGCCTACCCGCTGGCCAGCGGGCGCGGCGCCTACGTGCAGGTCATCCGCGGTTCGCTGACGCTCAATGGCCAGGCGCTGAAGGCCGGCGATGCGGCGCAGATCGTCGACGAGGCCGAGCTGCACTTCGCCGATGCGCAGGACACGGAATTCCTGTTGTTCGACCTGCCGCGCTGAGCCGCTGCGCCACCTCGAGCGCCGCCGCAGCATAGGCGGCGCCCGAAGAACCCGCCAGATGGCGGGTTCTTCGCGTTGGCGTGGCGGATACGGTTCGGCCATGCGGGGTCGCCGCGTTCCATGCGTCCGCGCCCTCCATCCGAGCGACACCGCACTCGAATTCGGCGTCATGCGGCGCGCTCCTCACGCGCCCCTCGGAATGCCATGACGCGTCCTGCACGGCACCCGCGTCAATGCTGCGCTCTTCCCCCACGCCGGCATGCCGGCCAAGAGCCCTCCCCCGATGCGACATCCCGCCAGCGCCGTCTACGCCACTCCCTCACGCATCCGCCAAGGGCGCCCCTTTCCCCGCGGCGCCGTGTTCGATGGCAAGGGCACCAACTTCGCCCTGTTTTCGGCGCACGCCACGCGCGTGGAGCTGTGCCTGTTCGACGAATCCGGCACGGAAACGCGACTGGACCTGCCCGAGTACACCAACGAGATCTGGCACGGCTACCTGCCCGACGCAAAGCCCGGCCAGCGCTATGGCTACCGCGTGCACGGCCCGTATGCGCCCAGCGAAGGCCATCGCTTCAATCCCAACAAGCTGCTGCTCGACCCCTATGCCCGCGAAATCGAGGGCGACCTGGTCTGGGCGGACGAACTCTACGGCTACACCGTCGGCCACCCGGACGGCGACCTCAGTTTCGACGAGCGCGACAGCGCGCCGTTCATGCCCAAGTGCGTGGTGGTCGAGGACACGTACGACTGGGGCAACGACGCGCGCCTGCTGACCCCATGGAGCGAGACGCTGATCTACGAGACCCATGTGCGCGGCTACACCATGCGCCACCCGCAGGTGCCGCAGGAACTGCGCGGCACCTGCGCCGGACTGGCCCAGGAACCGGTGCTGCGCTACATCAAGGAGCTGGGCGTGAGCGCGGTGGAACTGCTGCCGGTGCACGCCTATCTCGACGACCAGCACCTGCTCGACAAGGACCTGCGCAATTACTGGGGCTACAACACCCTGGGCTTCTTCGCGATCAAGTCGCGCTACCTGGCCAGCGGCCATCGCGACGAGTTCCGCGACATGGTCAAGGCCATGCACCGCCAGGGCCTGGAAGTCATCCTCGACGTGGTCTACAACCACACCGCCGAAGGCAGCGAACTCGGCCCGACCCTGTCGTTCCGCGGCATCGACAACGCCAGCTATTACCGTCTGGCCGAGGACAAGCGCTATTACATCAACGATACCGGCACCGGCAACACGCTGAACCTGAGCAATTCGCGGGTGATCCAGTTCGTCAACGACTCGCTGCGCTACTGGGCCGGCGAGATGCACGTGGACGGCTTCCGCTTCGATCTGGCCACCATCCTCGGCCGCGAACCCACCGGCTTCGACCAGCGCGGCGGCTTCCTGGATGCGTGCAACCAGGACCCGCTGCTGTCGGAAGTGAAACTGATCGCCGAGCCCTGGGACTGCGGCCCGGGCGGCTACCAGGTCGGCCACTTCCCGCCGGGCTGGTCGGAGTGGAACGACAAGTTCCGCGACAACGCCCGCGCCTTCTGGAAGGGCGACGACGGCATGCTGGCCGAGTTCGCGACCCGCTTCACCGGCTCGGCCGACCTGTTCGATCGCCGCGGCCGCCGCCCGTGGGCCTCGGTCAACTTCATCACCGCGCACGACGGCTTCACCCTGCGCGACCTGGTCAGCTACAACGAAAAGCACAACGAGGCCAACGGCGAGGACAACCGCGACGGCTCCAACAACGACGGCTCCTGCAACTACGGTGCGGAAGGCGGCACCGACGATGCCGAGATCCTGCAGATCCGCGAGCGGCAGAGCAAGAACCTGCTGGCCACGCTGCTGCTGGCGCAAGGCACGCCGATGCTGCTGGCCGGCGACGAGCGCGCGCAGACCCAGGGCGGCAACAACAACACCTACTGCCAGGACAACGAGATCACCTGGCTGGACTGGGACAACGACCTCACCGAGGGCCGCCTGACCGCCTTCGTGAAAGCGCTGAGCGCGTTGCGCAAGCGCTATCCGATCCTGACCCGCGGGCGCTTCCTCAACGGCCAGTACAACGAAGAAGCCGGCCTGCGCGACCTCACCTGGCTCAATCCCGGCGGCACGGAGATGGAAGACGCGCATTGGACCGATGCCGGCGCTCGCTCGGTCGGACTGCTGCTGGAGGGCAAGGCGCAGACCTCCGGGGTCAAGGAACTGGCCAACGACGACACCTTGCTGATCGTCATCAACGCCTACCACGAAGGGGTGGACTTCACCCTGCCCTCGTCGGAGGAGGAACTGCACTGGAAGCTGGTGCTTTCCACCGACGATGCATTGCAGATCGACAGCATGCCCGCAGGCGCCAGCGCCTTCCTGGCGCCGCCGCGCAGCATCAGTGTGTTTGAATGCCAGGCGCCGCAACCCCAGTGATCGGACGCGCCAAACGCATGCGGCATCCCCCGGCTGTCGCATGCGAGGTGTCGTCGCCAGGGACAGCACGGCGCGCACAGGCTCCCGCGTTGGATGGCGGGATCTTCACTCCGGGCATACCGCGCTGCGCGCAGCTTGGCGATGCCCGCTCAAGGGTGCTCATTTCTACGTGGAGTCAACGATGGACAAGAATCGCACTGAAGGCGCCAAGAACCAGGTCAAGGGCAGCGTCAAGGAAGTCGTCGGCAAGGTCACCAGCAACAAGCTGAAGGAAGTCGAAGGCAAACTTCAGAAGGGCGCCGGCAAGGTCCAAAGCGAAGTCGGCAAGGCGCGGGACAACGCCCGCAGCTGAAGACCGGCGCAACACGCCCGACCGTTTCCAAAGCACGACACGGCACTGCCGGAGCGATACGTCAGAGACGCGTAGCAGCGGCCTATTCGGTACGGATAGGCCGCTCGCCTCTGCCGGGTCTCTCACGAGGCCTTCAGAAGTTCCAGATCGAGCACCGCATGCGCGCCCGCTGGAATCCAGCGCCGGATGATCACACGAGGGATCCGCTCATTGCCGACATCGGCGCAAAGCGCCAACAAATGATCGCGCGTGGGCCGGTACTGCCAGAAACGCCATCGATCCACATCGTGATCCAGGACCGGATCGGCCACCAATCGTACCGACCCTCCACCCGCCAGCTGGAAACCGAACTTGTCCAGCGGGATGGACATCCCCAGACCGCGCGCCTTGGCGTAGGACTCCTTGAACGTCCAGTACTCGAAGAAGCGATCCTGCTGTTGATCGGGGGGAATGCGCGCGAGGTCGGCGATCTCCTCTGGCGCGAAATTGCCGTTCGCCACGCCCATGGACACCTGTCGTACCGCGAGGTGTTCGACATCCACGCCCACTGCGCGACGCGCGGTAACGGCCATGGCGATCAGCCCTCGCGTATGCGAGATATTGAAAGACAGGCCGCATGCGCCAATACCGTGGAGCTCCGCGATGCGTGGACGCCCGAAGCCATCCTTGAGAAAGCGCCAGTTCTTCGGCAGCACATCCACGTATTCGGACAACACCGTGCGCGCCATGCCACGGGTGACGAGGTAGCGCTTGCGGTCGTCCTCGAGCAGGAACCGCACCTGCTGCCTGCGCTCATCCGCGTTCAACACCGGCAACATTTCCGCGAGCGCGTCTTCAGCGATATCGTCATAGAACGCGAGCCAGACATCGATACCCGGCTCGGCGACGCCTGGCGGCACGTCCGCTTCGCATCGGCGCGCGCATTCGCCTTCCGTCATGACCCCAGGTCTCGCACGCCGCCAGGTACGAGCAGCGATGCCATGTGAGGAAGACCATCGAGGCAAATCGAGAAGCGGGCGGCACCGGAGCGTCCCACACCGATCGCGTCGCGGCAATGGCGATCGCTCAAGCCAGCCTTGTCCCCTCCCCCATCCGATCGCCGCTCGCCGTCCACCCCGTCACGCCGCATTCGGCACGATCGCCTGCGCCTTGGGACCGAACTTCCGGGCGAGCCACAATTCGACGTCGTGGACGAAACTGAAGAGCACCGGGACGAGGATCAGGCTGAGCACGGTCGAGGAAATCAGGCCGCCAATTACCGCGATGGCCATCGGCGCGCGGAACGCGGAGTCCAGCGAGACGCCGAATGCCAGCGGCAGCATGCCCGCGGTCATCGCCACCGAGGTCATCACGATCGGGCGCGCGCGGGCGCGGCACGCCAGCATGATCGCGTCGAATCTCGGCACCCCTTCGCGGATGTTCTCCAGCATGGCGTCCACGAGCAGGATCGAGTTCTTATCGGCGATGCCCATCAGCATCAGCATGCCGAGCAAGGCCGGCAGGCTCAGCTCCATTCCGGTCGCGAACAGCAGCAAGAACGCGCCGCCGATCGACAGCGGCAATGCCAACATTCGCGCCAGCGGCTGCAACCAGTCGCGATACAGCAGGACCTGGATCGCGTAGACCAGGAACAGGCCGGTACCGAGCGCCTTCAGAAAACTGACCATCAATTCGTTCACGAACTCGGCATCTCCGGTATTGAGCACGCGCACGCCCGGCGGCAGATGCTTGATCGACGGCAAGGCATTGACCGCCGCCATCGCAGTGCCGAGGGCGACGCCGTCGAGATTGGCCTGCAGATCGATGCGGCGCTCGCGGTCGTAACGCTCGATCGTGGCCGGCCCCTTGCCGAACCGCAGCGTGGCCACCGATGCCAGCGGCACGCTGTCGCCAGCGGCCGTGCGCAGCTTGAGGTTCTGCAAGATGCCCAGATCGGTGCCGTATTCGCGTGGCAGGCGCACCCGCACCGGAATTTCCCGGCTCATGTAATTGAACTTGGACAGACGCGGAATATCGTCGCCGATCGTCGAGGTGCTGACCGCTTCGCCGACCTGCTCCGCGGTGATGCCGAACTCGGCCGACTTGAGCGGGTCCATCTGCACGACGATTTCCGGCTGCTCCTGGCCGACGCTGGTGTCCACGCCGATCAACCCGGGAATCTTCTGCATGTCGCGCTTGACCGCATCGGCCGCGCGGGTGAGCGCGCGATCGTCGTCGCTGACCAGCGCGATCGATACGTCCTTTCGACCCGACAGGCTGTCGAAACCGACCCGCATGTCGGCCAGCTTGGCGATCTCCGGATAGACGCGCGTGGTGAATTCGCGCTCGCTGATGTCGCGCTTGGCCGGGGGAACCAGCTTGACGTAGATCCGCGACTTGTTGACCGCGCCGTCGGCGCCGCCGGACAGGGTGAGCACGTATTCGACCTCGGCATGCTTGCTCACCACCGCGGCGACTTGCTGCGCCGCCTGATCGGTCTGCTCGATGGTGCTGCCGCGCGGAACTTCCAGCGTGATGCTGGAGACGGAGTAATCGTCGTACGGCATGAAACCGAGCGGCAACAGCGGCACCAGCCCGAACGAAGCGACCACGCCGAGCAGCGCCATCACCAGCGTCTTGATGCGGTGCTTGAGCGTCCAGCGAACGATCGCGAGATAGCGGAGCATCAGAGCCCCGTCCTGCGGATGATCCGTGGTCGGCACTTTCATCAGTCGCGACGCCAACATGGGCGTCAGCAGGCGCGCCACCATCAGCGAGAAGAACGCGGCGACCGCCACGGTCAGACCGAACTGGCGGAAGTACAGGCCCGGCAGCCCGCCCATGAAACTCACCGGAATGAACACGACGCAGATCACCAGAGTCGTCGCGATCACCGACAGGCCGATCTCTTCGGAGGCTTCGATCGCCGCCTGCATGACCGATTTTCCGGAGCGCATGTGCCGGTCGATATTCTCGACCTCGACGATCGCATCGTCGACGAGCACGCCGGTGACCAGGGTGATGGCCAGCAGGCTGATCATGTTCAGACTGAAATCCAGCCATTGCATGACCAGGAACGTGGGGATAATCGACAGCGGGATCGTGAGCGCCGCGATCAAGGTGGCGCGCCGATTGCGCAGGAACCAGAACACCACCAGCACGGTCAGAATCGCGCCCTCTAGGAAGTTGAACATCGTCGCGCGATAGCCGATCTCGACGAAGTCGATATCCGAGAAGGCCACACGGAATTTCACCCCACCCGTCTTCGACAACGCGTCCAGGCGCTCGCGCACCGCCTTGGCGACCGAGACCTCGCTGACAGCGGGATCCTTGTAGACCATGAAGGTGACCGCCGGGCGGCCATTGACCTTGGTGATGTTGCGCACTTCCGACGGGCCGTAGGAAACGACACCGATGTCCGACAGCTTCACCTTGCGTCCGCCCGGCACCGCGATGCGCGTACCCGCCAAGGCGTCCAGACTGTCGGCGCGGCCGATCGTGCGCAGCGCGTACTCGGTCGCGCCGAGGGTCAAGCGCCCGCCCGGCGAGTTGACATTGCTGGCCACCATTTGCTGGCTGACGTCGGCGGCGCTGATTCCGAGCGACGCCAAGGTCGCCGGGTCCAGCACGATGGAAATTTCCTGATCGCTGCCGCCGCTGCGGTCCACGCGCGATACGCCTTTGACCGTCAGCAGCTCGCGTGCGACCGTCTGATCGACGAAGCGGCTCAGGTCTTCCATCGGCATTTCCGGCGCTTCGGCGATATAGATGCCGACCGGCCGGCCAGTATCGCTGGCGCGGCGTACGATGGGCTCGCGTACCGTCGCCGGCAGATTCTGCCGGATCGCGGCCACCGCGTTGCGTACGTCGTTGGTCGCGCGATCGACGCCGACATCGAGGTTGAATTCGATCTGCGTCGACGACTGGCCTTCCGTCACCGTCGATACGATGCGCTTGATGCCCGGGATCGACGCCACCGCATCCTCGACCTTCTGCGTCGTCTCGGTCTCCATCTCGGTAGGGGTCGCGCCGGGTTGCAGAATCAGCACGTCGACCACCGGCGTGACCACGTTCGGCATCGCGGTGATCGGCAACTGAATGAAGGCGACGATGCCCGCCAGCGTGAGCATGACGAACAACAGGATCGGCGGCACCGGATTGCGGATCGCCCAGGTCGAGAAGCCGAAGTTCATTTCGAAAGATCTCTATCCAATGAGGAAGTGCGGCAGGTGAAACGTCACGGTACCTGGATCACCAAGGCGGTCAGCGACTCGCGTCGGCAATCAGCACTTTGTCCTTCTCGCGCAGGAATGGGCCGGCTTTGGCGACAATGCGCAGGCCGTCGAGCGATTCCGACACCACGACTTGGTCGATGGTCTGCAAGGTCGGCGTGATCGGCATGCGCGACACCAGACCCTTGCCGTCCACACGCCAGACGTAGCTGCCGAGCGAATCCTGCTGCATCGCCGTGCGCGGAATCGTCCAACCCTCCACCTGCGCCAGATCGATGCGCGCCTGCGCGAAGATGCCCACCGGAACGACCTCTGGCGCGTGCAGGCGGATCCGCACTTCGCTCGAACGCGTGGTGCTGTCCACGTTCGGCGTGATCAGCCGAATCTCGCCAGGGATAGGCTCGGCGCGCCCGGCCAGCTTGATGCTCGCGCTCATGCCCGGCTTCAGACGCCCGACCACCGCTTCGGGCACGCTGGCATCCACCTCCATCTCGCCGTCCTTCGCGATTTCGAACAAGGCGACGCTGTCGCTGGTGAGATTGCCGATCTCGGCAGCACGCCGATAGACGAAGCCTGCGGCCGGAGCGACGACGCTGGTGCGCTGCACGCTCAGTCGCGCGTTGTCGTAGCGCGCGCGCGCGCCTTCGAAATCCGCCTGCTTCTGTTTGAACGACTCCACGCTGACCAGTTGCTGCGGCAGCAACAGGCGCATGCGCTCGTAATCGCCCTGCGCACGCTCGAAGTCCGAGCGCAGTTCGTTGCTGGAGATGCCCATGCCCTTGCCGTCCAGCACCGCCAATACCTGCCCGGCCTTGACGTAGTCGCCGACCTCGGCTTCCACGCGTTGCACCTGCAGGCCGGACAGTTGCGGAATCACCGGCACGTTCTCGCGACTGCGCGTGGCGCCGACCACGGACACCGCCTCCGCCAGCGCCTTGCGTTGTGGCTTGATCACGCTGACCGTCAGCGGTGGCGTGGTTTGGTTGGTGGTGACCGCAGACTTCGCGGATCGACCGCTGAGCAAGAGGCCCAGCAGCAGACCGGTGCCCAGCAAGGTTGCGGCGTAGATCACTGGACGCATTTTCATGACGAGACCACTTCGGTGTTTGAACGGGGGGAACGGGCCAGCGCCGAGTGCATATCGGACCGCTGCGGCAATTGGGCCGGTACCGGCGCATCGGCCGCCCCATGTCGAACCAGCGCAGGCGCGGGCAGCTGCGCCAGCGATGGCGGAACGAACCGGATCACGGGTGAATCGTCGCGTGGGTGGTCCATCGCACCTCCCCTCCCTGGACATATGGTGATGTAGGTAACCGTAACACCAACACGGACGATAGCAATGGCCGTGTGCGTCATTTGGACCCAACTGATGGCATACAGGGATCGAAACTGGGGACTGCTTCTCATGTCTGGACGCGGCGATCGCCGGCGTCGCCGTCCGCTTCGCACCGAACCGCCCCGATTCCGTCCCGCTCCACGCATGTTGCGAATGCCCGGGAATATGCCGACACGATCCCCTGCGTCCTGCACGGCGACGCGCACACGTATCGGCTCCACAGGCGCGGGGATCACCATCGGAATCTCCAGCGCGCCAGCAAGAGGATCACCACCATCCAGACCGACATGGTGATCAGCGACGGGTACAGCTGCGAAACGTCGTGCAGACCGACGCCTCCGAACATCAGCTCGCGCAGGATCGAGGTGAACGGCGCCAGCGGCGAATGCTCGGCGATCGGTTGCAACCAGGACGGGAACAGCTTGATCGAGAAGAACGCGCCGCCGAGCAGCAACATCGGCACCTGGATGAAGCTGACGATACCGCTGAACGCCATCACCGAACGACTGAACAGGAACACGATCAGGCCGATGCCCAGATAGGTCGCTGCGCCCATCGTCACCGCCAGCAACAGCAACGGATAGTTGATGTCGGCCGACACGCCGAGTCCGAACACGGAGACGGCGAGCATGCCGGCGACCACGCTGTAGGCGACCAGGACGCGCGAGAGAAACAGTCCGGCGAAGAACGGCGTTGGCGAAACGTCGATGGCTTTCAAATTCTTGAACAGCCCCGCGCTTTCCTCGCCGATCAGCACCGAGCCGAAACCGCTCAAGCCGATCAACAGCAGCGTCATCCCGATCAGACCCGGCAACAAGGTGGCCAGATAGGAGGAGCGTCGACTTACTTCCACGTTCTGCAGGCGGACCTTGGTCGTCGGCGAGACGGAAACGTCGGTCTTCAGGATCGACGCCAGCGCGATCGCCGAGATGCGGTTCTCTTCCAGCGAATTGCTCTCGATCGTCAAGTTCGCCGGTCCGCCCTCGGCTGACCCGGAGGCGCTCAGCAAGTGCTGGATCTCGTTGTTCTTGAGCGCGGCCTCGGCCTGCGCGCGTTCGCCCACGAAGGGCGCGACATGGACGAGGTCTTGCTTGCCGAGCGCGTCGACCAAGGATTTGCTGGCCGGCGCGATCTCCGTTTCCAGGTAAGAAACCTTGATCCTGTGATTGCCGGACAGCTCCAAGGGATAGCCGATACCCAGCAGCAGCACCACCGGGAAGACATAGCTGAACACCAGCGCCACCTTGTCGTAGCGCAACTGGCGCATGCGCAACTTGAAGAACACCCAAACCGTTCTCATGACTTCAATTCCTTCCCTGTCTTATTCAAGAACACGTCTTCCAGATTCAAGCGGTCCACCTGTATGCCGGCCACCGCGACGCCACGCGCTTCGGTGATGGAGAGGATCTGGCGGATCGCACCGGTCACGTCGTCGGTGGGAATGCGCAACGAATCGCTGAAGGCATCCCAGGTGGCGACGAACGTCGGCGCCATTTCCAGGGCGATCTCTTCACCGGGCGCTCCGAGACCGAGCTTGACCGCGATCTGCTGGGTCGCGTTCAACTGCGCCACCAAGGACTGGGGATCGCCACGATCGACGACATTCCCCTTGTTCATGATCATGATCTCGTCGCACAGGCGCTCGGCCTCTTCCATGTAGTGCGTGGTCAGCACGATGGTGCGGGTACGTTCGTGCTTCAGTTCTTCGATGAACTCCCACAAATGACGGCGGCTGTGCGGATCGAGGGCGGCACTGGGCTCGTCCAGGAACAGGATGTCCGGATCGCCAAGCAGCGCGATCGCGATCGACAGGCGCTGCTTCTGCCCGCCGGACAGATCGTCGACCTTGAATTTCATCTTGTCGGCCAGATCCAGGCGATCGAGCAAACGCGCAGTCGTGCCGAGCTTACGCTTGCCGCTTGCCGCGGCGCGGTACTGCGAATAGAACTCCAGCAACTCCTGGACGGTCAGGAACTGGAAGTAGTTGCTGCTCTGCAACTGCACGCCGAGCCGCGGCTGGATCTTGCGGATCTGCGTGCCCACGTCCATGCCGAGCATGGTGATGCGGCCGGAGCTGATCGGAACGATGCCTTCGATCATGCCCAGCAGCGAGGTCTTGCCGGCGCCGTTGGGGCCCAGGATGCCGAAGCAGGACCCCTTGGGCACGCTGAAGTTCAGACCCTTGACCACCTCGACATCGCCATAGCGCTTGTACAAGTCCTGCACGACGATGGCAGGTTCTGCGGTTGCGACCGGCGATGCCACGACCGCGAGGCTCGGTGCCGCCACCAGGACGGGCGCGGGTGCAGGATCGGGGGCGGTAATGGCGCGTCCATTGCGGATGGTTCCTCCCGCCGACGCGATCAAGGCGTTTATTTCTTCGACCATGGCACTGCTTCCTTTGAAGACGAATATGGCGTCGAGTCTTGCTGTGCCGGCATAAGCATCGAACACGACACCCTGCACGGCCTCGACTTTGGCGCGCAGCGCCTGGACGTCGACATGCGAGTGATCGAGTCCCTCGCCGGCGGCACGTTGGAAATTGAAGGCAACCTCGCCCTGTGCCGAGGCCAGCGTGGCCGCGGCACGGGCGTCGCCTGAGCGATGCCAGTCGAGGAAGCGAACGCCTTGGCGATGCAGCAGGTCGGCGCGTTTGATCGCGTCTTCGAGCGCGCTGTCCAGGCCGACCACGACCGGAATCTTGTCGAGGAACAGGCCGAATTGACCGGCAAAGCTGCGGTTCGCCAACTGCCTGCCGTGATGGGTCATCGCCATCGCGAAGCGATCCAGGCCGGTGACCGCTGCGATCAGGGTCCGGAACAGATCGAAGGCGCGCTTGGCTGAGCCATCGGAGGATGCCACCGGCATTTCGATCACCAGCATGCGTGCGGGCTGATCCGCATTCGCCGCGAGCGCGTCGGCAGTGGCTCGGGCGACCTGGGCCATGCCTGCGTTGTCCAGTTCGATCGCCAGCCGTTCGAGCACGGCCGGATCGTGCTCTTGCGCGCATGCCGCGACGAAATCGTGATAGCGGCCGCGGGGTGGCTCTCCGTCCTCGATCAGGATCCGGCGCAGCCCGTCGGCGATCGCTTCGAAGGAACGGCCGTCGCTGATCAGGTGATCGTTCACCATCAGCAATAGATGATCGGTGTCGCTGCGCGATAACAACACGGCGACCTGGCATAGGCGGGACGCCGCCTGCGCCCGGTGCAGCGCGGCGACGATCGCCGACCAGACCGCATCGGCGTCACTGGATGACGCCGCGCGCAGGTCGAGCCATGGCACGTCGTCGGCGCGGAACGCCGCCGGGTCCAGCACATCCCAGCTCGATGCCTCGAAGTCGGCACCCGCACGCAGCATGTCCTGGCCGCGTACCAACGCGGCGAACGCACTGCGCAGCTCGTCCGCCGACCACCAGCCGTTGATCGGCACCACGTGCTGGGACACGCGATCGTGCCATTCGATGGCGGATTTCTGCACTTCGCTGAAGGGATACCGCTCGACCACGCCCGCTGCCTCCACAGCGCGCTCGCTTTTCGCCAGCGCGGCTTCCAGGCCGGCGAGGAAGGCGCGCTGATCGAATCGGGCATCGCTGGCCGATAGCGGCTCTTCGCCAATGACGATACGGCTCGGATTCGCACCGGCGTGCAACCAAGCGCTGACCTTCTTCAACGCGGCAATGTCGGCCGGCGCCGCCGGCGACAGGCGCAGGATCCGACGCTCGCCGATGGTTTCGATGCGGTAACTCCAGTCGCGGCCGTCCAGCCATGCTTCCAGGGTGAGATCGGCGTCTGCCGCATCGCGGTCGGTCTCGATCGTGGCCGCGATGGCCTGCACCGTGCCGAGCCGGTAGATGTCGGCGAGCTTCAGCTCGATGCCCAGCGCGGCGAGCTTGTCGATTACCACCAGCACCATCAGCGAATGGCCGCCGAGTTCGAAGAAATCGTCGAAACGGCCGACCCGGTCGAGCTTCAGCAGTTCGGCCCAGATCGTCGCCAACGCGGTTTCCACGCGCCCTTGCGGGGCTTCGTATTCGCGCCGCGCATAAGCGGCATCGTCCGGCGCGGGCAAGGCCTTGCGATCGAGCTTGCCATTCGGGGTGAGTGGCAGCGACGGCAACACCACGAACGCCGCCGGGACCATGTAATCGGGCAACTGTGCCAACAGCTGCGTGCGCAGCTCGGCGATCGACGAGGCGGTTCCCGGCTGCAGCGTCACGTAGGCGACCAGCCGCTTCTCGCCCGCCGCATCTTCGCGCGCCACGACCGCCGCTTCGTGTACACCGCTGCATGCCGCCAGCTTGGCTTCGATCTCGCCCAACTCGATGCGGAAGCCGCGGATCTTCACCTGCAAGTCGTTGCGGCCCAGATACTCGAGTTCGCCGTTGGCGGTCCAGCGTGCGAGATCGCCGGTCTTGTACATGCGCGCAGCCGCCTGGCTCGCGAACGGATCGCGCAGGAAGCGCTCGTCGGTCAGCTCCGCACGGTCCAGATAGCCGCGCGCGACCTGGACACCACCGAGGAACATCTCTCCGGGGACGCCGATCGGCGACGGCTCGCCGTAGGCGTCGAGCACATACACAGGGGTGTTGAGGATCGGCTTGCCGATGACCGGCCCACCGAGCGAGCCGCGGATGCTGCCGATCGTCGCATCGACCGTGCATTCGGTCGGGCCATACATATTGTGGAAGTGGATCTTCGGAGAGGCCTTCAACCGCTCCCACATGCGCCGGCCCACCGGCTCGCCGCCCAGATAGATACTGGTCGGGCGATGCCCGCCGGTTTCGATCAGGCCGGCCGACAGCAGCACCTCCAGCTGAGACGGCGTGCTGTCCATTGCCTCGATCCGGTAGCGATCGAAGAAGGCCAGCATGGCCGGGCCGTTCGCGCGGATCGCCTGCGGTACCAGCACCAGGCAGTGGCCCGACAGCAACTGCAGGATGCCTTTCAGCGACATGTCGAACGAAAACGCTGCGTTCAAGGCGACACGCGAATTCGGCGCCAACGCGTGATGGGTGGTTTGACGCATCGCTCGCCAGAAATTGACCGGCGAGCGATGCTCGACCATCACGCCCTTGGGCTGACCGGTCGAACCCGAGGTGTAGATCACGTATGCCAGGTGGCGCGGGGTAAGACCCGCCATGGTCGGATCGTGAGCGTCCAGGGTATCCAGGCTGCCGTCATCCAGCACAAGCACCGGCGCTTGTGCAGCCTGCAGCAACGGCAGGCTCGCGTACACCCGCGCTTGGGTCAGCAACGCCTTGGGCCGGCTGTCCTCGAGCATGTAGGTCAGACGGTCCGCCGGATAGCTCGGATCCAAAGGCACGTAGGCCGCGCCGGCTTTGAGAATGCCGAGCAGACCCACGATCATCGACACGCTGCGCTCGACGCAGATCGCCACCCGATCGTCGGGCTGCAGGCCCAGGCCGATCAAGCGATGCGCCACTTGATTGGCGCGACGGTTCAGTTCGGCGTAGCTGAGCGTAACGTCTTCGCAGATCAGCGCCTGCGCATCGGGCGTGCGCCGTACCTGCGTTTCGAACAACGCGTGCACGGTCGACTCCGGATGGGACTCGTGGGCCGCGTTCCACTCATGCAACATGCGCATGCGCTCGGCTTCGTCGAGCAGCGGCAGCCGCGCCACGGTCATGGACTCGTCCTGCGCCATTCCGGCCAACAGACGCCGCCAGTAGCCCGCGTAACGGGCCACGGTCGCTTCGTCGAATAGCGCAGTCATATAGGTCAGCGCACCGACGATGCCGCCGTCGCGTTCGGCCAGGTCAAGGGCCAGGTCGAATCGGGCCTTGCTGGTGTCTTGGGCCAGGCCCTCGGTTTCGATGCCTGGCATCGACAGGCCTGCCTGGTCCTGGTTCTGCCAGGCCAGCATGACCTGGAAGATCGGCGTGTGTGCCGTGCTGCGCACCGGCTTGGTCACCTCGACCACATGGTCGAACGGCAGGTCTTGGTGCGACTGCGCATCGAGCACTTGCCGACGCGTACGCGCCAGCAGCTCGGCCACCGTCGGTGCATCGCGCAAGTCGATCCGCAGCGCGAGCGTGTTGACGAAGAAGCCGATCAACGGTTCGATCTCGGCCCGGTTGCGGCCGGCCATCGGACTGCCGATCACCACCTCTTCCTGCCCGGACAGGCGGCTCAGCAGCGCCGCCCAGCTCGCCAGCAGGGTCATGTAGAGGGTCACCCCGTGGCGCTGGCTCAGCGCTTTCAGCTTCGCGGTGAGTGACGCGTCCAGTTCCATTTCGAGTGCGGCGCCCGCGAAATCCTGATGCGCCGGACGTGGGCGATCGGTCGGCAATTCGATCAAGGTCGGCGCACCGGCGAGGGTTTCGCGCCAGTACGCCGCCTGTCGCTCAAGCTGACCGTCGGCCAGCCATTGCCGCTGCCATTGCGCATAGTCGATGTACTGGATCGGCAACGGCGGCAAGGGATCGGCCGCGCGGTCCAGCTCGGCGGTATACAGCTGGCTGAGCTCACGAAGCATCACCCCGATCGACCAACCGTCGGAGACGATGTGATGCATCACTACATACAGCGCGTACTCCTGGTCTTCCAGTTGCACCAGCAGTGCCCGCAAGGGCAGATCGGTGCGCAGATCGAAGGGCTCGGCGTACAGCGCCTCCCCCCGGGCGGCGCGCAAGGCGTCGCGGTTGCGTTCGCCACGCAGGTCCTCGAAGCGCAACCGCAGCGTCGCGTCCGCATCGACTCGCTGCATCGGTTGACCATCGATCAGCACGAAGCGCGTGCGCAGCGATTCGTGGCGTGCAACGACGCGCTGCAAGCAACGCTCCAGCGCCGCCACGTCCAGGCGACCGGTCAGGCGCAAGGCGCCGGCCGAGTGGTAAGCGGCGCTGGCGCCATCGATCTGGGTCAAGAACCACAAGCGCTGTTGCGCGAGCGACAGCGGCATATGCGGATGACGCTCGGCCACGCTAATGGCGCTCAGTTGCGCCGCGTCGCCGCTCGCCAGGCGCTGCGCCAGCTGCGACAGCACCGGCGCTTCGAACACCCAGCGCAGCGGCAGCTCCACGCCCAGCATTTGCCGCACCCGCGAACTCAGCTGCACCGCGAGCAGCGAATGTCCGCCCAGTTCGAAGAAGCCATCGTGGCGGCCGACCTGTTCGACCTTCAGCAACTGGCTCCACAACTGCGCCAGGCGCTGCTCGATCTCGCCCTGCGGCGCCGCATACGCGCGCCGCGCATACGCGCTGTCGTCCGGCGCCGGCAGCGCCTTGCGATCCAGCTTGCCGTGCGCGGTCAACGGCCAGGCCTGCAGCTGCACGAACGCCGCCGGCACCATGTACTCGGGCAACTGGCTGGCCAGGCGTTCGCGCAACCCACCGGCGTCCAGCGCCTCCTGCACAGCGCCTCCGGTCAGACAGTACGCCACCAGCCGCGGCTCGCCGCCCTCCCCGCGCGCCACCACCACCGCCTCGCGCACTCCAGGACATTCGAGCAGCTTGGCTTCGATCTCGCCCAGTTCGATGCGGAAGCCGCGGATCTTCACCTGGAAGTCGTTGCGACCGGCGAACTCCAGGCTGCCGTCGGGCGACCAGCGACCGAGGTCGCCGGTCCGGTACAGGCGCGCGCCGGGCTCGCTGGAGAAGGGGTCGGCGACATAGCGCTCCGCGGTCAGCGCGTCCCGGTTCAGATAGCCCGGCGTGACGCCGTCGCCGCCGATCCACAACTCCCCGATCACCCCCACCGGGACCGGCTGACGGTGCGCGTCCAGCGCGTAAACCTGGGTATTGGCGATCGGACGGCCGATGCTGATCCGCGCTTCCTCCGCGCTCAGCGCCGTCGTGGTCGACAGGATCGTCGTCTCGGTCGGACCGTAGCCGTTGACGTACTCGCCGCGACCGGCCCAACGCTGCACCAGCTCCGGCGTCGGCGCCGAACCGGCGGTCAGCAGCTTCATGCCGGCCGGTGCCAGCGCCGGATCCAGTTGTTGCAGATAGGCCGGCGGCAAGGCCGCAAAGCCGATCTGCCGCTCCAGCAGATACGCCTGCAGGCGCTGCGGGCTTTGAATCGTCTCCTCGTCCAGCAGGTGCAGTTCGGCGCCGCCGAGCAGGCCGGCGAAGATCTCGCCGGCCGATGCATCGAAGGTGTACGGCGCGAACTGGGTCATGCGCACGCCCGCCGCCAGCAAGCCGGCAGCGCGGCACCAGCAGCAGAAATTCACCACGTTGCGGTGCGAGACCTGTACGCCCTTGGGCGTGCCCGTCGTGCCGGAGGTGTAGATCACGTACGCCAGCTGCGTCGCCTCCATGCCAACGACCGCCGGATCGTGATCGGCATGCGCCGACAGCGCGTCGGCCACCGCCTCCAGGCGCGCCACCGGCACACCCGGCACGTCGGGCACCTGCGCGCTCGCATCCGCGATCCACAGCGCCGGCTGCGCGTCGTCCAGCATGAACGCCACGCGCGCCCACGGCAGATCCGGCGCCATCGGCACATAGGCAGCGCCAGCCTTCAGCACGCCGAGCAGCGTCTCCACCATCGGCACGCCGCGCGACAGCGACAAGGCGACGCGCGCGCCAGGCCCGATGCCCTGCGCGCCCAACCAATGGGCGATCCGATTGGCGCGGCGGTTCAAGGCCGCGTAGCTAACCCGTCGCTCGCCCCATACCAGTGCCACCGCGTCCGGGTGCGCCGCGGTCTGCGCGGCGAACAACGCGCCGATGCAGGTGTCGCGCGGATAAGGCTGCGCCGTCGCGTTCCACTGCTGCAGCACCTGCGCGCGCTCGGCCTCGCCCAGCAACGGCAGCGCCGAGACCGGCACCGTGTCGTCGTTGGCCATCGCCACCAGCAAGCGCTGCCAGTAGCCTGCGTAACGCGCCACTGTCGCCAGATCGAACAGCGCCGTCGCGTAGTTCAGACTCCCCTCGATGCCCTGTGCAGTTTCGCGCAGGCCCAGGGTCAGTTCGAACTGCGCCGTGCGCAGCGCCGTGTCCACTGCCGTCGCCTCGATCCCTGACAATGCCAATTGACCTTCGTCCTGCGTCTGCCAAGCCAGCAGCGCCTGGAACACCGGCGTGTGCGACGGATTGCGCGGCGGCTTGACCGCTTCGACCACTTGATCGAACGGCAGATCCTGGTGCGACTGCGCGTCCAGCACGCAACGGCGTGTGCGCGCCAGCAACTCGGCGACCGTCGGCGTCCCACCCAGGTCGATGCGCAGCGCCAGCGTGTTGACGAAGAACCCGATCAGCGGCTCGACCTCCTCGCGGTTGCGCCCTGCGACCGGGCTGCCGATGACCACGTCGTCCTGACCGGACAAACGGCCCAGCACTGCTGCCCAACTCGCAAGCAGGGTCATATACAGGGTCGCACCATGACGCTGGCCAAGCGCTTTCAGTCGCTCGGTCAGGTCCGCATCCAGACCGATATCGAACGCAGCGCCAGCGAAATCCTGACGCGGCGGACGCGGACGGTCGGTCGGCAGCTCCAGCAAAGCGGGCGCGCCGCTCAACGCCTCGCGCCAATATGCGGCCTGACGTTGTGACTGGCCGTCCGCCAACCATTGCCGCTGCCATTGCGCATAGTCGATGTATTGCACCGGCAACGGCGGCAGCGGATCGCTATTCCCCTGTAAGTACGCGGTATAGAAGCGGCTTAGCTCCTCCAGCATCACCCCGATCGACCAGCCGTCGGAGACGATGTGGTGCATCACCAACGCCAGCCCGAAATCGCGCTCGCCCAGCTGCGCCACCTGCACGCGCAGCAGTGGACCGCGTTCCAGGTCGAAGGCCTGAGTGAACAAGGCCTCGTTGAGTGCCGCGTTCGCTGCTTCGATATCGTCCTGATCGCGAAGATCGTGCACGCGCAGATCGGCCGCGGCCTGCGCTGCCACCTGCTGCATCGGCTGCCCGTCGATCGACACGAACCGCGTGCGCAGCACCTCATGCCGGGCCACGATCTGGTCGAGCGCATGCGACAGCGCGGCCAGATCCAGCGTGCCGTGCAGACGCTGTGCGCCCGACAAGTGATAGGCGGCGCTCGCGCCGTCGATCTGGCTCAGGAACCAGAGGCGCTGCTGCGCCTGCGACAAAGGCATGAACGGCTGCCGCGGTGCGGGCAGGACCGCCGATTGATCCGAGCGTCGTCCCGCCGCGACATGCGCAGCCAGCTGCAACAGGGTCGGCAACTCGAAGAGCTCGCGCATCGACACGTCGACATCGAACGCCCTGCGTACCCGCGACGCCAGTTGCACGGCCAGCAGCGAATGCCCGCCGAGTTCGAAGAAATCGTCGAAGCGGCTGATCGCCTCGACACGCAACAGCTCCGCCCAGATCGCGGCCAAGCGTCGCTCCGTCGCGCCTTGCGGCGCCTCGAAAGCGCGCCGCGCATACGCCGAGTCGTCCGGCACCGGCAGCGCCTTGCGATCGAGCTTGCCGTTCGGCGTCAGTGGCCACGCGGCCAACCGCACAAACGCTGACGGTACCATGTACTCAGGCAAGCGCTTGGCCAGATGCTCGCGCACCAAAGCGATGTCCAGCGCCTCGTCGGCCAGGCAATATGCGACCAGACGCTTCTCGCCCGCCGCATCCTCGCGCGCCAGCACGACCGCTTCGCGAACGCCCACGCATTCGATCAGCTTGGCTTCGATCTCGCCCAGTTCGATGCGGAAGCCGCGGATCTTCACCTGAAAGTCGTTGCGACCCAGCAGGGTGATGGTACCGTCGTTCGACCAACGGCCCAGATCGCCGGTGCAGTACATCCGCGCGCTGGCGTCGGCCGCGAACGGATCGCGTACGAAGCGCTGAGCCGTCAGCTCCGGCTGGCCCAGGTAGCCGCGCGCCACACCGGCACCGGCGATCCAGATCTCGCCCGCCACGCCGATCGGCACCGGCGCCCCGGCCGCATCCAGCACATAGACCTGCGTGTTGCCGACCGGGCCGCCGATATCGCCGACAAAGCCGCTGTCGCGCGTCATCGTGGTCCAGGTCGAATAGGTCGTCGTTTCCGATGGCCCGTACAGATTGCACAGGCGTTCGACGTTGGCGCTGGCGAGGATGCGCTCCGCCAGCGAACGCTTGAGCGCCTCGCCCGCCACATTGACCACGCGCACGCTCGGCGGAATGGCTTGCGCACGGGTCAACTCGGCCATTGCCGAGGGGACGGTGTTGATCAGCGTCACCGGCGGCGCCGCATCCAACAACGTCAGCGCGTTCGCGACCAAGGTCACCGTGCCGCCGACGGAAAGCGGTGCACCATATTCGAACAACGACAGATCGAAGTTGATCGAGGTCGAGAACAGGCAGTTGCTCAGGTCCTGTGCGCTGAAGGCCTGTGTGGCCCAACTCAGGAAGTTCACCGCGTTGCGATGCTCGATCGCCACGCCCTTGGGTCGTCCTGTCGAGCCGGAGGTGTAGATCAGGTAGGCGAGATTGGACGCGCGTAAACCCGCGGTCGTGACGTTCTCATCCAATGCGTTCGCCCACTGCGCAGCGTCGGCATCGATATCCACAATCACCGGCAAGGCTGCGTTGCCGTCTCGGTCCAAGGCCTGTGCCAATACCGGCCGGCCCACTGCATCGGCAAGCACCACACGCGGCGTCGCGTCCTGGAGGATCTGTACCAGACGCTCTGGCGGATACGTGGGATCCAAGGGCACATACGCCCCGCCCGACTTCAGCGTTGCCAGCAAGGCCACCATCATGCCGGCCTTGCGTTCCAGGCACAGACCGACCCGATCGTCGGGCATGACGCCCAGGCTGCGCAAATACTGGCTCAAACGATTTGCGCGGCGATTCAGTTCGGCATAGCTCAGCCGCTCCTGGCCGGCCACCAATGCAATCGCGTCGGGCGTACGCTGCGCCTGAGCCTCGAACAAGTCGTGCAGGCGAGCCTCACGCGGGTACTCCAATGCCGTCGCGTTCCATTCCGACAGCATCCGGGCGCTCTCGGCAGCGCCCAACAAGGGCAGGCGTGCAACGACGGCCTCGGCGTCGGCGACCATGGCCTGCAGCAGGCGCTGCCAGTAGGCGAGGTAACGCGAGACCGTCCCGGCATCGAACAGCGAGGTCATGTAGCCTAGCGCGCCCTCTATGCAGCTGCCGGTATCGCGCAGATCGAGAATCAACTCGAACGGCGCGGTCGTCGTCGCCAGCGCTTGTTCGGTGACTTCGACGCCGGCCAGCCGCAGGCGGCTCTCGGTCTGACCCTGCCAAGCCAGCATCACCTGGAAAACCGGCGAATGCGCGGTGCTGCGCGGCGGCTTCACCGCTTCGACGATCCGATCGAACGGCAGGTCCTGATGCGCCTGTGCGTCGAGCACCTTAGCTCGCGTGCGCGATAGCAGCTCGGCAACGGTCGGCTCGCCACTCACGTCGATGCGCAGCGGCAGCGTATTGACGAAGAAGCCGATCAGGGGCTCGACCTCGGCGCGAGCCCGGCCTGCGACCGGGCTGCCGATCACGACCTCGTCCTGCCCCGACAGGCGGCTCAACATCGCTGCCCAACTCGCCAGCAAGGTCATGTAGAGAGTCGTGCCGCAACGCTGGCTCAACCGCTTCAGACCCATGTAGAGCGTCTCGTCCAACTGCAGGTCGATGGCCGCGCCGGCGAAATCCTGATGCGGTGCGCGTGCACGATCGGTCGGCAGCTCGAGCAGGGTCGGTGCACCGGCCAGGGTTTCGCGCCAGTACTGCGCCTGGCGCTCGGCCGGACCGCCGGCCAACCACTGCCATTGCCATTGGGCGTAATCGATGTATTGCACCGGCAACGGCGCCGGCGCTTGCGCCACCGCCCCGATTTCCAAGGCATAGAACGCGCTGAGGTCCTCGAGCAGCACACCGATCGACCAACCGTCGGACACGATGTGGTGCAGCACGGCGTGCAGGACATGGACATCGTCCGCGATCTGCACCAATTGCATGTGGATCGGCAGTGCCGCGCCAAGATCGAAGGGCTGCGCGAGGAACGCGGCGCCGAGCGCCTTGCCGGCATTCTCGGGGTCTTGCGCGGCCCGCGCGTCTTCCAAGCACAGATCGAACGCGTCCGCGTCGACGAACTGCTGCTTCGGCTCGCCTTCCACGAGCACGAAGCGCGCGCGCAGGACCTCATGCCGCGCAACGATGCGACGCAGCGCCCGCGCCAGCGCACCGCGGTCCAATGCGCCGGCCAGGCGAAGGGCGCCGGCCGAGTGATACGCCGCGCTCGCGCCGTCGACCTGGGTGAGGAACCACAGACGTTGCTGTGCCGGCGACAGCGGCATGTACGGCTGGCGCGGCGCGATCTCGATCGTCGCCGCCGCCGACGCGGTCGCGAGCGAGACGCGTTCGGCCAAGCGTGCCAGCTCGGAGGCCTCGAACACATCGCGCAAGCTCAGTTCGACCTGGAGCGCATCGCGTACCCGCGTGGCCAGCTGCACGGCCAGCAGCGAATGGCCGCCGAGTTCGAAGAAATCGTCGAAACGGCCGACCCGGTCGAGCTTCAGCAGCTCGGCCCAGATCTTCGCAAGTGCGGCTTCCACAGGTCCCTGCGGCATCGCATAGCCACGGCGTGCGTAGGCTTCGCCATCCGGCGCCGGCAAGGCGTTGCGATCCAGCTTGCCGTTGGGCGTGAGCGGTAGCGACGGCAACACGACGAACGCGCTGGGCACCATGTAGTCGGGTAGTTGCAGCAACAGCCGTGTACGCAGCTCGGCGACGGTGGTGGAGGATTCGACCGACTCGGTCAGGTAGGCGACAAGTCGCTTCTCGCCCGGCACGTCCTCGCGCGCCAGCACCACTGCCTCGCGTACATGCTCCAATTCGGCGAGCCTGGCTTCGATCTCGCCAAGTTCGATGCGGAAGCCGCGGATCTTCACCTGGAAATCGTTGCGGCCGAGATACTCGACGTTGCCATCGGGCAGCCAGCGCGCCAGATCGCCGCTGCGGTACAGCCGTGCCCGCGGATCACGCGAATAGGGATCGGCGATGAAACGTTCCGCGGTGAGCTCCGCGCGGTTGCGATAGCCGCGGCCGACCTGCACGCCGCCAATATGCAGTTCGCCGGCGACACCCACGGGAACCGGCTCGCCATGCGCATCGAGCAGGTAGATCGCCGTATTGGCGACCGGCTTGCCGATCGGCACGATGCCGGCATGCGCATCGTCGACGCAGCGCCAATGGGTGACGTCGACGGCAGCTTCGGTCGGCCCGTACAGATTGTGCAACTGCGCATGCGGCAATGCGGCCCGGAAGCGTTGCTGCAAGGCATAAGGCAGGGCTTCGCCGCTGCACTTGACGTGGCGCAGCGAGCCGCAGCGCGCCAGATCGCTCTGCGCCAAGAAGGCCTGCAGCATCGAAGGCACGAAATGCATCACGGTAATGCCGCAGCGCTCGATGGTCTCGACCAGGTAGGCCGGGTCCTGATGGCCGCCGGGACGCGCCAGGGTCAGACGCGCGCCGGCCAGCAACGGCAGAAAGAATTCCCACACCGATACGTCGAAGCCGAAAGTGGTCTTCTGCAGGACCCGATCGCTCGCGTCGAGCCCGAACTGATCCTGCGCCCACAGCAAGCGATTGACCACGCCACGATGTTCGTTCATCGCCCCCTTCGGCAGGCCGGTCGATCCGGAGGTATAGATCATGTAGGCCAGGTGAGAGCCGCTTACCCCGACCGACGGATTGGCATCGCGATAGGACTGCGTCGAGAGACGGTCGAGATCTAGCACCGGGAACGGGACTTCCGATCCGGCTGCCAGCGCGGCGACCGTTTCCGCCAGTTCGCCATGGCTCAGCGCCACCTTCGGCGCGCAGTCGTCCAGCATGTGACGCAGACGCTGTTGCGGATACGAAGGATCGATCGGCACATAAGCTGCGCCAGATTTGAGGATCGCCAGCAGGCCGACCACCATGTCCAGGCTGCGTTCCATGCAGATCGCGATGCGGTCCTCCGCAACAACGCCCATCGCGATCAGATGATGGGCCAGGCGGTTGGCGCGGCGGTTCAATTCGGCGTAGCTCAGCGCATTGCCGCCGACGCCGTCCTCGTAGCTCAGCGCGACCGCATCGGGGCTGCGTTGCGCCTGCGCTTCGAACAGCGCATGCACCGTGGTATCCGGATAGCTGCGTTCGGTCGCGTTCCAGCCGTTCAGTAACCGGTTGCGTTCGACGGCATCGAGCAACGGCAGGCGCGCTATCGCCGCAGTGTCGTTCAGCGTCATGCCGGCCAACAGCCGCCGCCAATAACCGAAGTAGCGCTCGACTGTCGTCGCGTCGAACAACGATGTCATGTAGCTCAGCGCGCCGACGATCTCCTCGCCCTGCTCGCGCAAGTTCAGGATCAGCTCGAACTGGGCGTTGCTCGCTTCCTGGTCCAGACCCTCGATGGTCACGCCAGGCATCGACAACCGCGCTTCGCTCTGGTTCTGCCAGGCCAGCATGACCTGGAAGATCGGCGTGTGCGCGGTGCTGCGCACCGGCTTTGTCACCTCGACCACATGGTCGAACGGCAGGTCTTGGTGCGACTGCGCATCCAGCACGCGGCGGCGCGTGCGGGTCAACAGTTCCGCCACTGTGGGCTCGCCGTTCAGTTCCACGCGCAGCGCGAGCGTATTGACGAAGAAGCCGACCAGCGGTTCGATCTCGGCCCGGTTGCGGCCGGCCATCGGGCTGCCGATCACCACCTCTTCCTGCCCGGACAGGCGGCTCAGCAGCGCCGCCCAGCTCGCCAGCAGGGTCATGTAGAGGGTCACCCCGTGGCGCTGGCTCAGCGCCTTGAGCTGAGCGGTCAGGGTCGCATCGAGTACGACGTCCAGTGCGCTGCCGGCGAAGTCCTGATACGGCGGGCGCGGACGATCGGTCGGCACTTCCAGCAAGGTCGGCGCACCGGCGAGGGTTTCGCGCCAGTACGTGACCTGTCGCTCCAATTGGCCGCCGGCCAACCATTGCCGCTGCCATTGCGCATAGTCGATGTACTGGATCGGCAACGGCGGCAAAGGATCGTCGGCGCCTTCGATTTCGGCGGTATACAGACGGCCGAGCTCTTCCAGCATGACGCCGATCGACCAGCCGTCCGAGGCGATGTGATGGACTACCACGTACAGCGCGTGCTCCTCGTCTTCCAGCTGCATCAGCAACACCCGCAGAGGCGGATCGGCGCTCAGATCGAAGGGCTCGGCGTACAGCGCTTCGCCCCGGACGGCGCGCAAGGCGTCGCGGTTGCGTTCGCCACGCAGGTCCTCGAAGCGCAACCGCAGCGTCGCGTCCGCATCGACTCGCTGCATCGGTTGGCCATCGATCAGCACGAAGCGCGTGCGCAGCGATTCGTGGCGCGCAACGACGCGCTGCAAGCAACGCTCCAGCGCCGCCACGTCCAGGCGACCGGTCAGACGCAAGGCGCCGGCGGTATGATAGGCAGCGCTGGCGCGATCGAGTTGGCTCAAGAACCACAAGCGCTGTTGCGCGAGCGACAGCGGCATATGCGGATGACGCTCGGCCACGCTAATGGCGCTCAGTTGCGCCGCGTCGCCGCTCGCCAGGCGCTGCGCCAGCTGTGACAGCACCGGCGCTTCGAACACCCAGCGCAGCGGCAGCTCCACGCCCAGCATTTGCCGCACCCGCGAACTCAGCTGCACCGCGAGCAGCGAATGCCCGCCCAGTTCGAAGAAGCCATCGTGGCGGCCGACCTGTTCGACCTTCAGCAACTGGCTCCACAACTGCGCCAGGCGCTGCTCGATCTCGCCCTGCGGCGCCGCATACGCGCGCCGCGCATACGCGCTGTCGTCCGGCGCCGGCAGCGCCTTGCGATCCAGCTTGCCGTGCGCGGTCAACGGCCAGGCCTGCAGCTGCACGAACGCCGCCGGCACCATGTACTCGGGCAACTGGCTGGCCAGGCGTTCGCGCAACCCACCGGCGTCCAGCGCCTCCTGCACAGCGCCTCCGGTCAGACAGTACGCCACCAGCCGCGGCTCGCCGCCCTCCCCGCGCGCCACCACCACCGCCTCGCGCACTCCAGGACATTCGAGCAGCTTGGCTTCGATCTCGCCCAGTTCGATGCGGAAGCCGCGGATCTTCACCTGGAAGTCGTTGCGACCGGCGAACTCCAGGCTGCCGTCGGGCGACCAGCGACCGAGGTCGCCGGTCCGGTACAGGCGCGCGCCGGGCTCGCTGGAGAAGGGGTCGGCGACATAGCGCTCCGCGGTCAGCGCGTCCCGGTTCAGATAGCCCGGCGTGACGCCGTCGCCGCCGATCCACAACTCCCCGATCACCCCCACCGGGACCGGCTGACGGTGCGCGTCCAGCACGTACACCTGGGTATTGGCGATCGGACGGCCGATGCTGATCCGCGCTTCCTCCGCGCTCAGCGCCGTCGTGGTCGACAGGATCGTCGTCTCGGTCGGACCGTAGCCGTTGACGTACTCGCCGCGACCGGCCCAACGCTGCACCAGCTCCGGCGTCGGCGCCGAACCGGCGGTCAGCAGCTTCATGCCGGCCGCTGCCAGCGCCGGATCCAGCTGTTGCAGATAGGCCGGCGGCAAGGCCGCAAAGCCGATCTGCCGCTCCAGCAGATACGCCTGCAGGCGCTGCGGGCTTTGAATCGTCTCCTCGTCCAGCAGGTGCAGTTCGGCGCCGCCGAGCAGGCCGGCGAAGATCTCGCCGGCCGATGCGTCGAAGGTGTACGGCGCGAACTGGGTCATGCGCACGCCCGCCGCCAGCAAGCCGGCAGCGCGGCACCAGCAGCAGAAGTTCACCACGTTGCGGTGCGAGACCTGTACGCCCTTGGGCGTGCCCGTCGTGCCGGAGGTGTAGATCACGTACGCCAGCTGCGTCGCCTCCATGCCAACGACCGCCGGGTCGTGATCGGCATGCGCCGACAGCGCGTCGGCCACCGCCTCCAGGCGCGCCACCGGCACACCCGGCACGTCGGGCACCTGCGCGCTCGCATCCGCGATCCACAGCGCCGGCTGCGCGTCGTCCAGCATGAACGCCACGCGCGCCCACGGCAGATCCGGCGCCATCGGCACATAGGCAGCGCCAGCCTTCAGCACGCCGAGCAGCGTCTCCACCATCGGCACGCCGCGCGACAGCGACAAGGCGACGCGCGCGCCAGGCCCGATGCCCTGCGCGCCCAACCAATGGGCGATCCGATTGGCGCGGCGGTTCAAGGCCGCGTAGCTGACCCGTCGCTCGCCCCATACCAGTGCCACCGCGTCCGGGTGCGCCGCGGTCTGCGCGGCGAACAACGCGCCGATGCAGGTGTCGCGCGGATAAGGCTGCGCCGTCGCGTTCCACCGCTGCAGCACCTGCGCGCGTTCGGCCTCGCCCAGCAACGGCAGCGCCGATACCGGCACCGTGTCGTCGTTGGCCATCGCCACCAGCAAGCGCTGCCAGTAGCCGACGAAGCGCTCGATCGTCTCGCGATCGAACAAGGCGGTCATGTAGTTCAGGAAGCCGCTGATGCAGCCGTCCTTCTCGCGCAGATCCATCAACAGGTCGAGCTGCGCGGTTTTCATCGCCTTCGGCGCGCGCACCACTTCGACGTCCGGCAGGGCCAATTCGCCTTCATCCTGGCTCTGCCAGGCCAACATCACCTGGAACATCTGATTGTAGGCGCTGTTGCGCGGCGGCTTGAGCGCTTCGATCACGCGGTCCAGCAACACATCTCCGTGCGCCTGCGCATCGAGCAGTCGCTGGCGGGTACGCGCCAACAGCTCGCCGGTGGAGGGATTGCCATCCAGGTCGATCCGCAGCGCAAGGGTATTGATGAAGAAGCCGATCAGCGGCTCGATCTCTTCGCGGTTGCGGCTGGCCATCGGGCTGCCGATCACCACCTCCGATTGCCCCGACAGGCGCGAGAACACCGCCGCCCAGCTCGCCAGGATCGTCATGTAGAGGGTGACGCCGTGGCGCCGACTCAAGGCCTTGAGCCGGGCGGTCAAGGCCTCTTCAAGATGCAGATCGATCGCTGCGCCGGCAAAATCCTGCTGCGGCGCTCGCGGCCGATCGGTCGGCAGCTCGAGCAGCGGCGGCGCACCCGCCAACGTCTCGCGCCAGTAGCCGATCTGCCGATCCAGCTCGGCAGCGGGCAGATGCTCGCCCTTCCAGAACGCGTAATCGATGTATTGCACCGGCAGCGCCGGCAATGAGGCCTGCGCCTGGCCGGTTTCGGCGGCATAGAACTCGCTCAGCTCCCTGAGCATGACGCCGATCGACCAACCGTCGGAGACGATGTGGTGGGTCACCCATTGCAACTCAAACGCACGCTCGTCCAGTTGCAGCACTTGCGCGCGCAACGGCACGTCGCGACCGAGATCGAACGGCTCCGCGTACAGCGCCGAATACAGCGTATCGCAACGAGTGGCCACATCTTCGGCGCCACGGAGATCCTGAAAGCGCAGATCGAACGAAGCGCTGTCGCCGATGCCCAGCATGGGCTCGCCGTCGATCTGAACGAAACGGGTGCGCAGGATTTCGTGCCGCGCAACGATGGCGCGCCAACTGCGCTCCAGCGCCTGGCGATCCAGGTCACCAGCGAGGCGATATGCGCCACCGATATGGTGCGCCGAGGTTGCCTGACCGAGCTGGGTCATCACCCAGAAGCCGCGCACGATCTGCGGCATCGCCATGAACGGCCGGCGCGCCACCGGCGCGATCGGATTCAGGCTGGACGCGGCGATGCGCGGCAGGCGCTCGCCCAGCTGACACAGTTCCGAGGCCTCGAACACATCGCGGAACGTCAGCTCGACGCCGAGCGCCTTGCGCACGCGCGACACCAGCTGCACGGCGAGCAACGAATGTCCGCCGAGTTCGAAGAAGTCGTCGTTGCGCCCGACCTTTTCGAGCCGCAGCAGATCGGACCATATGCAGGCCAGCGTGGTCTCGATCTCGCCCTGCGGCGCCGCGTAGACGCGGCGCGTGTAAGCCGCCTCGTCGGGTGCCGGTAGCGCCTTGCGGTCGAGCTTGCCGTTGGCGGTCAGCGGCCAGGCCTCCAGCCGCACGAACGCCGATGGCATCATGTAATCGGGCAAAGCGCTGGCGACATGCTCGCGAATCGCGGCGATGTCCAGCGCCTCGTCGGCCAGGCAGTACGCGACCAGGCGCTTGCCGCCGTTGTCGTCGTCGCGCGCAACCACCACCGCTTCGCGCACGCCCGCGCATTCGCCGAGCCTGGCTTCGATCTCGCCCAGCTCGATGCGGAAGCCGCGAATCTTCACCTGGAAGTCGTTGCGGCCAAGCAGGGTGATCGTACCGTCGTTCGACCAACGCCCGAGGTCGCCGGTCTTGTACATGTGGGCGCCGGGCTCGGCGCTGAACGGATCGTCGAGAAAGCGCTCGGCGGTCAGTTCCGCCTTGCCGAGATAGCCGCGGGCGACACCATGGCCGCCGATGAAGATCTCGCCGGCCACGCCGATCGGCGCAGGAGCGCCGGTCTCGTCAAGGATATAGATCTGCGTGTTGCCGATCGGGCGGCCGACGTCGGCGAGGAAGCCGGTACCGCGATCCATCCGCGTCCACGTCGAATAGGTCGTGGTTTCGGACGGACCATAGAGATTGCACAGTTGCTCGACCTGCGGAGTGGCGATGATGCGTTCGGCGAGCGCGCGCTTGAGTGGTTCGCCAGCGACGTTCACCACCCGCACACTTGGCGGAATCGCCTCGGCGCGGGTCAGCTCCATCATCACCGAAGGCACGGTATTGATCAGGGTGACCGGCAATGCCGCGTTCAGCAGCACCAGCGCGTTATCGACCAGGGTCACGCAGCCGCCGCACGACAAGGGCACGCCGTACTCGTAAATCGACAGATCGAAATTGATCGAGGTAGAGAACAGGCAATTGCGCAACGTGTCGGACGAAAATTCCTGCAAGGCCCAGCAGATGAAATTGACGCCGTTGCGATGTTCGATGGCCACGCCCTTGGGCCGACCGGTCGAACCGGAGGTATAGATCAAATAAGCCAGGTGGCGCGAATTCAGGCCGACCGCCTGCGCCGCCGGATTCTCGCTGGACGCGTTCACCCACGCACCCGCATCAGCCTGCAGGTCGAGCACGGTCAACGACTGCGCCTGTTCGGCCAGCGCCAGCGCTTGCGCCAGCACGGGGCCGCCGACGGCATCGGTGAGCACCACCCGCGGCATGGCATCGTCGAGCATGTAGCCCAGACGGTCTGCGGGATAGGCGGGATCCAGCGGCACATAGGCGGCGCCGGACTTCAGCGAGGCCAGCAGCGCGACCAGCATGTCGGCGCTGCGCTGCACACAGATGCCGACGCGCTCGTCCGGGCCAAGGCCGAGCGTACGCAGATGATGCGCGAGGCGGTTGGCGCGTTCGTTGAGTTGCGCATAGCTCAACCTGCTGGCGCCGGCGACCAGCGCCACCGCGTCGGGCGAGCGTGCGACCTGCGCCTCGAACAACTCGTGCATGCAGGCGTCGCGCGGATAGTCGATCGCCGTCGCGTTCCAGGTTTCCAGAACCAGGCGGCGCTCTGCCTCGCCCAGAATCGGCAGGCGCGATACCGCCTGCGTCTCGTCCAGGGCCATCGCACGCAACAAGCGTTGCCAGTGGCCGAGGTATCGTTCGATGCTGTCGGCTTCGAACAAGGCGATCGCGTAGTGCAGTTCGCCGGCGATGCCGTCGGCGGACTGGCGCAGATCCAACGCCAGGTCCACGCCCACCGACTGTACCTGCGCCGGCGCACCGGCCTCGCGCAAGGCCAATACGCTCTGGAACACGGGCGCCGACAGCGCGCCGGCTAGCGACGCGGTGGATGCGACGATGCCCTCGAAGCTGGGCACCGCATGCGCGAAGGCATCGCGCAGGCGACGATCGACCCGAACCAGCAGCTCTGCGACGCTCGGCTGCCCGCTCAGATCGACGCGCAGCGGCAGCACATCGCCGATCGAGCCGGCCGGCGCACCGCCGTCGGTCGGCACGCCAACCACGACGTCGTCCTGGCTCGACAAGCGCGCCAGCGTTGCCGCCCACCCCGCCAACAAGGTGGATTGCAGGGTCGTGCCTCGACGCGCGGCGAGCGCGTCCAGGAGTGCGGTCAACTCCGAATCGATGGAGATCCCGATGCTGGCCGTGGCCGCATCCTGTCGCCCGCTGCGCGGACGATCGGTCGGCAATTCGAGCATGGCCGGCGCACCTGCGAGCGCATCGCGCCAGTAGGCAACGTGACGATCGAAATCGTTGCCGATCGCAGGGTTGACCGGCGACGTCTCCGTATCGGAGCCGGTGCGGAGCGAAGCGTCCAAGAAATTTCCGTTTGACATCCTGATCCCTGTCCTTCCTGCATCGAACCGGCTTTCCAGCCGACCCTGTCCATGGTGCGGACCGCAAGGTCCGATACGCTTCAGGCCGCGAGCTTGTCGATCGCGCCAGCGACGGTTTCCGCGTTGCGTCCGAACTGATTGATCGTGGCGATCTGTTCCAGGCGATCGCCATAACCGTATTTGATGAACCCCGACAGCGTGCCGGTGGGGCCGAGATCGACGAAGCGACACGGCCCTTCGGCGGCGATCGCGGCGATCGCGGCGCGGAAATCCACCATCTGGCTGGTCACCTTCCAGTAATGCGCCGGTACGACCCGCTCCAGGCGACCGGCGGTCGCGGAGGAGTACTGCGCGATGGACGGCACCGAGATCGGCACGCCATCGAACATGCGCAGGAACGCCCCCTCGATCGGCGCGAGCAGGGGCGAATGGAACGGATATTCGACCGGCAGGCTCATCGAGACGACGGCCTGGGCATCCAGCCTGCGCCGGGTGTCGTCGATGGCCGCACGATTACCGCTGACGACGAAGTTGCCGTCGAAATTGACGCTGCCGATCACGGTGTCGCGGTAGAGCTCGGGATGGCTGTGGAAATGCCCGACCGGCGCCATTACGGTGAGCATGCCGCCGCCGGCGGCCTCACTGCTGAACACCCCGGCCTGGCGGATCACGGTGCGCATCGCGTGCTCGTGCGACAGCGTTCCCGCCGCGACCGAGGCGGCGTACTCGCCCAGGCTGTAGCCGAGCACGGCGTCCGGACGAATGCCGGCATGCGCCATCGCCTGGGTGAGGCCGTAGCCGATGCTGAAGATGGCCGGATGCGACAGGCCGATATCGGTCATCTCACGTCGTTTGTTCGCTTCGTCGTAAAGCTCGGCGACGAGATCGCGCGAGGTCATCTCCCGATAAATGGCATTGCAAGCGTCCATCGCCTGCCGGAACGCGGCGTTCCGTGCATACAGCTCTCGGCCCATGCCGTAGTACTGCGAGCCCTGTCCCGAGTACATGAAGACGATGCGCGGCTTCGGCGCGATGGGCACCGGCCTCGCGGCGGCGGTCAAGATCATCGGCGCTTTGCGGATCTTCGAGAACAAGCCGCTCAGTACATCGCCCGGTCCGATTTCCCGCAACGCGACCTCGCCCCGCGCGAGCAGCCACGACATGGATTCGTACCAGTTCACCGGATGGCTGATCTGCTCGATCAACTTCGGCAACCACGCCTCACGCGCATGCGGGCGGGCGCTGCGATTGGAAACGACATCGGCGCGCAGCGGATGCAGGCGGCCCTGCTCGGACAGCTGCCCGACGAACTCGGCGTAGGCGCTCTCGACCTCGCGCATATAGCGCGAATGGAAGGCCGCGCTGACCCTCAAGCGCACGAAGCGCGCCCCTGCCTCGGCAAACACCGGCTCGCAGCGATCGATATCCTCGTGCAGACCCGAGATGACGTGCTGACTGTCGGAATTGATGTTCGCGATATCGATGCCGCTCAATCCCGATTGACCCAGGATCGTGCGCACGCGCGCCAGATCCGGCCCGATGATCGCCGCCATGGCGCCGCGTGGCGCCTGCGCCATCAAGGCGCCGCGCTTGGCGACCAATTCGATCCCGGTCGCGAAATCGAATGCGCCCGCAGCAAACAGCGCGGCGAATTCGCCGAGGCTGTGACCGGCGAAGATCGGCGGCACCACCTCGCCCTCGTCGCGCGCCTGCAGAAACGCCAGCGCGGACACCGCGAACAGCGCCGGCTGGGTGTACTCCGTCTGGTTGAGCAAGCCGCCCGGATCCTCCAGGCATAGCTCGCGCAAGGAATAGCCCAGCACCGCATCGGCCTGCGCGACCAACTCCGGATAGCGCGCGAACAACTCGCCGCCCATGCCTTTGTGCTGCGAACCCTGCCCGGGAAACACCCACACCGTCGTCATCGAAGCCGTCCTCTTCCGTCTCAGGCGACGAGCGCGCGGGTATTGAGCTGCGCGCTCAGCACGTCGACGACGTCCTGCAGCGTATAGCGGTCGCGCTTGTCCGAATCGGCGACACGCACGCTCAGGCGCTGCTCCAGCTCATACCAGATCTCCAGCATTTCCCGCGAATCCACGCCCAGATCGCCTCCCAGATAGAAGTCCGGCTCCACCGTATCGACGGTGAACCCGGTGCGTTTGATCTCATTGATGGCGGACAGCACTTCTGCGTACACGTTCATGTCTCTCTCCTCAGCTAACGTTGCGTTCCGGCACAAGACGGCGCTCGCCCGGACCTCGTTGGCGCGTCGCCGCGCGCGAATGACCAAACTGGCGTTAGAGCAACCCCATCTCGCGCGCGGTCGAGGTGATGAGATCGACGGCGGCATCGATCTCTTCTCGCGTGTGCGTGGCCATCACCGACAAGCGCAGGCGCTCGGCACCCGGCGGGACCATCGGGTATTCCATGATGTTGGCGAACAGCCCGCGACGGTACAGTTCCTTGTTCAATCGCCTGACTGCGCCGTCCTCGCCGAAGAACACCGGCACGATTCCTGATTCGCCGCGGGCGATGCGCATGCCGGCCGCCTCCAGGCGATCCTGGATGTAGCGGACATTGGCATGCAGGTTCTCGATGCGCTGCGGCTCGCGCTCCATCACGTCGAGCGCGGCCGAGATCGCGGCGATCGTCGGCTGCGCCAGGCCGGAAGTGAACAGGTACGGATACGAAAAATTGCGCAGCAGGAAGATATGCTCGTTGCTGCCCGACACGAACGCGCCCTGCGCACCGATCGCCTTGCTGCAGGTGGACATGCGCAGGTCGACCTGGCCGAGCAGATCCAGATGCTCCAGCGTGCCGCGCCCGTTGCGGCCGACCGTACCCAGACCGTGGGCATCGTCGAGGATGGTGATCACGTCGTGGCGCTTGCAGATCTCGATATACTTCTTCAGATCGATGATCAGACCGTCGACCGAGCGCACGCCCTCGACCGTAGAGAAGATCTGCGCGCCCGGCTTGGCCTTGGACTTGATCCGCTCGAGAATCCTCTCGAAGCCGTCGAGTTCGTCCGGATCGAAGGTATAGAACGGAACGCCGGCCATCTTGATCGCATTGATCACGCTGGCGTGGCTGTTCTTGTCGTAGACGATCACGTCGTTGCGGTTCATCAGGCCGGCGACCCAACACAGATTGGCCATGTAGCCGCCAGGCAACAGCACCGCATCTTCGTGTTCGGCCAGCTTGGCCAGCCGAAGTTCCAGGTCGCGATGCTGCTTGGTGTAACCGGAGAATGCAGGCGACCCACCGCTGCCAATGCCATACAGCTCGACCGCCTCGATCACTTTGCGCTTCACATAGGGATCGTTCGACAGGCCCAGATAGCTATTGGAACCGAACACCAGCACTTCATTGAAGACTTCGCTGTTGAGTTCCTTGTACTTCATGCGGCGATCGACCGGACCGAAGCCCTGGCGGCCGACCATGTACCCCGCTTCCAGCTCTTTCACATAAGTTTCGTACTGGTGCGCGAGCCGCTCTTTGAAAGGCTTGCGTTCGAGTTCGATCAAAGCTCTTGAGTCCATTTCAGTTCCCTTCCTTCCTGTTAAGTGTCCCTACCGCTTCCGGAGCATCGTCCACGCGAGCCCTAGCCGAAAAATCCGTTGCGCCTGTACCACTCCGCGCTGTCGCGAACCATCGTGTCGATCGGCGCGGAACGGTAGCCGAGCTCGCGCTGGGCCTTGCTCGAATCGAAGTAATACGTACATCCCATCACGCGCATCCGGTACGCCTCGACCGCGGGCCGGCCAGGGACGAACGGGAACCGGCGCTCCTGCAGGGTGGTCTTCAGACGCAACCAGCGGTAATTCGCCTTCGGAATACGCAGCGGCTTTTCCAGCACTTCGCCAATCACGTTTAGGAAGCGAGCGATGCGAATGTTGTCCCCTCCCAACAGATAGCGCTCTCCGGGCCGTCCATGGGACAACGCACTGACATGCGCGCGCCCCACATCGGCCGCGGAACAATAGCTCGCACCACCCGGCGGACTGAAGGGGAGCTGGTCGTAGTGCGCAGCGATCAACAAGCGTCCCCACTGCAGGTTGTGGTCGTAGGCGCCGACCACTTCCGCCGGATTGAGCACAATCGTCTCCAGGCCGCGCGCATTGGCCTCGAGCACCACGCGCTCGGCTTGCTGTTTGGTCGCCGCATACGGGCTGCGCCTGCGGTAGCCGGTGAGCGGCACGGTTTCGTCGGCGACGCGCGAGGCGTCGTCGAAAGCGCCCACCGTCGATGTGGTGCTGGTGTACACCAGCCGGCGCACGCCATTGCGCAAGGCCGCATCGACGACGTTGCGCGTGCTGTGCACGTTGGCCGCCTGCAATATCGGCAGATCGCTCCACTTGCAACTGGTGTTGCCGGCCGTATGAATCACCGCCTCCGCGCCGCGCATGGCCTGCGACAACGCATCCACATCGCCCAGATCGCCACGGACGATCTGCACACCGAACGGCTCCAGGTACTTCGTGTTCGAGTCCGGCCGCACGATGGCGGTGACGCGATGCCCGGCGGCGACCAGCGCAGAGACGATGTTGAGACCGACGAAGCCATTGCCGCCCGTGACGAATACAGTCATTCAAGAACCTTCCGTTGTAATGGCTTTGGCTTCCATGGTCTTCCAGAAGCGTTCCCGGCTCTCGGATTTGGTGCGCATGCCTAACGCGGACGGCATGCGATCGGGGTTGGAGACGATGCCTTCGAGCAGCACGGTGATCTGTTCGAGCAGCATCGCCGCGCTGGCGTGATCGGGTTCGACCGCGCGATACATCAAGCTCAGCTCCAGCGAATCGACATCGATCGCCGCGGCTACTTCCATGCGCGGCCGCAGGCCGCAGGGATACGCTTCCGAGGCAAGGTGGCGTTCGCCGTCCTCGCCCGGCGCGATCGGCGAACCGAAGCTCACAACGCAATCGAACAACTGCTCGCGCCCGACCCACTCGCCGATCCGTTCGATCGTCGTGCAGGCATGGCGATGCTTGCGTAGCAGGGTCGCCTGCAACTCGCCCAGCCATTCGAGCACCTTCTGCCGGCCGACCGTGCGCACCCGCACCGGCAGCAGGACCGGCTCGCCAGCACGATCGGCACCGAGCAGGCCGAACTGGGAATAGCGGGCATTGCTGTAGCGATTGAGCAACACCGCCCAGGCCGCGGCAATCAGGGTTTCCAGCGCGATGCTGTGGCGCGAACCGAAGGCTTGCAGCAGCTGCGTCAGTGCGGGATCGACCACCTCGGACACGACATGCACCGTGCCAGCCCCCTCGCCGCCCGGCGCCGCGGTTTCCAGCGACATGCGTTCGCCCAAGGCGACCACGGTATCGGTCGCGTCGCCCAGGTGGTCGACCCAGTACCGGCGCACCCACTCGTCGTCGGGCTCGTCTGCCGCAGTCCGCACGGATGCGCCTTCGACGTCGGCGGACAGGACATCCGACAAGCGGCGCCATTCCGCGGATTGTTCCGCTGGTGCAGCGAGCTCTTCGGTTCGGCCGATGCCCAGGCAGTCGTCCGCCTCGGCGCCATCCGACCTCGATTGTGCCGAGGATCCGCCGTCCGGGACGACCAGATTACGCAAGTCGCAACGTACCTGTTCGAACGGCGTGCCCGGGAACGAGGCACGCCGGCGCGACTGGCCGTGGTGAATCGCGGGCCAATCGATCGCTGCACCGCGGACCCACAGCTCGGCGAGCTTGTCGAGATCTCGGGCCCGCAGCAACGTGTCAACAAAGCCGTCTCCAGCATCGCCGTTCAGCAAACGCAACACGTCCAGCGAACCATGGGCTTCGATATCGCCGCAGAACACTCCACTACGGCCGCCGGTCTCGCTCGGGTGCTCCAGCGCCGCAATCAGCGCCTGTGCATCGGCAGCAACCACTGCCAGACGATGGCGATAGGCGATACGCCCAACCTGCGAGGCGTATGCGAGGTCGGCGAATGCCGTCTGGGTCAATCCTTGCGCCGCCTGTTCGCGCATGAAGGCGGCAAGCGAACCTGCGTAGGCCTTCAACCCGTCCTGGCTGCGCGCCGACAGCACGAACAGGACCGGCGATGCGACGTTCGGGGCTCCGGCCGGTGCGGACGCATGCGATTCCACGATCACGAACGCATTGGAACCGCCCATGCCGAACGAGTTGATGCCGGCGATACGCGTGCCCTTGGCATTGCGCGGCCATGCGGTCGCCGTATCGGGAAAACGCAGCGCCGAACCGGCATGATCGAAATTGCTGTTGATGCGGCGCAACTTCGCGCAAGGCGCGAATTCGCCGTGGCGCATGCTCAACAACACCTTGATCAGAGAACCGACGCCGGACGCCGCTTCCATGTGCCCGATACCCGCCTTGCTGCCGACCGCGCACCGACCGACCGCGCTGGAAGTACGCCGCAGCGCATTGTCGAGCGCCTTCAATTCGATCGGATCGCCCAGTTCGGTACCGGTACCGTGCGCTTCGATGCAGTCGATGTCGTCGGCGACCAGGCCGGCATCGCGAATGCAATCGGCGGCGGTGTCTTCCATCGCCTGCAGATTCGGCATGAACTGCCCCGGCCCGGTGCCGAAGTGGCCGATACGCGAGGCGCGGATGACACCGTGGATATGGTCGCCATCGGCAATCGCGCGGCTGAGCCGCTTCAGCACCACCACCCCTGCACCCTCGCTCGGGACAAGACCGTTTGCGCCTTCATCGAAGGTCCGTTCCTTGCCGTCGGGCGACAAGACCTTCATGTCGTGCAACAACTGGTACTTGCTCTGATGCAGCGACAGATTGACGCCGCCGACCAAGGCTACTTCGCAGTCGTCGGAAAGAATCGACTGTCGGGCCAGATGCAGTGCGGTCAGCCCGCCCGAGCATGCGGTGGAAACGGTCAGGCTGGGTCCATGGAAATTCATCACGAACGACAGGCGGTTCGACAATTCGCTGGCCACCGAACCCGGACCGATGTACTCGCGGCTAAGCCGCTGCACGTCGGCGGCGATACGGCTGAAGTCGTCGTTCATCGCGCCGACGAATACGCCGACCTTGCAGGCGGCCAAGGCCTGTGGCGTGTACGCGGCATCTTCGACAGCACGCCATGCGGTGCGCAGCAGCACGCGCAACTGCGGATCGGCCTTGTCGGCCTCGGCCTGTGACATGCGGAACAGCTTCGGATCGAACAGCTCGACATCGGACAGGAACCCCCCTGCGTCGGCGATCGACTGGCCCGAACGCGAGCGATAGTCGTTGAGCGAAGATGCGAATCCGCGCGTTGCCGGAACGCTGGTCAGGCAATCGCGGCCCTCGCGCAGATTGCGCCAGAACCGATCCAGGTCGGGCGAAGACGGAAACTCGCCGGCCATACCGATGATCGCGATGGCTTCGGCTGCGGCGGCGGGCGCGCGTCCGTTCGGCAACCGCTTGGAATGCGTTGGCGCCGCCGTCTTCTCGCGGGCCGGAGTCGGCAAGGCCGGCGCTGCGCTGGCGTCGCGAGTCGGGACTGCGGCTGCCACCGCACCGGCATCGGGGAAGAGCTGGCGCACCGCTTCCGGATGGCGAGCAAGCAGATAGTGCGCGAGCTGAGCGGCACTGTCGTATTCGAACAGCGCGGTCTTCGGCAGTTCGGCGAAATCCGCGCGCAATGCGGTGTGCAATTCGAGCATCAACACCGAATCCATCCCGCACTGCTCGAAGCTGGTGCGCGAGCAGATGGCCGAAACCTGGGTCTTGGTGACCGCGGCCATACGTTGCTTGATGAGGTGTTCAACCTCGCTACCCAACGCGGCGTCGACCGTGCCCGCATCCGCTGCACGTTGCTTGGCTGGCGTCACTTTTGGCTCGGCGCGCACAGTGAGCTTGGTTGCAACCGGCGCAGTGTCGCGCATCGTGGGCCTGGCATCGGCCATACGCATCGCAGCGGTGCGCTCGACCGTGGCCGGCGTGTCCATCTGCGGCTCGACACCCTCTGCCAGACGCAAGGTCTTCGCAATGCGCTGCGGGTCGCCGACGGTCACCAGCACACGGCCCTGCGCCGAACGCAACAGCGTGCCGAGGATCTCCAAGCCTTCGGCCTCGTTCAGCGCCTGCATGCCGGAGAACCCGAACACCACCGAATCGCCCCCTGTGATTTCCATACCGCCGGTCGCCCACAATGGCCAGCCGATCGACAGGCTGCGGCCCTGACGCAGTCCGCGGGCGCGCTGCGCCTCGCGCCACAGCGCATAGCCGTCCATGAAACGGTTGCCGGCAGCATATGCGCCGGATCCCAGATCGCCGATCAGCGCCGAGACCGACGAGAATGCGACGAAGAAATCCAGCGGCAACAACGCGGTCGCGCGGTCAAGCGCGATCAAGCCGTCGACCTTGGGCGCGAGCAGCGCGTTGAAGCCCACATCGTCGAGTTCGAGAATGGAGCGATCGCTGGCGGCGCCGGCGCAGTGAACGACGCCACTTAGGCCGCCGAGTTCACGTTCGGCCACCGCCACCAATGTCGCAACCGCCATCGGATCGGCGATATCGACGCTGCGGTATTCGACGTGCGCGCCGAGCGCACGGATCGCATCCAATATCCCGCACGCGCTCGCCGGCACCTCGGCCGAGCGACCGCACAGCAGCAGCCTCGCCCGGCACTTGGTGGCCAACCAATGCGCCACCGCCAGACCGAGCTTGCCCGCGCCGCCGGTGATCAGATACGTGCCGGCGTCGCGCAAGGGCAATGCGGCGCTCGCATCGTGCGCGGCCATCGGCAGGGCGCGCAGGGTACGGCGATGCCGGAGGCCGCCGCGCCAGGCGATTTCGCTGGCGCCGAAGCCGGCATCCACGTCCAGTTCGTCGACGATCGTCCGCGCACACACATCGATCCCATCTCGATCTTCGCTGAGTGTGGACAGTTCGAAGCGATGATTGGCCATCAACAGCGAACGGGCATATCCGATGATCGCCTCGTGTTGCGGCTGGACGTCGCCGTGGTCGCGATAGGCATATAGCAGCCGCACCGCGGCGCCGGGATTGATCCGCTCCGAGGCGACGAACAACTGGCGTACCGACTGCAGCCCACGATGCAAAGCGCTCGCGCCGATGCCATCGGCCGACCATGCGCCATCGGGCGTGCCGTTCCAGATCACGATGCGCTCCGGCAGCAGATCGCGATCGCGCAGGGACTCGAACAGAGCCCATGCACTCGCGGCATTGAACGGATCGAACCGATCCGGCGCGGACACATCTTCCCCATGTACGGCGAATGCAACCGCAATGCCGCGATCGCCCTCGGGCAACGCGCGAACCACACCTTGCGCAAGACCCATGTCGTCGGCGACCACCAATACCGTACGTGCGGCGCGGTGTGCCGTTGCGACCGGCGCTGGCGGCGCCGGCAACCAGTGATCGTCGAAGAACTGCACCGCGCGGGCCTGCGCCTCCTGACGCACCAGCGCACGGCCACTGAATCCGTGCAATTTCGCCAGCACGCGTCCATCCGCGTCGGTCACCAGGATGTCGTACTTGTACGCGGTCGCCTCGGTAATGGGTACCAAACCAGGCGGCAGTGCGGCCGCCAGCGCGTCGCGACTGCGCACGACATGCGCATAGCAGGTTTCGGTCAGCGGGTGGCGAATCTCCAGTTCGTCCAGTGCGAACGGCACGATCGGCACGACCGGATTGCCGCTGGTGGCCACCTCGACCGCCAGCCCGGCGCGCAGCACAGCATCGAGCAAGGAAGGGTGCAGACCGAATTGGCTGAGGCCCGAGCGCAGATGCACCGGCAGGCGCAGTTCGCATAGCGCGCCTTCGGCCAGGCGATAGCGAGCCTGGGTCACCTTGAAAGACGGGCCGAAATGGAAGCCCATGCGGCGGAAGGCGGAGTAGATCTCTTCCTGATCGCGTTCGATGCGCGTCCCGCGTGCGACGATGGCCGGGATATCCAGCCATTCGTCGACGACCTCGTCTCCGGAATCCTGAAACACCAGCTCGCCGTCCGCGCAGATCGCCGCATCGGACTCGCGCAGGACATCGAATTGCAGTCCGGCCTCGTCGCTGTGCATGCGGATCGTCAGCGCATCGGGCATGCCGGCAATTTCGAAAGGCTGGCGCCAGGCGAAATTGCGGATCCGCGACACACGCCAACCTTCACCCGCCGCAAGGTCGCCGGCCGCACGCGCCATTTCCAGATAGGCAACGCCGGGCAGAATCTTGCGGTCGCGATCGGTATGGACGATGTGGTCGCGCAGATAGAACTCCTGACCATCGAAGCGCTTGCGATAGATCTGCGTGGCGAGCGTGGACAGGTTGCGATCGATCAGCGGATGCGGAGCGTCGGCAACCGCGTCCCCTCGCTTTTCGTCGACCCAGTAGCGCTGCGTGACAAACGGCATGGTCGGGAACGGCACACGGCGCGGTCGGGCGCTACCGGCGTCGACCGGATACAGGGCGTCGACATAACGTGTCCAATCCACGTCGAGCATCGACACCCAGGCACGTGCCAACTGCAGCAGGCGGCCGCCGGCGATCAAGGTACGGATGATCGCGTCGCGCTCGCCTACCTCGACGATCGCTTCGAGCTTCTCGCCTTGCCGTCGCGGTGAACCGCGCAGCACGCCCTCGATGCTGGAGCCGGCGCGACACGCGCGCAACGCGTTCAACAGCTCGGCAACGCTGGTCGCGACGATCGCGAGGCGCTCGTCCATCGTCTCGCGACCGATCTGCGAGGAATAGGCGAGCGAACGAAGGTCCAGGCCGACGTCCGGATCTCCGCCGCGCTCCAGGAACGCGATCATGCGATCGACGTAGCGCATCAGGCGCTCTTCCCCATCGGCCGACAGCACGAACAGCACCGGCCGACCGTCGGCGACCGCCGGCGCGGTCCGCGGATGATCCTCGATCAGGCAATGCGCGTTGGCGCCGCCCGCACCGAAGGAACTCAAACCGGCGCGACGTGGGCTGCGCGAGCCGCTCGCGATCCACGGCTCCTGTTGCTGAACCACGCGGAAAGGAGCCTGGGTGAAATCGATGTTCGGATTCGCCGGCGAAGCATGCAGGGACGGCGCGATGGCGTCGTGGCGGAACTGCAGCAGGATCTTGGTCAATCCGGCGATGGCCGCAGCCGACTCCAGATGGCCGACGTTGGACTTGACCGAACCGATGCGACACTTCTCGCGGTTCGATTCCGCAACGCCGAAGGATGCGGAGGCCGAATCGAACGCGCGGCTCAGCCCGGCGATCTCGATCGGATCGCCCAGGGACGTGCCGGTACCGTGAGCTTCGATGTAATCGATGCTGCGCGGATCCCAACCGGCGCGGCTGAGCGCCTTGCCGATCACATTGGTCTGCTCGACCTGATTCGGCACGGTGTAGCCGTTGGTCTTGCCGCCGTGATTGAGACTGGTCGCTTTGATCACGCCGTAGACATGGTCGCCGTCCTGGATCGCCTGACTCAAACGCTTGAGCATCACTGCGCCGACACCCTCCCCCGGCACGTAACCGTCGCCGTCGGCGCCGAACGCGCGGCAGCGACCGTCGCTGGACAGGAACTGCGCGGCGGACAACTTCTGGTACTTGTTGGGATGCACGATCACGTTGACGCCGCCGGCGATCGCCATGTCGCAATCACCGTTGTGGATGGCGCGACACGCCAAATGGATCGCGGTCAGCGAGGAGGAGCACATCGTATCGACGGCCATGCTCGGGCCGTTGAAATTCATGAAGTACGAAACGCGGTTGGCGATCGAGGAGAATGGTGGATTCGGCCGCCCCGACTTGAGCTGCTCCTCGGTAACGTCGATCTGAGCGTAGTAGCCCCACATCACCCCGACGTACACGCCGACAGACCGGCCCTTGAGCGATTGCCGGGTCTGGCAGGCGTCCTCGACGCATTCCCACGCGGTCTGCAGGAACAAGCGCTCCTGCGGGTCGATCAGTTCGGCCTCACGCGCGGAAATATTGAAGAAACGCGCGTCGAACTGATCCACGTCGTCGACGAATCCGCCCCACTTGCTGTAGACCGCGCCCTTGAGCGTTCGGTCGGGGTGGAAGTAACGGCCATGGTCCCACCGCGACAACGGAATCTCGCTGACGCTGTCGCGGCCGGCCGAAAGATTCTGCCAGAACGCGTGCAGATCGTTCGCGCCAGGATAGCGGCCGCTGAGGCCGACGATGGCGATGTCTTCCGGCTCGAAGCGATCCGCGTCGCCACGCAGACGGCGGAATTCGCTCGGCGCGGCAAGCCCGCGCCGTCTTGCGGGCATGGAATCTCGCGCGTTCGCTTGCGCATGCGTTTCCGTACCGATCTTCTCAGCGCGTCCGTCCCGCCACTGCAGTTCTGCGGCCCAATCGGCCAGCGTGTCGTGACGGTAGGGAGCGGACGCGTCCACACCTTCAAAATCCTGCGCCAGGGCATGCAGCACAGTGAGGATGTTGACCGCGTCCAGCGGCCAATGCGCGATCGGCGTGTCGACGCTGCAGTTCGCGGCTTCCGCGCCGAGAATCCGCCGCAGTTGCCGGAACAGATGGTCCCGAACTCCCATGTCGTCGCTTTCCGCGGCCATCGGCGCCTCGCCGCTCGCGCTGGCGGAGACGATGGATGCTGTCAGCGCGACTGCGGGGCTGGCTCCGGCCAAGAACTGGGCGGCCTCCGGGAAGGTCTCGGCCAAATGCTCGGCCAAACTGGCGACGTCCTGGTACTCGAAGAACAGCGTTTTGGAGACGGCGCCGAAGGCCGCTTCCAGCCGTCCGGTCAGCTTGACGATCATCACCGAATCGATGCCGTAGTGCTCCAACGGCGCGTGCGGATCGATGTCGTATGGACCCAGACCAACCGTTTCCGCCAGAACGCGACGCAAGAACTCCTGCGCGGCCCGCCTGGGCGCATCGACGGAGAGAAGCGGAGCTTGCGCCACAACGGCGGCTTGCGTCGTCGACACGTGTCCGTCGATGGCCGGCGCCATCGCGCGCAACGCCTCGGCGTGATTTTCCGCGAGGTAGTCGGCGATGCCGGACAATTCCTGGTACTCGAAGAACAGCGTCTTGGGCACTTCTCCGAAACGCAGCTCCAATTCGCGATTCAAGGCCGCGATCATGACCGAATCGATGCCGTAGTTTTCCAGCGACGCATGCGGATCGATCTGCGCTGGCGCAAGCTTGGTGACATTGGCAAGCAATTCGACCAGACGCGAGGTCGCGATCGCCTGCAGCGCTTGCGTATCAACCGTGCTCGACGTTGCCGCAACCACCGAAGACTGCATCGTCGCCGGCAAGGCCTTGGCCATCACCGGCTTCGGTGTCGTACGACCGCGCGCGAGCAGTGACAGTTGCGGTGCGGACTGAATGGTGAGCTGCTCGATGCGCACCAGTACCCGGCCCTGCGCATCGCACACGCTCAGGTCGAAGTGCGATTGCTCCGGCGTCGTAGCCCCGTGCACGATCGCGCTCCTGCGCGCATGCACGAGCACCTGTTCGCCCGGGATCGCGAGAATCTCGATCCGGCGCAACCGCACCGGCACGCGGATGCCATCGGCGCTCGCATTGAATCCGCCGACGCCGAGACTGACCCGGATGGCGCCGTCGATCAATGACGGATGCAGCACGAAATCGCCCGCCTTCACCCCTACGCTATGCGGCAGACGCAATAAACCCAGTGCCTCGTCGGCGTTGTGACGCAGGCTTTTGAAGACCTGGAAGCTTTCGCCAAAGGCGAAGCCCATGGACGAGAACACGGCCTCCACATCGACGCCGTCGAGCGCGACCGTTCGGGCCGCAATCGCGGCCAGGTCCACGCCTGCAACCTCGCCAGCGCCGAAAGCATCGCCAAGCACGATCGCACCATCGGCATACGGCTGTTGCGCGTCGCCGCCGACGGCGTCGATAGCGAACGCAACGGCCCCACGTTCAGGCAGCAGCGAAATCCGCACGGGTTGCGGCGCATCGTTGACGATGATCGGCCTGTACCAATGCACATCCTCGATCGCCGCCACCACGCGGCCGGGCGCGGCCAGCCGCGCCGCCTGCAAGGCCAGTTCGAGATACACCACGCCCGGCAGGACCCGGTTATCGCCTAAACGATGATCGCGCAGATAGAACGCATCGGGGTGGAACGTCTTCAGGAAGGCCTGTTCTTCCAAGGTGGACACATTGGCGTCGATCAACGGGTGCAATGCGGCAATGCCGCCCTCGCCGCTCGCGCCGACGTCAGCCGTCTCGATCCAGTAACGCTGACGTTGGAAGGCGTACCCCGGCAATGGCACGCGCCGCCTGCCGCCGGCGACATGCAACGCCCGCCAGTCGACCGATACGCCGTCCACCCAGGCCTGCGCCAAAGCGGCTAGATCGCGAGCAGCAAGTGATTCCGCCAACCGTGCCGCGGCGGCGGCGGCGCGCGCGGCTATCGCAGGGTCGCGTTTGGCGGTATCGCGATGGCCGGACCAGGCTTGCGTGGCGAGCATGCCCTTCTCGGCATACAGGCGCAGCGCATCCAGCGACTCGCGCCGCGATGCAACCACGAACGCGACGCGGACTTCCATCGCGATGCGGCCGATCTGCAAGGTATATGCCGCATCCTGCAAACCGATGGTCGGATCGTCCTGCAAACGTTGGGCCAGCCCGGCGGCCATTTCGCGCAAGGCGCTGTCGCGGCGCGCGGACAGCACGACGACGACCGGCGCCTCGGGGTCGGAATTGCCGCGAACTTCCTCGATGTATTCTTCGACGATCAGATGGCCGTTGCTGCCGCCGGCGCCGAACGAGCTGATGCCCGCCAGCCGCGGCAATTCCCTGCGCATCCCGGCCTGTTCGACGACCGGACGCAACCAGGGCTGCAAGCTGCGCTGCACCCGGAACGGGCTGTGCGCGAAATCGATGTAGGGATTGGGGGTATCGGAATGAATCGACGGCACCAGACTGCGATGCCGCATCTGCAGCAGCACCTTGGTCAAGCCGGCGATGCCGGCCGCCGCTTCGAGATGGCCTAGGTTGGACTTGGCCGAACCGATCGCACAGTACTGATGCTCGCTTTGGGCGAAGGCCTTGGTCAGCCCTGCGACCTCGATCGGATCGCCCAGGCTCGTGCCGGTGCCATGTGCCTCGACATAGCTGATATGGCGCGCATCCACGCCCGCCGCATCCAGCGCGTCCTGTACCAGCGCCGCTTGACGCTTGGGATTGGGCACGGTGAAACCGGAAGCCTTGCCCCCATGGTTGATCGACGAGCCGCGGATGATGCCGTAGATGTGGTCGCCGTCGCGACGCGCCTGAGCGAGGGATTTCAACACCACGGCGCCGACGCCTTCGCCAGGCACATAGCCGTTGCCACCCTCGCCGAAAGCGCGGCAGCGGCCGTCGCTGGACAGGAAATGCATGTCCGAGAGCAGGTTGTACTTGTTCGGATGCAACGACAGGTTGACCGCGCCGGCGATGGCGACGTCGATCTCGCCCGCGCCGATCGCCTGACAGGCGAGATGGATCGCGGTCAGCGAGGACGAACAGGCGGTATCGATGGTCAGACTAGGACCGGAAAAATTGAACTGATACGAAACCCGATTGGCCACGGCCCAATAGAAGCTGTGCGGAACCACCCAGCTGTCGCGCGGGCGGTCCACGCCGTGCAGCTGGTAATCGCCCCACATCAAACCGGCATAGACGCCGACCGGGTTTTCGCGGTGGCCACGCGCCTGCGCCAGCGTGTCCGGCGTATACCCGGCATCTTCGATCGCGTGCGAGGCGATCTCCAGGAAAAGGCGTTCGTTTGGATCGATGTTCTCCGCTTCCTTGGGCGAGATATTGAAGAACAGCGGATCGAACTGATCGACGCCGCGCAGGAAGCCGCCCCACCGGCTGTAGCTGTTGGCGCGCGTCGCTTCGCCCGGCTGGAAACGGAACTTCGCCGCCAGATCCGGCCTGTCGGCGGGAATTTCCTCGACGCAGTCGCGGCCCAGTCGCAGGTTGTCCCAGAATGCGTCCAGCGTTTCCGCTTGCGGATAGCGGCCTGCCAGACCGATGATCGCAATGTCGTCGCGGTGCGGCGGGGATAGGGACCCGGCGGCGCGGCTGCGGGTCGGCGATGACACCGCGTAGGCCGCAGCACGCCCGGACTCGTGCGCGACGACCGGCGCAGGCGGCGGGTTCGATGCAGCGTCTGCGCCCCTTGCCGCGGCGATCTCGACCACGGCTTGCGTAGGACGCGCAATCGCGCGGCACCGGTCCGGATGCTGTTCGATGAAGTACGCGCTGAGTTCGCCCAGCGTCTGGTATTCGAAGAACAGGGTTTTCGGCAGCGTGCCGAAGGATTTTTCCAGATCGGCGATGAGATCGATCATCACCACCGAATCGAAACCGTAATCCTTGAACGAGCGGTCCGGCTCGAAGTCGGCGGAAATACCGAGCTGGGACGCGAACAAGTTCGCAAGAAAACGCGATACAGGCGCGCGCCAGGCGGAAGGGGCCTCATCGATGTGGCTCTCGTCGGCGCCCGGCGCAACGGCGGCGATCGCGGCGGCCGCCGACTGGCGATCCTCGGCGATCACACCGAGCACCTCACGCACCTTGTCGATATCGCCGGCCGGCATCACCACGACTTGCGGCTGCGCTTGCGCGATCGCGTAGTCCAGCACTTCGATACCGCGCTGGGTCGTCAACGGCACGATCCCGAAACTGCGTTGCAGCGCTTCTTCTTCCTTTTCGCCAAGACGCATGCCGCCGTCCTGCCAGTACGGCCAGTTGATCGATATCGACTTGCCGCTGCGTTGGCCGTTCGCGACCAGCGTCTCGCGCATCGCCGAAAACGCGTCCTCGAACGCGTTGCCGAACGCATAGTCGCACTGCCCGACATTGCCCAGCACGCCGGTGACGGATGAAAACAGCACGAACAGGTCCAGCGAGTCGTGTTGCGTTTCCTGATCCAGGCACCAGACACCCAGGGTCTTGGGCGCGATGACGCGCGCGAACGCCTCCGCGGACTTGCGCAGCAGGAAATCGTCTTCGATGACCCCGGCCGAGTGCAGCACGCCGTTCAGCACTTGATCGCGCCGGTGCAGATCCGCGCGGATCGCCGCAAAGACCTGCCGGACGTCATCGCGATCTGTGATGTCGCACGCGAAATACATCGCGCGACCGCCCAGGCCGGCCAATGCCTCCAGCGCCGGCCGTTGCGCTTCGGACAGCGGCTTGCGGCCGGTCAGATACACCGTGGCCCGATAGCGCTCGCACAGATGGCGGGCGACGATCAGGCCGAGCGCACCGAGCCCGCCGGTAATCAGATAGGCGCCCTCCGTTCGAAAGCCTGTGCTGCCCGAATGCGCCACGGCCGGGAGCGCGCTCGAATGCACGGGTGCGAACCGGCGCGTCTCGCGCAGGCTGTTGCGATAGCGCACATCGGTGACCTTGTCGGCCGCGAGCAACTCGTCGACGACCAGGTCGGCCCAGCTAGCGCTATCGGCCGGGCATTGCACGACGCGTCCGCTGAAGCTGGGCTTTTCGATCGCCAGCGTCTTGTAGAACCCGCCCAGCGCGACGACGTCGACGCCACCCAGACCGTTGCGATCGGGCGCGCCGTCGCGGTCCTGCTGGTTCAAATGCACAAAACGCGCGCGCTTTGGACCGCGCAACATTGCCTTGACCAGCGCGAACACCGTGCGCGCGCCGACATCGATGCGCGCCTGCACCGACAGGTTGCTGTTTGGCTTCGGCGCGATCCAAACAAAGTATTCCAATTGCAAGTCGCGCGCTTTCCAGGCTGCGATCACGGCCTCGGCATCGGCGAGCGAACCGGCGCGAAGGGCCCTGCCCTGCTCTGCCGGCGCCAGGTCGGCGTCCGCGGCCAGGATCGGCAAGCGTTCGAAACGCGTGCCGGCGAACCGCGGGGATCGTGTGAGCACCGCATGCAGGCTGTCTAGATCGTCCCGCTCGCCGATCATCACCACCGTCGCAGGCGCCTGCGACGCGCGTGGCACCGCCGCCTGCGCCCACAGCGGCGCGTACAGATCGCCGGCAATCGATTCGGGCGGAACGCGCATCGCAGAAGCCTTGGGACCCTGCGCAGACGAGGCCTGCGCTACGCGTGGCCGCAAGCTCAATCCACGGAATGCCAGGCGCACGCGGCCGACGGATTGGCCAGGTACGCACTCGATCAGATCGATATCGAGCCGGGGAATCCGCTCGCTGCCGGACGAGGTCGGCGCGAATCGCGCCCAGGCGTAGAGCTCGGTCGCACCCGAATTGGAACCCGTCCCCGCACCCACAACATCCAGACGATCCAAGGCGAACGGCAGGCACGGCGCATGCGCGTGCGGCGGCGCGTTGGTCGCGTCGATGGCGGACGCGAGTACGACCGCCGCCTGCAGCGCAGCATCGGCAGTACTCGGATGCACGACAAAGGCCGGGTGGCCGGCCGCAAGCTGCATGGGCACCACGATCCGCGCCAGGCATTGGTCGGCGCCGAGGCGTACATCGGCGATCGCCTGGTGCGTCGGTCCGTACTGCAGCTGCAAGCCCGCCAGCCCACGGTAGCACGTGACCGAATCGACGAGGCCGGCCGTGCAGTCGCTGCCGATCGCCCCGATATCCACCAGCATTTCGCTGGCATCCCGATCGACGTCCAGGCAACCCTGGCAGTACACCTGCGCCGACTCCCGCGTTTTCGCGTCAACCACGCGAAAACGTAGACGAGCCGGGTCGGCGTCCTGTGCCATACCGTCACCGGATGCGTCCAACTCCAATTCGACCGATACAGCAGCGTCCATCACTTCGAGCGGACGCTGCCAGACCACGTCGTGCAAGCTGACAGTGAGCGCTGCACGCGCATCCGCAGCATCGGCGAGCGCGAGATCCGCGGCGGCACGCGCCATTTCCAGGTACGCGACGCCAGGCAGGATCGATCGGCCGTCGACGACGTGATCGGCAAGGAAGAATTCGCGACCATCGAAGGTCGAGCGGAAGCGCTGCTGGCCGAGAACGGACACGTTCTGGTGGAGCAGCGGATGCAGGCGGGTTTCGGGCTGGGTCTCGGCGCGCAAATCCGCTGCGATCGGCGCGGGCGTCCAGAAGGCGGCGCCTTTGAAGGGGTAGCCAGGCAGACGCACTGGCTGCGCCGATACGCCAGCGAACAGCGGCGCCCACGACAGCTTCGCGCCGGCGCGGAAAGCGTTCGCCAGGATGCGCAAAGCGTCGCTTCGCGCTTGCTTTTTCAGCTTTGACCATTTCGACAGCAACGCCTCGGCGTCCACACTTTCGGGCATGGACACGTCATGCATGGTCGCATCCATCGCCTGATTCAATGCATCCAGCAATGCAGCCGGGCTATCCACCACGCAAGCGAACCGGCAAGCCAAGGCATCGCGGCCCAATAGCAACGTCCGGCTGACATCGATCGGCCGCGTGCGTCCCGCATCGTCCCGCGCCCAATCGCGCAGTGCCGCGATGCGTCGCTGCAAGGCGGGTGCAGTCTTGGCCGACAAGGCGATCAACACGGGTTCATCGCTGCGAACACGACCGGAGCCGCGCCCGACCGGCGCCGCCGGCGCCTCTTCCAGAATCACGTGGGCATTGGTGCCGCCGAACCCGAACGAACTCACGCCGGCGCGCAACGGTTGCCCCGGCGCGGGCGGCAGCCAGGGGCGGCTGTCATCGAGGACATAGAACGGCGTGTCGTCGATCGCGATGCGGTGGTTGAGTCGGGCGAAATTCTGGAACGGTGGCAGGCGACGATGCCGCATCGCCAGCAATACCTTGATCACGCCGGCCACGCCTGCGGCGGCCTCGAGATGGCCAATATTGGTTTTCACCGAACTCACGCCGCAGTACGCCGAAGGCAGTTCGATGCCCTGCTTGCGCGCCAGGCCGCCAAACGCCTGCAGCAGGCCTTCGAATTCGATCGGATCTCCCTTCGGCGTGCCCGTGCCGTGCAGCTCGACGAATCCCAGACTGTCGACGGCCACGTCGGCGCGCTCGTGCGCGGCCATGATGACCTCGGCCTGCGCCTGCGGACTCGGATAGGTCAAGGTATAGGTGCTGCCGCAATGATTGACCGCGGTGCCCTTGATGACGCCATGGATCGCGTCGCCATCGGCGATGGCGCGCTCCAGCGGCTTGAGCAGCAAAAACGCCGCGCCTTCGCCGCGCACGTAGCCGTCGGCAGCATCGTCGAAGGTCTTGCAGATGCCGCTCGGCGACAGCATCCCCATCTTCGAGAACGAGATATGGCGGGTCGGCGTCAACATCAGATTGATGCCGCCAGCGAGCGCCATCTCGCAATCGTCGTACTGCAGGGCTTGGATCGCGCTGTGGATCGCGTTGAGCGAACTCGAACACGCCGTATCGATCGGCACGCTGGGCCCGCGCAAGTCGAAGTAATGCGACACGCGATTGGCGATCACCGCCGTCGCGGTACCGGTGGAGTGATGCGCTTCGATCGAAATCTCGTCGCGCTCCTGCAGCTCCTTGTAGTCGTGATTGAAGACGCCAACGACAACGGCCACCTTGCGTCCGCGCACGCCCGAAGGCGCCACGCCCGCGTCTTCCATGCAATTCCAGGCGAGCTCAAGCATGATCCGCTGCTGCGGATCCATGGACTGCACCACCTTTGGCAGGAAACCGAAGAACTCATAATCGAACGCGTCGACCGCGTCGATGAATCCGCCCCATTTGCTATCGGTCTTATTGACCGTGTGCTTCGGATCGCCCCATACGCTGCGCCAATCCCAGCGCTGCGCTGGAATCTCGGTCACACTCGACTTACGGTCAATCAAATTCCCCCAGAACGTCGTACTGTCGTTCGCCCCTGGAAATCGAAACGCCATCCCAATAACTGCGGTATCCATATCGCTCTAGGCATCCTGTCTGCATCGCGATCGCGATCGCCGTCTCTCCCCATACAAGAGACTGGCAATATCCTTCTGCCCCCACAGAGGATCGTTCGAATGTGACGAACTTCCGCGAAATTATTTTTGCTTGATATCACAAAGCGGGAAATACCCCGTAGACAGATGCTGAGCATTCACGTGAATGCGACGTCCAATGCATGTCGAACTGGCCTGCAAAACGCATCCGCAGCTTGCCCACACGGCACCGCAGGTTCGCTCGACCGCACAGCGATGGCGAAAAAATCGCCAACTCGATAGCTTGCGAGCGACGCGCGCAATGCTGCGCGTCGCTTGAGGCGACCACGGGCAACGGCCGGTTGAAAATTTTTCGGTGACTATTCGCTTGATTGTGTCGTGGACCCCACCGGGAATCAGCGACTTGGCAAGACGTCCACCACTTCTTTGCACACCACCGCGTCGCGCTGATGGGCTCTGCCGATACCAAACGCCAAGGGGGCACCACGCTGGTCGTAGGCAGGTGCGTTTACCGCCGAGCCTGCCGCGATCAGCAGCCGCAATCATTCATTCGCGAACTGCGTTGTCTACTACTTCACGCTGATGTGGCGAGCCTTCCAATGGCGTCGTGTCCAATTGCGATGACGGCCAAGAGGACGGGCATCGGCCATGCCTTTGAAGTGAATCCGTTTCGTGCGCATGGATTGGTTCTGAGAGCCGGCAGCCATGTCCCGTGTACTTCCCACATCCGCCCGTGACTGTCTCCGGCCTCCGGCGCACATCTTCGTGTCCCGCGCGCTGCGCCCGCCTACACCACCGCCCAGCGCCCTGATATCCAGATTGATCAGGTGTGCGAGATGGCGGTTTGGCCTGCAGGACGATCCGGGCGTCAGGCCGAGATCTGGAATCGCCAGCTGCCTTGCGCTGCTTCGCGCTCCTATCAGCCCAGCTTGACGAAGTCGGCGCGCCCTGCCACTCACTCGCTGGACACGTTAAGGCGCCGTCCTAGTCCATTCAGTCGAAGTGGAAGAGCGGATGCCGTAAGCCCGCAAGCTCAAGGTACGCAATCGCACCGGACCGGGCGCTGGCGTAGAGCGGATCAGCGGCACCACGAGCCGCGTTGCCAGTCGCAAGCTTGAAGTTCGTCAGGCCGAAGACGCGTTTGCGCTGGCCTGAGGGCGCCGTAGTTCGTCATCCACTGCTTTTCAACTACTTGCGACGGAGAGGATGACCGGGAGTTGGCCGCTCCTGCGCGATGTCGCATACAAATCATCCAGAACATCTGCCCGCGTCGGCGCGTTACCAGTCCTGGAATGTTCTTACCACCGCCTTCCATCAGAGCAGCCCTCCCCTTTCGCCCTAGTCCAGGGTGGACGCACTCTGGACGGTTTGACGCGTCAGGACTCACCGGCAATTTCATGCCCTTGAGGGTGACTCGAGAAAGGCGTTCCCAGCGCCACTGGAGTTCTGGTCCGTTGCGTGTGCAAGCGGCCATCCCTGATTGGCTGCAACGGCAACGCCTAGCCAACGCGGCGGCGCGCTCATGTCGTGCCGCGCGTTTGACCACCTTGCGGCCAAGCACGCCAGCAGATCGCGGAATTCGCAGACGAGCGCAGTAGCGGCCAGTCGCCCGCACGCGAGGTAGCGCGCCACGCGAATGGAAGTGCCCAAGCGCACGTCCAAGTTGGACAAAGAAAAACGCCCGCAAATCGTTGATTTGCGGGCGTTTCCTTGACACTGGCGGAGTGAGAGGGATTCGAACCCTCGATAGAGCTTTTGACCCTATACTCCCTTAGCAGGGGAGCCCCTTCAGCCGCTCGGGCATCACTCCGGGTTTAGACGCTGCGGATATTCCGCGACCGGGCGCGAAGGATAACGGTTTGTAGGGTCTCAGGTAAACCCTTTCGCCGCATCAATCGGAAGATTGATCGCCGTGGCCGCCGCCATGCGACGTCGGCTCGTCGCCGCGCTGGATGCGCTGATAGATTTCTTCGCGGTGCACAGCGACATCCTTCGGTGCGGTGATACCGATGCGCACTTGATTGCCCTTGACCCCAAGCACCGTCACGGTGACCGAATCGCCGATCATCAAGGTTTCGCCTACCCGGCGAGTCAGGATCAACATTTTTAAAATTCTCCAGGGAACCGGTGATTCCCACCGGTACGGCGCCCCGAGCCGGGACACCCCATCACGAAAGGGAAAAGAAGATCGATGTTAAGGGAAGCCGCGCCCTGCCAGCAAGGCGGCGCGAGTTCGTGTTCAGGGGAGATGTTGCTTGACCCAGGCGGGTACGCCCTCGAGCGCAAGGGCAAGGGCGGGCCCGTCCTCGCCACCACCCTGGGCGAGGTCCGGGCGGCCGCCGCCCTTGCCCGAGATCTGACCGGCGATATGGCTCAGCAGTTCCCCGGCCTTGACCCGGCCCATTGGGCTGCCGTTCACCCCGGCGACCAGGGCCGCCTTGCCCTCGCTGGCGCCGGCCAGCACGATCACGCTGTCGCCCAGTTGCTGCTTCAGGCGGTCCATCGCCTCACGCAAGGCCTTGGCGTCGAAGCCTTCCAGGCGCACGGCGAGCACCTTCACCCCGCCCACCTCGACCGCCGCGGCGGCCAGGTCGGCGGTAGCGCCGGAGGCCAGCTTGGCCTTCAGCGCCTCCAGCTCGCGCTCCAGGCGCTTGTGCTTGTCGCCAAGCTGGCGAATCTTCTCGACCACATCGCCGGCGCTACCGCCGACCAGCTCGGCCGCCTCGTGCAGCTTGGCCTCTTCGGCCGCCACGTGATCCAGTGCGCCCTGCCCGGTCACCGCCTCGATTCGACGCACGCCGGCCGACACGCCGCCCTCGCTGGTGATCTTGAACAGACCGATGTCGCCGGTGCGGGACACGTGCGTGCCGCCGCACAGCTCGGTGGAGTAGTCGCCCATCTTCAGCACGCGCACGCGCTCGCCGTATTTCTCGCCGAACAGCGCCATCGCACCGAAGTTCAGCGCCTCCTGCATGCCCATGTGGTGCACTTCGACTGCATGGTTGGCGCGGACCTGCGCGTTGACCTTGCGCTCGATGACCGCCAGTTCCTCGGCACTCATCGGCTGGAAGTGCGAGAAATCGAAGCGCAACCGGTCCGGCGCGACCAGCGAACCCTTCTGCTGCACATGAGTACCCAGAACCTCGCGCAGCGCGGCGTGCAGCAGGTGCGTGGCGGAATGGTTGAGGATGGTGGCGCCGCGGCGGTCGCTGTCGACCTGCGCGGACAGCGTGGCGCCGACCTGCAGGCGGCCGCTGCGCAGCTGGCCGACATGGCCATGGAACTGGCCGGCGAACTTCTGCGTCTCCTCGACCTGGAACGACACGCCGTCCGCGCTCAATTGGCCCAGGTCGCCGACCTGGCCACCGGATTCGGCATAGAACGGGGTGCGATCGAGCAGCACGATCGCCGCATCACCGGCCTCGACGGACTCGACCGGGCGCCCGTCCTTCAACAACGCGACCACTTTCAGCGCATCGGCCTGCAGCGCGTCGTAGCCCAGGAATACCGTGGGAGCCAGCTGCGCCACCAGGTCGGCCGGCAGGGTGGTACCGCCGCCGAACTTGCCGGCCGCGCGTGCGGTCTCGCGCTGGCGCTCCATCGCGCTTTCGAAGCCGGCCATGTCCACGTCCATGCCCCGCTCGCGGGCGATGTCGGCGGTGAGATCGACCGGGAAGCCATAGGTGTCGTACAGGCGGAACGCGTCCGCGCCGGGGATGCTGCCGCTGGCGCGGGCGGCGATCTCGTCGAAGATCTTCATGCCCGAATCCAGGGTCTCGGCAAAGCGCTCCTCTTCGGCCTGCAGTGCCCGCTGCACGGTGGACAGGGCCGCCGGCAGTTCCGGATAGGCCTCACCCATCAGTTCGGACAGGGTGGCCGCCATCTTGTGGAAGAACGGCTGGCGCACGCCGAGCATCCAGCCATGGCGCAGGGCGCGGCGGATGATCCGGCGCAGCACGTAGCCGCGGCCTTCGTTGGACGGCAGTACGCCGTCGACGATCAGGAACGAGCAGGCGCGGATGTGGTCGGCGATCACGCGCAGCGACTTGTTCTCCAGGTCGGCCATGCCGGTCAGCTCGGAGGCGTGGCGGATCAGCGCCTGGAACAGGTCGATTTCGTAGTTGCTGTGCACGTGCTGCAGGATTGCGGCCAGCCGCTCCAGGCCCATGCCGGTATCCACGCACGGCGCCGGCAGCGGCACCAGGGTGCCGTCGGGCTGGCGGTCGAACTGCATGAACACCAGGTTCCAGATCTCGATGAAGCGGTCGCCGTCCTCGTCCGGCGAGCCCGGAGGACCACCGGCGATATGCGCGCCATGGTCGTAGAAGATCTCGGTGCACGGGCCGCAGGGGCCGGTATCGGCCATCTGCCAGAAGTTGTCCGAGGCGTACGGCGCGCCCTTGTTGTCGCCGATGCGCACGATCCGCTCCGGCGGCACCCCGATCATGTCGCGCCACAGCTCGTAGGCCTGCTCGTCGGTGTGGTAGACGGTGACCAGCAGGCGCTCCGCGGGCAGTTTCCAGACCTGGGTCAGCAGTTCCCAGGCCCAGGCGATCGCCTCTTTCTTGAAGTAGTCGCCGAACGACCAGTTGCCCAGCATTTCGAAGAAAGTGTGATGGCGTGCGGTATAGCCGACCGAATCCAGGTCGTTGTGCTTGCCGCCGGCGCGCAGGCAACGCTGCACATCGGCTGCGCGCACGTAGCTGCGCTTTTCCGCGCCCAGGAACACGTCCTTGAACTGCACCATGCCGGAATTGGTGAACAACAGCGTCGGATCGTTGCCCGGCACCAGCGGCGCGGACGGAACGATGGTATGGCCCTTCCCCTTGAAGAACTCGAGGAAGTCGCTGCGGATCTGTGAGGTGGAGAATTTGGCGGGTGCGTTCATGGGCTGGCTATAGACGAGCGGACGGGTTTCCGGGCGTACCCCCTCAAGATAAGGGCGTGCGGAAACCGGACAAGACAACCCGCCAAGGTTAGCAGGCCCGGCCCGCTCAGTCCTCCGGCTCGTAGCGCGTGGCCGCGCGGATGCTGTCGCCATCGAAACCGCGCCGCGCCAGCAGATCGGCGGCCTTGCGCCGCTGCGGCAGGTCCACCGGCCCTGCGGCACCGAAGCGCCGCTGCACCAGATCGCGGGCGTTCTCGGTCCAGTCGCCCTCGAACGCAGCCATCGCGGTGGCGATGGCCTCGCTATCCAAGCCGTGGGTGCCCAGTTCGGCACGGATATGCAATGGGCCGTAGCCGGTATTGGCGCGGCTGCGCACCAGCAGCTCAGCGAAGCGGGCATCGTCCTGCCAGCCGTCTTCGGTCAGCCGGTCTACCGCCGCGACGGCGGCATCCGACTCCACGCCCCGTGCCCGCAATTTGCGGGTCAGTTCCTTGCGAGAATGTTCGCGACGCACCAGCAGGCCCAAGGCCCGCTGCAATGGCGTCTGTTCCGGCTGCCGGCGGCGCCGGCGCGGTTCCTGTGCTTGTTCGTCGTCACCCATGCAGGCTCACCGCCACGATCGTCAATGTGCCGTCCTTGGCACCTGCCCTCCTGGCTTGCTCAAGACTGCCGAGGGAGACGAGCGGCACTGACTCCACCGCTCCCCCGGCAGAAGACCATCACACTTCGGCGTCGGCGTCCTCGGCTTCGGCCTCGCTCGGCGCGATTTCCGTGGGCTGGAACTTCTCGCGCAGCTCGCTTTCCAGCTTCGCCGCCACCTGCGGGTTGTCGCGCAGGTACTGGCGCGAATTGTCCTTGCCCTGGCCGATACGCTCGCTGCCGTAGCTGTACCAGGCACCGGCCTTCTCGACCAGCTTGGCTTCCACGCCCATGTCGATCAGCTCGCCTTCGCGGCTGATGCCTTCGCCGTACAGGATCTCGGTGATGACCTGCTTGAACGGGGGCGCCAGCTTGTTCTTGACCACCTTGATCTTGGTCTGGTTGCCGATGATCTCGTCGCCCTTCTTGATCGCGCCGATGCGGCGGATGTCCAGGCGCACCGAGGCGTAGAACTTCAACGCGTTGCCGCCGGTGGTCACTTCCGGGCTCTGGCCGGGCATCATCACGCCGATCTTCATGCGCAGCTGGTTGATGAACACCACCAGGGTGTTGGAGCGCTTGATGTTGCCGGTCAGCTTGCGCAGCGCCTGGCTCATCAGGCGCGCCTGCAGGCCGGGCAGCTGGTCGCCCATCTCGCCTTCGATTTCGGCCTTCGGGGTCAGCGCGGCGACCGAATCGACCACCACGATATCCACCGAGCCCGAGCGCACAAGCATGTCGGCGATTTCCAGGGCCTGCTCGCCGGTATCCGGCTGCGACAGCAGTAGCTCGTCGACATTGACGCCGAGCTTGGCCGCATAGACCGGGTCCAGCGCGTGCTCGGCGTCGATGAACGCGGCGGTGCCGCCCTTCTTCTGGCATTCGGCGATGGCCTGCAGGGTCAGCGTGGTCTTGCCCGAGGATTCAGGACCGTAGATTTCCACGACGCGACCCTTCGGCAGGCCACCGATGCCCAGCGCGATGTCCAGCATCAGCGAGCCGGTCGGAATCACTTCCACGGCTTCGATGACCCGATCGCCCATGCGCATCACCGAGCCCTTACCGAACTGCTTCTCGATCTGGCTCAGGGCGGCAGCGAGCGCGCGCTTCTTGTTCTCGTCCATTTTGGTGTCCTTCGGAGGTGAGGATGATTTGCGGGGTAGGTTCAATTTAGCGGCCTGGTATCGCACGGGCTGAGACAGTGCGGGGCAAAGAAAAAATAATTCGTCCGGCAGGTCTACAGCAGCGGCGAACAGCGATGTCGCGGGTCGGGAAAATCCGGCCTGCGATGTAGTGCAATTCCAAAATCAACGGTTGGGGCGCAGCAGGCCGCAGTACAGGCCTTCGATGGCGAAATCCTGGTCCGGCAGCACTTCGATCGGCGCGTAGTCCGGGTTGCGCGGCAGCAGGCGGATGCGGTCCTTGCCGATCTTCAGCAGCTTGACCGTGATCTCTTCGTCGATCCGCGCCACCACGATCTGCCCGGAACGGGCGTCGCGGGTGCGGTGCACGCCGATCAGGTCGCCGTCGAAGATGCCTTCGTCGCGCATCGAGTCGCCCTGCACCTTGAGCAGGTAGTCCGGCGCCGGCGAGAAGAACACCCGGTCCAGCACCACGAAATCGTCCGAGCCGATGTCCGCGCCGATCGGCAGGCCGGCGGCCACCCGCCCCAGCACCGGCAGGCGCAGGATGTCGGCGTTGTCCACCCGCGGCGCCGGTGTCGGCACGGCTGCGCCGGTCACCAGGCGGATGCCGCGCGCCTGGCCGGGCACGCGGCGGATCGCGCCGGCCTGCTCCAGGGCTTCCAGGTGGTACTGCGCGGCACGGACGCCCTTGAAGCCGAAGGCGCGGGCGATCTCGGTCTGCGACGGCGGGGCGCCGTCGTGCTCGATGCGCTGGGCGATCAGGTCGAGGATCGCTTGCTGGGTTTCGGTCAGTTCCATGGTTAGTAGTAATACTACTAAAAACGGAAATGAGCAACCGCTGTGTGAGCGAGGAGCGGCAGTTGCAGTTCCCGCGGACCGCGACGCCCGCGCGTGGCCTGCCGCCACGCCTGGCATGGCCAACTTCGCTCGCCGCGTCAACGTGTTTCGCTCAGCGGCCGCTGCGCCAGATCGAGAACAGGATCCAGACCCCCGACAGCGCCGCTCCGATGAAGCCGCCCACGCCGATCGCAAGCAGCCAGCGGCTGGACACGCCGCCGACGCTGTTCATCACGATCGAGGAGCCGATGATCAGCGCGGCGGTGACGATGCCCATGGTCAGTCGATTCGCGGCGCGGTTGACCTGGTCGCCGAAGCCTTTCAGCGACGTGGTCTCGACGTTGAGCTGCAGCCGTCCGCGCCGCGCCGCCTGCAGCAGCCTGCGGGTGTCGCGCGGCAGGTCGCCGAGCAGTTCCAGCGCGCCGAGCACGGTGCGGCGGCCGCGCTTGGCCATCGCGCGCGGGGCGAAGCGCTGCAACATCACCCGTTCCAGATACGGCGCGGCAGCGCCGGCCATGTCGAAGTCCGGATCGAGCTGGCGCCCTACCCCTTCCAGAATCAGGAAGGTCTTGATCATCAGCGCCAGGTCGGCCGGCAGCGCCAGCGCGTGCTGGCGCAGGATCGCGGTGACGTCGCCGAGCATCGCGCCGACCCGCAACTCCTTCAACGGCACGCCGCGGTACTGGTCGACGAAGCTGGCGATCTCCAGTTGCAGCCGCGCCTCGTCGATCTCGGCATCGCCATCGGTCCATTCCAGCAGCACGTCGGCGACCGCCTCGGCCTCCTGGGTGACCAGGCCGTGCAGCAACTGCACGACCTGGTAGCGGCGCTGCTCGGAGATGCGCCCGACCATGCCGAAATCGATCACCGCGATGCGTTCGCCGGGCAGGTAGAAGATGTTGCCCGGGTGCGGATCGGCGTGGAAGCAGCCGTCCTCGAGCACCATCTTCAGCACGATGTCGGCGCCGACGCGGGCCAGCTGGCGGCGGTCCAGGCCGGCGGCATCCACGCCCGCCAGGTCGCGTCCGCCGATGCCGGCGACGAAGTCCTGCACGTTGAGCGTTTCGCAGGTCCATTGCCAATGCACGCGCGGGATCAGGATCTCGTCGTGGCCCTGGAAATTGGCGGCGATGCGCTCGGCGTTGCGGCATTCGCCGGCGAAATCCAGCTCGCGCCGCAGCGACACGGTGAACTGGTGCACCACCTCCGCCGGGTGGTAGCGCTTGAGGTCGGCCGCGCGCGCCTCGACGATCTCGGCCAGCCGCGCCAGCAGCCGCAGGTCGGCCTCGATCACGTCGCGGATGCCGGGGCGGCGCACCTTCATCACCACCGCGGTGCCGTCGTGCAGCCAGGCGCGGTGGGTCTGTGCCAGCGACGCGGCGGCCAGCGGCGTTTCCTCGACCTGGGCGAAGATCGCCGACGGCGCCTCGCCCAACGCCTCGAGCAGTTGCGGCAGGATCTGTTCGTAGGGCAGCGCGGGGGCCGCGTTCTGCAGTTCGCCGAGTTCGTCGATCCACTCCGGCGGCAGCAGGTCCACGCGCGTGGCCAGCACCTGGCCGAGTTTGACGAAGGTCGGGCCCAGGTCCTGCAACGCGCGCCGCACCCGCTGCGGCGCCGACATGCGCAGCATCTCTTCGGCGTTATGCCAGTGCAGCAGGCGCCCGGCGCGCTCCAGCACGTCGGCCATGCCGATGCGGCGGACCACATCGCCGAAGCCGTAGCGGATCAGCACCGAGGCGATTTCCTGCAGACGCCCCAGATCGCGGACCGTGCTCAGCGCCTCCCACATCGCGGTCGCCACCTACAATCCGCCGGCGCTCACAGCAGCGCGCCGAGACCGCGCAACGCGGCAGCCACGGTCTGCCGGCGCACCGCGTCGCGGTCGCCGTCGAAATGGAACAGTTGCGCGCTGGCGTAGCCGCCGCGCCGCTTCCAGCCCACCCACACGGTGCCGACCGGCTTGTCGGCGGAACCGCCGCCGGGGCCGGCGATGCCGGTCACCGCCACCGCGATGCTGGCGCCGGAATTGACCAACGCCCCGGACACCATCTCGATCACCGTCTCGCGGCTGACCGCGCCATGGTGCTCCAAGGTCTGCGGACGCACGCCGAGCAACGCCTGCTTGGCCTCGTAGCTGTAGGCGACCATGCCGCAGTCGAACCAGTCCGAGGAGCCGGAGATGTCGGTCATCGCCTTGGCGATCCAGCCGCCGCTGCAGCTTTCGGCGGTGACCAGGCGCTCGCGCCCGGTGCGCAACTGGTCGCTGAGCGCGGTGGCGAGTTGCAGAAGTTGCGGATCGGTGGGGACGGTCATGGCGCTGCTCGGGAAACCAATGCGCTTTGTAGCCCAATTCGCCACGGCTGTCGCGCCTGCGCGGCGCGGCGCCAGGCGTGGCTTCAGCGAGGATGGTGCAGGCGGGACGGTGGCTGGTATGTCAGATACAGTTTCGATGGAATGGTTGCGCCAGCGTTGGCTTCATGCCGCACCGAAGAAGGACAGCGACTCGCTGATTGGCATGATGCCCTCCGTAGGAACGGCTTCAGCCGCGACAGGTACTCTCCGGTAAGGCAATGTCGCGGCTGAAGCCGCTCCTACAGGGCCTGCGCAAGCTGTAAACGCCTGAGCCGAAGCTGCACCGAGGCGGCGTCGGCCTCGGCGTCATCGCACGCGGCTAACGCCGCTGCCACTCCTCTTCCTCGCGCGGCGGCAGCAACGCGCGGATCGGCGCGCCGTCGGCGCTGGCGGCCAGGCGCTCGGCCTCGGTGATCGGAATGTCCACCTGCAGCAGCCAGCCATCTTCGTCGGCCTGCTCGCTGCGGATCACCTGCAGCTGGTGCAGCTGCGAGCGCAGGCGCCCGGCGCTGGACGGCAGGCGCAGGCTGCCCTGCACGTGCTGCAGCCCCAGCCGCTGGCCGAGCACGCCCTGCAGCAGTTCCAGGCCACGCTCGTCGCGCGCCGAGATCCAGACCCGCTCGCGGCGCGCCTCGTCCGGCACGCCGTCCTGCGCATCGTGGCGCACGTCGGCGCCTTCGATGCGGTCGATCTTGTTGAACACCAGCAACTGCGGCAGATCGCCGGCGCCGACCGCGTGCAACACCTCGTCGACCTGGGCGATGCGCTCTTCGCGCAACGGATCGGCGGCATCGACCACGTGCAGCAACAAATCGGCCTCGCGCGCCTCCGACAGCGTCGAGCGGAACGCGGCGACCAGTTCGTGCGGCAGGTTGCGCACGAAGCCGACGGTGTCGGCCAGCATCGCATTGCCGCCCGGCAGCGCGATGCGGCGCACGGTCGGGTCGAGCGTCGCGAACAGTTGGTCGGCGGCGTAGGCCTCGGCGCCGGTCAGCGCATTGAACAGGGTCGACTTGCCGGCATTGGTGTAGCCGACCACCGCGATCCGCGGCAGTTCGCTGCGCACCCGCGCACGGCGCATCTGGGTGTGTTGCACCTCGACCTTTTCCAGCCGCTTCTGCAACTGCTCGACCCGCTTCTGCAGCAATCGGCGGTCGGTTTCCAGCTGGGTTTCGCCGGGGCCGCGCAGGCCGATCGAACCGCCGCGCTGGCGCTCCAGATGGGTCCAGCCGCGCACCAACCGCGTGGCCATGTGGCGCAGCTGGGCCAGCTCGACCTGCAGCTTGCCCTCGTGGCTGCGCGCACGCTGGGCGAAGATGTCCAGGATCAGCCCGGTGCGGTCGATCACCCGCCGCTCCAGGTACTTTTCCAGATTGCGCTCCTGGCCCGGGCTCAGCGCATGGTTGACCAGGATCAGATCGGCGCCGCTGGCCTCTGCCGCGGCCTTGACCTCTTCCAGCTTGCCGCTGCCGATCAGCGTCGACGGGCTGGGCTTGTCGATGCGCGCGGTCAGCGTGGCGGCGATGCTGGCGCCGGCGGAGCGCGCCAGGTCGGCGAACTCCTCCAGCACGTCGTCCTCCAAGGGACCACCGGCGTAGGGCTGGATCAGCAGTGCGTGTTCGCCACGGCGGGAACGATCAAACACCCGCCGCTCCGGTCTTCAACAGCGTCTTACTCGGCTTCGTCATCGTCCGCACTGCCACCCTCGTTCTGCTGCACATAGCCACCGCCCGGTCCGACGCGCACGTTGCGTGCCGGCACCACGGTGGAAATGGCATGTTTGTAGACCATCTGGCTCACGGTGTTGCGCAACAGCACCACGAACTGGTCGAAGGACTCGATGGTACCCTGCAGCTTGATACCGTTGACCAGGTACACCGAGACCGGCACCCGTTCGCGACGCAGCGCGTTCAGGAAAGGATCCTGTAAGGATTGCCCCTTGGACATGCTTCACTCCCGTTTATTGTTTTTATGTGCCCGGGACGGCACTGCAGCTCCCCTGCCGTGGCCCGGACCGCCGATGTTACACAACCGCGGGCTCCAGCACAGCGCGGCATGTAGCCAAATCAGCCAAGAAAGTCCGCCACCGCCACATCCAGGCGCGCACCGTCGCATTCGGGGTCGAACCAGCGCGCGTCTAGCTCCCCGCGCAGCCAGGTCAGCTGGCGCTTGGCCAGCTGGCGGGTGGCGGAGATCGCGCGTTCGCGGAACGTGGCCGCGTCGCTGGCCCCGTCCAGGTGTTCCCAGGCCTGGCGGTAGCCGACCGCACGCACCGCCGGCAGCTCCAGCGGTCGCGCCACCTGGCGCAGCGCCGGCAGCGCGCGCAGCGCTCGCACCTCGTCGAGGAACCCTTGCTCCAGCATCGCGTCGAAGCGCAGCGCGATGCGCCGGTGCAGCAGCGCGCGCTCAGCCGGTGCCAGCACCAGTTTCAGCACCCGCAATGGCAGCCGCGGCGGCCCGGGCTGCGCCTGCCATTCGCTGATCGGGCGTCCGCTGAGCTGGAACACCTCCAGCGCGCGCTGGATGCGCTGCGCGTCGCCAGGCCGTATCCGCCGCGCGGCCTGCGGATCGACCTGCTGCAGCTGCGCATGCAGCGCCGCCCAGCCTTCGGCCTGCGCGCGCGCGCCCAGCGCCGCGCGCAGTGGCGGATCGGCCGGTGGCATCGGTGCCAGGCCTTCCAGCAACGCCTGGAAGTACAGGCCGGTGCCGCCGGCCAGGATCGGCAGGCGGCCGCGGGCGACGATCGCATCCAGCGCGGCGCGCGCGTCCACCGCGAATTCGGCGGCCGAATACACCTGCCAAGGATCGCGCAGGTCCAGCAGATGGTGCGGCACGCGTGCCAGCTGCGCGGCGTCGGGCTTGGCCGCGCCGATGTTCAGGCCGCGGTACACCAGCGCCGAATCGACGCTGACGATCTCGCCGCCGTAGCGCTCGGCCAGGGCGATCGCCGCGGCGGTCTTGCCCGACGCGGTCGGGCCCATCAGCGCGATCGCGCGCGGGCGCCGGTCGGCCGGCATCAGTCCTCGTCCGGCCAGCGGATCGCCGCGGGCGCGGCGCCGCTGCGCGGCAACGGCACCGCCGCCAGCGCCTGCCAGACCTTCAACGCATCGACCGTGGCGGCGACATCGTGCACGCGCAAAAGAAGCGCGCCGCGCTGCGCCGCCAGCAGGTGCGCCGCCACCGAGCCGGCCACGCGCTGTTCCGGCGAGGCACGCCCGGTCAGCTCGCCAATGCTGCGCTTGCGCGACAGCCCAGCCAGCACCGGTACACCGAGTTCGACCAGGCGCGACAGCTGCGCCAGCAGCTGCAAGTTGTCGGCGGTGCCCTTGCCGAATCCGAAGCCCGGGTCGACCAGCAGGCGGCGCTTGTCGATGCCGGCCATTTCCGCGGCGAAGATGCGCTCGGCCAGGAACCGGTGCACCTCGCCGACGACGTCGTCGTAGTGCGGTGCACTGCCGGCGGCATAGGCGTCGTCGGGCATGTGCATCAGCACCACCGGCACCCGCAGTTCCGCCGCGACGTCCAGCGCGCCGGGTCGGCGCAAGGCCTGGATGTCGTTGATCATGCCGGCGCCGGCGGCGACCGCGGCGCGCATCACGTCCGGCTTGAAGGTATCCACGCTCAGCGGTACCGCGGTCTGCGCCGCCAGCCGCTCGATCACCGGGACGACCCGGCGCAGTTCCTCCTCCAGCGGGACCGGCGTGGCGCCGGGGCGGGTCGATTCGCCGCCGATGTCGAGCAGGTCGGCGCCCTCCTCCACCAGGCGCAGGCCGTGCGCGACGGCCGCGTCCAGCGTCGCATGCGCACCGCCGTCGGAAAAAGAGTCGGGGGTGACGTTGACGATGCCCATCACCCGCGGACGATCCAGCAGCAGGCGGCGTCCGCCGCAATCCAGGCTCGGCGAGGTCTCGAACATCAGCGGTGCTCCTGAGCGTTGCCGCGGTGCATGGTGGTGCCTCGCGTGTCCCTGGTCGCCACCGGGGCGGCAGCGCGTAGGGTCGTGGCGACGACAGTGTCGGCCAGCGGCAGCAGCGATGGACAGGCGAGCGATGGCATGGGCGGCGGACGGTGATAACGGACCGCCATTGTCGCCCACTCGCAGTGCCCGCGACGACGCGGCGGCGGTGATGCGTCCCAAAGATCGGCCTCAGCGATGCGATCGCTGCGACCGCTCGGCCCGCACCGCCGAATATGCAAAAGCGCCGGCAACAAAAAAGCCAGTGATCGCTCCCTGGCTTTCTGATCGATCCGAGGGAGCCGCTTACAGCTGCTCGGCCGGCCCGGTGATCGGCGGCAGCGGCCGCGAACTGCCCTTGTCGTTGCCGCCGTCCTTGCCATCCTTGCCGGACTTGCCCCAGCCCATCGGCGGCGGCGGATCGCGGCCTTCCATGATCGCGTCGATCTGCGGCACGTCGATGGTTTCGTACTCCAGCAGCAGTTTCGCCATCACGTGCAGCTTGTCGAGGTTCTCGGTGAGGATATGCGTGGTCTTGGCGTAGGCCTTGTCGAGGATCGAACGCACCACTTCGTCGATGCGGCGCGCGGTATCGTCGGACACGCTCTTGTGCTGGGTGACCGAACGACCCAGGAACACCTCGTCGTCTTCCTCGCCGTAGGCGATCGGCCCCAGCTCGTCGGACAGGCCCCACTTGGTGACCATGTTGCGCGCCATCTTGGTCGCGCGCTCGATGTCGTTGGAGGCGCCGGTGGTGACCTTGTCGGTGCCGAAGATCAGCTCTTCGGCGACGCGGCCGCCGTACAGCGAGCACAGCTGCGACTGGATCGCGACTCGGTTGATCGAATACTTGTCGCCTTCCGGCAGGTACATGGTCACGCCCAGCGCACGCCCGCGCGGAATGATGGTGACCTTGTAGACCGGATCGTGCTCCGGCACCAGGCGGCCGACGATGGCGTGACCGGCTTCGTGGTAGGCGGTCAGCGTCTTCTCTTCCTCGCTCATCGCCATCGAACGGCGCTCGGAGCCCATCAGGATCTTGTCGCGGGCGCGGTCGAAGTGGTCCATGCGGACCTCCTTGACCGTTTCGCGCGCGGCGAACAGCGCCGCCTCGTTGCACAGGTTGGCCAGGTCGGCGCCGGAGAAGCCCGGCGTGCCGCGCGCGATCACCATCGGCTCGACGTCGTCGGCCAGCGGCAGCTTGCGCATGTGCACCTTCAGGATCTGCTCGCGGCCGCGCACGTCCGGCAGCCCGACCACCACCTGGCGGTCGAAACGGCCCGGACGCAGCAGCGCCGGGTCGAGCACGTCGGGGCGGTTGGTCGCGGCGATCACGATCACGCCTTCGCCGCCCTCGAACCCGTCCATTTCCACCAGCAACTGGTTCAGGGTCTGCTCGCGCTCGTCGTGACCGCCGCCCAGGCCGGCGCCGCGGTGGCGGCCGACCGCATCGATTTCGTCGATGAAGATGATGCACGGCGCGTGCTTCTTGGCCTGCTCGAACATGTCGCGCACGCGGCTGGCGCCGACGCCGACGAACATTTCGACGAAGTCGGAACCGGAAATGCTGAAGAACGGCACCTTGGCTTCGCCGGCGATGGCCTTGGCCAGCAGCGTCTTGCCGGTACCGGGCGGGCCGACCATCAGCACGCCGCGCGGGATCTTGCCGCCGAGCTTGGTGAACTTGGTCGGGTCGCGCAGGAAGTCGACCAGCTCGCCGACCTCTTCCTTGGCCTCGTCGCAGCCGGCGACGTCGGCGAAGGTGACCTTGATCTGGTCTTCGCCCTGCAGCTTAGCGCGCGATTTGCCGAACGACATCGCGCCCTTGGCGCCGCCACCGCCGCCCTGCATCTGGCGCATGATGAACAGCCAGAAGCCGATGATCAGGATGACCGGCAGGAAGTTCAGCACCAGCGACCAGAAACTCGGGCCGTTGGCCGGCTTCTGCCGGGTCATTTCCACGTTCTTGCTGTACAGCACGTCCACCAGCTTGTCGTCGCGCGGACCGTAGACCGTGCTTTCGCTGCCGTCGCTGCGCTTGAAGCGGATCGCGGTCACCGACAGCCCGGTGTCGTCGGTGAAGTCGACCGACTTCACCCGCCCGCCGTCCACTTCCTTCAGGAACTGGGTGTAGGTCACGGTGTCGTTGCCGGGACCGCCGGCCAACCGTGGCGAGAAGCTCTGGAACACCACCATCAGCACGACGGCGACGACTACCCACAGCAACAGATTCTTGGTCAAGTCGTTCATCCTCATTGGCTCCGGTGTCCCTTCAACTCGTTCTCGATGCGTGATGCGACGGGTTCAGCTTACTTGATCTGGGCACGCTTGCCCTGTCCGAGGGCGTAGACCTCCGGCGAACGCTTGCGCGAGGCCGCCGGTTTGCGGATGGACACCTTCTCGTAACGGCGCCGCATCTCGCGGATGTAGTCGTCGGACCCGACGCCCTGGAACAGCTTGATCAGGAACGCCCCGCCCGGCTTGAGGTGGGTATCGGCGAACTCCATCGCCAATTCGGCCAGATGCATCATCCGCGGCTGGTCCACCGCGTCCATGCCGCTTTTATTGGGGGCCATATCCGACAGCACAAGGTCGACCGGGCTGCCGCCGAGCATTTCCTCGAACTGCGATAGCACCGCCTGTTCCCTGAAGTCGCCGTGAAGGAACTCCACACCGGCTAGCGGCGGCATCTCTAGGATGTCCAGCGCCAGCACCCGGCCGCGCTCGCCCAGCGACTTGCGCACCTGCTGCGACCAGCCGCCCGGCGCGGCGCCGAGATCGACCACCAGCATGCCCGGCTTGAGCAGCTTGTCGCGCTGCAACAGCTCTTCCAGCTTGTAGGCGGCACGCGAACGCATGCCTTCGGCCTGGGCCTTCTTCACGAAGGGGTCGGCGAAATGTTCGCGGAGCCAGCGTTGGCTGCTTTTGCTACGGGTTGCCATGGGATCGCGGTCGTGGTGGGCGGCCATGATACCCTGATCGCCCTTGGCAACCCCGTTCCCGCCTGCATGTCGATCAGCCTCACTCCGTCCCAGAACCGCTTCCTGCGCGGCCTGGCGCACGACCTCAAACCCCTGTTGCAGATCGGCGGCAAGGGCGTCACGCCGGCCTTCCTGGCTGAACTGGACGAGGTGCTGGAGCGCCACGAACTGGTCAAGGTGAAGGTCGGCGGCGACGACCGCGAGGCCCGCGACGCGAGCATCGCCAGCCTGGTCGAGCAATCGCACAGCGTGCTGGTGCAGCGCATCGGCCACACTGCGATCCTGTATCGCCCGGCCAAGGAAGACCGCCAGATCGTGCTGCCGCGCGGCTGATCCGCGTCCCGGTGCCATCATGCAGCTGACCCAGGACCTGCCCGATTACGCCTATGCCCTGCGCATGGCCGATGGCCGCCAGGCCAAGGTGAACGACCGCCTGCTCACCCGCAGTTTCATTCTCGCCCCGGATACCCTGGTCGAGGCGTGGGACGCGCCGGTAGCCGCCGAACTGCAGCCGCAGCACCTGCAACCCTTGCTGGAGCTGAACCCGGCGCTGGTGATCCTGGGCACGGGCGAACGCCAGGTGTTCCCGTCTGCCGCCGCGCTGGCGCTGTTCCTGACTCGCGGCATCGGCATCGAAGTGATGAACAACGCCGCGGCCGCGCGGACCTACAACGTGCTGGCCGCCGAAGGCCGGCGCGTGGCGGTCGGGTTCCTGCTGGAAGGCTGAGCTGCAGTTCGCCCGGCGGCGTGTTCGACGTGCCCGACGCTTTTTTGTAGGAGCGGCTTCAGCCGCGACAGACTCTACGGAGAATGCCTGTCGCGGCTGAAGCCGCTCCTACAACAACACAACGCGGGGCACCGGTTGCGAGCTACAACCCGACCGGCTACTTCGCCGGCAGATACAGCAACGGATCCACCGGCTTGCCGTTGTAGCGGATCTCGAAGTGCAGCATGTCGCGCGCGGCGCCGCTGCGGCCCATCTCGGCGATCTGCTCCCCGGCCTTCACGTTCTGGCCTTCGTTGACCAGGCGCTTGCGGTTGTGGCCATAGGCCGACAGCCATTGCTCGTTGTGCTTGATGATGATCAGTTCGCCGTAGCCGACCAGGCCGGCGCCCGAATACACCACTACGCCATCGGCGGCGGCACGCACCGCCTGGCCGCTGCTGCCGGCGATGTCCACGCCCTGCTTGGTGGTCTCGCCGACCACGAAGCGGCTGACCACTGCGCCGTCGGCCGGCCAGCGCCAGCTGAAGCCGCTACTCACCGGGGTCGGCGCGGCGACCGGCGGCCGCGCGGCGGTTCCTGCGGAACTCGGCGGCGCTACCGGCGCGCTACCAGGCCGCGCGGCGACCGTGCCACCGCCACTGCCGCCACCCGGCGGATACAGCTTCAGGGACTGCCCGGGGTAGATCGTGTACGGCGGCGGCAGCCGGTTCCAGGCAGCCAGGTCCTGCGGATTGATGTTGTTGACGCGGGCGATCGCATACAGCGTGTCGCCGCGGCGCACGGTCGCAGTGACGCCGGGCTTGGGCACCGACGGACGCGGCGCCGACGCGGCGGGCTTGCCGGGCGCTGCGGACGTACGCACCACGGTGGCGCTGCTGCACGCGCCCATTCCTGCCGCCACCAGCAACCACACGCTGCAACGCAGGCCGTTGCGTACCACCCGATCGACGCTCATCCGTACTTCGCTCTCCATAGAACCCACACCACCAGCAGCGCCAGGATCGCCATCGCGACCCAACCGAGCGGTTCGATCCAGCGCCGCAACGCGGCTTCCGCACGCGGCCCGCCAAGGCGGATCGCGCCGGCCACCAGGTACACGCGCTTGCCGCGACCGACCAGCATGCTCGCCAGGAACGGTAGCAGCGGGATTCCCACGATGCCTGAGGCCCAGGTAAATATCTTCAACGGGATCGGGGTGAAACCGGCCAGCACCAGCAGCCAGAACGCGCGCCACGGCGATTCGGCGACCACCTCGCGCAGATGGCTCACCTGCGCATCGATCTTCTGCGTCCAGCCCAGCCATTCGATCAACGGCTGCACCGCGGCGAAGGCGAAGTGGCCGAGCATGTAGCCGACCAGCGCGCCGGCCAGCGAGCCCATCAGGCTCAACGTGGCGAACCACAGCGCGCGCCGCGGCTGCGCCAGCGACATCGGCGCCAGCATCACCTCCGGCGGCACCGGGAACACGATCGCCTCGGCGAAGCTGAGCCCGGTCAGGAACGTCGGCGCGCGGCGGTGGCGCGACCAGGCGATGGCGCGTTCGTACAACGGCCCGAATATCTTCATCCAACCCAACTCCGGTGATTCGACCCAGGGTGCTTCAATCCAGCATGCCCGACAGCAGCGGGACGAAGGTCACCGGCGCCAGGATGTCTTGTTCGATGCGGCCTTCGGCATCGCGGCGCAGGCGCACCAGCGATTGCGACGAAGGGCCGCCGACCGGCGCCACCAGGCAGCCGCCCGGCGCCAGCTGCTCGACCAGCGCATCGACCAGCGCCGGCGCCGCGGCGGTGACCACGATCGCATCGTAGGGGCCGTGCTCGGCCCAGCCGACGCGGCCGTCGTCGTGCTTGCTGCGCACGTTCATGCCGAGCTGGCGCAAGCGCTTGCGCGCCTGCCGCAACAGGTCGCCGATGCGCTCCACGGTATAGACCTCCAGCCCCAGCGCGGCCAGGATCGCGGCCTGGTAGCCGGACCCGGTGCCCACTTCCAGCACCTTCTTCGGCGCCGCCTCGAGCACGGTCTCGGTCATCCGCGCCACCACCCACGGCTGCGAGATGGTCTGGCCGTGGCCGATCGGCAGCGCGGTGTCCTCGTAGGCGCGCGAGGCCAGCGCCTCGTCGATGAACAGGTGCCGCGGCACCGTGCGCACCGCGTTGAGCACGGCCTCGTCGCGAATGCCGGACTCGCGCAGGCGCTCGACCAGGCGGTCGCGCACGCGCTGCGAGGTCATGCCGATGCCGATCGCTTCCGGTTGCAGGCGCAGCCGCGGGGTCATGCCGGGTTGTCCAGCGCGGCGGTGAGGCCGCCGACCCAACTGGCGACCGTCTCCAGCGCCTGGTAGCGGGTCAGGTCGACCTGGATCGGGGTGATCGAGATGAAGCCGGTGCGCACCGCGTGGAAATCGGTGCCGGGACCGGCGTCCTGCTCGCGGCCGGCCGGGCCGATCCAGTACACGGTGCCGCCGCGCGGGTCGGGCTGCGGCAGGCACGGTTCGGAACGGTGCCGGTTGCCGAGCCGGGTGACCTCGAAGCCCTTGATCTCGCCCCACGGCAGGTCGGGCACGTTGACGTTGAGGATGGTGTCCGCAGGCAACGGGTCGGCCTTCAGCCGCGCCACGATCTCCACCGCGGCACGCGCGGCGGTCTGGAAGTGCTTGGGTTCGTGGTTGTGGGTGACCAGCGACATCGCCAGCGCGGGCAGGCCCAGGAAGCGGCCTTCCATCGCCGCCGAGACGGTGCCCGAATAGATCACGTCGTCGCCGAGGTTGGCCGAGTTGTTGATCCCGGAGACCACCATGTCCGGTTCGTCGCCATCGAGCATGCCGGTGAGCGCCAGGTGCACGCAATCGGTGGGCGTGCCGGCGACGCTGCAGGTATGCGGGTCGATGCGCTTGATCCGGATCGGCAGATCCAGCGTCAGCGAGTTGCTGGCGCCGGAGCGATCGCGATCGGGTGCGACCACGGTCACTTCGTGGCCCGCGCTGCGCAGGTGCTCGGCCAGCATCTTGATGCCGGGGGCGTCGACGCCGTCGTCGTTAGAAACCAGTACGCGCATGGGACTCCTCGGATAACCCGACCATGATACCGGATGCGTCCCTCGCCTTCCCCTCATGCACGGGTTGCGCCGCGTGACCGGCGGGTTACGCTGTGCCCCATGTCGCATCCCGAAGACGAAGATCCCGCCGCCCTGTTCCGCGCGGCGATCGGCGCGGTCACGCCGATCAACGCGACGCCGCCGGCCAACGCCAAGCCGCGGCCGAAGCCGCGCGCGCGCATGGCCGAGCGCGACGATGCCGAGGCGCAGAGCGAATTCCAGCGCCTGTTGCGCGACAGCGCGCCGCTGGAGGCCGGCGACGTGGCCAGCTATCGCCGCGAGAACGTGCCGGCGCGGGTGTTCCAGCGCCTGCGCCGCGGCCAGTTCTCCGCCCAGGACGAACTGGACCTGCATGGCGCCAACGCGGCGCAGGCCGAGGCGCTGTTGCGCCAGTTCATCGCCGAGGCGCACGCGCACGAGTTCGGCTGCGTGCGCATCGTGCACGGCAAAGGGCTGCAGTCCGGCGGCGTCCCGTTGCTGAAGAACCTGGTCGATCGCCTGCTGCGACAGCGCAACGACGTGCTGGCGTTCCATTCGGCGCCGCCCACGCAAGGCGGCACCGGCGCGATGCTGGTGTTGCTGGCGCGGCGCTGACACCGCGCCGCGCGACTCACTCCTGCGCCGCCGGCTCGGCCTGCGCGCCCTGCCCGGCATCGACGACCTCGCCCAGCTCGTGCAGCAGCGCGGTGGCATAGCTGCCCGGCGGCAGCGCGAAACGCAGTTCCAGCGCATCCTCGCGCGCGTCCAGCCAGCGCCACTGCAGCTCGGCGGCGCGCAGGCGGGTGGCGCGCCGTTCCTGTTTCAGGCCTTCGCGCTCCAGGCCCTCGCGCAAGCGCACGCACGCCGCATCCTCGAGCGCGGCCAGTTCCAGCGCGCGCGCCGCGTCGGCGCTGCGCAACTCGCCGGCGCCCCACAACGGCGCCGACGGATGGATGTCGAAACACTGCAGCCGCTCGGCCAGCAGCTCCGACCAGGGCTCCGGGCCGAACACGCTGCGGCTGCCGTCGAGCAGCCACACTTCGCCGTCCAGCGCGCCGTCCCAATTGCCCGCCGCCACGCGCGCGGCCAGCACCCGGTTGAACAGTTCCGAACGGGCGGCAGACAGCAGCAGCGAGCGCTGCTCGCGGCGCACCCGGCGCCCGTCGAACATCGCCAGCGCGGCGCCGACATTGCCGCCGTCGCGGCCGAAGCGCTGTTCGCCGAACCAGTTGGGGATGCCGCGCGCGGCGATCTGCGCCAGCCGCGCCTCGATCGCGGCGCGCTCGCCGCGCACCTGCCGCAACACCAGCACGAAGCCGTTGCCGGCCAGCGCGCCACGCGGCAGCTTGCGGTTGTGCCACTGCGACTGCACCACCTGCAGATCCTCGCTGTACAGCGCGTCCAGCGCCGGCGCCACGCGCTTGGGCAGGTGCACCGAGAAGCGCTGAGTGGTGACCGCGTGGCGGTCCTTCATGCCCGCATAGCCGATCGCCATCTCCGCCACGCCGGCCCACTGCGCCAGGCGGCGTGCGGCGACGGCGGTGTTCATGCCGCGCTTGCGCACGGTCAGCAGCAGATGTTCGCCCTCGCCGCTCGGCTCGAACGCAGGCAGTTCGTCGACCTGGAAATCCTCGGCGGCGCTGCGCATGCGCGCCTGCAACGGCGCGGCGCCGAACGCGCGCGGCAGGTCGCTCACAGCGCCACCAGCAACACCGCCGCCTGCGCCGCGATGCCTTCGCCGCGGCCGGTGAATCCCAACTGCTCGCTGGTGGTGGCCTTGACGCTGACGCGTTCCACACCGACGTGCAGCAGCGCGGCAAGGCGTTCGCGCATCGCCAGCGCATGCGGGCCGACCTTGGGCCGCTCGCAGATCACGGTGACGTCGGCGTTGCCGAGCTGCCAGCCGCGCTCGCGCAACAACTGCTCGCAATGGCTCAGGAATTGCGCGCTGTCGGCGCCTTTCCAGCGCGCATCCGACGGCGGGAAATGCTGGCCGATGTCGCCCAGCGCCAGCGCGCCGAGCAGCGCGTCGCACAGCGCATGGATCACCACGTCGCCGTCGCTGTGCGCGAGCACGCCGCGCGTATGCGGCACGCGCACGCCGCCGAGCATCACGTGGCCGCCGTCGCCGAAGGCGTGCACGTCGTAGCCCTGGCCGATACGGAAGGGAGGAAATTCAGGCATGGGCATCGCAGGATCGCAAAAGGACAAAGGGAAGACATCGGCGGCGCGACGCCGCAGCCCGACGCAGCCGCTTCACGGCTGCCGCGCGCGCAGGAACAGTTCGAACTCGAAGCGCGCCAGGTCGGCCGGGGTGGTGACCTTGAAGTTGTCCTCGGCGCCCTCGACCAGCAGCGGCCGCAGGCCCAGCAACTCCATCGCCATCGCATCGTCGGTGACCTCGACGCCGGCGGCCGCGGCCTGTTCCAGCGCCCTGGTCAGCTGCAGGCGCCGGAACAACTGCGGGGTCAGCGCGCGCCACAGGCGCTCGCGCGGCTCGGTGGCGTCGATGCCGCCGTCGTCGCCGGCACGCTTGAGCGTGTCGCGCACCGGGGCGGCCAGGATCGCGCCGACCGGATCGCCGCGTCCGGTTTCCAGCAGCCGGTCCAGGTCGGCCAGCGCCAAGTTCGGGCGCGCCGCATCGTGCACCAGCACGAAATCGTCGGCCTTGACCGCATCCGGCAAGGCCTGCAACGCCGCCAGCACCGAGCCGGCACGGCTGGCGCCGCCGACGCAGGTCAACACCGGCTTGCCGTCCAGTTCGTTCCAGCCCGGCCAATCGGCATCGTCGGCACCGAGCGCGACCATCGCACCGGCCACCGCCGGGTGCGCCAGCAAGGCCTGCAGCGCATGCGCGATCAACGGCTGCCCGCCGGCCTGCAGATACTGTTTGGGCAGGGGACTGCCGAAACGGGTGCCACGACCGGCGGCCGGCACCACTGCCCAGACCGTGGCCATCAGGGTTGCTCGCTCGGCGGCGCCGGCGCCTGTTCCTGCGCCGGCGTGCCATCGGCGGCCGGCGCGACGGGCACCGGTGCGTCCTCGACGACGCGGTAGAACTTCTCGCCCGGCTTGATCATGCCCAACTCGCTGCGCGCGCGTTCCTCGATCGCCGCCTCGCCGTCCTTGAGGTCCTTGACCTCGGCGGCGAGCGCGGCATTGCGTTGCTGCAGGCCTTCGTTATCGCGTTTCTGGTGCTCGACCTGACTCTCGAGCACCAACACCTCGCCGGAGTTGCCCGGACCGAGCCAGAAACGGTACTGCAGCCATGCCAGCAGTCCCGCCAGCACCAGCAGCAGCCAGCGCCAGTTGCGCACGGCTTACCGCTTGAGCGAGACGAATGCGTCGCGCCCCGCGTAGCGCGCGCCGCTGCCCAGCGCTTCCTCGATCCGCAGCAGCTGGTTGTACTTGGCCACGCGATCGCTGCGGCACAGCGAGCCGGTCTTGATCTGGGTGGCGGTGGTGGCCACGGCGATGTCGGCGATGGTGGTGTCCTCGGTCTCGCCGGAGCGGTGCGAGACGATCGCCGCGTAGCCGGCGGTGTCGGCCATGGCGATCGCTTCCAGGGTCTCGGTCAGGGTGCCGATCTGGTTGACCTTGATCAGGATCGCGTTGGCGGTGCCGGACTCGATGCCCTGCTTGAAGATCTTCGGGTTGGTCACGAACAGGTCGTCGCCGACCAGCTGCACCTTGTTGCCGAGACGGTCGGTCAGCAGCTTCCAGCCGGCCCAGTCGTCCTCGGCCAGGCCGTCCTCGATGCTGACGATCGGGTACTGCGCGGCCCAGTCGGCGAGGAAGTCGACGAACTGCTCGCTGGTCAGGCGCTTGCCCTCGCCCACCAGGTGGTACTTGCCGTTGTCGTAGAACTCGCTGGAGGCCACGTCCAGGCCCAGCAGCACGTCTTCGCCGGCGGTGTAGCCGGCCTTGCCGATCGCCTCGAGGATGGTGTCCAGCGCTTCCACGTTGCTGCGGAAGTCCGGGGCGAAGCCGCCCTCGTCGCCGACGGCGGTGGACAGGCCATGGCCCTTCAACACCGCCTTGAGCGCGTGGAAGATCTCGGTGCCGGCGCGCAGTGCCTCGGAGAACGACGCGGCGCCGACCGGCAGCACCATGAATTCCTGGAAATCGACGTTGTTGTCGGCATGCGCGCCGCCGTTGATGATGTTCATCATCGGCACCGGCAGTGCCACGTTGGCGGTGTTGGCGCCGGCCAGGTACTGCCACAGCGCCTGCTTGCGCGAAGCGGCGACCGCATGCGCATTGGCCAGCGAAACGCCGAGCAGCGCATTGGCGCCGAGGCGGCCCTTGTTCTCGGTGCCGTCCAGGTCGATCAGGCGGCGGTCCAGACCCTGCTGGTCGGCACCGTCGAAGCCCTGCAGCGCGCTGGCGATCGTGGTGTTGACGTTCTCCACCGCCTTGCGCACGCCCTTGCCCAGATAACGGGTCTTGTCGCCATCGCGCAGCTCGACCGCTTCCTTGGTGCCGGTGGAAGCGCCCGACGGCACCGCGGCGCGGCCCAGCGAGCCGTCGGCCAGCGTGACTTCCGCTTCGAGCGTGGGATTGCCGCGGGAATCGAGAATCTCGCGGGCGTGGATCTTGGCGATAGTGGTCATAAGTCCAGTCGGTTACCAGGAAAGGAGGGGGACACCGGAAACCGTCGGATTATGGCCGCAGCGCCGCTGCTTGCCAAATGAACCGGGCGACGTGCACGGGTCCGAACAGCGCGGGCGCTGCGCGCGATACGGTGCGTCCGGAGGGCCGGCCCACCCGCAAAGGCGCCGCCTCAGCCCAGCCCGTGCTCCAGGAAGCCGCTGCGCTTGGTGATCGCATCCAGCGCCATCAGCGTCTCCAGCAGCGCCTCCATCTTGTCCAGCGGCCACGCGTTGGGGCCATCGGACAGCGCCTTGGACGGATCCGGATGAGTCTCGGCGAACACGCCGGACACGCCCACCGCCACCGCCGCGCGCGCCAGCACCGGCACGAACTCGCGCTGGCCGCCGGAGGTGCTGCCCTGCCCGCCCGGCAGCTGCACCGAATGGGTGGCATCGAACACCACCGGACAGCCGGTCTCGCGCATCACGCTCAGCGAGCGCATGTCGCTGACCAGGTTGTTGTAGCCGAAGCTGGCGCCGCGCTCGCAGACCATGATCTGCTCGTTGCCGGTGGACTTGGCCTTGTCCACCACCGGCTTCATGTCCCACGGCGACAGGAACTGGCCCTTCTTGATGTTGACCGGCTTGCCGGCGGCGCAGACGTTCTTGATGAAATCGGTCTGCCGCACCAGGAACGCCGGCGTCTGCAGCACGTCCACCACCGCCGCCACTTCGTGCATCGGCGTGTATTCGTGCACGTCGGTCAGCACCGGCACGCCGATCTGCCGCTTCACCGCCTCGAGCACCTTCAGCCCTTCTTCCAGGCCGGGGCCGCGGAAGCTGGTGCCGGAGGTACGGTTGGCCTTGTCGAAGCTGGACTTGAAGATGAAGTTGATCCCCAGCTTGCCGGTGATCTCCTTGAGCTTGCCGGCCACGTCCAGCTGCAGCTGCATCGACTCGATCACGCACGGGCCTGCGATCAGGAACAGCGGCTGGTCCAGGCCGACTTCGAAGCCACACAGTTTCATCGGATCACCTATCGATTTGAGCCCCTCTCCCGGCGGCGACCGAAGGAAGTCCCGTGGGAGAGAGGGGTTGGGGTGAGGGTACGGGCGAAGCTTCAGGGGATCTGGGTACACAAGGTTTCACCCGCACCCTCATCCGGCGCTTCGCGCCACCTTCTCCCGATGGGAGAAGGATCAGGCGCGCGCTTCCTTCAACAGCTTGCCGCCGGCCTTCTTCTCGCGCGCGGCGCGCACGAAGCCGACGAACAGCGGATGGCCGTCGCGCGGGGTGGACAGGAATTCCGGGTGCGCCTGGCAGGCCAAGAACCACGGATGCACTTCGCGCGGCAGTTCGACCATCTCCACCAGGGTGTCGTCCATCGACTTGGCGGAAATCACCAGGCCGGCGTCCTCGAGCTGGGTGCGGTAGCGGTTGTTGAACTCGTAGCGATGGCGATGGCGCTCGGCCACCACGTCCTTGCCGTACATCTCGCGCGACAGCGTGCCGGGCTTGAGCCGCTGCTCCTGCAGGCCCAGGCGCATGGTGCCGCCCAGATCGGACTTCTCGTCGCGCTTTTCCACGTCGCCGCTGGCGGTGCGCCACTCGGTGATCAGGCCGATCACCGGATACGGCGACTGGCGGTCGTTCTCGGTGCTGTTGGCGCCGTCCAGGCCGGCCACATTTCGCGCGTAATCCACCACCGCCGCCTGCATGCCGTAGCAGATGCCGAAGTACGGCACGTGGTGCTCGCGCGCATAGCGCGAGGTCAGCACCTTGCCTTCGAAGCCGCGGTCGCCGAAGCCGCCCGGCACCAGGATGCCGTCCACGTCGGCCAGCGCCGACAGGTCGCTGCCTTCCAGCTCCTGCGCTTCCAGCCACTTCAAGGTGACCTTGGTGCGCTGGCGCAGGCCGCCGTGCTTGAGCGCCTCGCCGACCGACTTGTACGCGTCCTGGTGGTCCACGTACTTGCCGACCACGGCGATGGTGACCTCGTCGAGCGGATGCTTGGTAGCGTCCACCACCGCTTCCCATTCGGACAGATCGGCCGGGCCGACCTTGTCGCGCAGCTTGAACTGGTCGATGACGATCTCGTCCAGGCCCTGCCGGTGCAGTTCCAGCGGCATGCCGTAGAGCACGTCGATGTCGGCGGCGCTGATCACCGCGCGCTCGGAAACGTTGGTGAACAGCGCGATCTTGCGCCGCTCCGAATCCGGGATCGCCTGCTCGGAGCGGCACAGCAGCACGTCCGGCTGGATGCCGATCGAGCGCAGTTCCTTGACCGAGTGCTGGGTCGGCTTGGTCTTCAGTTCGCCGGCGGCGGCGATGTACGGCACCAGGGTCAGATGCATGAACATCGCGCGTTCCGCGCCGCGTTCGGTGCGCACCTGGCGGATCGCCTCCAGGAACGGCAACGATTCGATATCGCCGACCGTACCGCCGATCTCCACCAGCGCCACGTCGAAGCCGGCGGTGGCTTCGTCCACGCAACGGCGGATTTCGTCGGTGATGTGCGGGATCACCTGCACGGTGGCGCCCAGATAGTCGCCGCGGCGCTCCTTGCGGATCACGTTCTCGTAGATGCGGCCGGTGGTGACCGAATTCTTGCGCGACAGGCGGGTGCGCACGAAGCGCTCGTAGTGACCCAGGTCCAGGTCGGTCTCGGCGCCGTCGTCGGTGACGTACACCTCGCCGTGCTGGAACGGGCTCATCGTGCCCGGGTCGACGTTGATGTAGGGGTCCAGCTTCATCATCGTGACCGACAGGCCACGTGCTTCGAGAATGGACGCGAGCGAAGCGGCCGCGATGCCCTTGCCAAGCGAGGACACTACGCCGCCGGTAACGAAGATCAGGGGGGTCATGGCTCGAAGGCCTCCCGGAAAGCCATAGTTTAACGGGTGAAGCCGATTTGCCCAAGCGCTTTCGGACCGATCGACTCCACAAAAAGCAGACGCCCCGGCACCAGCCGGGGCGTCGCAGGTTGAAACAGGGCGCGCGCTCAGGGCTTGCGCGCTTCCTCTTCTTCCTCTTTCTTCGGCGCCGCCGCATCCTTGCCGGCCTTGTGCTCGGCGGCCGCAGCGGCGCGGCGCTTGGCCTTGGCGTCGGCCTCGGCCTTCTCCTTCGCGACCTGCGCCTCGTAGGCGGCGGCGCCGGAGGTGGCCGGATCGGCGCTCTGCGCCTGGGCCATCGCGAACGGGACGGCCACCGCGGCGGCGACCAGCGCGGCCAGGGTCAACAGCTTGCGAACGTTCATGGCGTACTCCTGTGTAAGGCTGCAACGACTAATGGGGACGCCGCCGCGGATTTTCCAGTGCAAGGTTAGCGCACCGCCCCGGCACTGGCCCTGAACACCGGCGGCGTGCAAAAAGCCGCCGCACACCGCACACTTCCCGATCTGCTTCGCGCCACCTGTTGAGACGCATGAATACCCGCTACAACGCCGCCGACATCGAAGTTCTCTCTGGCCTGGACCCGGTCAAGCGCCGGCCGGGCATGTACACCGACACTGCCCGCCCCAACCATCTGGCGCAGGAAGTCATCGACAACGCCGTGGACGAGGCGCTGGCCGGCCACGCCCGGCACATCGAGGTGACCCTGTTCAAGGACGGCAGCTGCGAGGTGGCCGACGACGGCCGCGGCATGCCGGTGGACATCCATCCGGAGGAAAAGATCTCCGGCGTCGAACTGATCCTGACCCGGCTGCACGCCGGCGGCAAGTTCAGCGACCGCAACTACACCTTCAGCGGCGGCCTGCACGGCGTCGGCGTCAGCGTGGTCAATGCGCTGTCGAAGAAGGTGGAGCTGTTCATCAAGCGCGACGGCAACGAATACCGGATGGAATTCGGCGACGGCTTCCCCACTTCGAAGCTGGAGATCGTCGGCAGCGTCGGCAAGAAGAACACCGGCACCCGGCTGCGCTTCTGGGCCGATCCGAAGTATTTCGACACGCCCAAGTTCGCCGTGCGCGCGCTGCGCCACCTGCTGCGCGCCAAGGCGGTGCTGTGCCCCGGCCTGACCGTGAAGCTGCACGACGAGGCCACCGGCGAGCAGGACACCTGGTACTTCGAGGACGGCTTGCGCGACTACCTCAAGGGCGAGCTGGCCGACCGCGAGCTGCTGCCGGCCGACCTGTTCGTCGGCAACCTGAAGAAGGACCGCGAGATCGTCGATTGGGCAGTGGCCTGGGTCGCCGACGGCGAACTGGTGCAGGAAAGCTACGTCAACCTGATCCCGACCGCGCAGCACGGCACCCACGTCAACGGCCTGCGCAGCGGTTTCACCGACGCGTTGCGCGAATTCTGCGACTTCCGCAACCTGCTGCCGCGCGGCGTCAAGCTGGCGCCGGAAGACGTCTGGGACCGGGTCACCTTCGTGCTGTCGCTGAAGATGACCGATCCGCAGTTCAGCGGCCAGACCAAGGAACGCCTGTCCTCGCGCCAGGCCGCCGGCTTCATCGAAGGCGCCGCGCACGACGCCTTCAGCCTGTGGCTGAACCAGAATGTGGAAACCGGCACGCGCATCGCGCAGATCGCCATCGACCGCGCCAGCGCGCGGCTAAAGACCGAAAAGCAGATCACCCGCAAGAAGGTCACCTCCGGCCCGGCCCTGCCCGGCAAGCTGGCCGACTGCATCAGCCAGGACCTGTCGCGCACCGAACTGTTCCTGGTGGAAGGCGACTCGGCCGGCGGCAGCGCCAAGCAGGCGCGCGACAAGGACTTCCAGGCGATCCTGCCGCTGCGCGGCAAGATCCTCAACACCTGGGAAGTGGCCTCCGGCAGCGTGCTGGCCTCCGAGGAAGTGCACAACCTGGCGATCGCGATCGGCTGCGACCCGGGCAAGGAGGAGATCGACGGGCTGCGCTACGGCAAGGTGGTGATCCTGGCCGACGCCGATTCCGACGGCCTGCACATCGCCACCCTGCTCACCGCGCTGTTCCTGCGCCACTTTCCGGCGCTGGTGCGGGCCGGCCACGTGTTCGTGGCGATGCCGCCGCTGTTCCGCGTGGACGTGGGCAAGCAGGTGTTCTACGCGCTGGACGAGGAAGAGAAGCGCTCGCTGCTGGAGAAGATCGCGCGCGAGAAGCTCAAGGGCCAGATCAGCGTGACCCGCTTCAAGGGCCTGGGCGAAATGAACCCGCAGCAGCTGCGCGAATCCACCATCCATCCGGACACGCGGCGGCTGGTGCAGCTGACCATCGACGAAGGCGACGAGACCCGCTCGCTGATGGACATGCTGCTGGCCAAGAAGCGCGCCGGCGACCGCAAGCAGTGGCTGGAGACCAAGGGCGACCTGGCTTCGCTGGAGGTCTGAGGGGCCGGGATCGGGGAGTCGGGATTGGGGATTGGCCCAGCCGACGATTCCATGCATTGCGCGCGCCGCACTGGTGGCGGGCCTGCGGGTCGGCTGAAGCCGAGCCGTGCCGCCTGGGCGATCGGGTAGCGCGCCACGCGCCGACCGTGGCGGCAGATTCGGCAGTGGCGTCATGCAAGGCGGCCACTGCGATTGCGGTTGAGTTGCGGGCGCTGCGGCAGAGCGGCCCTCGTGCACGCGCTGCCGCGTGGGAAGGCGCTTAGCGCACGCCGGGCAGCACCTGTTCCGCGCCGGTCACCAGGCCGCAGGCATGGTCCTGCAGTTCCTCGCCGCTGGCGCGATTGCCGGTGGCGGGGTCGACGCGCGTCGCCAGCAACACGAACCCCGGCGCCGGATTGGCGTCCCCGACCACGACCAGCGAGTAGTCGCGCATCGTCTCGCCGGCCGGCAGTTGCTCGGCGAGCAGCCGCAGCGGATTGGCCGCCAGCGTCTCCCCGGGCACGCGCCGGGCCAGGTAGCGATGGCCAAGCAACGGCTGCGGCAACGGCCGCCACGCCGCGCCGATCTGCGCCTGCATCGCGTCCAGTTCGCGACGGATCTGCGGATGCAGGCAATCGACATGGATGTGCAACTGCTCCTGCGAACGGCCATGCGGGGAATTGAGCGCCAGCGACAGATACTGCCGCGGCAGCGGGCGGCCCAGCGCCCGTTCCACGAACCCACGCGCATCCCACGCGGCGGCGAAGTAATTGGGCGCATCCGGCTGCAGCGCGCGCGGGTCCTCGATGCCGGTGATGCGGTCCATCGGCAGCAGCAGGTACTGGAAATCGCCGTGATTGTCCTTGAACACCACCGAACGCAGCTGCGGCTGCGGCCACACCGCGACGCAGTCGGCCGCGCGCGGCTTGTCGGTCGCCAGGCAGTGCGTGGTGAGGATGCGCCATAGCGCATCGGGATCGGCCGCATGGCGCAGGCGCGGCACGCCCAGGAACACTGCAAGCAACAGCAGCAGCAACAGCACCAACGGCAGCAGGATTCTGAACCTCAAACGACGTCTCCGCAGCAGGCAGGGCGGGACATGATAGGGCCCGCCGCCGGCATCCGCGCCGACCATGCCTTTGTGCACATCCGCGCATGCCGCGCCGCGGCCTAGCATGCCGGCTTCCCTTCCGCCGAGCGCCCTCTCCGTGTCGAACCTGTCCAAGCCGCTGCTGGCGGCATTGTTGCTAGCCGTCCTGCCGATCTCCGCCGCGCTGGCTGCCGATGCCGAGGCCGCCGACAAGCCAGACAAAACCGACAAGGCCGACAGCGCCGAGCCGGCCAGGCCGGCCGCGTTGCCGGCCGATGCGAAGGTGCGCCAGGTCACGCACGTGGACGGCAAGTCGCTCAGCTACACCGCGACGGTCGGCACGCTGCCGGTGAAGGACGCGCAGGGCAAGACCGTCGCCGATGTGGTGTTCACCGCGTATACCGTGGACGGCAAGGACCGTCCGGTGACCTTCGCCTTGAACGGCGGCCCCGGCGCGGCGTCGGTGTACCTCAACCTGGGCGCGATCGGGCCGAAGGTGGTCACCTTCGGCAGCGAGGGCGACAGCGCCTCGGCGCCAGCGACGCTGCACGACAACCCCGGCACCTGGCTGGACTTCACCGACCTGGTGTTCATCGACCCGGTCGGCACCGGCTTCAGCCGTTCGCGGGTGCCCGACGAGCAGGCCAAGAAGCTGTTCTACAACCCGCAGGCCGACATCGAATACCTGTCGCGCACGATCTACGACTGGCTGCTGAAGAACCAGCGCCTGCCCTCGCGCAAGTACCTGGTCGGCGAGAGCTACGGCGGCTTCCGCGGGCCGCGCATCACCCATTACCTGCAGACCCAGCTGGGCGTGGCGATGAATGGCGTGGTGCTGGTCTCGCCGTACCTCAACCCGACCCTGGACGACAACGGCGACGTCTCGCCGCTGGCGTGGATGCTGACCCTGCCCTCGATCGCCGCCGCGCACCTGGAGCGCGAGCAGCGGCTGACCCCGGAGGCGATGCGGCAGGTGATCGACTACACCCGCGGCGACTACGTCACCGCGCTGCTGCGCGGGCGCTCGGACGCGGCCGGCAGCGAACGTATGATCCAGCAGGTGGCGGCGATGACCGGGCTGGACCCGGTGTACGTGCGCCGCGCCGGCGGCCGCCTGGAAACCCAGGCCTACCTGCGCGAAGTGTTCCGCGACAAGGGCCAGCTCGGTAGCCGCTACGATTCCAATGTCACCGCATTCGACCCGTTCCCGAACGCGCCCGAGCAGCGCGCCAACGATCCGCTGCTGGACAGCATCATCGCCCCGACCACCACCGCGATGGTCGATTTCGTGACCCGCGTGGTCGGCTGGAAGGTGGATGCGCGCTACCAGGCGCTGAACTACGACGTGAACAAGCTGTGGGACTGGAACGACGAACTGCGCAAGGGCTCGGTGACCGAGCTGCGCCAGGCGGTGGCGATCGACCCCAAGCTGCGGGTGCTGATCGTGCACGGCTGGAACGACCTGTCGTGCCCGTTCATGGGCTCGGTGCTGACCGTGGACCAGATGCCGGTGATGGGCAACGACCCGACGCGGGTACAGGTCAAGAACTATCCGGGCGGGCACATGTTCTACAACCGCCCCGACAGCCAGCGCGCGCTGCGCGGGGATGTGCTGGCGATGTATCGGGCCAACTAGCGGGGAGTGGGGAATCGGGAATGGGGAATCGCAAAAGCGGCTCCCCGCGCATCCGAAGGACAGTTGCCTTCGGCTTTTACGATTCCCGTTTCCCCATTCCCGTGTCCCGGCTTTACCTCACACCCAACCGAACAGCGCAAACAATCCGAAAATCAAATACGCCACGCCGGCTGCGGCCGGGATGGTCAGGATCCAGGCCCAGACGATGCGCTCGATCACGCCGAAGCGCAGCGAGCGCGGGTTCTTGGCGAAGCCCACGCCCATGATCGCGGTGGAGATGCTGTGGGTGGTGGACACCGGCATGCCAAAGTGCGCGGCCAGGGTCAGGATCGTCGCCGAGCTGGTTTCCGCGGCGAAGCCGTGGATCGGGTGCAGCTTGACCATCTTGTGGCCCAGCGTCTTGATGATCTTCCAGCCGCCCGAGGCGGTGCCGGCGGCCATCACCACCGCGCAGGTCAGCACGATCCAGGTGGCGATGCCCTGGCCCTGGCTGGCGTTCGGGTGCAGGAACGCCAGCCACGACGGCAGGTCGTCCAGCGCGCCGGTGCTCTGCGCGCCGATCAGGGTCATGGCGATGATGCCCATGGTCTTCTGCGCGTCGTTGTGGCCGTGCGCGTAGCCCATGTACGCGGCCGAGGCGATCTGCGCCTTGCCGAAGAAGGCGTTGACCCAGCGCGGCCGCGCCAGCCGCCCGATGCGGCCGCCGAGCTTCGCCATGCCGGCGATGATCGCCCACAGCAGCAGCATCACCGCGATGCCGAGCAGGAAGCCGGCGATCGGCGAGGTGATCATCGGCACGAACACCTTCCACAGCAGGCCCTTGTTCTTGGCCCAGTCGCCGACGTTCTGCGACCAGATCAGCGCGCCCCAGTTGTTGTGCGCCGCGGCCAGGCCGGCGCCGCACAGGCCGCCGATCAAGGCGTGCGAGGACGAGGACGGCAGGCCCTTCCACCAGGTGATCAGGTTCCAGACGATGCCGCCGAGCAGCGCGCACAGGATCACCTGCGGGGTGACCGTCACCACGTCGGTGTTGAGCAGGCCCGAGGCGATGGTCATCGCCACCGCGGTGCCGGTCAGCGCGCCGACCAGGTTCATGCCGGCGGCCAGGATCACCGCCCAGCCGGGGCTGAGCACCTTGGTCGCGACCACCGTGGCAATGGAATTGGCGGTGTCGTGGAAGCCGTTGATGAACTCGAACACCAGCGCGGCCAGGATCACGATCAGGACCAGCGTCAGCATCGTGCGCTCCTCGCCTCACCCATGGCGGCCGCGGCGGCGGGCATGGCGGCGCAGCCGCGCATGCAGCGGATCCGGAGCGTGCCCATTACGAATTCTTCAGCACGATCTGGTAGACCACCACGCCGGCCTCGCGGCAGCGGTCGATGGCCTTCTCCAGGATCTCGAAGAACTCCTTGAGCAGGAACATCTGCAGGTTGTCCAGGCGCCCGGAGTAGATGTCGCGGTACAGCTCCAGCATCAGCCGGTCGGCCTCGTTCTCCAGCGAGCGCAGCTTGTCGTTGAGCGCGCTCATCCGGTCCAGGTGCATGTTGTGCAGGTCGTGGACCATCTCCACCACCACCGCCGCGGCCTGTTCCAGCATCGCCGCGCGCGGCGCGAAGTCGATGTGCTCCAGGTGCTGCACCGCCAGCGAATAGCGGTCGGCGAACTTCTCCACCTGCTTGGGAATCTTGTACAGCGCCGAGCCCAGCGCCTCGATGTCCTCGCGCTCGATCGGGGTCATGAAGCTGTCGACCAGCGCCTGGCCGATCTTGTCGGCCGCCGCGCGTTCGCGCAGACGCGCCAGCTTGAAGGCGTCCAGCGCCGGCTGCCGGTCCGATTCGCGCATCATCGAATGCAGCGCCTTGGTGCTGTCGTAGGCGGCCTGCGCCGCCTCGTCGAGCAGGGTGTAGAACTGCTTGCCGGAACCGAAGATGGTCTGCAACGAGAACATGAAACGCAATCCCGCCGTCGCGGGAGGGACGGCACCGGGGCGGAATTATGACCGTTTGCTGACAAAACGGGGGAATCGGGCGACCGGCGGCACACGTCGGCGCCACGTGGACGCGTCCGCCACCCGGGTTTGCTACCATGCAGCCGCGCCGTTGCTAGGCGCACCCTATGGACGACCACCCTAGCCCCCCTCCCCCGCGCCGCGCCGGCGCCCATGTCCCCGCTTCCCTCGCCGCCAGGGAGCGCGCGCATGTTTGAACTGTTGATCGTGGTGGCCCTGGTGCTGCTGAACGGTTTCTTCGCGATGTCCGAGATGTCGCTGATGACCTCGCGCAAGAGCCGCCTGAAGCAGATGGCGCAATCCAGCACGCGCGCGGCCAAGGCGCTGGCGCTGGCCGAGAACCCGGAACACTTCCTGTCCACCGTGCAGATCGGCATCACCGCGATCAGCATCCTGACCGGCGTGTTCGGCGGCGAGGCCATCGGCGTGGCGATCGCGGCCAAGCTGCAGGCGCTGTTCCCGGCGCTGGCGGCCAACTTCACCCTGTTCGGCGATCCCCAGCCGTGGGCGGCGCTGATCGGCAAGACCCTGGCGATCGTGCTGATCACCTTCCTGACGCTGATCTTCGGCGAACTGGTGCCCAAGCGCCTGGCGCTGACCCGCTCAGAAGTCATCGCCGGCTTCGTCGCGGTGCCGATGGGCTGGCTGGCCTGGATCGCTGCGCCGTTCGTCTGGGTGCTGTCGCGCACGACCCGGCTGGTGCTGCGCCTGCTCGGCCTGGGCAACGAGCAATCGGCGTCGGTGACCGAAGAGGAGATCCGCATGCTGGTGGCCGAGAGCCACGAGGCCGGCGTGATCGACGCCCACGAGCGCGACATGATGAACCGGGTCATGCGCCTGGGCGACCGCACCGCCGACAGCCTGATGACGCCGCGCAACCGCATCGCCTGGCTCGACGCCAACGCCGAGGCCGAGCGCAATTTCCAGGTGATGCGCGAACACGAGTTCTCGCGCTATCCGGTCTACCGCGGCAGCGACCAGGACATCGCCGGCGTGCTGGAAGTGAAATCGCTGGTCACGCGCATGGACGGCAACGCCACCCAGCTGTTCCAGAGCCTGCGCGACACCCTGTTCGTCTCCGAATCCACCCACGCGATGAAGCTGCTGGAGATCTTCCGCGAGGAACAGCAGTCGATGGCGCTGGTGGTGGACGAGTACGGCGAGATCCAGGGCCTGGTCACCATCAGCGACCTGATGGGCGCGGTCGTCGGGCGCCTGCAGTCGGTGGACAACGCCGACGAGGACGCGCTGGTGGTGACCCGCGCCGACGGCTCGCTGCTGATCGACGGCTCGCTGGCGATCGAGGACCTGCGCGAGCTGCTCGGCGGCGCCGAACTGCCCAACGCCGAGGAAGGCGACTACAACACCCTGGCCGGCCTGTGCATCTACTACTTCGGCCGCATTCCGCACGCCGGCGAGTTCTTCGACTGGGCCGGCTGGCGCATTGAGATCGTCGACCTGGACGGCGCGCGCGTGGACAAGCTGCTGCTGAGCAAGCTGCAGGACGAGAACAGCGATGACATCACCGGGTGACGCACCCGACGCGGCGCCCGGCCACGGCTACAGCGCCGAAGGCATCCGCACCCTGCTCGACACCTTCCTGCTCGGCGATCCGGACGAGCCGTTGCGGCTGCGAACGATCCTGGCCGACCTGCAGCACAGCGCGTTCGGGATGTTCCTGTTCGTGGCGATCCTGCCGGCGTTCCTGCCGGTGCCGGGCCTGGCCGGCGGACTCAGCGGGCCGCTGGTGACGCTGATCGGCGCGCAGATGCTGATCGGCCTGCGCAAGCCCTGGCTGCCGCGCTTCATCGGCGAACGCGGACCGCGCCGGCGCACCATGCAGCGCTTCGTCGGACGCATCGCGCCGTGGCTGCGGCGGCTGGACAAGGTGCTCAAGCCGCGCCTGCCGGCGCTGGTCGAGACACTGCCGGCACGCGCGTTCAGCGGCCTGCTGCTGGTGGTGCTGGGGATCCTGCTGTCGCTGCCGATCCCGTTCACCAACTACGCGTTCGGCGCGATGCTGCTGTTGTTCTCGCTGGCCTTGCTGGAACGCGACGGCGGCCTGATGCTGGTGTCGTGGCTGGGCGGCATCGCGGTGGCGCTCGGCCTGGGCCTGGCCTCGGACCAGGTGGTGGACCTGAGCCGCGAGTGGATGCACAAGCTGTAGAACGAGGTTCGCGAAACCCTGCCGCGCGCGCCGCAGGCATGCTGCGCGCGCGGTGCAGCGCTAGTCCGCAGCCGGCGCCTCGGCGAACACCTGCCTGCGCAACGGCTGCGCCGCCATGGCGTCGCCCGGCGAGCGTTGCAGGCGTTGCAGTTGCAGCGCGAGTTGATGCAACACGGCTTCCAGGCCGCAGCCGCGCGCGGCTGGCGGCAGATATTCAGATTGCATGTAACGCCCCCTGTTTCGATCCGTGGATGCGTGGCGCCGAACGGCGCGATGCCGGTTCTGCCGCCACGTGCGCGCCAACCCTTGGCACGCCATCCGATCTGATTCCAGGCGCACGCAACGCCAAGTGAAAAAGCAGCGCCGTGGCGAACTTGTCTACGCCACGCGCCATTGCGGCACCGACTGCGTGCGCCGCGCACTTGGCGTGGCGACGCGCCAGGGTCCGGCCGGCGCCTACGCGGCCGCCGCCTGGGTCCAGGCCTCGGCGGCGATCGCGAACGAGCGCAGCCGCGCCGCGTGGTCGTGGATGTTGGCGGTCAGCAACAGCTCGTCGGGGCGATGGCGGGCGACGAACGCGGCCATGCCGCGCGCGACGTCGGCCGCATCGCCGAGCACGGTGCAGGCCAGCGCGCGCTCCACCCCGGCCTTCTCGTGCGGCTGCCAGAACGCCTCGATGTCGTCGATCGGCGGCGGGATCAGGCCGGGGCGGCCGCGGCGGAGATTGACGAAGCTCTGCTGCTGGGTGGTGAACAGCCGCCGCGCCGCGTCCGTGGACTCGGCGCCGACCACGTTCAACGCCAGCACCGCGTACGGATCGCGCAGCCGCGCCGAGGGGCGGAACTCGCACCGGTAGACCGCCAGCGCCTCGTCCATCGCATCCGGGGCGAAGTGCGAGGCGAACGCGAACGGCAGCCCCAGCGTGGCCGCCAGGCGCGCGCTGAACAGGCTGGAGCCGAGCAGCCACACCGGCACCTCGATGCCGGCGCCGGGCACCGCGCGCACCAGCTGGCCGGGTTCGGCCGGCTCGAAATAGCGCAGCAGTTCGGCGACGTCGTGCGGGAACTGGTCGGCGCTGTCGAAATAGCGGCGCAAGGCGCGCGCCGTGGCTTGGTCGGTGCCGGGCGCACGACCCAGGCCCAGGTCGATGCGCCCGGGATACAGCGAGGCCAGCGTGCCGAACTGCTCGGCCACCTGCAGCGGCGCATGGTTGGGCAGCATGATGCCGCCGGCGCCGACCCGGATCCGGCGCGTGCCGCCGGCCACATGCCCGATCAGTACCGCGGTGGCGGCGCTGGCGATGCCGGGCATGTTGTGGTGCTCGGCCAGCCAGTAGCGGTGATAGCCCCAGCGCTCGGCGTGCTGCGCCAGGTCCAGCATGTTGGCGAAGGCCTGGGTGGTGTCGCTGCCTTCGCAGACCGGGGCGAGATCGAGGATGGAGATGGGCATCATGGAGAGCGGGTTCCTGCAACGCGATGCAGTGGAGATGGGGACGGGCGGGCCGATTGCAGCGGTCGGGGCCGGAACGCTGATTTGCGGTGGCGGCGTGGCTGCGTCGGGTTCGCATGCGGACGTACCCTCACCCCAACCCCTCTCCCGGTGGGAGAGGGGCTTTACGCTTCCTTCTCCCCTCGGGAGAGGGTGCCCCGAAGGTGCGGATGAGGGAACGGGCGCCCGCTGTCTGTCGACACCCTTGCGCGGACGCAGGACAGCGACGCCGACTGCACGGCCGCCTGGCTACGCTGCACCCCCGCCCCACCCGGCCATCCGCCATGTCCCTGATCCCGCCGATCCCCGCCACGTCCGCCCTGCCGCTGCGCGACCGCGTGGTCCTGGTCACCGGCGGAGCGCAAGGGATCGGCCGCGGCGTGGTGCAGGCGGTGCTCGGTGCCGGCGGCCGGGTCGCGTTCGGCGATCTGGACGCCGAGGCCGGGCGCGCCTGCGTCGCCGAACTCGATGCCGGCGAGCGGCTGCTGTTCCGGCGCCTGGACGTGGCCGCCGAGGCCAGCGTGCGCCGTTTCGTCGACGCCGCGCTCGCGCAGTTCGGGAGCATCGACGGCCTGGTCAACAATGCCGGCGTCGCCGATCCGCACAGCGGCCCGCTGGAGCGCCTGGCGCTGCGTGAATGGAATCGGCGCCTGGGTGCGAGCCTAGGCGGCGCCTTCCTGTGCAGCAAGCACGCGCTGCCGTCATTGCGCGACAGCGCCGGCGGCGGCGCGATCGTCAATATCGCCTCGACCCGCGCCCGCCAGTCCGAACCCGACAGCGAAGCCTACGCGGCGGCCAAAGGCGGCCTGCTGGCCTTCACCCATGCGCTGGCGATCAGCGCCGGGCCGGCGGTGCGGGTCAACTGCATCAGCCCGGGCTGGATCGCCACCGATGCCTGGCGCAAGCCCAGCGCGCGGCGCAAGCCGGCGCTGTCGCGGCAGGACCATGCGCAGCATCCGGCCGGCCGGGTCGGTACGCCGCAGGATATCGGCGCGTTGGCGGTGTATCTGCTGTCGAACGAGGCCGGGTTCGTGACCGGCCAGGACTTCGTCGTCGATGGCGGGATGACGCGCAAGATGCAGTACGCCTGAGGGCGTTGGGATTGGGGAATCGGGATTGGGGATTCGTTGAAGCGGCTGTTGCCTCGCCTGAGGTGCCGAGTGCGCCATCGCGCCATTGGCTGGCTACTCTGGCGAACGCCGTGTGGCTCGGGCGCTTCCAAGCCAGATCTTTTTTCGGGATTCGTGTTTGGGGATTTGGGATTCGCTGGAGCGGGTTTTTTGAGGCTCCGAGGGGACACGGCGTGCAGCCCGCTTTTGCCAATCCCCAATCCCGACTCCCCAATCCCAGCGTTTCAGCCAATCCCCAATCCCGACTCCCCAATCCCCACCCCAGCGACATCCACCAGCGGCTGCAGCTGCGGGTCCAGCGCCACGCGTTCGTCGAACACGAAGCAGCGGCCGGCGTAGCCCTCGCCGCCTACTTCCTCGAAGTAGCCGAGGATGCCGCCGTCCAGCTGCAACACGTTGTCCATGCCGTCGGCGCGCATCCACAGTGCCGCCTTCTCGCAGCGGATGCCGCCGGTGCAGAAGCTGACCACGGTGGCGTCGGCCAGGTCGGCGCGATGCGGCGCCAGCGCATCGGGCAGTTCGGTGAACTTGACCATCGGCAGGGTCAGTGCGCCGGCGAAGGTGCCGTACTCCACTTCCTGGGCATTGCGCGTGTCCAGCAACACCACGCGCCGGCCGCTGTCGTCGTGGCCCTGGCGCAGCCAGCGCTGCAGCGTGGCCGGCGCCACCGCCGGGGCGCGTTCGGCGCCCAGCGGCGAGGCCGCGTCGCGGCGGAAGCTGATGATCTCCGGCTTGACCTTGGTCTTCAGCCGCGCGAACGGCTGCTGCGCGCTGAGGCTGGTCTTGACCCGCAGCGCGGCGAAGCGCGGGTCGGCGCGCAGCTGCGCATAGAAATCGTCGATCGCCTCCGGCGCCCCGGCCAGGAACAGATTGATGCCCTCGCCTGCGACCAGGATGGTGCCGCGCAGGGCGCCGGCCTGTGCCCGGTCCTGCAACTGCGCGGCAAGCGCGTCGGGATCGGCGATGGCGACAAAATGGTAGGCAGCGGTATTGGCAATCATCCGCGCATTTTAGCGTGCGGCGGCGGCCGGAGCCGCCACGCCGATGCGGCGGCGCGCGCGCGCAAGGCGCAGCGCGGACGGCCTATGTCGATCGAATCGCGCAGTACACGCGTTGCGGATCACCCATCGGCAGGCTACGCCGCCAGTCGCGCCGATTCCGAGCGCGCCTCCCAGTACTAGCCGCGCAACAGGAAGAACGGCAGCAGCACCAGCGAGGCGACCAGCAGCATGCCCAGCAGTGTCGCCAGCACGAACAGCGGGCGCCGCCGCAGCAGCGTGGCGAAGGTCTCGGCACTGCCGTCGCGCAGCGCCGCGGCCCGCTCGGCGCGGGCGCGTTCGCCGCGCTGCGCCTGATAGTCGGCCAGCAGCGCCTTGGCCCGCGCCTGCTCGGCGTCCTCGCGCAGCCACACGCCGCCGGCGGAAATGCCGAAGGTGCCGGGGCGGGTCTCGTAGTAGTCGATGCGCGCGGCATCGAGCAGCGCACGCACCTCGGCGAGTTCGTCCTCGGGCACGTGACGCAGGTTGAGCAGCAGTTTGGCCATGCGCCGATGATAGCCGCTGCGGCGATGCGCTACCCTTGCACGCCCTGTTCGCCATGGATGACCGTATGCGCCGTGTCCTGCTGCTGTTGAGCCTGTCGTTGCCGGTCTGGCTGTTGAGCGGTTGCACCCCGCCGGGTCCGCCGCCGGGCGGCAGCATCGCCGCGTTCCAGATGATCGACGAACAGGTCGGCAGCGGCGCCGAGGCGCGGCCCGGCAACCAGGTCACCGTGCACTACACCGGCTGGCTGTACGACGAGAAGGCCAAGGACCAGCGTGGCGAGAAGTTCGACGCCTCCGCCGACCACGGCCAGCCCTTCAGCTTCACCCTCGGCGGCGGCCAGGTGATCCGCGGCTGGGACGAAGGCGTGGCCGGCATGCGCGTGGGCGGCAAACGCAAACTGATGATCCCGGCCGACTACGGCTACGGCGCCAGCGGCGCCGGTGGGGTGATCCCGCCGAACGCCTCGCTGGTGTTCGAGGTGGAACTGCTCGACGTCAAGCCGCGTTGAGCCGCTGCCGCAGATGCCTGCCAGCAAGCTCGCCGCCGCGGTAGGCGGCCGCATCGCCATCGTCGGCGGCGGCCCGGCCGGGCTGATCGCCGCCGAGACCGCACGCGCCGCTGGCGCCGAGGTCGATGTCTACGAGGGCAAGGGCTCGGTCGGGCGCAAGTTTCTGATCGCCGGCAAGGGCGGACTCAACCTGACCCACTCCGATCCGTTTGCGCTGTTCGTGTCGCGCTACCGGGAGCGTGCCGCGCAGGTCGGCGAATGGCTGGCCGACTTCGACGCCGATGCGTTGCGCGCCTGGGCGCAGGCGCAGGGCGTGGAGACCTACGTCGGCAGTTCCGGTCGCGTGTTCCCGCTGGACCGCAAGGCCGCGCCGCTGCTGCGCGGCTGGGTGCGGCGGCTGAAGGAGGCCGGGGTGCGCTTCCACGTGCAGCATCGCTGGCAGGGCTGGGACAGCGACGGCGCGCTGCGCTTCGCCAGCGCCGACGGCGAACGCCTGGTCCAGGCCGATGCCTGCGTGCTGGCGCTGGGCGGCGGCAGCTGGCCGCAACTCGGCTCCGACGGCGCCTGGCAGGACACGCTGCGCGCGCGCGGCGTCGACCTCGCGCCGCTGCAGCCGGCCAACTGCGGCTTCGATATCGACTGGAGCGCGCATTTCCGCGAACGCCATGCCGGCGCGCCGCTGAAGCCGGTGATCGCGCATTGGCACGATGCGCAGGGCCGCGAGCACGCGCTGCAGGGCGAATGCGTGGTCGGCGAGCACGGCATCGAAGGCAGCCTGGTCTATGCGCTGTCGGCGGACCTGCGCGAGGCCATCGCCGCGCACGGGCCGAGCACGCTGTGGCTGGACCTGGCGCCGGGCCGCGACCTGGCGCGGCTGCGGGCCGAACTGGGCAAGCCGCGCGGCGGGCGCAGCTTCGGCGAACACCTGCGGCGCCAGGCCGGCATCGACGGGGTCAAGGCGGCGCTGCTGTTCGAGATGCTGGGCAAGCAGGCCGGCGACGATCCGGCGCGTGCGGCGGCGACGCTGAAACGGCTGCCGCTGACGCTGCTGCGCCCGCGCCCGCTGGCCGAGGCGATCAGCAGCGCCGGCGGCGTGCGCCTGGAAGCGCTGGACCCGGCGCTGATGCTGCGCGCCCTGCCCGGCACCTTCTGCGCCGGCGAAATGCTCGACTGGGAAGCGCCGACCGGCGGCTACCTGCTCAGCGCCTGCTTCGCCAGCGGCCTTCGCGCCGGGCGCGGCGCGGTGGCGTGGCTGCAGCGGACAACGGACTGAGCGGCTTCGGCAGCAGGGGACGCCGGAACGGCCAGTGACCTTCGGGCCTGTCGGCCGTGCCGCCGCGCGGCATATTCATGCAGCGAACGCCGCAATGGCGCCATCGACCTGGAGCGACACATGCGCCTGTGGACCCTTCTCGCCCTGGGCATGGTGAGCGGCAACATCGCCGGCGCCACGCCGCCGACGTCCTCCGTGCAGATGCGGCAGGTGGAAACCGGCCTGTTGCCGGCCGTCGTGGTGCAGGATCGCGACGCCACGACGCTGTCGCTGCGCGCGCAAATGGATGCCTTGCACGTGCCGGGCGTGGCGATCGCGGTGATCCGGCACGGCCGCGTGGACTGGGCCAAGGGGTACGGCGTCACCGCCGCCGACGGCACGCCGGTCGACGCCAGGACCCTGTTCCAGGCCGGTTCGGTGAGCAAGCCGGTCGCGGCGATGGCGGCCTTGGCGCTGGTCCAACGCAAGCGCCTGGCATTGGATACGCCGGTCAATACGCTGCTGAAGACCTGGAAGCTGCCCGACTCCGCCTATACCCGCGACCGCCCGGTCACGCTGCGGCAGTTGCTGTCGCACAGTGCCGGCACCAGCGTGCACGGCTTCGACGGCTATGCGCGAGGTGCGGCGCTCCCGACCCTGCGGCAGGTCCTCGACGGCCAGGCGCCGGCCAACTCGGCGCCGGTGGTGGTGGATGCGCCGGTCGGCGAACGCTACCGCTATTCGGGGGGCGGCTACACGGTCATGCAGCAGTTGCTGGTCGACGTCGGCGGCAAGCCGTTCCCCGAGCTGCTGCGCGACAGCGTGCTGGCGCCGCTGCGGATGGATGCCAGCAGTTACATGCAACCCTTGCCGGCGTCCTTGCTGGCCAAGGCGGCGCAACCGCACGACGCCGCCGGCCGGCCCATCGCAGGCGGCGCGCATGTCTATCCGGAACTGGCCGCCGCGGGGCTGTGGACCAATGCCGAGGACCTGGCGCGCTATGCCATGGAGCTGTGCGCGGCCAGCGCCGGGCGCGGCCGGGTGCTGTCGGCGGCCAGCGTGCGCGACATGCTGACCCCGGTGCACGGCGATTACGGGCTTGGACTGCAGATCGGCGGGCAAGATGCGCGCCGCTACGCCTATCACGATGGTTCCAACGCCGGCTACAAGGCCACCATGGTCGTCTATCCCGACCGCTGCGACGGCGCGGTAGTGCTGAGCAATGGCGACCAAGGCTACCAATTGGGACTGGAAATCGTCCGTGCCGTCGCCGCGGCCTACGACTGGCCGGACTTCCGCCCGATCCAGCGCCGCGCCGCCAGCGTGGACATCGCCGCGTTGCGCCGTTTCGCCGGCAGCTTCGCCATTCCCGAGCTGGGCACGTTCGAGATCCGCGAAGCGGCGCACGGGCTGCAGGTCGAGCTGCGCAAGGACCAGGTGTACCCGCTGATCCCAGCCTCGCAGCACACGTTCTTCCTCAACGCGCAGGACATCGTGATCCGCTTCGAGGCCGACCAGGCGGACCAGGGTACGATCGACGCCGGCAGCTTCCATGCGCCGTTCCGCCGCGTGCCGGCCGACACCGCGCGCTGACGCGCCTGGCGGAGAAAGCGGCGACCGCCGCGTTCAGGCGCGTCCGCGGCACGCGCGCGGCTATCCGGCGTGCTTTTCCATGTAGACGCAGGCCAGCGCGAGGCCGCTGGGATGCGCATAGCTGCCTTCCCGCAGCACCGCGTAACCCTGGGCCCGATAGAACGCGACCGCGTTGAGGGCGGCGGCCAGGTGGATCCGTGCGCCGGGAACCAGCTTGGCTTCCACCGCCTGCAGCAGCTGTCTGCCCAGTCCACTGCCGCGCACGTCCGGGGCGACGAACAGGCCATCGATCTCGCTGCCGGCCAGATCGACCATGCCGAAACCGAGCACAAGTCCGCCGGCGTCCTCGGCGAGCACCGCGCCGCCGCTTGCGATCAGCTGCGGAAACGTCGCCGGCACGGGCGATGCGGCCCACACCTCGATCACCGCCGGCGGATAGTGCGAGCGGCACACCTCGCGCACGCAGCGGGTGCGCAGCGCCCACATCGCGTCGATGTCCGCCAGCGTCGCTGGCCGCAGCGCGATCCGCGGTGCCGTGTCGGTGCCGGCGCTCATCGCGACTTGCTGTCGCGCAGGCTGCGGATCCGCGCCGGCGGCTGGAACGAATCGCTGCGCGCATCGGCCCAGTATTCCTGGAACACCGCGTGGTCGGGCACGCCGCCGCCCAGCAGTTCGCCCGGCTCCAGATAGCGGTACAGCGAGGCCAGCGAACGGATCTCGACCTGCGAGATGCGCCGCAGGATGTGCTCCGGCCCCAGTTGCGACGGATCGGCCAGGCCGGCGGCGCTGAGCAGTTCGCGTAGCGCGCGCAGGGTGTTGGCGTGATAGTGCTCCACCCGCACCGCCTTGTCGGTGGGATCCAGGTGCTTCCAACGGCGCTGGTCCTGGGTGGCGATGCCGGTCGGGCAGCGGTCGCTGTGGCAGCTCAGCGACTGGATGCAACCCAGCGCGAACATGAAGCCGCGCCCGGCGTTGCACCAGTCCGCGCCCAGCGCCAGGGTGCGCGCGATGTCGAACGCGCTGGTGATCTTGCCGGCCGCGCCGAGCTTGACCCGCTCGCGGACGTCCAGCCCGACCAACGTGTTGTGCACCAGCAGCAGCGCTTCGTGCATCGGCACGCCGACGTGGTCGATGAACTCGGCCGGCGCCGCGCCGGTGCCGCCCTCGGCGCCGTCGACGACGATGAAATCCGGATACAGGCCGCTTTCCTGCATCGCCTTGGCGATCGCGAACCACTCCCACGGATGTCCGATCGCCAGCTTGAACCCGCTCGGCTTGCCGCCGGACAGCTCGCGCAGCCGGGCCACGAACTGCAGCAGCTGCAGCGGCGTGGAGAACGCCGAATGCCGCGACGGCGACACGCAGTCCTGGCCCATCGCCACGCCGCGGGTGGCGGCGATCTCGGCGCTGACCTTGGCCGCCGGCAGCACCCCGCCGTGGCCGGGCTTGGCGCCCTGCGACAGCTTGACCTCGATCATCTTCACCTGCGCCAGGGTGGCATTGGCGACGAAGCGTTCCTCACTGAAACGCCCTTCCGCGTCGCGGCAGCCGAAGTAGCCCGAGCCGATCTCCCACACCAGGTCGCCGCCGCATTCGCGGTGATACGGCGAGATCGAACCTTCGCCGGTGTCGTGGTAGAAGCCGCCGCGGCGCGCGCCTGCGTTGAGCGCGCGGATGGCGTTGGCCGACAGCGCGCCGAAGCTCATCGCCGAGATGTTGAACACGCTGGCCGAGTACGGCTGCGCGCAATCGGCGCCGATGGTCACGCGGAAATCGTGGTGGGCGATCTCGCTGGTCGCCAGCGAGTGGTTGATCCACTCGTAGTCGGTAGCGTAGGCGCTGCGCAGGGTGCCGAACGGCACCACGTCCATGACGTTCTTGGCGCGCTGGTAGACCAGGGCGCGCTGCTGGCGCGAGAACGGCGCCTCTTCGATATCGCTCTGCAGGAAATACTGGCGCATCTCCGGGCCGACCGATTCCAGCCCATAACGGAAATGCGCCAGGATCGGATAGTTGCGGCGCAACGTGCTGCGCGTCTGCAGCAGGTCCCAGGTGCCCAGCAGGGCCAGGATCGCGAAGGCGGCCACGCCCCAGCCCCACAACGGCCAGATCGCGCACAGGGCGATGGACAGCGCCAGCAGCACGCAGCTGGCGACATAGGCTAGGTAGCGGTGCATCGCGTTCCTCGCGGGATTCGGAAGGCAGCGAGTGTAGGCGGTGCGGGCCGGCAATGGCGCCGACGCGGCCTATCGCCCGCTTGGGCGGGGTACAGCTTGGTCGTGCACAACGCGCGCCGTTTCCTGCTACAGGCGATCGTCCACCGCTTCGCGCGGCCATACCGACTTGACGTCGTAGACCACCAGGTTCGGCGTGCCCAGCGCGCGGATCCGCGCGGCGTCGAAGCCACGATATTCGTCGTGCGCCACCGCCAGCACCACCGCGTCGTAGCGGCCGGCGACCGGCGCCGGCAGCAGCTCCACCCCGCCATGTTCGCGCGCCAGTTGCGGTTCGGCCCACGGGTCGCAGGCATCGACCCGCGCGCCGCTGGCGGCCAGCGCCTGCACCAGCTCCAGCGCGCGGCTGTTGCGCAGGTCCGGGCAGTTCTCCTTGAAGGTGACGCCGAGCACCAGGATGGTGGCCGCGGCCATGGCCACGCCCTTGTCCGCCAGCAGCGCCTGCACCCGCGCGGCGACGTGCGCACCGACCCGGTTGTTGACCTGGCGCGCGGTGTGGATCAGGTCCGGGTGGTAGCCCATGCTCTCGGACTTGTGCAGCAGGTAGTACGGGTCCACGCCGATGCAGTGGCCGCCGACCAGCCCGGGGCGGAACGGCAGGAAGTTCCATTTGGTGCCGGCCGCTTCTAGCACGTCCTGGGTGTCGATGCCGAGGCGGTCGAAGATCAGCGCCAGTTCGTTGACCAGGGCGATGTTGACGTCGCGCTGGATGTTCTCCACCACCTTGGCCGCCTCGGCCACGCGGATCGACGGCGCGCGCCAGGTGCCGGCGCCGATGATGCTCGCGTACAGCGCATCGACCGTGTCGGCCGCTGCGGCGCTGGAGCCGGAGGTGATCTTGCGGATGTCGGCCAGGCGCCGCTGGCGGTCGCCCGGGTTGACCCGCTCCGGGCTGTAGCCGCAGTGGAAGTCCTCGTTGAAACGCAGGCCCGAGCCCTGTTCCAGCAGCGGCACGCAGACCTCTTCGGTGGTGCCCGGGTACACCGTGGATTCGTAGATCACCAGGTCGCCGCGCTTGAGCACGCCGGCGATCAGTTCGCTGGCTTGGCGCAGCGGTTGCAGGTCGGGTTGTTCGTAGGCGTCGATCGGGGTCGGCACGGTGACGACATAGACGTTGCGGTCGCGCAACGCGGCGGCATCGTCGCTGTAGCGCAGGCGCACGCCGGCGCACAGTTCGTCCGCTTCCATTTCCAGGGTCTGGTCGTGGCCGTCGCGCAACTGCGCCACGCGCTGCGCGTCGATGTCGTAGCCGAGCGTGTCGTAGCGCGCGCCGAAGGCCACCGCCAACGGCAAGCCGACATAGCCCAGGCCGATGACGCCGATGCGCAGCTGCGCGGGATCGAACACGATATCGACGGGCATGCCGTTCCTTTCAGTGCGCGGCGCTGGCGGCGAGCCGGCGCCGCGGGTGGTCGCGGGAGTGCGGATGTCCGCGGCGCGGACCCGCATTCATGGTAAGCGCCGCCGCGGCGCGCTCCAAGCGGCCGGACATTCTGCAAGGCGCCTTCACGCCGCGCGCGCCGCATTGCGCAGGTCGCGGCTCTTGCCACCGCGACGACACCAGTGTGACCTGATCTTTACGCGGCGCGGTCTAGTCTCTGGAACGGTTCCGTGCAACACCCGGAACGTTCCTTATCCCACACGCCCAACCTAACATGGAGATCTCGCCGTGAGCCATGCTCCGAGCCTGCTCGTGGATGTCGAAGCCGAACTGGCGCACTGGAAGATGCTGCATGGGGAAGGCAAGCTGGGGCCGCAGTCCTTCAGCGAGCATGCGCGTTTGATCAAGATGGCCTGCGATACGTTCCTGCAACTGCCGCGAGAGACCAATGCGGTGCGCATGCAACGCCTGCGCCAGCGTTACGACACCGAACACCCGTGGCCGCGCATCGCCTGGAGCGACGCCGAGGCATTGGTGCTGGCCTGCTGGGCCAGGCTGGACGGTTCCGAGCGGCGCGATTCCCATCTCGATGCGACCCCTGCCCCGGCCTGACCTGGAGACACGCGCATGTCGAACACGCCCAATCGCGAGAATGCGGACAGTTCCCAGCAACGCAGCCATACGCCCGACAAGCTGCACAACGACGATGCGCAGTGGAAGGATCGCGACCAGCCGGACAGCGACCCCGAACGCAACCACGCCGATCCGGAGCGCGACTATCCGCGGCCGGACGGCAGCGAGTAAGCAGGGACAGCACAGGCGCTGCAGGGTCGGTCATCGCCTGCCGCGCGTTCGGCGCCTATCGCGCGCCTAGCGCCAGCGCTCCTGCGCCGGCGCACCCGATCACGCCACGCGCGCTCAGCGCAGACTCGATCCACGCACGATGCAACGTCCGCTCAGCACCACCTTGCGCATCGGCAGGGTCGGTGCATTCAGCCGCTCCAGCAGCAACGACATCGCGGTGCGGCCCATGTCCTCCACCGGCTGTTCGATCACGGTGATCCCCGGCTCGACCAGATCGGTCCAGCTTTCGTTGTCGAAGCCGGCCAGCGCCAGGTCCTGCGGAATGCGCAGGCCGGCGCCACGCGCGGCCTTCAACGCGCCCATCAGCAGCAGGCTATTGCTGGCCACCAGCGCTTCGGGGCGATCGGGCTGCGCCAGCCAGGCCTGCACCTCGGCGGTCGCCGCCTCCGCGCTCGGCGCCACCTCGCGGTAGCTCGGCGCCAGGCCGTGCGCCTGCATCGCCGCCAGATAGCCGTCACGACGCTCGGCGGCGGTGCTGCTGGTCTTGCCGAACAGCCCGCCGATGCGGCGGAAGCCGCGCTCGGCCAGGTGCTCGATCAGGCTCGCCATCGCCGCGGCGTTGTCCAGCACCACGCTGTCGTGCACCCCGGCCTTGCCGGCACGGTCGATCAGCACCACCGGGTAGTCGAAGCTCAACTTCGGCAGCTGGCTCTGGGTGGTGCGGGTCGGCGCGAAGATCAGGCCGCTGACCCGCTCCTCCTGCATCAGTTGCAGGTACAGCGCCTCGCGCTGCGGATCTTCGTCGGTATTGCACAGGATCACCCGCATGCCGGCGCGGTAGGCCACCTCCTCGACCGCGCCGATCGCCGCGGTGAAGAACGGATTGCGGATATCGGCCACGATCAGCCCGACGATCCCCGAATGCTGCGAGCGCAGTCGCCGCGCCATCAGGTTGGGTCGGTAACCGGTCTCGCGCACCGCCGCCTCGACCCGCGCCCGCACGTCCTCGCTGACCGGGCCATGGCCCAGCGCCCGCGACACGGTCGAGGTCGAGACCCCGGCCACCCGCGCCACATCATGGATACTGACCGTCACTGGCAACGTTCCCGCAAAATTCCCACTAACAACCCCCTTCCAAGTGGCCGGATCCGATAGTAGCACCGGCATTTCCCGAATAAATTGTGCAGTGCACATTGACGCGACAGTGGGAACGTTCCCACACTGCGCCCACTCGCCGCCCCAGCCCTTCGAAGGATGCCCCGCGTGACCCAGACGAATTCCCCCGTATTGGTCGCCAGCGAACTGGTTCGCGTCAACGTCCAGGCCCGCGACAAGGCCGACGCCATCGCCCAGGCCGCGCAACTACTGGTCGCCGCCGGCTGCGTGCCGCCGGCCTACGAGGCCAGCATGCTGCGCCGCGAAGCCCTGGCCAACACCTTCCTCGGCCACGGCGTGGCGATCCCGCACTGCACCGGCGACGACCGCCACCTGGTGCAGCGCGACGGCATCGCGGTGCTGCAGCTGCGCGACGGCGTGGAATGGAATCCCGGCCAGATCACCCACCTGGTGGTCGCCATCGCCGCGCAGTCCGATACCCATATCACCCTGCTGCGGCGCCTGACCCGGCTGATCCAGGACCAGCCGCGGCTGGACGCGCTGTTCGCCAGCGACGACCCACAGGCGATCGTCGCGGCGCTGGGCGAGGATTCGGTGCCCGCCGCAAGCGATGCCCCGGTCGCCGATCTCGGCGAGCGTTTCGACTGGACCGTGGCCTACCCCACCGGCCTGCATGCGCGCCCGGCCACGCGCTGGGTGGAAACCGCGCGCGGCTTCGCGGCCAGGATCCAGGTGCGCGCCGGCGCGCAGATCGGCGACGCGAAGAACCTGGTGTCGCTGCTGCAGTTGGGCCTGCATGCCGGCGACACGGTGACCATCTCGGCCGAAGGCCAGGACGCGGCCGCGGCGCTGGCGCGGCTGCGCAGCGTCATCGACGGCCTAACCGCGCAGGAAAAAGCCGACGCGCAGGCCGCGGCGCAGCGCCGTGCCGCGCCGGCGAGCGGCTGGACCCCGCCGCAGGCGCAGCCGGCCATCGTCGGCATCGGCGCCAGCCCCGGCCTGGCGATCGGCGTGGTGCACAAGCTGGCCGGCAACGACGGCCCGGTGCCGGACGCGCCGGTGCCGCTCAGTGACGGCGGCGCGCTGCTGCACGACGCCTTGCTGCGTACCCGCCAGCAACTGCAGGCGATCGAGGACGACACCCGGCGCCGGCTCGGCGCCGGCGATGCGGCGATCTTCCGCGCCCAGGCCGAACTGCTCAACGACACCGACCTGATCACCCTGGCCTGCCAGCTGATGGTCGAAGGCCACGGCGTGGCCTGGTCCTGGCAGCAGGCGGTCGAGCGCATGGCCAACAAGCTGTCGGCGCTGGGCAACGCGGTGCTGGCCGGGCGCGCCAGCGACCTGCGCGACGTCGGCCGCCGGGTGCTGACCCAGATCGATCCGAGCCTGGCCAGCGGCAGCCTGGAGCACCTGCCCGACAGCCCGTGCATCCTGCTCGCCAGCGACCTGTCGCCGTCGGATACCGCGCACCTGGACACCAGCCGCGTGCTCGGCCTGGCCACCGCGCTGGGCGGGCCGACCTCGCATACCGCGATCCTGTCGCGCACCCTGGGCCTGCCGGCGCTGGTCGCCGGCGGCACCGACCTGCTGGATCTGGACGACGGCGCCACCGTCATCGTCGACGGCAGCAGCGGCCGCCTGTACCTGGCGCCGTCGGAGGCCGACCTGGCCTCGGCGCGCGCCTACATCGAGGAACAGCGCCAGCTGCGCGAACGCGAGGCCGAGCAGCGCAACCAGCCGGCGCAGACCCAGGACGGCCATCGCGTGGAGATCGGCGCCAACGTCAACCTGCCCGAGCAGGTGCCGCTGGCATTGGCGCAGGGCGCCGAAAGCGTCGGCCTGATGCGCACCGAATTCCTGTTCCTGGAACGCGGCAGCACGCCCAGCGAGGACGAGCAGTACGCCACCTACACGGCGATGGCCAAGGCGCTGGACGGGCGCTCGCTGATCGTGCGCGCACTGGACATCGGCGGCGACAAGCAGGTCGCGCACCTGAACCTGCCGCGCGAGGACAACCCGTTCCTCGGCGTGCGCGGCGCGCGCCTGCTGCTGCGCCGCGCCGACCTGCTGCAACCACAGCTGCGCGCGCTGTACCGCGCGGCCAGGGACGGCGCCAAGCTGGCGATCATGTTCCCGATGATCACCTCGGCGGCGGAGATCGTCGCGCTGCGTGCCGAGTGCGAACGCCTGCGCGCGGAACTGGGCGCGCCGGAAGTGCCGCTGGGGATCATGATCGAGGTTCCTGCGGCGGCGATCCAGGCCGACGCGCTGGCGCGACATGCCGACTTCTTCTCGATCGGCACCAACGACCTGACCCAGTACACGCTGGCGATCGACCGGCAGAACCCGGACCTGGCCGCCGAAGCCGACAGCCTGCATCCGGCAGTGCTGCGCCTGATCCGCACCACGGTCGAGGGTGCGGCGCGCCACGGCCGCTGGGTCGGCGTGTGCGGCGGCCTGGCCGGCGACGCGTTCGGCGCGGCGCTGCTGGCCGGGCTCGGCGTGCACGAACTGTCGATGACCCCCAACGACGTGCCGGCGGTGAAGGCGCGCCTGCGCGGCAGCCGCCTGGACGCGCTGCAGGCATTGGCGCTGCAGGCGCTGGACTGCGAGAGCGCGGCCGACGTGCGCGCGCTGGACGGAGCCGGCGCATGAGCGTGCAGGCCGTCAGCGTCAGCCTGAACCCGGCGATCGACCTGACCGTGGCGATCGACCGGCTGCAGCCCGGGCAAGTGCATCGTGCCAGCGAGGCGCACGCCATCGCCGGCGGCAAGGGCATCAACGTCGCCGCCTGCCTGGCCGACGCCGGCATCGCCACGGCCGCGCTGGGCGTGCTCGGCGCCGGCAACGCGCACCTGTTCGAGACCCTGTTCGCCGCGCGCGGCATCGACGACCGCTGCCTGCGCGTGCCCGGCGATACCCGCACCAACCTCAAGCTGGTCGCCGCCGACAGCGGCGCCACCACCGACATCAACCTGCCCGGCCTGCCGCTGAGCACGGCCGAGCTGCAGGCGGTCGGCGCAGGCCTGGCCGAACTGCTGCGCCCCGGCCAGCCGGTGGTGCTGACCGGCAGCCTGCCGGCCGGCCTGGCCGCCGACAGCTGGCGCAGGTTGCAGGCGCAGGCCGCCGCTGCCGGCGCGCGGGTGCTGCTGGACACCAGCGGCGCGCCGTTGCGCGAAGCGCTGTCCGCGCCGCGCGCGCAGCTGCCGTTCGCGATCAAGCCCAACCGCCACGAACTGGAAGACTGGTCCGGCACGCCGCTGCCCACCACCGCCGACGTGCTGGCGGCGGCGCGCGCGCTGCTGGCCAGCGGCATCGAACTGGTGGTGGTGTCGCTGGGCACCGACGGCGCGCTGTTCGTGCGCGGCGAACAGGCACTGCTGGCACAGCCGCCGCAGCTGGCCGGCGGCAGCAGCGTCGGCGCCGGCGATGCGATGGTCGCCGGCCTGGTCGCCGCCATGCTGGCCCAAGCCGACCTCCCAACCTGCGCGCGCCAGGCCACCGCCTTCGCCGTGGCCACGCTGGGCAGCGGCGCCGCGCGCCGGCTGCCGCGCGAGCGGGTCGACGGCATCGCCGCCGCGGTGCGCATCGAGTCGCTGCAATGAACGCGCCGACCGCCATGACCTCGCACGCCACGTCTTCGAACTCCGCGCCGCCGCCAGCGCGCGCGGCGTCCCCCTGCGTCCATCGGGAGCAAGCATGAATCCTATCTTCGTGGTGATCGTCGCCGGCGAGCGCAGCACCGAAGCCGTCCTCGCCGCCGAGGCCTTGCGCCATGCGGCCAGCGCGCGCGGCGCGGTGCTGCACGCCGAGGTGCGCACGCCGCAGGGCGTGATCGCGCCGCTGGATCTGGCCGCGGCCGGCAACGGCCATCCGCTGCTGCTGGTCGGCGACGGCGATGCCGATGCGGCTCGCTTCGCCGGCGCCGCGCCGTTGCGCGCCAGCCTGGATGCGGTGCTCGACGACGCCGACGGCGTGCTCGCGCCGCTGTTGGCCGCGGCCGATGCCGCGCCGGCAGCGACCGCCAATGCCGTCGCGCAGGCGGATGGCGCCAAGCGCATCGTCGCGGTGACCTCCTGCCCCACCGGCATCGCCCACACCTTCATGGCAGCCGAAGGCCTGCAGCAGGCCGCCAAGACCCTGGGCCACCGGATAAGGGTCGAAACGCAGGGCTCGGTCGGCGCGCAGGACACGCTCAGCGATTCGGAAATCGCCGACGCCGACCTGGTGTTGATCGCCGCCGACCGCGAAGTGGACCTGTCCCGCTTCGGCGGCAAGCGCCTGTTCAAGAGCGGCACCAAGCCGGCGATCAACGACGGCCCCGGGCTGATCCGCAAGGCGCTGGCCGAGGCCGGCGTGCACGCGGCCAGCGGCAACGGCGCGGCGCCGGCGAGCAGCGAGCACGGCAAGTCGGCCGGCCCGTACAAGCACCTGATGACCGGCGTGTCGTTCATGCTGCCGTTCGTCACCGCCGGCGGCCTGCTGATCGCGCTGGCGTTCGCGCTGGGCGGCATCTACGCCTTCGACGACGCGCACAAGGGCACCCTGGCCTGGTCGCTGTTCCAGATCGGCGCCAAGGCCGGCTTCACCCTGATGGTGCCCGCCCTGGCCGGCTACATCGCCTACTCCATCGCCGACCGCCCCGGCATCGCCCCCGGCATGATCGGCGGCATGGTCGCGGCCAACCTCGGCGCCGGCTTCATCGGCGGCATCTTCGCCGGTTTCATCGCCGGCTACGGCGTGGCCGCGCTAAACCGCGCGATCAAGCTGCCGCGCACGCTGGAAGGGCTGAAGCCGGTGCTGATCCTGCCGGTGCTGGGCACCTTGCTGGTCGGGCTGACCATGCTGTACGTGGTCGGCCAGCCGGTCGCCGAAGCGCTGGCCTGGCTTACCGACTGGCTGCGCGGCATGCAGGGCAGCAGCGCGGTGCTGCTGGGCCTGCTGCTGGGCGCGATGATGGCCTTCGACATGGGCGGGCCGGTCAACAAGGCCGCCTATGCGTTCTCCACCGGCCTGATCGCCAGCCAGGTGTACACGCCGATGGCCGCGGCGATGGTCGCCGGCATGACCCCGCCGCTGGGCATCGCGCTGGCGACCTGGGTATTCCGCAACCGCTTCACCCGCGAGGAGCGCGGCACCAGCGCCGCCACCGGCGTGCTCGGCCTGGCCTTCGTCACCGAAGGCGCGATCCCGTACGCGGCGCGCGACCCGCTGCGCACCATTCCCGCGCTGATGCTGGGCTCGGCGCTGGCCGGCGCGATCTCGATGGCCGCCGGCGCCGAACTGAAGGTGCCGCACGGCGGCGTGTTCGTGCTGCCGATCCCCAACGCGGCGACCCATCTGGGCATGTACCTGGTCGCGCTGCTCGCCGGCACCGTGCTGACCGCGCTCGCCCTGCGCGTGCTGAAGAAGCCGGTCGCCGAATAAGTCCTGCGCCGGCGCGCCGCCGGGGGCGATGTCCCCTCCCCCCGTCGCCCGCGGCGACGCGCCGGCCCCCTACCCCCCAGGAGTCCCTGCCATGTCCTTGCCCCTCACCCGGCGCCTGTCGCTCACCGCTCTGGCGCTCGCCCTCGCCCCGCTGGCCCACGCCCAGGACGCCAGCGACGCGTTCAAGCTCAAGCTCGCCTACACCGGCGAGGCCGCGGTCTCGCTGGACGGTGGCAAGGAACAGGGCAGCGCCTACGCCGGCCAGCTGATGCTCGGCACCGACGTCGACCTGCAGCGGCTGATGGGCTGGAACGGCGCCACGCTGAAGGTCTACGCGATCAATCGCCACGGCACCAACCTGGCCAACAGCGACATCGGCAACAGCACCTCGGTGCAGGAAATCTACGGCGGCCAGGGCACGCGCCTGGCCAACTTCACCATCGACCAGAAGCTGTTCAATGATCGCCTGGAACTGGAGGCCGGACGCAGCGTGGCCAACATCCACTTCCTCGGCTCGGACCTGTGCGGCTACTTCCAGGGCAATTCCGCCTGCGGCAACCCGACCTTCGTGTTCCGCACCAGCAACTTCACCTACTGGCCGGTGTCCAGCTGGGCCGCGCACGCCAAGGCCTGGGTGACCCCGAACGTGTACGTGCACGTCGGCGCCTACGAGGTCAATCCTACCCAGGCCGAAGACGGCGAGCACGGCCTGAACTGGAGCAGCCGCGACCGCACCGGAGTGATCGTGCCGTACGCGATCGGCTACAAGACCGAAGCGGCCAGCGTGCGCTTCCCGGCGATGTACGAACTGGGCGGCTGGCAGGACAACTCCGACTACAAGGACCCGCTGACCGACCGCAACGGCAATCCGGCGCGGCTCAGCGGGCTGGACTACGCCACCCGCAACGGCCGCTCCGGCGCGTTCTTCCGCTTCGAGCAGCAGGTCACCCGCCCCGATGCCGACAGCGCGCGCGGGCTGGTGCTGTTCGGCTCGGTGCTCAAGGGCACCTCCGGGCAACTGATCGAAGACCATTTCCTGGAACTGGGCCTGGTCCAGCGCGGCACCTTCGCCAGCCGCGACCAGGACAACATCGCCTTCGTCGTCACCCAGCAGCGCTACAGCGACGACGCGCTGGAAGACCTGCGCCTGGCGCGCGCGGCGGCCGGCGGCAGCGGTACCCCGCACAGCTCGCAGTACATGATGGAACTGAGCTACGGCATCCAGGTCACCCCGCAGCTGCGCATCGCGCCGAACCTGCACTACATCGTGCATCCGGACCAGTTCAACGACCCGTCGCGCACCCGCGACCTGCCCAATGCGTTGATCGCCGGCATGCGCGTGGATTGGGCGCTGTAGGGCCGGGATTTGGCATTCGGGATTGGGGATTCGTCGCATCTGCGGATACTGATGGGGACTCGCAGGTTGTGACGTTTCCACCGCTCGGGTAGCGCGTTGTCGCCAAGCCAGGCGGCAGGATCGACAACGGGACGGTCGCGATTCTGCCGCGCCGGCAGAGCGGCGTTCCAGCGGATCCCGCGACCGACAGAACGATCCGGAAGAGGATGCACCGACAGTCCGCAGCAGCCTCCATGCGGCACCCATTTCCACAGCGGCGCCGGTCGACCGGCACCGTAAGCCGGTGTTCCGCACAGGCAAGGCAAAGCAACATGCACCCGAACGCACGACGCCCCGGCATGCCGGGGCGTCGTGCGTTTCGTCCGTGTCACTCCGCTCGCATGCAGCTGCGCCAGTCCGTCGGCGCATGCGGGAACGAAATCAGGTGGCCGGCGAATCGAGATCCGTTCGATTCCGTGCAAGCGCGCATCCCTGGCGCGGGAGCGATGACGTTGCCGACGGAGACAGAATGCCCATCGCCGCGTGCCGGCGCGATCGGCCGATGCCGCGCTGTACTGTCAGAATTCCCCGACAGGCGCCGCCGGCGCAGCGGGATCAACGCGCTCGATCCGCCGCAAGCTGCCGCGCGCACAGTCCCTGCGGCTGCCAGGCCTGGGTCAGCGTCGTAGCCGGCCGGTCGGCGTCGTGGAGAATCAGCGCAAAGCCCTGTCGGGGCACGGTGCCGATCGCCATCAGCAGCATCGGCGGCCCGGCCTCGATGGTCAGGCTGTTGCCGGGCCCGCGGCCGACGCGAACGCCCGCAGGCGTTTCAAGGCAGGTGTCGCCGTTCACCGCGAAGAAGGCCTCCGGGCCGGAGTGGACATGCAACGGCGCCGTCGTGCCCGGGGTGAACACCGAGCGCAGGTATTCGGCCGCATAGGTCGATGCTGGCGCCACCGCGAGCGGACCGACCGTGGATACGTGCTCGCCACTCTCGGAGCGCCATGCAGCCGGCGCGACAGTGAACAGCCAGACCGATCCGAAAGCCTCCACCACCACGCTGGACGGGCTGGCGGCGGCGTCGGCCGATTGCCGCGACGCGAACCGATCCAGGTGCCAGAACACGGGTTCGGCAGGCAGCGACGGCAGTGTTTTGCGGGCCAGCAGGCACGCCGGGCCCGCCTCCTCGGCCGCAGCGCATGAACGCGCGGTCGCCTGCGCGAACGCCGCACCGGGCAATCCCCCCGCCGCTACCGCGAACAGCCAGAACAGTATTCCGCGCATCGCCAACCCCTTGGCCACAAGCAGGCCTGGAGCTTGCGCGCTCCCGTGGGCGGTTTCAATGTGCGGGATCTGCAGGGATCGCCGCCCGCGCAACCGCGGGCGCCGCAACGCCGAACACCGCGCGGCGGTTCCGCCGCACTTGGCATTCGCCCCCGGCCCGGCGCCGGCCGCGCCGCACTGCCGCGCAACCGTCACCGCCGCTACATAAACGGATCCCATCGTAGCGGCCTCGCCACCGCCGATTACGACGGTTTTCCAACATCCACGTTGCAAGCATTTCGCGCCATGCGCATCCTGGTTGCCGAAGACGATACGTCCATTGCCGTTGCGTTGCGCGACTCGCTGGCCGAGTGCGGGCACGTGGTGGACCATGTCAACGACGGCGCCGCCGCCGAGCGCGCGCTCAGCGCCGAGTCCTACCACCTGCTGGTGCTGGACCTGGGCCTGCCGCGGCGCGACGGCCTGCAGGTGCTGCAACGCGTGCGCGAACGCCGCGACGAGGTGGCGGTGCTGGTGGTGACCGCGCGCGACGGCGTGGAAGACCGCATCCGCGCCCTCGACCAGGGCGCCGACGATTACCTGATCAAGCCGTTCGAACTGTCCGAGTTCCTGGCCCGCACCCGCGCCCTGCTGCGCCGGCGCAGCAGCGGCGGCATCCCCGAGCTGGCGTTGGGCCAGTTGCGGATCAACCTGGCCGGGCGCCGGGTGTGGCTGCAGGACGAACCGCTGGAACTGACCGCGCGCGAGTTCGCGCTGCTGGAAACGCTGCTGATGCGCAGCGGCCGGGTGGTCAGCCGCGGCCAGCTCACCGACGCGCTGTGCGACTGGCAGCACGAGATCACCGACAACGGCCTGGACATCTCCATGCACCGCCTGCGCCGCAAGCTGCACGGCTCCGGCGTCGGCATCCGCACCATCCGCGGCCTGGGTTACCTGCTGGAAGAGTCCCGCAGCGCGGATGCCGACGCCGACGCCGTCCACGACCCGCAGGCGTCGTGAGCGTGGCCGTGGCAGCCGAGACGGCGGGCGCGCTTCCCGCCCATCCGAGCCTGCGCCGGCGCCTGCTGGCGTTCCTGCTGATCCCGACGCTGCTGCTGATGCTGGTGGTCTCGGCGCTGTTCTACCTGCTGATGCTCAAGTACTCCAACCACGTCCACGACATGGACCTGAAGGAGGACACGCTGGGCCTGGCCAAGGCGGTCAACGACGCCGGCGCCAGCCTGCCGCTGCCGCTGCAGGCGCGGCGGCTGCTCGAATATAGCAGCGATGGGCGGGTGTTCTTCGAAGTGCGCAGCCGCGACCACGGGGTGATCAGCAACAGCGCGCAGCCGATCCCGGCGCACGCTGCGCCGGCCACGCTCGGCCGGGTGGCGCTGCGCGACGAACGCATGGCCGACGGCACCCCGGTGCGCGTGGCCAGCCTGATCGTGCCCTCGGCCTGGGAGGCCAACGACCGGCTGACGATCTCGGTGGCCGAGACCCTGGACGACCGCCACCGGCGGGCGCGCGAAATCCTGATGCTGATGCTGCCGACCGAACTGCTGCTGACCTGCTCGCTGCTGGCGCTGGTCTGGCATGGCGTGCGCGTGGGCCTGCGCCTGCTGCAACCGGCGGTGCGCCGGCTCGACGACAGCCAGCGCGATCTGAGCCCGGTGTCCGGCCCCGACATCCCGATCGAAGTGCTGCCGCTGACGCAGGCCATCGACGGCCTGCTGGGCCGGCTCAAGCAGATGATGGCGCTGCAAGAGCGCTTCGTCGCCGACGCCGCGCACCAACTGCGCACGCCGCTGGCCGGATTGAGCATGCACGTGCAGCGCGCCCAGGCCAGCACCCGCCCGCAGGACACCGCGCAGGCGCTGCAGCACATCCGCCAGCTGACCGACCGCGCGATCCGCAGCTCCACCCAATTGCTGGCGCTGACCCGCGCCCAGGCGCCGCGCGAGAGCATCCGCCCGCTGCTGCCGCTGGACCTGGCCGCATGGTTGCCGCAGGCGCTGGCCGAGCGCATTCCCGACGCGCTGCAGGCCGGGGTCGACCTGGGCTACGACGGCGACACCACGGACGGGCCGGCCTGGGTCGCCGCCGATGCCTGGTCGTTGCGCGAACTGCTGGACAACCTGCTGGACAACGCCTTCAAGCACGCCCCCGGCGGCATGGTCACGGTGAGCCTGCGCCGGCAGCCGGGGCACGTGCAGCTGGCGGTCGACGATGCCGGCCCCGGCGTGGACGAAGCCTTGCTGCCGCGCCTGGGCGAACGCTTCTTCCGTGCCCCGGATGCGCCCGAAGGCGGCACCGGGCTGGGCCTGGCGATCGTCGCCAGCATCGCCGCGCGCCACCAGGCCACGCTGCGCTACCAGCGCTCGGCGCTGGGCGGCCTGCGCGTGGAGCTGGAGCTGCCGGCCAGCCCGGCGCCGTCCGCATGAGCCGGCGCCGCGCATTCTTGCCGACCGGCCTTGCGCTGTTGAGCGCCGCGGCGCTGGCCGGCTGCGTCAGCACCCCGCTGCCCGACCTGACCCAACCGCTGCCGCCGCAATGGACCGCGCTGCCGGCCGCGGCCACGCCACGGCCGGCCGGCAGCGCCTGGTGGCAGGACTTCCACGATCCGCAACTCGACGCCCTGGTCGCACAGGCGCTGCGCGACGACCTCGACGTAGCCCAGGCCCTGGCCAGGCTGCGCGCGGCGCGGCGCATGGACGGCGTCGCCACGGCCGCGTTGAAGCCGCAGTTGCACGCGCGCACCGAGGAACCGATCGATCCCGACGCCAGTGCCTCGTTCCTGGTCGCCGGCTTCGACGCGGAATGGGAACTGCCGCTGTTCGGGCGCGGCGAAGCCAGCCGCCGCATGAGCCGCGGCGACCTGCAGTCCGCACAGGCCAGCCTGGAACAGGTTCGCACCGCCACTGTCGCCGACGTGGCGCGCAACTGGATCGAACTGCGCCATGCGCAACTGGCCGAACCGCTGCTGCAACGCATCGCCGACGCGCGCCAGCGGCAGGCGACGCTGAGCGCCGCGCTGGTCGGCCTGCGCCTGGCGCCACCGGCCGCCGCCGCGCAGGCACAGGCTGCGCAGTTGCAGGCGCAGGCCGCGCTCGGCGAACCGCGCAGCGCCAGCGCCGCCGCCGCGCAACGGCTGGCGGTGCTGCTGGCGCGCAGCGCACCGGACCCGGCGTGGAGCGCGGTTGCGCCGGCCACCGCTCCAGGCGCGGCGGCGTCCGGCCTGCAGATCGGCGCGATCGACACGGTGCCCGCCGACCTGCTGCGGCGCCGCCCGGACATTGCCGCACGCGAAGCCGAGGTGCTGCGCGCGGCCGGCGAACTGGGCATCGCCCGCGCCGACCGCTATCCGAGCATCGGCTTGGGCGGCGCCATCCACTGGTCCACCAACCTGCTCTCGCACCGCCGCACCGCCACCCCGCACGAGATCGCCTCGCTGGGGCCGCTGATCGACATCCCGCTGTTCGACTGGGGCCTGCGCCAGGCGCAGGCGCAGGCTCGCGGCGACCTGCTGCAGGCGGCAACGCTGGCCTATCGCCAATGCGTGCTGGAGGCGGTGGCCGAGGTGCAGAACGCGCTGACCGCGCTGGAACAGCAGCGCCAGCGCGTGCTGGCGCAGCAGCAAGCCACGCAGGCGCTGCAGCAGGCCGCCGACGCGGCGCAGGCGCGGCGCAAGCTCGGCTTGGGCAGCGATCTGGACGTCGCCGCGCAACAGGCCGCGCACGACCAGGCCGCGCTGGACCTGCTCGAAGCGCAGCGTCAGCGCGATCTCGACTACGTCGCGCTGCAGACCGCGCTGGGCAGCGCCGACACGCAGACCGCCGCCACCGTGGCGAGCGCGGCAGGCGCGGCGCCCTGATGGTCGCGCTGGCCCGCCAGACCCTGCGCCACGAATGGCGCCGCTTCCTGCCGGTGGTGGTCTCGGTCGGCTTCGCCAGCCTGTTGCTGCTGCTGCAGACCGCGCTGGTGCTGGGCATCTTCGGCAGCGCCAGCGTGTACGTGTCCGGCTCCGACGCCGACCTGTGGCTGGGCTATCCGGGCACGCAGAGCGTGGATCAGGGCCGCCCGATCGATCCCGATGCCGCCACCGCGCTGTACCTGGACCCGCGGGTGCTGCAGGTCGAACCGTTCGTGTGGTTCGACGGCGACTGGCGCGGCCCCGACGACACCGGCGCGGTATCGATCTACGTCTCCGGCATCGACACCCGCAGCGACGGGCTGATGTTCGCGCGGCTGCTGAGCCCGGCCCTGCGCGCGGCGCTGCGCGAACCGGACACGGTGGTGGTGGACCGCGCCGAACTGGACAAGCTCGGGGTCGGCATCGGCCGCAGCGCGCGCATCAACGGCCACCGCGTGCGGGTGATCGGGGTCGGCCGCGGCCTGCGCGCGCTGGGCGGGGTCAACGTGCTGGCCTCGCTGGAAACCGCGCGCGCCTTGAACACCGATGCCGTGCATCCGGACTGGCCGACCTACATGGTCGCGCGGCTGCGGCCCGGCACCGACGCCGCGGCGCTGGCGCGCAGCCTCGCCGGCAGCGCCGCGCCGGCGCGGATCGAGGCCTGGAGCGCGGCGCAGTTCGCCCGCCGCAGCATCCTGTTCTGGATGTTCGACACCGGCGCCGGCTCCGGCGTGCTGTTCCTCGGCGGCATCGTGCTGCTGGTCGGCGTGGCGATCACCAGCCAGACCCTGCTGGCCACGGTGCTCGGCGCCGCGCGCGAGTACGCCACGCTCAACGCCTTGGGCGTGAGCATGCGCGCGCTGCGCTGGGTGGTGCTGGAGCAGGCGGCCTGGGTCGGCGCGCTCGGCCTGCTCGGCGCCAGCGCGCTCGGCGCCGCGCTGGTGGCGCTGGCCCGCGCGCACGACGTGCCGGTGGCCTTCGACGGCAACGGCTGGGCCGCGTGCGTGGCCGCGGTGATGCTGCTGACCCTGCTGTCGGCGCTGGCCGCGCTGCGCGGCTTGCGCCGCGCCGATCCGGCGCTGCTGCTGCGATGAACCGCGCCGCCGTGCCCGCCGCGCTGTTGCCCGATGCCGCCACGCTGCACGGCAGCGGCGTGTGCAAGAGCTTCGTTTCCGGCAAGCTGCGCACCGACGTGCTGCGCGAAGTGACGCTGCAGGTGTGGCCCGGCGAACTGACCCTGATCTCCGGGCCGTCGGGCTGCGGCAAGAGCACGCTGCTGTCGATCCTCAGCGGCCTGCAACGCGCCGATGCCGGCCGGGTGACGGCGCTGGGCGAAGACCTGGGCGCGCTCGACGCGAGCGCGCTGGAGCGCTTTCGCCTGCGCCATACCGGCTTCATCTTCCAGGGCTTCAACCTGTTCCCGGCGTTGAGCGCGCTGGACCAGGTGCGGCTGCCGCTGCAGTACATGGGCCTGGCCGCGGCCGACGTGCGCGCGCGCGCCGAAGCGGCGCTGGCCGAGGTCGGCATCGCCCACCGCCAGCAGCTGCGGCCGGCCGAGCTGTCCGGTGGCGAGAAGCAGCGCGTGGCGATCGCGCGCGCGTTGGCCAAGCACCCGGCCTTGCTGTTCGCCGACGAGCCGACCAGCGCGCTGGACGCCGGCAACGGCCAGATCGTGATCGACCTGCTGCACCGCATCGCCCGCAGCCACAACACCATGGTGCTGTGCGTCAGCCACGATCCGCGGCTGATCCGCCACGCCGACCGCGTGCTGTCGATGGAAGACGGCCGCATCCTCGACGACCGCCGCCTGGCGCCGCCGCCCTCGCCTCCCTCTTCGCCCCGGATGTCCGCACCATGAAAGCGTTCCTCGCCGCTCCTCTGCTGGGCCTGCTGCTGAGCGCCTGCGCGCGGCCGCCGCAGGCGGCGCCCGCGGCCGACGCGGCGCCGACCTACCTGGCGGTGGCGCGCGGGCGCATCGACGTGGAAGGCGGCCTGCTGCGGCTGAGCCTGCCGGTCGCCGCGACGCTGCAGCGGGTGGCGGTACACGAAGGCGACGCGGTGCGCCGCGGCGCACTGCTGATCGAAGCCGACGACCGCGCCGCGGCGCTGGACCTGGCCATCGCGCAGACCCGCGCGCAGGCCGCGAATGCGCACGTGAGCCAGCTGCAGCAGCGCTTGGCGCATGCGCAGCAGCGCCAGCGGCGGTTGGCCGAGGCGGCGCGGATCGGTGCCGGCGACGGCCAGAGCGCCGACGATGCCGGCGACGCCAGCCAGACCCTGGCCGACGCGTTGCAGGCCGCGCGCAGCGACGCCGCATTGGCCACCGAACAGGTGCACCAGGCGCGACTGCAGCGCGACCAATACCGGCTGTACGCACCCGCCGACGGCCACGTGCTGCAGCTGGCCGCCGCGGTCGGCGCGCGCAGCGATGGCGGCGCCACGCCGCTGCTGACCCTGCTGCCGGACGCGCCGCGCCTGGTCCGCGCCGAATTGAACGAAAGCTACGCCGCCGCGGTGAGCCCCGGCATGCAGGCCGAAGTGATCAGCGACGACGGCCGCCAGACCGCACTAGGCACCGCGGTGGTGCGCTGGCTGGCGCCGGCGTTCGGCCCGGCGCAGCTGCACGACGATGCCGACGGCGCCAGCGCTGGCAACGACCGCAGCGTGGCCTGCGTGCTGGCGTTCCGGCAACCCTCGGCGCTGCGCCTGGGCCAGCGCGTGCTGGTGCGTTTCCGCAACCCCGCCGTGGCGCAGCGCTGACGAAAGGCTGCTGAAACGCCGATCCGCCACGCTGCGCGGGTTCCCTCGCAGCCTACCCGTGCCGCCATGATCCAATCCGCCGAATTCCACTTCCAGGGCGGCCGCCACGGCGTGCTGCTGATCCACGGCCTGACCGGCACCCCCAGCGAGATGCGCCTGCTCGGCAAGTCCCTGCACCGCGAGGGTTTCAGCGTGCACGGCGTGCAACTGGCCGGGCACTGCGGCAACGAGGACGACCTGCTCGCCACCGGCTGGCGCGACTGGAGCGCCAGCGTCGAGCGGGCCGCGGCGCAGATGCGCCCGCAGGTGGACAAACTGTTCGTGGCCGGGCTGTCGATGGGCGCGCTGCTGGCGCTGCAGCTGGCCGAAGAGCGGCCGGAATGGGTCGACGGCGTCGGCGTGCTCGGCGCCACCTTCCGCTACGACGGCTGGAACATCCCGCGGCGCGCGCGGCTGGCGTTCCTGCTGCCGTGGTTCAAGCGCCTGGGCATCGGCCGCCGCCGCATGTTCCTGGAAGAACCGCCGTACGGCCTGCGCGACGAGCGCATCCGCGCCCAGGTGAGCGGCGCGATGCTCGGCGGCGACAGCAGCGCCGCCGGCCTGCCCGGCAATCCGTGGCACGCGCTGGCCGAGATGCACCTGCTGTCGCGGCGGGTGCGCCGCAACTTGGCCAAGGTGACCGCGCCGTGCCTGGTCGCGCATGCGGCCGAGGACGACATCGCGCATCTGCGCAACGCGCAACTGGTGGTGTCCGGCGTGTCCGGGCCGGTGGAACTGCTGCTGCTGCACGACAGCTACCACATGATCACCCTGGACCGCGAACGCCGCGTGCTCGGCGCGCGCCTGGCGCAGTTCTTCGCCGCGCAGGCCGCGGCGCCGCGCCAGGCCGCCTGATGGCGCTGCAGGCGCCCGTGGTCGGCGTGTGGCTGGCGACGGTGGCGCTGGACACGGTCGGCCAGCTGGCCTTCAAGCACGTCGCCAGCGATCCGCTGGCGCGCGGCGCGGCGCGCTGGCGGCGCATGGCGCGGCAGCCGTGGCTGTGGCTGGGCATGGCCTGCTACGCGTTCGAATTCCTGGCCTGGACCGCGTTCCTGTCGCTGGTGCCGCTGGGCCGCGGCGTGCTGCTCGGCTCGATCAACATCGTGGCGATCATGCTCGCCGGGCGCTGGCTGTTCGGCGAACGGCTGGGGCGCATGCAGGTCGCCGGAATCTGCCTGGTCAGCGCCGGCGTGGCCGTGGTCGGGCTCGGCACATGACCCGCCCGCCGCTGCACCGCTACGCGCTCGGCTTCGCCCTGCTGCTGGGCTTCGACACCCTGGCCCAGTTCGGCTTCAAGCTCGGCGGCGCGCACGCGTTCCCGCCGCAGGCCGAGTGGGCCTGGGTGCTGCGCCTGCTCGCCAGCCCCTGGCTGTACGCCGCGCTGCTGGGCTATGTCGGCGCGTTCTTCACCTGGATGAAACTGCTCGAGCACGCGCCGATCGGCCCGGCCTTCGCCGCCTCGCACCTGGAAGTGGTCAGCGTGCTGCTGCTGTCGGCCTGGTGGTTCGGCGAACCGATCGGCCTGTTGCAGGCGCTGGGCGCGGCGCTGATCGTGGCCGGCATCGTCTGCCTCGCGCTCGGCGAGCGTGCCGCGCCGGCCGATGCGCACTGAGGTTCCGCCCACCGCCGGCCTGCCGCTGCGCTGGCGCGACCTGTGGCCGGCGCGCACGCCGCAGCGGCTGGCCGCGCACCTCGGCTTTCCCGATGCGTTGCTGACCTGCTCGGGCACCGCCGCGCTGGTCATCGCGTTACGCACCCTGGCCGCCAGCAGCCGCCGCCGGCAGGTGCTGGTGGCCGCCTACACCTGCCCACTGGTCGCGCTGGCGGTGGCGCATTGCGGCCTGCAACTGGTGCTGTGCGATCTGCTGCCCGATTCGATCGAACCCGACCCCGCGCAGCTGGCGCAGCGTTGCGGCGGCGACACCCTGGCGATCATCGCCACCCAACTGGGCGGACGCCTGACCGACTTGGAACCGCTGCGGCAGGCCGCCGCGGCCTGCGGCGCGATGCTGATCGAGGATGCCGCGCAGGCGCTGGGCGGCGTGCACGCCGACGGCACCCCGGCCGGCCTGGGCGGCGACATCGGCTTCTGCAGCCTGGCGGTGGGCAAAGGCCTCACCCTGTACGAAGGCGGCCTGCTGATGTCGCCGCACGCGCCGTTGCGGCGCAGCCTGGCCGCGATGGCGACGCGCCTGGGCCAGCCCGACTGGCGCCGGGAACTGCAGCGCAGCCTGCAATTGCTCGGCTACGCCGCGCTGTACCGTCCGCACCCCTTGCGCTGGGCCTACGGCGCGCCGCTGCGCCGCGCATTGCGCCGCGGCGACCGCGTGGCCGCGGCCGGCGACCATTTCGATGCGGCGATCCCGCAGCACGCGGTCGGTGCCTGGCGCGAGGCGGTCGGCGTGCGCGCCAGCGCGCGCTGGCCGGCGTTCCTGGCTGCGGCGCGCGCGCAGGGCCAGCGCCGCAGCGCGCGCCTGGCCGCGCTCGATGGGCTGCACGTGGTCGCCGACAGCGCCGGCGCGCAGGGCAGCTGGCCGGCCCTGCTGGTGCTGCTGCCGGACGCGGCTGCGCGCGAGCGCGCACTGGCGCAGCTGTGGCCGCGCGGACTCGGCGTCGGCCTGCTGTTCGTGCACGCCCTGCCCGACTACGCCTACCTGCACGGCATCGTCGATGCCGCCCCGATGCCGCACGCACGCGACTTCGCCGCGCGCTGCGTCAGCATCAGCAACAGCCCGTGGCTGGACGACGAGGGGTTCGAGGCGATCGTCACGGTGCTGCGGCAGGTGTGTGCGGAGCCGATGAGCCGATCCAACAACGCTGCCGCCCCCTGCACTCTCCTGTAGGAGCGGCTTCAGCCGCGACAGGCACTCTCCGGCAAGGCGATGTCGCGGCTGAAGCCGCTCCTACAAGATTGTCCGTTTTGCGCAGGCCCGCCGCGCTACCGCGGCAGCCCGGCCTCCGCCAGCGCTTCCAGCAGCCGCAGGTTCACCTCGTGCTGCTGCGCCTGCCACGCGGCCAGCGATTGCAGCGACGGCGCTGGCTGCGCATCCAGCGCCGCCAGGCGCCGCTTCCACCACTGCGGATACCGCGCTTCCGATACCTCGCCGGTGATGTCGCTGCCAAGCAGTTGCCCGTGCAGGTAGGCGATGGCGGTGAGCAGGTGCGGCACCCGCAGTTCGCCCTGGTCCCAGTTGGTGCGCGCGTCCTGCGGGTCCAGCACGTCCTTGTCCAGCGACAGGTAGGTCGGCATCGGCGTGCTGCGCAGGTGTTGCAGGAAGGCGTCGATCATCTCCATGCTGGAGCCGAAGCCGCGCACCGCGCGGCCCAGGCCCAGGCGCCGCGCCCAGTCCACGTCGACGCCGCTGCACCAGTAGCGCAGCTTGCCGCGGTACAGCGGCCGCAGATGGTTTTCCCAGGCATGCGATGCGCCGACATCGCCGGATGTGATGCCGACCACCTCCACCCGCGCCACCTGCGGCAGCGCCGCGACCCGCCACACCCACGAGCCGCAATGCACCGCGAACGGGAAGCGCATGTTGTCCGGGTGATTGTCGAACACCACCACCCGCAGCGGCGCCTGTGCCCGCTGCGCCTGGCGCACGATCAGCGGCAGGCTCAGATGATGGAAATCGCCGCTGCCGAGCAGCACGGTGCCGTGCCGCGCCGGCAGCAAGCCGTCGAGCGCGGCGCCGAAACGCCGCAGCCGGCGCAGCGAACAGGCGAAGCGCAGCCCGTCGCACCACGCCTGCAGCGGCAGGCGCAACGCGCCCGGCACCGCGCCAAGGGAGTCGTCCAGGTCCAGCAGTACCGGTGCGCTCATCTCATTCCGCCAGGTCGGCATCGGTGTCGGCAACGCCGACATCGTCGGCTTCGAACAGCGGCCGCAGCCGCCGCAGCGCGATGCGCAGCAGCGGGTTGCGCAGATACACCGCATGCCAGGTGTAGGTGAAGCTGGCGCCGAGTTGCGCCTTCACTTCCGGATCGGTCCAGCCGGCGACATAGGCGCGCAGGCCATGGCGGCAGGCGTAGTCCAGGTTGTGCATCCAGCTCAGCGCGTACAGGTTGTGCTCGCGCGCATCCGGATAGTGCAGGCCGATGTACTTGTCCAGCAGCCGCCCCTCGTGCACGTAACACAGGTTCCAGCCGATCAGCCGGCCCTGGTGGCGATAGGTGAACACCAGGCCGCCGGCGTCGGCATCGGTCAGCAGCGCATCGAAGAACGCGGCGGTCAGCAGGTCGAAGTGCACCTCGCTCTGCGCATAGACCTCCAGATACAGCGCGTAGCAGTGCGCGCGCAGCGCCGGGTCGGCGAAGGCGGCGCCGGTCGGCAGGGCCTCGATCTCCAGGTCCGCACGCGAGCGCAGCTTGCGGCGGATGTTGCGGCGGCGGCCGCGCGACAGGCGTGCCAGGTACTCGTCGGTGGAGGCGAAATCGATCGGCACCCAGGCCAGCGCCTGCCCGCGCAGCAGCACGTAGCCGCTGCGCGCGCAGGCCTCCAGGAACACGTGCGCCCAGGCGTTGTCGGTGGCGTCGAGCAGCGGCGAGTGCTGCGGGATGTCCTTGACGATCAGCAGCGGGCGCTGGCGCCCCAGCTGCCTCCGCCACTGGCCGGGCAACTGCGCCGGGTCGGCCGCGCGCGGCAGCCAGGCGTATTCGCTGACGGTGCTGCCGACGAAGCTGGTGCGCGGCCGCAGCCAGTGCCGCCACAGCCGTTGCAGCGGCCAGCCGGCCACGCGCGCGCGCAGCGCCGGATCGGCGGTGGTCAGCAGGTCGAACTCGGCCTCGAACGCCGGCACGCCGTGCTCCAGGGTACGGGCCTGGAAGGCCTGCGGCGGGTGTGCGAGGAACTGCTGCTGCAGCGCCTGCGGTTCCAGTTGGCTTACGAAAGGCATCTGCAAGATTGACCGGCTAGCGTGGAGGATGGACGCCGCAGCCGTGGGCCGCGGCATGCCTTCCACCGGCGGCATCCGCCGCGCGGTGGCCATTCATTTCGCGGAGGACTGCCATGACCCCGTCTATCGAGACTCAGATCCACAGCATCGTCGCCAAGCATGGCGAGATCGACCCCGCCGGCCTGAGCCCGGACACCAAACTGCAGGACCTGGGCGTGGATTCGCTCGAGGCGATCGAAATCCTGTTCGACATCGAGGAACACTTCGACATCACCTTCCCGCAGCGCGATCCGAACCTGGACGACGGCTCGCTGGGTAAGCTGGCCGAAGCGGTGCAGCAGGCGCTGGACGCCAAGGCGGCCGCCGCGGCGCTGGCACCGGTGCACTGAGCCGGCATGCAGCGCTCGGCGCAGGGACACCGCGTCGTCGTCACCGGGATGGGCGCGGTCAGCGCGCTCGGCCTGGGTGCCGATACCTTGTGGCGCGGCATGTGCGAAGGCCGTAGCGGCATCGCCGCGCTGGCCACGCCCGATCCGCAGGCCACGCTGAAGATGCGCCTGGCCGCCAGCGTGCCCGATTTCGCACCGCAGGCGGCGCAGTTGGGCGGCATCGCGCCGGGCCAGCTGGATCGCATGACGCAGATGGCGCTGGTCGCGGCCTACGAGGCCGTGGCCCAGTCCGGCCTGGAGGTGGACGGCGCCGGCGCCGTACGCGGCGCGGTGGTGATCGGCACCGGCGTCGGCGCCGAACTGAGCCGCGACGAACAATCGCGTCGGCTGTACCGCGAGCAGGCCGAGCGCCTGCATCCGCTGACCATCGTGCGCAGCATGAACAACGCCCCGGTCAGCCAGATCAGCATCGCCTTCGGCCTGCGCGGCCCGGCCTTCGCCGTTGCCAGCGCCTGCGCCTCGGCCAACCACGCGCTGGCGCAGGCGGCGCTGCTGATCCGCCACGGCCTGGCCGACGTGGCCATCGCCGGCGGCAGCGAAGCCTGCTTCAGCCTGCCGCTGATCCGCGCCTGGGAAGCAATGCGCGTGGTCAGCGACGACACCTGCCGGCCGTTCTGCGCGCAGCGCAGCGGCCTGGTGCTGGGCGAAGGCGCCGGCATCTTCGTGCTGGAAAGCGCCGCGCATGCGGCCGCGCGCGGCGCGGCGGCGCTGGCCGAACTGGCCGGCTTCGGCATGAGTGCCGACGCCCACGACATCGTCGCGCCCAGCGCCGACGGCGCCGCCGCGGCGATGCGCCTGGCGCTGCAGGACGCGGGACTGCAGCCGCAGCAGATCGACTACATCAACGCCCACGGCACCGGCACCCTGGCCAACGACCGCTGCGAGACGCAGGCGATCCGCCAGGTGTTCGACAGCCACGCCGATGCGCTGGCGGTGACTTCGACCAAGGCGGTGCACGGACATGCGCTGGGCGCCGCCGGCGCGCTGGAGCTGGTCGCGGCGATCGGCGCGTTGCGCGAGCAGCGGGTCCCGCCGACCGCCAACTTCCTCGATCCGGATCCGGACTGCGACCTGGACTACGTGCCCAACCGGGCCCGCGCGCAACAGGTGCGCGCGGTGCTCAGCAATTCCTTCGCCTTCGGCGGACTCAACGCGGTGCTGGCGCTGCGCGCGGCCGGCTGAGACGCCGGCCGCGGCAGAAAACGGGAGGCAACGCGGCGCCAACGCGCTGTCTCCCGCCATCTCATGCCACCCGCTTGGCGCGGGTCAGCAACTGGTCCAGCAGCGACAGGCCCAGATCGATCTCGTCGTGGCTGATGTGCAGCGACGGCGCCAGGGTGATCACGTTCTTGTAGTAGCCGCCCACGTCCAGCACCAGGCCGATGCGCTTGCCGTTGTGGCGCAGCTCGCCTTCCAGGCCCATGTCCACCATCGTGTCGAGCAGCTTGCGGTTCGGGGTGAAGCCGTCCGCCTGGCAGATCTCCGCGCGCAGCGCCAGGCCCAGGCCGTCGACGTCGCCGATTTCCGGATGGCGCGTCTGCAGGTCGCGCAGGCCGTCGAGGAAGTGCGCGCCCTTGGCCATGACCATCGACTCGTAGTCGGTCTCGGCCAGCATACGCATCGTCTCCAGGCCCACCGCGGTGCCGAGCGGATTGGAGGCGAAGGTGGAATGGGTCGAACCCGGCGGGAACACGGTCGGGTTGATCAGCTCTTCGCGCGCCCAGATGCCGGCCAGCGGATTGAGGCCGTTGGTCAGCGCCTTGCCGAACACCAGCACGTCCGGGGTCACCCCGAAATGCTCGATCGCCCACAGCTTGCCGGTGCGGAAGAAGCCCATCTGGATCTCGTCCACCACCAGCAGGATGCCGTACTTGTCCAGCACCTTCTTCAAACCGGTGAAGAAGTTCGGCGGCGGGATCACGTAGCCGCCGGTGCCCTGGATCGGCTCGACGTAGAACGCGGCGTATTCGCACTGCCCGGCCTTGGGATCCCACACGCCGTTGTACTCGGTCTCGAACAGGCGCTCGAACTTGGCCACGCACTGCTCGCCGTATTCTTCCTTGGACATGCCCTTGGGGCCGCGGAAGTGGTACGGGAATTCGATGAACTGGGCGCGGTCGAAATGGCCGAAACGGCGCCGGTAGCGATACGAGGAGGTGATCGCCGAGGCGCCCAGTGTGCGGCCGTGGTAGCCACCCTCGAAGGCGAACATCAGGCTCTTGCCGCCGGTGGCGTTGCGCACCAGCTTCAGCGAATCCTCCACCGACTGCGCGCCGCCGACGTTGAAGTGCACGCGGCCCTTGCGGCCCCACTTGCGTTCGGCATCCAGCGCGATGGTCTTGGCCAGCTCGATCTTGGTCGGGTGCAGGTACTGGCTGGCCACCTGCGGCAGGCTGTCGATCTGCCGCTTCAGGGCAGCGTTCAGGCGCGGATTGGCGTAGCCGAAGTTGACCGCCGAGTACCACATCTGCAGGTCCAGGTACGGCACCTCTTCGGTGTCGTACAGGTAGCTGCCGTCGCAGTGCGCGAAGATCCGCGGCGGCTCGCTGTAGTGCACGGTATCACCGAACGAGCAGTACTCGGCTTCATCGGCCAGCATCTGCGCATCGCCGAGCGCGGCGTGGTAGGCCGGGCCGGTGCGCAGCAGCGCATCCGGATCGGGCGAGGCCGGCTGCAGACCGTCGTGCGCGGCCAGATCGAGCGTGTCGAGATCGCCGAGGAGCGGCGCAAGCGCGGTGGGGAGAACATTCCGATTCATAGGATCAGGCTCGTTGGGGAACGGGGAGTGGGAGGCGCGCACTGGCGACGGCAGGCGCGGCGAGTTCGTGCAGCAGGGCGATGGCGTCGTCGAACCCGTCGATCGCGCGATGTGCGATGCCGCTGGCGCGGCAATGGCGCAAAAGGCCGTCCTTGGCGAATACGAGATCGGCCTTGCCGGCCACGCAGAAATCGGAGCGGCCGTCGCCGATCAGCAAAGTGGCGTGCGCCGGTTCCTGCTGGGCCATGACCGCGCACTTGCAGGTGCCGCTGGCGCAGCCGGGCTGCGCGTGCGGCGAGGCCATGCGCCAGCGTCCGGCGTCGGTGCGCAGCAGGCGGTTGGCGATGATCGGCAACTGATGCAAGCCGTGCCGCGCCAGGATCCGCGCGATCGGGTAGTCCAGGCCGTCGCTGACGATGCTCAGCGGCATGCCCAAATCGCGCGCCAGATCGACGAAGCGCACGAACGCCGGATCGATGCGGACCTCGTCGAGCACGCGGTGGAGCGCATCCACGTCCCCGTCGAGCAACGCCACCTGCCCGCTCATGCACTCGCGCGCACCGATGCGCCCGGCCACCCAATCCTCTTCCAACGCGCGCCAGCCAGGCTGGCCGAGCCGCTCGAGCAAGGTATCGGTCACATCCTGCAGCGACACGGTACCGTCGAAATCGCAAAGAATTTTCCACTGGACGCGCAAGACGGCTCTCCGGCTAATTCGGGCAGAGCCTAGGCGGGCTGTCTTTCGTGCTCCTTTCCGGGCGCCGGCTCCAGCGGCGGTGCACGGGCGGAGGAGGCGGCCAGCGGGTCAGCCTGGGGCGGCGACAGGCAGCACCCGCGCAACGGTGGCCGCGTACGGGTCAGCGCTGGCCGACGCTGCCGCGATGTCCACGCTGACGGCGTGGGGCCGCTCTACCGGCCATGGGGCGGCGCGGTGCCGCAAGGACGCAGGGGGATCAACCCTCCGGCGGCTGGCTGGCTGGATCCGCAGGGGCGGTGCTCGCGCCGCCACGGCATTCCGCGCGTACCGCTTGCGGGGTCTTCCCGGTCCACGCCTGGAACGCCCGTGCAAGCGAGTTGGAATCCTCGAAGCCCAGCAGAAACGAGATTTCCGCGTTCGACATCTGCGTGTTGCGCAGATAGTGGTACGCGAGAGACTCGCGCAAGCCATCGAGTATCTGCTGGAACGAGACGCTCTCCTCCTGCAGCTTGCGCTGCAAGGTGCGCGTACTGACCGCGAGCTTGCGGCTGACCACCTGCATGGACGCCTCGCCGGCCGGCAGCGTCTCCAGCAGCGTGCTGCGCACTCTTTCCGCCATGCCCGCGCTCTTGTCCAGATCCGCCAGCCGTTGCCGGAAGGACGGCTCGAAGAACATCCACATCTTGTGGTTCTCGGTGAGGAACGGCCGCTGCATGTCCACGTTGGCGAACACCAGTGTCGCCAGCGGCGCCTCGCTCACAGGCACGCCGAAATAGGCCTGGTAGGCGCGCGCGTGATCGGCGCCGGCCTGCATCGCCGACGGCAGACTCACGCGCAGCGGCCGCACCGGGCTGCGCGTGGCCAAGCGCGCCAGCTGTACGAAGAAGACCAGTTTGAACGCAAGGAACACCGGCGGCGGCGGCACGGTGTTGTCCAGGAAATCGATGCAGACCGTGGTGTGATCGAGAGCGCGCTCGATGCGGATGATCATGGGAGCGATCAGCCGCACGTATTTGGCGATCCGATCCAGCGCCCCCCACATGTTCGAACTGCACAGCGCGGCGAACAGTTCCGGATCGAACCAGTCCGACGACATTACCTTCGCGATCTGCAGCGCGACCGGCACATCGGCGTCGATGGATGCGGCCTCGTCCTCGATCGCGACCCAGAGCCTGAAGAAACTCTCAGGATCCAGGCGCACGTTCTGGCGCGCGAAAAGATCGCCGGGAAGCCGCGCCCGGCGCAGCACCGGTGAAGCGGCCAAGCCGGCATCCTGCATCAACAGGCGCCAGCCCGGCCAGATCGCGTAGTCCAGGGTGCGGATGCCGGAGCTTTGCGGCGATGGCGAGCGTTTCGTGTTCACTGCTGAAGTCTATGAGGCGGATCGTGCCACGGCAACGGCGGAAGACGCCAAGCTGGCCCGGTTCAACTTGGCGCGTTTGGCTGTCAGGTTGGCGCGTTCCGCCAGTGTGGAGGGCCCGGCTTGCGGGCAAAGTTGCCGCCACGGCCGCACCCATACCGACCTTCATCGGCGCCGCGTCGCAGCGCAGGCGCACGACGCATTCCCCCGCATCGGTGGAGGTTCGCGTCCTGCCGCAGCACCAGCGCCCCGAAGTCCGAACCACATCAATCATTGCAAGGATCGTCATGAAGAAAACCATTCTGATCACCGGCGCCTCGTCGGGCTTTGGCCTGATGCTCGCCCGCAAGTTGCACCAAGACGGCTACACCGTGATCGGCACCAGCCGCCAGCCGGAGAAGCACGCGCACAAAGTGCCGTTCAAACTGCTGCGCCTGGACATCGACGACGACGCCTCCATCCAAGCGTTCACCCAGGAGCTGTTCGCCTCCGTCAAGCGCCTGGACGTGCTCGTCAACAACGCGGGCTATATGGTCACCGGGATCGCGGAAGAGACCCCCATCGAGGTAGGCCGCCAGCAGTTCGAAACCAACTTCTGGGGCACGGTCAAGGTCACCAATGCCCTGCTGCCCCATCTGCGCAAGCAGAAGAGCGGCCAGATCATCACCGTCAGTTCGATCGTCGGCCTGATCGGCCCGCCGAACCTGTCCTACTACTCGGCTTCCAAGCATGCGGTCGAAGGCTACTTCAAGGCCCTGCGCTTCGAGTTGAACCAATTCGACATCAAGGTCAGCGTCGTCGAGCCGGTGTGGTTCAAGACCAACCTCGGCGAGAACGCGTTCTCCTCCGCCGGCGGCGATATCGCGGACTACGACGCCTACCGCAAGCAGGTGCGCGCGGCCACACAGAAAGGCATCGACGAGGCGGAGGCGCCCGACGCCGTGGTCCACACCATCGCCAGGCTCATCGAGACCAAGGAACCGAAGTTCAACAACCCGGTGGGGAAGATGACCGGAATGATCCTGTTCCTGCAGAGCTATGCGCCCAGGATGTTCGAGGGATCCATTCTCAAGAGCGTCAGGACGGCGAGCTGAATCCGCGCACCGTTCCGCGACGCACGCTCGCAACGCCTTTCCATCGACCTACGGACACAAGCCAGTGACTACCGAACGTTCCGCCCCGCCTGCGCACCTCATCGCAAGCGTCCCTACCGGCCAACCGCACGCGGCGGCCCACGCCGGCCTGCTGGAGTGGCACCGCATCGTGGCCGACCTGGATTGGGAGCGCCTGCCCGACCTGCTGGCCGAGGACGTGGTGTTCCGCAATCCGGCAGTCTTCGAACCGTACCGAGGCAAGGCCACGATGGTGACGACCCTGCGCGCGGTATTCAGCGTGCTCGAGGACTTCATCTACCTGCGGCATTTCGGCAGCGAGACCGGCTACGTGCTGGAATTCAGCGCCCGGATCGGCGACGAGCGCCTGCTCGGCGTGGACCTGGTGGAGTTCGACGCGACCGGCAAGATCGTCGATTTCATGGTCATGATGCGCCCCGCCGAGACGGTCATGGCCCTGGCCGCCGAAGCCGGCAAGCGCTTGTCGGCTAGCCCCGATGCGGCCGCATGACGCGGTCGCGCCCAACCCTTCCCCACCGCAAGGCATCACCATGAAGTACTACCTGTGCAAGTTCATTCCGCCACGCTCCGATTTCCTGGTGACGATGTCGGCCGACGAGGCGTCGTGGATGAAACAGCATGGCGCGTTTCTCGATGACCTTCTCGCGAAGCACGTCATCATCGCCCACGGTCCGGTGATCGACGACACCGGCGGCTATGGCGTATCGCTGTACCGGATCGCCGACGACGAAGACATCGCCGCGTTCACCTCGCAAGACCCGATCGTGAAGAACGGTGTGGGCCACTACGAACACTACGTCATGCTGCATCTCGCCTCGCGCGCCTGACTTGCGAAGGATATCGCCATGCACATTCAAGGTTCCGTCGCGCTCGTCACCGGCGCCAATCGCGGGCTAGGCGCCTCATTCGTGCGCGCCTTGCAGGCCGCCGGCGCGGCCAGGATCTATGCGGCGGCGCGCGACCCCGCCAGCGTCGTCCAGGCCGGCGCGATCCCGGTACGCCTGGACGTGACCCGCCCCGAGCAGATCGATGCCCTCGCCCGCGAATTGGGCGACGTCAGCCTGCTGATCAACAACGCGGGCATCGGCGGTTCGGGGCCGATACTCGCCGCCAGCGCCATCGAGAAGCTGCATCGGCAGTTCGAGACCAATGCGGTGGGCCCGTTGCGCATGGCGCAGGCGTTCGCCCATTCTGGCCAAGCGCAATGGCAGCGCCATCATCAACGTCATCTCCGCCCTGAGCTGGGCCACGCTACCCGGCGTCAGCGGCAGCTACAGCGCTTCCAAGGCCGCGGCCTGGGCATTGAGCAATGCGATGCGGCAGGAATTGACGGCGCAGGCAACCGCAGTCCTGTCGCTGCACGTCGCATTCATGGACACCGACATGGCCAGCGGGGTACCCGGCGCCAAGGCGTCCCCCGACGCGATCGCGCGCATGGCGCTCGCCGCATTGGCGCAGGGGCAGTCGGAACTGTTGGCCGACGAGGTGACTCTCAGGGTGCACGCAGGCCTGACCTCGGTACCGCCGATGTACCTGGGAACGCCCGGCTGACGCCGCCCAGACAGCGACGCACTTGGCGCGCCGGCCGCTGACTGCCCCGCTGCCGCTCGCACCGCCACGCGCGCAACGCGCATGTGGGTCGTCGCCGCTAGGGCGATGCCCGCGGCAGCGCTTCCCTGACCAAACCACGAACGGCCGCACGCGGCAGTTCATCACCCGAGGAACCATCATGGCCTACAGAACGCTCAACCCCTTCACCGAACAAACGATCGAGGAATTCGCCGAGCACTCGGACAGCGCAGTCGAAATCGCACTGGCCCAGGCCGACGCGCTCTACCACTCGAGCTGGTCGAAAGGCGAGATGGCGCCCCGCCTCGCCGTGCTCGCACGGCTGGCGGCGCTGCTGATCGAAAACCGCGACATGCTGGCGAAGACCATGGCGCTGGAGATGGGCAAACCGGTCGCGCAGGGGCAGATGGAAGTGGATCTCTGCGCCTGGATCGCGAACCATTATGCGAGCAGCGCCGCGCAACTGCTCAAGCCCGAGCCGATCGCCAGCGATGTCGGCGAGGCCTGGGCGGAACTGCAGCCGATCGGCGTGCTGCTGGCGGTGGAGCCATGGAACTTCCCGATCTACCAGCTCACCCGGGTGGTGGCGCCGGCGATCGCGCTCGGCAATCCGGTGCTGTTCAAGCATGCCAGCATCGTGCCGCAATGCGCCGCCCTGTTCGAACGCCTGGTGTACCAGGCCGGCGCGCCGCAGGGCGTGGCCACGAACCTGTACGTGTCGTCGGCGAAGATTTCCGAACTGATCGCCGATCCGCGCATCCAGGGCGTGGCGCTGACCGGCTCGGAAGGCGCCGGCAGCAAGGTGGGCGCGCGCGCGTCGGAGATGCTCAAGAAATCGACGCTGGAACTGGGCGGCAGCGATGTGTTTGTCGTGCTCGACGACGCCGATCTGGCGAAGGCGGTGCAGGCCGGCGTGCTCTCGCGGCTGATCAATGCTGGCCAGATGTGCACCGCAGCCAAGCGTTTCATCGTCCAGCGCGGCGTCGCGGATGCGTTCACGGCGGCCTTCGTCGAGGGCATGAAGCGCGTGCCGATGGGCGACCCGATGGCGCAGGAGACCTTGCTGGGTCCGCTGTCCTCGGCCGAGGCGCTCGACGGGCTCGCACGCCAGGTCGAAGCAGCCGTTGCCAACGGCGCGGAGGTTCTCACCGGCGGCAAGCGTGCCGATCGCACCGGCTTCTTCTACGAACCCACCGTGCTGACCGGCATCACCAAGCGCAATCCGGCCTACTACCAGGAATTCTTCGGCCCGGTGGCGCAACTCTTCGTCGTCGACGACGACGATGCGGCGGTGGCGCTGGCCAACGATTCGCCGTTCGGCCTGGGCGGATCGGTCTTCTCGGCCGATGTCGCACGCGCACGCGCCCTGGCATCGCGCATCGAGACCGGCATGGTGTTCATCAATACCGCGACGACCTCGCGCCCGGAGTTGCCGTTCGGCGGCATCAAGCGCTCCGGTTACGGACGCGAGCTTGGCGACGCCGGACTCAAGGAGTTCGCGAACCGCAAACTGGTGGTCGTGAGCAAGAACTGAGCTTCGCGCCGGCCCGCCTTGCGCTGCGGTCCGCGCCGCGTCGGGCTGCATCACGCCTGGCCGGCCGCATCGGCCGCGCAGGGACGCTGCGGGCGGGGATGGTCGCCGATGAAACGCCGCACCTGCACAGGCAGGGCGGCAGTCGATGGTGCCCGAGGCCGGAATCGAACCGGCATGACCGTCAGGTCGAGGGATTTTCGTACCACTTCGGCTTTCGCCGCCGGCGCCATCGCGCCGTTCGTGGTCTGGAGCACGCCTTCACCCTAGCCTCGCGGCCGTAGGTGCCCGCCGTCTGCTCTCTACACCTTCCCGACCGAAGTGGTCGGGCTTGGCTCGGCGTTGACTCGGATGCCGCAGCATCCAGGGCGTTCGCCGACTTTGACGGGTGCCACTTCGGGCGTTTCCCCCCGAAGGCTCAAATTGTCCAAGTCCCTTGTGTCTACCAGTTTCACCACTCGGGCATGAGCGGTCCCGCACGTTCGTCGCCGGTTTGCCGCGTGTCTGCGACCGACTTGCCTAGCGTGCCTGATCGCGAGCGAATTGTGAACCGCAACGTGCGCCGCTGTTCTGGCGGGCTACGCGCGCCAGCCGAAAGAGCCCCGGTGCCGCCGCCACGACGGAACCGGGGATGCCATTCGGCAAGGTGAACCTGGTGACCCGGGCGCCGCTCAGATCGCCCGCGAATAGCGCGCCGGTTGCGCCGGCTGGCGCAGATAGCGGTCGAAGCACATCGCGATCAGGCGCAGCAGCGGGCGCCCGCGCACGGTGGCCTGGATGGTGCCGTCGCGGTAGTCGGCCAGGCCGTCGGCGCACAGCGGCGCCAGCACCTGCAACTCTTCATGGAAATAGCTGGCGAAGTCGATGCCGTGGCGCTGCGCCAGCGCGGCGACGTCGGCGCGGCCCTGGCACATCAGCTGCTGGATCAGCTCCGCGCGCAGCGCGTCGTCGGCGCTGAGTTGCAGGCCGCGCAGCACCGGGCTGTCGCCGGCGTCCACCGCCGCCTCCCAGGCCGGCAGCTCGCGCTGGTTCTGGCTGTAGCTGTCGCCGATGCGGCTGATCGCGCTGACGCCCAGGCCTAGCAGGTCGGTGTCGGCATGCGTGGTGTAACCCATGAAATTGCGGTGCAGCCCGCCCTGGCGCTGCGCGCGCGCCAGGTCTTCGTGCGGCAGCGCGAAATGGTCCATGCCGATGTACTGGTAGCCGGCCGCCGACAGTTTGCGCACCGCCAATCCGAGCAGCGCGAGCTTCTGCTCGGCGTCGGGCAGTTCCGCATCGGCGATGCGCCGTTGCGCCTTGAACAGATGCGGCATGTGCGCATAGCCGTAGACGGCCAGGCGGTCCGGCCGCGCCGCGATCACCGTGTCCAGGGTGCGCTCGAAGCCGGCCAGGGTCTGCCGCGGCAGCCCGTAGATCAGGTCCACATTGACCGAGCGCATGCCCTGCACGCGGCAGGCGCGCAGGATGTCCAGGGTCTCGGCCACGCCCTGGCGGCGATTGATCGCCTGCTGCACCAGCGGGTCGAAGTCCTGGATGCCCAGGCTGGCGCGATTGAAGCCCAGCGCCGCCAGCGCGGCGATGTCCTGCGGGGTCACCGTACGCGGGTCCAGCTCGATGGAAATGTCGCGGTCCGGCGCATCGCTGAAACGGAACAAGCTGCGCAGGCCCTGCAACAGCTCGCCGAGCAGCTCCGGCGCCAGGAAATTCGGCGTGCCGCCGCCCAGATGCAACTGCACCACCTCGCGCTCGGTTTCGAAGCAGGCGGCCATCATCGCCGCCTCGCGCAACACGCGCTGCACGTAGGCGCGGCCTTTGCCGGTGTCGCGGGTGATGACCCGGTTGCAGCCGCAGTAGAAACACGGGTTGCGGCAGAACGGCACATGCACGTACAGCGACAGCGGCCGCGCCGGATCGCTGGCCTGCACCGCCGCGAACAGCTGCGCCGGGCCGAACCCGGCCTGGAAATGCGGCGCGGTCGGATACGAGGTGTAGCGCGGGCCGGGACGGTCGTAGCGGCGCAGCAACTCGGCGTCGAAGGTCCAGGTGGCGGCGGGATCGGAGGCGGTCAGGATGTCCATGGCGAGCAGCATGCGCGGCCCGGCGCCAGGCCGCCTTGACCTGGATCAATCCGCTGCAGCGATCCGAGCATCACTCGACAGGCGGCAACGGCAGCGCCGGCTCGAACGGCCGCCAGCTCATCTGGTGGCGCCGCCAGAAGGTGTCGGCGATGCGCGTGGCGATGTCGTCGGCGAGCACGCGCATCGGCGCATTGTCCAGTTCGGCGGTGGTGGCGCGGAACAGGCCCAGCCAGCGCTGGAACAGGACATCGCTGAGTTCGCGCATGGCCATGTGCTTGGGCATCGGCGCGCCGCGGAAGCGCCGCGTGCCGCGCAGCATCGCCGACCAGAAATCGCTCAGCTGCAGCAGGTGCGCGTCCCAGTCCTCGATATGTGCGGCGAACACCGCGGCCAGGTCGGCGTCGGCGCGCACGCGGCGATAGAAGGCCTCCACCAGGGCGCGCACTTCCTCCTCGCTGCACAGGTCCGGCCCGGGCAACGGCAACGCGGCGAGATCGTCATGCATGTCGGTGCTCCTGCTCGATGGCGCCAGTATCCGCAGCCGCCGCGGGCCGGCCTTGATCAGGATCAATGTCGCCACGCGCGCCGCTGCCTAGTCTGCGTGGGCGGCATGCGCCTGCGCCGACGCCGACGGGGAGCGGCGGCGCGACCGCGTGCGGGCGGCGCCAGCCCATGCGCGGCACCACCCAGGCGCATGCCGCACCTCCCTTTCGCGATGGAACCCGCCCGTCATGACGCCCAGCGACGATCCCCTGCTCGACCCGCTCGACGCCACCGCCCCGCGCCCGCTGGTGCAGCGGCTGGGGGTGATCCTGTGGCCCAGCTTCCTGGTCGCCGGCGCGATGAGCGTGCTGTTCTTCGCCCTGGTCGATCCGCTGGCGCTGCGCGACATCACCTTTCCCGGCCGCCCGCTGAGCCGGGAACTCGGCTACACGCTGGGCTTCTTCATGTTCTGGTCGGCCACGTTGAGCGCCAGCGCGCTGACCGGGTTCCTGCTGCGGCCGGCGCCGCAGGCCGCAGCGGACGACGACGAGCCGCAGCCATGAGCAGAACACCGATGCCCCGCAGCATTCCGTTGCGCACGCTGGGCGCCCATGCCGAAAACCCCGCCGCTGCAGATGCCGCTGCCGCAGCCGCGCCGCGCGGCCGTTACGCGCGGCTGCGCCGTTGCAGCCTGTGGCTGCTGTTCGCCGCGTTCTACCTGCTGCCGTGGCTGCGCTGGGACGGCCGCCAGGCGCTGCGCTTCGACCTTCCGGCGCGGCGTCTGGACCTGTTCGGCTGGTCCTTGTGGCCGCACGATGTCGGCTGGCTGCTGCTGGCGCTGTTCGCCGCCGCCACCGCCTTGATGGTGACCACCACCCTGGCCGGACGCGTGTGGTGCGGTTTCGCCTGCCCGCAATCGGTCTGGAGCCACGCCTTCGCCTGGCTGGAACGGCGCTTCGCCGCCTGGCCGGCGGCCGCGCGGCATGTGGTCTGGGCGGCGCTGGCGCTGTGGACCGGGATCAGTTTCGTGGGCTATTTCGCGCCGATCGCCGACCTGGTCGCGCGGTTGCGGCCGTTCGCCTGGAGCGGCTGGGAAACCTTCTGGGTGCTGTTCTACGCGCTGGCCACCTGGGGCAACGCCGGTTTCCTGCGCAGCCAGGTGTGCCGCTACCTGTGCCCCTACGCGCGGCTGCAGCCGCTGCTGTGCGATCGCGACACGCCGTTGATCGGCTACGACGCGATGCGCGGCGAACCGCGCGGCGCGCGCGATTACGGCCAAGGCAGCGTCGCCCAGCGCGGGCGACGCCTGCTCGACGCCGGCACCGCGCGCGACTACGCGTTGCGCGCCAGCATCGCCCGGCGCGCCGGCCAGGGCGGCCAGCGCGGCGACGCGCTGGCCACCTATGCCGGCACCCTGCCCAAGTTCACCGCCGCGCAACTCGGCGATTGCGTGGACTGCAGCGCCTGCGTGGACGCCTGCCCCGCGCGCATCGACCTGCGCAATGGCCCGCACTACGCCTGCACCGCCTGCGGCGCCTGCGTGGAGGCCTGCGACCGCAGCATGGACCGCCACGGCTTCGCCCACGGCCTGCTGCGCTGGGCCGGCACCAACGCGATCGAGCGCCAGCCGCGGCGCAGGCTGCGGCCGCGGCTGCTGGCCGGCGCCGCGCTGCTGCTGGTGGCGCTGCTAGCGGCGTTGGTTGCCGCGGGTTGAGCGGCGCACCATAAGTCACCCGAAATTATTGTTATTCATCGTAGAACCACTGCAATTCACCAGACACCCCCCTTATAAGAAAAAAAGCGATCAATGCAAAACCAGAGGGCGAACAGCATAGACTCAAGCCCCCCAGGGCCTCACTACTGAATTTGAGTTACACGTTAAAGCTACTTCCAATGCTCATGCTTTGTTTCGGCACATAGCTGTTGCCGGCTCCAGAATTCTGAACATGGAACTGCGAAATGTTGGAGAACGTGCAACCGCTCACATTTACGTTCGCAGAAAGTGATTGCAAAATCATCCCAAAATCGAACTGATCAAATACACACCCGGAAATGCTCACATTTTGAACGTTACAGGTGATCCCACGTACCGCCACCTGTCCAGTCAAAGATCTGAAAATATTCCCAGAGATGACATGGCGTCGCGGAGCATTGACGCCAACATTACTCGTTGGACTATCTAGACTCACGCACCTCGCCCCTGACTCGACAACATTATTGACGGTATCCTGTATGTAAAATAGATTCCCCACTATCACACATTCCGAGACATTAGACGACTTCACACAATTGAAGGCAGCATTTATATGACATCCCTGTACCAATATGAGAGGACGCGCCTCAGCATTCATGCCGTTATCCTTGACAGCACCAAATTTCAGCCCTCCCATTTGCACACCTATCAACTGCAAACCTTCGGCACCTGGAACACCTGCCCCTGGAGCCAATGAGGTGACATTGGAGTACTGCAATACCCCGTAAGTCCCATAGTTGACATTGCAGTTCACCACACTGCAATTAATTGAATAGCCAGCACTAAAAATCCCACACCACATATCCTGGGTATTGAAGTGCCCATTGATAGAACTATTCGTAATAATAACATTATTGCAATTGTTTAGATATATTCCACAATTCCAAAAATGTGAAAATCCAGACTGACCCCTCAAATTAACTTGATCGATCGAAACGGACGGATACGGCGAGCCTTGACTTACATTACTTGGGTTTACATAGATGGCCGTCTTCGTCGGCGAAGAATACCCACCAGCAATTGTGGAATTCAAAGTAAGCAGCGTTAAATTCGAAACATTCACACCCACATAATCAGGCCCACCACCAGGGGCAGAAAAAGTAAAAGAAAACCCACTAAGAGCATCAGCACCCCAGAGAATTCGAGAGTTATGCCGATCTTCCCCGGCGATCGTGATCGACGAATTTGCAATTACCAGCATCTCAGACAAATAATAAGTTCTTGCTGGAATATACAACGTGCCACCAGTTGGCCTTGTGGCCAAATAGGCCACCGCCTTCTGGAAGGCAAAAATATCATCAGCAACCCCATCGCCGATCGCACCAAAATCTTCAGGAGTTACTCTTTCTCGTGCTTTATCGAGCAACGTTCGAGCGATAGCTCCGCTGCCAGCCTGCTGGAATGCCACTAGGCCCGCTCCTTTTGCGGGATCGGCAAGATCGGTCCTTAGGAGCTCGTCCGTCATAATTTTCCTCATTTGGGGTAACGAAAGGCACGGCCAAGATCACATGGTCTGATCGCAAGGATTGCGATTTATCTCCAAGAACAGGGCGCCGAACACGATAGCCGCGAGCGGCAGGCAGCGGGGAGCGGGAGCGGACATCGGGATTTCTCCGCGGAACGACGGAAACGCCGGTCGCCGGCGGTGACGAAGCCACCCAGCGCCATCAGCGCCGGGCCGAGCCAGATCCAGCGAGCGAACGGTTTGACATGCAGGTGCATCGCCCAGGCGTCGCCGCCCAGCGGTTCGTCCAATGCGATATAGACGTCGCCGAACAGGCCAGGAATGGCAGGAATGGGATGGCGGCCTCGCTCAGACTCTGCCCGCGGCTAATGCGTGGCGGCGGGTTCGGCCGGCTGGCGCGAATCAGGCGGCGATCGCCTTGGCATGCGCGGCCCATGTCGCGGAAAAGGCGTCCGCGCGCAGCGCCGGTTCGAAAGTCTCGACCGAGACGCCGACCAGGCCATGGCTCACGAACGGATACTGCGCAAGCATCGCGTCCACCTCCGCGCGGCTGGCGCCATGCGCCAGCACGACGCCGCCGCTATGGTCCTCGCGTGGGCCGGCGACCAGGATGCGGCCGCTACTGCAGTGATCGGCCAGCCACTGCCGGTGCGCCTGCAGATGCGCGTTCACCTCTTCGATCGGCCGGACGTACGTCAACGTGATGATGTAGAGCATGGGAACCTCTTGGAATGAAAGAATGGAGGCGATCACTTGCGCAGCGCCGCGCGCACCGCATCGCCGATCGCGGCCTGCGCCAGTTGCAGGGAGCGCGCGCTGGCCTCCGGCCCCTTGGACAGGCTTTCCGCGCGCACGAAGTGCACGTCGCCGATGCCCATGAAGCCGAACGTGGCCGTGAGGTAGCGCTCCTGGAAATCGAGCGCGGCCATCGGCCCCTCGGTATACACACCGCCACGCGTGGACACGACGATGACGCGCTTGTCGCCGGCCAGGCCGATCGGGCCGGTCGGCGTGTACTTGAACGTGCGGCCAGGCTGCACGACGCGATCGATCCAGGCCTTGAGCTGGCTGGACACCGAGAAGTTGTACATCGGCGCCCCGATCACCACGACGTCGCTGGCCAGCAATTCGCCGACCAGTGTCTCGGACAGGACGTGTTCGCGCACCGTGTCGGCATCGAAGCCTTCGTGCCCGAGCGGGCGGAATCCGGCGGCGATGGGGCCGGACAGATGCGCGATCGGCTCGGCGACCAGGTCGCGGTAGACGATCCGTGCGGCCGGAACCGCGGCGCGCAGTTGCTCCGCGACACACGCGCTCAACGCGCGGGACGCCGAGGCGGAGGCGAGGATGCTGGAATCGAGATGCAGGATGCGCATGGGTCACTTCATGGGTTGTCAGCGGTGGAAGAAGTCTTGCAAGTGCCGCTTTGTCGCACTAGGCAGGCGCTTCGTGACTCTTTGTCACGCCTGATGGGACAATGCAGACCCGATGAGAGGAATGCCGGATGGACGACCTGAATGACTTCGCCCTGTTCGCCGCGGTGGTCGTGCATGGCAACTTTTCCGCCGCCGGACGCGCCCTGGGCTTCCCCAAGTCCAAGGTCAGCAGGCGCATCGGCGAACTGGAACGGCGGCTCGGCGTACGCCTGCTGCAGCGCTCCACGCGCGCGGTGGCCTTGACCGAAGTGGGCGCGGAGTTCTTCAAGCATTGCGACAGCATCACCCGCTCGGTGAAGTCCGCACTGGAGGTCGCCGAACGCGCGACCCAGCGCCCGTCCGGACGCATCCGGGTCAGTTGCCCTGTGGGCGTTGCGTACCTCTTCCTGTCCTCGCTGCTGCCCCGCTTCCTTGCCGCCGAACCGGACGTGCAGATCGAGCTGGAACTGACCAGCCGCCGTGTCGACGTGATCGCGGAAGGATTCGACATCGCGCTGCGCGTGCGCTCCACCCTGGAAGATTCCGATCTGGTGGTGCGCAACTTCGGCGACAGCCAGCAACTGCTGGTGGCCAGCGCCGCATTTCTCGCCAACCACGGCCCCTTTCCCAGCCTGGAATCGCTGCAAGGCGTGGCCGGTGCCGGCCCGAAAGGCACGCACGGGCAGCCGCCCCGATGGAAACTCAGCGCCGCCGACGGCACGGTCGCGTCCATCGACTATCGCGCCGTCCTGGTCACCGACGACATCCACCTTCTCTACGACGCGGCGCTGGCCGGCCTGGGCGTGGCACAGCTCCCCATCGATCTGTGCCAGGACGCGATCGACGCAGGGCGCCTGGTCGCCCTGCTGCCGGAACACCGGCTCGCAGCGCACCGCTTGCATGCCGTCTATCCCTCGCGCCGGGGCATGGTCCCGGCGGTACGCGCGTTCATCGACTATCTAACGCTCGAACTGCCCAGCGCCATGGTGTCCGCCGGCCAGTACCGGGCGCAGATCGAGCCGAACGCAACGCCGGGAGCGGCGGCCAAGGCATAAGGCTCGGCCACGCGCATGGCGGCAGAGCAAAAACGCGATTTGCGGCGAGGCGCGCAAGAGGCCGCCGACGGATGTGCGAAGCCGCTGCCGCATCCATGCACAGGCACGCCGCCACGCCGACTCGCCGCCGCCGCACGATTTTTTTTGTCGGCGGGCTGGCGCAACCGGTCGGAGGACTGTAGAATGCCGGGCTCCCAAGCGGGAATAGCTCAGTTGGTAGAGCGCAACCTTGCCAAGGTTGAGGTCGCGAGTTCGAGTCTCGTTTCCCGCTCCAGATTCAGACAGAGCCCCGTCAGCGGGGCTTTGTTTTGTCGGACACCGCTGCTGGCGGTTTCGGCTAGAATTCAGTCCACCGGCCTGGTGGCAGAGTGGTTATGCAGCGGACTGCAAATCCGCGTACGCCGGTTCAATTCCGACCCAGGCCTCCATCTGCACTGCGACGCCCGGTAGATCCACGATCTGCCGGGCGTTTGCGTTTGTGCGGCAGCTCCACTGAAGAAGCCGCCGCAACGCGATCGGGTCCGCGGTGCCGGCAACATTCGCGGACTGGAATCTCCACCACAGCGCCCCGCCCATCGGGGTAGACAAGTGCCTGGACGCGCGCGCGTCGCGGTGTACCTGTCCATTCCCTGCCCTAGCATCGCAGCGACACCACACCGGGAGATCGCCATGCATCGATGGACACGCTGGAGCGGCGCAGTGATTTGTTTGGCCGCGGCCGGCGCCGCGCAGGCGCAATCCTGCCGGCTGCAGACGCAGACGCTGGACTTGCCGCTGGTCTCCAAGAACATGCCGAAATACGCCTACCAGGTGCGGGTCCAGGTCGGCACGCCGCCGGCGTCGGCGAATGTCGCCGCCGCCAGTCAGGTCCTGGAAGTGGATACCGGCTCCACCGGCGTGGTCGTGCCGCTGAGCCCGGCAATCCAGCCCGCCTGGGACGCCTCGACCAAGCTCGGCTACATCTTCTACTCCAGCAACAGCCAGTACCACCCCGGCAAGTACGTGCAGGTGCCGATGCGACTCGGCGTGTCGGCCGACGGCAAGCGCGCCGCGGCGCGCATCGATTCGATCGAGGTCCTGGCCGCGCAATGCAGCTGCGGCGTCGCCGCGATTGCGAAGGGAACGCCACCGTCCTCGGTGAAGACGCTGAGCCAGGCGCCGGACAGCTGCGCCGCCTACGACAACACCCTGGCACTGGGCAGCGGCGGCAAACAGACGCTGCAGCACTGCACGACCATCGCGCCCGACTTCGGCATGATGGGCGTGGGCTACGACCGCGGCGTGGCGGCGGCGCGCAATCCGTTCCTCAACCTCACCCAGATGCAGGCCGGCAGCATGAGCCCGGGCTACATCGTCAGCGCATCCGGCATCACGCTGGGCGTCAGCAAGCAGGCGCTGCAAGGCTTCTCGATGATCCCGCTGCAGCGCGCCGCGGCCAGCACAGGCACCGGCGCCGACTGGCAGGCGCCGAACGCGTGCGCCAGCTTCCCGGCCAGCGGCAGCGATTACCAGGTCTGCGGCAAACTGCTGCCGGATACCGGCATCAGCTACATGATGCTGACCCCGACCAGGCAACCGCCCGTCCCCGACCAGTTGCAGCAGAAGATCAGTACGCCGGCGACCCCTTCAAGCACGGCGTCCGGCCACGCCACCAGCACCACGTCGCTGGTGGTGCCGGATGCGACGCAGATGACGCTCGCCATCGGCCCGGCCGGGCATCCGGTCTTCAGCTACGACTTCAAGGTCGGCGGCGCCACGCCGGCGACGCCGGATAGCGTGCAATGGCGCGGCCCGCTCGACGTACCGCCGGCGCACATCAACAGCGGCCGCCACATACTCGCCGCGGCGGACTACGCCTACGACGCCGCCTGCGGACATGCGGGCTTTCGCCCGGTGCCGGCGCCGACCGTTCCCTGACCCTCGGACGAGCGGCATGGGCGCAAATGCCACGCTGCCGGCGCCGTCGCCGCTACGCCTACGTCATCGCGCACGGACGTGCCGGCGTCCAGCGACGTGCGCGGGCGAGTGAACGCATGCAGCGTCCGGTGCAAGGCGCCAGCCGGAGGCGGAAACACGCGGCAACCGTGGCATGGGAGCACGCAGCCCTGCTCGCCACGCCGCCTGGCGGCGGCATGACGACGCCGTCCGGCCAGCTCTGCGTCCATCCTGGCGCGCCGGCGGCGATCGCGCCACGCATGGTCGTTCGCGCCGCGTGCGCAGCATCGGCGCCGCAGCATCAAGGTCGGCATAATCGGCTCCGGCTCTACGCGAGGTATCGACCGGTATCGCCACGCCGCGCAGCGCGGCTCCCGTCGCGACGCCGCTCATCGCGTCGGTGTCGCCGCCCCGGCGGCGTCTGCCGGCTCTACCGGTACCTGATAATCGCGCAGCAACCGGGCAATGTCCTCGGTGTGGCGTTGCAGTGCGGCGTCGAGCTCGCGCCGCAACGCCTCATCGCCGCGACGCACGCCGATCGCGATGGCGAAGCGCATCGGTGCCTGCGCGCCGTCCTGGGCGAACGCCACCGGCGTCACCTGCAGCGCCTGGCCATGGCGCGCGGAGAAGTAGCCGGCCGTCGGCCCCCACACCACCGCCACGTCGATGCGCCCGGTGGCGACCGCGTCGACGATCTGCGCCTGCGGTGCGTGCTGCGCATAGTCGCCGTAGACCATGAAACCGCGCAGCTGCGGGGCCAGGCCGCGTTGCGCCAACGCATGCGCCGGCGGCGGATTGGCCCCGTCGTCGCCGACCAGTTGCACGCCGATGCTGGCATTACGCAGGCGCGGATCGTCGAACCAGGCGACGCCGGCCCAGCGGCTGCCGCGGCGTGCGACGAAGGCGTAGCGCGTGGTGTAGTACGGCCGAGTGGTGGCCACGGCATCGGACCCGCTTGCGATACCGGGAACGATGTCGCACCGCCCGGCACCGAGCGTATTGCGCAGCGCGCCGCGCCGCTGCGGCCACCAGGTGTAGCGAAGCTCGGCGCCAAGGTCGCGCGCCAGCAGTTGCATCAGGCGATTCTCCAGGCCGCTCAGGTCCCGGTCGGAAAACGGCAGGTTGTTGGGATCGGCGCAGACGCGCAACTCGCGCGCCGACAGCGTCGGCAGCGCCAGCAGGCAGGCCAAGCCGAGCGACAGCGCGTGCCGGCGCGCCGTCACGTCGGCGCCTGCGCCGCATCGCCGCCGGCCAGCCCGCGCGCCAGCAGCGCGATGCCGGCAGCCGCGTGGACCAGGCCGCCCGGCACCCACATCAGCAGGCCGGCCAGCTGCTGGTCCTCTGCCGGGCTGAGCCCGAACGCATCCAGCCCCAGCGCGCTGTAGCCGGCATACCAGAGCCCGCGCGAGAACGCCATCAACGCGCCCAGCGCGCCGCTGACCAGCGAGGTGAAGAACAGGCAGCCGACCGCGACACCGATGCGCCGCGCCCTGCCCTGCAACATCGCCCACCAGAACAGCAGCGCCGACAGCAGGAAGCACACGTGCTGCACCACATGCCAGCCTCGCTGCGCCAGTGCCAGGTCGAATGCCGGCGGCGCGTGCCACAGCCACAGCACCGCCGCCTGCACCACGGTGGCCAGCAGCGGCGCGGTGGCCGCGCGCCACAACACCAAGAGCGTGCGCCGCTGCCCGCAGCGCGCCAGCCAGCGCCGCGCGGGCCGCGGGAACGCCCACAGCCACACGCCCAGCGGGCGCGACAGCACCAGCAGCGGCGCCGCCGCCAGCATCAGCACCTCGTGTTCGAGCATGTGCGCGGCGAACGAGCGCTCGCCGGCCGCATGCAGCGGCGTCACCAGCGCGGCCGCCAACAGCAGCCAACCGCTGGCGAACGCCCAGGCACGGCGCCGCGCTGCCGCGCTGCGCAGGCTGCGCCGCGATAGCCGCCAATGGCCGATCGCGTACAGCGACAGGCTCAGCGACAACGGCAGCACGATCCACGGATCGAACGTCCATGGCAGCGTGTCGGCCCCTGGCGGCGCATGCGCCTGCGCCGCGAACGCGAATGCCGTGCCGGCCGCAGCGGCGATGCGCATGATGCGCGTCGGGCACGCAGCGCTCACGGACACGACGGTACCAGCCAGGTCGCCAGCGTCTGCCACAGCACCGCCACCGCCAGCAGTGCCGCAACCATCCAGCCCAGGTGCACGATGAAACGCCGGTTCGACGCGATCGGCGAGGCGGCGGCATCGTCTCCGGCCGCGTAGTGCGGCAGCGAGCGCCACGAGACCCAGCAACCGGCGGCCATCAACGCCAGCACCGCGAGCGCCAGCGCCGCGCCTAGCGGGCCGGAGCCCCACTCGCAGCGGAAGCGCAGCAGGTCCGACAGCACCTGGTGATGCAGCGCTTCGCCGGCCATGGCCGCCAGCAACGCGGCCCATGGCGCGATTCGGCTGCGCGGGCGTGGCGCGTTCACAGCCATCGCGGCGTCCAGTAGATGACCAGGTACAGGCCCGCTCCGCTCCACACGATGAAATGCCAGTACAGCGCGTTGTCGGCAACGTCGGCATAGCGGCGGCCGTCCATGTGCTTGCACCAGCTCAGGGCCGCCAGCACCATGCTGTCGAACACGTCGGTGATGGCGTGGAAGGTGTGCAGGACCAGCAACGCCCAGACGATGGAGCCGTAGGCGTTGCGGTCCCAGCGCACGTTCAGCGCATGCAGTTCGAAACCGCGCAGCGCCAGCATCAGCAGGCCGAGCAGCACCATCAGCACCAAGCCCCAACGCACCGCGTGCAGCCGCTGCGCTTTAGCCATGCGCCCGACCAGGTAATTGGGCACTTCGCTGCACAGGCCGGTCAGCACGAAGGCGGTGGCCCAGCCCAGCGGTGGCGGCGACGCGTCAGGCGGCCAGCGCACCTCGTTGTGCAGCAGGTAGTAGTAAGCGCCGATCGCGAGCACGAAGCCCATGCCTTCGATCAGGACGAAGCCGATGACGCCCCACCAACCGACGCTGGTCGGCCCGAACGCGTAGTCCGGCAGCCCCGCGACATCGCCGATCGGGCGCAGCGCGCGGCTCACGCATCGCCTCCCAGGCTGGGCTCGGAGCGCTTGGGCCAGAACCAGGCGGTCATCGCCACCGCCACCGGAATCGCGCCCCACACCACGCCCCATTGGTCGAAGATCGACCACACGAACACCAGGGTCAGCGCCAGCGCGGACCACAGCGGCCATGGGGTCGGATCGGGCATCGCCCAGCGGTTCGCCGGCACGGCGTCCACCGGCGTGGTCAGCAGCACTTCGCGGCGATCGCTGCGCACGCCGCTGAGCACCGGCAGGTCCGCGCTCGGCGTGCCTGCGGCATCGGCCCACAGCGGATGCCGGCTGGACACGGCCGGCACCGCGGCGAAGTTGTACGCCGGCGGCGGGCTGGCGGTGGCCCAGCTCAGGTCCGGCGCCTGCCATGGATCGTCCGGCGCCGCTTCGCCGCGGCGCAGCGCACGCGCGATGTTGACCAGCATCAGCACGAAGCTCAGCGCGATCACGTATGCGCCGATGCTGGACATCAGGTTGTACGCGTCCCAGCCCAGTCCGCGCGGATAGGTGTAGACCCGCCGCGGCATGCCGAGCAGGCCGAGGTAGTGCATCGGAAAGAACGTCAGGTTGAAGCCGGCGAACAGCAGCCAGAACTGCCAGCGGCCCAGGCGCTCGCTCAGCAGCCGCCCGGCGATCTTCGGGAACCAGAAGTACACCGCGCCCAGCAGCGGGAACAGGGCGCCGCCGATCAGCACGTAGTGGAAGTGCGCGACCACGAAATAGGTATCGTGCACCTGCAGGTCCAGCGGCACCGAGGCCAGCATCACCCCGCTCAGCCCGCCGAGCACGAACAGCGCGAAGAAGCCCAGCACGAACAGCAACGGCACCGCCAGCCGCGGCCGGCCGGTGGCCAGGGTCGCGATCCAGCAGAAGATCTGGATGCCGCTGGGCACCGCGATCAGCATGCTGGCGGCGGTGTAGAAGCTGTTTCCCAGCGGCGGCAGGCCGGCGGCGAACATGTGGTGCACCCACAGCCCGAAGGCCAGGAAGCCGGTCGCCACCAGCGCCAGCACCATCGGCGTGTAACCGAAGATCGGCCGCCGCGCGAACGTCTCGACGATGCTGGAGATCATCCCCAGCGCCGGCATGAAGATGATGTAGACCTCCGGGTGGCCGAAGAACCAGAACAGGTGCTGCCACAGCAGCGGGTCGCCGCCCTCGGCGGCGTTGTAGAACTGGGTGCCGACCAGACGGTCGGTGATCAGGAAGGTGCTGGCCAGCATCACCGAGGGCATCGCGAAGATCACCATCAGGCTGGTCACCAGCATCGACCAGACGAACAGCGGCATCCGCGCCAGGGTCATGCCCGGCGCGCGCTGGGTCATGATCGTGGCCACCAGTTCCACCGCCACGCACAGCCCGGCGACTTCGGTGAAGGTGATCATCTGCGCCCAGAAGTCGGTGCGCTTGCCCGGCGAGAAATCCGACGACGCCAGCGGCACGTAGCCGGTCCAGCCCGCTTCCGGGCCGACGTCGAACACGAACGCGGCGAAGATCATGATTCCGCCGAACAGGTAGACCCAGTAGCTGAAGGCGTTGAGCCGCGGGAAGGCGATGTTGCGCGTGCCCAGCATCAGCGGCACCACGTACACCGCCACCGCTTCCATGATCGGCACCGCGAACAGGAACATCATCGCCGAGCCGTGCAGCGAGAACATCTGGTTGTAGCGGTCCGGACCGATCAGGCGCAGCTCGGGATACGCCAGTTGCGCACGCATCAACAGCGCCAGCACGCCGGCCAGCAGGAAGAACACGAAGGCGGTGGCGATGTAGCGGCGCGCCACGCGCTTGTGGTCGACCGTGCTCAGCCAGCCGACCAGCCCCGGGCGGTCGGCCCAGCTGCGCTGCAACTGCTCGTGCTGGGCGGCGTTCATTGCAACCCCATCAGGTAGTCGAGCAGCAGCTCGCGGTCGCGCGGGTCCAGCGGCACTTGCGGCATCTGGTTGCCGGGCTTGGCGTGCTGCGGATCGGCCAGCCAGTCGCGCAGCGCCTCGCGCCGCATCGGCAGCGCGCCGGCGCCGAGCGTGCGGCGGCTGGCCAGATGAGTCAGGTCCGGGCCGAGCCGGCTCGCGGCGGTGGTGCCGCGCACGGCATGGCAGGACGCGCACGCGCTGCCCAGGAACAGCTGGGCGCCGCGCTGCGCGGATCCCGCGTGCGGCGCAGGCGCCGGCGCCAGCTGCCGCGCGCGCCAGGCGGCGAAGCCGGCCGCGTCCAGCACTTCCACGTCCAGCGCCATCTGCGCGTGCTGCAGGCCGCAGAATTCGGCGCATTGGCCACGGTAGCGCCCGGCCCGGCGCGGAGTGATCCATACCGCGTTGCTGTAGCCCGGAATCAGGTCTTCCTTGCCGCTCAGCGCGGGCACCCAGAAGCTGTGGATCACGTCGCCCGAACGCAGTTCGATGTGCGCGGTGCGATCGCGCGGCAGGCGCAGTTCGTTGGCGGTGCTGAACTGCTGATCCGGCTGCGGCGACAGATACTCGACCTGCCACCACCACTGCTTGGCGGTGACGCGGATCTCTAGGTCGGCGTGGCCACCGTGCAGGCGCCGGTCGGCAAGGAAGCTGGCCGCGACGAACCAGCTGAGCAGGCCCACCACCAGCACCACCCAGGCCGCCAGCGCCCGCGCCAGCAGCGGATCGTGCGTACGCCCCTCCCGTTGCGCGGCGCGGCGCCGGCGCCAGATCGCCCATGCCAACGCTGCGATCACCGCTACGTAGATGGCACTGCAGACCCACAGCATCAGCGTCCACACCTGGTCGATCGCGCGCGACTGGTCGGCCGCCGCCTGCAGCGAGGACTGCACGCCGTTGCCGGCGCAGCCGGCCAGCAACGCCACGAGCGGCAGCAGGCGGACGGCGCGGGCGGTCATTGCGGCGGCGGTTGCTGCGCGGAGGCGTCGCCCGGCTGCGTGGGCTGCGCCGGCAGTTGGGTCAGCGGCGGCGTCGCGCTCAGCGCATCGCGCCGGCTCGGCGCTGCGGCCTTGGAGACGTTGCCGGCCAGCGCGCTGACATAGGCGGCCAGTTGCCAGGCCTGCTCGTCGGTCAGCTTACCGCGCCACGCCGGCATGCCGTTCGGGCGGCCATCGACGATGCTGGCGTGGATCTGCTCGATACTGCCGCCGTAGCGCCACTGCGCATCCATCAACGCCGGACCGATCGCGCCGCCGCCGGCGCCATGGCAGCCGTTGCAGTTGTAGCTGCGGAACAGCCGGCCGCCCTGGCCGATATGGAAGGCGTTGTCCTGGTAATGGCGGCCGAGCGCGGTCGGCGCCGGCGCAAGCGGCGCACCGCCGGGCTGGAAACTGGTCAGCGCCGGCTGCGGGTTGCTGCCGGCCGGAGTGCTGTGATACTCGCGCCGCTCGCGCTCGCAACCGCTCGCGCCGGCGAGCAGTGCCGCCAGCACCACGCTAGCGAGGCAACGCGAACACATACAGCGTGCCCCCGGCATTGCTGCGCTGCTTCAGGTCGCCCACCGCGCTGGCCCAGCCGCCGCCGGCAGTGGCATCGCGCGGGTCGAGGTTGTTGACCACGATGGCCCCGGCCCAGCCGCCGACACCCGACAGCACCGCCACGTACTGGCGCCCGTCCGGGCCGCGGTAGCTGACCGGCTGGCCGATGATTCCCGAGTCGGTCTTGAACTGCCACAGGGTCTTGCCGCTGCGCGCGTCCACCGCCTTGAACCAGCCGTCCATGGTGCCGTAGAACACCAGGTCGCCGGCCGTGGCCAGTGCGCCGCTCCACACCGGCAGGTCCTCCTTGACCTGCCAGGCGATTCGCCGCGCCTGCGGATCCCACGCGGTGAACGCGCCGCGGTTGCCGCCAGGTCCGGCGTACATGCGCGACTCGGCGCCCAGGTACGGCGTGCCGGCGATGTAGTTGACCTCGCTGGCCAGCCAGTCCATGCACAGGTTGTTGTGCGGGATGTAGACCAGGCCGGTACGCGGCGAAAATGCCGAGGGGTTCCAGTCCTTCATCCCGGTCGAAGCCGGGCACACCTGCCGCACCGCCTTGCCGTTGCGCGGCTGCCGGTCGGCCACGTAGTGCGGGCGGCCACTGCGCAGGTCGATGCGGTCGATCGCGGTGACCGGGCCGAACGCGTCGGCCGACAACACCTCGCCGCTGGCGCGGTCCAGCACGTAGACGAAGCCGTTGCGTTCCGGCCGCACCAGCACCTTGCGCGGCTTGCCGGCGATGGACAGCTCCAGCAGCAGGCTCTCGTTGATCGCGTCGTAGTCGAACAGGTCGTGCGGGCTGAATTGGTAGAACCAGCGCGCCTGGCCGTCGTCGGGATCGCGCGCGAACACGCCGGCGGTCCACTTGTTGTCGCCTGGCCGCTGTTCGGCATTCCATGGACCAGGGTTGCCGGTGCCATAGAAGATCAGGTCCAGTTCCGGATCGTAGGAAATCCAGCCCCACACGGTGCCGCCGCCGAGCCGCCAGGCGTCGCTGGGCCAGCTGCGCACGCCCAGGTCCTTGCCGCGATCGCTGGCATAGTGCGGGCGGAACCCGGGGCCGATCAGCACGTCGCTGTCGGGTCCGGTGCTGTACGCCCTCCACAGCAGCTTGCCGGTCTGCGCGTCCAGCGCCGCCAGCCAACCGCGCACGCCGAATTCGCCGCCGGAATTGCCGACCAGCACCTTGTCCTTGACCACCAGCGGGGCCATGGTCAGGGTCTCGCCGAGGTTGATGTCGGCGAGCTTGCGCTCCCACAGCAGCGCGCCGGACGCCGCGTCCAGCGCCAGCGTGCGTCCGTCGAGCGTGTTGAAGATCAGCTTGCCGCGCCAGTACACGCCGCCGCGATTGACCACGTCGCAGCAGGCCACGCCCTGCGCCGCCGGCAACTGCGGCGGCTGGTACTTCCATTTCAGCGGCGCGCCGGGCTTGCTCAGGTCCAGTGCGAACACCACGTTCGGGTACGGCGTGACCACGTACATGGTGTCGCCGACCACGATGGGCGCCGCTTCCTGACCGCGGTTGATCCCGGTGGAGAAGGTGAACTCGACCCGCAATTGCGCCACGTTGCCGGTGCTGATCGATTGCAAGGGGCTGAAGCGGGTATTGGCGTAGTCCAGCGACGGCATCGGCCAGTCGCCGTCACCCTGCGCGTGGAGCGTCGCACTGAAGAGTGCCGCCACCACCAACGCCATCCAGCGACAATGCAACCAAGCGCGCATTTCGAGTCCCGGGAAACCGATCGCGGCCGACATTAGTCCCGCCGATGTGAAGGACATTTCAAGCAAATGCCGCGCTCGTGTCGCCTGCGTCCAGCGGTCGGGAACGCCGTGTGTGCATTGCCACGCGCATGACCCGGCGCTGACGCGGAACTCACTTCCGCTGCGTATCGTGGATCGGCAATTGGCCTAGGAATTTCCGCATGTCCAGCGCACGCACCCTGCCCGTCTGGTCGCTCGGCAGCGACCCCACCGCACGCTTCGCACGGCCGCCGACCGCGGCCCAGGACGTGATCGTCATCGGCGCCGGCGTGGCCGGCTTGACCACCGCATTGCTGTGCGCGCAGCGCGGGCGCCAGGTGCTGGTGATCGACCGTGGCGGCATCGGCCAAGGCGAATCGCTGCGCACCACCGCGCATCTCGCGTCGGCGCTGGACGATCGCTATTACGCGCTGGCCGAATTGCACGGCGAACACGGCGCGCGCATGGCCGCCGCCAGCCACGCCGAGGCGATCGACTGGATCGAGGATTTCGTCGCCGCCACGCCCGAACGCTGCGGCTTCCGCCGCGTGCCCGGCTACCTGTTCGCGCACGACGGCAACCCCGACCGCCTGCGCAAGGAAGCCGACGCCGCAGCCGCCGCAGGCCTGGGCGTGGCGTTTCTGGACGGCGGCATCCCTGGACTGCCGCAACTCGGCGCCGCATTGCGTTTCGACGACCAGGCGCGCATCGACATGGGCCGCTTCCTGGACGCGCTGGCCGACGCCGCGCTAGCGCAGGGCGTGCGCTTCTGCCTGGGCGAGGCGACCGCCGTGGACGGTGGCGCGCAAGCGCGCGTTACCCTGGCCACCGGACAGGTGCTGCACGCCAACGCCGCGGTGATCGCCAGCAACGTGCCGTTCCACGAGCGCGTGGCCATCCACACCAAGCAGGCGCCGTACCGCAGCTACGTCGTCGCCGGACCGATCGCCGACGGTGCCCTGCCCGATGCGCTGATCTGGGACGACGGCGATCCCTACCACTACGTGCGCCTGACCGAGGACCGCGAACACGGCGGCATGCTCGCCATCATCGGCGGCGAGGACCACAAGACCGGCCAGAGCGACGATCCGCAGGCCTACGTGCGTCTGCAGCATTGGGCCGACACGCTGCTGCCCGGCGTCACCCGCTATACCCATGGCTGGTCCGGGCAGGTGCTGGAACCGAGCGATGGGCTGGCCTACATCGGTGCCGATCCGGGCGGCGAGGACAACGTGTTCGTCGTCACCGGCGATTCCGGCAACGGCGTCACCCACGGCGTGATCGCCGGGCTACTGCTCTCCGATCTGCTGGAAGGCCGCGACAACTCATGGCACGCGCTCTACGACCCGCGCCGCAAGCCGCTGCGCGGCGGCAGCGAGTGGCTGCGCGAGAACGCCAACGTCGCCGTGCAATACCGCGACTGGATCGCGCCCGGCCAGGCGTCGGGCGTGGACGAACTGGCACGCGGCGAAGGCGCGGTGCTGCGCCGCGGCGTGCACCGGGTGGCGGTCTATCGCAACGGCGAAGGCGCGTTGCATGCGTTCAATGCACGCTGCCCGCACATGGGCTGCGCGGTGCGCTGGAGCCCGCAGGAGAAGTCGTGGGATTGCCCCTGCCATGGCTCGCGTTTCGCCGCCGACAGCGGCGCGGTGCTCAATGGACCAGCCAGCGAAGCGCTGGCGCCGTTCCCGTGGCCACAGAACGCATGAGCCCCGCGCGCTCAGCGCCGCGGCGCGCTGCGGCCTTTGCCATGCAACAGCCAGTGCGCCGCCGCCAGTCCGACCGCGAAGGCGGCATAGGTCGCGACCATGCCCGATGCCGACAGGTGCCGGTCGAACCCGGGCGTGAGCCGGCGCGGCACCACGTGGTAGTCCACCGCATAGGCCGCGCTGGCGACGGCGGCGGCGGTGGCGGCGATGCGCGCCGGCGCGTGAGTGGCGCGGGTGGCGCGATCGAACACGCCGGCCCACAGCAACGAACTGGCATGGTGGATCGCGTAGCCGACCGCGGTGTAGCGCGCGCTCGGCGTGTGACGGCGCTTGGCGCGTTCGCCCCACAGCCAATGGCTGGTCGCATTGGCCCCGCTGCTGAGCGCGCCGGTACGGCGCCGCGCCAGCGCCGCGACGACCACGGTGGAAACGATGCTCGCCGTTGAGCCGGCCAGCAGGATCCGCTTGCAGCGCGGCCACCAGCACCGCGGCGCGGAGGGGCCGTGCGCATCCTGCTGACCGGGGCCAGCGGCCTGATCGGCGGTGCGTTGGTCGACAGGCTGGCGCATCAGGGGCATGAGCTTGTCCTCGCGGTTCGCGACGCGCGGGCCGCGCAGCAACGCTGGCCCGCTGCCCGGATCGTACGGGCGGATTTCGGTGCGGCCGCGCCGCCACCGTGGTCCGACTACCTGCGCGGCGTGGACGTGGTGATCAACGCGGTCGGCATCTTTCGCCAGCAAGCAGGCCAGACTTACGATGCAGTTCACGTGAAGGGCCCGCTGCAGCTGTTCCGGGCCGCTTGCGACGCCGGCGTGCGCCATGTGGTGCAGATCTCCGCGCTGGGCGCGCATCCCTCCAGCACCGCGCCGTACTTGGCCTCGAAAGGCCGCGCCGACGCGGCGCTGGCGGCGTTGCCGATCCGCTCCAGCATCGTGCAGCCATCGCTGGTGTTTGCGCCCGACGGCGCCAGCAGCCAGTGGTTCGCGGCGCTCGCGGTGCTGCCGCTGACGCCGTTGCCTGGCGCCGGCACGCAATCCATCCAACCGCTGCACCTGGACGACTTGTGCGAGGCGATCGCCAACCTGCTGGCGCAGCCCGCGCCGCCGCCGCGGCTGCGCGCGGTCGGCCCGGGCGCGCTGACCCTGCGCCGCTACCTGGGCCTGCTCAAGCAGGGCATCGGCGCGCCGGGCGGCTGGCTGCCGATTCCGTTGGCGCCACTGCGCCTGGCCGGGCGCGTACTGGGTTCGCGCAGCGGCTGGCTGGCGCCGGACGCGCTGGACATGCTGCAGGCCGGCTCCACCGCGTCGCCGCAGGACATGCAGACCGCGCTGGGGCGCCTGCCGCGCGCGCCGGAGCACTTCGTCCACGCCGGCAACCGTACCCGCCTGCGCCAGGCGGCGCTGCTGCAATGGTTGCTGCCGGCGCTGCGCTGGTCGATCGCGCTGATGTGGATCGTCACCGGCTACGTGTCGGCGTTCGCCTACCCCGTCGCCGACAGCCTCGCCCTGCTGGCGCGCACCGGCCTGCATGGCGGCCTTGCCATGTTCGCGCTGTATGCCGCGGCGGCGCTGGATGCGGCGCTGGGCCTGGCGCTGCTGTACCTGCCGCGCTGGCGGCGCCACACGTATGCCGCGCAATTGCTGTTGATCGGCGCCTACACCGTGCTGATCAGCGTGTTCCTGCCCGAATACTGGCTGCATCCCTACGGGCCGATCCTGAAGAATCTGCCACTGCTGGCCGCGATCGCGCTGGCCCGCGCACTGGAGCCGCAGCATGGACCTGATCGTCGTTAAATACCTGCACGTGCTGTCGTCCACCTTCCTGTTCGGCACCGGCGTCGGCACCGCCTTCTACCTGTTTTTCGTCAGTCGCACCCGCGATGCGCGCGTGGTGGCGGTGGTGGCGCGCCATGTGGTGATCGCCGACTGGCTGTTCACCGCCACCACCATCGTGTTCCAGCCGCTCAGCGGCCTGTACCTGGCGCACAGGATGGGCTATTCGCTGCACAGCGCCTGGCTGTACTGGTCGATCGTGCTGTTCGTGATCGCCGCGCTGTGCTGGCTGCCGGTGGTGTGGCTGCAGATGCGCCTGCGCGACATCGCCGCGTCCGCCGCGGCGGACGGGCGCGAACTGCCGCTGGACTACGCGCGCCACCTCGGCTACTGGACCGCGCTGGGCGTGCCGGCATTGATCAGCTTTCTGGCGATCTTCTACCTGATGGTGGCCCGGCCGCCGGCGCTGTGATGCGTGTGCGTTTCGCGCCGCGAAGCTCGGCTTGCCGCGCCGGTACATGTCGCCGCGGTCGACCATCGTCGCAACAGGCCACGCCCTGCGCGGCCGGCAATCGCGGCGGCGCGTACTTCCGCTCGGCGGCGCCCCCGGCTTGCCCAAGTCCAGCGCGAACACCGGGTACGGATACGGCAGCCGGCATCGCCGCGTTGCTTCGTCGAGTCCCTGCCCGTGCGCAACGTCAGCAATGGCGGAACAGGAACCATGCGAGACGGCAGAGCGCCAGCGCCTTGTGCAGCCGCGCCGAATCGCGCTAACGCACCGGGCCCGTGGCACCGCGCTGCGCGTAGACGGTGTCGTAGATCGTCTTGGCGCCGGTGAAGGTCGGATCGACGTCCTCTTCCTGGCCGTCCTGCCCGTGGTCGTTGTCGAGCCGCCAGCTGAACATGCCGCGCAAGCCGTTCTGCAGCGCGTAGCTGGTCCAGGCGGCGGTGTCGTCGAGCGAGGTTTGCACGTTGCCGTTCTCGGTCGCCACCCCGCCCATCAGGATGTCGGCGCGCACCCCGGCCTGGATCCACACCTGCGCATCCTGCGGCGTGCCGGAGGACGAATAGTCCTGCAACTCGGCGGCATCCACGTATTGGTTGAACGCGTCCACCGCGCCCTCGCCGTAGAGCGCGACAGGGCCGCCTGCGGGCCACGGCACCGACACCGCGATGCCGAGTCCGGCCGCCCTGAAACTCGGGCTGAGCTGCGACAGCAACTCCACCACCGAGGACATGCCGTCGCTTTCGGAATCGATGCTGATGCCGTTGAGCCCTTGCTGCTGCAGGTAGGCCACGATGTTGGCGGTGGAGCGATTGGCGTTGTCGCGGTTGTCCGCCACCGTCGCCGCCAGGCCGGTGTCGCCAAGCCCGGCATAGATCAGCGCGGTCGGCGCCTGCGCCTTGATCTGGGCGAGGTTCTGCGCCGCGTACTGCGCGTTGAGGTCGAGCGTATAGCCGTTGCCGGTCTGGACGAATTCGCCGAAGGCCAGGTTGTAGCGGCTGGCATAGCCCAGCGGCACCTTGCCTTGCGCGAGGTTGTCGGCGCCGGTGCCGTTCCACGTGTCGTACCAGGTCGCGATCTCGAAGTTCATGGCTGCTCCTGCGGGTAGCGGGTGGGAGTGCGTAAGTGCAGCTGGGGCGCACGGCGTCCGCGCATGCGGGCGGCGCCGCGACCGCCTCGGTGTCGCACCTGCCTGTTGCCATGCTTGGCCGCTGCGGCGGCCGAATCCCTGTTCCGCTGCCGCCCCGCGCGCGATGCGTCGCCCCGCACCGAAGCTAGCGCAGATCGCCGCGCGCGCCGTCGACAGTGCGCGGCTTCGGAACAGGCATCCCAGTCGTCCGGCGACGACCGTGCAGGCCGCTGCCGCCGGCGTCAGTCGCCGCCAGTCGCCCGCTCCGACCGCCTGCAGCGTTCGCCGCCCGGCAATTGCAGCGGCACCGCCAGGCCACGTTCGCCGGCGCCGCGCCGGCCGCAGGGCCGGACGACGCCGCGCAACCGAGCGACGCGGCCGGCCCCGTCATTCGCATTCGAAGCCAGCCGCCACCACGACGCGCTTGGCACCCTCGTTGCGCACGGTGGCCGTGCAGGAGCGCGCCGCGTCGCTGATGCGCTTGTAGACCTGCACCTTGCCGGCAGCGCCGTACTAGCAGACCGCGTAGCTGCCGTACGGATCCGGGCGCTCGAATCTCCAGACGGACTGCGCGATGTGGGATGCCGGCTCCTCGCTGTTGCTGTCCGGCACCAGCGAGGCCAGCTCACGCGGATGGCCCGAGAACAGTCCGAGCGCGAAAAACGGCAACGGCAGCGCGCTGTCGAAGGCGATCTCGGCCCCTTCCGGCAGATCGGGACTTTGCAGCACGGCGCCGGAGACGCGCAGGGTCTGCGGACACTGCAGCGTCTCCTTGGCCGATGCCTGCATGGCGAACGCCATGCATGCGAGAAAACACCCCACCGGCAGCGCGGCGGAAAGACGCGTCGAGAACATCCGGATCCCCTTGAAGAATGGCGCATGCGCCAGAAAGAAACGCGGCGCACGGATACCTGCGCCGGAAGCAGGATAGCTGCATGCGCAAGGGCGGTCTTGCGAACCTGCCACGCAGCGCCGCAGATCGTGCGGCCAGTCGGCATACGGGACCTACCGCAACCCGCGGGAAGCGACTAAAACATGTGCGTGCGGATGAGGTGGTGGAATCTCGCCAGAGACGCCGCAGGTGGAAAGCACTGCGGGATCCAGGATGCGATGCGTGTGCATCGATCAAGCGTTGGAGCGGGAAACGAGACTCGAACTCGCGACCTCAACCTTGGCAAGGTTGCGCTCTACCAACTGAGCTATTCCCGCTTGAGGCCGCGAATTCTACCGGGAACCGGCAGGCTGTCAACCGTTGCCTTCGATTTTTTTCGCGTTCTTGTCGGCGACCGCGGCGCGCTCGTCGGCGCGCAGGCTCGGCCAGGCCGCGTGCAGGTACTGGATGCCGGACAGCAGGGTCAGGATCGCCGCGATCGCCAGCGTCCAGTCGCCGATGTGGAAGATGAACAATCCCATCCACACGCTCTCCGGCGGCGAGCCGTCGGGCATCACCGAATACAGCAAACACAGCAGCGCCACCATTTGCGCGGTGGTCTTGATCTTGCCGATCATCGCCACCCGCACCTTGGCGCGCTGGCCGATCTCGGCCATCCACTCGCGCAGCGCCGACACCGCGATCTCGCGGCCGACGATCACCGCCGCCCAGAACGCCATCCACGGCGTCGGATGGCCCTGCACGATCAGGAACAGCGCCACCGCCACCATCAGCTTGTCGGCCACCGGATCGAGGAACGCGCCGAACGCCGAATACTGGTGATAGCGCCGCGCCACCCAGCCGTCCAGCCAGTCGGTGAACGCGGCCAGGCCGAAGATCGCCGCCGAGGCGAAGTTCGTCCACGTATAGGGAAGATAGAAGACCAGCACCAGCACCGGAATCATCACGATCCGCAGCAGCGTCAGCCAGGTGGGGATGGTCAACTTCATTGCGCTGCTCTACTCGCCTGCCGGATCGGGCACCGGCAGCCCGTGCAGGTTAGCGTAGATTCGTGCAGCGAGCGCGTCGTTGATGCCTTCCACGCGCGCGATCTCCGCTTCGCCGGCGGCCTTGAGTCCGGCCAGCCCGCCGAAATGCTTCAACAGGCTGGCGCGACGGCGCGGACCGATGCCGGGAATGTCCTCCAGCTTGCTGGTCATGCGCGCTTTCTGGCGCCGCCCACGGTGGCCGGTGATCGCGAAACGGTGCGCCTCGTCACGCACCTGCTGAATGAACTGCAGCGCCGGCGAGGCCGCGCCGGGGCGCAGTTCGCGTCCGTCCGGCATCACCAGCGTCTCGTGGCCGGCGCGGCGCTCGGCGCCCTTGGCCACGCCGATCACCAGGATGCCGTCCACGCCCAGGTCGGCGAGCGCGGCGTTGGCCTGCGCCAGCTGGCCCGCGCCGCCGTCGATCAGCAGCACGTCGGGCAGCACCGCATCGCCCTTGCCCTCGCCTTCCGCGGCGCGGCGGAAGCGGCGCTCGATCGCCTGGCGCATCGCCGCGTAGTCGTCGCCCGGCTCGATGCCGCTGATGTTGTAGCGCCGGTACTGGCTGCGCACCGGGCCGCTGGCGTCGAACACCACGCACGAGGCCACGGTGGCCTCGCCCATGGTGTGGCTGATGTCGAAACACTCCGCGCGCCGGACCGGCTCGGCCAGCCCCAGCATCTCGCGCAAGGCCTCGCTGCGCGCATGCTGCGCGTTGCGGCTGGTCAGTTCGGTGGCCAGCGTGGCCTGCGCGTTGCGGCTGGCCAGTTCCAGGTAGCCGGCGCGCTCGCCGCGCACGTTCCAGCGCAACTGCACCTTGCGCTCGGCGGCCGAACTCAACGCCGCTTCGATCATCTCCGCGTCGTCGATCTCGCGGTCCAGCAGCACCTCGCGCGGCGGCGGCTGTTCGGCGTAGTACTGCGAGACGAATGCACCCAGCACCTCGGCGGCGCTGTCCTCGCCGTTGGTCTTGGGGAAGAACGCGCGCGTGCCGAGATTGCGCCCGTCGCGGAACGCCAGCAGCAGCACGCAGGCGTTGGCGCCCTGCATCGCGCAGGCGAGCACGTCCAGGTCGGCGGCGCGGCCGTCCACGTACTGCCGGCTCTGCATGCTGCGCAGCGAGCCGAGCAGATCGCGCAGGCGCGCGGCGCGTTCGAATTCCAGCTGCTCGCTGGCGGCCTGCATCGCCTGCACCAGTTCCTCGCCGAGCTGGTCGCTGCGCCCGTCCAGGAACATCGTCGCGCGGCGCACCGATTCGGCGTAGTCGTCGGCCGCCACCAACGCCACACACGGCGCGCTGCAGCGGCCGATCTGGTACTGCAGGCACGGCCGCGAGCGGTTGCGGAACACGCTGTCCTCGCAGCTGCGCAGCTTGAACAGCTTGTGCATCAGGTTCAGCGTCTCGCGCACCGCGGTGACGCCCGGATACGGACCGAAGTAGCGCCCGGGCAGCGCGCGCGGGCCGCGGTGCAGCGCGATGCGCGGCCATTCCTCGCGGGTCAGCAGCACGTAGGGATAGCTCTTGTCGTCGCGCAACGAGACGTTGTACCGCGGCGCCAGCGACTTGATCAGCTGGTTTTCCAGCAGCAGCGCCTCGCCTTCGCTGCGGGTCACGGTCACGTCCATGCGCGCGACCTGGGCCAGCATCGCCATGGTCCGCGCATTCTTCGGCGATGCGCTGAAATAGCTGGACACGCGCTTGCGCAGCGCGCCGGCCTTGCCGACGTAGAGCAAGGTGTCGTCGGCCGCATACATGCGGTAGACGCCGGGCGCGGTGCTGAGGTTGGCGGCGAAGGCCTTGCCGTCGAACGGGGGCAATGCAGATGCGGTCATTCGCTGATCGGCACGTCGCTCAGTTCGCCGCTGGCGAGGTCGTAGCGCAACACGGAATGCGCATCGGTCTCGGCGATCCACACCGCGCCGGCGCTCACCGCCAGCCCGGCCGGACCGTGCAGGCGCCGCGGCAGGGCCGCGGTCGACAGTTCGCCGCCGCCCAGGCGCAGGCTGCGCAGGCTGCCGTTGCCGCTGTCGGCGATCCACAGCAGCGGCGCGTCCGGACTCAACGCGATCGCCTGCGGGAACTGCAATCGCGCGCGGCTGCGCGGCCCGTCCTCGTTGCCGAAATCCCATGGGCCCTGGCCGCCGAGCAGGGTCTGCACCAGGTCGCCGCGCAACTGCAGCGAGCGCACCGCCGAGCCCAGCGCATCGCACACGTAAAGCGCCTGCTGCACCGCGGCCAGGCTGCACGGCTGCGCGAACGCAGCCAGGTGGCCGCTGCCGTCGCGCAATTCCAGCGCGCCGGCACCGGCGCGCCAACGCAAGGTGCGGTTGCCCAGTTCGTAACTCCAGATGCGGTTGTCGCCGGCCATCGCGATGTGCACCTGGTTGTCGGCCACCACCACGTCCTGCGGGTGGTTCAGCGGCGCCTGCTGCGCATGCTGCACCGGCCCTTCGATCGGCTCGCCGGCGCGGCCGTTGCCGCACAGGGTATCGACGTGGCCGCTGAGCAGGTTGATCCGGCGCAACGCATGGTTGCCGGTGTCGGCGACGTACAGCACGCCGCGCTCCAGCGCCAGTCCGCGCGGACGGTGGAACGCCGCCTCGCCGATGCCGCCGTCGATGAAATCGGCGGTGCCCAGCCCGAACTGGCGCAGCACGCGACCGCCGGTGGTGCATTCGAGGATGCGATGGTGGCCGCTGTCGGCGATGTACAGGCGCTCGTCGGCGACCGCCAGGCCGACCGGGAAGCGCAGCGGCAGGCGCGGCTCCGGCTGGGTCTCGCGCGCATCGCGCAGCTCCTCGTCCAGCGGCAGCGATTGGCCGGCGCACAGCGCGTTGAGCGCCTTTTCCAGATCGGCGCCGCCGATCCCGACCAGGCGCTCGCGCTCGTAACCGCCGGCGTCGATCAACACCAGGGTCGGCCACGCCTGCACGTCGAAACGCTGCCAGGCGGCCCAGTCGGCATCGAGCAGGATCGGCGCCGACACGCCCTGGCTGCGCAGCAGCTTCAGCGCCCGCTGCGGCTCGCGCTCGCTGTCGAAGCGCGGCACCTGCACCACGATCAGCTGCAGGCGCCCCGGATTGCGCGCCTGCCACTGGCTGAGTTCGGCCAGGCGCTGCGCGCACCACACCGACGCGGCGTTGACGAAGGCCAGCACCAGTGCGCGGCCCTGCTGCTCGCGCAGCGTGGTCGGCGCGGCGTTGAGCCAGGTGCCGGGCTGCGGCAGTTCCAGGGCGGCGATCGAGTTCATCGGCCGATTATGCCGGAGCCGCCGTCGGCGGACAGTCGCGCCACGCTGCCGGCAGCGGCTTCGTCTACCAGGCGCCAGACCTCCTCGAAGTGGTCGCTGCCGCCGGTGTACGGGTCGGGAATCTCGCGGCGCCCGTCCAGGCCCGCCCACGGCAACCACAGCGCCACCCGTGGCAGCGCGGCGGCCGGCGCGCGCTGGCGCACGTCGCGCAGGTTGGCCGCGTCGGCGCACAGGATCCAGTCGAACGCGGTGAAGTCGGCCGCGCGCAGTTGCCGCGCGCGTAGTCCGGCGATGTCCACGCCATGGCCGCGGGCGCAGGCGATGGCGCGCCGGTCCGGCGGCTCGCCGCTGTGCCAGTCGCCGGTCCCGGCCGAATCCACCTGCACCTGGCCGGCCAGCGGCGAGCGCTCCAGATGGTGGCGCAACGCGCCTTCGGCCATCGGCGAGCGGCAGATATTGCCAAGGCAGACCAGCAGCAACTTCATGCCAGGGCCTGCAGATGGGCCTCGGCGCGGGCCAGGTCCTCGGGCGTGTCCACCCCGGGCGGGAACGGCGCCGGCGACAGCGCCACCGCTATGCGGAAGCCCGCCTCCAGCACCCGCAGTTGTTCCAGTGCCTCCACTTGCTCCAGCCCGCCCGGCGGCATCGCCGCGAAACGGCGCAGGAAGCCGGCGCGGTAGGCGTAGATGCCGATATGACGCAGCCACGGCCCCGGCGGCAGCCGTTCGCGCGAGGCGGCGAACGCGTCGCGGTGCCACGGGATCGGCGCGCGGCTGAAGTACAGCGCATCGCCGCGCGCGCTGCGCACCAGCTTGACCACGTTCGGGTCGAACAGGCTCTCGGCCGACTCGACCGGCGTGCCCAGCGTGGCCATCTCCGCGCCGCTGTCGGCCAGCGCCTGCGCCACGGCCACGATGCCAGCGGCGGGCGCGAATGGTTCATCGCCCTGCAGATTGACCACCAGGGTGGCGTCGTCCCAGCCGGCGATGTCGGCGCATTCGGCCAGGCGATCGGTGCCGGAGGCATGCGCCGCCGAGGTCAGGGCGACGTGCACGCCGTCCAGGTCGGCCACCGCTGCGGCGATGCGCGGATCGTCCGCGGCCACCCAGACCTGCTGCGCGCCGGCGCCGAGCGCACGGCGCGCCACATGTCGCACCAGCGGCTCGCCGCCGAGCATGCGCAGCGGCTTGCCGGGCAGGCGCGAGGCGGCGTAGCGCGCCGGAATGGCGACCACGAACGACTGCGGAATGGCGTGCGCGGCGCTCATGCGTCGCCGGCTCCGGTGGCGGTAGCTGAACCGCGGAATTCACGAAATTCGAACATGAATTGATCTTTCCCTGCCATTTATTGAGAATAGTTCGTATTCGCCATGGGCCAGCACCGGCCATTGCCGATTGCTTTGCTGCACAGCGCTGTGCGGCTCGGCGCTGCGCCCGTGGCCTCTCGCCTCCCCCATTCTATAGACCCCACCGATGAACCTTCCTGTCCCGTCCCCGTGGTCCGCTGTCCGGCCAACCCGCATCCCTGTTCGCCGCCAGGCGCTGTGCCTGGCCCTGGCCGCCCTGCTCGCGCCGCTGGCGGCCAGCGCCGCCGTGGAAGCGGCAGCGGGCGCCGATGCGGCGACCGATGCCGCCAGCGCGCCGAAGCTGCTGGACAAGCTCGACGTCGTCGCGCAGCGCGCCGACGGCTACACCGCGCCGGCCAGCGCGGCCGGCACCGGCCTGGTGCTGAGTCCGCTGCAGACGCCGCAGTCGGTGAGCACCATCAGCCGCGAGCAGATGGACGATTTCGGCCTGGACAACGCCAACGCGGTGCTGGCGCTGGCCACCGGCGTCAACGTGGAGAAGATCGAGACCGACCGTACCTACTACACCGCGCGCGGCTTCGACATCACCAACTTCCAGGTCGACGGGCTGGGCCTGCCGTTCACCAACGGCGGCGCCGAAGGCGATCTGGACACGGCGATGTACGAGCGCGTGGAGGTGCTGCGCGGCGCCAACGGCCTGCTGTCCTCGACCGGCAACCCGTCGGCGACGGTCAACTTCGTGCGCAAGCGCCCGACACAGGATCTGCAGGGCAGCGTCGGCGTCACCGCCGGCAGCTGGGACACGCGGCGCGTGGACGCCGACCTGTCCGGCAAGCTCGACCGCAGCGGCAGCGTGCGCGGACGCATCGTCGCCGCCGGCCAGGACGGCGACAGCTACCTGGACCGCTACGCGCTGAAGAAGCGCAGCGTCTACGGCATCGTCGAGGCCGATCTGGGCGACAGCACCTTGCTCAGCGTCGGCGCCAGCTACCAGAAGAACGAACCGCACGGCGGCATGTGGGGCGCATTGCCGCTGTACTACAGCGACGGCAGCGCCACCGACTACGCGCGCTCGACCAGCACCTCGGCCGACTGGTCGTACTGGAACAGCACCGACAAGCGCGCGTTCGTGGAACTGCAGCAGGCGCTGGGTGGCGGCTGGCAGCTCAAAGCCGCGTTGAACTACCGCAAGCTGGATTCGGACGGCAACCTGTTCTACGCCTACGGCACGCCGGACCGCGCCACCGGGCTGGGGCTGTACTCCTATCCCTCGCGTTACGTCAGCCACGAAACGCAGAAGTACGCCGACCTCTATGCCAGCGGCCCGTTCGTCCTGGGCGGACGCGAGCACGAACTGGTGGCGGGCGTGAAGTGGGGCGGCATCGACGTCTCGCAGGTCTCCACCTACCCGGATTCCAGCGACACCAGCGCCTGGTTCGCGCTGCCCAGCCTGGAAAACTGGACCGGCGACATCGCCTTGCCGGCGTTCACCACCGCGCCGACCGGCGCCGAGTTCGACATGATCCGCCGCAGCGCCTACGCCACCGCGCGCTGGAACCTGAGCGACGCGCTGAAGCTGATCACCGGCGTCAACCACACCCGGATCGAGAGCCGCGGCCAGAACTACGGCGTGCAGCACGTCTACGACGACAGCAAGACCACCCCGTTCGTCGGCGCGGTCTACACCTTCGATCCGAACTACGCGCTGTACGCCAGCTATGCGGAGATCTTCAATCCGCAGACCGAGCTGGACCGCAACCTGCAGGTGCTGGACCCGATCACCGGCAGCAACGCCGAACTGGGCATCAAGGGCCAGTGGCTGCAGCAGCGGGTCAACGCCTCGTTCGCGCTGTTCCGCGCCAAGCAGGACAACACCGCCGAAGCCGACACCTACGTCGGCACGCTGCAGACCTACAAGCCGGTGGACGCGACCTCCACCGGCTACGAGTTCGACCTCGCCGGCCGGCTCGGCGACCACTGGCAGCTCAACGCCGGCTACACCCAGCTGAGCCTCAAGGACGACGCCGGCCGCAACGTGCGCACCTACGTGCCGCGCCGCACCTTCAAGCTCGCCACCACCTACACCGTCCCGCAGTGGGATGCGCTGAAACTGGGCGCGACGCTGACCTGGCAGGGCGATATCTACCGCGACCAGCAAGCGCTGGACACCAGCGGCAACGAGATCTTCACCCGTCAGGACAGCTATGCGCTGCTCGGGCTGATGGCGCACTACGACTTCACCCCGCAACTCAGCGCCACCCTCAACGTCTACAACGTCACCGACCGCAAGTACATCAACAGTCTGTACTGGGCGCAGGGCTACTACGGCGCGCCGCGCAACACCTCGCTGTCGCTGAACTACAAGTTCTGAGTGGGTCAGTAGCGAGCGGGCAAGGCAGGCAGCGCGATGCGTCGCTGTCCGCCGTGCCGAACGGCGATGGCGGGCGCGGCACGTCACGGCAAATAACAGAGAGCGGCGATGCGGCCAATACCCGGCTGCAGTGGGAAGATCTGATCGAAACTGCCGAAACATCGCGCGCGTAGGAGCTGCCGGTCGCGGCTGAAGCCGCTCCTACATGGACCGTGGCAGTCGGCCGGGTGCACTGCAGGAGAGGCTTCAGAGCACCTCTAATAATTCCATTCCTGGAGCTGCACGCTGCGCGCGTCGATAGCGTGTTCCTTTTTTCTGTCGCGGCTAAAGCCGCTCCTACAACGCGCGCCTTGCTCTTGTAGGAGCGGCTTCAGCCGCGACAGGAGGACGAAGCGGCCGTGATGCCAAGGCGTCCATGAAAAACGCGTGCACAACGCCACCAAGTCCACCGCCAATGCGCCTTTGCCACTCCATGGCATCCCGAACGTATCGATGCCGGAACCTGCGGGCTGGGCGTGTCGGTGTCTCGCAAGTGCATCGACATGCTTTGGGGGGTTATTAGTGGTGCCCTTCAGCCGCGACCACACACCATCCGAAACCCGACTACCCAAAACCACGAGCCGCCCCTCACCCCTGCGGCAGCATCACCTCGGCATAGTCGAGACCGGCGGCAGCGAGATCGATTACGGCCTGGGAACGACCGTTGGGCAGGACATGCACCCCAGACGGCGCATGATCGATCACGTCAGCGGGCTGCGCTGCGCGTGGTAACGCTCGCCACAAGAATCCACCAGCGGGCACACGCGCAAATAGGCGGTTGCTGTGCGCGATCGAGTGCAGCGATCAAGTGCAGCGCCACCCAGCACATCGCGATGTCGCTGGTGGGCCGCTCACCTACCCCGCGCGTCGCTGGCTGCGCATGCGCGCGGCGCAGCGTCCGCCGCTAGTCGCCGGCGTCGCCGCTGCGCCCGCGCAGCTTGTCCAGCCGGTCGAGCAGGCCGATCCAGAACGCGGCCGGCAGCTCCGCCACCAGCGGCACGCTGAAGCACCAGTCGTTGACCAGCTGCGCGCACTTGACCGCATCCTTCTCGGTCATCAGCACCGGCAGTTCGCTGCCGAACGACAGGTCGGCGGCACTGTAGCGGTGATGGTCGGGAAACGCGTGCGGCACCACGCCGATGCCGTGCGCGCGCAGCATGTCGAAGAAGCGCTGCGGATGGGCGATGCCGGCGACGGCGTGCACGCGCTGCCCGGCGAAGCTGCGCAAAGCGCGGGCGCGGCCGCCCTGCAGCGGTTGCGCGCTGTCGATGCGCAGGCGCATCGCCCACTCGCCGAAACCGGCCTGGACCTCGCCGACATCGCTGGCCTGGCCCAGATTGATGACCCGGAAATCGCATTCGCGGCCGCGCGCTACCGGCTCGCGCAGCGGCCCGGCCGGCAGCAGGCGGCCGTTGCCGTAGCGGCGCTGGCCGTCGACCACTTCGATCTCGATGTCGCGCTGCAGGCGGTAGTGCTGCAGGCCGTCGTCGCAGACCACGATGTCGCAACCGGCCTGCAGCAGCGCGCGCGCGGCGGCGACACGGTCGCGGTCCACGCGCACCGGCACGCCGGTCTTGTGCGCGATCAGCACCGGCTCGTCGCCGCCCAGGTCCGGCGTGGTGCCGGGTTCGATCCAGCGCGCGACCTGGTCCTGGCTGCGGCCATAGCCGCGGCTGGCCACGCCCGGCTTCCAACCGGCCTCCTGCAGCTTGCGCACCAGGGCGATGGTCAGCGGCGTCTTGCCGGTACCGCCGGCGGTGAGGTTGCCGACCACCACCACCGGCACCGCGATGCTGTAGCGCTTGCGCCAGCCGCGCCGGTACAGCGCGCGGCGCAGGCCGATCGCCGCCGCATACAGCGGGGTCAGCACCTGCGCGTACAGCGGCGGCGTGCCCTGGCCATACCAGTAGCCAGGCGTGTGTGGCCCGCGACCGCTCATCAGGACTGCCTTTCGCGGAATTGCATGCTGTGCAGGTGGGCGTACAGGCCGCCCTGGGCGAGCAGCGCCTGATGGGTGCCGCGCTCGACGATGCGGCCGTGGTCCATCACCAGCACCTGGTCGGCATGTTCGATGGTGGACAGGCGGTGCGCGATGACCAGGGTGGTGCGTTCGGGCATCAGCCGGTGCAGCGCGTCCTGCACCAGGCGCTCGGATTCGTTGTCCAGCGCGGCGGTGGCTTCGTCCAGGATCAGGATCGGCGCGTCGCGCAGGATCGCGCGCGCGATCGCCAGGCGCTGGCGCTGGCCACCGGACAGCAGCGCGCCGTTCTCGCCGACCGGGGTCAGCAGCTGCAGCGGCAGCCGCTCGATGAATTCCCAGGCGTTGGCCGCCTCGGCCGCGGCGCGGATCTGCGCGTCGCTGGCCTGCGTGCCGTAGGCGATGTTGGCGGCAATGGTGTCGTCGAACAGCATCACCCGCTGCCCGACCAGGGCGATCTGCCGGCGCAGATCGTGCAGACGGTAGTCGTGCAGCGGCACCCCGTCCAGGGTGATGCTGCCGCCGCTGGGCTCGTAGAAGCGCGGCACCAGCCGCACCAGGCTGGTCTTGCCGCTGCCGGAACGGCCGACGATGGCGGTGACCGTGCCCGGCCTGGCGGTGAAACTGATGTCGTCCAGCGCCAGTCCGCTGTCCTGGCGGTAACGCAGCATCACGCCGTCGAACGCCAGTTCGCCGCGCACGCGCCGCACCGCCACGCTGCCGCTGTCGCGCTCCTCCGGCGTGTCCAGGATCGAGAACAGACGTTCGGCCGCGGCCACGCCGCGCGAGATCGAAGTCTGCACGCTGGTCAGCCGGCGCAGCGACGGGATGATCGCCATCATCGAGGTCATCAGCGCGATGAACTGGCCGGGGTTCAGGCGCCCGGCCAGGGCTTCGCGGGTGGAGACCCAGACGATCGCCGCCAGCGCCACCGCGGCCAGGAACTGGACCATGCTCGAAGCCAGCGCGCGGGTGGTCTCGACCTTCATGTTCAGGCCGAGCATGCGGTTGGCGAGCACCGCGTAACGCGAGATCTCCAGCGCCTGGGTGCCGTGCACCTTCACTTCCTGCTGCGCGCTCAGCGATTGCTCGGCGCTCTGCGCCATCGAGCCCATTCCGTCCTGGATGCCGCGGCTGATCTTGCGGTAGCGCTTGCCGACGTAGGACACGATGAGTCCGATCAACGGCGCCACCACCAGCAGCGCCAGGGTGACCTTGACGCTCATCTGCAGCATCACCACCAGCATGTAGAAGATGGTCAGGGTGTCGGCGACGATGGTCTTCAACGCATCGGCCGCGGCCTGGGTGACCTGCTCGGTATCGAAGTTCAGCCGGCTGACCATCACCGGCGTGGCCTCGACGTCGAAGTGCGAGGACGGCAGGTGCAGGTACTTGGCCAGCACCTGCTCGCGCAGGTCGCGCACCACGCTGCGGCCGGTGCGCGCCATGCAGTAGTCGCCGACGAAGGTGGCGCAGCTGCGCATCACGAACAGGCCCAGGATCGCCAGCGGCAGCAGCACCGCCATGCGCGCCTCCGGATTGACGAAGCCGCGGTTGACCAACGGGTCCATCAGCCGGGTGAAGAAGTAGCCGGCGGTGGCTTCCACCACCATCGCCACCAGCGCGGCCGCCAGCATCACCCAATAGGCGCGGGTATATCCGAGCAGCCGACGATAGATCGGCCAGACCGGTGCCATTTTGCCGCTCACTGTTTGACTTCCGGCGCGGTGGCGATGGCGATGCGGCGGAAGCCGAGCTGGCCCAGCGCGTCCTGCGCGGTGACCACGGCCTGGTAGGGCGTGCGCGCATCGGCGCGCAGCAGCACCGGCTGCTCGCGGTCGTCGCCGGCGACTTGGGCGATGCTGCGCTTGACCGACTCCACGTCGGTGCGCAGCACTTCCTGGTCGTTGATGAAATAGCGCCCGTCGGCGTTGACCAGCACGCTCAGCGCGCGCGGCGGCGCCGGAGTGTGCTGATCGCTGGCGTTGGGCAGCTGCAGCTGCAGGGTGGAACGGGCGTCGAAGGTGGTGGTCACTACGAAGAAGATGATCAGGACAAGGATGACGTCGATCAGGGGCACCAGGTCGATATGCGGCTCGTCCTGGCCGCGGTCGTCGCGGATCCGCACCGGCTCAGCCCTTGGCCGGCGCAGCGGCGCCGCCACGTGCAACCGGGCGCGGCGCGGCCGGGGTCGGCGCGCCTGCAAGGCCGTGGCCGTCGAGGACGTCGCTCAGGGCGGTGGCTTCGCGCTCCATCTCGATGATGTAGCCGGCGATGCGGCTCTTGAAATAACGATGGAAGACCAGCGCCGGCACCGCGATGATCATACCGGTGGCGGTGCACACCAGCGCCTTGCCGATGCCGCCGGCGAGCTGGTTCACGTCGCCGACGCCGTGGTCGAGGATGCCCAGGAACATCTGGATCATGCCGACCACGGTGCCGAGCAGGCCGAGCAGCGGTCCGGCCGAGGCCACCGTCCCCAACGCGTTCAGGAACCGCTCCATGCGATGCACGACGTGGCGGCCGGTGTCTTCGATGCGTTCGCGCACGATCTCGCGCGGCCGGTTGCGTACGTCCAGCCCGGCGGCGAGCAACTCACCCAGCGGCGAATTGCGCCGCAGCGACTCGATGTGGGTAGGGTCGAGCTTGCCGCGCGTGGCCCAGTTTCGCACTTCCTGGCCCAGTCCCGGCGGCAGCACTTCGCTACGGCGCAGGCTCCAGAACCGCTCCAGCACGATCGCCAGCGCGACCACGCCCAACAGCAGCAACGGCACCATCGGCCAGCCACCGGCCTTGACCAGTTCCCACACGTCGCAACCCTCCGGCACGTTCGGCCGTTCGTTCACTGGCCGATAGGATAGCAGCCGCCCGCGCCCGCTCCGCGGCATCCCACAGCCGTGCCCGCCACGGCCGCCGTTCGCGCAGCTGCAGGCCGGCGCGGCCCAGCCACACGCGCAGCGCGCCGCCCTGCGGAGTGGTGACGACCTCGGCCCCGGACGCCTGCCAGCGCGCCACCACGGCCGCCCGCGGATGGCCGAAGCGGTTGCCCTCGCCGGCCGAGATCAGCACCAGCCGCGCGCCGGTGGCGGCGACGAAGGCCGGTTGCGAGGAATGCGCGCTGCCGTGATGCGGCGCCAGCACCACCTCGGCGCGCAGGTCCTGCGGCGCCTGGCGCAGCAGCCGGCTCTCGATCACATCGCCGATGTCGCCGCTCAGCAGCATCGCACCATGCGCGCTTTCCACCCGCAGCACGCAGCTCGACTCGTTGTCGAGATAGGGGAAGCCGGGTGCCGGGTGCAGGAAGCGGAAACGCACCCCGTCCCACTCCCAGGCTGTTCCGGCCAGGCACGGCTGATCCACCCGCACCGGCGCGCCGGCCGGCGCCTCGGCCAGGCCGACCGGCAGCGCCGCGCGCACCGCCTCGAAGCCGCCGGCATGGTCGTTGTCGCCATGGCTGATCACGGTGCGGTCCAGGCGCGCCACGCCGAGCGCGTGCAGGGCCGGCACCACCGCGCGCTCGCCGGCGTCGTAGCCGTCCTTGATCGCCGGGCCGGCGTCATACAGCAACTGATGCCGCGCGGTGCGTACCAGCACCGACAGGCCCTGGCCGACATCGATCATCACCAGCTCCACCTCGCCCGCTGCCGGCCGCTCCAGCGGCGGCCAGAACAGCGGCAGCCACAGCAGCGCCGCCAGCGGCTTGCCCGGCACAGCGCGCGGCAACAGCAACCAGAACGCGCCGAGCAACGCCAGCGGCAGCGCCCAGTCGCGCGCCTCCGGCAGCCACCACAGCGCGAAGCGGCTTTCGCCCAATGCGGCGAACAACGGCCAGCTCAGGTCGAAGCACGCCGCCGCCGCGCGCCAGGCCCACACCCCGGCGCCGGCGTGCAGCGCCTCCAGCGCGGTGCCGAGCAGCGCCAACGGCACCACCACCAGGCTCCACCACGGGATCGCCAGCAGGTTGGCCAGCGGCCCGGCCGCCGAGGCCTGGCCGAACAGCATCGTGCTCAACGGCAGCAGGCCCAGCGTGGCCACGCCCTGCGCCGACAGGAATTCGCGCAGCTTGCCGCGCCAGCCGCTGCCCGCGACCGGCATGCACCAGGCCAGCCAGGCCACGCCCAGGAAACTCAGCCAGAAGCCGGCGGACAGCACCGCCAGCGGGTCGAACGCGAGCATGACGATCGCCGCCAGCGCCAGCGCATCGACCACCCGTACCGGGCGCCGCCACAGCCGCGCGAGCACCACCACCGCGATCATCAACGCGGTGCGCACGGTCGGCAACGCCATGCCCGACAGCACGGTGTAGCCGCCGGCGCCGAGTACCGCCAGCAGCGCGGCCGCCTGGCGCCGCGGCCAATGCCGCCCCAGCCGTGGCCATAGCCGCCACAGGCCACCACCGAGCAACGCGAACGCACCGGCGACCAGGCCGACATGAAAACCGGAAATGGCGATCAGATGGGTCAGGCCGGCGGCGCGCAGGATGCGCCAGTCGCGGTCGTCCAGCGCGCGCGTGTCGCCGAGCGCGAGCGCCTGCACATAGCGCGCCGACGCACTCGGCACCGCTGCCGCGATCCGTGCCGCCAGGCGCTCGCGCCAGGCATCGATGCCCTGCCCCGGCGCCAGTTCGACCGCCTCGTGCGGCGCGGTCACGTAGCCGCTGGCGCTGATCCGCTGCGCCAGCGCATAGGCCTCTGCGTCGAAGCCGCCCGGATTGCTGAGCCCACGCGGCGCGCGCAGGCGCACGCTCAGGCGCCAGCGCGCGCCGGCATGCAGCGCAGTGCGCGGACCCGGCACCTGCGCACCGAAATCGTCGTACCAGGCCAGTTGCAACAGACGTCCGCGCAACGGCGCCGGCTGCGTGGGATCGGCGTCGACCCGGAACATGAAGCGCGTGCGCCGCACTTCGGCCTGCGGCAACTCCACCACCTGCCCCTGCAGCGTCGCCACGCGCTTCTCCCAGTCGGCGGGCAGTTGCCGCGCCAACACCATGCCGGCGACCAGTCCCAGCCAGCCGCCGCCCACGGCGAACGCGCCCAGCCACCGCCAGCGCGGCATGCCGATGCAGACTGCGCTGCCGCCGAGCAGCAGCGCCAACGACAACGGCCACGGCGCCAGGCGCGGCAGCCACAAGGCGGCCAGCACGCCGGCGGCGAGGCTGGCGGCGACAGCGATACCGAACGGGGCGACCGCATGGGCGTGCGACGCCACCGGCATCGCACACTCAGGATCGCTGGCAAGCTCACGGCAATGCTGCATACGATCGCCACTCCTTGGCGTGGACAGCGCGCAGATGGAAAGACAGCCGCGATCGCGACGGCTGCGGCGATCGCGATGAGGCGGTGTCGACAGCCTCGCGTACCGCTCGGAGATGCGCTGTCGGTCAAGCTCTGGACGCCGCGTAGGAATTTGCCGCTGGCGCCTGGCACCGCGGCGCACGCCATGCAAGGCCGCCTTTCGCCGCATGTTCATCGGCCTGCGGCTAGCGTGCACGGTTTACGTCGAAGGAAATCCGCGCATGCGCAAGGGCACCGCACTGGTGGTCGGAGTCACCGGCATCTCCGGCCACAACCTGGCCAGGGTTCTGGTCGCCGACGGCTGGACCGTCTACGGCCTGGCGCGGCGCCCGGTCGCGCAGGAAGGCGTGATTCCGGTCGCGGCCGACCTGCTAGACCGCGACGCGACCATCGCCGCGCTGCGCGGCTTGCCGATCACCCACGTGTTCTTCTGCACCTGGACCCGGCGCGATACCGAAAAGGAAAACGTCGCCGCCAACGGCGCGATGCTGCGCCACCTGTGCGAAGGCCTGGACAGCGCAGCGCTGCAGCACATGGCGCTGGTCACCGGCACCAAGCACTATCTGGGATCGTTCGAGCACTACGGCAGCGGCAAGGCGGAGACGCCGTTCCGCGAGAGCGAGCCGCGCCAGCCCGGCGCGAATTTCTACTACACGCTGGAAGACCTGCTGTTCGACGCCGCCGCGCGCCATGGCTTCGGCTGGAGCGTGCACCGTTCGCACACCATGATCGGCCAGGCCAACGGCAGCAATGCGATGAACATGGGCGTGACCCTGGCGGTGTACGCCACGCTGTGCAAGCACAGCGGGCAGCCGTTCGTGTTCCCCGGCTCGCGCGCGCAATGGGACAGCCTCACCGACCTCACCGACGCCGGCCTGCTCGGCCGCCAGCTGGCCTGGGCCGCGACCAGCCCGGCCGCACGCAACCAGGCGTTCAACACGGTCAACGGCGACGTGTTCCGCTGGCGATGGATGTGGGGCGAGATCGCCGCGTTCTTCGGCCTGGAGGCGGCACCGTACCCCGATACGCCGATGCCGCTGCAGCCGCGCCTGCAGCACGCCGCGCCGGCGCAGTGGCGCGCGATCGCCGAACGCCACGGGCTGGTGCAGGCGGACGTGGACCAGTTGGCGTCGTGGTGGCATACCGATGCCGACCTCGGCCGCGAGATCGAGTGCGTCAACGACATGACCAAGAGCCGCGACCTCGGCTTCCTCGGCTACTACGACAGTCGCGCCTCGTTCCTGGAGCTGTTCGCGCGGCTGCGCGCGCAGCGGGTGATTCCCTGAGGGGCGCAGCATGGGCCGGATAGCCGCAGCAGCAATGAGAGCGGCGGTGTGGAGTTGTCGAATTGCTGGACACTTGAGCGGCCTTCATGCAATCGGTCGCGCTCGTTGCGAGAGCGACTCCGCATGCCTCGGCCCAGCCCATCGGTTCCGCGACCGGACAAACTCCGACTTCGCTCGTCGCGGCTGAAGCCGCTCCTACCGTGGCTTGAGGCCGACCGGCTGGGTGCCCTGTGAGAGGGACTTCGGTCCCGACTGTCTCCGAAGCCGGATGGCTGGATGGCTCCGCGCGTCGCGACTGAAGTCGCTCCTTGTATCTGGACATGACGCCGTTAGGACGTTATGTCTTCCGACTGATCATCGGAGGAGGTGCGGGAAGTCCAGTCGCTCCTGAAGCTTCGAGCTTGTGCTGTAGATCGGCTCCCGCCCTCCACATGCTGGCCCACGGTGTCCGAACGGTATCCAGAGTCCGCCCTCGGCGTGAACTCGCATCCACAAGGCAGGACCGGGCGCAGCGATGATCGTGATCCCATCCGATGGAGGAATTCTCATGTCCCCAGTCGTCGGCATCGACGTCGCCAAACGCAGTTTCGACCTGGCCATCGACCTGGCCAACGGCAAGCACCGCACCAAAGCCAAGCTACCCAACGATCCGAAGGGCTTCCACGCCCTGCATGCGTGGTTGCGGACCCATGCGCAGCCGGACAGCTGGGTCGTCATGGAAGCCACCGGCACCTATCACGAGGCGCTGGCCGAGTTTGTCCATGGGGAGGGCTATCGCGTGTGCGTGCTCAACCCGGCGCAGATGGCGCTGTATGCGCGCAGCCAGCTGACCCGGGTCAAGACCGACCGCAGCGATGCCAAGCTGATCGCCAGCTATGGCCTGCGTCACCGGGAGTCGCTGCGGCGCTGGCAGCCCGATCCGCCGGCGCTCAAGCAGCTCAAGGCGCTGGTGCGGCGTCGGGACGACCTGCTGCAGATGCTGCAGATGGAGCGCAACCGCCTGGACGTGGCTACACTGGTGGTGCGCGACTCGATCCTGGAGAACATCGGCCAGTTGCAGGCGCGCATCGCGCAGATCGAACGGGCCATCGACGATCATATCGACCAGGATCCCACCTTGCGCGGGCAGCGCGAGTTGCTGGTGAGCATCGACGGAATCGCCGACACCAGCGCGGCCTTGATGCTGGCCGAACTTGGCAACGTGGACCGCTTCGCCCGTGCTTCGGCGGTGACCGCCTTTGCCGGGCTCAACCCACGCCTGCAAGAGTCCGGCAAGCGCCAGGGGCAGGTCTGCATCTCCCGCACTGGCTCCCCGCGCCTGCGTGCTGGCCTGTTCCTGCCGGCCTTGGTCGCCATGACCCACAATCCGGTCGTCCGTGCGCTGAAGCAGCGCATGCGACAACGCGGCAAGGCCAACAAGCAGATCATCTGCGCCGCCATGCGCAAGCTGCTGCACATCGCCTACGGCGTGCTCAAATCGCGCACGCCCTTCGACCCTCAAAAGGCCATTGCCTGTTAGGCCGGAAGACGGTATCTACAGTGCACCCAGCGCGTCCGCCGCGAGTCCTGTAGGAGCGGCTTCAGCCGCGACCGATCGCCGAAACCGCCATGGTTCCAGGGTGCGTTCGTCACGGCGTCCGGGGCCGCGGCCATGCCGGCGCGCGTTCCACGCCGGCACGCCCCGCTACACGTCGGCAGGCGCCAGTTCGCGCAGCTTGCCCTGGTGCAGCTCCAGCACGCGGTCGAGCTTGCGCGCCAGGCTGCGGTCGTGGGTGACCAGGGCCAGGCTGGTGCCGTGCGCGCGGTTGAGCTCGAGCATCAGCGCGAACACGTTGGCCGCGGTCTTGTCGTCGAGGTTGCCGGTCGGCTCGTCGCCGAGCACGCAGGCCGGACGGTTGACCAGCGCGCGCGCCACCGCCGCGCGCTGGCGCTCGCCGCCGGACAGCTCGCCGGGCTTGTGTTCCAGACGATGGCCCAGGCCCACCGATTCCAGCAGCGCGCGCGCGCGCGCATCGGCGTCCTTGACCACGGCGCCGCCGAGCAGCACCGGCATCATGACGTTCTCCAGCGCGGTGAATTCCGGCAGCAGGTGATGGAACTGGTAGACGAAGCCGAGCGAGCGGTTGCGCAGCTGGCCGCGCGCCGCATCCGACAGCGCCGACATGCGCTGCCCGGCCACGTACACCTCGCCGGCGGTGGGCACGTCGAGGCCGCCGAGCAGGTGCAGCAGCGTGCTCTTGCCGGCGCCGGACGCGCCGACGATGGCCACGGTTTCGCCCGGCGCCACGCTCAGGTCCAGCCCGTCGAACACCGGCGTGCGCATCTTGCCCTCGGCATAGGTCTTGCCCAGGCGCTCGGCGCGAATCGCCGCATCTGCTTGCTGTGACGTGTGCACTGCCGTTTCCCGATTCCCGATTCCCGATTGCCGGTCATTCATAACGCAGCGCCTCCGCCGGTTGCGTGCGCGCCGCGCGCCAGGCCGGATACAACGTGGCCAGGAAGCTCATCAGCAACGCGACGATGGTGATGACGACCACGTCGTGCGGCTGCATGTCGGTGGGCAGGCCGGTGATGTAGTACACGTCCTCCGGCAGCAGTTTGATGTTGAACAGCGCTTCGATGCCGGCCAGGATCCGCTCCAGGTTCAAGGTCAGCACGATGCCACCGATGACACCGGCAATCGTGCCGATCACGCCGATCAGCGTGCCCTGCACCATGAACACCTGCATCACCCCGCCCGGGCTCAGCCCCAACGTGCGCAGGATGGCGATGTCGGCCTGCTTGTCGGTGACCAGCATCACCTGCGAGGACACCAGGTTGAACGCGCCCATCGCGATGATCAGCGACAGCAGGATGCCCATCACCGTCTTTTCCATCTTCAGCGACTGGTACAGGTTGGCGTTCTCGCGGGTCCAGTCGCTGACCATGTACGGACCGTGCAGGTTCAGCGCCAGGTCGCGCGCCACGTCCCAGGCCAGGTCCATGTTGTGCAGCTTCAGGCGCACGCCGGTGACGCCGTCGCCCATGCGCAGCACGCGCTGCATGTCCGGCATGCTGGTCACCGCCAGGCCGCGGTCGATCTCGTTGTAGCCGGCCTCGAAGATGCCGCTGACGGTGAAGCGCTTGTAGCGCGGCACCATGCCCATCGGGCTGGCCTGCGGTTCGCCGAGCATCACCACCACCTTGTCGCCCACGCCCACGCCCAGCCACAGCGCCAGTTCCTGGCCGAGCAGGATGTTGTAGGAACCGGGCGTGAGGCTGTCGATCGAGCCCTGCTTCATCTTCTGCGCCAGCACCGAGACCTTGGCCTCTTCGCTGGGCAGGATGCCGCGCACGATCGCCGGCTGGTTGCGCTGCCCGGTGAGCAGCGCTTCTTCCTCGACATACGGCGCGGCGCCGGCCACGCGCGGATCGCGGGTGGCCACGTCCACGGCGTGCTGCCAGTTCTCCATCGGCGCGCCCTGCGCGCTGACCGTGGCGTGCGCGGCCATCTGCAGCAGGCGGTCGCGGATCTCCTTCTGGAAACCGCTCATCACCGCCAGCGTGGTGATCAGCACGGTCACGCCCAGGGCGATGCCGAGGATCGAGGCCATCGAGATGAAGGAGATGAAGTTGTTGCGGCGCTTGGCGCGCAGATAGCGCAGGCCGATGGCCACGGGTAAGGGTTTGAACATGCGCAGCCACCGTCCTAAGGAGCGCTATGGTGCCATCTGCGGCGGCGCAGACGAAGCGGCGCGGGCCTGAGCGGCCAGACGCAGTTCACGTCGTGCCGCCGCCGGCAGCGTGTCCGGCCACCAGGCCAGGCGCCCCACCCTGCCCTGCGCGTCGCGCCAGCGCACGAACGCCAGCGGCCCGCGCCAATCCACCTGCAGCGCCGCGACCGGTTGGCCATCGATGCTTGCCGCCACGCCACCGTGCGCCGGAATCAGCAGCGCGCGCGGCGCCCGCCGCGCCTCGCGACGCAGCAGCCATGCCGCGTACAGCGCAACCAGCGCCGCCGCCGGCCAGGCGCACGCGCGCGGCATGTCCGAGCCCAGGATCGACAGCGGCGCCAGCACGCTCAGCAGCGCCAGCGCCGCCAGCAGCCAGCGCGAGGGGCGCCACTCAAGCCGGCATGGCGCGGATGGTGGCGATGAGATCGGCAGCGCGTGCATCGGGACAAACCTCGTAGCCCATGAACCAGCGCCACAACTTATCGTCCTCGCAGTCGAGCAGGTATAGGAAAACCCCGCGCTCGGCCTCGGATGCCTGCGCCCAGCGCCGGTCCAGGTAGCGCCCGAACAACTGGTCAAGCTCGCGCATGCCGCGCCGGCAGCGCCAGCGCAGCTTTTTCAGTTCGGTGGCTTCGTCCATCGCATCGCACCCTTGTCTTGTTGGGCGGACGCCTGCTGCGGCGACCGCCGGAAACGCGCGCGGCACCGAACCCGAGAGCCGGTGCCGCGCAAGTCGGACGGGCCTGCCGTCCGTGGTGGAACGCTAGCCGATCAGGCGCGGCGCGCCATCATCAGCTTCTTGATCTCGGCGATCGCCAGCGCCGGGTTCAGCCCCTTCGGGCAGGTCCGCGCGCAGTTCATGATGGTGTGGCAGCGGTACAGCTTGAATGGATCTTCCAGATCGTCCAGACGCGCACCGGTGTCCTCGTCGCGCGAATCGATGATCCAGCGGTAGGCCTGCAGCAGGATCGCCGGGCCCAGGTAGCGTTCGCCGTTCCACCAGTAGCTCGGGCAGCTGGTCGAGCAGCACGCGCACAGAATGCACTCGTACAGGCCGTCGAGCTTCTTGCGGTCTTCCGGCGACTGCAGCCGCTCGCGGTCCGGCGGCGGCGGGGTCTGGGTGCGGATCCACGGCTTGATCGAGGCGTACTGCGCGTAGAAGTGGGTCAGGTCCGGCACCAGGTCCTTGATCACGCTCATGTGCGGCAGCGGATAGATCGGCACTTCGGCCTTGCCGCAGTCGGCGATCGCCTTGGTGCAGGCCAGCGTGTTGGTGCCGTCGATGTTCATCGCGCACGAACCGCAGATGCCTTCGCGGCAGGAACGGCGGAAGGTCAGGGTCGGATCGATCTCGTTCTTGATCTTGATCAGCGCGTCCAGGACCATCGGGCCGCACGCATCCAGATCCACCTCGTAGGTGTCGGTGCGCGGATTGCTGTCGTCGTCCGGATTCCAACGGTAGACCTTGAAGGTGCGTGCATTCTTCGCGCCGGTGGCGGGAAAGTGCTTGCCCTTGCCGATCTTGGAATTCTTGGGGAGGGTGAACTCTGCCATGGCTTTTAAAATCCGGGATTGGGGATTAGGGATTGGGGAGGCGTTGAGAGCAGGAAGCGAAGTGCTTCGAATCCCGAATCACCAATTCCCAATCCCGGCTTTGGTCAGTAAACGCGCGGTTTCGGCGGCACCACGTCAACGTCCTTGCTGAGCGTGTACATGTGCACCGGGCGGTAGTCGAAGCTGCACTGGCCCTTGTCGTCGACGGTGACCAGGGTGTGCTTCTGCCAGTTGACGTCGTCGCGGTCCGGGAAATCCTCGTGCGCATGCGCGCCGCGGCTTTCCTTGCGCTGCTCGGCCGAGTTGATCGTCGCCACCGCGTTGAGCAGCAGGTTGTTCAGCTCGTAGGTCTCGATCAGGTCCGAATTCCACACCAGCGAGCGGTCGGAGACCTTCACGTCCTCGAAGGTGGCGTAGATCTCGGCCATCTTGTCCACGCCTTCCTTCAGCGTCTTGCTGGTCCGGAACACCGCCGCGTCGGACTGCATGGTGCGCTGCATCTTGTCGCGGATCACCGAGGTCGGCGTGCCGCCGTTGGAATTGCGCAGCTTGTCGAGCAGGCCCAGCGCCTTGTCGCAGGCATCGCCCGGCAGGGTCTTGTGCGGCGCGCCGGTCTTGATCGTCTCGGCGCAGCGGTTGGCCACCGCGCGGCCGAACACCACCAGGTCCAGCAGCGAGTTGGAGCCCAGGCGGTTGGCGCCGTGCACCGACACGCAGGCCGCTTCGCCGATCGCATACAGGCCCGGCACCACCGCATCGGGGTTGTCGCCGTCCTTGCGCACCACTTCGCCGTGGTAGTTGGTCGGAATGCCGCCCATGTTGTAGTGCACGGTCGGGATCACCGGGATCGGCTGCTTGGCCACATCGACGCCGGCGAAGATGTGCGCGCTCTCGGCGATGCCGGGCAGCTTCTCGTTGATCACTTCCGGGCCGAGGTGGGTCAGGTCGAGCAGGATGTGGTCCTTGTGCTCGCCGACGCCGCGGCCTTCGCGGATCTCGATGGTCATCGAACGCGATACCACGTCGCGCGAGGCCAGATCCTTGTAGTGCGGTGCGTAGCGCTCCATGAAGCGCTCGCCGTTGCTGTTGCGCAGGATGCCGCCTTCGCCGCGCACGCCCTCGGTGATCAGGCAGCCGGCGCCGTAGATGCCGGTGGGATGGAACTGCACGAACTCCATGTCCTGCATCGGCAGGCCGGCGCGCATCACCAGGCCGCCGCCGTCGCCGGTGCAGGTATGCGCGGAGGTGGCGCTGAAATAGGCGCGGCCATAGCCGCCGGTGGCCAGCACCACGCCGTGGGCGCGGAACAGGTGCAGCGAGCCTTCGGCCATGTCCAGCGCGAGCACGCCGCGGCACACGCCCTCGCTGTCGAAGATCAGGTCCAGCGCGAAGTACTCGATCATGAAGCGCGCGTTGTGCGCCAGCGACTGCTGGTACAGCGTGTGCAGCATGGCGTGGCCGGTACGGTCGGCCGCGGCGCAGGTGCGCTGCGCGGACGGGCCTTCGCCGTACTTGGTGGTCATGCCGCCGAACGGACGCTGGTAGATCTTGCCGTCCTCGGTGCGGCTGAACGGCACGCCGTAGTGCTCCAGCTCGATGATCGCCGGGATCGCCTCGCGGCACATGTACTCGATCGCGTCCTGGTCGCCCAGCCAGTCCGAGCCCTTGATGGTGTCGTAGAAGTGGTAGCGCCAGTCGTCCTCGCCCATGTTGCCGAGCGCGGCGGAGATGCCGCCCTGCGCGGCCACGGTGTGCGAACGGGTCGGGAAGACCTTGGTCAGGCAGACCGTCTGCAGGCCCTTCTGGGCCAGGCCGAAGGTGGCGCGCAGGCCGGCGCCGCCGGCGCCGACCACGACCATGTCGTACTTGTGTTCGGTGATCTTGTAAGCGGACATCGAAATGGGGGTTCCTAGAGAGTGCGCCGACGGATCAGGCAATGCCCAGCGCGATGCGCGCCACGGCGAAGATGCTGACGATGGCGCCGAGCACGGCGACGAAACGCACGATGGTCTGCGCCGCGAGGGCCAGCAGCGAGGTGTGCACGTAGTCTTCCAGCACCACCTGCATGCCCAGCTGCGCATGCCAGAACGCGGCGATGAGGAAGCCGACCAGCAGGATCGCGTTCCACGGCTTGGCCACCGCCTCGGTGGCGGCGACGTAATCAGAGCCCATCAGGCCGAGCACGAAGATCAGGAACCAGATCGACAGCGGCACCAGCGCGGTGGCGGTCAAGCGCTGCACCACGAAATGCTCGGTGCCGGTCTTGGCCGCGCCCAGGCCGCGGACGTTCTTCAACGGGGTACGGTAGCGGTTCATGCGGTGGCTCCCAGCAGCACGTAGGCCCACACGGCGGCGGTCAGCACGAAGCTGAGGATCACCGACAGCCAGCCGATGGTGACGAAGGCGCGCACCGCGTAGCCCTGGCCGAAATCCTGCAGGATGTGGCGCAGGCCGCCGAACAGATGGAAGGCGAAGCACCAGGTCCAGCCGAACAGGAACACCTGTCCGTACCAGGCGCCGGCGATATCGCGGAAGAGGTTCCAGGAGGACGGGCCGAGCATCAGCGCCAACAGGCCGGCGGCGATGATCAGGGCTCCGATCGACAGCACGATGCCAGTGGCTCGATTCAGGATCGAGGTCACCATCTGGATCTGCCAGCGATAGACCTGCAGGTGGGGGGAAAGAGGACGTTCGCGGGTCGCCATTCGCTGGGCTCGTTGTCTCGGCTGGGCGGCGTGCTTAAGGCCGCGTTGGCTCAAAGCTGCTCAAAAATCGATGCAGCGTCCGTTTTTCTCCCAGTCGCCGTAGCGCGTTGGCTCGAGGCCGCCGCGACCGCCGATTTCCCGCGGCGCAGGCGCCGCTTCCGGAGTGTTCTCCTCGGCGGGTCGCTGCGTTTCGGGATCGGGCTCGGGTGTGGGGGTTGGTTGGCCTATCATGCGGGTCTCACAACAGCGTAATTTTAGTCCTCCCCCTCGTGCCTGACAACCTGAATCTCACTTTCGACGGTTTTTCCGCGCTCCCGGACCTGCAATACGTGGCGTTGAGCGGCGCGGATGCAGTCGGTTTCGCCCAGGCCCAGTTCGCCAACGACGTGCAGGCGCTGCGCAACGGCCACTGGCAGTGGAACGCCTGGCTGAGCGCGAAAGGCCGGGTGCTGGCGCTGTTCGCGCTGCTGCGCCGCGCCGACGACGCGGTGCTGTTGCTGCTGCCGGACGGCGGCGCGGCGGAGCTGGCCGCGGCGCTGAACCGCTTCGTGTTCCGGCGCAAGGTGCGCATCGCCGCGCACGACGAGCTGCACGCCTGCGCGCGCCTGGCCGCGCCCGCGCAGGCGCGAGGCGCGGCGCTGGCGGCGCCCGGCGATGCCGCGATCGAACTGGACATGGGCGGCGACGGCCTGCCGCGCACGCTGTTGCTGGTCCCCGCCGCGCAGGCGATGCACGCCCCGGCCGACCCGGCCTTCGTGGATGCCTGGCGCCAGGCCGACCTGCGCCTGGGCCTGGCGCGGCTCGAGGCCAGCCAGCGCGAACAATGGACGCCGCAACAGCTGGCGCTGGACCGGCTGCACGCGTTCAGCGTGAAGAAGGGCTGCTATCCGGGCCAGGAAATCGTCGCCCGCACCCACTTCCTGGGCAAAGCCAAGCGCGCCCTGCAACTGCTGGAGGTGGACGGCGTGGCCGAGGTCGGCGCGCAGGTGCTGCGCGACGGACAGCCGCTGGGCAGCGTGGTCAGCGTTGCCGGCACGCTGGCGCTGGCGGTGCTGCCGCTGGAGGAGACGCCGCCGAGCGGCCTGTCGATCGGCGCGCGCACGGCGCAGTGGCAGCCGCTGCGCGACGGTCTGGCGCGCTGAGCGAGCCTGGCAGCTCGCCCTCCCCACCCTCTCGGCAGCGCATCACGTCGGCGCGGCGGCTCGCTCGAACGCGCCGCCACCGATTGCCGCGATGACTCAGGCCGGCGTCAGGCGCTCGCCGCTCTCCGGATCGAAGAAGTGCAGCGCCTCGCCGCGCACCGCCACGCGCAGGCGCTCGCCCAGGCCCGGCAGCGCGCGCGGCGCCACCCGCATCACCAGCGGCTGGCTGCCGTGGCTGAGGTTGACGAAGATCTCGTTGCCGACCGGCTCGATCACCTCGATCGTGGCCTCGAACCCGCCCTGCCCGTCCTCGCTGGGCTGCAGGTGCTCGGGGCGCACGCCGATCGCGATCGGCCGGCCCAGCCATTGCGGCGCGACATGCGCGCCCTGCAGCGGCACGCGGCTGCCGTCGGCCAGCTGCAACTGCTGCAGGCCGCCCTCCTCGACCAACTGGCCCTGCAGCACGTTCATCGCCGGACTGCCCAGGAAGCCGGCCACGAACAGGTTGGCCGGGCGGTCGTACAGCGCCATCGGCGTGTCGATCTGCTGGATCACCCCGTCCTTGAGCACCACGATGCGCTGGCCCAGGGTCATCGCCTCGACCTGGTCGTGGGTCACGTAGATCATCGTGGTGCCGAGCTTGCGGTGCAGCTGCGCGATCTCGGTGCGCACCGAATGGCGCAGCTTGGCGTCCAGGTTGGACAGCGGCTCGTCGAGCAGGAACACCGCCGGCTCGCGCACCAGCGCGCGGCCCAGCGCCACGCGCTGGCGCTGGCCGCCGGACATCGCCCGCGGCAGTTTGTCCAGCATCGGGGTCAGGCCCAGCGTGTCGGCGGCGGCGGCGACGCGGCGGGCGATGACCTCCTTGCTCTCGCCGCGCAGCTTCAGCCCGAACGCCAGGTTCTCGGCCACGGTCATGTGCGGGTACAGCGCGTAGCTCTGGAACACCATCGCGATGTCGCGGTCCTTCGGCGCCACGTCGTTGACCACGCGCTCGCCGATGCGCAGCTCGCCGCCGCTGATCTCTTCCAGGCCCGCGATCATGCGCAGCAGGGTGGATTTGCCGCAGCCGGAGGGCCCGACCAGCACCATCAGTTCGCCGTCGGCCACTTCGAAGCTGGCCCCGTGCACGGCGACCTGGCCGTTGTCGTAGACCTTGCGGATGTTGTCCAGTTGTACTTTCGCCATGGTGCGGTATCCGATTTCCGGCAAGAAAAGACGGGCTGCCGCCGGTCCCTCCCGAAGGCAGTGCATACGAATGCGGTTCGCATCGTGCCAGCGACACAGGCAACAATGGGATCGCAATGCGGTATTCTGCCATGTAACCGTTTTCACGGGGCAACATCGACGCCTGGGAGGGCTTGCGATGCGAACCGCCAGCCGCCGCCGTCCCCGGCGCGCCGAGCGCCCGCTCTGATGCTTGAGGCATTAGACAGGTATGCTCAGAGGTCTGGCAGTCGTATTCATCTCCAGGATCGTGCGGTCCCGCCTGGCGGTCGTCATCGCTATGCCCCGTGCGAGCCGCAGGACGGATACAGGCCGCTTCCGCTGCTTGCTTACCAACGCCACGTCACTACTAGCCCCCAGGTGATCGACGAAATGTCACCCGAAACCGAAAACCGGTCGATGCACGATACGTTCCTGCTGTTTGGCGCCACCGGCGATCTGGCCCAGCGCTACCTGTTCCCGTCGCTGCTGCGCATGCTCGACGACGGCTTCCTGCCGGAAGACTTCCGCATCCGCGCGCTGGCGCTGTCACCGCACGACACCGCCAAGTTCCACGAGATCCTCAAGCCGCGGCTGCAGGCGGCGATGCCGCAGGTCAGCGAGGCGGTGATCCAGTCGCTGCTCGATCGCACCGACTACCGTTCGGTGGACCTGCGCAACGCCGAGTCGGTGGCCGAGGCGGTGCGCGAGCTGACCACGCGCCGCTGCGTGAGCTACCTGGCGATCCCGCCGGGGCTGTACATCAGCACCTGCCAGGGCCTGGCCCTGGGCGGGGCGCTGGCCGCACCGCATCGGCTGATGCTGGAAAAGCCGATCGGCCACGATTCGGACAGCGCGCGCGAGATCGTGCAGGCGATCGGCGCGCTGATCGACGAGGACCGCGTGTTCCGCCTGGACCACTACCTGGGCAAGGCCGCGGTGCAGAACCTGATCGCGCTGCGCTTCGGCAACACGCTGCTGGAGGCGGTGTGGAACCGCAACTACATCGAGTCGGTGGAAATCCTGGTCGCCGAGAGCGAGGGCGTGGACGGCCGCGATGCGTACTACGCGCGTTCCGGCGCGCTGCGCGACATGGTCCAGAGCCACATCCTGCAGTTGCTGTGCCTGGTGGCGATGGAGCCGCCGGCCTCGCTGGAGGCCGACCGCATCCGCGACGAGAAGGTCAAGGTGCTGCGCGCGCTGCGTCCGCTGAGCGCAGAGCATGCCGCGCGCGACAGCGTGCGCGGACGCTACACCGCCGGCACCATCAACGGCCAGCCGGCGCAGGCCTACCAGCCGCCGGAAGGCAGCGACGTGGAAACCTTCGTCGGCGTCACCGCCTACATCGACAACTGGCGCTGGGCCGGGGTGCCGTTCCGGCTGTGCACCGGCAAGCGCCTGGCAGAACGCACCACGCGCATCGTGGTCACGCTCAAGCCGGTCACCCACTGGCTGTTCGAACGCCCCGACGCGCGGCACGTGGCGCCGAACCGGCTGACCTTCCAGTTGCAGCCGCAGGAGAACATCGAACTGGGGCTGATGAGCAGCCTGGCCGGCCCGGAATGGGGCGCGCTGGAACTGCAGCCGCTGGAACTGGAGCTGTCGGTGCCGACCGGCCTGCACCGCCGCATCGCCTACGAGCGGCTGATGCTCGACGCGCTCAACGGCAACCACGCGCTGTTCGTGCGCGACGACGAAGTGCGCGCGGCCTGGGCCTGGATCGACAGCGTCAGCGATGCCTGGGCGCAGGCGCAATTGCCGCTGCGGCCCTACCCGGCCGGTAGCTGGGGGCCGCAGGAAGCCGAACGCTATGTCTCCGCCGACGACGCCAGCGCCGTGCAGCGGGATACGCCGTGAGCGCGCCGCTGCGCCCGGTCCTGGTCGCCGACATCGGCGGCACCAACGCGCGTTTCGCGCTGGCCGACCTCGGCGCTTCCACGCCGCTGCTCGACGACAGCACCCAGACCTATGCGGTGGTTGAATTCCCGTCGCTGGGCGACGCGGCGCGCCACTACCTGCAGCAGACCGGAGTGGACGTCCGCAGCGGCGTGTTCGCCGTGGCCGGTCGGGTCGACGGCGACGAGGCGCGGATCACCAATCATCCGTGGGTGATCTCGCGTTCGCGCACCCGCGCCATGCTCGGCTTCGACGAACTGCACCTGATCAACGACTTCGCCGCGCAGGCGATGGCGATCAGCCTGCTGCAGCCGCAGGACGTGGTCCAGGTCGGCGGCGCGGCATGGCAGCCGGCGCCGATCGCGCAGCCGCGCAACTATGCGGTGATCGGCCCGGGCACCGGCCTGGGCGTGGGCGGCCTGATGATCCGCGGCAGCCGCTGCTATCCGCTGGAGACCGAGGGCGGCCACGTCAGCTTCCCGCCGGGGACTCCGGAGGAAATCCGCATTCTCGAGTTGCTGTCGCAGCAGTTCGGGCGCGTGTCCAACGAACGCCTGATCTGCGGTCCCGGCCTGGTCAACATCCACCGCGCGCTCAGCGAGATCGCCGGCGACGATCCCGGTCCGCTGCAGCCGGAGGACATCACCGCGCGCGCCGCGCAGGGCGACTATCGCGCGATGCGCACCATCGACGTGTTCTGTGCGGTGTTCGGCGCCATCGCCGGCGACCTGGTGCTGATCCAGGGCGCCTGGGACGGCGTGTTCCTGACCGGCGGGCTGGTGCCGAAGATGCTCGATGCGATCCAGCATTCCGGCTTCCGCCAGCGCTTCGAGCACAAGGGGCGCTTTTCGTCGATCATGGCGCGGGTGCCGTCGCTGGCGGTGGTCCACCCCCGTTCCGGCCTGCTTGGCGCCGCCGCCTATGCGGTGGACGCCGAACGCGAATCTCCAGGAGTCGTTGCATGAGTCCCACGTTGTCCGATCGCATCACCCTGATCCGCTACGACGATCCCGACGAATGGATCGACGCGGCGGCGGCCGAGATCGGCGACGCGCTGCGCAAGGACATCGATCTGCGCGGGGGCGCACGGCTGCTGCTGTCCGGCGGCACCACCCCGGCGCCGGTGTACCAGGCGCTGGCCGAGCTGCCGCTGGACTGGAGCAAGCTGGAAGTGGGTCTGGTCGACGAGCGCTGGCTGTCGCCGCAGGACAGCGACAGCAACGCGTATCTGGTCCGGCAGAGCTTCCTGGAGCGTGCCGAAGGCGCGCGCTTCGAACCGCTGGTGCGGGTCGGCAAGCCGCTGCAGGACTGCGTGCACGCCGCCAACCTGCATGCGCAGCATGCGCCGGCGGCCTGCATGGCGGTGCTGGGCATGGGCGGCGACGGCCACACCGCGTCGCTGTTCCCCGGCGCCACCGACCTGAACAAGGCGCTGACCAATCCCCTGCCCTACGCCGCGCTCGACGCCACCGGCTGCCCTGGCGCCAACACCTGGCCGCTGCGCATCACCCTGACGCCGGCCGGGCTGGCGCCGATCGGCCAGCGCATGCTGCTGCTGCGCGGCAAGCAGAAGCTGGACGTGCTGCAGCGCGCGCTGGCCGGCAGCGATCCGCATGAATTCCCGATCCGCGTCGCCTTCGACACGCCCGGTGCGCGCTTGCGCGTGCATTGGTGCGAGTGAGGCCGGGAGTGGGGATTCGGGATTCGCAACGGCCGCGCGCTGACGCATCCCTGCTCTTCCGATTCCCCATTCCCCATTCCCGATTCCCCCTTCATAGCCACTTCATCCAATGAGCCTGCATCCGAAAATCCATGCGATCACCGAACGCATCCGCGCGCGCAGTGCGCCGTCGCGGCGCGCCTATCTGGCCGGCATCGATGCCGCATTGCGCGACGGCCCGTTCCGCAGCCGCCTGAGCTGCGGCAACCTGGCGCACGGCTTCGCCGCCTGCGGCCCCACCGACAAGAGCCGGCTGGAAGGCGGAATCACCCCGAACCTGGGCATCGTCACCGCCTACAACGACATGCTGTCGGCGCACCAGCCGTTCGAGCACTACCCCGAGATCATCCGCAGCACCGCGCGCGCGCTCGGCGCCACCGCGCAGGTCGCCGGCGGCGTGCCGGCGATGTGCGACGGCGTGACCCAGGGCCGCCCGGGCATGGAGCTGTCGCTGTTCTCGCGCGACGTGATCGCCCAGGCCACCGCGATCGGCCTCAGCCACGACATGTTCGACAGCACCCTCTATCTGGGCGTGTGCGACAAGATCGTGCCCGGCCTGCTGATCGGGGCGCTGGCGTTCGGCCACCTGCCGGCGGTGTTCGTGCCGGCCGGACCGATGACCCCGGGCATTCCCAACAAGCAGAAGGCCGAGGTACGCGAGCGTTACGCCGCCGGCCAGGCCACCCGCGAGGAACTGCTGGCCGCCGAATCGGCGTCCTACCACGCGCCCGGCACCTGCACCTTCTATGGCACCGCCAATTCCAACCAGGTGTTGCTGGAAGCGATGGGCGTGCAGTTGCCCGGCGCCTCGTTCGTCAATCCGGGCACGCCGCTGCGCGAGGCGTTGACCCAGCAGGCCACCGAGCGCGCGCTGCGCATCACCGCGCTGGGCAGCGATTTCCGCCCGCTCGGCCGGCTGATCGACGAACGCGCGATCGTCAACGCCGTGGTCGCGCTGATGGCCACCGGCGGCTCCACCAACCACACCATCCACTGGCTGGCGGTGGCGCGCGCGGCCGGCATCGTGCTGACCTGGGACGACCTGGACGAGCTGTCGCAGATCGTGCCGCTGCTGACCCGCGTGTATCCCAACGGCGAAGCCGACGTGAACCATTTCGCCGCCGCCGGCGGCGTGGGTTTCGTGTTCCGCGAACTGATGGACGCGGGGCTGATGCACGACGACCTGGCCACCATCGTGCCCGGCGGCATGCGCGCCTACGGCGACGAGCCGTGCGTGCAGAACGGCGCGCTGGCCTATGTGCCGAGCCCGGCCAAGAGCGCCGACGAATCGGTGGTGCGCCCGGCGTCGAACCCGTTCGAAGCGCAAGGCGGGCTGCGCCTGCTGCGCGGCAATCTCGGCCGTTCGCTGATCAAGCTGTCGGCGGTGAAGCCGGAGTTTCGCACCATCGAGGCGCCGGCGGTGGTCATCGACGCGCCGCAGGCCCTGAACAAGCTGCACGCCGCCGGCGTGCTGCCGCACGACTTCGTTGTGGTGCTGCGCTACCAGGGACCGCGCGCGAATGGCATGCCGGAACTGCATTCGCTGGCGCCGCTGCTGGGCCTGCTGCAGAACCAGGGCCGGCGCGTGGCGCTGGTCACCGACGGGCGCCTGTCCGGCGCCTCGGGCAAGTTCCCGGCGGCGATCCACGTGACCCCGGAAGCGGCGCGCGGCGGCCCGATCGCGCGCGTGCGCGAAGGCGACATCGTGCGCCTGGACGGCGAAGCCGGCACCCTGGAAGTGCTGGTGGATGCCGCCGAGTGGGCGGCGCGACCGCTGGCGCCGAACACCGCGCCGGCCGCGCACGACCTGGGCCGCAACCTGTTCGGGCTCAACCGCCGCATGGTCGGCCCCGCCGACCAGGGTGCGCTGTCGATCTCCTGCGGCCCGCCCGCGGCCGACGGCGACGACTGGAACTACGACGCCGAGTACGACCTGGGCCGCAGCAGCGAGGCCGCCGCCGCGCCGCACGAAGAGAAGGACGCGTAAGCCAGCGGCCCGACCGGCGCCACCCGCGCCATGCCATCCCGCGTCGGCCGTCTGCGGCCGACGCACTCCCGCCTTCATTGCGAATACGAGATTGCCATGACGATTGCCGAACACCAGAACACCGCCGAACAGCTGCTGCGCGACGCCGGCATCCTGCCGGTGGTGACCGTGCACAGCCTGGACGAGGCGCGCCGCGTCTCCGCCGCGCTGCTCGAAGGCGGCCTGCCCGCGATCGAGCTGACCCTGCGCACGCCGGTGGCGATGGAGGCGCTGGCGATGCTCAAGCGCGAACTGCCGGACATCAAGATCGGCGCCGGCACCGTGCTCACCGAGACCCAGCTGCAGCAGTCGATCGACGCCGGCGCCGACTTCATCGTCACCCCGGGCACGCCGCCGGCGCTGGCCGACGCACTGGCGCGGGCGCCGCTGCCGGTGGTCCCGGGCGCGGCCACCCCGACCGAACTGCTGGCGCTGATGGCGCGCGGCTTCCGCGTGTGCAAGCTGTTCCCGGCCACCGCGGTCGGCGGCCTGGCGATGCTCAAGGGCCTGGCCGGTCCGCTGGCGGACCTGAAGCTGTGCCCCACCGGCGGCATCGGCGAAAGCACCGCGGCCGAATATCTGGCGCAGCCGAACGTGGTCTGCATCGGCGGCTCGTGGATGGTGCCGAAGGACTGGCTGGCCAACGGCGAGTGGGACAAGGTGCGGGAGAGCGCGGCGAAGGCGGCAGCCATTGTCCGCGGGATTCGGGATTAGGGATTCGGGATTCGCTAAAGCCCGGTTCCCCGCGACCGGGAAACGAACAAAAAAAGCGCCGGCACGCCGGCGCTTTTTTGCTTTTGCTTTTGCTGTTACGAATCCCGAATCCCCGACTCCCGAATCCCGGCCTCACCGCACCTCGACCTGCACATCCGCCGGCAACGAGCGAATCCGCAGCTCGCCGTTTTCCCACTGCGCCGCTTCGCCGTTGACCAGGGTGCGCCCGGGCTCGCCCGGATACGGCCACGGCAGCACCAGGCCACCGCTGGGCACGCGCAGGCCGCCACTGATGCCCAGGATCAGACGGTTCTTCTGCCGGCGCAGTTGGTAGCTCAGTTCGCCCTGCGGGGTGCGCAGGTCCTGGATCGCGATGCCCTTGCCGTCGAACCAGGCCGCCGGCACGCCCGCCGCCAGCACCAGGCTGCCGTCGATGTCGCGCGCGTAGGCGAACATGTCCAGCACCGAACGCACGAAGTCCGAGCCGACCCAGGCATGCGGCAGGTCGCCGACGAAGAACGGCTTGCGCGGCGTGCGCGAGACCACTTCGGCCCACTGGTTCCACGGCTGCGGCGCGCGGTCCTTGAAGAAGAACTGGGTCGCGTCCCAGGCGCGCTCGCGCCAGCCCAGGCGCACGAACGCGGCGACGTTGCGCCATTCGTACGGGGTGTAGTCCTTCCACTCGCGCTTGCCGTCGCGGCGGCTGGCGAACTCGCCCCAATAGCGCTCGAAGGTATTGCCCAGCAGTTGCGGCGGCAGCCGTCCCTGCTCCCCGCCCGGCGCCAGCGCGATGGTGGTGGAGGTGGGATCGAAATCGCCCAGCTCGGCCGACCCGGGCAGGAAATCGATGTGATGCTGCTGCGTGGCGGTCTGCAGCGAGGCGTACAGGTCCTGACGGAATTCGTCGCGCGCGGCGGCGAAGCGCGCCGCGTCGTCGATGCGGCCGAGCTCGGCGGCGATCTCCACCGCGTCCTTGTAGCCGCGCAGCGCCCAGAAGTTGTCCCAGTACGAATGCATCGGCTTGGCCGAATAGCCTTCGTGGCTGATCGACACCGGCATCATCCCGTAGAACGCCGGATTGCGCGCCCGGTTGTCCTCGGTGCGCTCGCTCTGCCGCAGCTGTTCCATGTACTCGTACGCGGCCAGCACGTGCGGCCACATCTTCTCCAGGAACGCGCGGTCGCCGCTGTAGCGGTAGTAGTCGGCGACGGCGAAGATCAGTTCGCCATGGCTGTCGTTCTCCGGCACCGGATCGCTGCCGCGGTCGTCCACGCAGCACGGCACCATGCCGTTGGCGAACTGGTACGGCGCGTACCACTCCAGGTATTCGCGCGCCACATCGGCACGGCCCAGGCGCAGCAGGCCTTCGGAAATCATCGCGCCGTCGCGGATCCAGCTGCGCGAATACGAGCGGGTGCCCGGCTGCAGGCGCGGCCCGATCCGCGAGATCAGCATGTGCGCCAGCGCGGTGCGCAAGGTGTCGGCCAGCGGCTTGCCCTCGGCCGGCACGCTGACCTGCACCCGGTCCAGCTTCTCGCGCCACTGCTCGGCCACCAGCTGCTGCGCACGCGCCGCATCGAACCCGGACGGCAACGCCTGCGCGCCGGTCTGCGGGATCACCAGGGCCACTTCGCGCACTTCGCCCGGGGCCAGGCGTCCGCGGTACAGCAGCGCGCCCGAGGCCAGGCCGTCGGCATCGGCCGCCTGCTGCGGCAGCGTGGTGCTGTCGGCGGCCAGGCGCTCGATGTCGATGCCCGCGTCGAACGCGGTGGCATAGGTCGCGTCGGGCTTTTGCACCGCGAACACGCGCGGCTCGCCGTTGACCTGCACCTGGCCGCCGTCGAACGCCAGCAGATGGATCGGGCTGACCCCGCCGACGGTGTTGAGGAACTGGCTGGGCGGGTTCACCTGGAACGGCCGCACCGCCAGCGCCAGGGTGTAGTCGTGCGGTTTCTTGCTCGGGTTGCTGAGCCGGTAGCGCGCCACCAGCTGCGCCTGCTCCGGCGTGCCCTGCACGAAGGCGGTGATGCGCAGGCCCGCGTTGTCGTGGCTCCAGTCCACGCTGGGAATCGGCAGGTAGTCGTCCTGCAGGCTCTGCGCGGTCTTCACGTCGGCCCAGCTCAAACGCTTGCCGTCCAGTAACAGGAACGGCTCGATGCTGAAGCCGCCCTTGCCCACTTCGATCGCGCCGTCCTCGCCGACCAGGCCCTGCTCGCGGCCGCCGTCCAGGCCGACGATGGTCCAATACGGCTGCTCGCCGCTGAAGCCGCGCGGGAACCAGCCGCGGGTGGAATCGGCCGCCACCGACTTGACGAAATCGTTCGGGGTCGCGGCGAAGGCCAGCGGCTGCAGCGCGATATCGGCGATGCCGTAGCGGAAGCTGGGGCCGTCCTCCAGGTCGATGCGCACGTAGCGCGCCTCGGTGTCCGGCATCGGCAGCCAGTCGGTGCCGCCGTTGCCGGCGGTGACGCTGCGCAGTTCGCGCCAGCTGCGGCCGTCGGCCGAGCCCTGCAGCTTGTAGCGCGAGGCGTACACGCCCGGCGCCCACTGCACCTTGGCGCCGCCGAACTCGCGCACCTTGCCCAGGTCCAGCATGATGGTCTGGGTCTTGGCGTTGCCGCTGTACCACACCGTGTCCGGCTTGCCGTCGGCGATGCGCTGCTCCAGCGCCGGCGCGGTGTCGGCGCTGACCTTCACCGTCAGCGGCGAGGTGTCCTGCGGCGGCAGCGGGGTCAGGGTCAGCTGGTCGAAGCACACCGTGCCCTTGCCGCCGACCTGGTTGTAGATGGTGAACTCGACCTGCGCGCTGCGCTTGAGTTCCTTGTCCGGACTCGGCCCCCAGGCCTTGTCGATCTGCCGCTTCTTGAAGCTGACTGTGCTCCACTGCTTGGGGAAGTCGTAGCGCGGCCGGTTGACCCACCACACATTGTCGCCGCTGGCGTCGACCAGCTTGAACTGCAGGTCGTTGCTGGGCGAGTCGCCGCGCAACTGGAACGAGAGCTGGTAGTTGTCCGGGTAGTCGATCGGGATCGCGCGGCGGATCCCGGCGTAGCCGGAGACGCCGTTGAAGTCGTAGTCCAGGCAGATCGCCTTGGCGCGGCCGCCGCTGGCGGCCTGCACCAGCCGGGTCGAGGCGGTGACCTGGTTGGAGACGACGATCTGCCAGTTGTCGAGGTTGTTGAAGCTGTCCAGCGCGACCGGCGCGGTCGGCGCCGCGGCGAAGGCCTGCGCTGCCGCCAGGCCCAGGATGGCCATCGCCCACCGTCTGCTCGTCATCGCCGCTCGCGTCATGAACCTCGTTCCCGTTGTGTCGTTGGCTTTTTTGCAGGAGGGGCTTCAACCCCGACGCGTTACCGGTAAGGCGTCGGGGCTGAAGCCCCTGCTACAGGTGCGCGTGGAGCATGGCCTGCGATCTGCACGACCCCACACCCGTGCATCCGCCATGACGGCCCTGGCGAAGCATACCGGCTTCGAAATACCGGCTGGCCATCCATGGCCGGCGTTTGGGAGCGCGCGAGCAGTGGCTCGCGCGTTTCCTCACCCCTTCACACTACCCAGCAGCAAGCCCTGGATGTAGTAGCGCTGCAGCGCCAGGAACAGCGCCAGCACCGGGATCACCGTCACCACCGCGCCGGCCATCATCATCTCCACGTCCATGATGTGTTCGCGCGACAGCGCCGCCAGCGCCACCGGCAAGGTGTAGTGCTCCTGGTCGGTCAGCACGATCAGCGGCCACATGAAGTCGTTCCACGCGGCCATGAAGGTGAAGATGGTCAGCGTCACCAGTACCGGCTTGAGCATCGGCAGCACGATCTGGAAGAAGATGCGCAGCTCGCCGGCGCCGTCGATGCGGGCCGCCTCCAGCAGTTCGTCCGGGATCGAGCGCGCGTACTGGCGCACCAGAAAGATGCCGAACACCGTCGCCAGTGCCGGCACCACCACCCCGCCGAAGTTGTTGACCAGGTGCAGCTGCTTCATCAGCAGGAACAGCGGCAGCATCGCCACCTGCGCCGGGATCACCAGCGCCGCCAGCAGGATCTGGAAGATCCGCTCCTTGCCGACGAAGCGCAGCTTGGCGAAGGCATAGCCGGCCATGGTGTTGATCAGCAGCGAACCGAAGGTGATCGCGCACGACACCAGCAGGCTGTTGGCGAAGTTGCGTGCCATGCCGGTGCGCGAGAACAGCTCGCCGTAGTTGGCCAGGGTCGGGCCGGTGGGCAGCATCGGCGGCGGGAACCGGCTCGCCTGCCCGGCCGGCATGAACGACACCGACACCATCCACAGCAGCGGCGCCAGGCTGACCAGCGCCAGCACCAGCAGCCCGCCGTTGATCAGCAGCGTATTCCAGCGCGAGGCGCCGATTTCGCGGCTCATACCAGGTCCTTCTTGCGGCCGAAGCGCAGCATCACGGAGGTCACTCCCAGGATGATCAGGAACAGCAGGAACGCCACCGCCGACGCGCGGCCGAGGTTCCACCACTTGAAGCCTTCTTCGAACATGAAGTACAGCACGCTGACCGTGCTTTGCAGCGGGTCGCCGCGGGTCATCACGTAGGGTTCGGCGAACAGCTGGAAATAGCCGGACACGGTGATCACCCCGACCACCAGCAGCACCGGCCCCAGCATCGGCAGGGTGATGTGCAGGAACTGCTTCCACTTCGACGCGCCGTCGATGCGCGCGGCCTCGTACAGGTCCTGCGGAATGCCTTGCAGGCCGGCGAGGAAGATCACCATGTTGTAGCCGAAGTTCTTCCACACCGCGAACAGCATGATCGTCGGCATCGCCCAATGCGGGTCGCCGAGCCAGTCGATCGGGCCGATGCCCAGGTGGCTCAGGCCGTAGTTGACCAGGCCGTAACTGGTGTGGAACAGATAGCGCCAGATCACCGCCACCGCCACCAGCGTGGTCACCACCGGCGCGAACAGCGCGGTGCGGAACAGCGGCTTGAACCGCGCCACCGGCGCATTGAGCAGCAGGGCGGCGCCCAGCGAGGCGCCGATCGACAGCGGCACGCCGACGATGACGAAGTAGGTGGTGTTCCACAGCGACTTCCAGAACATCTGGGTCTGCAGCAACTCGAGGTAGTTGCCGAGGCCAACGAAGCGCAGGTGGTTGCTGTCGGCCAGCGCGTACAGGTCGAAATCGGTGACGCTCAGCGCCAGCGCCGACAGCACCGGCAGGCCGAAGAACACGCCGATCACGATCAGCGCCGGCCCGGCGAACAGCCAGCCGACCAGGGAACCGCGCTTCATGGCGCCGCTCCCGCAGCCGCTGCGGCCGCTGCCTGCGGGTGTTGCTGCTGATAGATCCAGCGCCGCTTCTCCAGGATTTCATCCACGCGCTTGTCCAGGTCCTGCACCGCCTTCTCCTGGCTCTCGCCGCCGCGCACCACGCGCTCGGTGACCAGCCGCATTTCCTGCACGATGCGCTCCCACTCCAGCACCTTCGGCGCCGGCTTGACCCGCTCCAGCTGGTCGCGGAACGCATGCGCCAGCGGATCGTTGGCCAGCGACGGATAGTCCCAGGTGCTGCGCCGCGGCGGCATATCGCCGATCAGCGCATGGAAACGCGCCTGGGTCTGCGGCCGCGACAGGAACTCGATCAGCTTCCACGCCGCGTCCTTCTGCTGCGACTTGCGGAAGATCACCAGGCTGGTGCCGCCGGCGATGCCGGCGCCCGGGCCGCTCGGGCCCGGCAGCGGCATCGTGCCCCACTGCCCTTTCAGCGCCGCCGGCTCGAGCTTGCGGAACTCGCGGATATTCCACGGCCCGGAGATGTAGAACGCGTAGAAGCCGTTGAAGAATTCGTCCCACACGTTGGAGATCTGGGTCTCGGACATCTTCGGCGCCCAGCCCTGCTCGAACATATTGGCGTAGAAGCCCAGCGCCTTGCGGAAACCGGGGCTGCGGAAATTGCCGTAGTTGTTGTGGTCGCGCAGCAGCGGATCGTCCAGCTGCAGGCCCAGCGACAGCTGCTGCTCGAATTCGTTGATCGGCATCAGGATCGCGTAGCGCTTGGGCCCCACGTGCTTCTTCACCGCGGCCATGGCCTGCTCCCACTCGGCCCAGGTCTGCGGCAGCGTTTCCACGCCGGCATCCCGGAGCATGTCCTTGCGGTAGAACAGCAGGCGCGTGTCCACGTACCACGGCACCCCGTACAGCTGGCCGTCGATGACGCTGGTGTCCCAGATGCCGGCGAAGTAGTCCTTCGGATCGACGACCTTGGAGTTGTCCACGTAGGGCTGCAGCGGCTGCAGCGTGTCCAGCGCGGCGAATTCGGGGATCCAGGTGTTGCCGAGCTGGCACACGTCCGGCAACCCGTCGGCGGCGAACGCGGTCAGCAGCTTTTCGTGCGCGGCGGTCCACGGGATGTTCTGGATATCCACGTGGATGCCGGGATTCTCCTTCTCGAACTCGGGCATCAGCTCGGCCACCACCTCGGCCTCGCGGCCCATCGCCCAGAACCGCACCACCTCGCCCTGCGGCGCGCGCGCGCACCCGCACACGGCCAGCACCAGCAGGCCCAGCGATATCCAACGGCTGATCGGCAATGCGCTCATTGCGGATTCTGCGGTTGGCGTTGCGCGGGATTGGGCTGCGCCTCGGCGGACGCGGCACGCGACTCGGCGATGCCCAGCGCCCGCGCCGTGGCGGCCTGCTCGTCCTTCTTCGGCAGCGGCTGGGTCTCGCCCTCCGGGGTCAGCCAGCCGCCGCTGAAGCCGGCGCGCTCCAGCCCGGTACGCAGGTACTTGTTCTTCTTCATCACGTTCCAGACGAACTCGTTGCGGTAGTTGGCGATCATGGTGACGATCGCGCCCTGGTCGATGCCGATGTAGTCGCCGGCGACCCAACCGCGGTTGGGGACCATGCGCCCGGTCTTGAGCGGGATATCGTAGTTGAAGCTGGGATTGAACGAATCCAGGAAGCCGTAGCTGGAATAGATGAAGTCGCCGAAGCGCTTGTGCATTTCCTGGGTCGCCGGGATCACCACTTCCGGCGCGAACACGATCGAGGACACCGCCGCGGTCGGCGCGATGGTGCCGTCGTCGAAGGCTTCGAACAATCCGGCGCCGCGGGTGCGGTAGTGGAAGAACTGGCGCTGTTCGCCGCGGTAGTCCTGGGTGGTGTTCTGCGGGCCGTCGCTGGCGGTCAGGCCCCACACGTTCTCGCCGTACTCCTTCCACTTCATCGGGTTGTCGATGGCGTATTCGCGCTGGGCGAGCGTGGCGCGGCGGCTGTTGAGGAAGTAGTCGATGCCGTGCTCGCGCATGTACTGGTCCTGGATGTCGCGGAAGTCGATCCAGACGTGGTTGTACTGATGCGCGAACAGCGGCCCGAACGCCAGGTATTCCTGGCCGTAGTACACGCCCCAGTCCTTGTTGTAGGTGCGCGTCCACTCCAGCCACGCATCCGGTTCCACCGGATGGGTCGGCGAGCCCAGCGCCAGCAGATAGACCATCATGCCTTCGTTGTAGCCCATCCAGTCGTGCTGGATGAAACCGCGCTCGGGATACCAGCCCATCGTGATCAGCGGCGTGCGCTGCTGCATCCACTTCCAGTCCACGCGGCGATACAGCGTGTCGGCGATCTGGCGGATCTCCTTCTCGTCGGCGCTGTCGCCTTCGTAGTAGGACTGGGCGAACAGCACGCCCATCATCAGCAGCGCGGTGTCCACGCTCGACAGCTCCACCCACTGGTCGTAGCGCAGGCCTTTCTGCATGTCCAGGAAGTGGTAGTAGAAGCCCTTGTAGCCGGCGCGGCCGGTGCGCTGCGGGCCGACCGGCACATCGCGCAGGAAGCGCAGCGTGGTCAGGGTGCGCTGCACCGCCTGCTCGCGGCTGATCCAGCCGTTCTCGTAGCCGATCGGATAGACGGTGAGCGCAAAGCCGATCGAGGCGATGCTGGCGAACGGGCGCGACGGGTAGCGGTCGACCGCCAGGCCGTTCTGCTCGTTGGTGGTGTCCCAGAAGAACTGGAAGGTGCGCCGTTCGATGTCGTCGAACAGCGGCGGCAATTCGGGCTTGACCAGCTTGGGGGGAAGTTCGGCTTCGATCAGGATCACTTTGATCGGCTTCTTGTCCGCTACGGTGGGCTCCTCGGTTTTCTTGCAGGATGCCAGCAGCGCGACCGCCGCCAGCAGCAGGACCAATGGTGAGCGTGCGACGCTGCCCGGTTTCATGCCTTCGACACCCCTGTGAAATCGTTTACATGCATGTACGAAATTATCCTACTTCCCGCCTCGCCGCGACCACCCTAAACGTTCCGGGGTGGCCGCGGCAAAGCCTTCACCAATCCAGGCCCAGCGACAGCTTGGCGGTACGGGTCGCGTACTGGTCGTAGCCGGTATAGGTCCCGCTGTCCCAATCCACGCTGTAGGAGTCGTAGTTCTTCCAGTTGAAGACGTTCAGCACATCCAGGCGCATCTTCAATTTGACGTTGGAACCGGTGTCCCACACCTTCTGCGCCGCCAGGTCCAGCTGCTTGATGCCCAGCGTGGTGTCCGGATGGAACTGGCGGATGCGGCACTGCCCGTCCGAGGGGCAATAGGTGGTGTAGTAGTACTCGGGGGTGGACAGCGTCAGCTTGCCGGAGAACGTGGTGTCCCACGGACCGTCGGCGACGCCGCTGATCACCAGCCGGTGCCGCGCGACGCCGCCGGAGGTGAACCAGCCGTAGCCCGACAGCGTCGGGTAGTCCAGCGCATAGTGCTCGCCGAACTGCCGGTTCTCCTTGGCGTTGCTATAGGTGTAGGCGACGTTCACGCTCCACGGCGACTCGGAGGTGTACGGCTTCTCCAGGCTCAGCAGCAGCGAGTTGTTGCGCGTCTCCAGGCCGTTCATGCCCAGGATCAGCGAACCGTAGCCGGGCACGCCGTAGTCCCACGGCGAACCGGAGATGGTGCCCGGCTCGAAGAAGCTGCCATCCGGACGGCGGTTGCCGAGCAGGAACACCAGGCCGTCCTTGGACACGATGCGCTGCAGGGTCACCGAGCTGTTCCAGTCGTAGCCCAGCATGTGGAAGGTGTCGCGGATGCCGAGGCTGAACTGGTCCGAATACGGCACCTTCAGGTTGTTGGCCAGCAGATCGACCTCGCGGCCGGCCGCCGAGTTGTTCGCCACCAGCCCGTCGAGCGTGGACTGCTGCAGCAGCGAGTCGTCCCATTCCAGGCAATTGTTGACGCCCACCGTGCAGGGATGCGCCGCCGTGTTGACCGAATAGCCGTAGCTGCCGTACGTGGCCTTGGTCTGCTCCAGCGCCAGGTAGTCGAACAGATTGCGGTCGTAGGAGCGGCCGGCGCCGCCGAACAGCACGTGCTTCTGGTCGCCGCTCAGGTCATAGGAGAAGCCCAGGCGCGGCTGCCAGGCATCCTTGAACGCATGCCGGTTGCTGCCGTCGCTGATGTAGTTGGAGATGTCGATGCCGCCCAACGCCAGCGTCTGCGCATAGGTCTGGCCGGCCGCCGCGTTCGGGTCCTGGCTGTAGATGGCCGCCACCACGTCCGGATCGGTCACGTAGTTCAGGTAACTCGGTGATTTCTCGTAGTCCCAACGCAGGCCCAGGTTCAGGGTCAGCCGGTCGTTGACCTCCCAGTCGTCCTGGAAATAGATGCCGAACTGCTTGTTCTTGGAGGTCAGCGCGCCCTGGCTGGTGCCGGTGATGCCGGAGGCGAAGCTGATGTAGTACGGCACCGTGGTGCTGTCGTTGATGTCGTAGTAGTACTGCGGGTTGTACGGCTGCTGCTCCAGCGTGGTCAGCTCGACCTGCTTGTACTTCACGCCCATCTTGAGGGTGTGGCCTTCCCAGCCGGAGAAGGTCAGGTCGTCCTGGAACGAGTGCCCCTTCTGGCCCTTGTGCTGGTAGCCACCCGAACCTGCGCCGGTGGCCAGGATCACGTTGCCGGTGTTACCCGAACCGTCGGTCAGCACGTAGCCGTCGCCGAAGTTCTTCGGCTCCAGCGACCAGAACGCCTTCTCGTAGGTCAGGTGCGCATCGTTGAGCCAGTCGCCCATGGTCAGCTGCCAGCGCAGGTCCACCCGGGTTTCGTCCACCTGGTTGTCGGTGGCGTAGGACTCGGTATTCTGCGCACCGATGTTGCCCAGGCCGGTTTCCTCGCGCCGCTTGGCGGTCAGTTCCAGCAGATTGTTGTCGTCGATCGACCAGTCGATCTTGCCGAAGTACAGGTCTTCGTGGAACGGCACGCTGCTGTTGCGCACCGCCGACTGCAGCGAGGCCGGCAACTCGGAGACGCTGTAGCCCTGGCCCGGATACACGTCCTGCGGCGCGGAATAGTCCTTGCCCTCGTAGGTCACGAAGAAATGCGCCACGTCCTTGACGATCGGACCGCCGAACGAGAAGCCGTACTGCTCGTCCTTGGAGCGATCCTTGCTGCCTTGCGCCTTCTCGCTCTCGCGCGCGGCGCGCCAGTCCGAATTGCTGTAATCCCAGAAGAAGCTGCCGTGGAAATCGTTGCCGCCGGACCTGGTCACCGCCGACACCGCCGCGCTGCTCAGCTGGTCGTACTCGGCCTTGTAGTTGGAAGTGATGACCTTGTATTCGCCGATCGCCAGCTGCGGGAACGGATTGCCGCGGCTGGAGTCCTGCCCGGTGATGCCGCCGGCCAACACGTAGTTCTTCTGGCCGACGCCGTCGATGAACACATTGATGTTGTTCGCGCTCTGCGCGCCGGACTGCAGCTTGGTCGAGCCGTCGCTGGGGCTGGTCTCGAACACCATGCCGGGCACGGTGTCGGCGAAGGCCAGGAAGTTGCGCGAACTCTGCGGCAAGGCCTCGATCTGGCGCGTGGTGACGTAGGTGGCCACTTCCGAGGTCTTGGTTTCCACCGCCAGCGGCGCGGTGACCTGCACCGTGTCCAGGGTCGTGGCATTGCCGCCAGCACTGGTGCCGGTGGCGCCGACGCCGAGATTCAGCGTCGCGGCCTGACCGACCTGCACGGTGATGGTCTGGCTGCTGGTGTTGCCGCCCGACTCCACGTCGACGCGGTAGGTGCCGGGCGGCAGGCCCGCCACCGAGTAACTGCCCGAGGCGCCGGTCTGCACGCTGCGGCTGAAGCCGGTCGCCACGTTGGTGGCGGTCACTTTCGCGCTGCCGGCAGGCGCCGCATCGGCCGTTACCTGGCCGCGGATGGTGGCCGCGGTGCTCTGCGCGAACACCGGTGCGGCGGCGAACAGCAAGCAGCCGGCCAGTGCGCAGGCAAGGGCGCTGCGTTGCGGCCGGTACGTCGATTGGATGGAATGTTTCATGACACCCTCCCAGGGTTCTTCATGTCTGGTTGTAGGAAAGCGAAGCGAATCGGCGAAATGGGAGAAAGAACATCCAAATGACACATTGCGGGCCGCGACATGGGCAGCGACGACGTTGCACGGCCCATGCTTCCTACTTGGTACTGCACTTACGCATTACGCACAGCGATGTCCCGATCGGGCCGACCAGCGCCCAGTGACGCTGCGGCGCCGGCGCGCGCGTCCGCGGACGCGCGCCTCAGCCTCCCCGCGGATCATCGCCGCCTCCACAGCGAAGATCGACCGTCGCGGCCCCGGGCGGATCCGGGGCCGCGACGGCAGGGCTTACCAGTTCAGGCCGAACGACAGCTTGAACGTGCGCATCGGCGACGCCAACACGCCGTTGGCGGTGCCGTACGACGTGTTGAGATCGTCGTAGGTCCCGGTGTCGGTGTTGTAGTCGGCGTAGTTGGTCCAGTTGAACAGGTTGATGATGTCGGCGCGCACGTTGAACTTGATGCCTGCGCCGGTATCCCATTCCTTGTTCGCCGCCAGGCTGAATTCCTTGTAGCCCAGCGTGGAATCCGGCTTGTACTGGATGATATAGCACTGGTCGTTGCCGGCCAGGCAGTTGGTGCCGTAGTGCGGCGTCTGGCTGGCCAGCGACAGCTTGCCCGACAGGGTGATGGCGTACGGCAAATCGTAGATGCCGGTGACCACCAGGCGGTTCTTCGGGATGCCGCCGGCCTCGCGCCAGCCGTAGCCGGCCATCGACGCCTGATCCAGCGCGTAGTGCTCGCCGAACTGGCGGTTTTCCTTGGCGTCGGAGAAGGTATAGGCCACGGTCAAGCCCCAGCCCGATTCCTTGTCGTACGGCTTGTCCAGCTTCAGCGCCAGCTGGTTGTTGCGCGTTTCCAGGCCATTGGTGCCCAGCACGATCGCGCTGTAGCCGTTCGGCGAATCGGTCGGCACGCCGGAGGTGGTGCCCGGCAGGAAGAACGAACCGTCGGCACGGCGGTTGCCGCGCAGGAACACGAAACCGTCCTTGCTCACGATCCGGCTGAGGGTCACGTCGGTGTACCAGTCGTTGCCCCACAGGTGCACCATGTTGCGCATGCCCAGGCTGAACTGGTCGGAGTACGGCACCTTGATGTTGTTGTCGATCAGGTAGATCTCGCGACCGCCGCCGCCGGTATTGGCCGAAGCAAGCCCGGCCAGGCCGGCCTGGGTCGCGTAGCTCTCGTTCCACGGCACGCAGGGATCGCCCAGGCAGGCGTTGTTGGCGCTGCTGAAGTAGTAGCTATACGACTTGAAGCTGTTGTTGAGCTGCTCCAGCGCCAGGTAGTCGAAGATGTTGCGGTCGTAAGCACGGCCGGCGCCGCCGTAGATCACGTGCGCCTGGTCGCCGAACAGGTCGTAGGAGAAGCCCAGCCGCGGCTGCCAGGCGTCCTTGAACGCCTTGCGGTTGTGGCCGTTGCTGATGTAGTTGGAGATGTCGTAGTTGGCGTTGTCCAGGTTGCTCCAGTTCTGCAGCGCGCTGGCGACATCGGCCGGGGTGACGAAGTCGAGGAACGAGGGGGTCTTCTCGTAGTCGTAGCGCACGCCGAGGTTGAGCGTCAGGTGCTCGTTGACCTCCCAGTCGTCCTGCAGATAGATGCCGTATTGCTTGTTCTTGGACACCACCGAACCGCCGCTGGTATCGCCCCAGCGCACCCGGTACGGCGTGTCGGTATCGGTCAGGATGTTGTAGTAGTACTGCGGATTGGCCGGATTGATCTGGGTCGAATCCAGTTCGATGTCCTTGTACTTGAAGCCCATCTTGACCGTGTGGCTGCCGTGCCAGTCCATGCTGTTCAACGTCAGGTCGTCCTGCAGGGTCCAGCCCTCCTGCCCCTTGTTCTGGTAGCTGCTGCCGGCACCGGCGGTGAGGATGGTGGTCTCGTTGCCGGCCTGCGGCACGTACGACAGCACGTAGCCGCTGCCGTTGGTCAGCGGATCCTGGGTCCAGTACGCGCTTTCGTAGCTCAGGTTCAGATCGTTGAGGAACGCCGCGCCGGTGTACTGCCAGCGCAGGTTGGCACGCTTCTCTTCCTGGCCGTTGGTGCTGCCGTGCTGGTAAGTGGTGGTCTCGCCGATGTCGGACAGCTCGTCTTCCTTGCGGTACTTGCCGCTCAGCTCGAACAGGCTGTTGTCGCCGATGGTCCAGTCGATCTTGCCGAAGTACAGGTCTTCCTTGAACGGGGTGCTGTAGGTGGTGACCAGCGGCTGCAGTTGGCTCGGCAGCTGATCGACGCGATCGGCATAGATGCCGCCCGGGATCACCGTATTGGGCGTGGTGTATTCCTTGGCCTCGTAGGCGACGAAGAAGTGCGCGCGATCCTTCAGGATCGGGCCGCTGAACGTCGCCCCGTACTGGGTCTCGGAAAAATCGTCGCGCTTGCCGGCTTCGCGTTCCAGCGGACTCTCGGCGCGCCAGTCGTCGTTGGTGGTATCCCAGAAGAAGCTGCCGTGGAAATCGTTGGTACCGGACTTGGTCGAGGCGACGATCGCCGCGCTGCTGACCTGATCGAACTCGGCCTTGTAGTTGGAGGTGATGACCTTGTATTCGCCGATCGCCGACTGCGGGAACGGATTGCCGCGGCTGGAGTCCTGGCCGCTGACGCCGCCGGTCAGCACGTAGTTCTTCTGGCTGATGCCGTCGATGTAGACGTTGGTGCCGTTGGCCGAGGTCGCGCCGGAGCGCACCGTGGTGTTGCCCTTGGCGTCGCGCTGGAACTGCACGCTCGGCACGCTGTCGGCCAGCTCGAGGAAGTTGCGCGTGGCCTGCGGCAGCTTCTCGATCTGCACGTTGGAGATGTAGGTGGCGTTCTCGGAGGTGCGGGTCTCCACCAGCACCGGCGGCGCGGTGACCTGCACCGCGTCGAGCGTGGTGGCGCCTTCGCCGCTGGCGCTGGCGGCCGCTGCCGCGCCGCCCAGGTTCAGCGTCGCGGTCTGGCCGACCTGCACGGTGACGTTCTGCGAGGTGGTCTGGCCGTTGGCGGTCAGATCGATGCGGTACGAGCCGGGCGGCAGGCCGCCGACCGCATAGCTGCCGTTGTTGACCTGCACGGTACGCGACAGACCGGTCGCCAGGTTGGTCGCCGTGACCTGTGCTTGCGCCGATGCCGCGGAATCCAGCGCGACCTGCCCACGGATCGTGGCGGCGGTGCTCTGCGCAAACGACGGCGCAGCGCTCAGCAACAGGCAGCTGGCCAGCGCACAGGTGAGGAGTTTGCGCGCAGGACGAGCCGTGGTCTGAGTACGATGATGCATGAAACCTCCAGGGTGGTTCTTGGTTGTGGTGTAGCGATTGCTTGAAGCAAACAAAAAAGTGCAGCAAGTGGAGCGTTACAACGACATGGCGACACAGGCGACGACGACGTGGCGTCCCCTATTCCTTCCTGACCTTGAGACTGGAATCGCGCACGACGAGCAGCGGCGTCAGCGTCTGCCGCAGCCCCTCGTCGTTGCCCGGGTGATCGATCAACTGCAGCAGGCGCCGCATCGCCTGCTCGCCGAGGCCGGCGATACTCACCTGCATGGTGGTGAGAGACGGGTGAACGAAGCGCGCTAGCGGGATGTCGTCGAAGCCGGCCAGCGCGATGTCGTCGGGCACGCGCACGCCGGCCTGGGCGAAGGCGTACAGGCAACCCAACGCCGTCATGTCGTTGGCGGCGAACACCGCGTCGGGCAGCGTGCCTGCCTGCAGCATCGCCTGCCCTGCGCGGTGGCCGGAGGCTTCGTCGAACTGACCGGGAAACTCCTGGCCCTGCGCCTGGCCGGGATGCGCGGCGATCGCGTCGCGGAACCCGCGCAGGCGCTCGCGCGCATCGAAGTTCAGCTCCGGACCGCCGACGAAGGCGATGCGGCGATGGCCCATCGCCAGCAGGTGCTCGGTCATCGCCATCGCACCGGCATGGTCGTCGATGCTCAGCACCGGATACTCGGCGCCCGGCAGATAGGTGTTGATCAGCACCGTCGGCAACGCCTGCGGCAGGTTGTCGGTGAGGAAGCCGGGGCGCTCGGCGTACGGCGACAGCACCAGCAGGCCGTCCACGCGCCCGCGCATCGCGCGCAGCGCGCGGCCCTGCTCTTCCGGATCGCCGTGGTAGCTGGACACCAGCAGATGCTGGCGGCGCGCGCGCGCCGCGCCGTCGATGCCGCGAATCAGCTCGGAGAAGAACTCGCCGTACAGGTCCGGCAGCACCACGCCCAGGGTCTGGGTGCGGCGGCTGCTGAGGCTGCGAGCGGCCGCATGCGGGCTGTAGCGCAGCCGCTCGGCCACCTCCAGCACCAGCGTGCGCACCGGCTCGGCGACGTTCTCGTGCCCGTTGAGCGCACGCGACACCGTGGCCACCGATACCCGGGCCTCGCGTGCGACATCTTTGATGGTGACCGCGCTCTTCGCCATCGTGCCGCCCTCCGCGGCCGAGACATTGAGAAACTGGCGCGGACTGTAATCGTTTTCAGGACGAGGCAGAAAGCCTTTTGTTATTTTTTCAATAAAATCTTTTGAATTCAATCACTTGATCGATCGCAAAATCGCCGGAATCATGACGCGCCGCAGCATAATTACGGACTGCATTCCGCTTTTCTCGGCTGCCGTGGCCTTGGCGCGGCGCATTCCGCGCTCCTCCACACGCCACCTGCGCGACCGCTCAGGCGCCGTCGCGCGGCGCCTCGGCGCGGATCGACAGCGCGTGGATGTCGGTCTGCATCATCGTGCCGAGCGCGGCGTAGACCGCGCGGTGCCGGGCCAGCGGCGCCATGCCGGCAAAGGCGGTGCTGACGATGCGGACATTGAAATGACCGCGCCCGTCGCGCGCGCCGGCGTGGCCGGCATGACGGTGGCTGTCGTCCTCGACCTCCAGCGACTGCGGCGCGAACGCGGCCTGCAACGCGCCACGGATGCGCTCGACCCGGCTCGCGGCCATCTCGCCTACGGCAGGACCGCTCACGGCAAGGTCTTCCGGAACGGTCGCACCTCGACCCGCGCATAGACGCCCGCCGCCACGTACGGGTCGGCGTCGGCCCAGGTCCGGGCCTGCGCCAGCGAGTCGAACGCGGCCACCACCAGGCTGCCGCTGAAGCCGGCCGGACCCGGGTCCTCGGCGTCGATCGCCGGGCATGGGCCGGCCAGCAGCAGGCGTCCGGCCTCCTGCAAGGCCTCCAGCCTGGCCAGGTGCGCCGGCCGCGCCGCCGCCCGCCGCGGCAGCGCATCGGCGCCGTCGTATCCCTCGATCACGTACCACATACCGCCACCGCCCTTCGTTTCGCAGATGAACCCCGCACAATTCTAGCGCCACGGCGCTGGACACCGACCCGGCTGGCGCATTACCCTTGGTTCCATTGCACGCGGCCGGATGCAGCGGCCCGTCGGTGATTGGCTCCCCCAGCCCCTTCCGACGACCGATTCGCTGCCTGACACCGCCCGCGCAGACGTCCTCCTCGAGCTGTTCCGTCGCCGCGACGCGTGCGGCGTACGCCTTGTGTCCTGTTGAAGTGTGGATCGCGTTGCGGGGATGACGCGACGTGAACTGCAGTACTGCTGGCAAGGCCCGCGCCGGATCGCCCCCGCCCGGCCCTTCGCTACCGCAACACCGATGTACCTGACGTCCAACTGATGACCTCCGAACTCGCGCTCGACGCGAACCCGCCAATCCAGCAGACCGCGCCACAGCAGCAGGAGATGCCGCTGGCGGTGGTGCATGGGCAGCCGGTCCTGCAGATCCCGCAGGACCTGTACATTCCGCCGGATGCGCTGGAAGTCATCCTGGATGCGTTCGAAGGCCCGCTGGATCTGTTGCTGTACCTGATCCGCCGGCAGAACCTGGACATCCTGGACATCCCCGTCGCCGAGATCACCCGGCAGTACGTGGACTACATCAACGTGATGCAGGAGCTGCGCTTCGAACTGGCGGCCGAATACCTGGTGATGGCCGCGATCCTGGCCGAGATCAAGTCGCGGATGCTGTTGCCGCGGCCGCCGGCGCAGGAAGGCGAGGAAGCCGATCCGCGCGCCGAGCTGGTCCGCCGCCTGCAGGAGTACGAACGCTTCAAGCAGGCCGCCGAGGACATCGACGCGCTGCCGCGGCAGGACCGCGACACCACGACGGTGCAGGCGCACGTGCCCGACCGCGCCGCGGTGAAGCTGCCGCCGCCGGTGGAGCTGAAGGAAATGCTGCTGGCGCTGTACGACGTGCTCAAGCGCGCCGAACTGTTCAGCGGCCACGCCATCAAGCGCGAGGCGCTGAGCGTGCGGCAGCGGATGGGCGACGTGCTGAGCCGCCTGGACGACGGCCGCTTCTACCGCTTCGAATCGCTGTTCAGCGCCGAGGAAGGCAAGCTGGGCGTGCTGGTCACCTTCCTGGCCTTGCTGGAACTGGCCAAGGAACAGCTGCTGGACATCGTCCAGGAGCCGATGGATCAGGTCGTTCGCAACGGCGAACGGCTGCCGCTGGCGCCGATCTACGTCAAGTCGCTGGCGCTGGGCAACACCAACGAACCGCTGCAGTTCAACAGCGAGTTCGACGATACCGACGCCGCCAACGACCCTACCTGAGTTTTCGAAGACCCCTTTCCGCATGGATCAAGCGCTGATCAACCGCATCGTCGAGGCCGCCCTGCTCGCCGCCAACCAACCGCTGCCGCTGGCCCAGCTGCACGGCCTGTTCCCCGAGGAGGAGCCGGCCCCGCCGGGCAGCATCGAGCGGGCGCTGGAGCAGTTGCGCGAGGCCTGCGCCGGGCGCGGCGTGGAACTGGTGGAAGTGGCGTCGGGCTTCCGCTATCAGGTCAACAGCGAGGTGCACCCGTGGGTGGCGCGGCTGTGGACCGAGCGCAAGACCCGCTACACCCGCGCCACGCTGGAAACCCTGGCGCTGATCGCCTACCGCCAGCCGATCACCCGCGGCGAGATCGAGCAGGTGCGCGGCGTGGCGGTCAGCAGCAACATCATCCAGGCCTTGGAAGAGCGCGAGTGGATCCGCGTGGTCGGCCACCGCGACGTGCCCGGCAAGCCGGCGCTGTTCGGCACCACCAAGGGCTTCCTCGACTATTTCGGGCTCAAGCGCCTGGACGAACTGCCGCCGCTGTCGGAACTGAAGGACATCGGCGAACTGGAACCGCAACTGCAGCTGGACCGCGACGCCCTGCCGGTCGGCGACATGGCGCAGGCCGGCGCGGCCGACGCGGACCCGGCCAGCTCGGCAGCGGCTGCCGACTCGGCCGACGCGCCGCCCGCCGATGCGGGCGACGAAGACCACGGCACCGCGTCCGATACGGAGATTGCACCCGATCAGGAGACTGCACCCGATCCGGACGCGTTGCCGGCCGAAGCCGACGACGCAGCCGATCTCCACGCTGCGGACGCCAGCGCCGCCGCGCACAGCGATACCGATACCGATACCGAACGCGCTACCGATGCAGACGCCGCCCCGGCGACCGCCTCGGCTGCAGACACCGCCCCGACGGGCGAACCCGAAGCCGCGCCGGGCGAGCGCGCGGCGGATGCGAACGAAGCCGAAGACAACGCCGTCGCGACGACGACCGTGGCTGTTGACGATGCCGATTCCGAACCAGAGGCCGACGCATCCCGCGCCGGCCGGAGCCAAGTAAATGAGTGACACCTCCCGCAAGCTGTCGTTGAACAAGCTCTCGCTCAAGCGCGATGCCGCCGGCGAGCAGCCGAAACTGGAAGAACGCCTGCACAAGGTCCTGGCGCAGGCCGGCCTGGGGTCGCGCCGCGCGCTGGAGCAGCGCATCGCCGACGGCCTGGTCAAGGTCAACGGCGAGGTCGCGCAGACCGGCATGTCGGTCAAGAGCGGCGACAGGATCGAGCTGGACGGCCGCAGCTTCGTCGCCAGCGCGCTGACCGAGCCGTCGCGCGTGCTGATCTACAACAAGCCCGAAGGCGAAGTGACCACGCGCGAAGATCCCGAAGGCCGCCCGACCATCTTCGAGGCGCTGCCGGCACTGAAGGGCGCGCGCTGGATCGCCATCGGCCGCCTGGACATCAACACCACCGGCCTGCTGCTGCTGACCACCGATGGCGAGCTGGCCAACGCGATGATGCATCCGTCCTACGAGATCGAGCGCGAATACGTGGTGCGCGTGCGCGCCCCGGAAGGCGAGGACAAGGTGCCCGACAGCATGGTCGAGCGCCTCTCGCGCGGCGTGCTGCTGGAAGACGGCGGCGCCAAGTTCGACGAGATCGAACGCATCGGCGGCACCGATTCGCACGACTGGTTCCGCGTGGTGGTCAAGGAAGGCCGCAACCGCGAAGTGCGCCGGCTGTGGGAATCGCAGGGTTGCCAGGTCAGCCGCCTCAAGCGCACCCGCTACGGCAAGGTGGGCCTGCCGCGCGAGCTGCTGCGCGGGCAGTCGCTGGAACTGGCGCAGGACAAGGTCGAGGCGCTGCGCGCCGAACTGAAGCTGGAAGAAGGCACCCCGTCGGCGCTGACCCTGCAGCCGGTGATCGGCCAGCGCAAGGCGGCCAAGGCCACCGTGCAGGTCGGCCGCGGCGGCAATGCCTACGTCAACGGCCACAACGTCGCCGACGAAGGCCGCGAGCTGCGCCGCTTCGACAATTTCCGCGAGGACCGCGGCCGTGGTCGCGGCGGCAAGAAGCCGCACGGCGGGCTGACCGTCAGCGGCGAGATGGCCGCGCAGCAGGCGCAGAAGCCGTTCAAGCAGCGCACCCCGAAGGGTCCCAAGCCGCTGCCGGACGGCAATCCCGCCGCGTTTCGCACCTGGTACGTGCCCGACGGCGTCAGCACCGGTCCGACCGGGCATCGCAATGCCGGTCCCGGTGGTCGCGGCGGTCAGGGACAAGGCCAAGGCCGTCCCTACGGCAAGCCGCGCCCCGCCGGCGCCGGTGCCGGCCAGACCGCAGGCCAGGGCCGCGGCGGCCAGGGACAGGGCCAGCGCAAGGCGCACCCGTACGGGCATCCGGGCAATGCGCCCAGCTTCCCGTCCGACCATGCCACCCCCGGCTTCAACCCGTACGGCGCGGCACCGCGTTCTGCCCGCCCGGCCGGCCCGCGCGCCGACGGGCAGAAGCGCGGCCCGGGCGGTCCCGGCGGGCGTCCGGGCGGCAACCGCCCCGGCGGCGGGCGTCCGGGCGGCGGCGGTCGCCCCGGCGGCGGCGGCAACCGCGGTCCGCGCGGCGGCTGAGCGCCACGCGGCCGGCACCCGTTGCCGACCGCAGCAGCATGAGCGAGGGCGCCTGCGTATGCGGCGCCCTTTTTGCTGGACGCAATTTGTCGGGAGCGGGCGCTGCACGCTGCCGCCAGCCGGCAGGCACGCGCAAGTGCGGCGATCTGCCGTGGATAGATGGCGGTCCTAGGGCGAGCCCGCCCGGCATTCCTGGCTGTAGGCCACGGCGTAGGATTTCTCCATGCACCGCGCCAGTCCTTCGACCACGTCGGCATTGGGCGGCCAGTGCATCTTGAGCAGTTGCCCGTTCTGCATCGGCATCTCGATGAAGCCATCGTGCAACGGCGGCAGGTCCGGCGATGGCGGTACCGCGTCCAGCGCTTTCTTCGCCGCGGCCAGACGCTTCGCGTCGTGGGCGAGGAAGGCCATCGTCGCATCGACGTACGGATTCCATCCAGCGGGATCCTGCGCCGCGGGCTTCTTGGACGCCTGCATCAGCGCCATCGCGGCGGGATAGTCGCCGGCGAACGCGCGCAGCTGGCCCTCATGCCAATAGAGAATGCCAGGGTCGTCGGGATGCGCCTTCCGGTAGTCGCGGATCAGATCGGCCGCGACGGTTTCGCAGCCGGGACGCGCCGCGACCGCGCGCCAACCGCCGCCGCCATCGCTCACGTCCTGATCGAAGTGTTGCTGGTCCAAGGCCAGCAGGCTGGCCCGGTCGATCTCGCAGGCGCGAACGTCCTGCCCGCCCGCAGACGCGTCGCGCGCCGACAGCAGCGCCACGCACACCATCGCCAGCCCGATCCTGCCCATCGATCGCCTCTCCTGCACGCAGCATGCGCACACGCCGGATTATCGATGCCGATCTTGCCATGGCGAGCGACGGCCTGCGCAACCAGCGTTCGGCAGCGCTTCGTCGGCGCGGGCGGGACATCGCGCGAAGGTCGGCTGCAGCACCCGCACATCGCCGCACTCCCGAGGCAGCGATGCGCAAAGGCGGCGAAGCCGATATCCTGCGCATCCTGAGCTGCCCACTTCCGCGGCGGCGCCTCTACCGATCGGGAGATCCCATGTCACGGAAGATACTGCTGCCCCTGTTGATCGCCGCCGTGCTGAGCCTGGGCGCGTGCAAGAAAGTGCAGGAAGAAGTCGCCGCCGCGCAGAACCCCTACCCCAAGAGTTCGCCGCTGCACGAGCCGTTCGACCGCATGCTGCGCAAGCTGGTCAACGATCCGCGCTATGTCGCGCTGCTCGGCAAGGGCGACAAGACGCAGGCGCAGCGCGCCGGCTTCGAACTGGCGCAGAAGGGCATCGCCCGGCTCGATCACGCGACGCTGGAACAGCGCCTGGAAATCCTGGCAGCGGCCAGCGACAAATTGGACGCGGCCAAGTGCGCGGTGCTGGCCCGCGGCGGCGACCCGAAAGACGCGCAGGCGATGAGCGCGGCCATGCTGCAGGGGCTGGAAGCGCTGCCGCCGGCGCAGATCGACCAATGGTTCGACATTTCGCTCAAGGCCACCGACGCGCAACTGAGCAACAAACCGCCGCAAACCGTGGCGCCGGCCGACGTGCAGGCGGCGATGAACACGCTGATCACCTCCTTGCCGTCCGACCAGCAGCAGCGCCTGATGAAGGTGCTGCCGCAGATGGCGCAGGCCAGCGACGACGACGCCTGCTGGGCCGCACGCACGCTCTACAAGCAGACCCTGGCCACCAAGGAACCGGTGCGCGGCCAGCTGGCCTGGGTGTTCGCTCAGCAGTAAGCCAAGAAAAACGCCGACGAAGCGGGCCTCTTCAGGAGACCAGCTTCGCCGGCGTCATTGTTGGCGCTGATGCGACGCGCCCGTTGCGCGCGCGCCGCGCCTTCAACGCCGGATGTTGCGATTTACTTGCGACGTTCGATCACGAAATTGCCGACGTTGACGCCCAGATCGACGCCCTCGCCGGTGCCGGCCAGGGCCAGCGAAATATCGCCCTTGGTGACGACCTGCGCGGTGCTGGATTTCACCACCCCGGCGTGCGCTTCGGCCGCGGCGTAGGTGCCGAACAGATCGTTGAGGCTGTAGGCGCCGCTGAACGTACCGCGGCCGCCGACGATCTTCGACTTGCCGACCGTCAGGCCACCGCCCTTGCTGCTGATCTTGACCGGAATCACCGCACCGTCGTTGCAGGTGATGGTGCCGGTGCCGCTGGCGGTCTTGTAGAACACCGACCAGCCCGACAGGTTGAACGACAGTTTGCAGTCGATGTTGCCTGCGGCCTGGGCCTGCGGCGCGAGCGTCGCCGCACTCAGCAACACGAGGAGAGAGAGCGACTTGATCATAGGGGCATTCCGGTTTGTGGACACGGCGCGAGCGTAGCAGCGCCGATGTGGCAGCCGCGACAAGGCGCCATTGCAGCTCTACGCCCGTTCAGCAAGCATTTCCGATGGCCGCAACGGCGTTAGGCACTGACGTCCGGAGCCCGGCATGGGATGATCTGGCCATGTCGCGCATCGCCTACCCCCTGCTGCTTGCCGCCCTGCTATGCCCCTCGCTGTGCGCCGCCACCGAGGCGATTCCGGTGCAGGGCTATACGGTCGTGAAAACCTATCCGCACGACACCGGCGCCTTCACCGAGGGCCTGTTCTATCTGCACGGCTACCTGTACGAAAGCACCGGCGAACTCGGCCACTCCGGGGTGCGCAAGGTCGAGCTGGACAGCGGGCGCGTGCTGCAGCAGGTCGATACGCCGCCCCCGTACTACGGGGAAGGCATCGTGGCCTGGCACGACCGGCTGATCCAGCTGACCTGGCGCAATCAACAGGGCTTCGTCTACGACCTCTCCACCCTCACCTTGAAAACCAGTTTCACCTACCCCGGCGAGGGCTGGGCGCTGACCAGCGACGGCAGCAGCCTGTACATGAGCGACGGCACCGCCAAGATCCGCCGCCTCGATCCGCAGACGCTGCGCCAGGTCGGCAGCATCCGGGTCACCGCGCGCGGCAAGCCGCTGGACGATCTCAACGAACTGGAATGGGTGAAAGGCGATCTGTTGGCGAACGTCTGGCTGACCTCGCGCATCGCACGCATCGATCCGGCCAGCGGCAAGGTGATCGCCTGGATCGACCTGCAAGCGCTGGTGCCGGCCGCCGAAACCTTGACCGACCCGAGCAACGACGTGCTCAACGGCATCGCTTACGACGCCGAACACGACCGCCTGTTCGTCACCGGCAAGCGCTGGCCCACGCTGTACGAAATCCGTCTGGCACCGCTGCCGCATGCGGGCGACAAGGGCGACTGAGACTCGCGCACCCAAATTCCGCGAGTCGCTTTCGCGCCGGACCCTCACCCCAACCCCTCTCCCGGTGGGAGAGGGGCTATGTACGAGCCGCTGTCGCTCTCTCGCCTCGGAACCATGCTCCCATTTCAGGGGGAAAGTGGCCGCAGGAGCGGATTAGAGTCCGTGCGCAGGACCCGCCCTAATCGCCGAGCGTGAAGGTGTCGGCGTCCAGCATCGCCGGGAAGCGCGCGCGGTGCGCGGCCAGCGCCGCCGCCGAGATCGTGGTGGTGGCCACCTGCTCACGCTCGCGGATCTCCAGCTGCGGCTGGCCGAGGAAATCGATCACGGCGCTGTCGCCGGCGTAGTGCAAGCCGTTGCCGTCCTCGCCCACCCGGTTGACCGCGGCCACGAAGCACAGGTTCTCGATCGCGCGCGCGCGCAGCAGGGTGCGCCACGGATAGGCGCGCGCCGACGGCCAGTTGGCGACGAAGATCTGCAGGTCGAAGTCGAGCTGGCCGGGGCGCTCGACGTCGTAGCGGTTGCGGCAGAACACCGGGAAGCGCAGGTCGTAGCAGACCTGCGGATTGATCCGCCAGCCCTTCCAGTCCACGCACAGCCGCTCGCGCCCGGCGGCATAGCGCTGGTGCTCGTTGGCGTAGCGGAACAGGTGGCGCTTGTCGTAGTGCTGCAGCGCGCCGTCGGGCGTGGCCCACAGCAGGCGGTTGAACACCTTGGCGACGCCGTCCTCGCCCGGCACGCGCAACTGCACGCTGCCGGTCACCGCCGCGCCCAGCCGCGCCGCCTGCTCGCGGATCCAGGCCACGGTCGGCCCGTCCATGCCCTCCGCCTGGTCCAGCGCGTCGTTGGAGAAACCGCTGGTGAAGGTCTCCGGCAGGATCACCAGATCGGTGGCCCCGGCCAGCGGCGCCAGCAGTTCGGCGTAGTGCGCGCGATTGCCGGCCGGATCGTGCCAGCGGGTGTCGCCTTGGATGAGGGAGATGCGGAGGTCGGTCATTGTGGGGCCGGGATTGGGGAGTGGGGATTCGGGATTGGCAAAAGCGGGATTTGAACGCGTGATTGGAATCGGGAAGCAGACGTTCCGCTAATAGGGATACCTAGCTTTTACGAATCCCCAATCCCCACTCCCCAATCCCGGCGATTGCGCGCTACAGCGCGCGCAATCGCTCGATCGCCGCATCCAGCGTCGCTTCGTTCTTGGCAAAGCACAGCCGGGCCAGGCGCTGGCCGGGCGGCGGGGTCTGGTAGAACGGCGACAGCGGGATCGCGGCCACGCCTTTTTCGATGGTCAGCCACTTCACGAACTCGGTGTCGGGCAGGTCGCTGATGGCCGAATAGTCGACCAGCTGGAAGTAGCCGCCCGGCACCGGCAATGGCTTGAGCCGGGTGGTCAGCAGCTGTTCGCGGAAGCGGTCGCGCTTGGCCTGGTAGAACGCGCCGAGCTGTTCGTCGTGTTCGGGCTCGTCGCGGATCATCGCGGCGAAGGCGTACTGGGCCGGGCCGAAGCTGGTGAAGGTGTTGTACTGGTGGACCTTGCGGAATTCGGCGCTCAGCGCCGGCGGCGCGATCGCGTAGCCGATCTTCCAGCCGGTGCAGTGGTAGGTCTTGCCGAAACTGGAGACGACGAAGGCGCGTTCGCGCAGTTCCGGCCAGCGCAGCACCGATTCGTGGCGGCGGCCGTCGAACACGATGTGCTCGTAGACCTCGTCGGAGATCAGGAAGATGTCAGTGCCGCGCAGCAGGTCGGCGACCGCCTGCAGGTCGTCGGCGCCGAGCATCGCGCCGGACGGGTTGTGCGGGCTGTTGAGGATCAGCAGCCGGGTGCGCGGGGTGATCGCCGCGCGGACCCGCTCCCAGTCCACCGCGAAGCTCTGCGGGTCCAGCGGCACGTGCACCGCGCGCGCGCCGGCCAGGTCGATCGCCGGCTCGTAGCTGTCGTAGGCCGGATCCAGCACGATCACGTCCTCGCCCGGCCGCACCACCGCATGGATGGCGTTGAACAGCGCCTCGGTGGCGCCGCTGGTCACCGTCACCTCCGTATCCGGATCGACCTGCGCGCCGTAGCAGCGCAGCGCCTTGCCGGCGATCGCCTGGCGCAGCACCGGCACCCCGGTCATTGGCGGGTACTGGTTGTGGCCGTCGCGCATCGCCTGGTCCAGCGTGTCGATCAGCCGCGCCGGCGCGGCGAAGTCGGGAAAGCCCTGGCCCAGGTTGACCGCGCCGTGCTCGGCGGCCAGTTGCGACATCACGGTGAAGATGGTGGTGCCCACCTTGGGCAGCTTGGTCTGCGGGTGCATGCGTCCGGGTACGGGAGCGGGAAAGCGTCGAGTGTACGCAAAGCCGCTTGCCGGCGATGCGTCGCCGCCGCGCAAAACAGCGTTCCTCGCGCGCGCCGCCGTGCCGGCGCCGCAACCGCCGCGACAACGCCCGCGCCGGATGGCCGCATGCCGATACAATGCGCGCCTCCCGCACCCACGCCTGCCGCCGCGCCCGTCCCGGTGCGGCCCTCCGCCGATGACCGATCCGCTGCATTCCCCGCCGCCGCTGCTGGCCGCGCACGGGCTCACCTTCGCCCGCGACGACGCCGCCGTGTTCGGTCCGCTGGACTTCCATCTGGATGCGGGCGAAGCGCTGCTGGTGCAGGGCGACAACGGCGCCGGCAAGACCACCCTGCTGCGGGTGCTGGTCGGGCTGCTGCGCGCCGAGGCCGGGCGCATCGAGATCGACGGCCGTCCGGTGCGCCGCGGCGACCGCGCGCGCTACATGGCCTATCTCGGCCACCTGGGCGCGCTGAAGGCGGACCTGAGCACCTTGGAAAACCTGCACTACCTGTGCGGCCTGCAGGGCCGCCGCGCCAAGCAGATGCCGGGCAGCGCGCTGGCCATCGTCGGCCTGGCCGGCTACGAGGACACCTTGGTGCGGCAGCTGTCGGCCGGGCAGAAGAAGCGCCTCGCGCTGGCCAGGGTGTGGCTGTCGCCGGCGCCGCTGTGGCTGCTCGACGAGCCCTACGCCAATCTCGACCTGGACGGCATCACCCTGGTCAACCGGATGATCGCCGCGCACCTGCGCAGCGGCGGCGCGGCGCTGGTCACCACCCATGGCGCCTATGCCGCGCCACCGGTGCGCACGCGCATGCTGAGCCTGAGCGGGGTGGCCGCATGAGCCTGGCCGCCCCCGTTCCGTCCCTGTGGCAGGCCACCCGTGCGTTGCTGCTGCGCGACCTGCGCCTGCTGTGGCGGCGCCGCGGCGACGCGCTGCAGCCGGCGCTGTTCGCGCTGCTGATCGTGGCCCTGTTCGCGCTGGCGCTGGGCAACCAGCCGCGCCTGCTCGGCGAGGTCGCCAGCGCCGCGCTGTGGCTGGCATCGCTGCTGGCCGGACTGCTGGCGCTGGACAGCCTGTTCCGCGGCGACGCCGAGGACGGCTCGCTGGAACAATGGCTGCTGGCGCCGGTACCGTTGGCCTGGCTGGTGTTGGTGCGGGTACTGCTGCACTGGCTGACCACCGCGCTGCCGCTGATCGTGGCCACCCCGCTGCTGGGCGAATTGCTGCACCTGCCGCATGACCGCATGCCGGTGCTGCTGGCATCGTTGGCGCTGGGCACGCCGCTGCTGAGCCTGATCGGTGCGGTGGTGGCGGCGCTGACGGTGAGCATGAAGCGCGCCGGGATCCTGGTCGCGCTGCTGGCGCTGCCGCTGTACGTGCCGGTGCTGGTGTTCGGCGCCGGCAGCGTGGCGGCCGCGGCGCAGGGCCTGGACCCCAGCGGCGGCCTGCTGCTGCTGGCGGCCGGACTGGTGCTGGGCCTGGTGCTGGCGCCGCTGGCGGCGGCGGCGGCGATCCGCATCTCGTTGAGCTGAGCGCATTTGGCGCAGCGCCAACGCGGCGCGGGCCGTACCATCGTGCTGTCCCGCTCCATCGTCGCCCCGCTGTCGCCGCACCATAGCAAGCCCCCCGCCCGCTAGAATCGACCGCATGTCCTCCGTCGTCCGCTGGTTCCACCAACTCGGTTCGCCCCCCGCCTTCGACCGCTTCGCCGCGCGCTGGACGCGCTGGTGCTATCTGGCCGCGCTGCTGCTGGGCGGGCTGGGGATCTGGCAGGCGCTGTTCGTGGTGCCGGCCGACCGCCTGCAGAGCGACGCCTTCCGCATCCTCTACATCCATGTGCCCAGCGCGTGGATGAGCCTGTTCGTGTTCGGGCTGATGGCGCTGTATGCGGCGATCGCGCAGGTGTGGCGGATCAAGCTGTGCGAAGTGCTGGCGATGGCCTGCGCGCCGATCGGCGCCGCCTTCACCGTGATCACCCTGCTGACCGGCAGCATCTGGGGCAAGCCGATGTGGGGCGCCTGGTGGGACTGGGACCCGCGCCTGACCACCGAACTGATCCTGCTGTTCCTGTACATCGGGGTGATGGGTCTGTACCTGGCGATCGAAGACCGCCGCAATGCCGCGCGCGCGGCCGGGCTGCTGGCCATCGTCGGCGTGGTGCTGCTGCCGGTGATCCGCTATTCGGTGGTGTGGTGGAACTCGCTGCACCAAGGCCAGACCATCCGCCTGTTCGGCCAGTCGAGCATGGACCCGAGCATGCTGCCGCCGCTGTGGTGGATGGTGGCGGCGACCAAGTTCTGGTTCGCCGGTTCGCTGCTGGCGCGCGCGCGCGCCGACAATCTGCGTCGCGAAGCCGGCAAGGACTGGGTGGCGAAACTGGCGGAGGCGCGCGGATGAACTACCTGCCCTATGTGATCGGCGCCTATGCGGTGTTCGTCGGCGTGCTGCTGGCCGACTTCGTGCTGGCGCGGCTGCAGCTGCGCGGCGCGCTGCGTGCGGCGAAGCTGCGCGCGCAGCGCAAGCAGCAACCCAAGCCCGACCCTGCGACGCTGGACCTGAGCCGATGACTCCGCAACGCAAGCGCCGCCTGCTGCTATTGATGGTGCTGGTGCTGGCCGCCGGCCTGACCACCACGCTGGTGGCGATGGCGCTGCAGCGCAATACCGCTTACCTGTACACCCCGGCCGAAGTGCTGGCCGGCAAGACCGCCGAACACGCGCGCTTCCGCCTCGGCGGCATGGTCGAGAAAGGCTCGTTCCAGCGCGCGCCCGGCTCGCTGCTGGCGCGGTTCAAGGTCACCGACGGCGATGCGCAGCTGACCGTCAGCTACGACCGGATCCTGCCCGACCTGTTCCGCGAAGGCCAGGCGGTGGTGGCCACCGGCCGCATGCACGACGGCGTGTTCGTGGCCGAGGACGTGCTGGCCAAGCACGACGAAACCTACATGCCCAAGGAACTGGAAGAGAAGATGGGCAGCGCGCATCGCAAGCACGATGTGGCGGAGGCGGCGCGGTGACTGGAGTTTTTTGCGGGACTCGGGAATCGGGAATCGGGAATCGCAACAGCACGACCGCGCTTCGCCTGGACATTAGCGTTTCCGGGTTCCGCATCCTCGGTCCCGAGCCCCGGCCCCATCATGCTGCCTGAACTCGGCCAAGTCCTGCTGATCCTGGCCCTGCTGGCCGCGCTGCTGCAGGCGGCGGTGCCGCTGGCCGGCGCGCAGCGCGGCGACGCGCGCTGGATGGCGGTGGCACGGCCGGCCGCGTTCGCGCAGCTGGCGCTGGTCGCCGGCGCGTTCGCGGTGCTGACCCATGCGTTCCTGGTGCAGGATTTCTCGGTGGCCTACGTGGCCGAGAATTCCAACTCGCTGCTGCCGCTGGTCTACCGCTATTCGGCGGTGTGGGGCGCGCACGAAGGCTCGTTGCTGCTGTGGACGCTGATCCTGGCGCTGTGGACCGGCGCGGTCGCGGTGTTCTCGCGCAGCCTGCCGGCGCCGGTGATGGCGCGGGTGATCGGCACGCTGGCGCTGGTCAGTCTGGGGTTCCTGGCGTTCCTGCTGTTCACATCCAATCCGTTCGCGCGGCTGCTGCCGGCGCCGCTGGAAGGCCGCGACCTCAACCCGCTGCTGCAGGACCCGGGCCTGGTCATCCACCCGCCGCTGCTGTACGCCGGCTACGTCGGCTTCGCGGTGCCGTTCGCATTCGCGATCGCCGCGCTGCTCGACGGCCAGGTCGATGCGCGCTGGCTGCGCTGGACGCGGCCATGGACCAACGTGGCCTGGGGCTTCCTGACCATCGGCATCGCGCTGGGCAGCTGGTGGGCCTATTACGAGCTCGGCTGGGGCGGCTGGTGGTTCTGGGACCCGGTGGAGAACGCCAGCTTCATGCCGTGGCTGGCCGGCGCGGCACTGCTGCATTCGCAGGCGGTGACCGAAAAACGCGGCAGCTTCACCGCCTGGACCCTGCTGCTGGCGATCGCCGCGTTCTCGCTGTCGCTGCTGGGCACGTTTCTGGTGCGTTCCGGAGTGCTGACCAGCGTGCACTCCTTTGCCGCCGATCCCGCCCGCGGCCTGTTCATCCTGGTGTTCCTGAGCCTGGTCTGCGGCGGTGCGCTGCTGCTGTACGCGCTGCGCGGCGGGCGCATCGCCGCTGGCGCCGGCGACGCACGCCAGCGCTTCGCCGCGTCCTCGCGCGAGACCCTGCTGCTGGCCAACAACCTGCTGCTGACCTGCGCCTGCGCGATGGTGCTGCTGGGCACGCTGTATCCGCTGCTGGCCGACGCCCTGGGGCTGGGCAAGCTGTCGGTCGGCCCGCCCTACTTCGGCACCCTGTTCGTGGTGCTGATGGCGCCGCTGGTGGCGCTGCTGCCGTTCGGCCCGCTGACCCGCTGGCAGCGCGAACAACCGTCGCGGCCGCTGGCGCTGCTGGCGCCGTGGGCCGGGCTGGCCCTGCTGGCCGGCGTGCTCGGTTTCTTCCTGGCGCCGCAGGGACCGTGGAAGACCGCCGCCGGCGTGGCCGGCGCGGCCTGGGTGCTGCTCGGCACCGCGCGTTTCGTGTGGAGCCGCTTCCAGCTCAAGGGCAGCCGCTTCACTGCAGAGATGCTGGGCATGACCCTGGCGCATGCCGGCATCGCCGTGTTCCTGACCGGCGCGCTGCTGGTGGAAGCGCTGGACCAGCAACGCGAAGTGGCGCTGGCGCCGGGGCAGAGCCTGCAGATGGGCCGCTACCGCTTCGAGTTCCAGAGCCTGGACCAGATCCGCGGCCCCAACTACGTGTCCGATCGCGCGCACGTGCAGGTGCTGCGCGACGACCGCCCGCTGGCGCTGCTGCATCCGGAAAAGCGCGTCTACGCCAGCGGCGGGCAGAGCCTGAGCGAGGCCGGCATCCATCCCGGCCTGCTCGGCGACGTCTATATCGCCCTGGGCGAACCGCTGGGCGGCAACGCCTGGGCGATGCGCCTGCATGTCAAACCGTTCGTTCGCTGGATCTGGCTCGGCGCGGCGCTGATGGCGCTGGGTGGCTTCGTCACCGCCGGCGACCGGCGTTTCCGTCGTTCCCCGGAGAAATCCTGATGTCCGCTCCCGCTCCACGCCGCCTGCCGCTCGCCGCCATCGTGCTCGGTGCCCTGTTCTTCCTCGGCCTGTTGGCGCTGATGTTCTATGCGGTGCAACGCTCCGGGGTGGCCGATCGCGATGCGTTGCCGTCGGCGCTGATCGGCAAGCCGGCGCCGGCGTTCGACCTGCCGGTGCTGCACGACGCCTCGATCCGCGTGCGCAGCGCCGAACTGCGCGGCGCGCCGTACGTGCTCAACGTGTGGGGCAGCTGGTGCGCCACCTGCCGCGAGGAACATCCGGTGCTGACCCGCTTCGCGCTGACCAAGCGCGTGCGGGTGATCGGCTACGACTGGAAGGACACCCGCGAAGACGCGCTGCACTGGCTGGAGCAGTTGGGCAATCCGTTCTTGGTGGTGCTGTTCGACCCGGACGGGCGCACCGCGATCGACTGGGGCGTGGCCGCGGCGCCGGAGACCTTCCTGGTCGACGCGCGCGGCGTGGTGCGCTGGAAGCATTCGGGCGCATTGACCGACCAGATCGTGCAGGACGAACTGCTGCCGGCGCTGCTGCAGGCCGAACGCGACGCGCCGACGACCAAGCAGGGCCGGGCCACCCCGTGACGCGCCGCTGGCTCGCGCTGCTGCTGGTAGTGCTGGCGTGCGCCGGGCACGCCACTGCGCAACCGGTGGCCGACCAGACCCCGCTGGCGTACCGCTCCGCGGCTGAGGAAGCGCGCTTCCACGCGCTGACCGCCGAACTGCGCTGCGTGCAGTGCCAGAACCAGTCGCTGGCCGACTCGCATGCGCAGATCGCGCTGGACCTGCGCCGCGAAGTGTTGCAGCTGATGCAGCAGGGGCGTTCGGACGCGGAGATCAAGCGCTTCCTGGTCGATCGCTACGGTGAGTTCGTGCTGTACCGGCCGCAGGTGGAAGCGCGCACCTGGCTGCTATGGTTCGGGCCGTTGCTGCTGCTCGGCGCCGGTGCGCTGCTGGTGGCCTGGGTGGTGCGCCGCCGCGCGCCGGCCGGCGCCGTGCCGCCCGTGCAGGAGGAACAGGAATGGTGAGGCGATGCTGAGCTGGGGCATGCATGCCGCCGCGGCGATACTGGCCGCGCTCGTGTTCGGCGCGGTGCTGTGGCCGTTGCGGCGTAGCCGCGGCGGCGCGCCGCTGCTCGCCGTCGCGGTGCTGGCATTGGGCGTGGCCGCCGCCGCGCTGTATGCGCTGATCGGCACGCCGCGCGCGCTGCAGGCACAGAACCGCGAAGCGCCGCGCAACCTGGAAGACGGCGTGGCGCAGTTGCAGGCGGCGCTGACCAAGGATCCGAGCCGCGCCGAGGGCTGGGCGCTGCTGGCGCGCTCGCAGATGTCGCTGGGCCGTCCCAATGAGGCTGCTGCCGCGTTCGCACGCGCGGTGCAGCTGGCGCCGGACGAAGCGCAATGGCTGGTGCAGGCGGCCGAAGCACGCGCGCTGGCCACGCCGCAGCGCCAGTTCGACGACCAGGGCATTGCCTGGCTGCGGCATGCCCTGCAGGTCGAACCGAACAACGAGCGCGCCGCCTGGTTCCTGGGCATCGCGCAGCGCCAGCGCGGCCAGAACGCCGAAGCCGCCGCGACCTGGGAGGCGCTGCTGCCGCGCGTGGATGCTGCCACCGCCGCCGCACTGCGCCCGCAGATCGACGCGGCGCGCGCAGACGCCGGGTTGCCGGCGCTGCCAGCTGCCGCGCCAGGCGCAACGGCGCTGGCCGCGGCCAGCGCGACGACCGCCGCGAACCCCGCCGCCTCGCCTGCACCCGTCGCTGCCGGCATGCTCACCGTTGCGGTGTCGCTGGATCCGCAATTCGCCGCGCGCGTGCGCCTGCGCGGCGACGCCAGCGTGTTCGTGATCGCGCGCGTGCCGGGTGGCCCGCCGATGCCGGTCGCGGTGCAGAAGCATGCGCTGCAATCGCTGCCGCTGCGCGTGACCCTGAGCGACAGCGACAGCCCGATGCCGACGCAGAAGCTGTCGCAGCTCAAGCAGGTGCAGGTGCTGGCGCGGCTCTCCAACAGCGGCAACGCGATGCGCCAGGAAGGCGACCTGGAATCGGCACCGGTGACGGTAACGCTGCCGGCGGCGACGCCGGTGGAGTTGGTGATCGGCAAGCCGTAGCACGGCTTTTTCTGTAGGAGCGGCTTCAGCCGCGACAGGCGCTCCGCAACCAGCATGCTCCCGGCAGCCTGTCGCGGCTGAAGCCGCTCCTACAGGGAGCACCGCGTCTCGCGGGCTTCGTCTACACGTCTTCCGGCGTCAGATCCGCGCACGCACGCCGCCTCCGCCGCGGCACGGCTAGAATCGGCGCATGACCGAATTCATTCCTCCCGGCAGCCGCTTCCTCGCCCTGCCCTCGCCGTTCCCGATGAAGCGCGGCGGCCAGCTGCGCGACGCGCGCGTCGCCTACGAGACCTGGGGCACGCTGGCAGCCGACCGCAGCAACGCGATCCTGATCGTGACCGGGCTGTCGCCGGACGCGCACGCCGCCGCGCATGCCGACGATCCCAGCCCCGGCTGGTGGGAGGCGATGCTCGGCACCGGCAAGCCGATCGACACGCAGCGCTGGTTCGTGATCTGCGTGAATTCGTTGGGTAGCTGCAAGGGCTCGACCGGCCCGGCCTCGCCGGATCCGGACGACGCGCAGCCGTATCGCCTGCGTTTCCCGGAGCTGTCGATCGAAGACGTCGCCGATGCCGCCGCGCACGTGGTGCGCGCGCTGGGCATCGCGCGGCTGGCGTGCGTGATCGGCAATTCGATGGGCGGCATGACCGCGCTGGCGCTGCTGCGCCGGCATCCGGGGCTGGCGCGCAGCCACATCAACATCTCCGGCAGCGCGCAGGCATTGCCGTTCTCGATCGCGATCCGCTCGCTGCAGCGCGAGGCGATCCGCCTGGATCCGAACTGGAACGGCGGCGCCTACGACGAGGCCACGTATCCGGAGTCGGGCATGCGCATGGCGCGCAAGCTGGGCGTCATCACCTACCGCTCGGCGCTGGAATGGGATGGCCGCTTCGGCCGCGTACGGCTGGATTCGGACCAGGCCGACGACGATCCGTTCGGCCTGGAATTCCAGGTGGAAAGCTATCTGGAAGGCCATGCGCGGCGCTTCGTGCGCCGCTTCGATCCGAACTGCTACCTGTACCTGAGCCGCTCGATGGACTGGTTCGACCTGGCCGAATACGCCGGCGGCGACGTGCTCGCCGGGCTGGCCACGATCCGCGTCGAGCGCGCGCTGGCGATCGGCGCCAACACCGACATCCTGTTCCCGGTGCAGCAACAGCAGCAGATCGCCGATGGCCTGCGCGCCGGCGGCGCCGATGCGCAGTTCCTGGGCCTGGACTCGCCGCAGGGACACGATGCGTTCCTGGTCGATTTCGCGCGCTTCGGGCCGGCGGTGAAGGGATTTCTGGACGCGTTGTAGCCGATGCTGCCGCAGCGGCTGGCGTCGCGCTGTGTCGTTGGCGCGGATAGGATGGTGTACCGCTGCGTTCGTCGCGACGGAAGTCGCTCCCACAAGGGACACTTGCTGCAATCACAGGACTCCAGTGTTTGATGCAGGAGGTCTTCAGCCCCGACAGGTGGTTCGGTGCCGCTATGAAGTCGCGAGCGGATGGCTCGCGGCTTCGTTCGTCGCGGCTGAAGCTGCTCCTACAGGAGCTTCCTGCAGCTGCGGGAACCTGCTGCTTCATGCAGGAGGGACTTTCACCCCGACATGTAGTTGGGTGCCGAGATGTGGCCACGGACGGATGACTTGCGACTGCGTTCGTCGCGGCCGATGGCCCAGGCCAAACGCAACCGCTCGCGCGACGAGATAACGGCATGCCGCCCTTGTGGGAGGGACTTCAGTCCCGACTGCATGCGCCGTCAGCCATGCGCTGCTCCGATCATCGCCGTCGGTGCCGCGATGCTACGGCTCGGCCTGCAACCGTCCCTGCTGCAACCGATAACGGGTATGCACCACGCCTTCCGGCAAAGCATCGTGGCTGATCAACAGCAAGCTGCGCTGCCCCAGCGCCTGGCTCAGGTCGCGCAGCAGGGCTTGCGCGGTGTCCACGTCCAGGCCTTCGGTGGGCTCGTCCAGCACCAGCAGCGGCGCGTTGCGCAGCAGCGCGCGGGCCAGGGCCAGGCGCCGCGCCTGGCCGGCGGACATGGTCGCGCCGTTCTCGCCCAGCCACGCGCCCAGGCCGCCGACTTCGTGCAGCCACGCGTCCAGGCGCACGTCGGCGAGCGCGCGTTGCAAGATGGCGTCGTCGGCATCGGGCGCGCCCAGGCGCAGGTTGTCGCGCACGCTGCCGGCGAACACCGGCGCGCCCTGCGGCAGCCAGGCGATGCGCTGGTGCCATTGCGCCTGGGCCAGCTCGCGCAAGTCCACGCCGGCATAGCGGACGCTGCCCTGCTGCGGATCCCACAGGCGCAGCAGCAGCGCCGACAAGGTGGTCTTGCCGCTGCCGCTGTCGCCGCAGATCGCGACGCGCTCGCCCGGCGCGATGCGCAGGCCGACGCCGTCGAGCACGTGCCGGGTCGCCCCGGGCCAGGCGAAGACGACCGCGTCGAACTGCACGTCGCCAACGGCGGGCAACGGCTGCGCCTGTGCGGGGTCGGCGACCGGCGCGTCCTGCCCGGCGATGGCCTGCAGCCGCTGCGCGGCGACGCGGCCGGATTGCAGCGCCTGCCAGGCCAGGCCGGCGCCGGCCCAGACCTCGAGCAGGGCCACGGTGAGGAACAGCAGCCCGGCCGCCTGTTCGGCGCCGATCAGATCGGCACGGGCCGCGCCCAGCGCCAGCCACAGCATCGCCAGCAGGCCCAGCGCGGCGCACAGCGCATGCAGCGCATTGCCGCCGATCAGGCGCTGCCGCTGCTGGCGGTCGTGCGCGCGCAGGTCGTGCACGCTGGCGTCCACGCGCGCGATCCAGTCGGCCTGCGCGTCCAGCGCGGCAAGATCGGCAGCGCCTTCCAGGCCTTCGTAGGCCAGCGTGCGCAGCGTTTCGCGCTGCTGCGCGCGACGCTGCTCGCGCACGCGGCCGCCGCGCGCGACCATCCACGGCACGCCGGCGCCGATCGCCACCGCCAGCACCGCCAACAGCAGCGCTGCCGGCCAATAAATCGCGGCCGCCGCGGCCACGCCGGCGATGCCGATGCCGAGCAGCGCCGCCAGCGGCGCCAATGCGCGTACCACTAGGCCATCGACCTCGCCGATGTCGGACATCAGGCGTGCCAGCAATTCGCCGGTACGGCTGGCGCCGAGCCTGGCCGGCGCCAGCGGCAGCGCGCGGCGGAAGAACCACACGCGCAGGTCGCGGGCGATGCGCAAGGTGGCGTCGTGGCCCACCAGCTTCTCGCCGTAGCGCGAGGCGATGCGGGCGAAGGTCAGCGCGCGGATGCCGGCCGAGGGCGAGAAGAAGTTGAAGCCGCTGCCCATGCCGGCCACGCCGGCCAGCGCCGCGGCGGTCAGGAAGCCGCCCGACAGGCCGAGCAGGCCGACCCCGGCCAGCATCGTGCACAACAGCAGCAGCGCGGTCAGCAGCAGGCGGCCATGGTGACGGCCGAATACGCTGCGCAGATCGTCGTCACGCACTGGGCCGCTCATCGCGCCGCTCCGATCGCGTCTTCCGCGGCGGCGCGCGCCGGCAGCCGCAGCACGCGGTCGGCCCAGCGCATCGCGGCCTCGCTGTGGGTGGCGACGATCACGCTGCGGCCGTGGCTGAACGTGGCCAGGGTGCGCAGCAGTTCGGCCTCGGTGTCCGGATCGAGGAACGCGGTGGGTTCGTCGAGCAACAACAGTTCCGGATCGCGCAGCAGCAGCCGCGCCAGGCCGATGCGCCGCGCTTCGCCACCGGACAGGCCGAAGCCGCGTTCGCCGATCAGCGTATCCAGACCCAGCGGCAGGCGCGCGGCGAAGCGCATGACCTGGGCCGCTTCGGCCGCAGCCTGCAGTTGCGCGGCGCTGGCCTGCGGCGCGGCCAGGCGCAGGTTGTCGGCGATGCTGCCGTGGAACAGGTACGGGCGCTGGCCGGCATAACCGACGCGCAGGCCGGGCCGCAGCTGCAGGTGGCCGGCGCGCGGCGGCAGCCAGCCGGCCAGCGCTTCGAGCAGCGTGCTCTTGCCGCTGCCGCTGGGTCCGACCAGGGCCAGGCGCTGGCCGGGCTGCAGGCTGAAGGACAGATCGACCAACGCATCGCAGCGCGCGCCTTGCGGCCGCAGGGTCAGGCCCTCGGCATGCAGCAGCGTTTGTGCGGGAACTGGCGGCGCCAGTGCGGTGGGCACCGCCGACAACGCAGCTGCTTCAGGCGCTGCGCGCATTGCAGGCACCGCGGGCGTCGCAAGTGCCGGGGACATCGTGGGCGCTACGGTCGCTGCGGGCACGCCGGACGACGGGAACGCGGCAGCCCCATCAGGCGCGGCCGGCATCGCCGGAGCAGGTTGTGCAGGCATCTGCGACGAAGGCGGCGGCGCGGCAGCAGCGGGCCGCGCGACGGACGGCGGCACCGGCGCTGCCCCCGCATCCGGCAACTCGCCAAGCAGCCGCTCCACTTCGGCCGCCGCCGCCAGCGCATTGGCGCGGTCGTGGTAGTGCGCGGCCAGGCGCCGCAGCGGCGCGTAGAACTCCGGCGCCAGCAGCAGGCAGAACACGCCCACGCCCAGGGTCGGCACCGCCGCGTGCAGCGCGATCATGCCCAGGTAGCTCAGGCCCAGGTACATCGCCACCATCGCCACGCTGACCGAGGCGAAGAACTCGAGCACGGTCGAGGACAGGAAGGCGATGCGCAGCACCTTCAAGGTGCGTTCGCGCACGCCCTCGGCGGCGGCGGCGATGCCGCGCAGTTCGTCCTCGCCGCGGCCGTACAGGCGCAGCAGGCCCAGGCCCTTGAGCCGGTCGGCGAAATGCCCGCCCATCCGCGCCAGCTCGCGCAGCTGGCGGCGCCCGGCCGCTTCGGCGCCCCAGCCGACCAGCATCATGAAGATCGGCACCAGCGGCGCGGTGAACAGCAGCAGCAGGCCCACCACCCAGTCGCTCCAGCCGACCGCGAGCAGGATCAGCACCGGCACCACGCTCACTTCCAGCCGCGCCGGCTGGTAGCCGGCGTAGTAGCCGTCCAGCGCGTCGCCGTGGGCCAGCAGCACTTCGCCCAGCTCGCCGTTGCGCTGGCCGCGCAGCCACAGCGGGCCGCGCTGCAGCAGGCGCCGGTACACGCGCCGGCGCAGTTCGAACTTCGCCGCATCGGCGACATCGCCGGCGGCGCGCTGCGCGCAGGCGCCCAGCAGCGCGCGCACGACCAGCACCAGCGCCAGGATGGCGAATGCGGGCAGCGACGACGCCAGCTCGGCACGCTCCACCAGCAAGGCCTGCAGCAGCCAGGCGATGGCGCCGGCCTGCACGATCAACAGCGTCCCGGACAGGCTGATCGCGGCGGCGGCCAGCCGTTGCCGCCCGCGCGCCGCGCTGGCCAGCGACGCCAGCCAGCGCATGCGCTGCCGCCGCAGGTGCGGCGACTCGGCAGACGGGGCAACTGACGACTCGGCGGGATCGGTCAAAACGGACTCTGCGCGGCGAACAGGCCGCCATTGTAAGTCGGCATCCCGGTCGGGACCGCCGCGTGCCGCCACGATGCCGATCGCGGCCGGCGAGGACATTGATCTGAATCAAGGCCCCGCGCGCGGCGGAAGCGGAACATCGCCCTCAACCTACCGCCACCCGGCCACCCAGATGCACATTTCCCACGAGGTAGCACAGCCATGATCGACACCACTGTCGTAGAGCTGTCGCGGCTGCAGTTCGCCATGACCGCCATGTATCACTTCCTGTTCGTCCCGCTCACCCTGGGCCTGTCCTTCATGATCGCGATCATGGAGAGCGTGTTCGTCATGACCCGCAAGGAGGTCTGGCGGCGCATGGCGCTGTTCTGGGGCGTGCTGTTCGGCATCAACTTCGCGATGGGCGTGGCCACCGGCATCGTCATGGAATTCCAGTTCGGCATGAACTGGTCCTACTACAGCCATTACGTCGGCGACATCTTCGGCGCGCCGCTGGCGATCGAAGGGTTGATGGCGTTCTTCCTGGAAGCCACCTTCATCGGTTTGTTCTTCTTCGGCTGGAACAAGCTGTCGCCGGTCAAGCACCTGATGGTGACCTGGCTGATGGCGCTGGGCACCAACCTGTCGGCGGTGTGGATCCTGATCGCCAACGGCTGGATGCAGAATCCGACCGGCGCGGTGTTCAACCCGGACACGATGCGCATGGAAGTCGTGGACTTCATGGCGGTGGTGTTCAACCCGGTGGCGCAAGCCAAGTTCGTGCACACGGTCAGCGCCGGCTACGTCACCGGCGCGGTGTTCGTGATGTCGATCAGCGCGCTGTTCCTGCTGCGCGGCACGCACCGCGACATCGCCCGGCGCTCGTTCGCGGTGGCCGCCGCGTTCGGCCTGGCGTCCTCGCTGTCGGTGGTGGTGCTCGGCGACGAGAGCGGCTATGCCGCCAACGAACACCAGAAGATGAAGCTGGCCGCGATCGAAGCGATGTGGGAGACCGAACAGGCCCCCGCCGACTTCACCGCCTTCGGCATTCCCAACCAGGCCACCGGCAAGAACGACTACGCGATCAAGGTGCCCTACCTGATGGGCTTGGTCGCCACGCGCTCGCTGAACACGCCGATTCCCGGCATCCTGGAACTGGTCGGCCGTGCCGAGCACCGCATCCGCGGCGGCCAGATCGCCTACGGCGCGCTGCAACGGCTCAAGGCCGACCGCAACGACGTGCAGGCGCGCGAAGTGTTCGAGCGCCACTGGCAGGACCTGGGCCACGGCCTGCTGCTCAAGCGCTATCGCGACGACATTCTCAACGCCACGCCGGAAGAAATCTCCAAGGCCGCGCTGGACACCGTGCCGCGCGTGCTGCCGCTGTTCTGGACGTTCCGGGTCATGGCCGGCCTGGGCTTCTACCTGATCGCCTTCTTCATCGCCGCGATGTGGTTCTCGTGCAAGCACAATTTCGAGGACAAGCGCTGGTTCCTGAAGCTGGCGCTGTGGTCCCTGCCGGCGCCGTGGATCGCGATCGAATGCGGCTGGTTCGTCGCCGAGTACGGCCGTCAGCCGTGGGCGGTGGAAGGCGTGCTGCCGACCTTCTATGCCGCCTCCGGCTTGGCCCTGCACGAGATCCTCATCACCCTGGCCGGCTTCGTGGCCATCTACACGGTGCTGCTGGTCATCGAGATCAAGCTGATGCTCAAGGCGATCCGCAAGGGCCCCGACCATCTGCCCGCGCTGCTGCAACCGGCCCCGCGCCCCGCCACCCCGCTCGCCGCACCTGCGGCCGCCGGTCAACTCTGATCCCGGCAGGAGAAAGACGATGGACTTCATTGCATTGGACTACACCACGCTGCGCGTGATCTGGTGGCTGCTGCTCGGCATCCTGCTGATCGGTTTCGCGGTGATGGACGGTTTCGACCTGGGCGTCGGCGCATTGCTGCCGTTCGTGGCGAAGAACGACGCCGAACGCCGGCTGGTGGTCAACACCATCGGCCCGGTCTGGGAGGGCAACCAGGTCTGGCTGGTGCTCGGCGGCGGCGCGATCTTCGCCGCCTGGCCGCCGCTGTACGCGGTCAGCTTCTCCGGCTTCTACCTGGCCATGTTCGTGATCCTGTTCGCGCTGATCCTGCGCCCGGTCGGGTTCAAGTTCCGCGGCAAGCTGCCCAGCCAGCGCTGGCGCAACGGCTGGGACTGGGCGCTGTTCATCGGCGGCTTCATCCCGGCGCTGATCATGGGCGTGGCGGTGGGCAACGTGGTGCTCGGCGTGCCGTTCCACTTCGACGACACCCTGCGGGTGTTCTACACCGGCACCTTCTTCGGCCTGCTGATGCCGTTCGCCCTGCTCGCCGGCCTGCTCAGCGTGAGCATGCTGGTGGCGCACGGCGCGGCGATGCTGGTGCTGAAGACCGACGGCCCGGTGGCCGAGCGTGCGGCCCGCTACGGCAGCGTGGCGGCACTGGTGGCCTGCGCGCTGTTCGCCGCCGGCGGCGTCTGGGTGGCGATGGGCCTGCCCGGCTACGCGGTGACCTCGCAAACGGTCACCGACGGCGCCACCAACCCGCTGCTGAAGACCGCGGTGCTCGGCGAGGTCGGCGGCTGGATGCACAACTACCAGTCGATGCCGCTGACCGCGCTGGCGCCGCTGGCCGGCCTGCTCGGCCTGCTGCTCAGCGCGGTGCTGCTGCACAAGCGCCGCGGCGGGCTGGCCTTCATCGCCTCGGGCGCGGCCATCGCCGGCATCATCCTCACCGTCGGCTTTGCGATCTTCCCGTTCCTGCTGCCCTCCTCCAGCCAGCCCGGCTCCAGCCTGACCGTGTGGGACGCTTCCAGCAGCCGCCTGACCCTGTGGATCATGCTGCTGGCCACCGCAGTGTTCCTGCCGATCATCCTCGGCTACACCACCTGGGTGTACCGGGTGTTGAAGGGCAAGGTCACCGCCGCGTCGATGGACGACAACCCCAACGCGTACTGAGCGCGTTCAACCCGATCGCATAGGAGATTGCACCATGTGGTATTTCGCCTGGATTCTCGGTGTCGGCCTGGCCTCCACCGCCGCCATCCTCAACGGCATGTGGTTCGAGGCCCGCGAAGGCGCCGCCAAGGACGCCGACTGAAATTTTTTCGCAAAGGATCTTGCCGAATGCGGGTGACCCCCGTATCATGTGCGGCTCCTTCGGGGTGTAGCTCAGTCTGGTAGAGCGCTACGTTCGGGACGTAGAGGTCGCAGGTTCGAATCCTGTCTCCCCGACCAGTTTCAAGGTCACAAGAAGCCTGGAAAACCAACGTTTTCCGGGTTTTTTTGTGCCTGCGATCCGGCAGCGGCCATGCAGCGCGGCAGACTGCCCTGCCGCCACCGGGCCACATCCGCTCAAGGCAGCCAGGCCTTGACGCCCGGGCCTGGCTTCTCGCCACAATTGCGACGGGGAACCGGCGCATTCATCACGACCTCCTTCTTCGGCAACGACATGTACCGGAGGCAAGGCGGCGGGCGTGTCCGTTTCGACATTCACGACTCAGACAAACGGACACGACACCATGAAACTGCAAGCGACGCTATGCCTGTCACTGCTCGCCTTCTACTGCGCGCCTGCGGCCGCGGTGACCGAAACCGACAAGCTTGTAGATCGGGTCGGCGTACAAAGCAGCACCGTCTACTTCAGCATCAAGGACAATCTGTCGGTCAATTGCAGGTTTGACATCGTCTATTTCAGCCTCAGCGACGATTTCGGCAAAGCTGCTTATGCGAACATCCTGGCCGCGCAGACCGCGGGCAAGAAACTTTCGCGCTTCGAGTACTGGCAATCCGCTCCAGGCGAAACCTGCACCCTCTCGCTGGTCGAATCGCGAAACTAAGCTAACTTGCGCAGTCCACACGCCGGCGCACGGCACACGGCGTGCGCTTCGCCCAATGCACCGGCAACCCCATGTAACTGGCCTGTTGCGGCGCATGCGAGTGTGCGCGTAGCGTCATCCGCTCACACGCTCCGCACATCGCACGCAGCGCGCGGCCGGCCGTCGGCGACCGCTGACGGACACCTGACCATATGCGACGTAGGTCACCGGCCGCGGCGAATGCAGGACGTCCTGCTAGTCCCTGGAGAACGCGACGCGGACGTCGCCCCGGCCCAAGGCCTGGGCCAACCCGGCCGGGTCGTCCACCCGCCCAAGCCGGGTATAGGAATAGGAGGAAGCGAAGCTCGCATAGAAGACCACCAGCGTCTGCGTGCGGTAGAGCATCAGGTCGCCCGCCTGCAGCGTGCCCGGTCGGTGCGGCGCTGCCGACAGCGGCTGCGGCAGTTCGGCGTGCTTCTCGTTGCCGTTGAGTTCGCTCATGTCCAGTACCAGCGGCAACTGCGCGGCGAAGGCGCGCGCCGCCGCAGTGTCGTCCAGGGCGATGGCGAAACGGCGGTGGCCGACGGTCATCCACATGCGTGCGTCCTCGGTATGCGCGAATGGTACGGCGGCGGCCGCGGGCGGCGCCGCACTGGCGTACATGCCGGCCATGCCAGGGTCCGCTCCCAGCAAGCCGGCCAGCAGCAACGCGCGGCATCGCAAGCGATGGCCCGCGCCGTTGCCGGCGGCCGGCCGCTGCGCGCAGGGCATCGCACCGCCATCGTGCCGTCGCGGCGTCATCGCCATGACGCAGACCCGCGCCGCTGGCGTCGGGTCATGCGGCGCGCGCACGCGATGCCCGCCAGGTCAGCGCGGCCGCGAGCAGCAGCAGCGCAGCGCTGGCCACGAAGGTCGCCGCGTAGCCGGCGCGATCCAGCAGCATGCCGCCGACAGTCGAGCCCAGCGCGATTGCCAACTGGATCACCGCCACCATCAGGCCCCCGCCGGCTTCGGCGTTGTTCGGCATGGCGTGCGCGATCCAGCTCCACCAGCCCACCGGCGCAGCGGTGGCCAGCAATCCCCACAACGCCAACAAGGCGGCCACGGCGGCGATGCGCGTGCCGAATGGAACCAGGATCAAGGCGATCGCCGCCATCAGCAGCGCAATCGCGATCAGGGTGCGATACAGGCCGCGCCTCAGCGCGATGCCGACGAACAGCGTGCCGACCAGGCCGGCCACGCCGATCCCCAGCAGGATCAGCGACAGCGCAGGGACCTTCGCCAGCGTCACGGTTTCCAGGAACGGGCGCACGTAGGTGAACAACGCGAACTGCCCCATGAAGAACGCGGCACAGGCGGCCATGCCCAAGGCGACCGGGCGCTGCCGGAGCAATCCGAACACATTGCCTGCGCCAGCCGCGCGCACCCCGGCCATGCCCGGCAGGCTCGCCCATTGCCAGGCCAGCGCCAGCGCCGCCACCGGCACCAGGCACAGGAAGGCGCCGCGCCAGCCGATCACCGCGCCCAGGTAGCTGCCCAGCGGCGCCGCGATCACCGTGGCCAACGCGTTGCCGCCGTTGAAGACGGCCAGCGCACGGGGCACCTCGCCGGGCGGCACCAGGCGCATCGCGGTCGCGGCCGACATCGACCAGAAGCCGCCGATCACCACGCCGATGAGCGCACGGCCGACCATGTAGGCCGGATAGTTCGGAGCCAACGCGACCACCGCGCCGGAAACCGCCATCAGCCCGGTCAGCGCCAGCAACAAGCGCTTGCGGTCGATGGCGCCGGCCAACGCGGGAATGGACAGGCTGGTGAGCACCGCGAACGCGCCGGAGACGGCGATGCCGCAGCCGGCCAGGCCCTGGCTGACACGCAGGTCCGCGGCCATCGGCGTCAGCAGGCTGACCGGCATGAACTCCGAGGCGATCAACGCGAACACGCACAGCGTCATCGCATACACGCCGCCCCAGTGCGCAGGCTGTGCCGCGGCGTCGCCTGGCATGCCGGCCGCGCGCGCCTGCTGCGCGTTCATGCCGCCTTCCCGCTGCGGAGCGGAAACGCCGCTGGACGCGGTCCGTTCGCCATGCGCGGCATTACCGCGCACCCAGGTTGCGCTTGAAGAAGGATGCCAGCTTGTCGAACGGGATCAGGTCGGTGCGGTCGTACAGATCCACGTGACCCGCGCCCTTCACCCAGTACAGCTCTTTCGGCTGCCCGGCCAGGCGGTACGCCTCCTCGCTGAATTCCTTCGAGTGCGCCTGATCGCCGGCGATGAACAGCATCGGCCGCGGCGCGATGGTCTCGATGTCGTTGAACGGATAGAAGTTCATGAACTTGACGTTGCTGGTCAGGGTCGGATGCGTGGTGAGCGCAGGCGAGGAACCGGCCGGGGTGAACTCGCCGCGCGCGGTGCGGTAGAAGTCGTAGAACTCGCGCTGGATGGGAGGTGTCTGCGCATCGAGCGCGTGCACCGTGCCGCCGGTGTACTCGGTCTTGCCGCCGGCGAATTCCACGTCCCGCTGGCGCGCCGCGGCGGCGATGATCTGCTTTCGCTGTGCCACGCTCTGCGCGTGGTTGAGCGCATTGCGGTTGGCCGCGCCCATGTCGTACATGCTCACGGTGGCGATGGCCTTCATGCGCGGGTCGATCTTGGCCGCGCTGATGACGAAGCTGCCGCTGCCGCAGATGCCGAGCACGCCGATACGCTCGCGGTCCACGAATGCCTGGCTGCCCAGGTAGTCGACCGCCGCGCTGAACGCCTCGGCATAGAGGTCCGGCGCCACCGCGTTGCGCGGCTCGCCCTCGCTCTCGCCCCAGAACGACTGGTCGATCGCCAGGGTCACGAAGCCCTGCTCGGCCAGCTTCTGCGCGTACAGGTTGGAGCTCTGCTCCTTCACCGCGCCCATGGGGTGGCCGACGATGATCGCCGGATAGCGCACGCCGGCCTTGCGCTCGCGCGGCAGGAACAGGTTGCCCACGATCGTCATGCGGTACTGGTTGCGGAAGGAAACCTTTTCCGTGGCGACGGCGTCGCTCTTGTAGAAGTTGTTCGCGCCATTGGCCATGTCTTGTCCCATCGCAGTGGAGGTGCCGGCCGCCAGGGCCAGGATCAGCAGCAGTCGTTGCATCGTTGTGCCTCCCAGTCAGGCCGCCAACATGGCGGTATTGACGACGAAGCGGCAGTTCGCGTCGCCCTGCGGCACCGATTCGCAAGCGGCGTCGATCTGGTCGGCGCGCATCGGCTCGATATCGGCGAAGACGCCGTGCTCGGTGCAAAAACCCGGCATCTGCCGGGCTTCGGCGCTGCGGCGCGCGAGAGGCAAGGGCTCCAGCGGTTTGTCGCGGGCGTCAGCGCCGTAGGCATGAACGGACATGGCGGAATTCCTCGAAGGGACGGGAGGACGGCCATTGTCGGCAAGACGCATCTGCAGGATAAGATGATGAATCCTTGCATTGCCTATTAGCTCGACTAATCAATCAGGCTGGCATACTCGTCCCATGGCCCGACGCAACCTCAACGATCTGCTGGCCTTCGTCACCGTCGCCCGGGAAGGCAGTTTCACCCGCGCCGGTGCCGTGCTCGGGGTCACCCAGTCGGCGCTCAGCCAGGCGATCAAGGCGCTGGAAACGCGGCTGCAGATCCGCCTGCTCACGCGTACCACGCGCAGCGTATCGCCCACCGCGGCCGGCCAGCGCCTGCTGCTGGCGATCGGCGACCGCTTCGACGAGATCGAGTCGGAACTGGACGCGCTGACCGCGCTGCGCGACAAGCCCGCCGGCCTGGTGCGCATCACCAGCGGCGACCACATCCTGCACACCACGCTGCTGCCCAAGCTGACGCCGCTGCTGCACCGCTACCCGGACGTGCGCATCGAATTCGATGTCAGCTACGGCTTGCGCGACATCGTCGCCGACCGCTTCGACGCCGGCGTGCGCCTGGGCGAACGCCTGGACAAGGACATGATCGCGATGCCGATCGGCCCGCCGCTGCGCATGGCCGCGGCCGCGGCGCCGGCCTACTTCCAGCGGCACCCGGCGCCCAAGGTGCCGGGCGATCTGACCCGGCACCGCTGCATCAACATCCGCTTTCCCACCCATGGCGGCGTCTACGTGTGGGAGTTCGAGCGGCGCAAGCGGCAGGTCAACGTGCGGGTCGAAGGCCAGGTGATCTTCAGCACCTCGCCGCCGATCGTGCGCGCCGCGCTGGACGGACTCGGCATCGCTTTCCTGCCGGAGCAGGAATTCGCGCCGCATCTCGAGCAAGGGCGCCTGTTGCGGGTGCTGGAGGACTGGTGCCCGCCGTTCTCCGGCTATCACCTCTACTATCCCAGCCGCCGCCAGCACTCGCCGGCGTTCTCGCTGGTCCTGGACGCGCTGCGTCTTTGAGCGCGCCACGCCGCCGCGCCAGGCGCATGCGGCCGCCGGCGCGCAGAACGCGGCCGCATGCGCGCTGCAGTGGCGCTCAGCGCACCGGCAGACTGATGTAGCTCGCCTGCTGCGGCGTGTGCCAGATGCGCTGCGTCGCCTTCTGGTAGTCGCCCGGCTTGGCGAAGTAGATGTTGGGCACGTAGGTCTGCGGGTTGCGGTCGTACAGCGGGAACAGGCTGGACTGCACCTGCACCATCACCCGGTGGCCGCGCTGGAAGGTGTGGTTGGCAGTAGGCAGGCCGAAGCTGTAGGCCAGCGGCTGGTTCGGCGCGATCGGCGCCGGGTGCTCGAAGCTCTCGCGGTAGCGGCCGCGGAAGATCGCCAGCGACACCGGAAGTTCGTAGCCGCCCATCTTCGGATCGGACGCGACTTCGTCCGGGTACACGTCGATCAGCTTCACTACCCAGTCGCTGTCGCTGCCGCTGGTGGAGGCCTGCAGGTTCACCTCCGGCACGCCGGCGATGCTGAGCGGGGCGTCCAGCGGCTCGCTGACGTAGGTCAGCACGTCGGTGCGGCCGTCGACGAAGCGCTGGTCGTGCACCAGCCATGCGGTCCACATGTCGCGGTCGCCGAAGTCCACCGGGCGCGGCACGAACGGCACCGGCTTGGCCGGGTCGGACACATACTCTTCGTAATCGCCCTGCCCGGCCTGCGGCGCGTCGAACGACAGCTTGCCGCCGGCCGCCAGGTACAACGGCTTGCTGCGCGCCTCGCAGCCCTGCGCGCAGCTGCGCGGCCAGCGCTGCAGGCGATCCCAATGGTTCTCGCCGGTGTTGTAGATGAACACCGGCGGCGTGTCGGCCTTGGCCGCGCCGTCGACCAGATACTGGTCGAAGAACGGCTTGAGCACGTCGCGGCGGAACTGCAGCGCGGTGTCGCCGTCGAACTTCAGCGCGCCCAACGCCGAGCCGTCGTAGTTGACCTGGCTGTGCCGCCACGGTCCCATCACCAGGTAGTTCCTGTCGTTGCCGGCATCGCGCGGCTCCATCGCCTGGTAGCTGTGGATCGCACCCCACATGTCCTCCTGGTCCCACAGGCCCTGCAGCCACATCGTCGGCACCTTCAGCGGAGTACGCGCCATGACCTTGTCCAGCGCCTGGCCCTGCCAGAACGCGTCGTAGGCAGGATGCTCGGTGAGCTTGTGCCACCACGGCAGTTGTTCCAGCCCTGCGGCCTTGGCGTAGTCGCCGGCCGAGCCGGCGCGCAGGAAATTGCTGTAGTCGTCGTGGCCGTGGCGCGGAATGCCGCTGCCCTTGCCGCGCTGGGTCAGCTGGCCGGTGAAGTAGTCGAAGTTGATCTGGCGGAACGCGCCGTAGTTGAGCCAGTCGTCGCCCATCCAGCCGTCGATCATCGGGCTTTCCGGCGCAGCCACCTTCAGTGCCGGGTGCGGATCGGTCAGCGCCATGACCACGGTGAAGCCCTCGTAGGACGAGCCGATCATGCCGACCTTGCCGTTGGACTCGTGCACGTTCTTGACCAGCCAGTCGATGGTGTCCCAGGCATCGGTGGCGTGGTCGACCTTGCTGCCGTTGAGCGGGCCGCGCAGCGGCCGGGTCATCACGTAGTCGCCCTGCGAACCGTACTTGCCGCGAATGTCCTGGAACACGCGGATGTAGCCGCCATCGACGAACACCTCGTCGCCCTGCGGCAGCAGGTCGCGCATGTGCGGCGAAGCCATGCGGCTGGCGCGGCCGCTGGCGTCGTAAGGCGTGCGCGTCAGCAGCATCGGCGCATGCTGCGCGCCCTTGGGCAGCACGATCACCGTGTGCAGCTTGACCCCGTCGCGCATCGGAATCATCACCTCGCGCTTGACGTAGTCGTTGGCCTCGGTCGGCGCGACAAAGGCCTTGCCGGTGATATCCGGGGTCATCGGCGCGGTCTGCGCGTGGGCGGCGGCAGCCAGCGCGGTGGCGAGAACGGTGACGAGCAAGCGGGCGGCGATGGGACGCATGGAACCTCCGGACAGTAAGACCATGACTGTAGGCGCAACCGCGGCCCGGGCGGAAGTGTCGGCGGACCGCAGACGGCACGACGTGTCCGCATGCGGGCGCAGTGCGGATGTGCCAGGACCCGGAAATGGCGAAGACCGGAGCCGCGACAGCCACGCGGCCGCCAATGCCGCGGCCGCTTGCGGACATATCTGGCGCCATCGGCGCAATCGCGCCCGAAACCGCACGCGGCGACTTCCCTGCGGCGCGCGCCGCAGGTACAACGATGCTTCTGCCCATCGCCGCAAGCGCGTGCGGGGCGCTGGCGAGACCCCGACCCGATGAGCGACTCCGAGCACGCGCCTGGCAATGCGGCGCGCCGCGCGTTCCTGAAACAAGGCGGCGCCCTGGCCGCCATGCTGCCGTTGCTGCACCTGCCTGCGTTCGGCCGCACGCTCGCCGCGCCGCAACGCCCGGCCAGCTCGCCGCTGCTGCCGCCGGCGCAGGCGCTGCGGATGCAGTACGCCAATGTGCCCAGCGAGGCCGACGTGTTGCGGCAAGGCCTGCCGATCGGTAACGGCCGGCTCGGCGCCCTGGTCGGCGGCGCGCCCGACCGCGACTTCCTGTACATCTCCGACGCCAGCCTGTGGACCGGCGGCCGCAACGACACGCTCGACGCGCAGGGCCAGTTCCCCTACGAGAAGGACAGCTTCGGCAGCTTCGTGATGCTGGCCAAGCTGTACCTGGAACTGGACGGGCACGCGCCGGCGCAGCTGCGCGACTACGCACGCGAGCTGGACCTGAGCAACGGCTGCGTGCGCGTGCGCTACGCGCTGGGCGCGGCGCAGTTCACCCGCACCGTGTTCGCCAGCCACCCCGACGACGCCATCGTGATCCAGCTCGAGCAGCGCGGTGGCGGCCGCCACAGCGGCCGGCTGCGGCTGCTCAGCGCACACGCCACCGCCGTGCACGGCGCTGCGGGCGGGCAGCTTGGGTTCTCCGGCGCGTTGGCCAACGGCCTGCGCCACGGCGCGCACGTGCAGCTGGTCGCCACCGACGGCAGCGTGGAACTGCAGGGCGATACGCTGCACTTCCGCGACTGCAGTGCGCTGCGCATCGTGGTGTGCGGCGGCAGCAACTATGTGCCCGACCTGGCCAGGAACTACCGCGATCCGGATCTGGATCCGCAGGCGCTGGCCCGCCAGCGCTGCACGGCGGCGGCGCAGCGCGCGCCCGAGACGCTGCTGTACACCCACGTGGCCGACCACCGCGCCCTGTTCGACCGCATGCAGGTGGACCTGGGGCGTTCCAGCCCGGCGCAACGCCAGCTCGCCATCGCGCAGCGGCTGCAGGCGCGCGCCGCAACGGGCACGCCCGATCCGGAACTGGAAGCGCTGTACCTGCAGTTCGGCCGCTACCTGACCATCGCCGCCTCGCGCGACGCGCTGCCGATCAACCTGCAGGGGCTGTGGCTGGAGAACAACGATCCGCCGTGGATGAGCGATTACCACAGCGACGTCAATCTGCAGATGAACTATTGGCTGACCGACGCGGCCGGGCTGGGGCCGTGCTTCGACGCGCTGGCCCGCTACTGCCTGGCGCAGCTGCCGGCGTGGACACAGATCACCCAGGCGCACTTCAACGACCCGCGCAACCGCTTCCGCAACACCTCCGGCAAGGTCGCCGGCTGGGCCGTGGCGTTCTCGACCAATCCGTTCGGCGGCAGCGGCTGGAACTGGCACCCCGGCGGCAACGCCTGGCTGTGCGACAGCCTGTGGCAGCACTACGAATACACCCAGGACCGCGCCTACCTGGCGCGGATCTATCCCTTGCTCAAGGGCGCCTGCGAATTCTGGCAGGCACGGCTGATCGAGCTGGAGGTGCCCGGCGCCGACGGCCAGCCGCACAAGCGCCTGGTCGACGATCACGACTGGTCGCCCGAGCATGGCCCGGAAGACGCGCGCGGCATCGCCTATGCGCAGGAGCTGGCCTGGAACCTGTTCGGGCAATACCGCCAGGCCAGCGCGCTGCTCGATCGCGATGCAGGCTATGCCGCAACCATCGCCGAGCTGCAGCAGCGCCTGTACCTGCCGGACATCAGCCCACGCAGCGGGCAACTGCAGGAATGGATGTCGCCCGACGATCTGGGCGAGGCCCATCACCGCCACCTGTCGCCGCTGATGGGCCTGTATCCCGGCCATCGGCTGCATCCGGACCTGGCGCCACCCGAGCAGGTCGCCGCGGCACGCAAGCTGCTGGACGCGCGCGGCATGCACAGCTTCGGCTGGGCCTGCGCGTGGCGTGCGCTGTGCTGGGCGCGGCTGGGCGAGGCCGAGCGCGCCTATGCGCTGATCGCGACCAACCTCAAGCCGTCGATCGTGCACAGCAACGGCACCGCGCCGAACTTCTTCGACATCTACGACCTCAGCCAGCACGGCGACCCCACCCTGGGCGGCGTGTTCCAGATCGACGCCAACTTCGGCACGCCCACCGCGATGCTGGAAATGCTGCTGTACTCGCGGCCCGGCCATATCGCGCTGCTGCCGGCGCTGCCCAAGGCATGGGCCGAACGCGGCAAGGTCAGCGGGATCGGCGCGCGCGGCGGTTTCGTGGTGGATCTGCAATGGCGCAACGGCAAGGCCACGCGGATCGTGCTGCGCAGCGTCGGCGGGACCGAGACCGAACTGGCCTTCAATGGCCGCACGCAGCGGGTGGCGCTGGCGCCCGGTGCGGCCGTGCGCGTGCTGTAGAGCGCCGGGCGAAACCGTTCGGCGCCGCCCTGTGCGGCGACGCATCGCGTCACAGCGCGGGCGCATGGCGCGGACGACGATGCCGCCATCGCAAGGGCCTGCCCGGCCCGCGCAGGAGCGATGGGGGATAATGGTCGTTTTCGGGTAGGACCCCCTGGCGGCAACCGCGCCGGCACGGTTCTTGTTGTCGCCATGATCGATGTCCCCACGCTGCTCGGCTCCACCACCGTGGTGCTGCTGTGCATGACGCTGCTGCTTCTGGTCGTGCGCCCGCGCGCGGGCAAGCGGCTGTGGTTCGCGATGCCGTTCCTGGCAGGCGCCTGCGGCTGCGGCTTGCTGATCCAGCCGCAAGCGTTTCCCGACAGGCTCGGCCTGCAACTGGGGGCGTTCTGCATCGCCCTCGCCTATGCGTTCGGCTGGCAGGCGATACGGGCGTTCTACGAGCGCCCGCCGCGCTGGGGCTGGCTGCTGTTGCCCGCGCTGCTGTGGCTGTGCCTGACGATCGCCGTGTTCGGCCCATTGGGCTGGACCACCGCGAACGCGAGCATGCGCGTCGGGCTGGCCTGTCTCTACAGCGCGCTGCCGGCGCTGGAACTGTGGCGCCGGCGCAAGGGCGGGCTTCCTTCCGCCGGCGTGCTCGCGATCGTGTTCTGGGTCGCAGCGGCCCTGTCGGCGCTGGCCATGGTGTTCGCGCATTGGCTGCCGCAGCCCTTGGGCGCCGCACCTGCCCAGACCTGGGCGGTGGTCTTCTACAACGTCAGGATCCTGCTGCACGTGCTGCTGGCGAGCGCGCTGCTGGTGGCGATGCACAAGGAGCGCGACGCGCTGCGCTATTACGACGACTCGGTGCGCGATCCGATGACCGGCGTCTACAACCGCCGGTTCTTCCAGCAGCGTTCCGACCAATGGCGCGACAGCGGAACGCGGCAGCGCTCGGTGCTGTTCTTCGACATCGACCACTTCAAGCGCATCAACGACCGCCATGGCCACAGGCTTGGTGACGCGGTCATCGTGCTGGCCGCGCAGGTCGCGCAACGCAGCCTGCGCAAGGGCGACTGGATCTTCCGCTTCGGCGGCGAAGAGTTCGTCTGCGTGCTGCCGGACACCGACCTGCGGCAGGCCAACGCGATGGCCGAGCGGCTGCGCCTGGCGTTCATGGCCGCGGCCCGGGAAGTGGAAGGACGCCGCGTCGACGCCACCATCAGCATCGGCGTGGCGACCTCGGTCGGCGGCGTGCCGCAGGTCGACGCGCTGGTCGCCGAAGCCGACCGCATGCTGTACCGGGCCAAGACCGCAGGCCGCAATCGCGCGGCGTCGAGCATCGACGATGATCCGCCGCGCGGCGCACCCTAGCGCGTGCCGTCAGCGGCGCAACGCGAAGCGCAACGCCGCAACATCGCGGCACACGCTCAGTGCCGCACCTGGCCCTCGCCGCGCACCACGAAGCGCTCCACGGTCAGCGCTTCCAGGCCCATCGGGCCATAGGCATGCAGGCGCGTGGTGGAGATGCCGATCTCCGCGCCCAGGCCCAGTTCGCCGCCGTCGGAGAAGCGCGACGACGCGTTGACCATGACCACCGCCGCGCGCAGCGCCTGCACGAACGCCTCGGCGTTGGCCGCATCGGCCGTGGCGATGACTTCGGTGTGGTCCGAGCCGTAGCGGCGGATGTGCGCGATCGCCGCGTCCAGATCCGGCACCACGCGGATCGCCAGGATCAGGTCGAGGAACTCGGCGGCGTAGTCGGCATCGCTGGCCGCAGCGATGTCCGGCAGCAAGGCGCGGCTGGCGTCGTCGCCGCGCAGGGCGACGCCACGCTGCTGCAGCGCCTGCGCCGCCAGCGGCAGGAAGCGCGCGGCGATATCGGCGTGCACCAGCAGCGTTTCCAGCGAATTGCACGCGGCCGGGCGCGTGGTCTTGCCGTCCACCAGCAGCTTCACCGCAAGATCCAGGTCCGCCGACGCGTCCACGAACAGGTGGCAGACGCCCTTGTAGTGCTTGATCACCGGCACCCGCGCGTGCTCGGCGACGAAACGGATCAGGCCCTCGCCGCCGCGCGGGATCGCCAGGTCGACGATGTCGTTGAGCTGCAGCAGTTCCAGCATGGTCTCGCGGCGCAGGTCTTCGACCAGGGTCAGCGCGTCCTCGCCGATCCCGGCCTCGCGCAACGCGCGCCGCAGCGCGGTGGCGATGGCGGTATTGGAATGGATCGCCTCCGAACCGCCGCGCAGGATCACCCCGTTGCCGGCCTTGATGCACAGCGCCGCGGCATCGGCGGTGACGTTCGGCCGCGCCTCGTAGATCATCGCGATCACGCCCAGCGGCACCCGCACCTTCTGCACGCGGATGCCGTTCGGGCGCACATCGTCGCGGGTCACCTGGCCGACCGGATCGGGCAGCGCCGCCACCTCGCGCAGCGCCGCGGCGACGCCAGCCAGACGCTTGCCGTCCAGCGCCAGCCGGTCGAGCATCGCGCTGCCGACGTCCCTGGCCCGCGCCGCCTCCAGATCGCGCGCATTGGCGGCGAGGATCGCCTCCGCATCCGCTTCCAGCGCCGCCGCCATCGCCTCCAGCAAGGCCTGCTTGGCCGCCGAGGACAACTGCGCCAACGCCTGCGCGGCATCGCGGCATTGCAGGGCTTGGGTTTTGATGGTCATTGGAGAGCCGGGATTGGGAATTCGGGATTGGGGATTCGCAAAAGCAGGGCACCGGTCGCCGGGAACACTCGGGATCGAAACGAATCCCCAATTTCGAATCCCGAATCCCGGCTACACCAGCACCAAATCATCGCGATGGATCACGTTCTCGCCGTAGTTGTACCCCAGGATCGCTTCGATGTCGCGCGAGTGGCGGCGGGCGATGCGGCGCACGTCGGCGGCCGAGTACTGGCTGACGCCGCGCGCCAGGCAGCGTTCGCCGGCGGCGTCGCGCAGGCGCACCTCGACCATGTCGCCGCGGCGGAAATCGCCTTCGGCGCCGGCCACGCCGCCCGGCAGCAGCGAGGCGCCCTTGTCGGCCAGCGCGGCGGCGGCGCCGGCATCGACCAGGATCGCGCCGGGTTCGACCGGCACCTGGCGCAGCCAGTACTTGCGTGCGGCGAGGCGGGTGCGTGCCGGATGGATGCGGGTGCCGCGCAGGCGGTCCTGCGCCAGGCCGCGCACCACCTCGGCGCTGCGGCCGTTGAACAGATAGGTCTCGATGCCGGCGGCGCCGGCCTTGGCCGCGGCTTCCAGCTTGGTGCGCATGCCGCCGGTGCCGACGCTGCTGGCGCTGCCGCCAGCCATCGCCAGCACCGCCGCGGTCAGCTCGGGCACGTCGTCCAGCGGCTGCGCCTGCGGATCGCTGCGCGGATCGGCGGTGTACAGACCGTCGATGTCGGTGGCGATGAACAGCGCGTCGGCATCGACCAGCGCGGCCACGATCGCAGCCAGGTTGTCGTTGTCGCCGAGCTTGAGTTCGTCCACCGACACGGTGTCGTTCTCGTTGACCACCGGCAGCGCGCCCAGCCGCAGCAGCTCGCCCAGGGTGGCGCGCGCGTTGAGGTAGCGGCGACGGTTGCGCAGGTCGTCGTGGGTCAGCAGCACCTGCGCCACCGGGCGCTCGAAGAAGCGCTGCCACAGCGCGATCAGCTGCGCCTGGCCGAGCGCGGCCAGCGCCTGCCGCGCGGCGATGGCCGCGCCGGCCTCGGCGGCGCGCGGCAGGATCGCGCGGCCGGCGGCGACCGCACCGGACGACACGATCACCAGTTCGCGCCCGGCCGCCAGGTTGGCCGAGACGAACTGCGCCAGCCCCAGCGCGTAGCGCGGCGACAGCCCACCACCGCCATCGGCGGCGAGCAGGCTGCTGCCGACCTTGAGCACCGCGCGCCGCCACGGTGGCAGGCGCTGTTCGGCGAACGGCGATGGCGTCTGTGTGGTCATCGGATCAGCGCGTGCTTCATTCGTGCATGTTCCATTCGTACACGGTGAGGTCGGAGCAGCCCTGGATCGCCAGCGGATCGGCGGCGACGATCGCCTGCGCCTGCGCCAGGTCGTCCACGCCCTGCAGCAGGTAGGCGCCGCCGCTGCGGTCGCTGAAGCCGCCGGTCAGCGCCAGCAGGCCGCGTGCGCGCAGGTCGTCGAGGAAGGCCAGGTGCGGGGCGACCACGCTCTCGTCGAAGTTGGGTCTGCGCATCGCCAGGACCAGGTAGTGCTTCATCGTGCGGTGTTCCTTCTGCAATCGGTTTGGATGTTCGGCATCGCAGCACACCGTGGCGAGCGCTTTTTTGCAGGAGGGGCTTCGGCCCCGACGCGTTACCGGTAAAGCGTCGGGGCTGAAGCCCCTCCTACAGGGATCAAGCGGCCAGCGCGTGCCAACGCGCCTGCAATTCGGCCAGGCGCAGATCGGCTGCGGCGCCGGGCGAGACCCGCGCTGCGAGGCTGCCTTCCGGCGTGCGCCCCTGCCCTGCGCTGTCCGACGCCGCCGCGGCGGCCTGGTAGGCCTCGCGGAACGGCACGCCGGCCAGCGCCGCCTCCACCGCGACGTCGGTGGCGTACATGCCCGAGTCGATCGCCGCGCGCAGCCTGTCGTCGCGCCACTCCAGGTTGGCCAGCAGCGCCGGCAACAGCTCCAGCGCGGCCAGGCCGCGGCCGAAGCCGTGGAAGATCGCACCCTTGCTGCTCTGCAGGTCGCGGTGGTAGCCGGACGGCAGCGACAGCAACTGCTCGATCTCGGTGCGCGCCGCGGCCACGCTGGCGTGGGTGGCGCGCATCAGTTCGATCACGTCCGGGTTGCGCTTGTTGGGCATGATCGAACTGCCGGTGGTGTACTGCGCCGGCAAGGCGACGAAACCGAACTCGCCGCTGGTGAACAGCGACAGGTCCCAGGCCAGCCGGCGCAGGTCCAGGGTGGCGCTGCCCAGCGCTTCCAGCGCGGCCATCTCGAACTTGCCGCGCGAGAGCTGCGCGTAGATCGGGCTGATCTGCATGCGCGCGAAGCCGAGCGCGGCGGTGGTGTGTTCGCGGTCGAGCTTGAGGTTGACGCCGTAGCCGGCGGCAGTGCCGAGCGGATTGGCGTCGACCAGGCGCAGCGTGTCCTGGGCGCGGATCGCATCGTCGATGAAGGCCTCGGCCCAGCCCGCCCACCACATTCCCGCCGAGGACACCACGGCGCGCTGGATGTGCGTGTAGCCCGGCAACGGCAATGCCTGCTCGGCCTGCGCGCGGTCCAGCGCGACCTTGGCGATCTCGCGGCTCAGCTGCGCCAGCTGCGTCAGTCGTTCCTTCAGCCACAGCCGGGTGGCCACCAGGATCTGGTCGTTGCGGCTGCGTCCGGTGTGGATCTTGCGCCCGGCATCGCCCAGGCGCTCGGTGAGCCGCGCCTCGATCGCCGAATGGCCGTCTTCGAAGCGCTCGTCGAGCACGAACGCGCCGCTGCGGAAATCCTCGGCCAGGACCGCCAGTTCGCGCTGCAGCCCGGCCAGTTCGTCGGCCGACAGGATGCCGATGCGCTGCAGGCCTTCGGCGTGCGCGCCGCTGGCGGCGATGTCGTGCAGGAAGAACTCGCGGTCCAGGATCACGTCGTCGCCGGCCAGGAACGCCTGGATCTTGGCGTCGACGGCGACGCCGGGTTTTTGCCAGAGGAGATTGGTCATTTTGGTGGGAATGGGGAATGGGGAATGGGGAATCGGAAAGCGCCGCGCTGCAGCGCGCGGGAGTGCCGCACTGGCGCAGGGTGCATCACTGTGGCGCGTCCATCACCGGAATCGACGTCAGTTCGTCCAGGCCCAGCGCCAGATTGAGATTTTGCATCGCCTGGGTCGCCGCGCCCTTGAGCAGGTTGTCCAGGGTCGCCACCACCACCAGGCGCTTGTTGCCCGGCGCCAGGGTGAAGCCGCCGATCTGCACGCCGTGCTTGCCGGCGATGCGGCTGACCCACGGCGCTTCGTCGAGCACCTCGATCAGCGGCTCGCCGGCGTAACGCTTGCGGTAGCGGCGCTGGATCGTGTCCAGCGTCAGCGGTTGCTGCAGCCACAGGTTCACGGTCATGGTGATGCCGCGGAAATGCGGCGCCACGTGCGGCATGAACTCCACCGGCACGCCCAGTTGCGTGGACACTTCGCGCTCGTGCATGTGGTCGGTCAGCGCGTACGGCATCAGGTTGTCGCGCAGCAGCTCGGGGTTGTTCTTGTCCGACGGCGTGGTGCCGGCGCCGGAATAGCCGGACACGCCGAAGCACTGCGGCGGGCCGGCCAGCTGGTCGAGCAGCGGCGCGATCGCCAGCTGCATCGCGGTGGCGTAGCAGCCGGGATTGCTGATCCGTTTCTGCCCGGCGTAGCGGTCGCGGGTCAGTTCCGGCAGGCCGTAGTACCAACCCGGATCGAAGCGGTAGTCGGCAGACAGATCGACCACGACGGTCTCGGCCGCCGCCGCGTCCAGCGCGGCCACGTAAGGCGCGGCCTTGCCGTTGGGCAGCGCCAGCACCACCGCATCGGCATGCTTGGCCGCCACCGCGTCGGCGTCCAGATTCTCGTAGCGCAAGTCGCCGCGGTAATCGGCGCTATGCTCGGCCACGCGCTGGCCGGCCAGCTCGCGCGAGGACACGAAGGCCAGGTGCAGCTGCGGATGCGCGGCGACCAGCTTGATCAGTTCGGCGCCGGTGTGGCCGCGCGCGCCGACGATGCCGACGCCATAAATCTTGGAAGTCATGTATGCGAGTCCAGGCGGAACTGCAGGTGGCGTTTCACCCCGGCCCATTCCGTATCGATGATGGAGAACACCACGGTATCGCGCGGCGTGCCGTCGGCGTGGCGCTTGTGGTTGCGCAGCACGCCGTCCTGCTTGGCGCCGAGCCGGGCGATGGCCGCGCGCGAGGTGTGGTTGAACCAGCTGGTTTCGAAGCCGACGCTGATGCACTGCAGGGTCTCGAACGCGTACTGCAGCAGCATGCGCTTGACCTCGGTATTGACCCCGCTGCGCTGCACCCGCGGCGCGTACCAGGTGTAGCCGATCAGCAGCGTCGGCACCTCGGCGTCCAGGCCGTAGAAACGGGTGCTGCCGACGATCGCGCCAGCCGCATCGCGCACCGCGAACGGCAGCACGCGGCCCTGCGCCTGCGCGTCCAGCGCCGCGCCCACGTACGCATCGACCTGGTCCGGCGCCGGCACGCTGGTGTACCACAGCCGCTCCAGGCCGCTGCCGTGCAGCGCCGCGCGCAGGCCGTCGGCATGCGCAGGCCGCAAGGGTTCCAGCAAGGCGTGCCGGCCCTGCAGGGTCGGCACGGCGCGCCACAGCGCAGGCAGCAGTTCCAGGCTCATCGCGCTAGCCCAGCAGGGTCGGCGTGCGGGTGGCGCAATGCGCCACGCAGTGCTGGATCTGCTCGAAGCTCTCCAACCCGTACCAGAACACCTTCCACTTCTCCTGCTTGAAGCAGCCGTCGGATTCGGCGTAGTAGAAGATGTTGACCTGGTTGTTGTGGCGCGAGCGCCAGAACAGCTGCGGGGTCTCCTCGCGCATCACGTTCCACACCGCGCGGCCCAGGCCTTCGCCCTGCGCGTCGTCGAGCACCGCGAACTTGTCCAGGTAGGTGTAGCCGTCCTCGTCGGTCAGGATCACCGCGGCGCGGTAGTTCTCGCTCACGTAGGCGCGCAGCAGCCGGGTCTTGTCGAAATAGTCGGGCACCAGGGCGCGGCCGAAGCTGGATTCGATCAGCGACGTCAGCCGCTGCGTGTCCAGCTCGCTCCACGCGGTGGCGCGCAACACCTTCTCACCGCGCCGCACCAGCGTGCCCGAGCCCTTGTGGGTGAACAGCTCCTTGGCCAGGTCGGCCGGGCGCGTGATCGATACCGACGATTCCAGCGGCAGGCGGTCCAGCAGATCCTTGATCTGCTCGATCTTCACCTTCATGCCGCCATGGATCCATGGCTGCGCGATCAGGTGGTCGTACTCGGTGGACAGGTTGATCGAATCGATCACCCTGCCCTGCTCGTCGAGCAGCCCGCCGGTGCCGGTGAGGAAGATGATCTTGTACGGCTGCAGTTCCTGCACCAGTTCGTTGGCGGCGAAATCGGCGTTGATGTTGAGGATCTGCCCGCTCGGGGTTTCGCCCAGGCTGGTGATCACCGGGATCGAGCCGGCCTGCAGGCTGGCCTCGATCGGCGCCAGGTTCACCGCCTTGACCTCGCCGACCAGGCCGTAGGTGTCGCGATCCAGGTACTGCGCCTCGAACACGCCGCCGGTGATCGAGGTGGCGCGCGCGCCGTTCTGCTGCAGCGCTTCGACCAGCTTGAGGTTGGAGGCCTGGAACACCTTGCGCACGATCGCCAGCGCTTCCGGCGAGGTCACCCGCAGGCCGTTGACGGTCTGCTTCTCGATGCCGGCGGCCGACAGCTCCGCATCCAGCTGCGGGCCGGCGCCGTGCAGCACGATCGGGGTCAACCCGACTTCCTGCAGGAACGACAGCGAGGACGTCAGCGCCTCCAGATCGTCGCGCAGCACCGCGCCGCCGACCTTGACCACGGCGAAGCGCTTGGCGTCGAGCTGCGAAAAGCGCTTGAGGTACTGGCTGATCTCCTTGGCGCTGGCCATGCTCGAGAGCAGGCGGACGATGGTCTGGCGGGTTTGCTTGTTGGCGTGCATGGCGGTGATGGCGGTTCCGTGATCCGGGATGAAAGGGCCGTGGCCCCGGCGGCGCGCGCTCAGCGCACGCCGTTGATGATGCGGTGCACCGAGGTCGCGTAGCGCTGCAACTGCTGCAGCGTCACGAACTCGTCGGCGGTGTGCGCCTGGGCGATGTCGCCCGGGCCGTAGACCAGCGCGGTGTAGCCGCCGGCCGAGAACAGCGAGGCCTCGGTCCAGAAATCCACCGCGTTGCCGATCGGCAGATCCAGCGCATCGGCGACGTCGCGCGCGGCCAGGCGCTTGTCCTCGGCATGGGCGATGTTCCCGGACGGCAGGCTCGGCCCGCGGAAGGTTTCCTCGAAGTGCGCGGCGGCCGGATCGGCGAAGCCGGCAAAGGTCGCCAGCAACGCGTCCACATCCATCGACGGCAGCGGGCGGAAGCCGAAACGCAGCTCGGCGGCCGGCGCGATCATGTTGGCCTTGATCCCGCCCTCGACCCGGCCGATGTTGAAGCGCAGCCCGGTCAGGCCGCCGAAGCGCGCGTGCGCCAGCGACTCCACATGATCCAGCGCCTTGCCGCCCCAGCGCATCGCCTGATGCAGCGCGCTGGCCGACGGATCCTGCTTGCCCGACGCATGCCCGGCACGTCCGGCGAAGCGCATCAGCACCGAACTGATGCCGCGATGCGCCAGCACCGCCTCGCTCATCGTCGGCTCGGCCACCAGCACCGCCTCGTAGGGAATGCCCCGCTCCAGGAACGCGGCGATGCAACGCGGATCGTTGGCTTCCTCGTCGCTGGAGAACAGGAACGCGGCATCGCCGTCGCCGGCATTGGCCGCCGCGACCAGCGCCGCGGCCGCGCCCTTGATGTCGCACACGCCCAGACCGATCACGCGGTCTTCGGTACGCCGCATCGCGTGCGGGTCGGCGCTCCAGTGCGGCGAATCCGGCACCGTGTCCAGGTGCACGTTGAACAGGTACTTCGGCGTGCCGCGCACCGCGTACAGGCTGACCGCGCCGGCGCCGTGATCGATCACCTCGACCCGGAATCCCGACAGCTGCGCACGCAGATAGTCGAAGATGCCGCCGGTGCCGATCGCGCGCGGCGGATTGCGGGTGTCGAAGGACACCAGCTGCTGCAGGTGCGCGAGAGTGGGTTCGAGCAGATCGGTCATGGCGGGTCAGGCAGCCGGGATGCTGGTGCGGTAAAGATCGGGATGGGCGATTTCCATCAGCGACTGCGGTCGCGCTGGCGCGGCGAAGCCGTGCCGGGCGTACAGCGCATGCGCATCGGAGGTGGCGAGCATGAAGCGACGCAGGCCCTGCAGCTGCGGATGCGCCATGATCGCGGCGACCAGCTGCTTGCCGTAGCCGCGGCCGCGATACGCGTCGAGCACGAACACATCGGCCAGGTAGGCGAAGGTCGCGCCGTCGGAGATCGCCCGCGCGAACGCCACCTGCCCTGCGCCCTCGACATAGCCGCCGAAGCACAGCGAGCCGGCGATCGCCCGCCGCACCGTGTCCAGCGGGATGCCCAGGCACCAATAGGCCTGCTCGCTGAGGAAGCGATGGATCAACGGCAGATCCAGTTCCTGCTTGTCGGTGCTGATGCGCAGTGCGTGCATGGGTTCCATCACGGCAATTCCTTCTCCCACCGGGAGAAGGTGCCCCCGAAGGGGGCGGATGAGGGTACGGGCGAAGCCTCGCGAAAATCGATATTGCAGTGGGCAGATGAGGGTACGGGGCGAAGCCTGGTGAATCGAATCGTCCGAGCGGGTGAAGGAGACGAAGCTCGCGTGGCGAAACAGTGCGAGGCTTCGCACGTACCCTCACCCCAACCCCTCTCCCGGTGGGAGAGGGGCTTTTTGCTCAGCGGTTGACTTGCGCGTACAGCGTCGAGCTCATGCCGAACAGCTTGATGAAGCCCTCGGCCTCGGCCACGCCCCAGTCCGCCGACTGCGCGTAGGTCGCGCCCTTGGCGTTGAGCAGGTGCGGCGACTTCACCGCCACCGCGTCGACGCGGCCGCCGCGGGTCTCCAGCGTGACTTCGCCGTTGACCTTGGCCTGCGAGGAATTCAGGAACGCCTCCAGGTCGGTCTTCAACGGATCGTGGTAGAAGCCTTCGTAGACCAGCTCCACCCACTTGCGCGCCACTTCCGGCTTGAAACGGTTCTGCTGCTTGGTCAGCACCGCGTCCTCCAGCGCGCGGTGCGCGGCCAGCAGCGAAATCAGGCCCGGCGCTTCGAACACGATGCGGCCCTTCAGCCCGATCACGGTGTCGCCGGTGTACATGCCGCGGCCCACGCCGTACGGGGCGAACAGCTTGTTGAGCTTGGCCAGCAGCTTGGCGCCTTCCAGCGGCTTGCCGTCCACCGCCACCGCTTCGCCGTGCTCGAACTTCAAGGTCACCGTCAATGGCTCGATCGGCCAGGCGCTGCGCGGCGCGCACCAGCCGCGGGTGCCCTCGCCCGGCGCTTCCCAGCGGTCGATCTCGCCGCCGGACATGGTCACGCCGAGCAGGTTCTCGTTGATCGTGTAGGCCTTCTGCTTGGCGCGCACGCCGAAGCCGCGCTCTTCCAGATACTTCTGCTCGTAGGCGCGGGTCTGGGTGTGCTCCTTCTGGATCTCGCGGATCGGCGCCACGATCTCATAGTCGCCCAGCGCCTTGACCGCCAGGTCGAACCGCACCTGGTCGTTGCCCATGCCGGTGCAGCCGTGCGCGATGATCTTGGTGCCCAACTCGTCGGCGCGCTTGAGCGCGGCATCGACGATCAGGTAGCGGTCGGATACCAGCAACGGGTACTGGCCCTGGTAGCCCTCACCGGCCCACACGAACGGCTTGACGAAGCCGTTCCAGATCGCCGGGCCGCCATCGACGGTGACGTGGCTGGCCGCGCCCAGCTCGGCGGCGCGCTTCTCGATGAACTCGCGCTCCTCGTCGTCCACCCCGCCGGTGTCGGCGAACACCGTGTGCACGGCGTAACCCTTGGCCTGCAGATACGGAATGCAGAAGCTGGTGTCCAGGCCGCCGGAGAAGGCCAGGACGATGTCCTTGGTGCCGGGAGTCGGGATTGGGGATTCAGGATTCGTGGAAGCGGTTTGCTGCGACATGGGGGAATCTCTCTGCGGTTGACTAAATTAGGTGCGGGAAGGGATGTCGCCGTTGCGAATCCCCAATCCCGAATCACGAATCCCGGCGGCCCTGGCCCACCAGGGCCGCCATGATCGCCTTCTGCACATGCAGCCGGTTCTCGGCCTCGTCGATGGCGATGCAGTTCGGCGAATCCATCACCGCGTCGGTGGCCTTGACGTTGCGGCGCAGCGGCAGGCAGTGCGAGAACACGCCGTTGTTGGTCAACGCCATCTTGCGCTCGTCGACGATGAAGTGCTGGTACTGGTCGCGGATCGGCTTTTCCGGACCCCAGTTGCCGAAGAACGGCAGCGCGCCCCAGCTCTTGGCGTAGACCACGTCGGCACCGGCGTAGGCGCTGTCGATGTCGTGGCTGACCTGCAGCGAGCCGCCGCTTTCGGCCACGTTCTGCGCCGCCCAGTCCATGTAGCGCTGGTCCAGCACGTAGTCCGGGGTCGGGCACAGCAGGGTCACGTCCATCCCCAAGCGGGTGGCGATGGTCAGCGCCGAATTGGCCACCGCGGTGTTCAGCGGCTTGGGATGGTAGGTCCAGGTCAGCACGTACTTCTTGCCGCGCAGGTCCTGGGTGCCGAAATGCTCCTGCAGCGCCAGCGCGTGCGCCAGCTCCTGGCATGGGTGGGTGATGGTCTCCATGTTGATCACCGGCACCGGCGAATACCTGGCGAAGCTCTTCAGCACCAGGTCCTCGCGGTCCTTGGACCAGTCCACGAACTTCGGGAACGCGCGTACCCCGATCAGGTCGACGTAGCGGCCCAGCACCCGCGCCACCTCGGCGATGTGCTCCTCGGTGTCGCCGTCCATCACCGTGCCCAGGTCGAACTCGATCGGCCACGCGTCCTTGCCCGGCTGCAGCACCACCGCATGCCCGCCCAGCTGGAACGCGCCCAGCTCGAAGCTGGTGCGGGTGCGCATCGACGGATTGAAGAACACCAGCGCGATCGACTTGCCCTTCAGCTCGCTGCCCAGCTTGTTGCGCTTGAACAGCGCGGCCTGGGTCAGCAGCGCGTCCAGCTCGACCCGGCTCCAGTCCTGGGTGTTCAAGAAGTGCTTCAGAGACATCGGTCCATCCTTTGCTGCGTGGAGCCACCGCGGTGGTGGCGTGCGCGGGACGCGCGGTAGTCGGTTCTTTACAGGTGAAACCTTTCCGGGGTATGAAAACGAAAAAACCCAGCCTCGGGCTGGGTTTTTCAGAACGAACAGCACAGCGCTCCGGTTACCCAGCCAGAATGTGGGATTCCGGTCGGCGCGCGCGCGACGTCATGCCCGAAGCCATGCGTGCGGCGCTGAGATCGTGCTGGGGCAGGTTCGCTTTCATCGGCGCGCATCCTCGCACGCGCACGCCGCAGGCGCAAGCGCGCGCGCGCTCATCGCGGCGGCACCACGACCGCGTCGGGCACGTATGGCGCCACCGACACGCGGATGCGCAGCCGGTTGCCCGGATCCTCCGGCAGCCGCGAGCGGTACTTGGTGCCCTTGTAGACATAGTCCACGTCGTAGGCGATCGGACGCCGGAACTCGCGGCCGACCTCGACGGTGCGGCAGTTGCGCCCGCTCGACGCCGGCGCCGGCGCGGCGGCGGCCGGCGCTGGCGCCTCCTCGTGGCGGCGGCTGAAGATGTCCTTGACCGAATCCATCAGCCGGTTGAGCCGGCTGTCGTCCTCCGGCTTGGCCGGCGCCGGCGCCGGTGTCGAGGCCGGCGCCTGCACCGGGTCGCATTGTTGTTCGGTGCGGGTGGCGCGCAGGGTCTGGTAGACCGGCTCCACGTTCAGCACCTGCGCGTAGTCGAGCTTGACGTTCTCGATCACCACCACGCGGTTGCGCGTCTCGCTGTCCTGCGCCCAGGCCGGCGCGGCGCATGCGAACAGGCCGACCAGCGGCAACAACAGGTACGGACGCATCGGCACCAGGCTTAGAAGGACAGATCGATCAGTGTAGGCATCCCAGCTTGCGTCGGGCTGAACGCGGGCCTACGGCCCGATGGCTTGTCCCGGCTTGGGGTGGACAGGCCACTACCGCGCGGCATGTCGCACCGATTTTGTGCGTGCGCGGCAAGGAACAGCGAGGAAACCGACACGCGTCCACGGCCGGCGACGACGCGGCCGCTGGCGCGCGCAACCGCGGTCCTGCGGGTTGCGCCTGGCAGGCTGCCAACCGGTGAGGCGCGACTGGACCTGACCGCGCCGGTCAGGCGCTGCACCACGTACCTGCAACTGACAGCCTGGCGGACACGCCGCGGCTTCCCCGGAATGGATGAGACGCCCTGGGCCGCTGCCGGTAGAATCGCAAGGCTTCCCCACGCCCGATGCCGATGAGCCTGCGCCTGCACAACAACCTGACCCGCCGGGTCGATGCCTTCGAACCGCTCGATCCGCTCGCCGGTCCCACGCTGTATGTCTGCGGCCCCACCGTCTACAACTACGCGCACATCGGCAACGCGCGCGGCCCGGTGGTGTTCGACGTGCTGGCCGCACTGCTGCGGCGCCGCTACGGCGCGCTGCGCTACGCGCGCAACATCACCGACGTGGACGACAAGATCAACGCCGCCGCGCAGGCGCAGGGCGTGCCGATCGCCACCATCACCGACCGCTTCGCCGCCATCTACCGGCAGGACATGGCCGCGCTGGGCGTGCAGCCGCCGGACCTGGAGCCGGAAGCCACCGCGCACATCCCGCAGATCGTGGCGATGATCGAGCGGCTGATCGGCAGCGGCCATGCCTATGCCGCCGAGGGCCACGTGCTGTTCGCGGTAGGCAGTTTCCCCGGCTACGGCAAACTGTCGCGGCGCGACCCGGAGGAAATGCTGGCCGGCGCCCGCGTCGAGGTGGCGCCGTACAAGCGCGACGCGGGCGACTTCGTGCTGTGGAAGCCGTCCAGCGACGACCTGCCGGGCTGGGATTCGCCGTGGGGCCGCGGCCGCCCCGGCTGGCACATCGAATGCTCGGCGATGGCCGCCGCGCATCTGGGACCGACCATCGACATCCATGCCGGCGGCGTGGACCTGCAGTTCCCGCACCACGAGAACGAGATCGCGCAGAGCGAGTGCGCCCACGGCGGCGCCACCTTTGCCCGGTTCTGGCTGCACAACGGCATGCTCAACTTCAGCGGCGCGAAGATGAGCAAGTCGCTGGGCAACATCGAGACCGTACACGACCTGATCGCCCGGCATCCGCCGGAAGCGCTGCGCTATGCGTTGTTGAGCGCGCACTACCGGCAGCCGCTGGATTGGTCCGAAGCGTTGATCGAGCAGTGCAAGAACACCCTGGACCGGCTGTACGGCACCTTGCGTGCGCTGGACGCGGTCCAGGCCACCGCATCGATTCCGCAGGCGATCGAGGCCGCGCTGGAAGACGATCTCAACACGCCGCAGGCGCTGGCCGAAGTGGCGCGGATCGCGACCGTGGCGCGGCAGTTGCTCGCGCCGGCCGGCGGTCCCGACGCAGTGCGCGACGCGCAACTGCAAGCGCAGTTACAGCAGGTGAAGGCCGACCTGCTCGGTGCCGGTCTGGCGCTGGGCCTGCTGCAGCAGACGCCCGAGGCCTGGTTCAACCGCGGCGTCGGCGACGGCGACGATGCGCGCATCCAGGCGCTGATCGACGAACGCAGCACCGCCAAGAAGAACCGCGACTTCGCCCGCGCCGACGCGATCCGCCAGGCGCTGGCCGACGAAGGCATTGTGCTGGAGGACACACCGCAGGGCGTACGCTGGAAGCGGGGCTGAGCTATTCCTTCTCCCGTCGGGAGAAGGTGCCCCGAAGGGGCGGATGAGGGTACGGCAGCGCCACTGGCATCGATGTTTCGCGAGGCTGCGCCCGTACCCTCACCCCAGCCCCTCTCCCGGGGGAAAGGGGCTTTAGCGCTTGATCTTGGATTGCGATGACCGATACCGATTTCCCGCTCGAACATGGCGCAAGGCATGCCGAAACGCACCTGAGCCCTCCCTTCTCCCGCCGGGAGAAGGTGCCCCGAAGGGGCGGATGAGGGTACGGCAGCGCCGGGAAGACGACGGGTGTAGCGACTGCCGTCGAATTTTCGCGAGGCTGCGCCCGTACCCTCACCCCAAACCCCTCTCCCGCAGGGAGAGGGGCTTTACCGCTTGATTCTGGATTTCCGATGACCGATACCGATTTCCCGCTCGAACCCACGCCCGCCGAGGCCCAGGCTGCCATCGCCGAGGAATTCGGCTTCTTCGGCGACTGGTCCGAGCGCTACCAGTACCTGATCGACCTGGGCCGCAAGCTGCCTGCGTTTCCCGAGGAATGGAAGACCGAGCAGCATCGCCTGCACGGCTGCCAGTCGATGGTGTGGATCGTGCCCGAGGGCGACGCGCAGCGGCTGGTGTTCCATGCGATCAGCGACTCGGCGATCGTCTCCGGCCTGATCTACCTGGCGCTGCGGGTCTACTCCGGGCGCAGCGCCGCGGACATCCTGGCCACCGCACCGGACTTCGTCGCCGCGATCGGCCTGGGCAAGCACCTGTCGCCGACCCGCAGCAACGGCCTGGCCGCGATCCTGGCGTTCATCCAGGACAGCGCGCGCGCGCAGGCATGAGCGCCCCGCTGCCCTCGCCCGCCCAGAGCCTGCGCACGCTGCTGGCGCACCCCGGCTTTGCGCTGGTGCTGGCCTACCGCATCTGCACGATGCTGTCCTACCAGATCGTTGCGGTCACGGTCGGTTGGCACATCTACGAGATCACCCGCGATCCGTTCTCGCTGGGCCTGATCGGGCTGGCCGAGATCGTGCCGTTCTTCTGCATCGCGCCGTTCGCCGGCTACCTGGTCGATCACCTGCCGCGGCGGCGGCTGGGCATGCTCGCCAGCCTGGGCCTGATTTCGACCGCGGCGGTGCTGACCGCGCTGACCCTCGGCTGGCTGCCGATGCGCGGCGTGTGGCCGATCTACGCGGCGATCGCGCTGACCGGTGCGGCGCGGGCGTTCCTGTCGCCGGTGTACAACGCGCTGTTCGCGCGCGTGCTGCCGCGCGAGGCCTATGCACGCGGTGCCAGCATCGGCAGCGTGGTGTTCCAGACCGGCATGGTGATCGGGCCGGCGCTGGGCGGGGTGCTGGTCGGTTGGGGTGGCAAGGGCCTGTCCTATGGCGTGGCCATGGCGGTGGCCTGCGTGGCGATGCTGGCGCTGTTCCTGTTGCGCGTCACCGAGCCGATCAACGACGGCCCGCGTGCGCCGATCTTCCGCAGCATCGCCGAAGGCGCGCAGTTCGTGTTCTCCAACCAGATCATGCTCGGCGCGATGGCGCTGGACATGTTCTCGGTGCTGCTCGGCGGCGCGGTGTCGATGCTGCCGGCCTTCATCCACGACATCCTGCATTACGGCCCCGAAGGCCTGGGCATCCTGCGCGGCGCGCCGGCGCTGGGCTCGGTACTGGTCGGGCTGTGGCTGGCGCGGCGCCCGCTGCAGCGCAACGCCGGCCGCATCCTGCTGCTGGCGGTGGCCGGTTTCGGCCTGTGCACCATCGCCTTCGGGCTGTCGCGGCATTTCTGGCTGTCGGCGGCGATCCTGCTGGTCTACGGCATGTGCGACGGGGTGTCGGTGATCGTGCGTTCGACCATCCTGCAGCTGGCGACACCGGACGCGATGCGCGGCCGCGTGTCTTCGATCAACGGCATCTTCATCGGTTCGTCGAACGAGCTGGGCGCGTTCTACGACGGCGTCATGGCGCGCCTGGTCGGCCTGGTGCCGGCGGTGGTGATCGGTGGCTGCGTCACCCTGGGCGTGGTCGCGACCACCGCCTGGAAAGCGCCGAAACTGCGCAAGCTGGACCTGCGCGAACTGCAGTGACGATCCGATTGCCGCCGCGCCGCGCTCAGTGCGCCGCGGCGGCGTCCAGGCGTGCGTCGGCGTCCCACGCCGCCGCGCAGTCGGGCACGTTCGCCGGCTGGATCAGCCCGCCCTTGCCGGCCAGGAACCGGCAGGTCGCCGCGAACACCGCCGGCACCGCCCTGGAACGGATCGGCGACGCCAGCACGTGGTTGCCGGCGCCGGGAAAATCCACCGCCTGGCGCAGCGCCGGCGGCGTGCCCAGTTGCGCGAACATCGCCTGCATCGCCGCCACCGAGACCGTCGCGTCCTGATGCTGTGCGTCGCGATAGTAGTAGCCGAGGAACACCGGCACGTGGATCCGCGCATAGGTCGCCGGCCGCATGCCGCCACGGGTCAACGCGGCCAGCGCACGATAACCGTCGACATGGGTGGCGTCGGCCCAGTAGCCGCTATCGACCGGGTAGCGCATGACCGGATCGCCGCCGTTGCGCGACCACAGCAGCAGCTGCGCGCCCCACGGCCACAGCATCGGCTGCAGCTGCTCGCCGTGCTCGCGCACCAGCGGCGACCACAGCACCAGGGCCTGCACCTGCTGCGGATGCGCGGCCACGGTCTGCAGCGCCAGCGCGCCGCCCATCGAATTGCCGATCACCACCACTCGCCGGCCCAGCACGCGCGCCGCCGCCAAGGCCTCGGCGGCGCCGCCGAGCAGGCGCGGCGCATCGACACCGCGCAAGGCGTCGGCGGCGACCAGCCCATGCCCCGGCAACCGCGGCAGATACAGATTGCAGCCGAAGCTGCGCGCCAGGCGTCGATGGGTCGGTGCGCCCTCGCCCTGGCTGGCGGTGAAACCGTGCAGATAGACCATGGCGCAATCGCGGCGCCCGGGATGCGCCGGGTCGGCCCAGACGATGCGCGCCTGGTTGTCCGCACGCAGGCCGGCAGTGGCGCGTTCGCGTGCGTCGAGCCAGGCCTGCAGCCTAAGCGGATCCTGCGGCACCGCCGGCAACGCGACCTGCGGCAGTTGCGGGCTGACCCGCGGGCCCAAGGCCAGCACCGCCAGCAGCACTAGCAGGAGCACCAGCGGCCAGCGCGCATAACGCCAGACGCGGGACCTGCCTTTGCGCGGCGGCGTCGCCGCGACGGGCACCGACGCAGCGGTCATGCGCGCATGTCCATGTCCTGCCGCGGATGACACCGCACCCGCGGCGACCGCAGCGGCGCGACATGCGTAGCGTCCTCGGCGCCAGCGGCCCCTATCCCGCACGTCGCGGGCACGTGCACGACCAAGACGACCGCGAACTGCGGCGGGCAGGAAAGGCGAGTGACGAGCATCGACAGGCGGCGGTAGCGTGGCCGTCCGCCACGCGGCCAGTTTGCTGCTGCGGCATGACAGGTACGTTTAAGTGCAGGCGCCGCCCGGCATCTGCGGTGGGATGCGACGGCGCAAGCGCGTCCTTTTCGGCCCGCGCCTGCGCCACTGCAGGCAGGCCCGACGCATTTGTCTACAAGACGCGCGGCGCCGCTTGCGTCCGTCCGCCCGCGCTGCAGCAACGTCGATTTTCTTGGCCTCGCAACGGCGAAAGACGCTCGCCGTCTCACTCGTTCGCAGCACGCGGCGCATGCGCGCGCCAGCGCCGGATCGCAGCGCCGCGATGCCGAAAGGTTCGCGAAAGCCATGCCTGGAACCGTTGCGCCCGGACCAGCAGCAGGGTCCTCGATGGAACGCCAGGTTGGCCGCCTGCCGCATTTTTTCGTGCGAAGTTCATACGGAAAGAACTGAAATGGAAGGTTCGCTTTTTTGCAGCGAAGTGCTGGAAGCACCCAGCCAGGCATGGTTGGGAACGGTGCGGTTGGCCACGCCGGTTTCGACCCAGGCATGGACGGTGGCCGCGCTGCTCATCGGCGCCTCGATCCTCGCCTGGCTGTTCGCCGGCCACTACACGCAGCGCGTGCACGTCACCGGCCTGCTGGTGCCGCGCGCCGGCTTGATCAGCCTGACCGCAAACAGCGTCGGCGTGGTCGAGCGCGTCGCCGCCGCGGAAGGCGATCGCGTCGTCGCCGGGCAGATCCTGGTGTCCTTGTCGGGCGAACACACCAGCAAGGCGCTGGGCAATACCGCGGCCGGCGTCAGTGCGCAGCTGCAGCGGCAGGCGGGCAGCCTGCGCCAGGACATCGGCGATGCGCTCACCCTGCGCGACAGGCAGGCCGAGGACAACCGCACCCAGCAAACCCTGCTGAAGGATCAGCTGGCGCAGATCGACGCGCAGATCGCGATCGAGAAGAAACAGATGGCGCTGGTCCAGGACCTGGTGAACAAGTGGTCCGGGCTGGTGGCCGGCGGCTATATTCCTGCGCTGCAGGTCGAGCAGGAAAAATCGGCGCTGCTCGCCGACGAATCGCAATTGCGCTCGCTGCAGCAGCAGCGCGCCGGCACGCGCCAGCAACTAAGCGCGCTCGACGACCAGCTGACCCAGTTGCCGCTGGCGGTCTCGGCCAAGCTCAACGAACTGCGCCGGCAATTGGCGCAGGTCGAACAGGCGCTGGCGCAGAACGAAGCGACCCGCGCCAGCGAACTGCGCGCGCCGGCCAGCGGCATCGTGTCCTCGCTGCTGGTGAAGCCCGGCGCGTCGGTGTCGCTCGGGCAGCCGCTGCTCGCCATCGTGCCCGACGGTTCGCGGCTGCAGGCGCAGCTGCTGGTGCCCAGCCAGGCGGTCGGCTTCGTGCATCCGGGCGTGGATGTCACCCTGCACTATCAGGCCTTCCCCTATCAGAAATTCGGCCTGCAGCACGGTGTGGTGCGCAGCGTCTCGCGCAGCGCGCTGATGCCCGGCGAGGTGACGCTGCTGCTCGGCGGCGGCGCGCCGCCATCGACCGACTCGCTGTACCTGGCGCACGTGGATCTGGCCAACCAGAACGTCCAGGCCTATGGACAGCAGCAGCCGTTGCGCCCAGGCATGGCGCTGGAGGCGGACATGCTGCTGGACCGGCGCCGCATCGTCGAATGGATCTTCGAGCCGCTGTATGGCATGGGGCATCGCTGGAGCAGCGGTTCGTGAGTCGCCACGCCGAAGACCGCAGCGCGAACGGCGCCGGCCTGCATGCCGCGCGCGCGCAGGGCCTGCCGCCGCTGCGCTTCTGGCGCGCACGTAGCCTGCCGAACGTGCTGCAGTCCGAAGCGGCCGAATGCGGACTCGCCTGCCTGGCGATGATCGCCGGCTACCACGGCCACCACACCGACCTGGCCGCGCTGCGCCGGCGCTTCACCCTGTCGCTGAAAGGCATGACCGCCCGGCGCCTGATCGAGGTCGCGCATGCGCTGGGGCTGCAATCGCGGCCGCTGCGGCTGGAGATGGAAGAACTCGGCCAGTTGCAGACGCCGTGCGTGCTGCATTGGGACCTCGATCATTTCGTGGTGCTGCACCAGGTCGGCAGGAACAAGGTCACCCTGCACGATCCGGCGGTGGGCGTACGCAGCCTGCCGCTGGCGGACGTCGCCCGGCATTTCACCGGCGTCGCCATCGAGTTTTCGAAAGGCCCCACCTTCCAGCGCCAACGCGAGGCGCCGCCGGTCTCGCTGCGTTCGCTGGCCGGCTCGGTCCGCGGCCTGGGCCGCGGGCTCGCGCAGATCTTCGGCCTGGCGCTGGTACTGGAACTGTTCGCCCTGCTCGCGCCGTTGTTCATGCAGCTGGTGGTGGACCAGGTCATCGCCGACGGCGATCACGACCTGCTGACCTTCCTCGGGCTCAGCTTCGCCTTGCTGATCGTGCTGGAGACGCTGGTCTCGGCGTTGCGCAGCTGGACCGTGATGTGGCTCAGCACCCACTTCAACCTGGGCTGGACCGGCAACGTGTTTCAGCACCTGATGCGGCTGCCGCATTCCTACTTCGGCGCGCGCCACCTCGGCGACATCGTGTCGCGCTTCGGCGCGATCGACGCGATCCAGCAGACCTTGACCACGCGCTTCGTCGAGATCCTGCTCGACGGCCTGATGGCCAGCATCACCCTGGTCGTGCTGTTCGTCTACAGTCCGCTGCTGTCGGCCATCGTGCTGGGCGCAGTGGCCCTGTATGCCGGCCTGCGGCTGCTGTATTTCCGCATCTACCGCGAAGCCAACCTCAGCCAGATCACGGTGACCGCGAAACAGCACAGCCGTTTCCTGGAAGCGGTGCGCGGGGTGCAGACGATCCGCCTGCACAACCAGGAAGCCGAGCAGACCGGGCGCTACCTCAACGCCGCGGCCGACACGCTCAATACCTCGATCGCGGTGCAGCGCCTGGACATGCTGTTCACCGCGCTGCAGGGTCTGGCCACCGGCGCACAGCGGCTGGGCGTGCTGTGGCTGGGCGCGTGGCTTGGCCTGAAGGGCCAGTTCACCGTCGGCATGCTGACCGCGTTCGTCGCCTATGGCGACCAGTTCAGCAGCCGCGTCGCCAGCCTCATCGATTACGCGATCGAACTGCGCATGCTGCGCCTGCAGGCCGAGCGCCTGGCCGACATCGTGCTGACCGCGCCGGAAGCCTACGCCAGCAGCGAGCACGTCGGCCCGCTGCCGGAACCGGGCGTGGCGTTCAACAAGGTCGGTTTCCGCTATGCCGAAGGCGAGCCATGGATCCTGCGCGATTGCAGCTTCGAGGTGCGGCCGGGCGAATCGGTGGCCATCGTCGGGCCGTCCGGCTGCGGCAAGAGCACCTTGATCCGGCTGCTGCTGGGCCTGCTCGATCCGCAGCAGGGAACGATCGAGATCGGCGGCATCGACCTGCGCCGGCTCGGCAAGTCGCGCTACCGTTCGATGACCGCCAGCGTCATGCAGGACGATCACCTGTTCACCGGTTCGATCGCCGAAAACATCAGCCTGTTCGATGCCCTGGCCACGCCGCAGGACATCGAGGACGCGGCGCGCCTTGCCGGCGTGCACGACGACATCGTGGCGATGCCGATGGGCTATCACAGCCTGGTCGGCGACATGGGCTCCTCCCTTTCCGGTGGACAGCAGCAGCGCCTGTTCCTGGCCCGCGCGCTGTATCGGCGCCCGCAGATCCTGGTGCTGGACGAAGCCACCAGCCATCTGGACGTGGCCATGGAACGTCGGCTCAACAAGGCCATCAAGGCGCTGAACATCACCCGCATCGTGATCGCGCACCGGCCTGAAACCATCGCGCATGCGGACCGCGTCATCGAGTTGCACGAAGGCGCGGTTCGCCTGCGCCAGCCATCGGGGCATGCGGTCCCCGTTCCGAGCACGTCCTGAGCCCGCGCCTGCGCACCATCGCCGTCCGCTGCAGCGTCCACCACGTTCACCCGGTCTTTCCACTCGCGAGGTAGCCATCGTGTCATCGTCGGAAGCGTCATCCCTGAAAGTCGTCAACAACTTCGTCGACGTGCAGCATCTGCCGGAGCTGGTCAGCGGTCGCGGCGGCTGGGCCTACGGCATCTACCCGGGCCTGCTCGGCGACGCACATCCGTCCTGGCACATCCACCTGTGCGGCAGCCGCAACGCGCAGGACCGGGCCATCCACGACGACGTGCTCAACGCCACGCCGGGCCTGGAATCGCTCAACGACATGTGGCGCCACATCCGCGAGGAACTGGCGCCCGACTACGGCCTGGTCCGCGCCTACGTCAGCGGGCACACGCATGGCCAGGACGGTGTCGCGCATCACTACGCCAAGCCGTCGGACCAGGAGCGGGTCGCCCTGCTCTACACCAGCACCGAGTGGAAGGATGGCTGGGCCGGCGAAACCGTGTTCTACGATGCGGCGCGCGAATGCATCTCCATCCGCCCGCGTCCCGGCCGACTGGTGCTGTTCGACGGGACCATCGTGCGCGCCTCGCGCGCCCCGGCCCGCGATTGCCCGACGCTGTGCACCACCCTCGTCCTGCACATGCGGCGCATCCGCCGTTAGGCGGCCCAGCAGGAGACGACTCCGATGCAGACCATCCTGCCACGCAGCGCGCTCGCGACGGCGCTTCTGGTTTTCGCCCTGGCGCCGCATGCCGCGGCGGCAGACGCGTTCGGCCGCAGCCGCAGCGACCAGGGCGAACCGTTGCGGATTCCGATCGCCGACGACAGCGGCCAGCCGTGGACGCTGCAAGGGCGCCTGTGCCGCCCCGAAGGCGCGCATCGCGCACGGCTGGTGGTGATCGCGCACGGCTCGCCGGCGAAAGCATCGGAACGGCCGGGCATGACGCTGGAGAGCTGCAGCGGCGAATCCGCGCAATGGTTCCTGCACCGGCACTACGCGGTCGCGCTGGTGCTGCGCCTGGGCTACGGCGCGACCGGCGGCCCCTGGACCGAGGGATACGACGGTTGCGACCGCGCCGACTATGCCAAGGCCGGTCTGGAGACGGCGCGGCAGCTGAAGACGATCGTGGATTTCGTCACCGCCCTGCCCGGCCTCGACCCGGGCGGCGCCATCGTCGTCGGCCAGTCGGCCGGCGGCTGGGGCACGCTGGCCTACGACAGCATGCCGCATCCCAACGTCGCCGCCTTCGTCAACATGGCCGGCGGCCGCGGCGGCCATTTCCACGATCGGGCCAACCGCAATTGCGCGCCGGAAAAACTGGTCGAGGCGGCAGGCCGCTTCGGCAAGACCGCGAGCACGCCGATGCTGTGGATCTACACCGGCAACGACAGCTTCTTCGATCCGGCGCTGGCCGCCGCGCTGCATCGCAGCTTCGTGCAGGCCGGCGGCCGGGCCGAACTGGTCACGCCCGCCGCCTACGGCGACGACGGGCACCACCTGTTCTTCGGCCGCGGCGGCTCGGCGATCTGGGGTCCGCCGGTCGCTGCCTACCTGAAGACGCTGGACGCTGCGGCGTCCCCATGACCTCCCCGACCATCCGCGCAGAGCACACGATGACCATGCAATCGATCCGGGACATCATCCAGACCGTCGGCCTGCACACCGCCGCCGAGAACATTCCGCTGATCACCAAGAAGGGCGGTGCCTACACCTGGCTGTTCGACCTGCGCCGGGTGTTCATGCGGCGCGAGGCGCTCGAGCAGATCGCCCATGCGTTCTGGGAACGCAACGCCGCGCGCGCGCCGTTCCAGCTCGGCGGCCTGGAGACGGCGGCGATCCCGCTGCTCACCGCGCTGCTGCTGACCGCGCCGAAGGAGCGTGGCGCGGTCAACGGCTTCATCATCCGCAAGGACCGCAAGACCACGGGCCTGGGCAATGCGATCGAAGGCGACGTGCTGGACCTGCCGATCGTGCTGGTCGACGACTCGCTGAACTCCGGCAACAGCGCCGAAAAGGCGCGCGCGGTCGTCGCCATGGCCGGCCACCCGCTTGCCGAGGTGTTCGTGGTGGTCGATTTCCTGTCCAAGGCCGGCATGCAGTGGCGCAAGACCCACGGCATCGCCGTGCAATCGCTGTTCACCCTGAAGGATTTCGATCTTCCGCCGGACCCCAGCACGCCGCACCCGACGCAGGGCTACCGCGAACTGTGGCGCACGGCGACGCCGGGCGGCTTCGCTTATCACGTGGTGCCGAAGTCCGCGCCGCTGCTGGTCGGCGACACCATCTACCGCGGCTGCGACGCGGCGAAGATGCAGGCGTTCTCCGCCGAAACCGGCGGACTGCGCTGGGAGTACCAGGTGACCGGCGCGGCCTACACCAAGAAAGGCATCTGGTCGTGCCCGGCCTATCACGACGGGCGCCTGTACTTCGGCGCCTACAACGGCACCGTGTACTGCCTGGACGCGGAAAGCGGCGAGGAGATCTGGACGCATCCGGACGGCGACTGGATCGGCGCCTCGCCGCTGCTGCTGCCCCAGCACAACCTGCTGTATGTCGGCATCGAGTACGTTCGCCCGTGGGCGCAGGGCAGCCTGGCCGCCTACGACATGGGCACGGGCGAGAAGGTCTGGGAACACCAGGTCGAGAAACTGCAGCACGGCTCGCCGGGCTATTGGCAAGGCGGCGACCTGGTGATCTGGGGCAGCGCCGATCACGAAACGCTCGCGCTCGAGGCCAAGACCGGCCGCATCGTCTGGCGCTTCCCGACCCGGCGCTCGGTGAAATACGCGCCCGCGGTCGACGAACAGCGCCGGCTGACCGCGTTCGCCTCCTTCGACAAGTCGATCTACCTCCTCGACGTGGCCACCGGCGAGAAACGCGGCGAATGGCAGACCGACGAGATCTGCTACACCACGCCGCTGTTCGCCGGCAACAAACTGTTCTGCGGTTCCGGCGACCGGCATCTGTACGTCATCGACGTGGACACGATGCAGTTGCTCAAGAAGATCAACCTGCGCGCGCGCGTGTATGCCTCGCCCAAGCGCGTGGGCAATCGCGTCATCGTCGGCAGCAACGGCGGCCGGGTCGTGGAGATCGACATCGACACGCTGGAGACCAAGGGCGTGCTGCAGCTGCCGGACGCGGTCACCAACGGCGTCGCGGTCTCGCCGGACGGACGGCGCATCTTCGTCTCCACCTACATGAACCATCTCTACGCGTTCGAGCGGTTGCGCGAGGCCGGGGAAAGCGCGGGCGGCCACGCCCTGGCCGCGTCGTCGTAGCGCAGCGCCGCGCGCCAGGATCGATCCGGGCGCGCGGCCAGGCACGGCGCGCGGGGCGGATCAGCCGAAGCGAGGACGGTTTTCCCCGCAAACATCTCGAAGGATCAACATGAGAACGCTCGATATCATCGAAATCGACATGGTCGCCGGCGGCACGCGCGCTTCGATCGGCGCGCACCCGTTGTCCACCTCGATCCACCACGCCAAGGCGCACAAGAAAGTGCACCACGCCAAGGCCAAGGCCCACCACCACCATGCAGCGATGCACACATCGACGGCGATGCAGACCGTCGCCGAGTTCGACGCGCCGATAGAGGCCGAAGGCGGTGGCGGCGAGGGCGGCGAAGGTGGTGAGGGAGGCGAAGGCGGCGAAGGTGGCGAGGGCGACGGCAGCGGCGGTTACGACGACGGCAACGATGCGGATGGCAACGGACCGGCCGACACCAACATCGGCAGCAGCCACCAGACCAGCGATGGCAGGACGGTCTCGATCACCTACCAGAACACCCAGGATGGGGCGAGCAGCGACAATCCGGTCACCTCCAAGATGGCCTCGGCGCTGAACTCGGTGCTCGACAGCGACACCGGCGTCGACAGCATCGACATCTCCGCGACGACCAACGGCAGCCACACCCCCAACTCTGCCCACTACACCGGCAACGCGGTCGATATCAACATCATCAACGACGTGCATGTCGGCACCAGCGGCGCGGGTTTCGACAACGCGCAGGCGCTGGAGAACGCCGCGATGAACGATCCCAACGTCAGCTACGTGGAAGGCCCCGCCGGCAATTTCATCCGCTCCAGCCCCACCGCGGACTGGACCGCCGCCAGCCGGGAAAGCGGCGACACGACGCACGTGCATATCAGCGTCTTCAAGTAGCCCCAAGCCCACTTCCCTCTTCCGGGCCGCAGCCACTGCGGCCCGGAAGACACTCACCTATCGGAGATGCCCCATGAAGTCCCTCTGGCTGCCGCGCACTTGCATGGCCTCGCTTCTCATCTTCGCCGTGCAAGGCGCGTCGCAGGCGACGCAAGCGGCGTCCGGCGACGACGCCGGGCAAGCGCTGGCGTATGTCCTGAAGAACGACACCGTCCTGTCGAGGACGTTCGGCGAATGCCCGAACCTGAAATTCACCCGCGGCGCGGCAAAGGGCACGCCCACGTTCCTGATCGAGGGCAGCTGCGACATCAAGGACAATCCCGAGGAGGATGCGGACTGTCCCGCCTACCAGGTCCACGCGTCCGGGACGATCGACACGCCGTCGCATTGGACCGTCCGCCAGCTGGAGTTGAAGCTGGTGTGCTCCAGCGAGGGAGCGGCGGCGCAACGCCGGATGTGATCGTTCGGCACGCCGCTCGTCCGCCGCGCAAAGCGCGAATGCCGAAGTCCGCCACGGCACGCACCGGCCCTGCTGCTACCGGGTCGCGCCTGCCAGCGAACGCAAGCGGCGCCCGGCGCGGCGATACCCGCCAGTTTCCGGAACACATCGGCATGCGACCTACATGAATCATTTTCCACGCGTTCGAGCGTTTGCGTGCAGCCGCGGGAAACACGGCCGCCACGCGCTCGTCGCGTCGCCGTAGCGCAGCGCGCGCGGCAGGATCGATCCGGGCGTGCGGCCCTGCGCCGTACGGCCGGATCAGCCGAAGCGAGGACGGCTCTTTCCCCGCAACATGTCAAAGGATCTACATGAGAACGCTCGATATCATCGAAATCGATATGGTCGCCGGCGGCACCCGCGCTTCGATCGGCGCGCATCCGCTGTCCAGCTCGATCCATCACGCCAAGGCGCACAAGAAGGCGCACCACGCCAAGGCCAAGACCCATCACCACCACGCGGCGATGCACAAGACGGTGGCGATGCAGACCGTTGCCGAGTACGAGGCGCCGATCGAGGCCGAAGGCGGTGAGGGTGGCGAGGGCGGTGAAGGCGGTGAAGGCGGTGAAGGTGGAGAAGGTGGAGAAGGTGGCGAAGGCGGTGAGGGAGGCGAAGGCGGCGAAGGCGACGGCGGCGAGGGGGATGGCGGCGACGGTGATGGCGATGGTGACGGCGGCGATGGTGGGGACGGCGGCGAAGGCGACGGTGGCGCCGGCAGCAACGACAAGCCGGCCACGTCCGCAACGGCCAGCGGCACCACGGTGACCTACACCGCCGCGGACGGCTCCACCCAGGAAGTCACCGGCACCCATCCGAACCGCGACAACAATCCGCTCGACATCCGTTCCGGCAGCTTCGCCGACAACCACGGTTCGCTCGGCGACGATCGCGGCTTCGCGATCTTCTCCAATCCCCAGGCAGGACTCGACGCTGCGGTGGCCAACATGAACCGCATCAACGACAACAACAACGGCACCGCCACCCTCAGCCAGATCATCACCACATGGTCGCCGCCGAGCGAGAACCCGACCTCGGAAATGATCACCACGATCACCACCAATTCGGGCCTGAATCCGAACGACCAGTGGAGCTCGTTGAGCAGCGCCCAGCAGAACGCGTTCGTCACGGCCTACGGCCACCGCGAAGGCTGGCACGGCAACTAATTCACCCAGCGGTGAGGCCGGGATGCGCATCCCGGCCTCATTCACCACGACACGTTACGGAGATCCCCATGACCCCCAGATCCCTTTCGCTGTTCGCCCTGCTCGCCTTCGGCATGGCCATCGCGCAGGTCCACGCCGCGGACAGCGACGCCGCCGCCTGCACGCGCGCGTTGCAGCAGGCCTTCGCCGCTTCCGCCAACGCGACCGCCCTGCCCGCTGCGTGCACGCGCATCGGCCCTGTCGCGCTGGGCATGCGCAAGCAACAGGTGCTGGCCGCGCTCGGCCAGCCGGACGTCACCCGCGCCGATGCCGCACACCCGCAGGCGCTCAGCGTCGTGTACCTGTACCCGCGCGAGCTCAACGCGCAACTGGCGCGCCAGCCGCGTGCGGCCGGTACGCTCGCCCACAGCCAGTTGGCCGTGCGCTTCCGCGACGACCGGGTCACCAACCTGATCGCCTTTGCCGATCCGAACGCGCCCTTGCCGTTCGACCTGCTCGGCCAGCCGGTCGGCACCCATATCGACCGCCTGCTGCAGGCGATCGGCGGGCAACCGCAATGGAACGCCAGCCGCGACTACGTCCAGTTCGCCGCCATGCCGCTGGGCGTGGACGTGGATCCGGACACCTCGGCCATCGTCGGGTTGAACATCGCCGCCAGCAAGGCGGACCTGGACAGCTTCGACCTGCCCGGCCTGCAACTGCGCAAGGACGCGAACAGCGGGCTGGTCAACGGCATCCGCTGAATGTCGCCGTCGCCGCCTCCCTGGCGCGGCGCCGGTACGCGCCACAGCGCGGGTCGAGCGGCACGGGACCGGCGGCAGCGCGGGAACCGCACACACGCCATCGCCTGCGCACCGGGCGCAGCGGCTGCGCGCGTGCCACAAACGCCATCGCCGCGCCCACTGCCGCGGCACCCGATCGCGCGGCCTGGCGACAGACAGGTGGACTGGCGCGATCGCCAGAAAGCACAAGGCCCCGCGCGAGCAGGGCCTTGGGCGAACGCAGACGCAGGGGTTGGCGAATCAGTCGCCCTGCTGCTTCTGCAGATGTTCCCAGCGTTCCTGCGCATCGATGGTGCGCTCGGCGGTCAGGCGCGCTTCCAGGCGCTCCAGGCCGATCTCTTCGCCGGTATCCACGCAGTAGCCGTAGTCGCCGGCATCCAGACGCTTGAGCGTGCTGTCGATCTTGCCGATCAGCTTGCGGTAGCGGTCGCGGGTGCGCAGTTCCAGCGAGTTCTCGGTCTCGCGGGTGGCGCGCTCGGCCTCGTCGCCGATGTCGCGGACTTCGTCGCGCAGGTTTTCGATGGTCTGCTTGGATTCCTCGACCAGGTCGGCACGCCAGTTGAGCAGGCGCTGGCGGAAGTACTCCTGCTGCAGCGTGCTCATGTACTCCTCGTCGCTGGCCGGCTTGTAGCCCTTGGGCAGGATCGGGCGGCCGGTGGCGTCGTCGGTCTTGTACTCGACCACCTTGTACTTGGCCGGCTTGGCCGGCGTGTTGGACTTGGCGGTCACCGCGACGGCGACCTTGCCGGTCGGCTTGGCGATCGGCGCCTTGGGGGTGGATTCGGATTTGGTGGGGGTTTTCGCGGAGGATTTCGAAACGGACACGGGATTCTTATGTGACGGGGCCGAGGGCGCAGCGGGCTTGGCGGCGACCGGTTCGGAAACCGGAGCTGCGGCGGGCGTGGCGGCCTTGGCCGGGACAGACTTGGCCGGCGCCGGCTTGGCAGCCGGCTTCGGTACGGATTTGGACACAGCCGGGGCGGTGGCCTGCTTTGGTTTCACTGCGGGCGTGGCCTGCTTCGCTGCGGCGGCCGTCTGCTTGGCGGCCGGCGCGGCGGCGGACTTGGCGGCGACTTTCGCTGGCTTGGCGGCCGGCTTGGCCTGGGCCTTCTTGGCCGGCGCGGCGGCAACCGGCTTGGGCGCCGGCTTCTTCGCCACCGCCTTGGCCGGGGCCTTCTTGGCCGGCGCGGGCTTGGCTGCCGGCTTCGCCACCGGTTTCTTCAGCGGCTTGGCGGCAGCGGACGTCGTCGCCTTCTTGGCAACGGGCTGGACGGGCTTCTTGGCGGCCTTGACGGCCTTCTTTGCAGGTTTTTTAGCAGCCACGAATCGCTCTTCCTTGGTTTCCCCGGGGCCCGGGAAAGCGGGCCTTTATAGCCTACCCTACCCCCAGCGGCAACCACACGGTCTACACGCTAGTGAACAGCGCTGCCAGCGAACGGCGGCCCGTTGCGCAACTGGCATATCATGGCCGGGTGATCGCCCGCGCTCTCATCGCCTTGCTGCATCTGTACCAGCGCTTCATCAGCCCCCTGCTGGGCCCGCGCTGCCGGTTCGTGCCCAGTTGCTCGGCCTACGCGGTCACCGCCATCGCCCGCTACGGCGCGCTGCGCGGAGGCTGGATGGCCGCCCGCCGCGTCGGCCGCTGCCATCCCTTCCATCCCGGCGGGATCGACCCGGTGCCCGATCCCGTGGCGCCGCCGGCCTGCCGCTGCCCAGGAAAACACTGAATGTCCTCCTCCACCCTCATCGTCAACGCCCGCCTGGTCAACGAAGGCCAGGAAACCCAGGGCGACCTGCGCATCGCCGACGGCCGCATCGCCGCGATCGGCGCGCAACTGGCCGCCCGCGACGGCGAAACCGTGGTCGACGCCGCCGGGCGCTGGCTGCTGCCCGGCATGATCGACGACCAGGTGCACTTCCGCGAACCGGGCCTGACCCACAAGGGCGACATCGCCAGCGAGTCGGCGGCCGCGGTGGCCGGCGGCCTGACCAGCTTCATGGACATGCCCAACACCAACCCGCCAACCCTGGACGCGGCCGCGCTGCAGGCCAAGTACGACGCCGCGCACGGCCGCGCCTGGGGCAACTACGGCTTCTACCTGGGCGCCAGCAACGACAACCTGGCTGCGATCCAGACCCTGGACCCGAAGACCGCGCCGGGCATCAAGGTGTTCATGGGCGCCTCCACCGGCAACATGCTGGTCGACAACCCGCAGACCCTGGACGCGATCTTCCGCGATGCGCCGACCCCGATCATCACCCACTGCGAAGACACCCCGACCATCGACGCGACCCTGGCCGCGTTCAAGGAAAAGTACGGCGACGCATTGACGCCCGACATGCATCCGGACATCCGCTCGCGCGAGGCCTGCCTGAAATCCTCGCAGCTGGCGGTGTCGCTGGCGAAGAAGCACGGCACCCGCCTGCACGTGCTGCACATCTCCACCGCCGACGAACTGGCGCTGTTCGCGCCCGGCCCGATCCAGGGCAAGCGCATCACCGCCGAAACCTGCATCCATTTCCTGCGCTTCGACCGCGCCGACTACGCGACGCTGGGCAACCTGATCAAGTGCAACCCGGCGATCAAGGACGCCAGCGACCGCGAGGCGCTGATCCGCGCGCTGGCCGAGGACGTGATCGACGTGCTCGCCACCGACCACGCGCCGCACACCTGGGAAGAGAAGAGCAAGCCGTACGCGCAGGCGCCGTCGGGGCTGCCGCTGGTGCAGTACGCGCTGGTCGCGGCGCTGGAGCTGGTGCACGAAGGCCGGCTCAGCGTGGCCCAGGTGGTGCACAAGTTCGCGCATGCGCCGGCGCTGCTGTTCGACGTGCACCAGCGCGGCTTCCTGCGCGAGGGTTACCACGCCGACCTGGTGCTGATCGACGACACCGCCTTCACCGTGCGCCGCGAGGACATCCTGTCCAAGTGCGGCTGGTCACCGTTCGAAGGCCGCAGCTTCCGCTCCAGGATCGCCGCGACCTGGGTCAACGGCGAACTGGCCTGGGACGGCACCCGCCTGGTCGGCAGCCCGAACGGGCAGCGCCTGGCGTTCGACCGCTGATGCGGCGCGCACGTCTGCCGGGCGCCGCGCTCGGCCTGCTGGCATCGGCGCTGGCGATGCCGCCGCTGCAGGCGCAGGCCGGCGCCGCCGCCAACGCCGACACGCGCAGCGTGTTCCCGACCAGCGCCTCGCAGGGCGCGCTGGTGATCGGCAAGGTGCCGCCCGGCAGCCGCGTGCAATACGCCGGGCGCACCCTGCGGGTCAGCGGCTACGGCAGCGTGGTGTTCGGCATCGGCCGCGACGAACGCGGCCCGCTGCGGATCGTGGTGCAGCGCGCCGACGGCGGCAGCGAGAACATCGACATCGCGGTGACCCCGCGCGACTGGCCACTGGAACGCGTCAACGGCGTGCCGCCGAAGACGGTCAACCCGTCGCCGGCGATCGCCGAGCGGATCAAGCGCGAGCAGGCGCAGGTCACCGCCGCGCGCGACCGCGACGACGACCGCACCGACTTCGCCGCGCCCTTCGTCTGGCCGGTGCAGGGCCGCATCAGCGGCCGCTTCGGCAACGCCCGCGTATACAACGGGCAAGCCGGCGCCGGCCACTCCGGCATGGACATCGCCGTGCCCACCGGCACCCCGGTCAAGGCACCGGCGGCCGGCGTGGTCACCTTCGCCGCGCCGGACCTGTACCTGACCGGCGGCACCGTGCTGCTCGACCACGGCTACGGGGTCAGCTCCAATTTCCTGCACCTGTCGCGGATCGACGTGAAGGTCGGCGACCGCATCGCCCAGGGCCAGGTGATCGGCGCGGTCGGCGCCACCGGGCGGGCGACCGGGCCGCATCTGCATTGGGGGATGAACTGGTTCGACGTACGTATCGATCCGCTGTTGGTCTTGGAGCGGACGAAGTAACTGTCGTGCTTTTTGTGGGAGCGACTTCAGGGCACCTCTAATAACCCCAAAAGCATGGCGATGCACTTGCGAGACGCCGACCCGCCCCGCCCGTAGGTTCGGGCATCGATACGTTCGAGATGCCATGGAGCGGCAAAGGCGCACTGGCGATAGACGCGGTGGCGTTGCGGCCGCGTTTTTCATGGACGCCTTGGCATCACGGCCATTTCGTCGTCCTGTCGCGGCTGAAGCCGCTCCTACACATGCGCGCCGCGCTCTTGTAGGAGCGGCTTCAGCCGCGACAGAAAAAGGAACACGCCATCGCCACGCGCAGCGTGCAGCTTCCGGAATGGAATTATTAGAGGTGCCCTTCAGTCGCGACAGGACTTGCCGGTAGAGCCCGTCGCGACTGAAGTGCTCCCACAGAAGTCGTTCCCACACATCCCGGAGAGCGTTCGCTCCCTCCTGCAGAAACGGCTTCGGTCGTGGCTGGCGCAGTGGTGAATTTTCCGGCTTCGAACAGCAAAGGTCGCGGCTGAAGCCGCTCCTACAGTGCAGCCAGCAGGGTCCGTGTGCTTTGTAGGAGCGGCTTCAGCCGCGACAGGCACTCCCCGCCCCCACCCGCCGCAACTGCGCCCCGACCGCGGCGCCATGCTGCTTTGCGGTATAACCATGAAGCGGCCAGTGCACACGCGGCTGGCCCCGCGCCGGCGACGGCGCGCGATGCGCAATCGCAGTCCCCGCGGTGGTTCGCCGCGGCGTTCGCTCTCCCTCCCCCCGTCCAGGAGATGTGCGCAATGACGATCGACAAGCTCAAACCCACCCTCGGCACCCTGCACCTGTGGGGCATCGCCGTGGGCCTGGTGATCTCCGGCGAATACTTCGGCTGGAGCTACGGCTGGGGCGCCGCCGGTACGCTCGGCTTCCTGGTCACCACCATCCTGGTGGCAGTGATGTATACCTGCTTCATCTTCAGCTTCACCGAACTGACCACCGCCATCCCCAACGCCGGCGGCCCGTTCGCCTACAGCCTGCGCGCGTTCGGTACCGCCGGCGGGATGATCGCCGGCATCGCCACGTTGATCGAATTCGTGTTCGCGCCGCCGGCGATCGCGATGGCGATCGGCGCCTACCTCAACGTGCAGTTCCCGACCCTGGATCCGCGCCTGGCCGCGGTCGGCGCCTATGCCGTCTTCATGACCTTGAACATCCTCGGCGTCGGTATCGCCGCCACCTTCGAGCTGATCGTCACCGTGCTGGCGGTGATCGAGCTGCTGGTGTTCATGGGCGTGGTCGCGCCAGGCTTCAGCGCGGCCAACTTCGTGCGCGGCGGCTGGGCCGGCTCGGACACGTTCAGTGCGGCGGCGATCGGCGGCATCTTCGCCGCGATTCCGTTCGCGATCTGGTTCTTCCTGGCGATCGAGGGCGCGGCGATGGCTGCCGAGGAAGCCAAGGACCCCAGGCGCACCATCCCGCGCGCCTATATCGCCGGCATCCTGACCCTGGTGGCGCTGGCGTTCGGGGTGATGATCATGGCCGGCGGCGTCGGCGACTGGCGCGCCCTGTCCAACATCAACGATCCGCTGCCGCAGGCGATGAAGGCGGTGGTCGGGCACAACTCGACCTGGCTGCACATGCTGGTGTGGATCGGCCTGTTCGGCCTGGTGGCCAGCTTCCACGGCATCATCCTGGGCTATTCGCGGCAGTTCTTCGCGCTGGCGCGCGCCGGCTTCCTGCCGCATGGCCTGGCCAGGCTGTCGCGCTTCCGCACCCCGCACCGCGCGATCCTGGCCGGCGGCGTGGTCGGCGTGGCGGCGATCTACAGCGACGGCCTGGTCCAGGTGCAGGGCATGTCGCTGACCGCGGCGATGATCACCATGTCGGTGTTCGGCGCCATCGTGATGTACATCATGAGCATGCTCAGCCTGTTCAAGCTGCGCCGCGCCGAGCCGCAACTGGCGCGCAGCTACCGCGCGCCGGGCTATCCGCTGGTGCCGGCGCTGGCGCTGCTGCTGGCGCTGGTGTGCCTGGCGGCGATGGTGTGGTTCAACGCGCTGCTGGCGCTGCTGTTCCTTGGCCTGATGCTGCTCGGTGCCGGCTGCTGCGCGTTGAGCCTGCGCCGCAATGGCGGCGCTGTCGCCGCTGCGGCCAGCGGCGAGGCATGATCGAGAACATGGCGCCCGCCGCACGCGGGCGCCGGCAGGAGACTCCGGCATGAGCGGTTTCGCACACAGCGTCGGCGGCCAGAGCTGGCGCTTCGACGACCTCAAGGACCTGCTGGCCAAGGCCACCCCGGCGCGCTCGGGCGACCGCCTGGCCGGGCTGGCCGCGGCCAGCGAGCCGCAGCGGGTGGCGGCGCAGATGGCGCTGGCCGATCTGCCGCTGCGGCACTTCCTCGAGGAGGCGGTGATCCCCTACGAGGACGACGAGGTGACCCGGCTGATCGTCGACAGCCACGACGCGGCCGCGTTCGCGCCGGTGGCGCACCTCACCGTCGGCGCCTTCCGCGACTGGCTGCTGAGCGACGCGGCCGACGAAGCGGCGTTGGCCGCACTCGCACCCGGCCTGACCCCGGAGATGGCCGCGGCGGTGTCCAAGCTGATGCGCATCCAGGACCTGGTGCTGGTGGCGCAGAAGATCCGCGTGGTCACCGCGTTCCGCAACACGCTGGGGCTGCGCGGGCGGCTGTCCACGCGCCTGCAACCCAACCATCCCACCGACGACCTGGCCGGCATCGCCGCCAGCGTGCTCGACGGGCTGCTGTACGCCAACGGCGACGCGGTGATCGGGATCAATCCGGCCAGCGACAACACCCAGACCATCTGCGAACTGCTGAAGATGCTCGACGCGGTGATCGCCGGCTACCAGATTCCGACCCAGGCCTGCGTGCTGACCCACGTCACCACCTCGATCGAGGCGATCGAACGCGGCGTGCCGCTGGACCTGGTGTTCCAGTCCATCGCCGGCACCCAGAGGGCCAACGCCAGCTTCGGCATCGATCTGGCGCTGCTGCAGGAAGGCTGGGAGGCCGGGCTGAGCCTCAAGCGCGGCAACGTCGGCGACAACGTGATGTATTTCGAGACCGGCCAGGGCAGCGCGCTGTCGGCCGACGCGCACCACGGCGTGGACCAGCAGACCTGCGAGGTGCGCGCCTACGCGGTGGCGCGCCGCTTCAAGCCGCTGCTGGTCAATACCGTGGTCGGCTTCATCGGCCCCGAATACCTGTACGACGGCAAGCAGATCATCCGCGCCGGGCTGGAAGACCACTTCTGCGGCAAGCTGCTCGGCGTGCCGATGGGCTGCGACATCTGCTACACCAACCATGCCGAAGCCGACCAGGACGACATGGACGTGCTGCTGACCCTGCTCGGCACCGCCGGAATCAACTTCATCATGGGCATCCCCGGCTCCGACGACGTGATGCTCAACTACCAGACCACCTCGTTCCACGACGCGCTGTATGCGCGCCAGGCGCTGGGCCTGCGGCCGGCACCGGAGTTCGAGGCGTGGCTGGAACGGCTGGACATCCTGCGCCTGGACAACGGCCGCTTCCGCCTCGGCCACGAGCCGCCGGCCGCGTTCCGGCGCGCGCTGGCGCAACTGAGCTGAGCGGGCCGCGCATGCACGACGACAGCGAACGTCCTTCCCGCGCCGATCCCTGGGCCGCGCTGCGCCGGCTGACCCCGGCGCGCATCGCCCTGGGCCGCACCGGCACCAGCCTGCCGACCGCGGCGCAACTGGACTTCCAGTTCGCGCATGCGCAGGCGCGCGACGCGGTGCACCTGCGCTTCGATCCGGTGCCGCTGGCCGCGGCGCTGGACGCGCGCGGCCGCGAACACGTCGCACTGCGCAGCGCCGCGGCCGACCGCCACGTCTACCTGCAGCGGCCCGACCTGGGCCGCCGGCTCAGCGAGGACGCGGCCGGCGACCTGCGCGGCCTGATCGCCATGCAACGCCGCAGCTACGACCTGGCCGTGGTGGTGGCCGACGGCCTGTCGGCGCTGGCGGTGCATCGCCACGCCACGCCGATGCTGGAACGCATCGACGCGCTGGCCGCGGCCGAAGGCTGGACCCTGGCGCCGGTGGCGCTGGTCGAACAGGGGCGCGTGGCGATCGGCGACGAGATCGGCGAACTCCTGCGCGCACGCATGAGCGTGGTGCTGATCGGCGAGCGCCCCGGCCTCAGCTCGCCGGACAGCCTCGGCCTGTACTTCACCTACGCGCCGCGCGTGGGCCTCAACGACGCCTGCCGCAACTGCATCTCCAATGTGCGCGAAGCCGGCCTGAGCTATGCGCAGGCGACGCACAAGCTGGCCTATCTGATGCGCGAAGCGTGCCGGCGACAGCTGTCCGGCGTGCAACTCAAGGACCAGGCGGACACGCCGGCGCTGTCCGCCGAAGACGCGCCGCCGCGCAAGCCGCTGGGCAATTTCCTGATTCCGGAGTGAGCGGCGTCAGAGGATGAACCTGCCCTGCCCGGCCGCGCGGCGGGCAGCATCAGCTCCAGCGCGTCGGTGCTCGCCACCGGCGGCCTGGGCAAGCGCCGGCGCCGCACGCGGCCCCGCTTCGATAACGCGCACCCACAAGCGCCGGCAGCGTCGAGGCCATCCGCCGAAAAAGCCCCGAACCATCACGCATCGCGCAGCGCCGTGGCGCAACGCAGCAGCCTGCGCGAGGTGATCGCGATGCCTCCAGCTGACCTGGAATGCGGTTCCGGCCAGGTGCGGCAACCTATCCCACAAACCTCGCCGACACGACAGGGAATGACCCGCGCCGCGCCGGCAAACCGTGATCGCTCCGCCACAACCGGCATTTGGCTGCGGCATCGAACGGCAGCGCCCCGTCGCGCGCCTAGCATTCGCGCCGGCCACGCCATGGCCGCCGATCGCCTCGCTGCGGCCGTCGAATGACACCGGTATCAATCCGGTATTGGCGACGCCGCACTCAGGCGCAGCAGGTCCCATCCCAAACCGAGAGCACACCGCCATGACCGCATCGCGCTGGTTCCAGATTCCCGCCACCCTCGCCCTGGCCGGCGGCGCCATCGCCACCGCCTGGGCGCTGACCGGTACCGCCTCCAGGCCGCAACTGACCAGCGCGGAGGCGGCCAACCAGACCGTCGCCAAGCACCTGGCCCAGGCCGGCACCATCGGCGCGCTGACCACCGACAACTGGAACCCCAGCGCCGGCGTCGCCCTGCTCACGGCCGACTACGCGGTCGCCGCCGACGGCTCCACCCGCTACCGCAGCGTGCAGGCCGCGGTCGATGCCGCGGTCGCGGCGGGCGGCACGATGCGGCGCTACATCAGCGTCAAGCCCGGCACCTACAAGGAACTGGTCTGCGTGCCCGCAGCGGCGCCGCCGATCACCCTGTTCGGCCTGGGCAGCGCGCCGGCCGCCACCACCATCAGCTTCGGCAACGCCAACCCGACGCCGAAACCCAGCGGCAGCGCCACCCACCCCTGCGCCAGCAACGCGTCCAGCACCACCGTCGGCACCTCCGACAGCGGCACCGTCACCGTGCGCGCGGCGCAGTTCCAGGCGCGCAACCTGGCGATCGTCAACAGCTACGTCGAGGACACCTATGCCGGCAGCAACCAATCGGCGGTGGCGCTGGCGCTGCGCGGCGACAAGGCGGTACTGGAGAACGTGGCGCTCACCGGCAACCAGGACACCCTGCTGGTCAGCGCCGGCAGCGCCAACACGGTGATCCGTGCGTTCTTCAAGGGCGGCAGCATCGAGGGCGACACCGACTTCATCTTCGGCTCGGGCGTGGCCGTGTTCTCCGGCAGCACCATCCGCTACACCGCCGCGCGCCGCGGCGCCGGCAATGGCGGGGTGATCTTCGCGCCCAGCACCCGGCCCGGCAGCGGCTACGGCTTCCTGGCCGTGGCCAGCAGCTTCGACGCGGTCGGCGGACCGGCGGCGAACACGGTGTCCCTGGGCCGCGCCTGGGACGAGAGCGTCGGCAGCCTGTCCAACTACGTCAACGGCAGCTCGCCCAACGGCAAGGTGGTGATCCGCGAGTCCAGCCTGGGAGCGCACATCCGCAAGAGCGCGCCATGGAACGCGTCCACCATCGGCCGCCCGTATTGCAGCAGCGGCTGCACGCAATCGGCCAACCGCTTCTACGAATACGCCAACAGCGGTGCCGGCAGCGCCGATTGAGGCGAGCCGTCAGGCACGCGCCGCTGCCGCAGCCGGCGGGCGCGGCACGCGTACGCGTACGCGACAGCAGGTGCGCGCCCGGGTGCGACAAGGCCCGGGCGCGCGCGGCGCTGCGCTGCGCAGTGGCCCCGGCGCTCAGCCCAGGCCGGCCCACCAGGCGCGCCACAGCGTGGCCATCTGGCTCGGCGGCTTGCGCGTGGCGCGCGCCTGCTGCGCGATCCGCGCACGCGCCAGCGCCGACACGATGCGCCGCGGCCGCGGCCCGTCCACGCGCCGCGGCCAGCGCTGCAGCAAGGCCTGCGCCCAGCGCTGCGTGGCCTGCGCCGCGTCGCCGCCGCGCAGCGACAGCGGCACCGCGGCGATGCCGGCGTCGGCCAGCCGCTGCGCCAGCACCTGCGTGGCCAGCGCTGCCGCCGCATCGCGCTGCGCCTCGAACACCGCGCATTCGACCTGCGCCGCGGCCAGCGCGAACGCTTCCAGGCGCTCGTAGGCATGCGCCGGATCGGCCGCGGCCGCACGCGAGGCGAGCAGCCCCGGCAAGGCCTCGGCCAGCTGCGCCCAGGGCGCGGCGATCGGCTCCAGCACCCGCCCCAGCGGATGCCGCGAACGCTGCCCGGCCCAGCTGCGCAATTCCTCGCCCCACCACGCCAGCTTGGCGTCGGCCGGCAACGGATCGCCGGCGATGTTGAGGATGTCGTCGAATTCCTGCAGCAGCGCGAACCAGGCCACCGCGCGCGTGCGCTGCGCCGCCGGCACGAAGGGTTCGGCCACCGTCCATTCCGGCCAGCGGCTGCGCCATTTGTCGAGGAAGGCATCCAGGGCGGAGGTACTGCTCATGCGATCACGCGATGAAGGAAGTTCAAGGGGTCTGCGGCGGGCCGGGCCAGGCGCCGGCATCGAACAGGTCGGCCGGCGCCGACACCATCGCGTCGGCGCGCCAGGCCAGCGGATCGTCGTCGTCCAAACGATAACCCCACAGCGCCGCCACCGAGGCCATGCCGGCGGCGCGCGCGGCGAGGATGTCGCGTTCGTCGTCGCCGACGTAGGCGATCTGCCCTGGCGGCACGTCGATGCGCTGCGCGGCGACCTGCAGCGGCAGCGGATGCGGCTTGCGCTCGGGCAACGTATCGCCGCCGATCAGCACCGCGCAACGCCGTTCCCAACCCAGCTGCGGCAGGATCAGCTGCGCCAGGTATTCGGGCTTGTTGGTGACGATGCCCCACACGCAGCCGGCATCCTCCAGCCGCTGCAGCAACCCCGCGATGCCGTCGAACGGCTGCGAATGCCGGCCGATCAGCGTTTCGTAGCGGCGCAGGAACTCGGGAATCAATGCATCGCGCGCGGCGGCCGGCAGTTCGGGAAAAGCGACGCCCAGCATCGCCCGCGACCCCTTGGACACCACCGGACGCAGCTGTTCCAGGGTCAGCGCATCGCGCCCGCGCTCGGCCAGCAGCGCATTGGCCGCGGCCAGCAGGTCCGGCGCGCTGTCCAGCAACGTGCCATCCAGATCGAACAGCACCGCGCGCGGGAAATTCCGCACCGAGCCAGGCTGCGGCGGCTGTGCATCGCGATCCTGACTGTGGAAATCGGAAGGCATCACGCGCACGCGCGCATGCTGTCGCCAATCCCGAATCCCAAATCCCGAATCACGGCTTCACCGCACACGCCAGGTAGTTGACATCGGTGCGCGTGGACAGCCGCGCGCGATTGCGCCACGGCTCGTACAGCATGCCGCTGACGTCGTGCAGCTGCAGTTCGGCCTGGCGCAGCCACGCCGCCAGCTCGGCCGGCTTGATGAAATCCTGGTAGCGGTGGGTGCCGGTGGGCAACAGCCGCGCCACGTACTCGGCGCCAACGATGGCCAGCGCGAACGCGGCCGGGGTGCGGTTGAGCGTGGACAGGAACAGCTGCCCGCCGGGCTTGAGCAGGGTCGCGCAGGCGCGCACGATCGCCGACGGATCGGGCACGTGCTCGAGCATCTCCATGCAGGTGATCGCATCGAAGCTGCCCGGGCGCTCGGCGGCCAGGTCCTCGACCGACTGCACGCGGTAGTCGACCTCCACCCCGGATTCGAACTGGTGCAGTCGCGCCACCTTGATCAGTTCCGGCGACAGGTCGATCGCGGTGACCTGCGCCCCCTCCTTGGCCAGCGCCTCGCTCAGCAAGCCGCCGCCGCAGCCCACGTCGAGCACGCTGGCGCCGCGCAGCGGCAGCCGCTCGGCGACATAGCGCAGGCGCACCGGGTTCAGCGCATGCAGCGGCTTCTGCGGGCCGTCTGCGTCCCACCAGCGGGTGGCCAGCGCGCCGAACTTGTCCAGTTCGGCCTGATCGAAATTGGCGGAAGGAGTGGAAGCGGAAGCGGTCATGGCGGCATCTCGGTTGGGCCGCGCGCGGATCGCGGCACGGCAGTGGAGCGGATCAGGCGTGCACGCTGCGGATGCGTTCGCGCCATTCGCGCGCATTGGCGACCAGCGCGTCCACGTCCATGTCCACCAGCACGCGCTGTTCGAGCTTGCGCTGGCCGGCGATCCACACGTCGCTGACCTGCTGCCGGCCGGCCGCGTAGACCAGCTGCGACAGTACGTTGTGCAGCGGCTGGGTCTCCAGCGCCGACAGGTCCACGCAGATCAGGTCGGCCTGCTTGCCGACCTCGATCGAACCGATCTTCTCGCCGAAGCCCAGCGCGCGCGCGCCGCCCAGCGTGGCCGCGCGCAGCGTGGTCGCCGCGTCCAGCGCGGTGGCGTCGTTGGCCACCGCCTTGGCCAGGATCGCCGCGGTGCGGTTCTCGCTGAACATGTCCAGGTCGTTGTTGCTGGCGCAGCCGTCGGTGCCGATCGCCAGGTTCACGCCCGCGCGTTGCAACGCGCAGGCCGGGCAGAAGCCGGAGGCGAGCTTGAGGTTGGATTCGGGGCAATGCACCACGCTGACCCCGCGCTCGGCGCACAGGTGGATCTCCGCGTCGGTGAGCTGGGTCATGTGCACCGCGATCAGGCGGTCGTTGACCAGGCCCAGCCGGTCCAGCCGCGCCAGCGGGCGCTGGCCGTACTGCTTGAGCGAGTCGGCGATTTCCTGCGCGGTCTCGTGGGTGTGCAGGTGCACCGGCACGTCGAGCTGATCGGACAGCATCCGCACCCGCTCGAAGTTGGCGTCGTTGACCGTGTACGGCGCATGCGGGGCGAAGGCGATGCCGATCAGCGGATCGTCGCGCCACTGGTCGTGCACCTCGCAGGCGCGTTCGAAGTATTCGTCGGAGGTCTTGGCCCAGGCCGTCGGAAAATCGATGATCACCGTGCCCACGCGCGCGCGGAAACCGTGCTGCTTGTATACCGCGGCCTGCACGTCGGAGAAGAAGTAGTTCTCGTTGGCGCAGGTGGTGCCGCCGCGCAGCATCTCCGCGATCGCCAGCGCGGTGCCGTCGGCGACGAATTCCGGGCCGATCACCGCGGTCTCCACCGGCCAGATGTGCTGCTGCAGCCACACCATCAGCGGCAGGTCGTCGGCGATGCCGCGCAACAGCGTCATCGGGTTGTGGGTGTGCGCGTTGACCAGGCCCGGCAGCAGCGCCGCGTCCGGGCGCGACACGGTGCGCGCGGCGGTGAAGCGTGCGCGCGCCTGCGCGGTCGGCAGCACCGCGACGATCTCGCTGCCGCGCACCGCCACCGCGTGGTCTTCCAGCACCACCGCATGCGGCTCGATCGGGACCACGTAGCCGGCTTCGATCAGCAGGTCGCAGGATTCGGGGATGGAGGTCATCGCAAATGCTCTGGAAAGGGAAGGATCAAGTCGCCGCGGCTGCCCGAAGGATGCGCCGCTGGTACACGCGCATCACCAGCCACTGCAGCAGGAAGACCGCAAGAAAGCCGAAGCGGCCCAGCCACGGCGCCACCATGCCCACCGGGATGCACAGCGCGAACACCACCGGCGAGACCGCCGCGCGCAGCTTCATCGCCTGCGCCTGCAGCCGGCCCAGCCGCTGCGCCAGGCCTTCCTTGCGCACCGCATAGGCATGCAACCAATAACCGGCCAGGCCGATCGCGGCCAGATGCGCGCAGTACACCGAGAACGCCTCGTGGCTGCCGAAGTAATCCGAATACAGCGCAGTGGAAAACGGCAGCAGGCCGATCAGCAGCAGTTGCAGCACGTTGAGCCAGATCAGCCGGTCGTCGAACTGGCGGATATGCCGGCACAACTGCAGGTGCGCCTTCCAGAACAGCGCGGTGACCAGGAAGCTGACCGCGAACCCGATGAACAGCGGCAGCATCCGGTGCAGCGCGGCCAGGATCCCGCCGGCGGCCTCGACCTCGGCATGCCCCGGCACCTTGATCTCCACCGCCAGCAGGGTGATGGCGATGGCGAACACCGCATCGCTGAAGAACACGACCCGGTCGTGCGGGTACTTGGCATCGGCGCTGTCGGCGTGGCTCATGGTCGCGGGAATTCCTGGAACGGATCGGCCGCGATCGCCGCACGGCGATTCGGCATTGTTAGGCGTGGCGGCCGCAGGCGGCGAACGCATGCGGCCGGCTGCCGTCCAGCGCAGCCGCTGTCCGCTGCCGGCGGGCGGCCACGTGCCGCCCGGCCGCGCGCCGTCGGCTTACTTGACGCGCGAGAAGTACTCGCCCGAGCGGGTATCGACCTTGATGATTTCGTCCTGGCCGACGAACAGCGGAACGCGCACCACCGCGCCGGTTTCCAGCGTGGCCGGCTTGCCGCCGCCACCGGAGGTGTCGCCGCGCACGCCCGGATCGGTCTCGACGATCTTCAGTTCGACGAAGTTCGGCGGGGTGACCTGGATCGGGGTGCCGTTCCACAGCGTCACCACGCAATCCTCCTCGCCCTTGATCCACTTGGCGGCGTCGCCGACGCCGACCTTGTCCGCCTGCACCTGCTCGAAGGTTTCCTGCTGCATGAAGTGCCAGTATTCGCCGTCGGTGTACAGGTACTGCATGTTGGTGTCGACCACATCGGCCGCTTCCACGCTGTCGGTCGCCTTCATGGTCATTTCGACCACGCGCCCGGACTTGATGAAACGGTACTTGATGCGGGTGAAGGCCTGGCCCTTGCCCGGCTTCACGTATTCGGTCTCGGTGATGATCGCGGGTTCATTGTTGACCAGGATCTTCATCCCGGTCTTGACGTCGTTCATGCCGTAGCTGGCCATCTGAAACTCCTCGGGTAAGGCAAACCCGCCGCGTTCGGCGGCCGGCCGGATAGAATGGAAAGCCCCGCCGCAACCGGCGGGCACTCGTTTTATGACCGCATATGATAACCGCAGCCCCACGCCCGATGCAGCCGTCCCCGTCCCCCGCCGTCCTGGCACCGCCGCGCTGGCAGCAGCTGTGGCGCGATGCGGTACGCGATCCGCGCGAGTTGCTGGCGCTGCTGGGACTGGAGCCGCAGGCGCTCGGCGTCTCCGAACAGGCTGCGACGCAGTTCGCGATGCGCGTGCCGCGCGGTTTCGTCGCGCGCATGCGCCATGGCGACCCGCACGATCCGCTGCTGCGCCAGGTGCTGCCGATCGATGCCGAACTGCGCCGGGTGCCCGGTTTCGCGCTGGACGCGGTCGGCGACGCGGCGGCCAAGAAGGCTGACGGGGTGATCCAGAAATACCGCGGCCGCGCGCTGCTGGTCGCCACCGGCAGCTGCGCGGTGCACTGCCGCTACTGCTTCCGCCGCCACTTCCCGTATGCCGAGGAAACCGCGGCGCGCGACGGCTGGCGCGAGGCGGTGGCGGCGATCGCCGCCGATCCGGACATCGACGAGGTGATCCTGTCCGGCGGCGATCCGCTGTCGCTGGCCACCTCCAAGCTGGTCGAGCTGACCGAGGCGCTGGCAGCCATCCCCCACCTCAAGCGCCTGCGCATCCATAGCCGCCTGCCGGTGGTGCTGCCCGAGCGCGTCGACGCGCCGCTGCTGGCCTGGCTGCGCACGCTGCCGTGGCCGGTGGCGTTCGTGATTCACGCCAACCATGCCAACGAGTTCGACGCGAGCGTAGACACCGCGCTGGCGCAGCTGCGCGACACCGGCGCGCAGCTGCTGAACCAGGCGGTGCTGCTGCGCGGGGTCAACGACAGCGTCGACGCGCTGGCCGCGCTGAGCGAGCGCAGCTTCGCCGCCGGCGTACTGCCGTACTACCTGCACCAATTGGACAAGGTCGAAGGCGTGGCCCATTTCGAAGTGGACGACGCCACCGCGCGCGCGCTGCACCAGGCCCTGGCCGCGCGGCTGTCCGGGTATCTGGTGCCCAAGCTGGTGCGCGAACTGCCTGGCGACACGGGCAAGCGTCCGCTCTGAAGAGCTGGGATTGGGGATTGGGGATTGGGGATTCGGAAAGGCGGACCCCAGTGCGCGATACCCTGAAAGGGCGCAAATGGCATCTCTGGCGAAGCGCCGGCGAATAGCGGGCGCCCCGGCTTTCGCTTTTCCGAATCCCCAATCCCCAATCCCCAATCCCCAATCCCAGCTCTTCAGTTAGTCTGCAGCCCAATGCTAGCGCTACCAAAAGGAGACCTCGATGCGTGTCTTGATTAGGACCTGGCGCCGCCGGCACTGCCGTTTCGGACTCGTGGCGCTGCTTGCGGCGGCCGCAACCGCGACTGTCGCGGCGGAGCCGCCAGCGGCCGCCGGCTCCAATCCGATCGTCCGCGACACGTTCACCGCCGACCCCGCACCGCTGGTGGTCGGCGACACGCTGTACCTGTACGTCGGCCACGACGAGGCGCAGCGCGACGAAATGTTCACCATGCGCGAGTGGCTGGTGTATTCGACCAAGGACATGAAGACCTGGACCGCCCATCCCCCGATCATGAACGTCAAGGATTTCAGGTGGGCCAAGCAGGATGCATGGGCATCCCAGGCGATAGAAAAGAACGGCAAGTTCTATTTCTACGCGGCGGTGGAGCACGACGCCACCCATCCGGGCAAGGCGATCGCGGTCGCGGTGGCGGACTCGCCGACCGGTCCGTTCGTGGACGCGCGCGGCTCGGCGCTGATCACCAATGAGATGACCCCGAAGGGCACGCACAGCTGGGAAGACATCGACCCCACGGTGCTGACCGACGACGACGGCACCACCTGGATCGCCTGGGGCAACCGCCAGTGCTACCTGGCCAAGCTCAAGCCCAACATGATCGAACTGGACGGCCCGATCCGCGAGATCACCGCGCCGCATTTCGAGGAAGGCCCGTGGCTGCACAAGCGCGGCGACCTGTATTACCTGACCTATGCCTCGCTGGACCGGGCCACCCAGCGCGACGAGCACGTGTCCTATGCGACCGCGCCCGCCATCACCGGGCCATGGACGTATCGCGGCGAACTGACCGGCTCGGGCAAGTACAGCTTCACCATCCATCCGGGCATCGTCGAGTTCAAGCAGCACTGGTACCTGTTCCTGCACAACGCGACCCTGGCGATCGGCGACTTGAACGGCGCCATCGGCCGGCGTGCGGTGACCGTGGAGTACCTGCATTACAACCCGGACGGCAGCATGCAACCGGTGCGGCAGAGCGAGGCCGGGGTGTCGATTCCCGATACAGCCCACTGAGGCCGCAGCCGTGCACTGCGTTTTTCTGTAGGAGCGGCTTCAGCCGCGACAGACTCTGTCGTGGCTGAAGCCGCTCCTACAACGACAACACAAGCGCGATCGTCCCGGCTCGGCACCGCGCCTAGCCGCGCGGCACGCCCTCGTTGGCCAGCAGCTGCCGGAACTCGGCGGCGCTGAGCGGATGGCTGAGCCAGAAGCCCTGTCCCAGTTCGCAACCGCGCTCGCGCAGCAGTTCGAACTGCACCTCCTGTTCGATGCCCTCGGCGACCACGGTGATGCCCAGCGAATGTGCCATCGCGATGATCGCGGTGGTCAGGGCCAGATCGTCGGGGTCGCGCTGCAGGTCGGCGACGAAGCTCTTGTCGATCTTGACCCCGTCCACCGGCACCTGGCGCAGGTGGCTCAGCCCGGAGAAGCCGGTGCCGAAATCGTCCAGCCACACCTTGACCCCGGTGCGGTGCAGCCGCGCCAGCATGCTCGCGGCCTGCAGCTCGTCGCCGATCACCGCGGTCTCGGTCAGCTCCAGGTGCAGTTGCGCCGCCGGCAGCCCGGATTCGCGCAGGCAGTCGGCGACGATTTCCGGCAGGTCGCCGCTGCGCAGCTGCCGCGGCGACACGTTGACCGACACGAACAGGTCGCGGCTGCCGTCGAAGCGCTGCCAGTGCGTGGCCTCCATGCAGGCCGCGCGCAGCACCTTGGGACCGATGCTCTCGATCAGTCCGCTCTGCTCGGCCACGTCGATGAACACCGTGGGCGAGATCGTGCCCAGCGCCGGATGCTGCCAGCGCAGCAGCACTTCCACGCCGACCATGCGCCGGTCCAGGGTGCGGAAGATCGGCTGGTACGCCAGCTTCAGCTCGTCGCGCTCCCAGGCGCCGCGCAACTCGTGCTCCATGTGCACGCGCCGCTCCACCGCATAGTCCATCGCGCGGCTGTAGAAACGGTGGCAGTTCTTGCCGGCCAGCTTGGCCTGGTACATCGCGATGTCGCCGTTCTTCAGCAACGCCGAAGCGTCCTCGGCATCGCCGGGATAGACGGTGATGCCGATCGAGGTGCCCATGAACACCTCGCGGTCCTGGATCCGCAGCGGCTCGCGCAGTTCCTGCACCAGGCGCTCGGCCAGGCCGGTGGCGACCTGCACCACATGTTCGTCCTCGACCAGGATCACGAACTCGTCGCCGCCGAAGCGCGCCAGCAGCGCGTCGTGCCCGCCGAGTTGATCCACCGCCAGCTGGATGCGCCGCGCGAACTGCAGCAGCGCCTCGTCGCCGGCTTCGTGGCCGAGGGTGTCGTTGATCCGCTTGAAGTCGTCGATGTCGGCGAACAGCAGCGCCAGGCGCCGTTGCGAGGCGCGCGCCGACAGCATGCGGTGATCCAGCGCTTCGCGGAACGCGAGCCGGTTGGTCAGCCCGGTCAGGGCGTCGGTATAGGCCATGTGGCGCACGTCGCGGTCGTGGCGCGCGATCGCCTCGCTCATGCGCCCGAACGCGCGCAGCAGTTCGCTGACCTCGTCGTGGCGGCCGCTGTCGCGCCGCTCCACCACGTAGTCGCCGGCCTCGATCTGGCGCGCGGCCGCGGCCAGCCAGCGTACCGGCGCCACCAAGGTGCGCTGCACGTAGATCGCCACCATCACCGCGGTCAGCCCCAACGCCGCCAGCAGCAGCAACAGCCAGCCCAGATGGCGTTTGCCCAGCGCGTCCAGGCGTTCGTCCAGGTTCTCGCCGGCCTTGCGCTCGTAGACCAGCGCCCGCGTCCAGGACATGCCCACGCGCACCCCGCCCACGCGCTGGTCGCCGATCATGATCGGCATCGACACGTCCAGGATCTCGTCGGACTCCTGCGCCAGCAGGCCGTTGGCCTTGATCGCCGCATCGGCCATCGGGCCGCGCATGCGCTGGCCATAGGCGGGCAGATCGTCGCTGCCGTCGTGGATCAGGCGGCCGTCGGCGTCGTACACCAGCACGTAGGCCACCGCCACGTAGCCCAGCGCCGCGCGCACCTGGGTGCCGATCGCGTCCAGGTCCGAGTAGTACACCGGATTGGCGAGCGAATCGGACAGCTGCCGCGCCAGGGTTTCGCCGCGGGTGCGCATGCTGCGGTCGAACAGGCCATGGATGACGTTGCCGCTGAGCGTGCGCACCTCGTTCTGCATCGCCGCCTGCCGCTCCAGCATCAACGCCAGGATCGCCATGATCAGCAACGCGGCCACGCCCATCGCCAGCAGGAACCTGGCCTGCAGTCCGAAACGCAGTCTCTTCATTCCACTTCCAGCTTGACCCGCGCAACGCCGGCGCGCAGCTGGTCCAGCCGCTTCTGCGAGGTGCGGTCGACCGGATAGAAGCCGGAGGTGCCGAAGAACTTGTGCAGCGCGGCGCTGCCCTGCGGGTCGCCGGCGGCTTCCAGCAACACCTCGCGCAGACGCGCCTCCACCGGCGAGGCCAGGTCGCTGCGCACCATCTCCACCGCGCGCGGGAATGGCTCGCTGCGGTAGATCACCCTGAAATCGCGGCGGAACGCGGGCGGAACGCGGCGGTCGTCGTCCCAGTCCAGGTTGCTCAGCGCGCCGGCATCCACCAGATGCTTGTGCACATAGGAGGCGATGTTGAGCTCGGAGCGCGCGAACACGTAGCCGACCGTGTTCGCCGAGGCCCGGTCCTTCGGCGAGAGCAGGATCTCCGGATGCAGATCGTGCTCGAACAGCGTCATCATCGGCACCAGGTAGGCGCTGGTGGACAAGGTGCTCTGCAACGCCAGGGTGCGGCCCTGCAGGTCGGCCAGGGTGTGCACCGGCCCGTCGCGGCGCACGAAGAATACGGTGTGGTAGTCGCGCACGCCGTTGCGCTCGGTCAGCAGCAGCGGCCGCACCCCGCCGCGCTGCTGCAGCGCCATCGCGGTGGCCGCGGTCTCGGTGACCCAGTCGACGCGGCCGCGGCGCAGGTAGCTGCTCATCTGCTGGGTGTCGCGGGCCATCAGGATCTGCCCGGAGGTGATGCCGACGTCGCGCATGCGCGGCACCACGTAGTCCAGCAACGGCTTCAGCTGCTCGTAGTGGGCCTTGGGGTTGTCGCTGATGCGGCCCAGGACCAGCACCGTCGGACGCGCGTGCGCCAGCCCAGGCCAGCAGATCGCCAGCGCCAGCCACACCATGACGAAACGCCACCGCGAATTTTGCAAACCACATTCCCCATGTAGAGGCTGTAAGCCTAGCCGAAAGCGTCAGCGGGCGACAGCTGGTGAAGCCGGGATTGGGGATTTGGGATTCGGGATTGGGGGACGGTCACGGCGCGGAGAGGGACAGAACGTGCTGTGCGCTGCGAGAAGCGCGCGTCGCCAATGGCCGCGATCCTTGCGTTGCCGAGGGCCCCTGCCCGGCTCACGAAGCTAACTGCGTGCCTGACCCGCCAGCCGTGCCATGCGCTGCGCATCGGACAAAATGCCGCGCAGCAGGCGCACTTCCTGCTCGGTCAGCGCGTTGCGCAGGAACAGGCGGCGCAGCTTGCGCATCGCCGAATCCGGCGCGCGGCCCTTGTGGAAGTCGACGTCGTCCAGGGTGTCGGCCAACTGCCCGAACAAGCCTTCCAACTGCGCATGGCTGGCCGGCGCTTCGCGGAATCCGGGTTCCGGCGCGGCCTGCGCCGTGCCCTCGCCGCGCAGCTGCGCCAGGCGCAGCTCGTAGGCCAGGACCTGCACCGCCGCGGCCAGGTTGAGCGAACTGAACGCCGGATCGGAGGGAATGTGCACCGCCGCGTGGCACAGCTGCAGTTCCTCGTTGGTCAGGCCGGTACGCTCGCGGCCGAACACCAGTGCCACCTCGGCCTGCCCGGCGGCCGCGGTCACCAGGCGCTGCGCGCCCTCCGCCGGCAGCAGCTCTTCCAGCGACACACGCCGGCTGCGCGCGGTACAGCCGAACACCAGCTGGCAGTCGGCCACCGCCTCGGCCAGCGTGGCCAGCACCGGCGCCTGCTGCAGCACGTCCTCGGCCCCGGCCGAGCGCCGGTAGCCGTCCTCGTCGAGCGCACGCTCCGGCGCCACCAGCACCAGCCGCGCCTGGCCCATGGTCTTCATCGCCCGCGCCGCCGCCCCGATATTGCCGGGGTGCTGGGTACCGACCAGAACGAAGCGGATGCGGGCAGAAGCGGTCATGGCAGGAAGATGCGGAGCGAACGGGGCGTAGATGGTAAACTGTGCGGCCGGCCTTCGCGCCGGACTGTTCTTTTCCTCCGCCAGATCCTTCTCGCCCTCTCGGGAGCCGTTGCCATGCAAAAACCCGCCGTCACCGTCATGGTCAAGGCCGCCCGCCTCGCCGGCAATGTGCTGTTGCGCCATATCAACCGGCTGGAAGCGCTGAACGTGGTGCAGAAGGACCGCATGGACTACGCCAGCGAAGTCGATGCCGACGCGGAGAAGGTGATCGTCAAGGAACTGCGCCGCGCCTATCCCGATTACGGGGTGATGGGCGAGGAAGGCGGCGTGCAGGGCGGCGGCCGCTACATGTGGGTGATCGACCCGCTCGACGGCACCAGCAACTACCTGCGCGGCTTCCCGCATTACTGCGTCTCGATCGCCCTGGTCGAAAACGGCGAGCCGATCGACGCGGTGATCTTCGATCCGCTGCGCAACGAGCTGTTCACCGCCAGCCGCGGCAACGGCGCGGTGCTCAACGACCGCCGCATCCGCGTCAGCGAGCGCAAGGAGCTGAACGGGGCGATGGTCAACACCGGCTTCGCCCCGCGCGAGCGCAAGCGCACCGGCGCCCAGCTCAAGTGCGTGGACGCACTGATGGTGCAGGCCGAGGACATCCGCCGCACCGGCTCGGCCGCGCTAGACCTGGCCTATGTGGCCTGCGGCCGCACCGACGCCTACTTCGAGGCCGGGGTGAAGGCCTGGGACATCGCCGCCGGCGTGCTGCTGGTGCGCGAGGCCGGCGGCCGCATCACCGACTTCAAGGGCGCCACCCCGGGCCGCATCGACGACCGCGGCGTCCCGCAGTTCCAGATCGTAGCCGGCAACATCAAGGTCAGCGACGCGCTGCAGAAGCTGATCGTCAACACCGGGTATGCGGCGGAGTTCGACGCCAAGTTCTGATGGGGCCGGGATTGGGGATTTGGGATTGGGGATTCGTAAGAGCGGCGCCCCATCGCTTACCTCTTCTCTTCCCAAAACGAAAAAGCCGCGCATTTGCGCGGCTTTTTCGTTGCAGAACCGGGAATCCGCCTTTGCGAATCCCCAATCCCAAATCCCCAATCCCAGCCCCTCAGGGCCTACGCGCCAATGCCTCGACGTCCTTGGTCTTGGGCAGCAGGTCCTGCTTGCTGACCTGGAACGGGCCGATCGACAGCAGCGGCACCGCCACGATCACCGAGGACACCACCACGATCACCGCGCCGATCATGTGGGTCAGCGCCAGGCCTTCCATCGAGTTGCCGCCGTACAGGTACAGCGCCAGCGCCGACAGGAAGAACATCACCGCAGTGATCACGGTACGCGACAGGGTCTGGTTGATCGAGCGGTTCAGCACCTCGATCGGCTCCACGCGCAGGCTGCGGAAATTCTCGCGCACGCGGTCGAACACCACGATGATATCGTTGATCGCAAAGCCCATCACCGACAGCAGGCCGGCCAGCACGGTCAGGTCGAACTCGCGGCCGGTGAGCGAGATGTAGGCCACCGTCACCAGCAGGTCGAACAGCGCGGTCAGGCTGGCCACCACCGCGAACTTCCACTCGAAGCGGAAGCCGATGTAGATCAGGAAGCCGACCAGCATGAACAGGGTCGCGTAGACGCCGTTCAGCGCCAGGTCCTTGCCGACCTGCGGGCCGACGAATTCGCCCGGCTTCACCGTCGCCGGGTTCTCCGCCGTGTTCACCGCCTTGCGCACCTGCTCGGCGAGGTTCTTGGTCACGTCTTCGTTGTTGTGCTCGCCCTGCGGCTGCAGGCGGATCACGACCTCGTTGCCGCTGCCGACGTTCTGCACCTGCGCGTTCTCGAACCCGGCAGCGCCCAACTGCTCGCGCACATGGTCGATGTCCACCGGCTTCTGGAAGCTGGTCTGCACCAGCGCGCCGCCGGTGAATTCCAGCGCGTAGTTGAAGCCCTTGGCGAAGATCACCCCGAGCGAGGCCACCGCCAGCACCAGCATCAGCACCAGGGTCGGACGCCGCCAACGCATGAAGTCGATCTTGGTGTCGTTCGGGATCAGATGAAGCGGGAAGATTTTCATGGAGACCTGCTCTTCATTAATTTGGACCCCGCACATGGATGTGTGCGGACTCTTGCGAAGGACTCGCATTTTTGACACCCCGCACATGGCTGCGGGCTCTTGCGAAGGACTCGCCGTGTTCGGCCCCTGCGCAGCGCCGCGCAGGGTCTTGCGAAGGAGCCGCCCGCGGCTCAGATCGCCAGCGACTTGAGCTTCTTGCGACGGCTGTAGATCAGCGTGGCCAGCGCGCGCGACACGGTGATCGCGGTGAACATCGAGGCGAAGATGCCGATGATCATGGTCAACGCGAAGCCCTTCAGCGGACCGGTGCCGAACGCGTACAGCGCCACGCCGACGATGATGCCGGTGAGGTTGGCGTCGAGGATGGTGCCGCCCGCCTTGTCGTAGCCGGCGACGATCGCCGATTTCGGCGGCACGCCCAGCCGCAGCTCCTCGCGGATACGCTCGTTGATCAGCACGTTGGCGTCCACCGACAGGCCGACCGACAGGGCCAGGCCGGCGAAGCCGGGCAAGGTCATGGTGGCGCCGAACAGCGACATCACCGAGACCACGATCAGCAGGTTCATCAGCAGCGCCACCGAGGTGATCGCGCCGAACATGCGGTAGTACACGCCGAAGAACACCAGGGTGAACAGGAACGCGTAGACCACCGCGGTGACGCCGCGCTCGACGTTCTCCGCGCCCAGGCTCGGGCCGATCACGTATTCTTCCACGAAGTCCATCGGCGCGGCCAGCGAACCGGCGCGCAGCAGCTTGGCCAGGTTCTCGGCTTCGACCTTCTCCAGGCCGGTGGTCTGGAAGTTCTTGCCGAACACGCCGGCGATGCGGGTCGGCGCCAGGGCCTCTTCCTTGACCCGCACGCTGCGCACTTCCTTGCCGTCGACCATGCTCACGGTCGGAATGCGCTCGATGTAGACCACCGACATCAGCTTGCCGGTGTTGGCGCTGGTGTAGTCGAACATGCGCTGGCCGGCGACGTTGTTGAGGGTCACCGACACCGCCGGCAGGCCGTTCTGGTCGTTGCTGACGGTGGCGTTGACCATCTGGTCGCCGGACACCAGCACGCGCTTGTTCAGCAGCACCGGGGCGCCGCTGTCGCGCAGGCGATACACCTTGGCTTCCGGCGGGATGTTGCCGGTGCGCACCGCGTCCTCGGCATTGCCCTCGACCACGCCGCGGAACTCCAGCGTGGCGGTGGCGCCGATCATGCGCTTGGCTTCGGCGGTGTCCTGCACGCCCGGCAGCTCGACCACGATGCGGTCCTCGCCCTGGCGCTGGATGATCGGCTCGGCCACGCCCAGCTGGTTGACGCGATTGCGCAGCGTGGTTAGGTTCTGCTCGATCGCGCCGGCGGCGATCTGCTTGAGCTCGGCGTCGGGCACGCTGACCGCGATGGTCTGCCCGGACACGGTATAGCTCAGCGTCGGCTGCGCCTTGCTCAGCGCGGCGCGCGCGGCGTTGACGTCGGCGCCCTCGCCCAGGCCGACCTGGATGCTGTTGTCGGCGCGGCGCTCGACCGAGCGGTAAGGGATGCGGCTGTCGCGCAGCGTGGTGCGGATGTCCTCGGCGAAGGCGTCCAGGCGCTTGTCAAGCGCCGCCTTCTGGTCCACCTGCAGCGCGAAGTGCACGCCGCCGACCAGGTCCAGACCCAGCACCATCGGCTTGCCGCCGATCGACGACAGCCAGTGCGGCACGGTCGAGGCCAGGTTCAGCGCCACGGTGTAGTTCTCGCCCACCTGCTGGCGCAGGATGTCGTTGGCGCGGGTCTGCGCCTGCAGGCTCGGCAGGCGCACCATCAGGCTGTCGCCCTCCTTGGCCACCGACTTGGGAGTGATCCCGGCCGTCTTCAGCTCGGCGACGACCCGCTCGCGCAGGGCTTCGTCGAGCTGGCCGCCGCGGCTGGCGGTGATCTGTACCGAAGGGTCCTTCTGGTAGACGTTGGGCAGCGCGTACAACGCACTGAACGCCAGCACGATCAGGATGAGGAAATACTTCCAGCGCGGAAACTCGAGCATTGCAGGACCCCGCGCGACGCCACGCCGGCGCCGCGCCTAGCAGTAAGAGAAATGGATCAGGCGGACTTCAGCGTGCCCTTGGGCAGCACGTTGCCGATGGCGCCCTTCTGCACGCGGATGCGCACGTTGTCGGCGACTTCCACGGTGATGAAGTGGTCGCCGATGTCGGTGACCACGCCGGCCACGCCGCCGGAGGTGATGACCTCGTCGCCGCGACCGAGCTTGTCCAGCATCGACTTGTGTTCCTTCTGCCGCTTCATCTGCGGGCGGATCATCACGAAATACATCACCGCGATCAGGATGATCGGCAGCAGGAACATCTGCATGCCGCCACCGGCGGGAGCGGCGCCGGCGGTCTGCGCCTGGGCCACGGGAATCAGGAAATCGAGCGGGTTCATCGGTGTGTCCTATGGTTTGGGCGGTCCGTCGCCGTTGCGGGCACGGACTGCTGGTTTGTCGCCGAAGGCGGCAAGCAGCCGCCGATTATGCCACGATCTCCTCTCATCCCCCGGAACGGCCGCAGCGCCCCCTTCTCCCACTGAGAGAAGGTGCGGCGCCGCGGCGGATGAGGGTACGGGCAAGGCCTCGTGCACCCCGACGCCGCGAGACGCTTCGCGCCGTACCCTCACCCCAACCCCTCTCCCAATGGGAGAGGGGCTACGGCCGTTCCTTCTCCCGTCGGGACCATGGCCCCCTTTTCGGGGGAAGGTGCCCCGAGGGGCGGATGAGGGTACGGGCGAAGCCTCGTGCACCAAACGCCGCGAGACGCTTCGCGCCGCACCCTCACCCCAACCCCTCTCCCGGGGGGAGAGGGGCTTTATCCGTGCTCCGACGGGAGTGGCGCCGCTTCTGCCCCGCGCGCCGCATAGAAGGACCTGCGGAACTGGGCAAAGGTTCCCGCGGCGATCGCCGCGCGCATGTCCGCCATCAGTTTCTGGTAGTACCAGAGGTTGTGCAGGGTGCCCAGCATCGGCGCCAGCATCTCGTTGCAACGATCCAGATGGCGCAGGTAGGAGCGGGTATAGCCGCCGCTGCAGGCGTGGCAGCCGCAGCCCGGCTCGATCGGGTCCAGGTCGCGCTCGTAGCGGGCGTTGCGGATGCGTACGGTGCCGAACGAGGTGAAATAGTGGCCGTTGCGCGCGTTGCGGGTCGGCATCACGCAATCGAACATGTCCACGCCACGGGCCACGCCCTCGACCAGGTCCTCCGGCCGCCCTACCCCCATCAGATAGCGCGGGCGCTCTGCCGGCAACCGCGGATGCAGGTGTTCGAGCATCGCGTTGCGCTCGTGCTCCGGCTCGCCCACCGCCAGCCCGCCGATCGCGTAGCCGTCGAAGCCGATCGCCTGCAGGCCCTCGATCGAGCGCGTGCGCAGGTCCGCATGCACGCCGCCCTGGACGATGCCGAACAGCGCCGCGTCGTTGCCCAGGCCATCGTGCGCATCGCGCGAACGCTGCGCCCAGCGCAGGCTCAGCTCCATCGAGCGGCGCGCGACGTCCTCGGTGGCCGGGTACGGGGTGCACTCGTCGAAGATCATCACGATGTCCGAATCGAGCACCTTCTGGATGCGCATGCTCTCCTCCGGGCCCAGGAACACCTTGGCCCCGTCGGTCGGCGAGGCGAAGGTCACCCCCTGCTCGCTGATCTTGCGCCGGTGCGCCAGCGAGAACACCTGGAAACCGCCCGAATCGGTGAGGATCGGCCCGTCCCAGCGGGCGAAGCCGTGCAGCCCGCCGTGGTCGCCGATCACGTCCAGGCCCGGCCGCAGGTACAGGTGGAAGGTATTGCCAAGGATGATCTGCGCGCCCAGCGCCTTGATCTGCTCGGGCAGCACGCCCTTGACCGAACCGTAGGTGCCGACCGGCATGAACGCCGGGGTTTCCACCGTGCCGCGCGGGAACGTCAGGCGGCCGCGGCGCGCGGCGCCGTCGGTGGTATCGAGCTGGAATTGCAATCGGGACATGGTCGGGCGGAAGTCGGCTAGCCGGCTATTGTCGCATTGCCGGAGCACTGAGGCTCGGCCCGCCGCCGCGCGGCCACACCAGCCCGTGTTCACACCGCTGTTTTGCCGTCGCGCAACGGCCACGGCTGCAGCACCGATGCGTGCTTCGGGAATCGCCGCGCCGGCAGCCGAGGTGCCGCCCCGTTGCGGGGACGGCACCGTTTTGCCTCAGTAACCGTAGATCTCGATTTCCGAATAGGCCAGCCAGGAGTACGGGTTGTTGGCCTCGATCTTCAGGTAGCGCGCGCCGCCGCTCAGCCCGATGTAGACCGGGGCCACATCGGATTGATCGGCCTCGGTGTAGTAAATCGGCGCGCCGTAGCTGACCTGTCCGCCGCCGGTGCTGCCGCCGAACACCGCGCCAGGAACGCCGGACGAGACCGCGAAGTCGATCGGTTGCGCCTCCCCCGCCAGTTCGCTGGCCGCGGTACGCAAGGTGATCCGCACCCCGGTCACCGTGCGTACCTGGCCCAGGTCCAGGGTCACGCTGCCCCAGTTGGCCTGCGCATTCCAGTAGTCGACATCGCTGAAGAACTTGCCGTCGTACAGCGAGGCCAGATTGGCCGAATTGGTCGGCGACGTCGCCGCCACCACCGGCAATCGCTTGGGAATGTTGAACTGGGCGGGCGCCACGTACCGCACCGTCCGCAACGGCAATCCGGCTTCGCTGTAGCCGGTGGCGGCCAGGCCGGCCTTGATGTAGGCCTCGCGCTCGAGCGGACGGGTCTGGCTGTCCCCATAGCGCGACGCGATCGCCGCCACGATCGGCGCGGCGAAGGAGGTGCCGGACACCGCCTCGGTGCCGCCGCTGTAGAGCAGGTTGGTGATCTCGTGCGCCGGCGCCCAGGCCTCGATGCAGGGGCCGACGGAGGAGCCGCTGGCGAATCCGCCCCATTGCGCGCTGTTCTCGGCGCCGCCGAAACGCGAGCCGTCGCGCTGCAGGCCGCCGACCACGACGATGCCGTCCATGTCGCGGGCTGCGCCTGCGTTGTTGTAAGCCAGTTTGCAGGCGTCGGGCTCGAACGGCGAGCGCCCATCGGTATAGGCGTTGCCGGCAGACTGGGTGATGAAGAAACGATTGCTGGCGGCGCGGATCCTGCGGCCCCATTTCTGGCTCGATGCGAACCAGTTGGCCGACCCGGGATAGGTGTTGAACGACATGTTCAGTACGGCGAACTTGCCGATCCCATCGGCGTAGCGCGCAGCCGCGTCTAGCGCATTGGCCACCGTGTCCTCGTTCAAGTCGTTCAGACCGAACGCCTTGATTGGCTGGCCAGGATTGATCCCGCGCACCAGCTGCCCGTTCTGCCTGGCGCCGACCAAACCGGCCACGGCAGTGCTGTGCAGCGGATTGGGGATGGCCGACGGCGAATCCTGCCGGTACACGACGTTGAGTTCCGGATGCGGCGGGTTGTCCAGTACCGCGTCCAGCAGATAGAACGGGTTGGACGTGGTGATGGCGTCGTTGGTGTTGGTGTACGGCAGAGCCCAGGACGCGGTCTCGGCGCCGTTGAACACATCGCCCGCGGCCGAGAAGGTCGCCGCGGACGCCGCCACCCCACGCACCGAGACGACGTAATCGATCCGTGCCAGTTGCGCGGCCACGCGTTCCGGCATCCACGCATAGACGGTGCTGGAGACCGTCGACAGCACCCGCTCGATCTTCACCCCTGGCATCCGCGCGATCTGGTCGGCGAAATGCACCATGCCCTTGCTGTTCTGCTGCGGACGGATCGCCGGGTCGATGCTGCGGAACTCCGCGGGGCTGGTGTTGGCGTACAACCGTTCGGTTTCCTGCAGCACGAACGGATTGAGGTTGATCGCATACAGCCGGCGCCCCTGCGTGTCGCTGCGCGGCGTGCCTGCTTCAACCAGCATGCGCTTGGCCGGGAACTTGCCGCCGCCCAGGGTCTGTGTCTGCGCCGCCGCCGAGGCTGCCGCCAGACTCATCAGCAACGCGGTGAGCAACAGGTTGGTGGATTGCTTCTTCATGAATCGTCCTTTGAGTGAATGACATGTCCCGCTCATCGGGACACCGGAGCGCAAGCTCCATTCACCAGGACGAGATGCGCGCGTCCATCCCCCAGCATCGCGCGGCACCGTCTACGCAAGAAGACGCTGCATGTCATCCATCACAATCCCGCGCGATCGACGTTGCCGGATCAGCGGCTTGCGGTGATGCGCTGCTGCGCGACGTCACGCGCATGCGCCGATCGGCATGCAGAAAGCGAACGCCAGGTCGCGTCGCCGTTACCAATGCCCAATCCCGAATCCCTACTCCCCGCTCCACAGCAACATCGCATCGCCGTAGCTGAAGAAGCGGTAGCGCTGCTCGATCGCATGCCGATACGCGTCGAAGATGCGCTCGCGGCCGGCGAAGGCCGAGACCATCATCAGCAGCGTGCTTTCCGGCAGGTGGAAGTTGGTGACCATCGCATCGACGCTGCGGATGCGGTAGCCCGGCAGGATGAAGATCTGCGTTTCGCCGGCGAAGGGATGCAGTTCGCCGTCCTTCGACGCGCTCTCCAGCGCGCGCACCACCGTGGTCCCGACCGCGATCACGCGGCCGCCGGCGGCGCGCGTGCGCCGCACCTGCTCGACCAGGCTGGCGCCGACGTTGAGCCATTCGCGGTGCATCACATGCTGCGCGAGCGCCTCCACCCGCACCGGCTGGAAGGTGCCTGCGCCCACGTGCAAGGTGACATGGCCGACGCTCACGCCGCGCGCCTGCAGCGCCTCCAGCAACGGCGCATCGAAATGCAGGCCGGCGGTGGGCGCGGCGACCGCGCCGGCCTCGCGCGCGAACACGGTCTGGTAGCGCTCGCGGTCGTCCAGGCCGGGCTCGCGGCGGATATACGGCGGCAGCGGCAGGCGCCCTGCCTGTTGCAGCCACGTCTCCAGCGCGTCGGGCACATGAAACTGCAGCACATAGAATTCGCCGTCGCGCTCCAGCACCTCGGCCTCGCCGCCGGCGTCCAGGGCGATGCGCGCGCCGGGCTTGGGCGACTTGCTCACGCCCAGCTGCGCACGCGCACGCTGGCCGCCGAGCAGGCGCTCGATCAGGACCTCGACGCGGCCGCCGCTGCTCTTGTTGCCGAACAGCCGCGCCGGAATCACCCGGGTATCGTTGAACACCAGCAGATCGCCGGGCTGCAGCAGCTGCGGCAGGTCGCGGATCTGGCGGTCTTCGAACGGCGCCGGCGCCGGCGGCACCAGCAGCAGGCGACTGGCGGAACGCTCGGCCAGCGGCGCCTGCGCGATCAGTTCCTCGGGCAATTCGTAGCGGAAATCGGACTTCTTCAAGGCCGGCGCGTCACTGTACGGGTGGTCGGTCATTGTAGCTGGAGGGCCGGGATTGGGGATTCGGGATTGGGTCAAGCGCAGCGGCACCGCGCCTTTGCGAATCCCCAATGCCCAATCCCCAATCCCGGCAGTTCACCGCTCGAACTTGGTCGACAGGATGATCGACGACGTGGTCCGCTCCACCCCATCGACCGCGCCGATGCGGTCGGTCAGCACGTCCATGTCGTTGACCCCGGGCACCACGCCCAGTGCGATCAGGTCGTAGGAGCCGCTGACCGAATGCAGCACGCGGACCTCGTCGATCTCGCGCAGCGCCTTGACCACCGAGGTCATCTTCTTCGGCAGCACGGTGATCAGGATGTGCGCGCGGATGTGGCCCTGCTCGAAGTCGTCGCGGGTGCGCACCGTATAGCCGCAGATCACACCCTCGCGCTCCAGCCGCTCGATCCGGCTCTGCACGGTGGTGCGCGACAGGCCCAGCCGGCGCGCGATCTGCGCGGTGGAGGCGCGGGCGTCCTCGCGCAGCAGGGAGAGCAGGCGTTCGTCGGAGGATGTGATCTTCATGGGCGCCGAATTTCGTCGAATCGACGAAATTATCCGATTTCCTGCACAAATCAACTCTGCCAACCGACGATCCGGTCCCGATAATAGAAGGTCTATCGCTGAACGACCCCGCCTCCAGGAGATCCCGCATGTCCGTACTCGGCCCCCTCGCCCCGCTGCGCGCCCATGCCGGCGAACGCCTGACCGCCGGTCTGGACGATGCCAGCATCGAACGCCTGGCCGCCTCGCACCCGCAGCTGGGCGCCGCGATCGACGCCGCCGCGGCGGATCATCCGCGCCTAGTGGCAGAGTTCGCCGAACTGCTGGAGCTGGACGAGATCGAGCAGATCCGCGCGCTGCAGGCCGGCTTCGTCAACTTCTACGCCGACGATGCGGTGACCCCGTACGTGGCCGTGGCCGCGCGCGGGCCCTGGGTGGTCACGCTGAAGGGCGCGGTGCTGTACGACGCCGGCGGCTACGGCATGCTCGGCTTCGGCCATACCCCGGACGCGGTGCTGGAGGCGATGGCGCGGCCGCAGGCGATGGCCAACGTGATGACCCCGAGCCTGTCGCAGCTGCGTTTCGAGCGCGCGCTGCGCGCCGAGATCGGCCAGCAGCGTGGCAGCTGTCCGTACAGCAAGTTCATGTGCCTCAATTCCGGCTCCGAAGCGGTGGGCCTGGCCGCGCGCATCGCCGACATCAACGCCAAGCTGCAGACCGACCCGGGCGCGCGCCATGCCGGCGCGAAGATCAAGCGCATCGTGGTCAAGGGCAGTTTCCATGGCCGCACCGACCGCCCGGGGCTGTATTCCGATTCCAGCCGCAAGGCCTACGTGCAGCACCTGGCCAGCTATCGCGGCGAGGACTCGGTGATCGCGATCGCTCCCTACGACGTGGACGCGCTGCGCCGCGCCTTCGCCGACGCCGAGCAGCACGGCTGGTTCGTCGAGGCGGTGTTCCTGGAGCCGGTGATGGGCGAAGGCGATCCGGGCCGCGCGCTGCCGCCGGCGTTCTATGCCGCCGCGCGCGAGCTGGCCCGCGCCCACGGCAGCCTGCTGCTGGTCGATTCGATCCAGGCCGGACTGCGTGCGCACGGCGTGCTGTCGGTGGTCGACTACCCCGGCTTCGAGCAGCTCGACCCGCCGGACATGGAAACCTATTCCAAGGCGCTCAACGCCGCGCAGTACCCGCTGTCGGTACTGGCGGTGACCGAGCATGCCGCACAGCTGTACCGCAAGGGCACCTACGGCAACACTATGACCAGCAACCCGCGCGCGCTGGACGTGGCCAGCGCCACGCTGGCGCAGCTGACCCCGCAGGTGCGCACCAACATCCGCGCGCGCGGTGCGGAGGCGGTGCAGAAACTGGAGAAGCTCAAGAGCGAGCTCGGCGGGCTGATCACCCAGGTGCAGGGCACCGGCCTGCTGTTCTCCTGCGCGCTGGCCCCGCAATTCAAGTGCTACGGCGCCGGCTCCACCGAGGAATGGCTGCGCCAGCACGGGGTCAACGTGATCCACGGCGGCGAGAACTCGCTGCGCTTCACCCCGCATTTCGCGATGGACAGCGAGGAGCTGGACCTGCTGGTCGGGCTGATCGGCCGCGCGCTGCGCGAGGGTCCGCGCCTGGCGCAGGCCGCAGCCGCCTGAGGCCGGCTGGCGCATGCTGCAGGACCTGGCCGAGGCGATCGCCCGGCCGTTGTTCGAACTGCTCCTGCAACTGTTCGGCTACTGGAGCGGCCGCATGCTGCTCCCGGTGCTGTCGCTCGGCTGGATCCGCGCCGAGGCGCGCCGCGACCGGCCACCGCGCCGGCCTGGCAAGCGCCTTCGAGGCCAGCCGCTGCTCTATCGCAACGCCGGCGGCAACTTGGTCGCCAGCGACGACGCGGTGATGCTTCTGGGCCTGGCGTGCTGGGCGCTGCTGGCGCTGGCCGCGTTCGCGCTCTACCGCATGGCGCGCTGAGGGCGCGGACGCGCGGCGCAGCATCGGCCAGGTCCGCCAGAACGCCGCGCAGTGGCAGATCGCGACGCGACGGACACGCGCAGCTGCCGGCCGGATTTCGCCGTGGCCCTGTCTCCGGGCCACCTGTGGAGCGACGACGCGATGGCCCGCACCGGTGGACACGCGGTTGCGCACGATCGGCATGACGTCCTGGCAGGTTCGATGCCGCTCCATCCGGCGGTTCCCCTGCACGCCACGTAACCCCGGGATACCTGGCGGCTGCCGCGCCGGCTGCGGCACACTGTGCGCATCCCCCTTGCGAGCACGTCCATGAAGATCGTCGAAGTCCGCCATCCGCTGGTGCAGCACAAGATCGGCCTGTTGCGCGACGCCGCGCTGAGCACCAAGGGCTTCCGCGAACTGGTCACCGAGCTGGGCACCCTGCTCGGCTACGAGGCCACCGCCGACCTGGAGACGGAGACGCACACGATGGACGGCTGGGCCGGCCCCACCCAGGTGCAGCGCATCGCCGGCGCCAAGATCACCCTGGTGCCGATCCTGCGCGCGGGACTGGGCATGCTGCCCGGCGTGCTGGCGCTGATCCCGGCGGCGCGGGTCAGCGTGGTCGGCCTGCAGCGCGACGAGGAGACCTTGCAGCCGGTGCCCTACTTCGAGCGCCTCACCGGCCGCCTGGAAGAACGCGATGCGCTGATCCTGGACCCGATGCTGGCCACCGGCGGCACCCTGATCGCTACCGTGGACATGCTCAAGCGCGCCGGCGCGCGGCGGATCAAGGGCATCTTCCTGGTCGCCGCGCCGGAAGGACTGCGCGCGCTGGAAGCGGCGCATCCGGACGTGGAGGTCTACACCGCCGCGATCGACGACCACCTCAACGACAAGGGCTACATCCTGCCGGGCCTGGGCGACGCCGGCGACCGTATCTTCGGCACCCGCGTGGGTTGATGGGATGCCGTCGCGCCTGCGATAGAGCGCATCGCGGCCAGCAGGCAATCGACGTGCGCTACAGTGCGCAGTGCCGATAGGCGGTTGGAGCAGACCACGCGCCACGCAATCGCGGCGCCAGCCGCGACGCTCACAATCCGGCAGCGCGCGCGTTCATCCCTTTAGCGCCCCATCGCGGGGCGCCACGGGATGGAGCCGCGCGATGCTTACCTGCAGGGAAACCCAGGTCCTGAACCTGATCGGCCGGCGCCTGCGCTGCCGGCAGATCGCGCGCGTGCTGGCGATCGGCGAATCGACCGTGCGCAAGCACCGCGCCAATATCTGCAGCAAGCTCGGCTTCCACAACACCGCGCAACTGGTCGCCTATGCGCTGCGTACTCGCCCGGCACCAGCGGCCGATAGCGGCAGCGGCCCGTGGGAGACGCTGCGGCCGCGCGAATGCGAGATCGTGCGCGAACTTTGCCGCGGCCAGACCAGCAAGCAGATCGCACGGCGACTGCGGATCAGCCATCGCACGGTGGAAAAACATCGCCAGAACGCGATGCGCACGCTCTACGTGCACGACATGGCGACGCTGATGCGGCTGGCCGACGGCAGCGGCGGACAGGCGTCGCCGTCGCTCGCGTCAGGTCGCGATCGACCTTGAGCATGCCTGAGGCTTCGGCGCATCGCACATGCGGCCGCGCCGGGACCACGACCCGCACAAGCACGCGGACGCCGCAGCTCGAAACCGACACCGCAACAGGCACAGGCGGAAAACGGACGCGCCGAAATCGGCGCGCCCGTCGCGGATCAACGCGCTTCGACCCTGCCTTCCACATCCACGGCGCGCGTCTGTCCGGGCCAGACGCCGAACAGGTCGATGGTGCGCACGCCATTGAGCCATTGGCCGAGCGGCCGCTGCCAATGGAAGTGGCGGCGGTCGGTGGAGCGGATGCCGCGGAACCCCAGTTCCAGGCGCAGGTTGCTCGCGTCCAGCGGGATGTCGCCGATGGTCGAGGTCAGCCCGCCGCTCACCGTCACCCGTCGCTGCTGCGCGCCGCGCGGCGTGTCGAATTGCAGGTGCGCATCGACGATGTAGGTGCCGCCATGGTTGTTGCGCAGGATCAGGGTGAAGGCCCCCAGATGGGTGATCCAGTTGGGCATCGGCAAGCGCCCGCCGAACGAGGCGAAGGCGAAGGCCAGCGGCGCCTGCGTGTCGGCCAGCCGGCCGGCCTCGCTCGGCCACAGGTGCAGATCCACGCTGCGCTGCGCGCTGGTGGAAACGAACGAGCCGCGGCCACGCGCCTGGCCGAGCATCTTCTCCACCGCGCCGGCATTGCCGGTGATGGAGAAACTGTTGTCGGCCGACTGCGATGCCACGTTGACCCCGCTGCGCGCGTACAGCACATCGGTGATCACGCCGAAGCCCTGGGCGATGCCGTTGCCCTGCTGCATGCCTGCCTCCTGCGCGCGCGCCAGCAGCCAGTCCATGTGCCGGGTCAGCAGCGCGGTCGGATCGTTGAGCCCGACCGTTTCCTCCAGTGCGCACTGCGACACCATCGAGCCTTGCCGGCCGAAGCTCCAGGTGATCTTGGTGCCGGCGGTGATCTTGAGCCCGGTCTCCGGATCGGTGACCGAACCGTCCAGCTGCGCGGCTGCGCGCGTCTGCCGCACGTCGCTGGTCATCATGCTCCAGTCGATGCTGAGCGGCTGCCGACGCAACTGCGCATCGTCCAGGCCCGGCAACGCCGCGGCGATGCGGCGGAAGCTGCCGTTGTGCGGATCGACGATGCCGACCGCGCCGGGCGCGATGTCCGGGCTGAGTCCCCAGTTGCCCCAGTAGCCGGGATGGCTGTTGCGTACCATCTGCGTGAACTGCGAGTTCCACTGTGTCATGGCGATGTCCCTGCTCGATGCGAATTGCATCGCGGCCACGCTGGCATCGGCGACAAGCGCTTTGAATTGCACCGATTGCGTAGCGCTGGCCGTTGCTGGCGCGCTACGCATTCGGAAGAATTTATCGCGCACCCCGCTGCAGCCATGCTTGCCGGGACGGCGAATGGCCGCCATTGCACAGGAGCGCGACATGCCCTATCAGTTCGAGCAGGCGAGCAGCCCGCAACAGATCGCCGAGCGCCAGTTCGCCTCGGTCTCGCTGGAAGCCGGCCCTACCACCGGCACGCTGCTGCAGTTCACTCCCTTCACCTCGTGCATCGGGGTGGCGGTCAACAACAACGGCATCCTGATCGGCGTGCACCTGTCGCTGCTGGGCGCCGACGGCACACCGTTCTCGGCCGAAAGCGTCGCGGAGGTGATGCGGCTCACCGGCAAGGACCAGCAGCCGGGCGCGCCGTGCATCGTGTTCGGGCAGGTGGCGTACTGGGAGAATTCGCTGCCGGATGCCTACCAACTGCTGCTGCAGCAATTGCAGCCGAACGAGGTCTACGCGCTGGCCGATCTGACCCCGGGCGTCGGCGTGGACAACCTGGGCCGACCGATCCTCACCGAGTACTGAGCGACACGCGACCGGGAGCCGACGCATGCGGCGACTGGGCGATCCAGATCGCCTGCGGGTGCCGCGTCGCGATCGGGCACCGACGATGAGCGCGCGGCATCCGCGGGCGATGCCGGCGCTCAGCGTTGCAGGTTCTGCAGCGCCGCGCTCACGTACACCAGCGGCGCGTTCCAGTTGATCGCCACTTCGTTGCTGGCATAGCTGCATTCCTGGTCCAGGTAGGACAGCGCCGGCAGCGACGAGGCGTAGCCGTGCTTGCACTGCGCGGCGTCCTGCTGGCCCGGCTGCGGACCGCCGACCAGCAGGCCAGGCACCGGCAAGGCGACCCCGTCGGCGATGGAGATGCGATGGTGGATGTGCAGCGGCGAACGCACGCCGATCCCGGTCACGAACGACATGCCCAGCGGATTGCGCCCGAGCACGTAGTCCAGCTGCGACTGCGCGGCCTGCAGGTACTCGGGCTTGCGTTGCAGCTGATAGGCCTGCAGCAGCAGCATCGCCTGGTTCAGCGCGGTGCTGTTGCTGCCCCAGTGGAAATCGCCCGGGGCCATCGCCACTTTCCACGCCGAGCCCTGCCAGGTTTGCAGCAAGTGCGTGGCCACGCTGTCGATCTCGTGCGCGATGCGCGCCTGGTCCGCATGCGCGGTCAGCCGCGTGCGGTGCTGCGCCAGCGACATCCACGCCAGCCCGCCCACCGAACCCCAGCTCGGTACGCTCGCCGGCACATTGCGCGCCAGCGCCGCGTCGTAGAACGCGTCCTCGCCGGTGGCCAGATACAGCTCGGTGGCGGCCCAGGCGAACTCGTCGTCGAGCTTGTCGTCGTCGTAGCCGCCGGTGTGCACGTCCGCCGGCTGCCGGTAGACCGCGTCCGGATGCGCCTGCGCCCAGGCCCAGGCGCGACGCGAGGCCTGCAGCATGCGCCTGGACACGCCGTCGAAGCGGTCGTCGAACGGTGCGTAGATGCGGCTGGCCTGGGCCATCACCGCAGCGAAGTCGAGCGTGGCCGCGGTGCTCTTCTGCACCACATAGCGCGGCGCGCGCGCCTGGTCGGGCATCTGCATGCCGCCGAAGTCCAGGTTGGTCAGCTTGTGGTAGACACCGCCGTCGCCCGGGTCCTGCATCGCCAGCAACCACTGCAGGTTCCAGTCGACCTCGCGCAGGATGTCGGGCACGCCGCCGCCGCTGTCGGGAATGCCCTCCTTCTGCGCGGCGAAGTAGGCCGGGAACTGCTCGTAGGCGGCCAGCAGCGTGTACACGGTGATGCCGGAATTGACCACGTACTTGTTGTAGTCGCCGGCGTCGTACCAGCCCTTCGGCGCGGCGATCACGGTGCCGGCCGGACGCCCCGGCGACGCCGCCGAGGCGTGGACCAGCACATGGGTGTCGGGGTGCCCTTCGGCGCGCGCGTGGCGGCCGGCGTACTCGCCGGGCAATGCGGTGCTGGCGCGGTTGAAGTAATAGGCCTTCAGTGCCGCGCGCGTCACCGCGTCGTAGGCGTCGGCGGCGATGGCGAAGCTGTCCGATGGCGCCAGCCCGTCCACGCGCAGGCGATAGCGGCCCGGTTCGCGCAGCACAGAGAAGTCGGCGATGCGCACCGTCTGCTGCGCCGGCGCCCATGTCGCCGCCGGGCCCAGCGTGCCGCGCAGCACCACCTTGCCCGAATCGGCGCGTTCGACCGCGAAGCCGTCGCCGTGTCCATCAAGCACCACCGCGAGCTTGCTGGCGGCCGGCAGATAGCCGACCTGGTTGAGCCGGATCGGCGACATGGCGGCGTCCTCGGAACGCGAGGCGCAGCCGGCGACGACCAGGCAGGCGAGAAGCAGGCAACGCAAGGCGATAGGCAGGTTCATGCGCCGATACTGGCCGGCCGTGATGACGGCTGCAAGCGCCGCGCGGCGGGCTTTCAGCCGGCAGCCGGAATGCCGCCGCGGCGGCGGCGCGACGGCGCGATCCGGGCGGCGCCCTACCCCGCCAGCGAACGCGCCTGCAGCGACGGCAGCTCGTGCGCGGTGACGAAACGGCCCTTGTCGTCGCGCGCCAGTTGCGCCAGTGCGCAGTCCGGGTCGTGGGTAAAGAACAGATGCACGTTGCGCGCCAGCGCGTCTTCCAGGAACGCGCGCTTTTCGTCGATGAGCAGTTCCGCATTGCGGTCGTAGCCCATCGTGATCGGCACATGCACCCACGAGCGTCCCGGGATCAGGTCGGCGCAGAACGCGACGCCGCCATGCGCCTGTCCGTCGACCTGCTGCGCGCCGACGATCTCGGCCAGCATCAGCCCCGGGGTGTGCCCGTCGCTGAAACGGAAGCGCACCGCCTCGCCCAGGGCGCGCGAATAGTCGCCGTCGACCAGTTCCAGGCGGCCGCTGGCCTCCAGCAGGCCGGGCAATTCGGGAATGAAGCTGGCACGGTCGCGCGGATGCGGCCGCAACGCGCGTTGCCAGTGCGCCGCGCCGACCAGGAAGTGCGCGTTCGGGAACAGCAGTTCCGGCGCGGCGCCCTCGCGCCATGGCGCCAACAGCCCGCCGGCATGGTCGAAGTGCAGATGGCTCAGCACCACCACGTCGATATCGGTATGCGCGACGCCCGCTGCATGCAACGAATCCAGCAGCACATGGCGCTCTTCCTGGATGCCGTAGCGCGCGCGCAGCGCCGGCGCGAAGAACGCGCCGACACCGGTCTCGAACAGCACCGTCTTGCCGGCCAGCGGGCGCGCCAGCAGCGCGCGGCAGGCCAGCGCGATGCGGTTGGCGTCGTCGGGCGCGGCCCACTGCTGCCACATCGCCTTGGGCGCGTTGCCGAACATCGCGCCGCCGTCGAGCTTCTGCGAGTTGCCTTGGATGGACCAGAGTTTCATTGCCGGGATTCGGGATTGGGGATTCGCAAAAGCAGGCGGCGCGCGGCTCAGCGTGCCGGCGCTGCCGGTTGCAGGACCTCGGCGCTGCCGACCTCGTTGCGCGGGTCGCTGCCGCCGCTGAGCACGTTGTTGCGCTTGTCCCACTCCACCGTCTGCAGGTTGCCCCATACGTGGCTGGACCCACGGCCGCCCTCGGCGCTGTCGCCGGGCAGCTTGAGCGTGTGGCCCATCGCCTGCAGCGCCTGCACGGTGGCCGCGTCGAAGGTGCCGGTCTCGGCCTCGATCACGTCAGGCAGCCACTGGTGGTGGTAGCGCGGCAGCGCGGCGACCTGCTGCGCGCTGAGGCCGTCGTCGTAGCCGAGGATGCCCAGCAGGACCATGGTGATGATGCGGCTGCCGCCCGGCGTACCGAGCACGATCGTCTTGTCGGCGTTCTCCATGAAGGTCGGCGTCATCGAACTGAGCGGACGCTTGCCCGGCTTGGGCGCGTTGGCGGCGTAGCCCATCACCCCGAACGCGTTGGGCGTGCCGGGCTTGAGCGCGAAGTCGTCCATCTCGTCGTTGAGCAGCACACCGGTGCCCTTGGGGATCAACCCGGAACCGAACAGCAGGTTCACGGTCTGGGTCGCGCCGACGCGGTTGCCTTCGCCGTCGATGATCGAAAAATGGGTGGTCTCGTCGTCTTCCAGCGGGGTCGGCTGGCCAGACAGCAGGTCGCTGGGCGTGGCCTTTTCCGGATTGATCGTCGAACGCAGACCCACAGCGTAGTCCTTGCTCAGCAGGATGCGCTGCGGCACCGCGGTGAAGTCCGGGTCGCCGAGAAAGAAGGTACGGTCGCGGTAGGCACGGCGCATGGCTTCCACCACCAGGTGGGTGCGGTGCGCCGGATCCATCGCCTTCAGGTCGTAGCCTTCCAGGATCTGCAGCATGCTGGCCAGGGCGATGCCGCCGGAGGACGGCGGCGGCGCGGTGGTGATGGTCCAGCCCTTGTAGTCGAACTGGATCGGCGTGCGCTGCTTGACCGTGTAGCCGGCCAGTTCCTCGGCGGTCCAGTGACCGCCGGCCTGCTTGACTCCGGCCAGCAGCTTCTTGGCGGTGACGCCGCGGTAGAACCCGTCGAAGCCCTTGGCGCCCAGCAATTGCAGGGTGTTGGCCAGTTCCGGTTGCTTGAACAGGTCGCCTTCGGCGATCGGCTTGCCGTTGCGCAGATACACCTCGCGGGTCCCGGGATAGCGCTCCATCACTTCGCGCCGCGACTGGTAGCCCTCGGCCATGCGGCGGTACACCGGGAAGCCGTCGCGGGCGATGCGGATCGCCGGTGCCAGCGATTGCTGCAGCGGCAGCTTGCCGTGCTTGGTCGCCAGTTCCACCAGCGCCGCCGGCAGGCCGGGGACGCCGGCCGACCATGGGCCGTTGACCGAACGGTCGCGGTCCAGCGCGCCCTTGGCGTCCAGGAACTTGTCGGCGCTCGCCGCTTCCGGCGCGACCTCGCGCGCGTCCAGCATCACGTCCTTGCCGGTCCTGGCGTCGTGCAGCAGGAAGAAGCCGCCGCCGCCCAGGCCGGAGCTGATCGGTTCGACCACCGCCAGCGTCGAGGACACCGCCACCGCCGCGTCGAACGCATTGCCGCCCTCGCGCAGGATCTGCAGGCCGGCGTCGGTGGCCAGGCGGTGCCCGCTGGCGACGGCGGCGCCGGGCGGATGCGCGGCAGCGCTAGCGGTAGCGACCGGCGCCTCGGCCCACGCCGACGGCGTCAGGACCAGGGCGAGCAGCAGGACACGGCGGACGAGAGTGCTCATGCGGCGGGGGGCTCCTGTCGGTAGAACTCGGGATGATCGCGCTGCAGTTGCAGCAGCTTGGCCAGCAACTGGTCGTGGCTCTCCGGGATCGCCGGATCCGGATCGATGCACTCGACCGGACACACCACCACGCACTGTGGCTCGTCGAAATGGCCGACGCATTCGGTACAGCGGGCCGGATCGATCACATAGATCGTCTCGCCCATCGCGATGGCCTGGTTCGGGCAGGCCGGCTCGCAGACGTCGCAGTTGACGCAGAGCTCGTTGATCTTGAGGGACATTTCGCTGGATTCGGCACTAACCGCGCCATCTTACCGGATCGGGCGTGGCGGCCCCGGCATCGCGGTCACGTCCGGCGGGAACGCTGCGTCGCGCAGGCGACGGCTGGCTGAAGGCGCCAGCGGGCGGGCCGGAGGCGCCGATGCACGTGGCAATTGCTTGTGGCGTCCCGGGAACGCCGTTGTCGCCCTGCCTGGCCGAGGCGCGCAGGAACCAGATCGGGCGATGGATGCCGCTGGCGAAACGGAAACGCTGCAGTGAAGACCGGGCCGTCACGGCCGCAGGCCAGCCGACGCTGGCCACTGCGTCGGCTGGCCTGCTTGGACCCGCCTGCGCCAAGCCGGCGCGCCCAAGCAGGCACGCCGGCGCGAAGGCGCTTACTTCGCTTCGACGAAGATGTACTCGGCGCCGGTCGGCTGGATCACGGTCTGCACGCGCGCGTTGTCGGCGGCGTTGCCGATGTAGACCACGCGCACGCCCTTCATCGTGTTCGGCTCGACCTTGGCGAAGGCGGCGGTGATCAGGTCGGCCATCTTGGCCGAGGCCGAGGAGCCGAACGCCAGCATGTTGCCCGGCTGGATGCCGCGGCCGATGGCGGTGGTGGCGCTTTCGACCTGGCGATCGTACTTGGCCTGGAAATCGGCGTCCGACTCCGGCGGCAGGTAGTACAGGAACGGGCTGTTGGTGATGGTGCCCATGTTCTGCAGCGCCACTTCCTGCAGGTACTTCTTCCAGCCGGCATCGTCGTCCTTGGACGGCACGGTCAGCGCCGGCTTCGCATCGGCGACCGGTGCGGCGGCCTCTTCCTTCTTGCAGGCGGTGAAGCCCAGTGCCAGCGAGGCGATCAGCAGCACGCGTACGGTGTTCTTCATGGATGGCTCCCTTGTTGTCTGTGAATGGCGGACGGCTCAGCGCTGCGCCGCGGCTTGGCGGGCCTGGACCAGCGCCTGCACCACCGACGGCGGCACGAAGCCGGACACGTCCCCGCCCAGCCGCGCGATCTCGCGCACCAGCGACGACGAAATGAAACTGTGTTGCTCGGCCGGGGTGAGGAACAGCGTCTCCACTTCCGGGATCAGATGCCGGTTCATGCTCGCCATCTGGAACTCGTATTCGAAATCCGACACCGCGCGCAGGCCGCGCAGCAGCACCCCGCCGCCGACCGAACGCACGAAATGCGCCAGCAGCGTGTCGAAGCCGATCACCTCGACATTGCGGTGCCCCGTCAGCGCCTCGCGGGCCAGGTTCACGCGCAATTCCAGCGGCAGCGTCGGCCCCTTGGACGGACTCTGCGCCACGCCCACCACCACCTGCTCGAACAGCGGCGCGGCCCGGTTGACCAGGTCGATGTGACCGTTGGTGATCGGATCGAAGGTCCCGGGGTAGACGGCGATGCGGCTATGGGCCACGGTCATGCGTTGGATACCGCGTGAAAGTCGCCGGGAAGTGTAGCAGCGGCGCGCCGGTACAGGGCAGCGCGGACCTCGCGGCTGCCGCCCTCGCGGTACAGCGCCCACTGCGCCGGCACGGCCGGCACCTGTCCCGCCGGCGACTCCAGGTACAGCCAGGCGTCGGCCGCCAGCCGCGCCGGCAGCCGCTGCAGCACCGCCTCCCACAACCCGTCGGCGAACGGCGGGTCGACGAAGGCGATGTCGGCCGGGGCCTCGCTGCCCGGCGCCTGCAGCCAGCGCAGCGCGTCGTCCTGCACCACCTGGATCTGCGCCTGCGCCTGCAGCTTGGCGACGCTGGCGCGCAGGCCGGCGGCCAGCGCCGGATCGCGCTCGACCAGGCAGGCCGAGGCCGCACCGCGCGACACCGCCTCCAGCCCGAGCGCGCCGCTGCCGGCGAACAGGTCCAGCACGCGCGCACCGGGCAGCGCCGGCAGCAGCCAGTTGAACAGGGTTTCGCGGACCCGGTCGGAGGTCGGGCGCAGCCCCGGCAGGTCCGGCACCGGCAGCCGCGTGTTACGCCAGCGCCCGCCGATGATGCGTACCTGGCCCGCGCCGGCGCGGCTCATCGGCGGCCTCGCGACGGCCGGGGAACGGGAGGCAACGGGCACGGGATCGACATCGACGGCGGCGGCATGGAACGGGGCCAGGATGATAGACCAGCGCCAGGGCGCCCGCTGGCGCGGCCGGGCGCTTGAAGCCGGGCCTGGCCGCCACCATCTCCGCTGGCAGAGTCGCGCCCTCCTCCGCGCGGCCAGCCATCATCCATGGAGCAAGCACCGATGAGCGTGGAAACCCAAAAAGAAACCCTGGGCTTTCAGACCGAGGTCAAACAGCTGCTGCAGCTGATGATCCATTCGCTGTATTCCAATAAAGAGATCTTCCTGCGTGAACTGATCTCCAATGCCTCCGACGCGGCCGACAAGCTGCGCTTCGAGGCGCTGGTCAAGCCGGAACTGCTGGATGGCGATGCGCAGCTGCGCATCCGCATCGGCTTCGACAAGGACGCCGGCACCGTCACCATCGACGACAACGGCATCGGCATGAGCCGCGAGGAGATCGTCTCGCACCTGGGCACCATCGCCAAGTCCGGCACCTCCGATTTCCTCAAGCACCTGTCCGGCGACCAGAAGAAGGATTCGCACCTGATCGGCCAGTTCGGCGTGGGCTTCTACAGCGCCTTCATCGTTGCCGACCAGGTCGACGTGTACAGCCGCCGCGCCGGACTGCCGGCCAGCGAGGGCGTGCACTGGTCCTCGCGCGGCGAAGGCGAGTTCGAGGTCGCCACCATCGACAAGCCCGAGCGCGGCACCCGCATCGTGCTGCAGCTGAAGGAAGGCGAAGAAGGCTTCGCCGACGGCTGGAAGCTGCGCGGCATCGTGCGCAAGTATTCCGACCACATCGCTCTGCCGATCGAGCTGCCGAAGGAACACCACGGCGAGGACAAGGACAAGCCGGAAACGCCGGAGTGGGAAACCGTCAACCGCGCCAGCGCGCTGTGGACGCGGCCGCGCAACGAGATCAAGGACGAGGAATACCAGGAGCTGTACAAGCACATCGCGCACGACCACGAGAACCCGGTGGCATGGAGCCACAACAAGGTCGAGGGCAAGCTCGAGTACACCTCGCTGCTGTACGTGCCCGGCCGCGCGCCGTTCGACCTGTACCAGCGCGACGCTTCGCGCGGGCTCAAGCTGTACGTGCAGCGCGTCTTCATCATGGACCAGGCCGAGCAGTTCCTGCCGCTGTACCTGCGCTTCGTCAAGGGCATCGTCGATTCCAGCGACCTGCCGCTGAATGTGTCGCGCGAGATCCTGCAGTCCGGCCCGGTGATCGACTCGATGAAGTCGGCGCTGACCAAGCGCGCGCTGGACATGCTGGAGAAGCTGGCCAAGGACGAACCCGAGCGCTACAAGAGCGTGTGGAAGAATTTCGGCCAGGTGCTGAAGGAAGGCCCGGCCGAGGACTTCGCCAACCGCGAGAAGATCGCCGGCCTGCTGCGCTTCGCCTCTACCCACAGCGGCGACGCCGAGCAGAGCGTGGCGCTGGCCGACTACGTGGTGCGGATGAAGGAAGGCCAGGACAAGCTGTACTACCTGACCGGCGAGAGCTACGCGCAGATCAAGGACAGCCCGCACCTGGAAGTGTTCCGCAAGAAGGGCGTCGAAGTGCTGCTGCTCACCGACCGCATCGACGAGTGGCTGATGAGCTACCTCACCGAGTTCGACGGCAAGTCTTTCGTCGACGTGGCGCGCGGCGACCTGGACCTGGGCAAACTGGACAGCGAGGAAGAGAAGCAGGCCAAGGAAGAAGCGGCCAAGGCCAAGCAGGGCCTGGTCGAGCGCATCCAGCAGGCGCTGGGCGAGGACGTCTCGGAAGTGCGCGTATCGCACCGCCTGACCGACTCCCCGGCGATCCTGGCCATCGGCCAGGGCGACCTGGGCCTGCAGATGCGGCAGATCCTGGAAGCCAGCGGCCAGAAGCTGCCGGAGAGCAAGCCGGTATTCGAATTCAATCCGGCGCATCCACTGATCGAGAAGCTGGACGCGGAAGCCGACGGCGAGCGCTTCGGCGACCTAGCGCGGGTGCTGTTCGACCAGGCGGCGCTGGCTGCGGGCGACAGTCTGAAGGATCCGGCTGCTTATGTGCGGCGGCTCAACAAGTTGTTGTTGGAGTTGTCGGCGTAAGCCCTGGCAGCCACGCGTGTAGGGTAACGAAGCCGGCGCCCTGCCGGCTTTGTTGCAGTTGGCACTAGGCGCTCGCTGCTGCGAACTGGCCGTGGGTAACGATCATCAGCCTCTTGCCGTGCAATCAACAACTGAAAAGAGCCTCCCCAAATCCAAGGCCCACGGCGCCTACTTTTTACATACAGAGCGATCTTCAGCTATGAAAACCAAGCTTCCAAAACCTGGGTAACTGACAAATACCTGGTTTAACCGGGGGCCATTCTGCACTTCCTCCCCGCTCGATATCTCAGTTAATTTTTCAACTATCAATCTGTCAAGAACATAATTTTTTGAGCTTATTTTGATTGAAGCCTTTTTGTTTTCCACAGAAGCTTCGACGCAACTTTTTTTTGGCCAATCTCCGGCAGGGCCTCTACGCAGACCTATATCAAAAGCACGCCCCTCATGGCTCCCAAACGTAGAGGCTGCGCACAAAACCTGAAGAGATACGAAAGCCAACAAGAAGATATTTTTCATAAACCTACTCCACGGGATGACCAGAATAAGCCTCCCTATAACCAAACCCAATATCCCGTCGATATGGATTTTCAAAAATCTTAACTGTGTTCACCTCATCCAAAATCCCTCCATCATCCAAAGACTTGTAACCAACAGCTGATGAGCCGATACTCGTATGGCCAATCTCATGAGCCAGCAAGACATCCAAAGTCGCACCTTTCAGCTCTGGCGGATTACCCTTCAGATCCAAATATCCCTTCACATCAAGCGTATAAGTAATAGCATTCCCACCCCCTAATCCGCCACGAAAGTCTGGGTCGAATCCAGACTGTGGAGTGATGAGCTCCATCGCGACTTTTGCCTTATGCATTACCGCATATCTCCCCACCCTACCGCCAATCTTTGTACTAAGAAATTTAGTAAGCGCCTTTTTTGTCTCTTTAGGCATTGGAGATGGATTGGCCGGATCAGCCGGGTTGTTTGATGCGACAGAAGCATGAGTGAATACACTGCTCGGGTTCCGCGCCTCGATATTTAATGTCGACTCCTGCTTTGTTGTGAACTCCCCGGTAGACTTGCAAGTGTCATCATAATTTGTAATGTGCGATCCCGTGCACCGCCCATCAGGATCAAAAAATCTATAGGGATTGTTGTTCCCGTACCAGTATCTATTGAAATTACTACCGCTGATCGAGTTGGCCCTCACCGGGTCCACCGACAAAAACCGGCCAATCAGCGGATCATAGTACCGCTGCTGCATGTACGTCAGCCCGGTGGCCGCATCCTGCACATGGCCGGTGAACCCGGGTCCATCGGTCACCGGGCGATTGAGCAGCTTGCCGTAGGGTTCGTACTCGCTGGTCTCGATCAGGTTGCCGCTGGCGTCGGTGATGGCGATCGGGGTGCCGAGGGCGTCTGTGTGGACGTATTCCACCGTTTCGGCGGCTGCGTGGAGCGGCAGCGCGAGGCCCAACAGCCACAGCAGCTTGGTCAAACGCTTGCCGCTTCCTTTCATCTCGTGTCCGATGCTCATTGGTTCGGCCCTCCCTCGAGCGGCGGAGTGTAGGCGGCGGACCAGGCCGAGCAGCCGTTCTCGTTGCAGGCGCGGACCTGGACGCTATTGCCGCTACCACTCTTGCTAAGGCGGGCGAAGGTCTTTGGTCCGGAGTAGCTGACTGCACCGGTGACTTCATAACGCGTGGCGCGGGCTCTAGGTGTCCAGTCCAAGTCGAAGGTTGTAGGCGAGGTATTTAGATAGCGATAGCTAGGGTTGAACGCTGGCATGGCTGGCGGCGAGGTATCCACCACCGTGGTCTGGGTATTGGAGTACGGTCCGCAGCCCGCGATGTTGCAGGCCTTGCTGCGGTAGGCATAGCTGCCGTTGCCCTTGCTGGCGAACGCCTGGCTGGTGGCATTGGCGTTCTGCGTGGCGCTCCAGCCGCCGCCATTGGCGCTCTCTTCAAGGGTGTAGCTACTGGCGGCGGCCACACCGCTCCAGCTCACCGTGTAGCCATTGACACCGGCACTGGCCGGAGCGCTCAGGCTGGGTGTGCCGGTGGGGGCGAAGATCACCTGAGTGGAGGCATTGCCCGAGTACGGTCCACAGCCAGCCGCATTGCAGGCCTTGACTCGGTACACGTACGTGCCAGCGCCGCGGCCGCTGACACCTGCGCTGGTTCCGCCCACCGAGGCGATCCCGCTCCAGCTGTTGCCGCCGTCGCTGCTCTCTTCCAGGTTGTAGCTGACAGTGGTGGCGACCGTGCTCCAGCTGAGCGTGTAGCTGCCGGTGGTGTTGGTCGCCGGCGCGCTCAACGAAGGCGCCGAACCCGGGGCGTAGACCGCCTGCACCGTGCCGGTGCCCGAGTACGGCCCGCAGCCAGCGGGATTGCAGCCGCGCACGCGATAGGCGTAGCCGCCAGCGGCCTTGCCGCTATAGGCGTTGCTCTGCGCGCTGCCGCTGTAGGACACGCCCCAGTTGCCGCCGTTGGCGCTTTCCTCCAGCGAGTAAGTGGCCGCGCCAGTGACCGTGCCCCAGCTGATGGTGTAGTTGCCGACCACGCCGGTGCCGGGCACGCTGATGCTGGGTGCATCGCTCGGTGCGAACTGCACCACTGTCGTGCCGGTGGCGCTCCACCCGCCGCAGTAGCTGCCCAGGCAGGCACGGGCGCGATAGGCGTAGCTGCCCGCGGCCTTGCCGGAGACCGCCTGGCTGGTCGCGGTGCCCGAGGACAGCGCCGTCCAGCTACCGCCGTTGGCTTGCTCCTGCAGTTCGTAGCGGTTGGCAGAGGCCACCGTCGTCCACTGCACGGTATAGCTGCCGGAGCTGCTGTAGCCGGGGACGGTCACGCTGGGCGAAGCCAAGGTCGGCAGATTGCTGACCTTGGCCAGCAGGCTGCCGCCCAGGTACACGTACTCGGTGATCTTGCCGACCCGTTCGTCGCGCTGATAGCGCAGCACGCCGTCCTGACCGTACAGCGAAACGATATTGCCCAGGCTCGGGCTGGTGGCCAGCACCCGACGGCCCTGCGCGTCGTAGCGGTAGGTCTCCACGCCGGTGACCTCGCGCAGGCGGTTGCCCTTGTCGAACAGGTAGTGGACGCCGTTCTTGTTGGACAGGTTGCCCTGGGCGTCGTAGCTCAGCCCGATCACCGCCGAGCTATCGGAAGTGTTGTTGACGCTCAGCAGCTGCCGGTTGGCGTTGTAGAAGTAGCTGTAGTCGCGACTGCCGCCGACCTTGACCGCGGTCAGGTCGTCGAGCACGTTGTAGCTGTAGCGCGCCAGGTTGTCGCCGCCGAACATCGCCGACTGCGTGGTGGACAGGCGATCCAGCCCGTCGTAGCTCATGCTGCGGGTCTGCCGGCCGCGCGCGTAGTCGGTGATGCCGCCGACGTTGCCGTTGGCGTCGTAGGTATAGCCCAGGTCCAGCGGATTGCTGGCGCCGCTGTCGGAGCTGCGCGCCGGCAGCTGACGTGCATTCTGCGCCATGGTGTGCACGATGCCGTTGCCGTAGGTGAACTGCTTGATCGCCCCGTTCGGGTAATAGCCCACGCCCAATGCGTAGCCGTTGGCCTGAGTCGCCTGGCCCAGCGCGTTCGGTGCGTAGTTCAACGCCAGCCCCGATGGATAGGTGACGCCGGCGGGATGGCCGTTGGCGGTGTACGCGTAGCCAATGCTCAGCGCGCTGGATCCCGGCTGGGTCATGCTCTCGCTCAACAGCAGGCGTCGCTTGTTGTACGCATACGCATTGACCACAGCGTCGCCGCCGTTGCTGTTGTTGGTGGTGACCTGCGCGGGCAAGCCATCGGCGGTGTAGACGAAAGACTGATTACCGACGCCATCGGGGAACGCCAGCGTGGCCAGGCGGTTACGTGCGTCGTAGCTCCTGCCGACCTTGGCACCGGCGGCAACGTCGGCGCTGTTGCACGATGAGGTCGACGTGTAGCTCTGCCCGCTGGCTGACCAGGCCACGTTGCCGGCCGCATCGTAGTCCATCACCGTGGCGCCGGTTTCCGGCTCGATGGTCTTGCACAGTTGCTGGTAGCCGTCGTAGACGTAGCTGCGCGTGACCGACAGCGACCCGTCGGCATTACGGCGACGGATCGAGCCCGGCTTGCCGAACACGTCCAGCGTGATATCGGTATTGGCGCCTTCCGGATGTTGGATCCATACCGGCTTGCTGTAATCCGGTTGATCGAACACCTGGAACCCGCTCACCGTCTGCTGGCCGCGCGGGTTGGTCACCCGGGTCTGGTTGCCGGCCAGGTATTCGGTGCGCGTGGTCAGCAGGCCCAGTTCGCTGTCCTGCGATACCGAGGTGGCACGGCCCAGCGCGTCGTATTCGCTCCAGGTGCCGGTGCTCAGCGTATCGCTCGTTCCGGGGTAGGAACTGAAGGTGGTGCGTCCGTCGTAGTCGTAGGTGAACTTCTGGAAGCGCTGGGTGTTGGCTTCGTTGCCGACTTCGAATTCGCGCGTCAGCAGCGGGCGCCACAGCGCATCGAAATAGGTCAGCTTGCGTGCGTTGCCGGTGGCCACGGTCTGCCGCCAATGGCCGGCATCCAAGCCGTATTCGCTGCCGTTGACCTGCTCGAATGCCTGTGTGGTGGTATTCCAGGCCACGTTGTCGCTGGCCGGATAGGCGATGCTCGCCAGTCGTCCCATCGTGTCGTAGCCATAGGTGGTGGTGTAGCCGTTCTCGTCGGTGGTCGAGGTGATCCAGCCGCTGTCGTTGACCGTGGCCGACTCGGTGCTGCCGTCGGCATAGCGGATCGACTGCGGAACACCGCGCTTCCAGTTGGAGACGGTGGTTGTGTTGTTGTTGCCGTCCTTCACCGTGGCCAGCGTGCCGTCGCCGCTATAGCCCAAGGTCAGGCGCAGTTTGCCGAACGACCAGCGTTGCGAGGGCATCGCATTAGCATCGAAGCTGGTTTGCGATTCCACCAGGCCGGTATTGGTGTTGGTGCTCTTGGCGCGTTGGCCGACGATCCACTTGCCCAGGTCGTCGTAGTACTCGGTCGCATCGGTGCGCGAGTGCCACGGGCTGGCGCGGGTGACGCTGAGCGTCCGCGCGAACGCATCGAAGCCGTTCGCAGTCCAGGTATAGGTGGTGCTGTCCTGCACCACCGTCTTGCTGCGCAGCGGGCGCAGCACGTTGGTCAGCGGGTTGGGAATACCGAGCAGGGATTGTCCCATTTCCGCCGGGAATGGCTGGGCAGCTACGTCGCCATCGGCGAAATAGGTGTTGCTGGTCTTGGAAACAGTATTGCCGTTGGCGTCCAGTGCCGAGGTACTTAGCAGGCGGCCGTCATTGAGGCCGTACATGATCCCGAATTCATAAGCGGTAGCGTTACCGTCCGGATTGGTCACCTTGGTCGTCTTACTCGGCGTGCAGGTTGGGCAGGGATCAGTCGCTTTGCCCGTCTTGTAGAATTGTGTTACGCCATCGCCCGGCTGGTAATGCCAGACCTGCTGCGCAAGGCCCGGGCCGGTCACGGTCTTCGACGTCAGAACATAGTTGTCAAAGTAGTTAGGAACATAAGGAATTGGCGGCTCCTGACCAATCGGCAGAGCACACCGGATGATGGGAGTATGGCTCCTGTACTGACGACGGTAGTCGAAGGCGAACACGCCTACGGCACCGGAAGGATGGTTCACCTGCAGCGACACCGCGCCATCCATCGGATCGGGCTCATAGACGCAACTGCTGGCACCACCGCCGGCTGGTGGCTCGCGCTTTGGCAGCATATTGCCGCTGATGATGCTATAGATCCACTGCGAGCCATCGGGCTGGGTGACGGTCTTCAGGCGATAGGCGCCTTGTGCCGTCGGATACGCCGTGCTGAATTCGTAACCGTAACTCCAGGTCTGACCGTTCGCCTGGATACTGCTGATCAAATCGCCGTTGTAATTCAGCGTGATCGCACGGCCGTCGCTGGACTGGATCGACGACAGCTTGTCGCCCGCGTAGCTATACGTCACCCAATTGCCAAAGCGATCTTCAACGCGGCTCGCCGCAAGCGCTACGCGCACTCGCACCGCCGGGGCACCTGAGCCTGCCTGCAGGTAACCCTTTATCTGAGTGACAATTGCATAGTCGAAGTAATACTTTACGCCGGAAGGCGAAACAGCCAGAAAACCCTCACCACCGTAATTGCTTGCGGCGGTCAGACAACCCAGGCGCCACCCATCCTTGGTGATCCAGGGGCGTGCCACGCCATCGGTCGGTCGTGGCGTCTTGGTCTGATTGTCGACCAATAGCTCCTGCTCGCCGGCACCGGGCACATGTAGATAGTAGCCGTGCCACATATCGTAAACGCTATACGAAACGTTACCGACGGTCATTGCAGCATCGGGTATAGCTGGAACGGAACAACGTGCGCTAGGCGATGCGCTAGTCGTTACCCAGCCTTTATCTGACCGGAACTCGCCGTACACCCGAGGCGTATCGATTTCCCAGTCACCGAACCCCTTTGCAACATACTCCGAGCGCCGGTTCGTGACCTTAAACTCGCGCCCTACCGAGACCGGCAGCGCATTGTTGCCCGGTACGTCAACGTCGGTGGCATGGAAGCCGACACTGAGGTCGTACAGGCTGATGTTCTCACCGAAGATGTTGCCCTTCAACGGACCGACGACCTGCGATGCTTTGATCTTCTTCTCGTACTCCTCGTAAGGCGACAGGTCGTCCCCGGCGTGCACGCGCACACCCAGGCACACCAGCAGCATGCCGATCACCAGCCGTACTTTGAACATCCGCCTGCCTCTTCCCTTTCAGCCCGTTGCGGGCCGAATTCCCTGAACGATCGCGAGGCTCCAAACCGCGAGTATCGCGATAACGAAAATCGCAAAAAAGCAATACGAATCCATCGCGCCAAGGCACGAGGCAATGAGTTGAACGGAAAATCCCCTGCGGGCTGGATCCCGGCCCCTGTCGAATTATCGAACCAATTCAGGGATACCTGTCAACAAAATTTTTCAGCATCCGACGAGTGGTGTCGTCTCCTGAAATCTTCCACATCGTCGGCTCGGCCGCCACGCAATTCGCGCATAGCTGAGTCATTACAACGCCATCTACGCATGCGGGCGTCTTGTATTGCGCGACGCCTGACTGGCGCACAGATCAGGCCGCTCAGTGTCGGCTCGCAGTCTAGGGTGTTCACAAGGCGCGGCACGGGCGAGAATCCGGGTCACCCTCGCCCGTGCTTTTTCGATGAATACCAGCGATACCGTCGCACTGTCCCTGGACCAGGCCACCGCGCTGGTCGAACGCATCCTGCACCATGCCGGCTTCGGTCCGGCGCATGTGCGGCCCCTCACCGCCACGATCGTCGCAGGCGAACGCGATGGCTGCGCGTCGCATGGGCTGTACCGGACGCTGGGGTGTGTGGCGACGCTGCGCAACGGCAAGGTCGTAGGCGATGCCGAACCGGTCGTGCACGATCAGGCACCCGGGATCGTGCGCGTCGATGCCTGCGGCGGCTTTTCGCTGCTGGCCTTCGAGCGCGGCCTGCCGTCGCTGATCGGCAAGGCGCGCGGCAATGGGCTGGCGGCGCTGGCGATCAACCATTGCGTGCATTTCTCCGCATTGTGGCCGGAAGTCGAACGCATCACCAAGGCCGGGTTGGTCGCATTGATCTGCAACCCCAGCCACGCCTGGGTCACGCCAGCCGGCGGCCACACGCCCTTGCTGGGAACCAACCCGCTCGCGTTCGGCTGGCCACGCGGGGATGCGCTTCCCTTCGTATTCGATTTCGCCACCAGCGCGGTGGCACGCGGCGAGATCGAGTTGCACCGCCGCGCCGGCCTGCCGATTCCCGAGGGTTGGGGCGTGGACGCCGCCGGCAAGCCGACCACCGATCCGAACGTGGTCGCCGGCGGCGGCGGCGCAATGTTGACCTTCGGCGGGCACAAGGGGTCGGCGTTGTCCGCGATGATCGAACTGATCGCCGGGCCGCTGATCGGAGACCTCACCAGCGCCGAATCGCTGGCGCACGACGCCGGCGCCGGCGCCTCGCCCTATCACGGCGAACTGATCCTGGCCTTGGACCCGGTCCGGTTCCTCGGCGCCGAGTGGGCCGCGCACATGGCGCGCGCCGAGGCGTTCTTCGCCGCCTACCAGGACACCGGTGCGCGGCTGCCCTCGCAACGCCGCTATCAGGCACGCGAGCGCAGTGTCCGCGACGGCGTGCGGATTCCGCGCGACCTGCACCGGGACCTGCTGAAGTTGCTGGACTAAACCAGCGCAGCGCGGAGGCGGCGCGAGCACAAGGCGCTGCCCGAGCATGCGACTGAGCAGGCGGACAAGCGCCGCCGATCGATCCGAAAACCCTGGCCATGCAGCGCCAACCGCAACCAGGCATAGCGCACATCGATGCGATTGCCGTGATCCCTACGATCGCCGATGTACCGGCCGCCTTGTACTCACCAAACAAGTAGCTGGCGCGATCACCATCTAGCAGGCGCCATCGCCATCGCGCAGCAAGCCGGCGCCATGGGTGTTGATCCCAAGCGCCCTGACGATCGTTTCGCGATGCCCCAAGGCCATTTTGCTCGACACCGGCGGCAGCCTTGCAAGGGACTACCGTCGGCATCGCCTGCCATCACATCAAGGTACGTGTGAGCGGATAGCAACGGCAAAGCGCATCTACAACATCCAGGCTGGTCCTAGCCAACGCACGCTTAGAACTTCACCGTCGCCCGCGCCCAGTAGTAGCGGCCGAGCAGATCGTAGGTGGCCACATCGGTATTGGCGTTGGTGACGTTGTTGGCGTAGTACAGCGGCGGCTGCTTGTCGGCCAGGTTGTCCACGCCCAGCTCGAAGCGGGTGTGCCAGGGCTTGACGTTATAGCCGACCTGCACGTTGTGATACACGTACGAACCGATGCCGCGCACCACGGCGGCCTGGTCGGCGTCGGCCGACAGACCCTGCCGCGTATCGGCGCTGCCGATCTCGGTGCTGCCGATGTAGCGGATGCGCCACGACGCGCTCCAGTCGCCCAGGTTCCAGCTCAGCGTGCCCAGCCCGCGCCAGCGCGGGAAGTTGCCGTAGGCGTAGGTGTACTTGCCGGCGTTGTGGATGGTGACGGTGCTGGCGTCGGTGGTGTCCGGGTTGATGTCGTAGCGGATCACGTAGGTGCCGTTGAGGCTGGCGTTGAAGCTGCCCCACGCGGTGTCCGGCAGGCGGTAGTTGAGGCTGAAATCGGCGCCGCTGGCCCACAGCTTGCCGAGGTTCACGGTGGGCTCGGCGACGTAGTTGATGGTGCCGTTGTCGTTGCGGTGAATCAGCGCGCAGAACGCGCTGGACGCGTTGGCGTAGCACTGGTTGAGCACGGTCTGCGCCGACACCTGGGTGATGGTGTCCTGCAGGTTGATCTTCCACAGGTCCGCGCTCATCGACAGGCCGTCCAGCCAACCCGGATCGTAGACCACGCCGAAATCGTAGGACTTGCCGGTTTCCGGCTTGAGCTGGTAGCCGGCCACCACCGCGCCGGACGCCTTGGCGCCGACCTGGTTGTCGGCCTGCTGGTAGCTGCCGTCGGTGGGCACGTTGGCGCAGGCCGCGGCATGGCCGCCGGTGTAGCCGTTGCAGGGATCGTTGACCGACGGCGAATCGCCGACCACGCCGGAGTACAGTTCGCTGATATTCGGCGCACGGAACACCTGCGACACGGTGCCGCGCAGCAGCAGGTTCTCGATCGGACGATATTCCAGCGAGACCTTGCTGTTGGTCTTGCTGCCGACGGTGTCGTAGTCGGAGAAGCGGCTGCCCACGGTCAGGTTCAACGAGTGCACCATCGGCAGATCCGCCAGCAGCGGGAACAGCGCCTCGGCGTAGGCCTCCTTGACGCTGAAGCTGCCGCCGAGCACGGTGGCGCAGAATTCGATCACGCCGCACATGCCGTTCTCGTCGCCGGTCCACAGCGGATCGGCGGCGGTGGAGGTGCTTTCCTTGCGGTAGGACACGCCCGCCGCCAGGCTCACCGTGCCGGCCGGCAGGTCGAACAGGTTGCCGTTGGCGTTGGCTTCGAACTGCTTGACGGTGTAGACGCTGGTGACGATCGGGTTGACCACCAGTGCCTCCAGCGCCGCCTTGTTGCTGGCGCTGTTGAGGTTGAACACGTCGATCGGGGTACAGCCGGCGATCACCGCGCCCGCACTGCCGCACTTGACCGTGCCGTCGCTGTCCAGGAACGAGGGGCCAACCGCGGCGTTGAAGCCGGCGTAATTGAGGAAGCCGTAGTTGATCGACTTCTGCTTGACCTTGCCGTAGTTGACGCTCGCATCCCATTGCCAGGAGCTGTCGCCGAAGCTGCCGCGCAGGCCGGAATTGATCTGGAAATTGTAGGTGTTGTACTCGTATTGGCGGTTGCCCAGCACCGTGGCGCGGGTGTTGAAGCTGTTGTACGAGGTGCCGGTGCTGCGGTCGGTGCCGAAATTGACCCCGAACGGGTTGTAGTAGCTGTCGGCGGAGACCAGGAAATTGTCGCCGTTGGCGAAGATCGGGATCGGCGCGATGATCGAGGACGAGGTGGTCTTGCTGAAGTAGGTGTTGACGTAGCCTTCCAGGTGATCGTTGAAGCGGTAGCTGCCGATCACGAAGGCATTGGTGCGTTCCTGCGGCGTCTGCAACAGGTTGTACGGCTGGTAGTTGTAGGAATCGGTGGAGGCGACGTAGCAGTGGTACTGGCTGGCGTTGGTGGGACTGCTGTCGCCGCCGTTGAAGGTGACCCGCGAACAGCCGTTGCTGGCCGCCAACGCCTTGGACTGGGCGGAACCTTCGTCGAAGCTGATGCTGCCGGTCGGCGTGGCCGAGGAGCCCTGCTTCACCGGCACGCCGTCGATCAGCGACAGCGCATCCTTGGAATAGCTGCGCTGGCCGGCCGAGACCGGATCGATGTTGTGGTAGGACAGGCCGGCGACGATGCTGCCGCGCTCGCCGGTCTTGCCCGCGGTCAGGGAGAAGTTGCGGCGGTTGCCGTCGCTGCGCGAGCTGGTGCCGAAGTCGGTGCTGCCCTCGATGCCGTCGAAGCCCTTGCGCAGGATGAAGTTGACGACGCCGCCGATCGCATCCGAACCGTACACCGCCGAGGCGCCGTCGCTGAGCACTTCCACCCGCTCGATCATCGTCGCCGGGATCGCGTTGACGTCGTTGCTGGCCAGGCGCGTGCCGTTGACCAGGATCAGCGTGCGCTTCTCGCCCAGACCGCGCAGCGAGATGGTCGAGGCGCCGGTGCCGCCGCCGTTGTTGGTGTTGGGGTTGGTCGCATTGCCGGCGATGGAGGGCAGTTCCTGCACCAGATCGCCGAGCGTGGCCTTACCGGTCGCCTCGATTTGCGCGCGGTCGATCGTCACCACCGGATTGGCGGTCTCGGTATCGACGCGGCGCAGGCGCGAGCCGGTGACCACGATGCTGTCCAGGGTCTGGGTCTTGCCGTCGTCCGCACTCGCGTCCTGTGCCAGCGCCGACCAGGAACTGCCCAGCGACAATGCGGCGACGACGGCCAGCGCCAGCGGCTGTTGCGCCGGTGCGCGGCGACGGTGGGGATGGGGTGCGTGCGGGAACGACATGGAAATCTCCTGAGCGATGGCGACACGTGGCGTAAGCGGAAACGAGGGGCCGAACGGGTCCGCACCGGCTTGCGCCAGCGACGGAACGTGCAATGAGGACGACGCTGCGCAGCGACGCCGGTGGTACGCATCCTGCGTCGCGACCAACGGGCCGGACGCGTCACGGGGATGACTGCTGTCCTTCGCACGCAATGCGTGCGCAGACCCCCGGTCCTGCAGTGAATGGCGAAGGGCGGTGGCGGATCCTGTCCCGCGCACCGGCCGTTGGGCCGGAAAACAAAAGGTCATCACGCTTTAACGATGCAATCACAATGTGCCCGTAACCACGGTCGGCGTCTTGACGCAATTAGCGGTTCTGCATGCGGAATAACGCATGGTCGCGACGCGGCGGCGCGTCCGGGCCAGCGACCGGCATGCATATACGTTGCTTCCGGTTCAGCCGGCGCCGCTGCACGCCGGCGCGCGCCGGGTGCAACTCGGCACAATGTTTCAGTAGCTTGGCAATGGCTGCGATACATCGCCAGCTACGTGACGCACGAAGCAACCAGCAAACAAGCGCGCAGGCATGGCGAACCGCCCGCGATGGCGTGTTCCCGCCTTCCAGTTCAACTCAACGCCGGTGTGCAACCGCTGGCGGCGACAGCCGCAGCAACACCACGCCATGCGCAGCGACCTGCACGCTGCGCAGCTCGCTGGCGGGCCGGCTGCCGCCGCGCCACAGATCGCGCCAGCGGCGCCCGCGCAGCGCGGTGCCGGCATCGTCTTCGCTCAGCGCCACCCGCCGTGGCTGCGCATCGCGATTGAACACGCCGAGCGCGACGCCGCCATCGGCCAGCGGCTTGCGCCAGATCTCGATCGCGCCGTCCTTGCGCACCGCCCTGCCCTGCACGCCCAGCGCATCCTGGTCGATCGCCAGCACGTCGCGATTGCGCAGCAGCGCCAGCGTCGCCGGGGTCATCTGTCGCAGGTCGTTGCCGAGCAGCAACGGCGCCGCCGACAGCGCCCACAGCGCCAGGTGCGTGCGGTATTCGTCCACGCTCATGCCGCCGTTGCCGACCTCGAGCATGTCCGGATCGTTCCAGCCACCCGGGCCGGCGTCGGCGGGATCGCCGTTACGGTCGAAGCCGATCGAGGCCATTTTCGCGTAGCTGTCCTCGATGTCGCCGGTGGTGCGCCACAGGTGGCCGCCGACCTCGCGCCCCCACTGCCCGACATGGTCGCGGCCGTACTGGCACAGGCTGTAGACGATCGGCCGGCCGGTCGCACGCAGCGCCTGGCCCATCTGCAGGTAGGCGCGGCGCACCTGTTGCGGTTCGCGAAAGATGCCCTCGCCCGAGCACAGATCGTACTTGACGTAGTCCACGCCCCAGCCGGCCCAGGTGCGCGCGTCCTGTTCGACGTGGCCGTAGCTGCCGGTGTAGCCGGCGCAGGTCTTGGGGCCGGGCGAGCTGTACAGGCCCAGCTTCAGGCCCTTGCCGTGCACGTAGTCGGCCAGCGCGCGCATGTCGGGAAAGCGCGCGTTCGGCTGCAGCACGCCGTCGCGGTCGCGCTGGCCCTGCCAGCCGTCGTCGATGTTGACGTAGACGTAGCCGGCATCGCGCAGCCCGGAAGCGACCATGGCGTCGGCGATGCGGCGCACGGTGGCGTCGTCGATGTGTTCGGCGAAGCGGTTCCAGCTGCTCCAGCCCAATGGCGGCGTCCGCGCCAGGCCGTCGCTCGGCAATGCGGCATAAGCCGGCAGCGGCGCGGCGGGAAACGCCAGCCGTTCCGCGTCCGCCTCGCTGCCGCGGCTGGCGCGCACGTCGACCTGCTCGTCCCAGATGCGCCCGGCCACATGCAGCTGGCCGTGCTCCAGGGTCGCGGTCCACGGTTGCGCCGGCAGCCGCGGATTGCCGTTGTCGATCTGGAAGTGGGCCACGTCGCCGTCGATGCGCAGTTGCTGCATCGGCACATCGCCATACCAATCGGTGGTGATGCTGCCCTGCGCCTGACCATCGCGCTGGACGATGCGCAGGTAACGCGGGCCGGGAAACGACGGCCCCTGCGCGATCACCCAGATGCCGTGCAGTGGGCTGTCGGTTGCCGTGGCCGCTACTGCGACCGGCGGCGCATGCGCGCAGCCGCCACTGCCGATCACCGCGAGTGCGAGCAGGCCACCCCACAGCCAGCGGCGCGCGGGAAACGCAACGCGCGAGCGTGGCGCCCTAGTAGGCTCCCGCCAGGGCGCGACGCCAGCGCCGCGTGCATGCGCCGCCGCGGTGGTCATGCGCTCGCGGCCGGGATCAACCAGCCGCCGAACAGCGGCCCAGCGGTATCGCCGTGTTGCGGCTCGATGCGGAAGGTCAGCTGCGCGGCGCGGGTCAGCGCCGGCGGCAATACGTAATCGCGATCGACGAAGTCGATGACCTGGCTGCGGTCCACCTGCACTTCCACCGCCAGCTTGCCGTCGATCAGGATGTTGAAGCGGCCCTTGTCGCTGCCCCAGAAACGCAGGCGCAACGCCAGCGGCTGCGCGCTGCCTTTCATCTGGAACTCGACGAAGCCCTTGCCGCGCACGTCGCGGCATTGCTGGCGGCGGTAGGCGCCGCCGAAGGACGTATCGCTGCGCAGCTTGTGCGCCTGCTCGGAGGCCTCGTCGCCGAACTGGATCATATCCACCGCACTGGCCTGCAGCGCCGCGCGCTCGGCCTGCTGGCGCGCGCGTCGCGCCGCTTCCTGCGCCCACTGCGCCGGCGCCATGCGTTTGAAGTACAGCGCGCTGCGGCGTTCGTACTGCGCGTAGAACGGCACGAAAGTCAGCCCCGGCGGCTGCGTGGCGGCGGCCAGGAAATGCCCGAGCTGCGGCAATTCGGCAAACCCCGCCAATGGATCGGCCGCGGCCACCAGCGCCGGGTCTGGCGCGTCGTAGGGATCGGCGACCGGGCCGAGATCGGCGGCCAGCGCCAGCGGACCGCGCATCACCACCACCGTGTCGGCATCGCCGGCGGCATGCTCCAGGCGCAGCGGCATCGCCAGGTCCAGTTCGATCAGGTCGCCGCTGCGCCACTGCCGCTCCAGCGCCAGATAGCCATCGGCGGAGGTGCCACGCTGGGCCTTGCCGTTGACGCGCACTTTGTAGTCCCCCTGGCACCAGGCCGGCAGCCGCAGCAGCAGGCGGCGCGGTGTGCGTGCGCCGGCGCGACGCAGTTGCAGCCGCACCTTGCCGTTGTCGGGCACGCCGCTGTCCAGTTCCAGCGCCAGGTCGCGCTCGGGCCAGTCCAGGGTCGAGGGGATGTACAGGTTGACATACAGCGACGCCGCGTCCTGCCAATAGATCGAGTCGCCGAACTGCGCATGCGCCTCCATGCCGCTGCCGACGCAGCACCAGAACGAATCGAACTTGTCGGAGAAGCCGCGCTCGCCGCCGCTGATCATCGGCGTCATGTAGGTGAACATGCCGGTGGCCGGATGCTGCGCGGCCATCGTATGGTTGTGCAGGGTGCGCTCGTAGTAGTCGAAGTAGCGCGCCTGCGGCGTCCACTGATACAGGTGCCGGGTCAGCTTGAGCATGTTGTAGCTGTTGCAGTGCTCGCAGGTCTGCTCGGTCAGGAACGCGGCGATGGTGTCCGGTTCCTGGAAATACTCGCGATCGGCGTTGCCGCCGATGACATAGCTGTAGTGGCCGGTCACCGTTTCCCAGAAGAAGCGCGCTGCGGCCGCGGCGTCGGCATCGCCGGCGACCTCGAACTGGCGCGCCTCGCCGATGAACTTGGGTACCTGGGTATTGGCATGGATGTGCGGCAACTCGTCTCGGCCGGCCGCGGCCGGATCGATCACCTTCTCGTGCCGCAGGCGCTTGCCCAGCGCGACCCAGCGCGGGTCGCCGGTGCGCGCGCCCAGTTCGATGTAGGACTCGTTGAGGCCGCCGAACTCGGTATCCAGCAGGGTCTGCATCTGCGCATGGTCCAGCGCGTCGAAGACTCCGCCCAGATAGCCGGCCAGCGGCAGCAGCACCTGCAGCGCCTGCGCGTTGCCGGCCAGTTCGTGCGCATCGAGCAGGCCGGCGAACAGTTTGTGCACCGTGTACAGCGGCGACCAGCTGCCGTTGAGATTGAACTTGCTGCCTTTGATGATGCCGCGCCGTACTTCCTCGAACACCACCTTGCCGCTGTCGATGGTGCCCTTGTCGTTCTTGCGGGTGAGTCCGCCGACGTAGCCGTCCGCGTCCTTGGCCTGCGCGCGCGCCAGTTCGGCCACGATGTAGTCGATGCGCTGGCGCAGCGCGGGATCGCGCGTCTGCGCATGCATCTTGGCCAGTGCGCTGAGGTAATGGCCGAGCGTGTGCCCGGCGATGGTGTCGCCTTCCCAGCCGCCGTAGACCTCGCCCTTGGGCGGCAGGCCGGCGTTCTGCAGGAAGTTGTGCAGCAGGCGGTCCGGCTCCAGTTCCAGCAGATAGCGGCGATTGGTCTGCAGCGAATCCAGGAACAGCGACGGCTTGAGCGTGACCTGCTTGAGCGGCAGCGCCTGCACGGCACCGGCGCTGGACGCGGCAGCATCCAGCGGGAAGCGCAACAGCCCCGCGGCCACCGCGAGCGCGCTCCATTGCAGGAAACGCCGCCGCGAGGGGTCCAGCGCCGTCAGATCGACATCGGCGGCATGCGCGCAGTGCGCGGTGTGGACGTCGTGCCCAGAGCGCGCGCTCATCGCGCACCGCGCGAATGGATGGCTACGGGAAACCGAGAGGAAATGCGAGACGGCATTGCTTGCTCCTTTGCGCTTGGCGGCGGCGGGCGCGGGCCCGGCCGCGGCCACGAACGGGCGGCCTGTGGCCACTGTGTCATCGATACGTCATCGCGTCTTGTCGCCTCGGCAGCGCGAACATGCGGATTTGTGCCGAATCGCGCCCCATGCTCACAGCGCCAGGCGGATCCCGCCGTAGTACATGCGCCCGATCACGTCGTACACGCCGGCGTGGTAGCCCAGCTCGAAATTGGCGCCGCCCGCCTCCGCACCCGGCACCCGCGGCGGCGCGCGGTCGAACAGGTTGCTGACCCCGCCGAAGAACTCCAGACCCGACTTGAGCCGGTAGTAGCCGGACACGTCGCTGTAGAACACGTTGCCGGTCCACACCTTTTGATAGTCGGTATCGGTGATCTCGGTGCTGTTGCGCATCTTGGAAAAATGCCGCAGCGACCAGGTCGCGCCGGCATGCGCGTTGGACCAGGTGCTGCGCAGCACGCCCTTCCAGTACGGCGAGCCGAACACCCCGGCGAAGTGGGTGACATCGTCCGGCTGGTCCGGATCCAGCGTGTAGTCCTGGCGGATCAGCCGCGTGTAGTTCAGGTCGAACGACAGCGCGCCGGCGTTCTGGCCCCAATGGTCGGCCAGGTCGTAGCGGTACTGTGCGGCGAAGTCGATGCCGCGGGTCAGGTAGCGCGACAGATTGAGTTTCTGCGTGACCACGTTGAGCAGGTTGCCGTCGGCGTCGCGGCTGACGAAGCCGCAGAACGGGTTGTCCAGCGTCTGCGCGTCGACGCACTTGTTGATGATGGTCTGCGCCGGAAACGAATCGATCGCACCGCGCAGGTCGATGCTGTAGTAGTCCACCGACAGCGAGAAGTCCTGCAGGAAACGCGGGCGCAGCACGATGCCGACGGTACGGGTCTTGGCGGTTTCGTTGGCCAGGTCCAGGTTGCCCTTGGTGATGATGTCGCGGTACAGCCAGTAGGTGCTCTTGTCCGAGGGATTGAGCTGCGCGCAGTTGGCCGCGGTGTACTGGCTGCGGTCGGTGCGGTAGCGCTGGTTGTAGGTGTTGCACGGGTCGGTGATCCACATGCCGCCGATGCTGCTCGCGGTATACAGCTCGCCGATGTTGGGCGCGCGCACCGCCTTGCCGTAGGTGCCGCGCAGGGTGATGTCCTGGATCGGCGCCCAGTCGATGCCGAACTTGTTGGTGACGGTGCGGCCGGCGAGGTTGTAGTCGGACACGCGTACCGCCGCGTCCACGCCCAGGCGCTGTGCGAACAGCTTGTCGGCCAGCAGCGGCAGGTGCAGCTCGCTGTACAACTCCTTGACGTCGTACTGCCCGACCAGCGGCAATTGGGTGGTGCCCAGGCTGGCGTCGTAGGCGGGATTGGCCGGATCGTATTGCGCGACCGCACCGATATCGTTGCGTTCCTTGCGGTACTCGCCGCCGAACACCATCTGTACTTCGCCGCCGGGCAGGTCGAACAGGCCGCCGGACGCGTAGGCCGACAGCACCTGCTGGGTCAGGGTGGTGGTGGCCCAGTCGGAGTCGTAGCGCAGGTAATCGATCTCTTTCGCGGTCAGGCGCTTGAACGGGTTCAACGGTACGCAGCCGTTGCCCGGATCGGTGAGCGTGCTGCGGCAGATCGCGCTGCCGTCGGCGGCCGTGGTGGAATCCACCGCCAGGTAATAGCGCGGATAGGCCACCGTATCGATGTCGCGGTTGCGCTGCCGGGTACGGCCATAGGAGTAGTACGCCGAATAGTTCCAGGCGCGCCCGCCCAGGCTGAAATCGCCTTCCACGCCGAACACGCCCTGCAACAACTGGCGCCGGTACTCGCTGCCGCCCTGCCCCAGCTCCTCGTCGAAATGCCGCGCGAAATAGACTCCGTCGGTGATCGTGCCGCCGTTGGCCGCGCGCATCTCGTCGGTGATGAACGGACTGTCGGCCGGCACCGCCTCACTGCCGAACGCGCTCAGCGCGCGCCAGGCCGATTGCGATTGCGTCCGCGAGTAGCCGACATTGGCGAAGAAACGCAGGCTGTCGTTGACATCGAAATTGAACGTGGCGCGACTGGAGAAGCGGTCCGACGGTACCGCCAAGTACCACGAATCGTAGCGTCCGCCGTATTCGCCGCCGTCGGTGAGCAGACTGCCCAGCGCGCCGGACGGATCGGCCAGGCTGATCGGCGAGGCGTTGACGTAGCCGCCGGGTCCGAGCACGGGCGCGCGCAGCTGGCCGTCGGCGGTCATCGCGTAGTGGCGGCCGCCGAGGATGAGCTGTGCGTCCTCGGCGTTGTTGATGTTGCGGTTGTTGTCGGAGATCCAGTAGCGCTGGTTGCGGTTGTTGCGGGTGTACATCGGGTAGCCGGTGGCGGTCCATGGCCGGTCCTGGCCGGACACCGAATCGGGCTCGCGCTCGTAGAAACCGTAGAAGGTGAAGTTGCCGCGGTTGTCGGCGAAGTTGCGCCCGAACAGCGCATCGACGCTGCTGCTGCGCATGTCGCCGCGGCTGGAGATGCCGTAGCGCGCACTGGCGTCCAGGCCCTGGAAATCCTTCTTCAGGATGAAGTTGGCCACGCCGGTGACCGCGTCGGCGCCATACAGCGCCGAAGCGCCGCCGGTGATGACTTCCACCCGTTCGACCAGGCTGGAAGGAATATTGCTCACGTCCACCGCCGAGGTGCCGGGGATCGCCGGCACCTGGCGCCGGCCGTCGACCAGCACCAGGGTGCGCTGGGTGCCCATGCCGCGCAGGTCCAGCGCGTTGATGCCCGGATTGCCGGCCAGGTTGCTGGTCTGGCTGGTCTGGGTCAGCGCCAGGCTCGGCAGCTGATTGACCACGTCGGCGATCTCGGTATAGCCGGCCGCGCGGATCTGCTCGGCGCCGATCACGGTCAGCGGCGTGGGGCCATCCAGCGCATCGTTGCGGCGGATGCGCGAACCGGTGACGACCACGCTGTCCAGGGTCTTGGCGTCGGCGGCGCTGTCGCTGCCATCGGCCGCGGCGGCGGCGGTGGCGCGCGCGACGGCCGCTTCCTGCGCCGCCGCCGGCAACGCGGCCAGCAGCGCCATGCCGATCGCGGCGCACAACAGCGTGCGTCCGTGTTCGCGCCGATCGCGACAGGAGGAGACCAGAGAGGAGGAAGGCAAACGAACGTCGCGCATGGGTTGTCTCTCGGTTGAGCGGCCTGCACCGAAATCCAGGCCGCACGACGCCACGCCCTCGCCGCGCATGGCAGCGAGAACCCGCATCGATCGATGGAGGCCGTGCATCCCCGCACGGCGCAGAATGCGGTGCGCGTGTCGCGCATCGGAGAACCATTGCGCATCTCCGCGCTCCGGAAAAACCGTCGCGCGTCGCTACGCACCGCAGCTGCAGCGTTTCACGTCTGCAGGGTCAACGTCTTGTGCAAAAACCTCGCCTTTGACGTGGAAATTTGTCGATATGTTGCGATGTGTCGCAATGACTGCCACACACCGTGCGCGACCTCACGCCGGCCCGCATGCGACCCTCAGTGCGCGACAGGCGCCGCTGCCGCGGCTTGCCGGTTCCAGTCCGGCGTCGGCGCCTGCTGCAACCAGCGCACGAAGAAGTCCGCGAGGCGGCGCCGGCCGTAGTCGCCACCGGCGCCATGGTCGCCGCCCGGGACCACCAGCAGATCGAAATCCTTGCCGGCCTTGATCAGCCGGTCGGCGACCTGGAAGGTGCTGGCCGGATCGACGTTGTGGTCCATGTCGCCGGTCACCAGCAGCAGATGCCCCTGCAGGCGCGCGGCGTTGTCGACATTGGACGAGGCCGAATACCACGGTCCGACCGGCCAGCCCATCCATTGCTCGTTCCACCAGATCTTGTCCATGCGGTTGTCGTGGCAGCCGGAATTGGCCACCGCGGCTACGTAGAACTCCGGGTGGAACAGCAACGCGCCGAGCGCGCTCTGGCCGCCGGCGGAGGTGCCGTAGATGCCCACGCCCTGCTCGATCGCGTACCACGGATACTGCGCGGCCACGGCCCGGTGCCAGGCGATGCGATCGGGGAAACCGGCGTCCTTGAGGTTGCGCCAGGCCACGTCGTGGAACGCGCGCGAACGGTTGTTGGTGCCCATGCCGTCGATCTGCGCCACGGCGAAGCCGAGCGCGGTCAGTGCCGGCACGCGCGCACTGAAGGTCTTGGGCACGAACGAGCCGTGCGGCCCGGCGTAGATGTTCTCGACCACGCGGTAGCGCTGCTGCGGATCGAGCCCCTGCGGGCGATGGATCACGCCCCAGATCTCGGTCTTGCCGTCGCGTCCGGGCGTGTGGAACGGCAGTGGCGGCACCCAGCCGGCCGCACGCAGCCGGCTCAGGTCGGTGCGCTCGACCTGGCGCACCAGCGCACCGTCGTCGCTGCGGCGCAGCTCCAGCACCGGCCCCAGGTCCACGCGCGAATACAGGTCGAGCAGCCAGCGGCCGTCGGGCGACAGCACGATCTCGTGGTCGGCCGGCGCCGGCGTCAGCGCGGTCAACCCGCTGCCGTCCAGGCCGATGCGATAGGCGTGGCGGTAATAAGGGTCCTCGCCGGGGGTCATACCCGAGGCGATGAAGTAGATCTGCTGCGCCGCCTCGTCGACGCGCTCGACCTTGCGCACCACCCACTCGCCGCGCGTGACCTGGCGCGGAGCGCCGCCGCTGCGCGTGTCGTACAGGTACAGCTGCTCCCAGCCATCGCGCTCGGAAGCCCACAGGGTGCGCGCGCCGTCAGCGAAGTCGTGGCGATAGCGTTTGCCGCCGTTCTCGTGGGTGCCGCTGAGATCGGAATACTCGATGAAGGTCGGCGAGGTTTCCTCGATCAGGGTGCGCGCCTGCGCGCTGCGTCCATCCGCCTCGATCACCCGGTAGCGCTGGTGGCCGCGTTCGTTGTACTCGAAGGTGAAGCCGCTGCCGTCGCTGCGCCACTGCGGCCAGCTCAGCGCGAACGCATTCGGGAACAGCGTTGCCGGCACCGCGGTTGCCTGCCGCGAGGCGAGGTCGAACAACACCGGCTGCAGCACCGGCAGCGGATCGCCGGGCTTGGCGTAGAGTTGCTGGTGCAGCTTGGGCTGCAACTGGTCCACTGGCGCCGACTCGATGTAGTACACCGTGCGCAGCGGTGCCGGCTTGATGCGGTAGGCGACCAGCCGGGTCGAATCCGGCGACCAGGCGATGCTGTCCGCCGCGTAGTACTCGGCGGCGCTGCCGTCGCGGCTGAGTGCGACCGCAGCGCCGCCAGCGGCCGGCGCGACCACCACATTGCCGGCCTCGACCCAGGCCCGCCACTTGCCGTCCGGCGACGCCTGCGCATACGCCGGACCCTGCTTGAGCGGGATGCTCATGTCGTAGGAATCGGGCGGCAGCGGCTCCATGTCGGTGCGCGTGCAACGGTACTGCGGCAGCGCGCACTGCCAGCGCACGCGATCGCGCTCGAAGGCCAGCCGCTGCGCGTCCAGCTTCACCTCGCTCAGCTGCAATGCCGCCGCATCGACCGGCTTGCCGCTGGCCGCGGACATCGCCGCCGCCAGCCGTGCGTGATCGAACGCAGGTTCGTTGCGGCCGTCGGCGACCGCGACCCGCCGGTACTCGATCGCCGGTGCGGCGCCGTTGCGCGCCAGCGAACGCCGATACAGGAAATGCCCGGCGTCCAGCCACACCGGCTGCGACGGCTGGCGATCCACCAGCGCCTCGTAGCGCCGGCTCAAGGCCTGCGCGCGCTGGTAGTCGTCCGCGCTCGGCGCGGCCAGCGCGCAGGGTGCCAACGCCGTCAACGCCAACAGCAATGCGCCCGCTGCGGCGACGCGCCCCCCGTTTCGATCCGTCTTCATCCGTCGACCACCCGATGCCTCAAAGCGTGTCGCAGCGCTGCGCATCCGCAGCGCCGGCCTGGACCAGGCGCTGCGCGCGCGTGGCCCATATTTCCCATTCCTGCACCGCCAGCGCGGCGTAGCGGCCATCGTCGCCGGAAGCATCGAACACCGCACGCACGCAACGCGTGGTCACCGGCGCGAAGCGCACCGTCTGCAAGCGGCCGGCCACCGCACCACGCGGCGCCTGCGCCAGCGGCAACCACTGTCCGCCTTTGCGGTACTCCAGATGCCAGCGCGCAGGCGGCGCCACGCCTTCGTTGGCGCCGGGTGGATGGTCGGCCCAGAACACGATGCGGCTGCGCTGCAGCGTCACCGGTTGCGCCCAGCTGTACTGGATCCACTGCTGCGGCGGATTGTGCGGGCTCCAGCTGCCCCACATCTGCGGCGGCAGCGGATTGCGCTTGACCACGCCGTCGTTGAGCGCGGCGATCCAGTACTGGTGCGGGATGTCCGGGCCGTTGGAGGCGCTGGCATGGGCGTAGCGGGCGACGTTGCGCTGCAACGGCAGTGGCGGCTGCGGCGCGCGCGTGGCGATCACGCGGCGGATCCGCGCGGGCTGCTGCGTGTCGTCCCATTCCATCCTGTCGATCGCCACGCTGCGGCGGAAGTGGCCGCCGCCCTTGGCGTCGGCGGTGTGGTAGACCAGATACCACTGGCCCTTGAAGTGCACGATGCCCGAATGCGAGGTGGTGGAGGACACCGGCGGCAGGATCACCCCGCGGTAGGTCCACGGCCCCAGCGGCGACGGCGCCGTGCCGTAGGCGATGCAGGCGTGGTACAGCGTCGGCGTGCAGTCCGAGTCCGGCCCGGCGCGGTTGCCGGCGTAGGCCATGTAGTAGGTGCCGTTGCGCTTGAACAGCCACGGCGCCTCGAAATAGCCGTCCAGCGTGGTCACCGCCACCGCCTGCCCCTTGGGCGTGACCATGTCGCGTTCCAGTTCGATCCCGAACAGCTTGCCGAAAGTGCCCCAGTACAGGTACACGCGGCCGTCGTCGTCGACCAGCACGGTCGGATCGATGTTCTGGATCGTGTTCCGGACCGGCAACGACTGCGACAGGATCGGCCCTTGCGGATGCGCATCGCGCCACGGTCCCAGCGGGCTGTCGGCGACCGCCACGCCGATCGCGAACGGATCGGCGTTGGGCGAGTGTTTTTCCTCCACCGGTGCGTACAGGTAATATCGCCGGTCCGGCCCCTGCACGATCTGCGCGGCATAGGCGCGGCCCGCGGCGGCCCAGGCGAAGACCTGTTCCGGACGCAGCAACGCGGGATAGTGGGTCCAGTTGCCGCTGCCGACATCGTCGGTCACCAGCATTTGCCAGCGCCGGATCACGAAGTCGTTGACCTCCGGCGGCGCTTCGTCGCGGCCGGCGATGATGTACAGCTTGCCGTCGGCGACCAGCGGCGCCGGATCGGCGGAATAGTCGCGGCCGTCGGCCAGGATCGGATTGCCGGCGCTGCGCACGCTGCGCGCGCGCAACGGCGCCGCCTGCGCGCCGGCAACGGCCAGCGCCAGCAACAGCCAGGCGCCGCTGCGCCGGGCAAGCCATGCTGCGCGGCGCAGGCTCATGGCGCCACCGCCGCATCGACCACGATCTGTAGCTGCACCGGCAACTTCCCGCTGTCGCCACGCCCCTGCACGATGCCGACGATGCTGCTGGTGCCCGGCGCGGCATAGGTGGTCGGCGACAATGGCGGCCACTGCACCGGCACGCGTTCACGCGAGCCGTCGTTGTACTGCACGCCGACGAATGCCGGCAGCGCCGGCACCTGGCCGACGCGCACGTGCAGCGGCGGCGGCGCCTGCACCGTGTTGATCTGGCCAGGCGCCGTGGCGCGCACCCAGATGCTGGCGCTCACCGGCATGCCGCCGTCGGCCAGGCCCTGCACCTGCACGCGGCCTTCGCCGGCCAAGGCTGCCGCGTCGAGCTGCGGCCAGCGCACGTCCAGCCACCCCCAGCTGCCGTCGGCGAAGTAGCCGGCGATGCGCTGCGGCAACGCCGGAGTCTCGCCCGGCGCCACCCGCGCGTCGATCGGCTCGACCGCGTCGGCGCGCTCGGCGAACACCTGCCATTCGTCGATGCCGACCGCGGCATGGCCATCGCCCTGCACCGCGGTATCCAGCACCGCACGCAACGCGGTGGTGGTCACCGGCGCGAACGCCACGCGGCTCGCTGCGCCGCGCGCGGCGACCGGATAGCCGCCGCGCACCGCGATGTCGCGCCACTGCTCGCCGTCGCGGTATTGCAGCTTCCACGCGCGCGGCGGCGCCACGCCGCCGTCGGGCTGGTCGTCCCAGAAGTAGAGTGCCGCGCCATTCAAGCGCTGCGGCTGCCGCCACTGGTACTGCACCCACACCGACGCCGGTTGCGCACGGCCCCAGCTACCCCAGCGCCGGTCCGCGGACGGCACCTGATCCGGCGCGGGCAACAGCCCGTCGTTGAGCGCCTGCAGCCGATGGTGGCCGGCGGTGAACTGCGCGCTGGCCTCGGCCTCGCCCTGCACTTCCAGGCCCTGCCCGGCCGGCGTCGGCGCGGCCGTCACGGCCACGTCGGCATGGCCTTGCAACGCGCCATCGTCGGCCTGCAAGCGTAGCGTGTAGGCGCCGGGCGCGGTGAAGCGCACGCCGGTGCTGGCCGCCTGCGGTTCCTCGAAGATCGCCGCGCCGCCCGGCGGCGCCTGCAGCACGCGCCACTGCAGTGCCAACGTGCCGTTCGGCAGCGCGTCGTCGCCGACACGGCCGAGCAGGCGCAGCGCACCGCCACCGGCGATGCCGTCCTGTTGCCAAGCCTCGACCTGCGGCGCCTGATTGGACTTGGCCACCGGTACCCTCACGCCGCTGGCATAGGCCTGGATTTCCTTGATCCCGGTGCGCAGCGCGCCGGCATGGGTCACCAGCACGCGCAGCCGTTGCAGGCGCAATGCCGGGAAGCGCACGCGGTTGCGATTGCCCTGCGCGATCGGCGCATCGCGCACCTGGCCGGGCACGGTCTTCCAGGTCTGTCCGTCGAAATACTGCAGCACGTACAGCCACGGCGGCGCATAGCCGGCGCGGGTGCCGGAGGGGAAGCCGTGCTGTTCGCCGGGCGGCGAGGAACTGCGGTAGAAGTACAGGCGCACGTCGTCCAGCAGTTGCGGCTTGCCCAGGTCGAGTTCGATCCAGTCGCTGCGCGACGGCGAGCCGGCCGTGCCCCAGAACGGTTCGTTGGCGGTGCTGCCGTCCACCGCCGCGCTGGCCGGGAAGCCATCGGCGGCATAGCTGGCGCTCATCGCTGCGCCTTGCGCAAGATTGTGCGCGGTCGCCGGCAGCGTGGTGTCCACGCCGGCGTCGGCCAACACCGCGGCGATGCGCGCATCGGCGGCGAAGCGCACCTGCTGCGGCGCCTGCACGGCGATGGTCTTCGCACCGAGCACACGCAACTGCGCGGCATCCGTATTGATCGCATCCGGCAGCGCCTGCACGCGGCCGCTGGCCGGGTCGTAGAGCACATGCGCCAGGCGATCGACGGTGAACGCCAGCTTGCCGTCCAGATACAGCGAATAGCCCTTGGGCACCGCGCCGCCGTAGTGGCGGCCGTCGCGATCCCAGACGATGGCCAGATCGCGATCGCGGTAGCGCACCGCGTCGGCGGCGAAGTGATCCCAGCCGATGTCGATCGGATACAGCTCGATCTTCGCGTCGCTGCGCGGACGCAGGCCCATCGCGTCCTCGATCACGGTGAAGTTGGTCGCGCCGAGCTGGGTGTGGTGGATCCACGAGCGGTAGCCGATGCTGCCGCCGTCGGCGGCGCTGCCCTGCGCCCAGAACTCGTTCTGGTCCGGGTAGCGGTTGTCGCCGTCGATGTAGTGCGCCCAGGCGTTCCAGTACAGCAGCTTGCGGTAGCTGTTCGCGTCCAGGTATGGACTGGGATAGTCGCGCAGCGCGCTGCCGAACAGGCGGAAGGCGACCGTGGAGTTGATCACCGAAAAATTGTTGCTGCCGCCGGCGCCGCGCGCCTGCCGGTCGGCCTGGTTGGCGGTGTAGAACGGGAAGATCGGATACTGCCGCGCGTCGGCGAACAGGCGCAGCGCGCGCACGTATTTCGGATCGTAGTCGGCATCGCCCTGCCTGGGCATCAGGCCGACGCTGAACGGGTAGTAGTTGTTGGTCTCCTTCCAGTCCACCGGCAGCCGCGCGCCATCGGCCTGGCGCTGCTTGAGCAGGTCGCCGTGCAGGCCCATGCCGTCGGCGACATCGCTATGGTCCTGCCACAGCACGTCGAGCACGCCGCGGCGGATCTTCGCCGCCAGCGCCTGCATGCGCAGCGCGGTGGCCGCGTCGCCGGCGAGCTGCGCGGCCTGCGCCGCGGCCTGCGCGTTGGCGTAGACGTAGGCGCTCTCGCTGCGGTCCATGCGGATCTGGCCGTGCTGCTTGGCCCAGTCGAAGGACACCGCGTCGGCATCGTTGCCGGTCATCGCCGCCCAGTCGTACTCGATCAGGCCGTTGCCGTTGCGATCGTAGGCGCGCAACAGCGCGTCCGCGTCGGCGCTGGCGTAACGCGCCAGCTTGGCCGCCACCGCCGGCGGCCCGCCGTGCAACTGATAGGCGCGCCAGGCGGCGGCGCTGAGATATTGGGCGTAGGAATTGGACCAGTTCTCCGGCGCGCCGGGATTGTCCACGTACTTGCCGCCGCCGGCGGTCTCGCCGGCGCCCAGCCACGAGCCGTAGGCATAGCTGGGATCGCGCAGGTATTTGAGGTCGTCGATGAACATGCCGGTGGTCAGCACGATCGCGTTGTCGTAGCCGAGCACGCCTTCGATCGCCACCGGGAACTGGTAGTCGTTGCCGGGCACCGCGGCATCGAGGAAATTGAAGCGCAGCAGCCACCAGCGATAGAACAACGTCTTGTCGATGTTGTCCTCGGGCGTGTCCAGGTACGGCAGGTTGTCGGCCCACCAGCGGTTGTAGGCGATCACGTGCTCGCGGTAGGCCTGCTGCGGCGACTGCGCTGCGATGCGTCGGTACTCGCGCAACGACGCAGGCAGTTCGCGCGTGACCAACCCGAGCTGCACCTTGAGCGTCGCAGCCTCGCCGCTCGCCGGCACCGCCACGCGGCGCGCGATGGAACCGCCCTCGACCGAGAAGCCGTCGCCGGACAGCCGCGGAAACACCGTGGTGATCGCGTTGTGGGTGGCGAACGCACCGGTCAGCTCGGCGCCGTCGGCGTGCGTGGCCATCGGCGAGATCGCGCGCAAGGTCAGCGCATGCGCCACGCCGTCGCTGCTGGACAGCGTGGCCTCGGCCACGGCCACGTTCTGCTCGCTGATGAACTTGACCAGGCGCAAGCGCACGCCGGCATCGGCATCGGCATAGACGCTGCTGAAATAGCTCGGTGTCTGCCGCCGCTGTGCGCTGTCCTCGATCAGCTGCAGCGGCTTGCCGTCGATCTCCGCCTGCAGCCGGAACAACGCATCGTGGCCAGTCTTGTGCGCGTAGGCGACATCGCCGACGAAGCCCGGCTGCTGCGGCTGATGGGTGTACATGTACGCGGCGCGGCCGCGGCTGAACAGCCAGTTGTTGGTGTCGTCGAACCCGCCGCCGGTGCCGCTGCGCGCGAGCATGCGGTCGATCCAGAAATCCTTGCCCGGCGCAGTGCCGGCGTCGGCCGCCAGGTCGGCGGCGAACACCCGCTGCAGATAGCGGCCAGGCGCGAAGGCCACGCCGCTGTCCGGAATCGGTGTCGGGCTGCCCTTGAAGCGCGGATAGCCGAGCGCGGCGTTGCTGGTCTGCAACGCTTCGCCATCCGCGGCGGCGACGGCGCTGGCCCCCACCGCGCCGCACGCCGCACCCAGCAACACCGCGAGCAACGCGGCGGCGGCGCGCGGCCGCCGCCAGGCCGCGGCCACGCCGCCTGCCCGCAACCTCAAAACTCGGTCCTGAGCCGGGCCCAGAAGTAGCGCCCCAGCGTGTCGTAGGTGAACGCATCGGTATTGGCCGCGCTCGCATAGCCGTAGTACTGCGGCGGCTTGCGGTTGCCGACATTGTTGGCGCCGGCCGACAGCGTGGTGTGCAGGCTCTCGAACTTCCGGCTCAGCGAGACGTCGTGGTAGGTCACCGTGCCGACCTTGAAGTAGACGCAGCTGCCGTCGGCGGCGGTGTTCACGCAGAAGTCCTCGTAGGCGCTGCCGACCGTGGTCGGCCCGATCAGGCGCGTGTTCCAGCTGGCGTGCCACGGCCCGTTGTCCCAGCCCAGGTTGAAGCTGGCGCGCCAGCGCGGCAGGTTGCCGTAGCTGGACATCTCGCCGACGTAGTTGTGGTCGTCGCCGCTGAACCTGTAGCTGGACAGGAAGGTGGCATCCACGCCGGCTTGGAAGCTGCCCCAGGCGGTGTCGCGCAAGGCGTACTTGATGCCGATGTCGTAACCGCGGATATCGACCTTGCCGCTGTTGATCGCGAACGGCACGGTCACGCTGACCAGCTGGCCGCTGGCGTTGCGCTGGATCAACGGGCAGTACGCGCTCTGGCCGTCGTAGCAGTTCTGCAGCACCTGATCCAGGCCCACGCCATTGATCATGTCGTCGAGCGTGACCCGCCAGCTGTCCAGGTTCAGCGACAGGCCGTCCGCCCAGCCCGGATCGTAGACCGCACCGACGTTGTAGGAACGGCCCTGCTCGGGCTTGATCGCGAAGCCGGCATTGGCCGAACCGGTGGTCAGCACGGTGAACGAGGAGGTGTTGACGAAGCTGCCATTGGTCGGCACGTTGGCGCAGGCCGCGGCGTTGCCGCCGCCGGTGTAGCCGTTGCACGGGTCGGTGTAGTCGCCGGTGCTGTCCACCACCGAGTTGTACGGCGAGCCGTACAGATCGCCCAGCGCCGGCGCGCGGAACACCTCCGAGCCGGTGGCGCGGATCAGCAGGTTGTCGATCGGCCGCCATTCCAGCGCGACCTTGCTGTTGGTGGTGTTGCCCCAGTAATCGTACTTGGAATAGCGCGTGCCCAGGTTGAGGTTCAGCGCCTGCGCGCCGGGTACGTCCTTGAGCAGTGGAATCAGCACTTCGGCGTAGGCTTCCTTGATCGTCTCGTCGTGGCCCTGGTTCATGATGCAGCCGTCGTTGTAGTCGCAATTGCCTTCGGCATCGGCGGCGGCGACCGGATTGCTGGTGCCCTGCGAGAACCCGTTCTTGCGGAACGACAATCCGAATGCGGCCTGCACCATGCCCGCCGGCATCGCGAACAGGTCGCCGTTGACGCTGGCCTCGGCGAACTTCATCGTGCTCTCGTCGATCAGGTCGACCGCGCTCTGGGTGGCCTTGATCCCGGCGATGGTGGCCGGATCGTCCGGATTGAACACGTTGATCGGGGTACAGCCGGAGATCACGTTGCCCGGCGTGCCGCACTTGACCACGCCGTCGCTGTCCAGGAACGAGGCGCCGACCGCGTTGTTCAGCGCCGAGGTGATCGAGAAGCCGTTGCGCACCAGGGTGTCCTTGTAGCGCGCATAGCCGGCCGCCGCGTCCCACTGCCAGCTGGTGTCGGCGAACTTGCCGCGCAGCCCCGCCACGATGTTGGTCTGGTACATGGTCGAGGTGTAGACGCGGGTGTTGGCCGCCACCGAGCGCAGCAGGTAGCGCGAGAGCTGGCTGCCGAACGGGTTGTAGTAGTTCTGCGCGGCGTTGGGCAGCTCCAGGCCATAGGCGGTCAGCTGCGAGGTGGTCTCGCTGCGGGTCCAGAACATGTCCAGATAACCCTGCACATTGGGGGTGAAGTCGAAGCTGGCGTGCGCCGAGAAATTGGTGCGGGTCACCGGAGTGATCAAGTACTGGCCGTAGTAGGCGTCGTAGCCGTCGCTGGCGATGTTGTAGGTGCGGTAGTCGCTGGCATCGACCGCGCCGGGCGCCAAGCCGCTGTTCGGCGTCAGCACGCGGCCGTCGCTGAGGAAGGCGCGGGTGCCGTTGCCGCGGCGCTCCACCACCTGACCGTTGAGATAGTTCAGCGCGGTCTTGGAATAGCTGCGGTCCTCGTCGTACAGCGCGTTCATCGAGCTGCGGCTCAGACCCAGGATCAGCCCGCCGCGCTCCCAGGTCTTGCCCCACTCCAGGCCGTAGGAACGGCGGTTGCCGTCGCCATGGGTGCTCTGGCCGTAATCGACGGTCGCCGCGGCGCCGTCGTACTTGTCCTTGAGGATGATGTTGACCACGCCGGCGATCGCATCGGAGCCGTACACCGAGGACGCGCCGTCGGTCAGCACCTCGATCCGCTCCACCATCGCCGCCGGGATCGCGTTGATGTCCACGCCGGGCGCGGCGGAGACGCTGCTGGCCGGCCCGGCCATGCGGTGGCCGTTGACCAGTACCAGAGTGCGCTCGGCGCCGAGGTTGCGCAGCGAGACCAGCGCGCGGCCGTGGCTGAAGCCGGAATTGAGCGAGATGTTGGGCATGTTGCCGGCCATCGCCGGCAGTTGCTGCAGCAGCTGGCCGAGCGTGTCCTGGCCGCTGTCCTCGATCCGCTGCCGGTCGATGGTGATCACCGGGCTGGCGGTTTCCGCATCGACACGGCGGATATGGCTGCCGGTCACCGTGACCTTTTCCAGCGTGGTGGCGGCCGCGCCATCGGCAGTGGCGTCCTGCGCCAGCGCGGCCGGCGCCGTTGCGGCCAGCGCCAACGCGGTACAGATCGCCGCTGCCAGCGGACCCGGCCGCTGCGCGCGGCGCCACGAAGACGGGGAGAGCGGCGCAGCGCGTTCAGACAAAGACGACATCGGGATTCTCCTGGGCGGCGATGCATGGCGATCGGCAGGGCCGGCATGCCCTTCCCCGGGCTGCCATCCCCATCGCCAGCGGTCGTTGGCGGGACGGAACAGGGCGTCGTGTGCAAGGCGCGACGGCAGCGCGAGCTGCCGCCGTCGCCGCTGCGTGCGGCGCTGCATCGTGCAGGAATCTCCCCCGGAGACTTCATTGCACGGACACAATGTGCGCGTACTGTGATGGCGTCGTCTTGTCGTATTTATCGGGTAAACATGCGGAATATCGCACTGCGCGACGCGCAATGGGACATTTCCGACTTTTTCGCCACTCAGCCGTAGGCGGCCGAAATCGTCATTTCCCGCGCCGCGCCGGCGGGCACCTGCACGCGTTCGTTGCGCGGCTCGGACAAGGCCACCGCGCGCCCGTCGATCCGCACCTCGCGCAGCTGCGTGCCGGCCGGCACGCGCAGGGTCAGCCAGGTCCGCGCCGGCGCCTGCGCCGGCAGGGTCAGCGTGCCGTCGATGCGCTTGCGCGCCGGATCGGCGCGCAGGGTCAGCGACACCGCGCCCCAGCGGGTCGGCGCGGCGGCGATCGCGATCGGTTCGCCGCTGCCCAGCCACTCGCGCGGCAGCGCGCGCGCCAGGAACAGTTCCTCGCCGGCGCTGTCCTCGAACACCAGCATCCAGCGCAGCAGCAGCGGGATGGTCATCTGCGCCGGGATGCAGAACAGCGGCATGCCGCCGGTGATGCCGCTGACCTCGCCTGCGGTCCAGCTGCCGCGCGTGTGCACGTGGTAGCGGTGCGCGTACAGGAACAGCAGGTATTCCTCGATCCGGTCCAGGCGCAGCAATTGCTGCGCGTAGCCGTAGGAGATGAAGCCGAGCAGGTCGCGCCCTTCCGGCGTCGGCGGGGCGATGTTGCCGACCACGCCGAGGCTGGTGCCGCCATGGCCGCGCACGCAGTCGATGACCAAGTGCGCCAGGTCGGCGGGCAGCACGTCGGCCTGCAGCAGTTCGGCATAGGCGCGGTGCGGCCAACCCTGCTCGCTGGGGCTCTCCTGCTGCAGCGACTGGCGGAAGGTCAGCTTCACGCCCGGCAGCGGGCCGATGTAGGGCGGCTGCAGGTCGCGGCGGATGTTGCCGCGCAGGGTCTTGTGCAGTTGCGCGGTCAGTTGCTGGGCGCGCCGCTGCCACTGCGCTGCGGTGCCCTGCGCGGCCGGACCGGCGATGGTGGTCCACACCGCGGCGATGTCCTGCCAGCCGCGGATCGCCAGCGCGCTGTTGGCGTAGTACGGCTTCCACCACAGGGTCGGATCGGGGAACAGGCAGGCGTCGGATTCGTTCCAGCCGTGGATCAGGCCGTGCCCGGGCGCCTTTGCCGGCAACTTCAAACTGACGTCGTGCAGTTCCAGCAGGATCTGCACCGTCGCCTCGATCTTGCCGCGGTGCTTGCGCAGCAGCGCCGCATCGCCGGTGTAGCGCAGGTAGCGCGCCAGCAGCGACAGGGTCAGGCCGAATTGGCCGGTCTCCGCGCCGCGCATGTTGACCATGCCGTCGTCCTGCACGAAATCGCTGAAATAGCCGTCCAGCACCGCTGCCGCCTGGGCGAAACGGCCCCATTCCAGGTTCGCGTACAGCGAGCTGGTGAAGGTGTCCTGGAAGCCGTCGTATTCGTTGCCGTAGTAGTCGCGATCGACCGCGCCGTACTTCGGATAGGTGCCGCCGGGGCGCACCACCAGCTCGCGGGCGAAGGCGAAGCGCGCCATGTCGCTCCAGCTGGCGTCGGGCAATTGCGCCTGTACGGTGTCGGCGAGCAGGCCCTGCCAGTAGCCAGCGAAGGCGAGCAGGCCACGGTAGAAGTCCTCGGCGCTGCGCGGGCCGCGCCGCGGCGGATAGTCGGGATAACTGTAGCCGTACACCACCTTGGTCACCTGGCCGTGCTCGACCAGCGCGCTGCGATGCCAGGTCTGCACGATGAAGCGGTCGGTGGCGAGCACGTCGGCGAACAGCAGCACGTCGTAGTAGCGGCCCTCGCCGGCCGGCACCACCTTGCGCACCGCTGGCATCCAGCCGCCGATCAGGCCTTCGTGGCGGCGTGCGACCAGTTCGGCCTTGCCCAGCTCGGGAAAGGCGTGCAGTGCGCGATAGGCGCGGGTGCGGCCGTCCGGATACACCGGCATGGTGTCGGCGCATTCGCGGGTGCCGACGAAGGTGGTCCACGGCAGGCGCCCGTTGTAGTCCTTGGGATCCAGTTGCGAGGCCGGCGGCGGCGCCGCGTCGCGCACTTCCTCCACCCTCGGATCGCCGTCGCGCAGCAGGCGGTCGGCGAGCAGGTCGGCTTCGGCCAGCGCCACGTCGGCCAGCTTCATGCCCAAGTACGGCGCCTGCGCGCTGGGGTAGACCGCTTCGGTGCGCTTGCCGAGCACCAGCGCGCCGCCGGGGCCGAGCAGGGTCAGGTCGCCGTCGGCGCTGCGCAGGTCCTCGTACACCTGCCACTGCGCGCCGGCCTCGGTGAAGCGGCACTGCAGGGTGTGGCCGGCGAGCGCATCGGCGGCCAGCGGCTGCAGGCGTGCCGCCGCCGGCGCTGGCGGCGTGGACGGGGCGGCGTTGGCGGGCGCGGCCATGCCGCCGGCGAGCGCTTCGACACCGGCCACCGCGCCGACCGCCAGCCCCTGGCGCAGAAAATCTCTCCGATCCATATCCCTTCCCCGATGAGCAATAGCGCATCATCGTGCGCCGCAGGTGCGGTCACGTCTTGTGTGCTGTGTCGAGGATCGGTGCGGAAAATTGCATAGCTTGGGGGCTGCGGTGGTGGCTGCAGGAGGCTTCGCCCGTACCCTCATCCGCCCCTGCGGGGCACCTTCTCCCGATGGGAGAGGGGGACAGCCGACTAGCCCCTCTCCCACCGGGAGAGGGGTTGGGGTGAGGGTCCGGCGCGAAAGCGACTCGCAGTGCTTGGGAGCGCGAGGCTTCGCCCGTACCCTCATCCGCCCCTGCGGGGCACCTTCTCCCGAGGGGAGAAGGGAGAGCTCAGGTCTCAGGCCAGGACGTCGAGGAGGCTGCCGATGGTGTCGCCGGCTGCGCGCAATACCCGCGCGTTGGCCTGGAAATCGTTGCGGGCGGACAGCCCGCCGACCATGTCGTCAACCAGGTCGCTGCCCTCGCCGCCCGCCGCCTGCACCTGGACGCTCACGCCGCCGCCCGGCGTTTCCTGGTTGGCCGTGACCTGGCGCTGGAACCCTTCGGTGGCGGCGTTGGCGACATTGTTCGCGCGCGCCTGCAGGCCGGATGCGGCGGCGCGCATGCCGGACAGGGCGATCGAGGACACCGAGGCGATGGAACTCATGCGCGTTTGCTCGTCGGGCGGCCGCGCTGCGGCCGCAAGGTCAGTAGGTTCCCACGGTCACCCGCAGCACGTAAGGATCGCTGCGCCGGAAGTTGAGCCCGTAATCGGTCTCGTCGCCGTTCAACAGGCGCACCAACCGCCACTGGCCATCGACGTAGCGGCCCTGCTCCACGCGCAGCAGTTGCCCGTACTTGCCATCGGCCCGGTCGCGCAGAAATTCAACGCGCGCGTTGAAACCTGTGACCAGAAACACATTCGACTGCAGTTCCTGCACCAGCACGCGGCCATCGTGCTGTGGGGTGCCGGGCAGGATCGCCGGCGCTTCGCCCCAGCCCGGCGCGCCGAACGATACCTGCGCCTGCCACGCGCCGAAGCGCAGGCTCTGCTTGGGCACCCCGGCTTTCTCTACGGCCGCCTGCAAGGTACCGGCGAAGGCGCCGGCGGCCAGTTCGCGCTGCAACGGCGCGAGCAGGCCGAAGCCGGCGGCATGCGCGGCGACCGCGGCCCGGTTCTCCGGCGTGTCCTCGTTGCCGTCGATGCCGAACACCGAGAAGCCGATGCCGCCACGGCCGAGCACGTGGAAGTGATACGGCGCGGTGGCCGCCTCGAACCCGGTCTCCGAGACCCAGGCCGGGTTGTCGGCGCGCGCGTACTGGCCCACCACCTTGGTGTATTCGTCGTAATCGCTGGTGTAGATGTCGGTGCCGATGAAGTCGATCGCCGGCGTGGCCAGGCGCCACAAGTCGAACACGTTCCAGGTGGCGCCGCCGGCCGGGTATTCCTCGCCGGGTCTGGTGCGGCCCTTGTAGCGCAGCCAGGTGTTCACGTACAGCGGCAGCGGATACGCCGCCTTGCCGGCGGCGGCGACCTGCTGGATATAACTCGCGTTGCTCCAGGCGCTGAACATTTCCTCGGCGTCGCTGCCGAACACCTGGATCCAGGTGCCGGCCGGCTTGCCCAGGCGCTGCAGCACAGCGCCCGGCACTTGCGCGTTGAACGCGCGCTCGCCAGCTTCGCCATGGTCGCGCACGGTGCCGATCGCGCCGGGTTCGTTCTCCACCTGCACCGCGATCACCGTGTGGCGGCCGGCGTCGATCTTGCGCAGGTGCTGCATCAGCGCGGCGAAGGCGCGCGCATCGGCCTGCTGGTTGGCCGGCGCATGCGGCGACAGCACGTCCACCGGCTCGCCCTTGGCGTCGCGCATGCGCGGGTACGTCACCGGATCGCGCTTGATCCATTCCGGCACGTAGTGCATCTGCCCGTTCTTCCAGGTGCCGAACCACAGCACGATCAGGCGCAGCCCGCGTGCACGGCTCTGCTCGACCAGCGCATCGACGTTGCGGTAGTCGTAGTGGCCAGGCTCCGGTTCGAACTGTTCCCAGTACACCGGCGCCTCGACCGTATTGGCGTGCAGCGCCTGCACCGCGTCCAGCGCCTGCGGCAACACCTGCGGCCAGGCGCTGGAGTTGTGCAGCTGCGCGGCCATGATGCTGTACGGCGCCCCGTCGACGAACAGCGCGTGGTGGCCGTCGCGGCTGACGTAGCGGGGCATGTCTTCGGCATGGGCGAGCAGCGGCAACAGCATGGCCAGCACGGCGTACCCGCAGATTGGCCACGCTTTCTGTAGGAGCGGCTTCAGCCGCGACATCGGCGCCGAGAGGATTCGGAATCTGAAACTTCCTGTCGCGGCTGAAGCCGCTCCTACAGGGGAGTACGACGGGCTTTCGGTCATGGCCTGTGCTCCTGTTCGAACGAATTCCAGCGCGGCGTCTGCGCTCCCAGCAGATGCCGCACGAAGAAGTCGTACTGGCGCCGCTGCACGTAGTCGATCGGGCCGCTGGAACGGCCCGCCGTGTGCTCGCCACCGGGCACGTTGAGCAGGTCGAAATCCTTGCCGGCCTTGATCAAGGCGTCCACCACCTGCGCGGTCGAGGCCGGGTCGACGTTGCTGTCCTGCTCGCCGACGATCAGCAGCAACTCGCCGCGCAGCTTCGAAGCGTTGTCGACGCCGGAAGCGCGCGCATAGCTGGCGTCCACCGGCCAGCCCATCCACTGTTCGTTCCAGCTGATCTTGTCCATGCGGTTGTCGTAGCAGCCGGCGAACGCCACGCCCACCTTGTAGAAATCCGGGTGCCGTTCCAGCGCGCCCAGCGTGCTCTGCCCGCCCGCCGAGGCGCCGTAGATGCCGACGCGGGAGATGTCGTAGGACGGGTCCTTGGCCGCCAGCGCCTTGTGCCAGGCGATGCGATCCGGAAAGCCGGAATCGCCGAGGTTCTTCCAGGCCACGTCGTGGAACGCCTTGGAGCGGTTGGCGGTGCCCATGCCGTCGATCATCACCACGATGAAACCCAGGTCGGCCTGCGCCTGCATGCCGATCTGCTTGTCGCCGCCGGAGTGGTAGCCGAACGGCCAGAAGGTCTTGGGCACGAAGCTGTCGTGCGGGCCGGCGTAGATGTTCTCGATCACCGGGTATTTCTTGTGCGGGTCGTAGTCGCGCGGGCGCACCACCATGCCCCAGATGTCGGTCTTGCCGTCGCGGCCCTTGGCCACGAAGGTCTGCGGCGCGCGCCAACCGGCGGCCTGCAGCTTGCCGATGTCGCCACGCTCCACCACCTGCAGCAGCGCGCCGTCGATGGCGTGCAGCTCCATCACCGGCGGCAGGTCCGGGCGCGAATAGGTGTCCACGTAGTGGCGGCCGTCGTCGGCGATGGCCACGTCGTGGTCGGCATCGGCTGTGGTCAGCCGGGTCAGGTGGCGGCCGTCGAAATCCACCGCGAACAGCTGCCGATAGTAAGGATCCTTGCCCGCGTCCATGCCGCTGGCGGAGAACCAGACGCGGCGCTGCGCGTCGTCCACACGCAGCACGTCGCGCACGATCCATTCGCCTTTGGTGATCTGCGCCTTGACCTTGCCGCTTTCGCCATCGAACAGATAGAGATGGCGCCAGCCGTCGCGCTCGGAGATCCACAGGATCTCCTTGCCCAGCCCGTCCACGTCGTGGCGGTAGCTGCGGTCGGCGTAGACGAAGGTCCTGGCGTCCTCGCCCACCGCGACATGCGCGCGGCCGCTGGCCGCGTCCACCGCGATCGCGCGCATGCGCTGGAAGCCCCGCTGCACGTAGTCGAACACGAAGCTGCGGCCGTCGCTGCGCCACTGGATCGGCGACAGCTGGTACGGATTGGCGAACAGCGCATCGTCGACGACGGTGCGCCGCGCACCGGCACCCGCAGACACGCCGGCCAGATCGAACAGCACCGGGCGCTCGATATCCACCGCATCCCCGGGCTTGGGATACAGCTGGGTACGCACGCGTGGCTGGCCGCCGCCGGGCGGCGCCGCCTCCACCCGCGTCACCCGCCGCGGGAAGCCCGGACGCACCTTGTACAACGCCAGCCGCTGCGAATCCGGCGACCAGGCCAGCGTTTCCGGGTCGTAGAAATCGTCGGCGCGGCCGTCGTCGCTCAAGCGCACGAGGTGGCCGTCGGCGACGCTGCGCAGCACGAGATCGTGGCCGTCGGCGAACGCCTCCCAGCGCCCATCCGGCGAACGCTGCGGCGTGTTGTCGGCGGGCACTACCGGATCGCGGACCACACCGAAGCCGCGCGGCCGCGGCTGTGGGCCGGCGTCGGCGCGCGCGCAGACATAGTCGGCGAGCGTGCAGCGCCACGGCGCGTAGTCGATCTGGAACACGATCGCGGCATTGTCGCGGCCGGCGTCGGCGGCATAGCGAAAGCGCTCGAAGGGCAAGCGCTGTGCCGAATACTCGGTGCCGGCCGCAGCGCTCAGCCCGCGCGCCAGCCGCAGCGCATCGAACGCCGGCTGCTTGCGCTGGCTGGCCACGTCTTCGAGCACGAAGGCGAAACCGCCGGACACGGTCTTGCGGTAATAGAACGTGCCGTCGTCGCGCCATTGCGCCGGCCAGGTCACGTTCTCGGTCAGCGTCATCCACGCCTCGCGCAGGCCGAGCGAGCGCTGGTAGTCGGCGACGCTCGGCGCGGCCTGGGCGTGGGCGGCGATGGACGCCGCGGCCAGCACGATCGATGCAGCGAATCTGTTCATTACGTTCCGATATCCCCTGATACAGCTTTTTCTGTAGGAGCGGCTTCAGCCGCGACAGGATGTTTCAGCAAGCCTGTCGCGGCTGAAGCCGCTCCTACACAAGCGAGCACACCCTATTCCCCGTCGTCCTCTTCCAGCGCCAGTTCGTCGCTGCGCAAGCCGGTGCGCGCACCCCAGTGGTAGCAGCCGAACGCGATGACCGCCACGCTCAGCGTGTCCCACGGATGCGCGATCTGGCCGGTGCCGCCGAAGGTGCCCAGGTAGGACACCAGCAGCACCAGCACGAAGAACCCGATCAGCCACAGCGCGCCGCGCACCTGCCGCCACAACTGCGCGCGGCCGGCCGCGCTCGGCAGCTTGTACAGCACGTACAGCGCGAACATCGCCACCTGCAGGCCGAGCAGCCACGACAGCGTGCTCCAGGTGGACCAGTACACGATCAGCGCGGCGACGATGAACGACAGCGGCCCGAGCACGGCGAAGCCGCGCAGCAGGAACGGCCGCGGCAGCTGCGGCGCGCTGCGGCGCAACGCGGCCACGGTCACCGGCGCCACCGCATAGCTCAGCACCAGCGCCGCCGACACCACCTGGATCAGCGTCTCCCACGACGGGAACGGCAGCGTCCAGAACACCGACAGCGCCAGGCTCAGCCACAGCGCCGGACGCGGGATGCCGGACTTGGCATCGACCCGGGTCAGCACCGGCAGGAAGCCGCCGCTGCGCGCCCAGCCGTAGACCACGCGCGGCGTGGCGTTCATGTAGATGTTGCCGGTGCCGCTGGGCGAGATCATCGCATCGCAGATCACCAGCGCCGCCAGCCAGCCCAGGCCCAGCGCCAGCGCGATGTCGTGATACGGCAGCGCGAAGACCTTGTCGATGCCGCCCCAGCCCTGCGCCAGATACGCGGACGGCACGCTACCCAGGAACGCCAGCTGCAGCAGCACGTAGATGACCGTGGACAGCGCCACCGACAGGATCAGCGCGATCGGGATATTGCGCTGCGGATCGCGCACCTCGCTGGCCACCGACACGATCGGGGTCAGTCCCAGGTAGGCGAAGATGATGCCGCCGGCCGAGATCGCCGCCTCCACGCCGGCCGCGCCGGAGGGCGCGAACCCCTGCACGTGCAGATTCTGCGGATTGAAGTGCGCCATCAGCAGCACGATCACCAGCACCGGCACCAGGAACTTGAATACGCTGACGATGTTGTTGGCGGTGGCGAAGGTCTTGACGCTGAAGTAGTTGAGCAGGAAGAACGCCACCAGCAGCGCCAACTGCAGCAGCCAGCCGGCCACGCTGGGATGGGTGCTGCCGGCCTGATTCAACGACGGGAACCACGCCGCGGCGTACTGCCGCGCCGCCTCGACCTCGATCGCGATCAGGCTGGAGAACGCGATCAGGGTGATGAAGCCCATCAGCCAGCCGAGCAGCGCGCCGTGCGAATACTCCGGGTAGCGCACCACCCCGCCGGCACGCGGCAGCGCCGCGCCCAGTTCGCAGTACACCAGGCCCAGCAGCAGCACCGCCACACCGCCGGCGATCCACGACACGATGCCGGCCGGGCCGGCGATGGCCGACACATGGCTGGCCGAGAACAGCCAACCGGAGCCGAAGATCGAACCGAGCCCGATGAAGGTCAGATCGGTCAGGCTCAGACGCTTGTGGAACTTGCCTTGTGTGGTCATGGTGCCCCCGCTGGAAAGGTTGTAACCGGCTATTCCTGACTACCGCCCCCTTCTCCCCCTGGGAGAAGGTGCCCCGAAGGGGCGGATGAGGGTACGTGCGCAGCCTCGTGGCGTTTCGACTGCGCGCGGCTTCGCCCCGTACCCTCACCCCAACCCCTCTCCCGGAGGGAGAGGGGCTTTGGTCATCGCTACTGCTTTGTCGCCTCCTGCGCCCATGGCGACTTGCCGCCCTCGGCGATGAAACGGTCGATGCGCTGCTCCAGTACCGGCAGCGGCACCGAGCCGGTTTCCAGGATCGCGTCGTGGAAGGCGCGGATGTCGAATTTCTCGCCCAGCGCGGCCTCGGCCTTGCGCCGCAACTCGATGATCTTCAACTCGCCCAGGTAATAGGACAGCGCCTGCCCCGGCCAGGCGATGTAGCGGTCGACCTCGGTGGTGACCTCGTGCTCGCTGAGTGCAGTGTTGTCGCGCAGGTACGCGATCGCCTGCTCGCGGGTCCAGCCCTTGTGGTGGATGCCGGTGTCGATCACCAGCCGGCAGGCGCGCCACATCTGGTAGGTCAGGTAGCCGAAGCGGTCGTACGGGGTCTCGTACATGCCCATTTCCTGCCCCAGGTACTCCGAGTACAGCGCCCAGCCCTCGCCGTAGGCGGAGATGTAGCCGTAGCGGCGAAAGTCCGGCAGGCCCTGCTGCTCGGCCGCCAGCGGCATCTGCAATGCGTGGCCGGGCGAGGATTCGTGCAAGGTCAGCGCGGTCAGGTTGTACAGCGGGCGCGACGGCAGGTCGTAGGTGTTGACCAGGTAGATGCCCGGGCCGCCGCGGCCGCCGGTGTAGAACGGCGCCAGGTCCGGCGGCACCGGCTCGATCGCGAAGCGCTGCCGCGGCAGCCGGCCGATGTAGTCGCCGACCTTCGCATCCACGCGCTTGGCGATCCACGCCGCCTGCTTGAGCAGCTCTTCCGGCGTCTTCGGATAGAACTGCGGATCGGTGCGCAGGAAATGCAGGAATGCCGGGAACGTCGCCTGTCCCTTCGGCGCGACGAAGCCGCTGGCGGCGATGGTCTGGTCCATGTCCTTGCGCAGCTTGGCCACTTCCTGCAGCCCGATCTGGTGGATCTGCTCGGGTGACAGCTCCAGCGTGGTGTATTCGCGGATCTGCGCGCGGTAATAGTCCTTGCCGTCGGGCAGCGCCTCGCCGGACAGCGTGCTGCGCGCCTTCGGCTGGTACTCCTCGCGCATGAAGCGCAGCAGGTCGGTATAGGCCGGCACCACGCTGTGCGCGATGGTATCCAGCGCCTGCTGCCGCAGCTGCGCCTGCACCTCGGCCGGGATGCTGGCCGGCATCTGCTTGAACGGTGTATAGAACAGATTGGCCTCGCCGCTGGCGTTGGCCACATCGGCGATCGATTGGTCGCGGCCGGTCAGCGTCACCTTCGGCTGGCTGAAGCCGCGCGCCAGGCCGGCGCGCATGTTGACGATCTGCTCGTCGAAATAGCGCGGGATGTCGGCCAGGATCTTCAGATAGCGCTGGTAGTCGTCGCGGGTGTGCAAGGTGGCGCGGGCACTGAAGCCCAGGTTGCTCCAGAACGCGGTGTCGCTGTTGAACGGCATTTCCCAGGCGCGAAAGCGCTGCTGATCCAGGAATACCGCGATCTGCTGACGATAGACCTGGTAGTTGACCTGATCCTGCGCCGACAGCTGCGCCTGGTCGATCGCGTCCAGTTCGCGCAGCACCTGTTGCCAGTACGCGGTGCGCTGGTTCTGCGTGGCCACGTCCACCCTGGGCAAGTGGTCGGCGGCCGCGCCCTGGCTGTCCTCGTCGTCGGCGCCGGCCGACTGCTCCTGGCGCCACTTCCACTCGCGCAGGTACAGCGCCTTGAAGCGCGCGGCGGCGTCGCCGGGCGTCGCGGCGGCGGCGGCCTGCGCGGGTTGCGCGGCCATGGCGGCGCCCTGCCCTGCAAGCGCGCCGAGCATCGCCAGCAGCAACGGCACGCGAAATCGGGAATTCAGGCTCATTGCGGTGTCTCCGGAGTGGCGGATGTGCCCGCCTTGGCCTGCGCGATCCAGGCATCGATGCGCGCGTCGAGCAGGTCCAGCGGCATCGCGCCGCCGCCGAGGATCTGGTCGTGGAAGGCGCGGATGTCGAAGCGTGCGCCGAGTTCGCGCTTGGCCTTCTCGCGCAGCGCCAGGATGTCCAGTTCGCCGAGCTTGTAGCCCAGCGCCTGGCCCGGCCACACGATGTAGCGGTCGGTCTCGGCCTGGATGCTGGGCTCGTCGTCGGAGGGATGCGCGTGGAAGAAGTCGATCATCTGCTGCCGCGTCCAGCGCTTGTAGTGCACGCCGGTATCCAGCACCAGACGGTTGGCGCGCAGCAGTTCGCCGGCCAGGCGCCCGTAGTCGCTGTAAGGATCCTTGTAGAACCCCACGTCCTTGCCCAGCTTCTCCGCGTACAGCGCCCAGCCTTCGACGTAGGCGTTGTAGCTGGACTGCTGGCGGAACGGCGGCAACGGCAGGCCCTGCGCGAGCGAGATCTGCAGGTGATGGCCGGGTACGCCTTCGTGATACGCGGTGGCCTCGATGTTGACCAGGGTGCGTTGCGCGTAGTCGCTGGTGTTGACCATCACCAGCGCCGGCTTGCTGCCCTGCGCATCGCTCTGCCAGTACTCCGCGCCCGGTGCGGTGCTGCGGAAGTCGGCCATCGCGCGCACTTCCAAAGGCGTCTTCGGCAATTTGCCGAACAGCTTGGGCAGCTGCGGCTGCATCTGCGCGATATCGTCGCGATAGCGCTGCAGGATCTGCTCGCGGGAACTGGCGAAGAACTTGCGGTCGCGTGCCACCGCCTTGCGCAACGCGGGCAGATCGGCATAGCCGAGCTGCCTGGCGATGGCGCTCATTTCGCCCTCGATGCGCGCCACTTCGGCCAGGCCGATCTGGTGGATCTGCTCGGGCGATTTGTCGGTGGTGGTCTGGGTATGGATCGCGTAGCGGTAGCGGCGCTCGCCATCGGGCAGCGACCACAGCCCTTCCTGCGCGCGGCCCTGCGGCGCGTATTCGTTGGCGACGAAATCGGCCAGTTTGGCGTAGGCCGGACGCACCTGCTGGTCGATCGCCGCCAGCATCGCCGCGCGCAGGCGCGCGCGCTCGGCCGCCGGCACCGCGTCGGGGAAGCTCTTCAGCGGCAACGCGAACGGGCTGTCGGCGCCGGACGGCGCGGCGATCTCGCGCACCTGCGCCGGGATCCGCTCCAGCAAATATTTCGGCTGCACCAGCCCGTCCTTGGCGCCGGCGCGCGACAGCGCCACGACCTGGTCGAGCAAGGCCGGGATCGCTTGCAGGCGCTTGATGTAATCCTCGTAGTCCTTGACGCTGGCGAACGGAAACGCCTGCGCGTAGCCCGGCAGCGCCAGCTGGATGCCGCCGACCGGCTCCAGCGGCATCTCATCGTTCTTCAGCGCGATCGCTTCCAGCCGGTCGCGCAACTGGCGCAGCATCATCTGCAGGCTCAACTGGTCCTGTGCCGACAGCGCCGTGCCGTCGATCGCCTCGAACCGCTTGAGGAAATCCGCGGTGGCCTGTTGCTCGGCCTGCAACGCCGCCAGCGAATAATCGCTCCAGCGGTCGTTGTAGCGCGTGTCGCCGATGATGCTGGCGAATTCCGGATGGTGTGCGAGCTGGTACTGCCACTGCGCGTCGAGCAAGGCGGCGAAGGCCTGGCCCGGCTGTTGCGCCGCCGCGCCCGTCGCGGCGGCCGGCTGCGGCGACGCAGGCGGCGTGGCCGGCTGGCATGCGGCCAGCAACGCCGCGGCCAGCGCGCAGGGAAGCAACAGGCGGGCGAATCTCATCGACGAACTCCGGTAAGCGAATGGAACCCGTGCGGCGGCGCTGCGACAGCCGCCGCCGCGTACATCATGCGAATGGCCGATCGATCGCCGGCGACGGCGGGGTGAACCACTGCGCACCGTGTTCGGTGACGTAGAAATGGTCTTCCAGGCGCACGCCGAACTCGCCCGGCACCACGATCATCGGTTCGTTGCTGCAGCACATGCCTGGCGCCAGCGGCAACGCGTTGCCACGCACCAGATACGGCGCCTCGTGGATGCTCATGCCGCAGCCATGGCCGGTGCGGTGCGGCAATCCCGGCAGCCGATAGTCCGGGCCCAGGCCGGCCGCCTGCAGCACATCGCGCGCGGCCTGGTCCACCGCGGCGCAACTCACGCCCGGACGCACCGCGGCGAACGCCGCCGCCTGCGCATCGTGCTCCAGCTGCCAGATACGCCGCTGCTTTTCGCTCGGCTCGCCGAAGATGTAGGTGCGGGTGATGTCGGAGTGGTAGCCGTGCACGGTGCAGCCGGTGTCGATCAGCACCAGTTCGCCCGCACGCAAGGTCTGCACGCCGGGGATGCCGTGCGGATACGCGGTGGCGTGGCCGAACTGCACGATGCAGAAGGTGGACCCGTTGTCGGCACCGAGCGCGCGATGCGCCTGGTCGATGAAGCGCACCAGTTCGGCGGTGGTGATGCCTTCGTGGATCAGGCCGGCGGCCAGCCGCTGCACCTGCAGGGTCATGTCGCAGGCCTGCTGCATCAACGCCAGTTCCGCCGCCGACTTGCGCATGCGGCAGCCATCGACGATCGGCGTCGCGTCGCGGATCGCGATCCGGTCCAGCACCTTGCTGAGTCCGCTGTGCACGGCGAAGGCGACGCCCGGATCCAGCGCCAGCGCCTGCGCGCCGAGTTCGCTCAGCGCCTCGGCGACCAGCGCATGCGGATCCTCGTGTTCTTCCCACAGCCGCTTGCGCACCGGGATGCGCAGTACCGCATCCAGCGAGCCTTCCTCGAACGCCGGGCAGATCAGCAGCGGATCGCCTTCGGCGGTCAGCAGCATCGCCACCAGGCGCTCGCTGGCGCCCCACGGCACGCCGGTGAAATAGCGCAGCGAGGCGCCGGCGCCGATCAGCAGCGCGTCGGCGCCCTGCGCGCGCAGCAGCTCGCGCGCACGCGCCAGCCGCTGCTGGTATTCCTGCGGCTGGATCGGCGGCGCCTGGATCGGCCACGGCGCCAGCTGCGCCCGCGCCATGGCCAGGCTCAGCCCGCCGATCTGCGCGGTGGCGCTCATGCCGTGCGCTCCACGTCGGCGACAGTCCACTGGCCGTCGATCAGGCGCTGCACGCCGCCGGGATTGCGGTCGCGCAGCAGGTCCGGCAGCAACGCATCGGGCAGGCCGTCGTAACTGTGCAACGCGGCGAAGCGGCGGATCGCGGCCGGCATGCCGACTGCGGTGAAGCCCGGATGCCCGGTGCTCGGATACGGACCGCCGTGATTCATCGCCGCACTGACCGCCACGCCGGTCGGCATTTTGTTGCAGATCAGGCGCCCCACCCGCGGCCGCAACGCGGCGGCCAACGCCGCGAACGGCACGTCGTCGCTGCCGTCGGCGGCACGGTACACGGTGCCGGTGAGGTTGCCCTCCAGGCTGTGCGCCAATGCGGTCATCTGCGCCAGGCCGGCAGCGCGCACCACCAGGCTGACCGGGCCGAACGCCTCGGTCTGCAGCGCCTCGGGCTGTTGCAGGAAGGCCTGCGCCGAAACCGCCAGCAAGGTCGGCGCGTGGCGATAGCCCGGCTCCAGCGCGGCGTCGCCGCCGGCCAGCACGCTGGCGCCGGCATTGCGCAGCGTGGCCACGCCGCGCTGCAGATGCTCGAGCACGCCGCGCGAGAACAGCAGGCTCGGCGCGGCGCCGGCGAAGTGCGCGCTGGCCGCGGCGACGAACGCATCGCCGTCCTCGCCTTCGGGCACCACCACGATGCCGGGATTGGTGCAGAACTGGCCGCTGCCCATCGTGCACGAGGCGAAGAACTCCTGCGCCAGCGCGGCGCCGCGTTCGGCCAGCACGCCCGGCAGCAGGAACACCGGATTGACGCTGGACAGCTCGACGTAGGCCGGCACCCCGGCGCGGTCGGCCGCGGCCTTCAGCGCCAGCCCGCCGGCACGGCTGCCGGTGAAGCCGATCGCGCCCAGCCGCGGGTCGCCGGCCAGTTCCAGGCCCAGCGTGTTGTCGAAGTGGTACAGCAACTGCACCGCCGCCGCCGGCAGGCCGTTGTCCAGCAGCGCCTGGTGCGCGAGCTGCGCCAGGCGCTGGCTGGTGGCCGGATGCGACGGATGTGCCTTGGCGATGACCGGATTGCGCGCGGCGATGGCCGAGGCGAAATCGCTGCCGGCCACCGCGTTGAACGCGAACGGGAAATTGTTCGGGCCGAACACCAGCACCGGCTTGTGCAGCGGCCCCAGCTGCGCGCGCAGGCCGGCCGCGGTGTCGATCACCGGCTGCGTCCAGCTGTGGCTGCGCACCGCCTGCGCGGCCTGGCGCAGCTGCCCGCTGGCGCGCGGCAACTCCACCTTGGCCAGGCGCGGTTCGACCGGCAAGCCGGTCTCGGCATGCGCCAGCGCGACCAACTGCTCCACGTCGGCATCGATCGCCGCGGCGTAGCTGTCGAGGAACCCGGCGATGCGCTCGGGCGCCGCCGCGGCCAACGCGTCGGCGACCAGCACCGCCGCGCTCAGCGCCGCTTCCAGATCGGCGGCGCCGCTGACCGGGAATTCCGGTCCGAACGCGTTCCCGTCGCGCGGGTCTTCGGCGCGGAAGCTGCCGCGCGCTTCCAGCGACGGCTGCCAATGCCCGGCAAGCAACAGCGGCTGCATGCTCATCTCAGAGCCCGGGGTGGGTGGCGATGGCGTGGTCGATCACCTTCAGCGCCGCTTCGCGCTCGGCGCCGTCGACGACCAGGCGCGGTGCGCGCACGCGCTCGCTGCCCAGGCCGACCTTCTCCTGCACCAGCTTGATCAGCTGCACGAACTTGGGCACGGTGTCCAGGCGCAGCAGCGGCAGGAACCAGTCGTACAGTGCCTTGGCCGCCGGGTAGCCGCCGTCGCGGGCCAGCTCGAACAGCTTCACCGACTCCTTGGGATACGCATTGACCAGGCCGGCGATCCAGCCCTTGGCGCCCATGCTCAGGCCTTCGACGATCGCATCGTCCATGCCCACCAGCAGCACCAGGCGGTCGTTGAGCAGTTCGCCCAGCGCGGCGAAGCGGCGCACGTCGCCGGAGGATTCCTTGACCGCCTGCAGGTTGGGGAATTCGGCGGCCAGCTCGGCGATCTGCGCCGGGCTGAAATCGGTCTTGTAGGCGACCGGGTTGTTGTACAGGATCACCGGCAGGTCGGTGGCGGCGATGACCGCACGCGCATGCGCGCCCATTTCGCGCCAGTCGGTGGAATACACGTACGGCGGCAGCACCATCAGGCCGCCGCAGCCGACCTGCTTGGCGGCCTGCGCCAGGCGCACGGCCTCGTCGGTGGACAGCGCGGCGATGCCCGGCACCACCGGGATGCGGCCGTCCAGCGCCTGCACCAGGGTCTTCAGGATCGCGACCTTGTCGTCGAAGCTGAGCGTGGCGGCCTCGCCGAGCGAGCCCAGCGGCACGATCGCGGTGCAGCCGGCGTCGACCATGACCTGCGCATGCTTGGCCAGGAACGCGTGGTCGATGCTGCCGTCGGCGTTGAACGGAGTGGTGATGGCCGGCAGCACGCCGTACCAGAAAGGAGCCTTGCTCATGGGATTACACCTTGTCGAGGGTTGTGAGTGGAGGTTCGGGAAGTCGTGGATCGGGAAGCGATTGGGCGAGCGCGTCCAGGCGCACCGGGAACAGTGGCGGCCGGCGGCCGTCGTCGGAAAAATCGTCGTGCCGCGGCGCCAGCCCCAGCTCGGTCAGCGCGCTGCCGCAGATGCGGCCCTGGCAGGCGCCCATGCCGCAACGCGAGGCCAGCTTGGCATCGCGCAGGTCGGCATGGCCGCGCAACGCCGACAGCGGCACGTCCTCGCAGCGGCACACCAGCGTGTCCGCCGCGGCCAGCGTGTGGATGCGCGGGTCCAGCGCGAACTGGCGCTGCAGCAGCGCGGCGAACGCGCGGGCGCGGGCGCGCTGCGGCTGCAATGCCTGCGCCGCGGCCTCCTGCCCTGCCGCCAGGTGCCCGGCGATGGCGCCTTCGACGCGCGCGCAATCGCGCCCGCCGATGCCCAGCGCCTCACCGGCGGCGTACACGCCGGCGACGCTGGTGCGCAACTGCGCGTCCACCGCCACGCACGGATGCGCGCCGCTGCGCGCCAGGCGGCAGCCGAGCAGTTGCGCCAGCTCCACGTTCGGTACCAGTCCGTAGCCGACCGCCAGTTGGTCGCAGTCGAGGCTGCGGCGGCCGCGCGGGCCGTCGATCTCCACCGAGCGCAGCTGGCTGTCGCCGTGCGCCGCCAGCACCACGCTGCCGCTGTGGTAGCGCACGCCGGCCAACTGGGTGCGCAGGCTCAGTGCCTGCAGCGCCTTGTCCGGCCAGCGCCACGGCAACTGCGCGGCGAAGCCGGCCAGCGCGCGCAGCGGCGCCTGTTCGACGATGCCCAGCACCTGCGCGCCGTGCCGGCGCAGCGTCGCCGCGCTGGCCAGCAGCAGCGGACCGCTGCCGGCGACCAGCACGCGCTTGCCGGCCAGCGGCCAGCCCTGCTTGGCCAGCGCCTGCGCGCCGCCGGCGCCGGTGACGCCGGGCAGCGTCCAGCCGGGGAAGGGCAGCAGCAGTTCGCGCGCACCGGTGGCCAGCACCAGCGCGTCGTAGCCGATCCAGCGCGCGCCCTGCGGACCGTCGGCCAGCAGTTGCCGGTCCTGCGCCATCAGCAACTGCGTCTGCGCGAGGAATTCGATCTTGCTCGCCGCCAGCTGCGCCAGCACGCGCGCGGCCAGTTTGGGCGGCGCGTGGGCCACGTCGTGGCGCCAGATCTGGCCGCCGGCGCGCGCCTGCAGATCGATCAGCGCCACGCGCCGGCCGTGCCCGGCGGCGGCCAGCGCCGCCGCCAGTCCGGCCGGGCCGGCACCGGCCACGACTACGTCGTAATGCAGGGCGCGCGGCTCAGCCATCGGTCCACACCTGCATGCCATCGCGCGCCGGCGTGATGCAGGCGCGCAACTGGCCGACGCCGTCGATGCGCACCCGGCATTCGCTGCACACGCCCATGCCGCACAGCGGCGCGCGCGGCTGGCCATTGCGCGAGCGGCGGAAATGCACCGCCACCTGCGCCACCGCCGCAGCCACGCTGCTGCCGTCCAGCACCTCGAGGGTCTGCCCGTTGACCTGCAGGCGCAGCATCGGCGCGCTCACGACAGCGCCCGTGCCGGCGCGAACGGCGCCGGGTCCAGTGCAGGCGTGCGCTGCAACAGCAGATCCAGCAACAGCCGCGCGCTGCCCAGCGCCGTGGTCACGCCCAAGCCTTCGTGGCCGGCCGCGACCCACACATCGTGACGCTCCGGCACCGCACCCAGATAGGGACGGCCGTCGGGCGTGGCCGGACGCAGCCCGGTCCAGACCCGGATCGCCTGCAGCTGGCGCAACGCCGGCACGAACGCGAACGCGCGCTCGAGCATGCGTTGCAGCATCGGCATCGACACGCTGCGGTCGCTGGCATCGAACTCGCGCGAGGACCCGATCAGGATCTGCCCGGTCGGCCGCGGCTGCACGTTGAACGCCACGCTGCTGCCGTCGCTGCCGTGCGCGCTGTCGGCATAACCCAGTTCCAGCAATTGATGGCCGACCAGGCCGGGATAGCGGTCGGTGATGACCAGTTGGCCCTTGCGCGCGCGCATCGGCAGTTCCGGCAGCAACTCCGGCAACGCGCAACCGGTGGCGACCAGCACCGGCCCGCTCAGCGTGGTGCCGTCGTCCAGGCGCAGCCCGCCGGCGCCCAGCGCCAGCGCGCGGCGCCCGGCGTACAGCTGCGCACCGGCGGCGCGCGCGCGCTCGACCAGATGCCGCGCCATGCGCGGCGGATACACCACCGCTTCGGCGGCCACGCGCATGCCGCCGGCCAGTCCGGGCACCAGCGCCGGCTCCAGCCGGTACAACGCCTCGGCATCGATCGCCTGGGCGTGCACGCCGGCAGCGGCCAGGCGCTGAATCTTGGCCGGGATCGCGTCCAGCTCGCGCGCTTCCCGTGCCACCCACAGCGTGCCGCAGCGGCTGTACTCGGCCGCCGGCAATTGCGCGAATTCTTCCCACAGGCGCAACGAATACGTCGATAGCGCCAGTTCCGCCGGATCGTCGTCCATCGCCACCAGATGGCCCATCGCCGCGGCGGTGGAACCGCCGCCGATCGTGCCCGACTCGACGATCGCCACCCGCAGCCCGGCGGCCGCGGCCGCATCGGCGCAGGCCGCGCCGACGATGCCGGCGCCGACGACGATCAGGTCGAAACCGCTCATCCGGCGCCGATGCCCCAGGCGAACGGATCCTGCGCATCGATCAGCAGCTGCGAACGCGCGGTGATGTGCGCCTGCCCGGTGATCCGCGGCAGCACGCCACGGCTGCCGGGCACGTAGCTGCCTTCGAACAGGCTGCCGAGGATGCCCTCCTGGCGCCACACCTGGCCGGCGGCCAGCTTGCCGTCGGCGGCCAGGCACGCCAGCTTGGCGCTGGTGCCGGTGCCGCACGGCGAACGGTCGTAGGCCAGGCCCGGGCACAGCACGAAATTGCGCGCATCGGCGCCGGCGCCCGGCGCCGGGCCGTTGATCTCGATATGGTCGATCTCGCCGCCGTCGGCGCCGCGGATGCCGGCTGCCTCCAGCGCCAGCCGCAGCGCCTCGGTGTAGGCGGTCAGCGCGCGCTGGTTGCGCAGCTCCAGCGCGCACGGCGTCTGCTCGGTGATGAAGAACCAGTTGCCGCCCCAGGCCACGTCGCCGCGCACGCGGCCGTAGCCGGGCACCTGCACTTCGATGCCGGCGGCGTGGCGGTAGCTTTCCACGTTGTCCACCGAGACCCGGCCGTCGCCGTGCAGTTCCACGCCCACCGTGCCCACCGGGGTCTCGATGCGATGCGTGCCCGGGGCCAGCCGGCCCAGCTCGGCCAGCGTACGCACCAGGCCGATGGTGCCGTGCCCGCACATGCCCAGATAGCCGACGTTGTTGAAGAAGATCACCGCAGCGCAGGCATCGGCCGCGATCGGCGGCAGCAGCAGCGCGCCGACCATGGTGTCCGAGCCGCGCGGTTCGCAGGCGATGGCGCTGCGCCAGCGATCGAAGCGATCGCGGAACAGATCGCGCCGTTGCGCCAGCGGTCCGGTGCCCAGGTCGGGGAAGCCGGCGACGACGACACGGGTCGGTTCGCCGCCGGTATGCGAGTCGATCACATCGAGTGTATGCATAGGTCCATGCTCACATTCCGGGCCGCTGGCGGCTAGCAGCGTTTGCCTGTCATAAATGCGGAAATTCGCACAACCCGAACCTCCCCGCAGGCCCGACTTAGGCTAGGATCGGTCCTGGGGACGGGCACGCCGCGGCGTGCCTGCCGCCGCAGCCTACAACCGCCCGGTGAGTGCAGATGGATACTTTGATTTCCGCGTTGGAAATGCAGACGCTGTTCGATGCGTTGCCGGACGTGGTGTTCTTCGTCAAGGACCGCGACGGCCGCTACACCCACGTCAACCTGACCCTGGTGCGGCGCCTGGGCAAGAAATACCGGGCCGACCTGATCGGCAAATCGGCGCTGGAAGTGTTCCCGCTGCCGCTGGGCGGCAGTTATCTGATGCAGGACCGGCGCGTGCTGTGCGGCGAGATGATCGAGAACCAGCTGGAAGTGCACCTGTTCCCGAACCGCACCCCGGGCTGGTGCCTGACCTTCAAGCGCCCGCTGTGCGAGCACAACGAGGTGATCGGCGTGGTCGGCATCTCCCGCGACCTGGGCCAGCCCGACAGCCGCCATTCGGCCTACGAACGCATCAGCCGCGCGATGGAGCACATGCAGAGCCACTATGGCGACAACCTGCGCGTGCAGACCCTGGCCGACCTGGCGGAACTGTCGGTGGCGCAGCTGGAACGGCACTTTCGCCGCGTGTTCCAGCTGACCCCGCAGCAGCTGCTGACCAAGATGCGCATCGAAGCGGCGATGCGCCTGCTGCACGGCGAGGACAGCATCGCCAGCATCGGCCAGGCCTGCGGCTTCGCCGACCAGAGCGCGTTCGCGCGCCAGTTCAAGGCCACCGTCGGCATGACCCCGCGCGACTACCGTTCCATGAAGGGCAAGCTCTGAGGGGCCGGGATTCGAGATTGGGGATTAGGGATTGGTGGCTGAATGCGGGCGGTGTGACGCTGCGCGTCGCTGGCCGTTGTAGGAGCGGCTTCAGCCGCGACAGGATGCGTGATGTGGGGCGAGCGGCGGCGGATGCAGTCTGTCGCGGCTGAAGCCGCTCCTACAACGGCGCGCGCCAGCGTCGCCACCTGCTTCGTGTTGCCGCTGCACAGGGCCCTCAGGCCGCAAGTGGTAGCATTCCGCGTTTCCGGTCCACGCGTCATCCATGGTCAGCCTATTCCGCCGCAACAAGCCACAGGACAACGCCGGCGAGAGCCGCACGCAGCGCTACAGCATCGAGGAACTGGCCGCCGCCTTCCCCAAGCCGGCCGGTGCCGAACCCGCTGCGCCTGCGCCGTCGGCGCCGCCTGTCACCGAGACGGCGCCCGCCGCCCTCGCACCTGCCGATACTGCTGAGCCGGTAGACGCGCCGGTCGCCGAGCGCCCCGTGCAGGCGCCGGCCCCGGTCGCCGTTCCGCAAGCGCAACCCGCGCCGCTGCCGCCCGCGGCGCCCACCCCGCCGCCGCAGGCCTACGTGCCGCCGCCGGCCGCGGCGCCGCAACCGAGCGCGCCGCAACCGACGCCCGCCCCCGTCCAGCCGGTTGCCCCGGCCGCCACCACCGCATCCGTGCCGTCGGCCGCGGCGGACCTGGTGCGCAGCGATGCGCTGCCCGCCGCTCCGGCCGGCAAGCCCGGCTGGCGCGAGCGCCTGCGCAACAGCGCCATCGCGCGCAGCTTCGGCGGCCTGTTCTCGCGCAATCCCAAGCTCGACGACGACCTGCTCGACGAGATCGAGACCGCGCTGATCACCGCCGACGTCGGCGTGCCGGCCACCACCGCGCTGATCGAGAACCTGCGCAAGCGCATGAAGGCGCGCGAGTTCGCCGATGCGCAGGCGCTGCTGCGCGCCCTGCGCGCCGACCTGATCGCGATCCTGCAGCCGATCGCCAAGCCGCTGCAGATCGACCGCAGCGCCAAACCGTTCGTGGTGCTCACGGTCGGCGTCAACGGCGTCGGCAAGACCACCACCATCGGCAAGCTGGCCAAGCGCTTCAAGGACGAGGGGCACAGCCTGATGCTGGCCGCCGGCGACACCTTCCGCGCCGCCGCGGTGGCGCAGTTGCAGGCCTGGGGCGATCGCAACGGCGTCACCGTGATCGCGCAGGGCCAGAACGCCGACGCCGCCTCGGTCGCGTTCGACGCGCTGCAGGCCGGCAAGGCGCGCGGCACCGAAGTGCTGATCGCCGACACCGCCGGGCGCCTGCATACCCAGACCGGGCTGATGAACGAACTGGGCAAGATCCGCCGCGTGCTCGGCAAGCTCGACCCGGCTGCGCCGCACGAAGTGCTGATGGTCATCGACGGCACCACCGGCCAGAACGCGCTGTCGCAGCTGCGCCAGTTCCACGCCGCGGTCGGCGTGACCGGGTTGGTGGTGACCAAGCTCGACGGCACCGCCAAGGGCGGCGTGGTGTTCGCGCTGGCTCGCGAGTTCGGCATCCCGATCCGCTTCGCCGGCATCGGCGAGCGCCCGGAAGACCTGCGCGTGTTCGACGCCGAAGCCTTCGTCGACGCCTTGCTGCCGGAAGCGCTGGGCGCGTGACGCTAAGCCCCTCTCCCGCCGGGAGAGGGGTTGGGGTGAGGGTACGGCGCGAAAGCGACTCGCTGACCCAAGCACACGAGGCTTCGCCCGTACCCTCATCCGCCCCTTCGGGGCACCTTCTCCCGCTGGGAGAAGGAACGACCGATGCCAGCATGCTCCAGCCAGACACCTTCCCCACCCGACTGCTCGCCTGGTTTGACCGCCACGGCCGCCATGACCTGCCCTGGCAGCATCCGCGCAGCCCGTACCGCGTGTGGCTGTCGGAAATCATGCTGCAGCAGACCCAGGTCGCGGTGGTGATCCCGTACTTCCTGCGCTTCCTGCAACACTTCCCCACCTTGCCCGACCTGGCCGCGGCCGGCACCGATGCGGTGATGGCGCAGTGGGCCGGGCTGGGCTACTACGCCCGCGCACGCAACCTGCATGCCGCCGCAAAGCGCTGCGTGGAGCTGCACGCCGGCGAACTGCCGCGCGACTTCGACGCCCTGCACGCGCTGCCCGGCATCGGCCGCAGCACCGCCGGCGCGATCCTGAGCCAGGCCTGGAACGACCGCTTCGCGATCCTGGATGGCAACGTCAAGCGCGTGCTGACCCGCTACCACGGCATCGCCGGCTACCCGGGTCTGCCGGCGGTGGAGAAACCGCTGTGGGCGATCGCGCAGGCGCATGTGGCCGCGGTCGCCGACGGGCGCATGGCCGATTACACCCAGGCGCAGATGGATTTCGGCGCCACCCTGTGCACCCGCGCCAACCCCGCCTGCGTGTTGTGCCCGCTGCAGGACGATTGCGTGGCGCGCCGCGACGGCCTGGTCGAGGCATTGCCCACGCCGAAACCGGGCAAGACCCTGCCCGAACGCGAGGCGCTGGCGCTGCTGCTGGAAAACGCCGCCGGCGAACTGTTGCTGCAACGGCGCCCGCCGAGCGGCATCTGGGCCTCGCTGTGGACGCTGCCGCAGGCCGAGAGCGAGAGCGCGCTGCGCGCCTGGTTCGAACGCGAGACCCGCGGCCGCGACTTCGACGCTGCCGAGCTAATGCCGCCGATCGTGCACACCTTCAGCCACTATCGCCTGCATCTGCAGCCGTTGCGCCTGCGCAAGGTCGCCTTGCGCGACGCGGTACGCGACAATGACGACCTGCGCTGGGTCGCGCGTGCGGACTTGTCCGTGCTCGGCCTGCCCGCCCCGATCCGCAAACTGCTCGACGGCCTCTGATCGTCGCCCATCGCGCCACCAGGAACCGCCATGTCCCGCACCGTCTTCTGCCAGTACCAGCAACGCGACGCCGAAGGGCTCGACTACGTGCCGTATCCCGGCGACCTCGGCCAGCGCGTGTTCGCGCACATCGGCAAGGCCGGCTGGCAGGCATGGCTGGCGCACCAGACCATGCTGATCAACGAGAACCGGCTGTCGCCGCGCGATCCCAAGCACCGCGCATTCCTGGAAACGGAACTGGAGAAATTCCTGTTCCAGGGCGGCGCATCCAAGCCCGAAGGCTACGTGGACCCCGAACAGGAATCCTGAGACCGAATCCCTGTAGGAGCGGCTCCGGGTGGCCTCGGGCCATCAGCCGCGACAGAACCCATCCGCAAAGCCGCCGCACCCGCAACCTCTGCGAAACCGCTTCGACACCAACAGGCCTGACGCCGGCGCTACTGCGCCGGCACCGGCTGCTGCGCCCGCTCCTGCACCTTGGCCTCGCGCAGTTCCTTTTCCGAGGTACGCAACGCCTTGACGTCGAGCGGACGGATGCTCTGGATGCGGCACGGCAGGCGGATCGCGCCCGGGCTGCCGCCGATCACCAATACGTCGTCGAAACGCGCCGACACCCGATCGCTGAAGTGGGTGATGGCGATCGTCGGCGCGAAGTCCAGATCGGGGCAACGGCCGCTCAGCTCCAGCAGATAGGCCTGGTTCGGCCGCGTCCATACCGCCAGCGCGCTGTCGCCGAGCGCGGTCCAGCCGCTGATCCGGTTGTAGTACTGGAAATCGCGCACCGGCGCGGCGGCATGGGCGCGGTACAACGCCAGGCGCTCGTCGTCGCTGATCCGGTTGGTGGCGCAGCCGGCCAGCGCGGCCAGTCCGAGCAGTGACAGCAAGAGACGTTTCATGGCGAATGCTCCGGTGGCGATGCGCGAATGATGCACCCGCGCCATGCGCTGCCGCGTGCGCGCCCGCGGCACGTTCAGCCGCAAGGCAGCATGGCGGACCCGAGCCGCGGCCGCGGGTCCAACCCCGTTGTCGGCGGTCGCGCGTTTGCAGCCTCGCAACCCACACCGAGCGCCCACCATGCAGCCACGCCCGCACCGCACCGCCCTGCCGTCCCTGATCCTTGCCGCGCTGCTGGCAAGCTGCAGCACCACCAGCGACGACCGCGTCGCCGCAAGCGCGCCGGCGGCGATCGATGCCGCAGCCGTGCAAGAGGTCTACGCTCCCAGCGAACGCCTGGCCAAGCCAGCGCCGGCGCCGGTGCCGGCGAAGATGCTGGCCCCGCCCGCACCGCCCGCACCACCCGCAGCGTCGGTCGCGCCGTCGGTGGCCGGCAATACCGGCATCGACACCTACCCGCGCCTGGCGCCCACGGCGCCGCCGATGCCGCCGCTGGACCGCGAACGCTACGACCATCCCACCGACAACCCGGTGCACAGCGCGCGCGAACAACCGCTGTCCACCTTCTCGATCGACGTGGACACCGGCAGCTACGCCAACGTGCGGCGCATGCTGCGCGACGGCCAGCGCCCGCCTGCCGACGCGGTGCGCGCCGAGGAATTCATCAACTACTTCGACTACGCGCACCCGGCCCCGCGCGACCGCGACACGCCGTTCCGCGTGTCCACCGAACTGGCGCCCGCGCCGTGGAATCCGCAGCGGCAGCTGCTGATGATCGGCATCAAGGGCTACGACGTGCCGCGCCAGGCCTTGCCGCCGGCGAACCTGGTGTTCCTGATCGACACGTCCGGCTCGATGGAAAGCGCGGACAAGCTGCCCTTGCTCAAGCAGGCCTTCGCCATGCTGGTGCCGCAATTGCGCGCGCAGGACCGGGTCTCGATCGTGGTCTATGCCGGCTCGGCCGGACTGGTGCTGCCGCCGACGCCCGGCGACCGCCATGCCGAGATCCTCGCCGCGCTGCAGCGCCTGCAGGCCGGCGGCAGCACCAACGGCGGCGACGGCATTCGCCTGGCCTATGCGACCGCACGGCAGAGCTTCATCGCCGGCGGCAGCAACCGGGTGATCCTGGCCACCGACGGCGACTTCAACGTCGGCACGATCGACCGCGGCGCGCTGGAGACCCTGGTCGCCGATCAGCGGCGCAGCGGCGTGGCGCTGAGCACGCTCGGCTTCGGCCGCGGCAACTACAACGACGCGATGGCCGAACGCCTGGCCGACGTCGGCGACGGCAACCATGCCTACATCGACTCGGCACGCGAGGCGCACAAGGTGCTGGTGCAGCAGATGCAGGCCACGCTGCTGACCATCGCCCGCGACGTCAAGATCCAGGTCGAATTCAATCCGGCCCAGGTCGCCGAATACCGCCTGATCGGCTACGAGAACCGGCTGCTGGCGCGCGAGGATTTCGCCAACGACAAGGTCGATGCCGGCGAGATCGGCGCCGGCCACAGCGTCACCGCGCTGTACGAGATCACCCCGGTGGGCAGCACCACAGCGCGCCTGCCGGCGCTGCGTTACGGCGCGCCGGCAAAGGCGCAGACACCGCCCCACGCCGGCGAACTGGCGCAGCTGCGGCTGCGCTACAAGCTGCCCGGACAGGAGCGCAGCCGCCTGCTGCAGAGCACGATCGCGACCGCTGCGGCGACGGCGCGGCCCAGCGCGGATCTGCGTTTCGCCGCAGCGGTCGCCGCCTACGCCGACCTGCTGCGCGGCGGCACCCACATCGATGGCTGGGACTGGTCGCAGGTGGCCGCCGCGGCGCGCACGGCGACCGGCGAGGACCGCAGCGGCGACCGCCGCGAGTTCGTCGAACTGCTGGCGATCGGGCAGCGTCTGGCCACGCCGCAGTCAGCGGCGGACGTGGCGGCGACAGAGGCTGCTGCGGCAACGGCGGCGGTGCAGGTATCCACGCGCTGAGGGCAGGCTCCCGCGGACCGCGCATAGCCATGCGAAGCCGCATGGCTATACCGCCGCATCCGCGCACGGCGGACGATGCCGAGGTGCCGAAGTGCCGAGCTGGGACTTTGACGGCGTGCGCGGCGCTGCCGCCGCCTCGGGTCGCCCGCGCCTGCCACCTCGTCAGCGCTGCGCCGTCTTCGCCGATTCGCAGAAGCGCTGCCGGTACTCCATCGCCTTGGGCATCAGCGCTTGCAGGTTCTGGATCCGCGTGCCCGGATTCGGGTGCGTGGAGGCGAACTCCGGCGGCGCCTGGCCGCCGCTGCTGGCGCTCATCCGCTCCCACAGCGGCACCGCCTCCTGCGGATCGAAGCAGGCCGCCGCGGCCAGCATCAACCCGACTTCGTCGGCCTGGGTCTCGTGGCTGCGCGCATACGGCAGCAGGTAGCCGTAGCCCATCGCCGCCATCGCCATCTGCTGCTGTTGCGGGTCCATGCCGCTGGCCGCGCCGGCCATCTGCCCGATCTGGGTCAGCTTCTGCTGCGCCATGCGTTGCGCGCCGTGGCGCAGCAGCGCATGCGCGATCTCGTGGCCCATCACCACCGCCATCGCGTCGGCGTTCTTGGCCACCGGCAGCAGGCCGGTGTAGACCGCCATCTTGCCGCCGGGCAGGCAGAACGCGTTGGCCTGGTCGGACTCGATCACGTTGACGTCCCACTCGAAACCGCGCGCGTAGTGCTTGGCCTGCATGCCGTGCTCGGCGGCCAGCGCGTCCTCGACCACATCGACCTTGGCGATCAGCCGCTGCGCGATCGCGCGCACCTGCTGCGCCACCTGCGATTGCGGATCGACCGGACGTTCCTGCGCCAGGATCTCCTGGTAAGCCTGCAGGCCCAGCGCCTTCTCGTCCTCGACGCCGAGCGAATTGTCGATCAGCACTTTCTCGCCGGTGTAGGGATCCTCGCTGCGGTTGGAGAACCAGTAGAACCCCGCGTACACCGCGAAGCCCAGCAGCACCAGCCAGCGCACGCCGCCCAGCGGACCGCGGCGGCCACCGCCCTGTTCCCCGCCCTGGCGGCCGAAGACGTTGCTCATATCCAATCCCCTTGCTGGCTGGTGGGCGGCGACGGCGCCTGCCTGTGCCGCGCACTGTAACGACGTGCGCTGCGCGGCCGCGTCAAATTCCGCGCACCAGGCGGAAACCGACTCTGGCACTGGTGGTGTCGGAGTCCTGCATCAGCCGCCAGGCGGCACGGGTCTGCTCCGGTGCGTTGGCCCAGTTGCCGCCGCGCACCACCCGCGAACGGCACCCGGGGTTGTACCAGGCGGCGCCGTCGGCCGGTGCGCGGCGGTAGCTGGAATGCCAGCAATCGGCCACCCACTCGCTGAGGTTGCCGCCCATGTCGTGCAGGCCCCAGGCATTGGCCTTGAAGCTGGCGACCGGCGCCGGCCCCCAGAAGCCGTCGGCATAGCCGACGAAGGCATTGTTCCAGTGCCGGCCGCTGGGCGAGACGTCGCCGCCGCCGGTGAAGTTGCCGGCGCCGCGCGGCGGGGTGCCGGCGTTGCCCCAGGGATAGCGGCCGCGGCCGCCGGCGCGCAGCGCGTATTCGAACTCGGCCTCGCTGGGCAGCCGATAGTGGCGCCCGGTCTGCTGCGACAGCCACGCCGCGTAGGCCTCGGCATCACGCACGCTGACGTGCATCACCGGGCTGTTCGGCGCGGCGCGCGCGCCGTTGTAGCCGGACTGCCAATCGGTGCCGCTGCGGCGCACGAAGTTGCCGCTGCGCTCGTCGTAGACGATCGAATGCCCGCGCCGGGTCGCCCGCGGCCGCGCGCCGCTGAGCTCGACGAAGCGGCGGAACTCGGCCACGGTGACCTCGGTGATCGACATCGCGAAGCCGCGGTCGAAGCGCACGTAGTGCAGCGGCTGCTCCGCCGGCATCGCGCCCGGCTCGGTCTCGCTGGCGCCCATGCGGAAGCCGCCGTGCGGCACCACGATCATCTGCGGCCCGCGCTCGCCGTCGCTCATGCCGTCGGTGAACACCTGGCCGGGGCGGAAACTGCCGTAGTAGGTGGCCAGGTCGATGCGCTCGCGCAGCATCGCCGCCACCGGGTCGCCCGGATCGGCGATGCGCAGGACCTCGCCCAGCTTCTCGCGCGCCGCCTTCAGTCCGACCGGCGTGGCCAGATCGCGCAAGCCGGCGTCGCGCAGCGCGGCGATGCGCGCGCTGCGCACGCCTTCCACCCGCGCACGCGCGTCGCGCACGGTGGCGGCGGCGTCGCGGATGCGCGCCGCGCGCGCCAACCAGCTGCCGGCGGCGGCGAAATCGGACAGCGCCGCGGCGGCCTCGGCGCGCCGGATCAGCGCGCTCTCCACCGCCGCCACGCCCTGCCGCGCCCGCGCATCGTCCGCGTCCAGCTGCAGCGCTTCGCGGAAGTTGGCCAGCGCGCCGTTGCCGTCCTCGCCGAGCCGGCCGGCGCGCAGATCGTCTTCGCCGGCACGGTTGTAGGCCAGCACCCGCTGCGCGGTCTCTACCCGCTGCTGCAGGCGCCGCACCGCCGGATCGTCCGCATCCAGCGACAGCGCCACCATCGCGATGCGATCGGCGCGCTCCAGCGCCTGCTCCTGCTGCTCCGATGCGCGCAACAATTCGTCGCCGAGTTGCAGCAGCCGGCGCCGCGCCTTGCGCAGCCCATCGCGCGCGACCGGGTCCTGCGGCGCCAGCGCGCGGATCGCCAGGTACAGCGGGATCGCCGACTGCGCGTCCTCGAAAAGGCGGTCCTCGGCCAGCGCGCGCGCGGCGTCGCGGCGCGCCTGCGCCAGTTGCGTGCGTTCGAGCGGCGGCAGCGGCGGCTGCCAGCGCGCCACCGTCTCGGCGGCGTCCTCGCCGCCGATGGTGACGCTGGGCGCCTGCACCGGCTTGCCGGCCGCCGCCTGCGCGGGCTTGGCGGCGGGTTGCGCCGGCGGCGCAGATGCCGGCCCGGTGCAGCCGCACGCCAGCGCGGCCAGCACGGTCCAGGCGATCACGGTGCCGCTCGTACGCACGCTTCCTCCCAACGACATTGGCCTCCCGATGGCATCCGCGCCACCCCGTCCGTGCGGCCGGCGGGCCGACGTTAGGCTATTCTCGCCTGCCTGAGCAAACCCTGCATTCGACGGAAACCACGTGCCCTATTGGATCAAGCAACCCGCCGAGCTGGCCGAACGGCTGGCGCAGCGCCCGGCCAGGATCGGCCTGGATACCGAATTCGTCCGCGAACGCACCTATTGGCCGCAGCTGGCGCTGGTGCAGATGGCGGTGGCCGACGAAATCCTGCTGATCGACCCGCTGATTCCCGGCATGCCGCAGGCGCTGGCGCCGTGGCTGTCGGACCCGTCCATCCTCAAGGTCATGCACAGCGCCAGCGAAGACCTGGTCGCGTTCAAGTGCGCCTGCGGCACGCTGCCGCGGCCCTTGTTCGACACCCAGATCGGCGCCGGCCTGGCCGGCATCGGCGCCGGCATGGGCTACCAGAAGCTGGTGCTGGAGATCACCGGCGTGCATCTGGCCAAGGGCGAGACCCGCTCGGACTGGTTGCGCCGCCCGCTGTCGCCGGCGCAGCTGGAATACGCCGCCGACGATGTGCGCCACCTGTTCGCGATCCACGATGCGCTGCAGGAACGGCTGCAGCTGCTGGACCGCAGCGCCTGGCTACACGAGGACGGCGAACGCCTGCTCGGCACCGTGGAGCACGACGAAGGCGAACGCTGGCCGCACCTGGGCATGCGCTCGGCGCAGTTCATGGACCGGCCCGCGCAACAACGCCTGTTGCGCCTGCTGCGCTGGCGCGACGTGCAGGCGCGGCACAGCGACAAGCCGCGCAGCTGGATCCTGGACAACGAACTGGCCGCCACCCTGGCGCGGTTCCCGCCGTCCGACCGCCACGCGCTGCAGGCGACGCTGGACAAGCACCCCAAGGCGCCGCGCAAGCTCGGCGACGCGCTGTGGCAGGCGCTGACCACGCCGCTGCCCGACGAGGCGCAGGCGCCGCTGGCGCTGGCCTCCAGCGACGAAAACAAGGCCGCCTTGAAGCGGCTGCAGGACGCGGTTTCCGCACGCAGCGCCGAACTCGGCCTGCCCGACGGCCTGCTGGCCTCGCGCAAGCACCTGGAAGCCCTGCTGGAAAGCGGCCAATGGCCGCAGCCGCTGGCCGGCTGGCGCCGGCGCGAACTGGAAGCGACGCTGCAGCCGCTGCTGGGCGGCGCGGGCTGAGATTCGGAGGCGGTTGTAGGAGCGGCTTCAGCCGCGACAGGCGTTATCGATGATGTCTGTCGCGGCTGAAGCCGCTCCTACAGGGGCTGTCGCCTGCGGACAGCGGCTCTACGGTCGAGCGGCGAACATGCCCTCGGTTATTCCAAGCGCATTCCCTGCCGCGCCTGCCTCTGCGCCACGGTTTTATCCACGACAAACCTGGGCGACACCAATGCCGCGCATAAAACCATCGCACATAAAAAAGGCCAGGGAACCCTGGCCTTTTTCGACCGATCAGTATTTGACCAGCGGGAACTTCAGATCCGGATGGCGCGCCTTCCATTCGTTGTAGGCGGCGGTGCCTTCCCATGCGGCGAACGCCTTCGGCGTGCGGCCGCGGCCGGACCAGGTCTCGCCGGTATGCGGCAGCTGGTACTTCGGCTTGACCTCGCTGCGGCCGCCGGCGGACTTGGCACTGGCAACCTTCGGCGCGGCGCTGCTGGTCACGTAGGCGGCGATCTCGTTGCGCTGCTTGGCGCTGAAGAACTCGGAGAACTGCTCGAGCAGCGACAGGATGTTGGCGTGCGCGGCGCTGGTCTCGCCTTCGCGCGCCTGCTTCTCCTGCTCTTCCAGCTTGCGCATTTCTTCCTGCAGCTTGGCCTTGGCTTCGGCGATTTGTTGCAAGTTGCGAACTTCCGTCATTTTTTCAAAGACCCGTGGATAAAAGATTTGGAACGGACGGAATATTTCATCCGGAACGACGAAATCGTCTGGCGAGGATTTCGGCCCGCGATTATATCGACTCCGTCCGGCGGTTGCCTGGATACGGCACCGCATTCCTGACACTGGGCAAGACCGAAAGGAAACCGCAGACGATCGCATGAGGCGGCCTGCCCTGCCGCCTCGCGCGGCAGCAGCGCCGCACCGTGGACGATGCGCCTCGCCCCCTCTTGGCACGCATGCCCCGGGCCAGTTAGACTATGCGTCTGATGTGGGGCGGTAGCTCAGCTGGGAGAGCGTCGCGTTCGCAATGCGAAGGTCGAGGGTTCGATCCCCTTCCGCTCCACCATTTGTTCAGACGAAAGCCCCGGAGGCGACTCCGGGGCTTTTTTGTGGGCCGCGTGCCGACATCGCCGGCGTCCGCCTGCCGCGCATGCGGCGGAAGTGGCATGGATCTGCTGGCCTGGCCCCCTGCCTGCACAGGCGCGCGCCCGGCCGCCGAGGCGCGCGGCGGCCGACGCAACCGTTCAGTCCTGCTGTTCGCCCGACTTGGGGCCGCGCTCGTGCGCCTCGCGCAGTTTTTCGTCTTCCAGTCCCTGCCGCTGCTTGGCGGCGGCGTCCTGGGCGCGGTCCTGCTGACCCTCGCGGATGCCCTGCTTGTCGCTGTGCTGCTTGTCTTGGTTCGCCATGTCCGGATCTCGCTGTGGCGGGCAGATGCCCTACCTCCACGACCCTAGCCGGTGCGCCGTGATGCGCGTATCACGGCGAGCGCGCGGACCGCTCAGGCGGCCAGCGCTGGCGCGAGGATATCGGCATCGCCATCCATCGCCAGCACACGCCTGCGCTCCAGCAGGACCACCAGACGATCGTGCAGCTTGCCCACGCCCTGCATCAGTTCGCCGCGGATGCCGCAGCCGAACGAGGGCGCCGCCTCGATCTGCTGCGGCGAAATGTCCAGCACCTCGCTGACCGCATCGACCAGCAATCCGAACGCCTGGCCGGCGCTTTCGCCCTCCTGCGTCACGATCACCACGCAGCTGCGCCGGGTGACGGCGCTGGCCGCACGCCCGAGCCGCAACTGCAGGTCCACGATCGGCACCACCGCGCCGCGCAGGTTGATCACCCCGCGTACGCATGCCGGCATCGACGGGACCGGCGTCGGCGCCCGGTACTCGATGATTTCCTTGATGCCCACGATGCTCAGGCCGAACAGCTCCTGGCCCAGATGGAAGGTCAGAAACTGCGATGGGTTCTGATCGTGCGCTTGCGCCGACGCGTCGAATGTCCCGTTCTGCATCACGTTCACCTTTAGAAGTTGACGAAGTTCGCTTCGTCCGGCGATTCCACCATCGCGTAGGCCGCAGCCAACGGCCGCACCCGCGCCCTCTTGCTTTCGGCACGCGCGGGCCGCACCACGCCCGTGCGCGGCGGCCGCTCGGCGCTGCGCACGGGCAGCGCCTCGCTACGGCTCAAACGGAAGAACGCCATCGCCTGCTGCAACGACTCGGCCTGCGAACTCATCTGCTCGGCGGTCGCCGCCAGCTGCTCGGAAGCGGTGGCGTTCTGCTGCGTGGTCTGGCTCAGCTGCGACACCGCCAGATTGATCTGGGTCACGCCGGAAGACTGCTCCTGCGATGCGGAGGCGATCTCCTGCACCAGGTCCGAGGTCTTCTTGATGCTGGGCACGATGGTTTCCAGCAGGTTGCCGGCGCGGTCGGCCAGACTCACGCTGTTGGCCGCTACCTCGCCGATCTCCTGCGCGGCCACCTGGCTGCGCTCGGCCAGCTTGCGCACTTCCGCGGCGACCACCGCGAAGCCCTTGCCGTGCTCGCCGGCGCGTGCGGCCTCGATCGCCGCATTCAGCGCCAGCAGGTTGGTCTGGTAGGCGATGTCGTCGATGATGCCGATCTTCTGCGCGATCTGCTTCATCGCATGGGTCGAGGCCAGCACCGCCTCGCCTCCCTGCACGGCCTCCTTGGCCGCCTGCGCGGACATGCCTTCGGTGATCCGGGCGTTGTCGGTGTTCTGCGCGATCGACGCGGTCATCTGCTCCAGCGAGGCGCTGGTTTCCTCCACCCCGGCGGCCTGTTCGGTGGCGGCCTGGCTCAAGGTCAACGCGGTGGCGCTGACCTCCTCCGACGAACCGGCCAGCGACTGCGCGCTGTTGTTGACATCGCCGACCACTTCCGCCAGCCGGTCGACCATCACCTGCAGCGCCACCATCGCGCTGCTGCTGTCGTTGGCGCGGGTCGGCACCTGCACGGTGAGATCGCCCTGCGCGATGCGCCTGGCCACTTCCATCACCGCGCCAGGTTCGCCGCCCAGTTCGGTCATCAGCGAACGCGTGATCAGGAATCCGATCACCACCGCACACAGCGCCGCCACCAGGCTACCGATGATCAGGGTGATGCTGGTGCGCTGCTGCAGCTGCTCGGCCTCGGCCGCACGCGCCGCCAGCAGGTCGCTCTCGGCCGCGCGCACTTCGGCCATCTTGTCGCGCATGGCATCCATATAGGCCTTGCCCTTGGACGAACGCACCGCGGCCGCCATCGCCTCCATCGTGGCCTTGCCGCCATTGACGTTGTGACGCAGGGCGATCTGCGGATGCACCGCCTGGCTCAGCCACTGCTCCTGCGTCTGCTTCAGTACATCAAGCCGCGACTGTTGCTTGGCATTGTCCGCGGTCAACTCGCGGGCTTTCTTCAGGTGCTGCTCGAACTCGGTCATGCCGGCCCGGTAGGGCTGCAGGAACTCGTCTTCGCCGGTCAGGGAGAATCCGCGGGTGCCGGTCTCGATGTTGATCAGGCTGCTGAGCGCGCCGTCCACCTCGGCAATCACCTTGTAGGTGTGCGTGTTCCAGTAGTTGGCCTGCGACAGCGCGGTGACGTTGTAGTACGCCACGGCCGCCAGCGCCAGAAGAATCAGCAGAACGACCGAAAACCCGCCGTAGAGCTTGGTCGATATCTTGATGTGTTTTATCACGGCACTCTCTCAGGAATGGGATGCGCGTTGGGACGAAGGACGCTGAGCGCGCTGCGGCATCGCAGCGCGAGGTATCAGGCGTGGCCCAGTAGCGCTTCGCTGCGGTCAAGTTTTGCGCTGCCCGGCCTACGTGCCGCGACCGTGCGATCGCGTGCCGCCTGGCGCGCGCGCGGGTAACGCGCCGCGATCTCCGCATCGGCGTCGGCCGCGTACACGGTGCCCACCCGCGGCTGCCCGGAGAGCCGGAAGAAGGCCATGCTGTCCTGCAACTGGCTGGCTTGCGAGCTCATTTCTTCGGCGGTGGCCGCCAACTCCTCGGACGCGGTCGCGTTCTGCTGCGTGGTCTGGCTCAGCTGCACCACTGCCGAATTGATCTGCGCCACGCCGGAGGACTGCTCCTGCGACGCCGCGGCGATCTCCTGCACCAGGTCCGAGGTCTTCTTGATGTTGGGCATGATGGTTTCCAGCAGGCGCCCAGCCTTCTCCGCCAGCTCGACGCTGGAGCCAGCGACCTCGCCGATTTCCTGCGCCGCCACCTGGCTGCGCTCGGCCAGCTTGCGCACTTCCGCGGCGACCACGGCGAAGCCCTTGCCGTGCTCGCCGGCGCGCGCGGCCTCGATCGCGGCGTTGAGCGCAAGCAGGTTGGTCTGGTAGGCGATGTCGTCGATGATGCTGATCTTCTGTGCGATCTGCTTCATCGCCGCCACGGTGGCCACCACCGCCGAGCCGCCCTCCAGCGTTTCCCGCGCCGCCTGCGCCGCCATGCCGTCGGTGATCCGTGCGTTGTCGGTGTTCTGCCCGATCGAGGCGGTCATTTGCTCCAGCGACGCGCTGGTCTCCTCCACGCCGGCCGCCTGCTCGGTCGAGGCCTGGCTCAGCGACTGCGCGGTCGCGCTCACTTCCTCCGAAGCGCCGGCCAACGTCTGCGCGCTGGCGTTGACCTCGCCGACCACCTGCTGCAGCCTCTCGACCATGCGCCGCATCGCCATCAGCAACTGCCCCGCCTCGTCCTTGGACGTGGTTTCGATCAGCATGCTCAGGTCGCCCTCGGCCAGCGCATTGGCCACGTCCACTGCCTTGCCGATTGGCTTGGTCACGCTGCGGCTGATGAAGAAGCCCAGACCCACTCCGAGCAACACGCCGGCCACGATGATGGCCGTCAGTACCTTGGTTCCATTGGTATAGATCGCATTGGTTTCGGCACTCGCGGCCGCCGCGTTGGCTTCCTTCATCTTGGCCAGCCCGGTCATCAGCTCGTCGACGTCGTCAGAGGCGCTGCGCGAGGCGGCAGACAATGCGATGAGTTCCGGATTGGCGTCCTGCAGCGGCTGCTGCGTCGCTTTCTCCAGGAACGCGCCGCGGCGCGCCAGGTACACCTTCCACGCTTCGTCGAAGCGCGCCATCGCCGCCTTGCCCTCAGGGTTGTCCATCGAGGCGCGCGCCTTGGTCATGTAGTCGACCATCGTCGCGGTGTACTTGTCGATGCTGGCAAGGTGCTTGGCGCGCTCTTCCTGCGTAGTGGCTAGTTGCAGGTTGGCGCGGGCGCGGCCGGCATAGATCAGGTTGATATTGGCTTCCTTGATGTTGGACAGGCCGACCAGCTCGCGTTCGTACAGCAGCGTGGCGTAGTCGTTGATGTGCCCGGAATTGCGGATACCGATCGCGCCGATGCACGCGCCGATGGCGGCCACGATCAGGAACGCGCAGGTCAGCCTGATGCCAATTTTCATATTGCCCAACATGATCTCTACCCCGATTGTTTGGTAACGACCGCGCCACCACGACGCGTCCGGACGTCCTTCCCGCTGCACCACATGGATCGGGAACGATGGCGACGGTGTATGCGATGCACCTGGGATGACCCGAGGCGGTGCTGCACTGGCCCGTTGCTTGAGGGCTATCGGCACCCCGGCAAATCGTCTTTAATCGGTGCCATGTCTGCAGAATTCGGCACACAACAACGCACCCGTGCCCCGTTGATGAATACGAGCCAAGCCTTTTCGCAGCGACGTTTTAGCGCTACCACGGGAGGCCCGCCAGGTTGCGCGTCGCATGCAGCAGTTGTTCTGCGCGGCGAATTCAACTCATTTGTACGCGCAAGGGAACTGAGATGGGAACCTAGATTATTTGTAGACAAGATGTGAAATTTGCACACGTCCGAGCGCTGGCGCGTTGCTTTCTGAATGTTCTTGGTAGCTGAACAGGCAGTTGAGACCAGATTTGTGTTAGCGCAGACCGGCGAGCATCGCGGCGATGGCCTCGCGCGTCCCTGGGCCGGTCGATTCGAGCAACCGCTGCCGCGCCGCGGCGGCATCGGTGGCGCTCAGGTCCTGCAACAGTTCGAAGCGCTCGGCCACCCAGGTCGCCATCGGCAGGCCATCGCGGTACAGCACCCGCGCACCAGGCACGCGCGGCACCCGGGCGCCCGGCAATACGCTGCCGAGCAGGTTCGCCGGATCGGCCGCGGCCACGCATAGCCAGGCGCCGTCGTGCGGCTGGCGGCGGATCTGACGCAACAGGGCGATCGCCTCGGGCAGCGCGAACTGCTCGCCGGACAGCCCGCTGATGAAGCGCCCGCCGCGGATCTCGCCGCGCGCCTCCAGGCGTTGATAGACGCGCAGCAACTCGCGCCACGGCGGCAGCCACGCCGCCTCGCGCTCGAGCAGGCGCCAGCAGATGACGCCGTAGCGGCGCAGCAGGGTCCGCGCCAGGTGTTCGAGCGCCTCGCCGCGCGCCACGGCGTCGCCGGCATCCGCGGCGCCGCGCAGCAACGCCCAGCGTCCCGCATCCTGGATGCCGTACAGCGGCACCCGGCGCCGGCGCCGCGACAGCGCCGAGGGACGCTTGGAGGCCGGTACCAGCAACGCGCGCAGGCCTGCGTAGCTGTCGCAGTGGATGCGGCCTGCCGCAACCAGTTCGGCCAGCGCTTCTTCCAATTCGGTGGACAGCAGCCGCGTCGCATCGGCGATCTCGTCGAAGAACGAAGCGCCATGCGTCCCCAGGTAATCGGCGACCTTCTGCGCGCGCGAACCCAGCGCGCCCGACTCGGCCGCCGGCGCCAGTCGCGCCCACTGCGCGGCGCTGCGCCGCGGCAGCAGCAGGATCGGCGTGCTGCGCAGCGAGCCCGTGCCGCCAGCACCGCCCGCGCTGGCCGCTGTCGGGCGCAGGCGCGTCCACAGCGTGCGGCCGGCGCTGCACAGTTCGTCCAGCCAGGCCGGCGCGTAGTCGCGCACCCGCGCCGGCAACAGGTCGGCCTCCCACAGCGCCGCCGGCGCCTCGAAGCCCTCCAGTTGCGCCAGCACGCTGGCCAGCGCTTCCGCGCCGGCGACCCGGCCTTCGCCATCCAGGTGCTGCCAGCGGAACAGGAAGCGCGCGTAGTCGCGCGGCGCCACCGGTTCGATCTCGCGGCGCAGCCGGCCCAGCGTGTAGCGATGGATGCGCGCCAGCAGGTGGCGCTCGCACCATTCGTCGGCGCTGGCCTCGGCGGTGAAGCGGCCGGGCAGGAGGTAGCCGTCCTGCTGCAACGCCAGCAGCGCCGCCTGCACCTCGCGCAGCGGCATCTGCAGCGGCGCCGCCAGCGCCGCCGCGGTCACCGGCCCCAGCGCCGACAGGCGCGCGCGCAGCAGCTCGCGCAGCGCGTGGTCGCGCTGCCAGTCGTCGATCGCGTAGCCCTGCGGCACGGCGATGCGCGGCTGCGCGGCGGCCTGCGGATACAGCGGCGCGATCAGCGCCAGCGCTTCGGCCGCGACCCACAGCCCGATGCCGTCACCGTCGCCGCCCAGCTGCAAGCGGGTGGCCCGCGCATCGGCAGCCAGCTCGGCCAGCCAGTTCGACCACGCCGGCTGTGCGGCGGCCTCGCCGTCGCTCAGCACGCCGAGCGCGACCAGCGCCTCGTGCATCTCGTCGCGGCTGCGCGGCTGCGGCCAGGCTTCCTCGCGCACCGCGGCGATCGCCTCCGGATCGAGCCGGCCGAGGTCGTCGGCGCTGTCCGGATCCTGATAGCGGCGGCTGTGCACGGCCTGGGTGCGACGCTCTTCCAGCGGCGCATCGTCGAGGAACGCGTACGGCCGCGCGTCCAGCGCCTCGGCCGCCAGCGGCGAGGGCGCCGCCAGATCGCGCGCCAGCACGCGCACGCTGCCGTCCTCGATGCCGCGCAGCAGCTGCAGCCAGCCGTCGCTGTCCATCGCCTCGTGCAGGCAATCGTGCAACGTCTGCGCAACCAGCGGGTGCTCGGGGATCTCGCGCTCGCCGACCAGGTTCTCGGCGCAGGCGACCTGGTCCGGGAACACGGTGGCCAGCAGGTCTTCCGACTTCATCCGCTGCAGCTGCGGGGCGACCTTGCGCCCGCCGGTGAAGCGCGGCAGGGCCAGCGCGTTGGTGGCGTTCCAGCGCCAGCGCACGCCGAACAGCGGCGCGTCCAGCAAGGCCTGCACCAGCACGTCCAGCGCCGAGGACGCATGCAGGTAACGCGCGACCTCGTCCAACGCGAAGCTGTGCCGGGTCGACAGCGACAGCACGATCGCGTCCTCGGTGGCCGCGGCCTGCAGTTCGAAATTGAAGGTGCGGCAGAAGCGCTTGCGCAGGGCCAGGCCCCAGGCGCGATTGATGCGGCTGCCGTACACGCTGTGGATCACCAGTTGGGTGCCGCCACTGTCGTCGAAGAAGCGCTCCAGCACGATGCAGCGCTGCGTGGGCAGCGCGCCCAACGCGGTACGTGCGCGGCCCAGGTAGTCCACCAGTTGCTGCGCAGCGGCGGCGTCCAGCGCCTGTTCCTCCTGCAGCCAGGCCAGCGCCTGCGCCGCACCGCCCTGCTCCAGGCAGCGCTCCAGCTCCGCGCGCAGCCGCGACACGCCGGCCGAGAGTTCATCGCTGCGCCCAGGCGCCTCGCCGAGCCAGAACGGGATGTTCGGCGGCGCACCACGCGCGTCCTCCACCCGCACCCTGCCCGGCTCCACGCGCAGGATGCGATAGCTGGCATTGCCGAGCTGGAATACGTCGCCGCTGAGGCTCTCCACCGCGAAGTCTTCGTTGACCGTGCCGATGGTCTCCGCCTGCGGCTCCAGCAACACGCTGTAGTCGCCGGTCTCGGGAATGGTGCCGCCGGAGGTCAGCGCCGCCATGCGCGCGCCGCGGCGCTCGCGCACGCGGCGATGCACCGCGTCGCGATGCAGATAGCCGGCGCGCGGCCCCAGCCGCGTGCTGAAGCCGTCGCACAGCATCCGCAGCACCGTGTCGAAGCGCTCGCGCGGCAACGTCGCGTACGGCCAGGCGCCGCGCACCAGCGCGTACAGCGCGTCCTCGTCCCATTCCTGGCAGGCGACCTCGGCGACCAGTTGCTGCGCCAGCACGTCCAGCGGCGCATCGAGCATGCGCAGCGCATCCAGTTCACCGCGGCGCACGCAGTCGAGCAGTGCCGCGCATTCGACCAGGTCGTCGCGCGACTGCGGGAACAGCCGCGCCTTCGGCGTGCCGCCGACGGCGTGGCCGGAACGCCCGGCGCGCTGCAGGAAACTGGCGATCGAGCGCGGCGAGCCGAGCTGACACACCAGGTCCACGTCGCCGATGTCCAGACCCAGTTCCAGCGAGGCGGTGGCGACCAGCACCTGCAGCTGGCCGGCCTTGAGCCGCTGCTCGGCGAGCAGCCGCGCCTCGCGCGCGAGGCTGCCGTGGTGCGCCGCCACCGCGTCGTTGCCGAGCAGCTCGGCCAGGTGCCGCGCGGTGCGTTCGGCCATGCGCCGGGTGTTGACGAACACCAGCGTGGTGCGATGCGCGCGCACCAACTCGGCCAGTCGCGCGTATACCTGCTGCCATTGATCGTTGGACATGGTCACGCTGAGCGGCGTCGGCGGCAGCTCCAGCGCCAGATCGCGGGCACGCGCATAGCCGATGTCGACGATCGCGCAATCCGGTTGCCCGGCATGCACCGCCGCGCTGCCGACCAGGAAGCGCGCGACCGCATCGATCGGCTTCTGCGTCGCCGACAGGCCGATGCGCAGCGGCGGCGTCGCGCACAGCTGCTGCAGGCGCTGCAACGACAGCGCCAGATGGCTGCCGCGCTTGTTCGCGGCCAGCGCGTGGATCTCGTCGACGATCACCGTGCGCACATGGCGCAGCGCGTCGCGCCCGGATGCCGAACCGAGCAGTACGTACAGCGACTCGGGCGTGGTCACCAGCACGTGCGGCGGGCGCCGCCGCGCCTGCGCGCGTTCGCGCTGCGGCGTGTCGCCGGTGCGCACCGCGGTACGGATCTCCACATCGGGCAGGCCCAGCGCGGCCAGCTCGGCGCGGATGCCGGCCAGCGGCGCCTCGAGATTGAGCTGGATATCGTTTGAAAGCGCTTTCAGCGGCGACACATACAGCACCTGGGTGCGGTCGGCGAGCCCGCCATCGCGCAGGCCTTCACGCAGCAGCGCATCGAGCGCGGCGAGAAACGCGGTGAGGGTCTTGCCGGAGCCGGTGGGCGCCGCCACCAAGGTGTGCCGCCCGTCCTGGATCGCCGGCCATGCAGCCAGCTGCGCAGGCGTCGGCGCGGCAAAACAGCGCTCGAACCAGCGGGCGACGGCAGGATGGAAGCGTGCTTGCACGAACGACATGCGGTCTCCGGCGACGCAGCGTCGCGATCGAATGCATTGCGGGCGAAACGAGGGGGTGTCCCGATTGTCCTCGGTACGACAATCGAGTCAATCGCGTCGGGAAAACATGGTGACGTTACCAACGCAGATCAAGCGCAGCTGCGCGGGACAGCTGTTTTCAAGGGATTTTCGGTTAATGATTCAGTGAAAGCCAAGCTGTCTACCACGTACCCCGACATGCGTTGTTATGTTGTCGATGCCGTCACGCCAGCGCATCCAGAGTTTGCGCAACGAACGTGAAATCGCTTCGGGGAGCCTTGCATGCAGCATGGCAGCATGATCGAACAACCGCGCCGGTACCGGCGCCGCCACGCCGCCGCGGCGCGTGACTGCGCGTACGCCGTGGTATTGCGCAACGCGCGCATGCTCGGCGATGGCCGTGTGCGACAGCGCAGCGCAAGGTGCGTGCGCGGCACCGGCGCACAACGGGGCAACGTCCGCACCGACGTCGATTGCAGCTTCACCGCTTCCACTCGCTCGCCCTCGGCGGCGTGGCGATTCAACGTCGACTCCACCGCTTCACTTCCCTAGCCAGACCTTTTCACTTCCCTAGCCAAGGAGCATCACCAATGGCACACAGCAGCTCGAATGTTTCCACCGCCCACTGGGTGCAGCGCGTCAACGACAGCAGCGATGCGCTGGAGCTCACGCCCAGCGTGTTCGAACGCGACGACCCGGTGTCCATCGCCCGTTCGCTCAAGCACTCCGCCGACCAGAGCGCGCGGCGCCGCACCGGTCCCTACCGCTCGGCGATGTCGATGCTGACCTTCTACATCAACCGCGCCGGCAAGCAGCTGCCGGCCCAGCGCCGCGAGGTGCTGGAACAGGCCAAGGACGAACTGCGCAGCCTGTACGGCAAGCCGCGCCGGGGCACCGCGGGCTGAGCGCCGCGACGCGGCATTCGGGGGCGCAGCGTGATGCGCACGGCAGTTCCGTGCTTCGCTAGCGCCCCCCGGCGCGTTGCGTTTGCCCTGCGCCGAAGCATGGGCGCATGATCGCGACATGATCAAGGAACCCGACGTTTCGGACTGGGTCCAGCGCCCTGCCGATACCGCTGCCGACCCTGGCTCCGTCGCCTCGGCGATGAGCGAGGATGCACTGCTGCTGTCGCGGATCATCCTCGCCCAGGGCGAGATCGCCGCTGCCGGCAGCGATCCGCTGCAGGTGGTCGACGTGGTGACCCGCCGCGCGCAGGAGCTAACCCGCTCCAACGGCGCGGTGGTGGAGATGTGCGACGGCAACGACATGCTGTACTGGTCGGCCAGCGGTACCGCCGAACGGCACCTGGGCCTGCGCCTGCCCAGCAACGGCAGCCTGTCCGGACTGTGCATGCGCAGCGGCAAGGTGCTGCAGTGCGACGATTCCGAGCAGGACCCGCGGGTCAATCTCGAGGCGTGCCGCAAGGTCGGCCTGCGTTCGATGCTGGTGGTGCCGCTCAGCTATGGCGATCGCGGCATCGGCGTGCTCAAGGTGATGTCGCCCTACCCCTGCAGCTACACCCCGCAGGACGTGCGTACGTTGGAAATGCTGGCGACCCTGGTCGGCGCGACGCTGGCATTGGCGATGGACCGCGCCGCGCTGCAGACCGATATCGCGCGCCGCCAGAACGCGGAAAAGCATGCGTTCCGCGAGAAGGCGGCGATCGCCACGCGCATCCGCGAGGTGGTCGCCAACGAACGCCTGCAGATCGTGACCCAGCCGGTGCTGGCGCTTTCCACGCAGCGCATCGTCGGCGTGGAAGCCTTGTCGCGGTTCCCGTCCCATCCCGGCCTGGCGCCGCTGCGCTGGTTCGACGACGCGAGCAAGGTCGGGCTGGCGCTGGAGCTGGAGCTGACCGCGGTGCGCAAGGCGCTGCCGTTGCTGGCGCAATTGCCCGCGCCGCTGTACCTGGCGCTCAACGTCTCCGCGCAGACCCTGCTGCACCCGCAGCTGGAGGCGCTGCTGCACGGCCACGACCTGTCGCGGGTGGTGCTGGAGATCACCGAGCAGTTGCAGGCGCCGGACTATCCGCGCCTGTCCGAGCATATCGGCGCGCTGCAGCGGCAAGGCCTGCGCGTCGCGCTGGACGACGCCGGCACCGGCTTCGCCAGCCTGCGCCACCTGCTGCACCTGTCGCCTGACATCATCAAGCTGGACCTGACCCTGACCCGCGGCATCGACGCCGAACCGCGGCGCCAGCGGCTGGCGCTGGCGATCCTGTCCTTCGCCGCCGAGACCGACGCCAGCGTCATCGTCGAGGGCATCGAGACCGAGAGCGAACTGGCCACGCTGCAGGCGCTGGGCGCGCGCTACGGGCAAGGCTACCAACTGGCGCATCCGGGGCCGCTGTCGGCGCACCTGGCGCGCTATCCGGCAATCGGCGACGCGGCGGACTGAGTTCTTGCGATAGATTTCTGTAGGAGCGGCTTCAGCCGCGACCGGGCCTTCTTCGGAACGCTCCTGTCGCGGCTGAAGCCGCTCCTACACGGGCATCGCGGTGTTCGCGGCATTGCGACCGCTCGCGGCGCGCTTCCTACGCAAACGCCGCCCATGAAAAAAGCGGGCCGAAGCCCGCTTTTTCCTTGGTGCAGCGCGGGATGCGGACGGCTTACTCGGCCGACACGCCCTCGCCTTCTTCCACGGCCTTCATCGACAGGCGGATGCGGCCCTGCTTGTCGACTTCCAGCACCTTGACCTTGACCAGATCGCCTTCCTTCAACACGTCGCTGACCTTCTCGACGCGGTCGCTGGAGATCTGCGACACGTGCACCAGGCCGTCCTTGCCCGGCAGGATGGTGACGAACGCGCCGAAGTCCATGATCTTGGCGACCTTGCCTTCGTAGATGCGGCCCGGCTCCACGTCCGAGGTGATCTGCTCGATGCGCGCCTTGGCGGCCTGCGCAGCGATCGCGTTGACCGAGGCGATGACGATGGTGCCGTCGTCTTGGATGTCGATCTGGGTGCCGGTTTCCTTGGTGATCGCCTGGATGGTCGAGCCGCCCTTGCCGATCACTTCGCGGATCTTGTCCGGGTGGATCTTGATCGTCAGCAGGCGCGGCGCGTAGTCGCTCAGCTCCGAACGCGGGGTGGTCAGCGCGCTGGCCATCTCGCCGAGGATGTGCAGGCGGCCGGCCTTGGCCTGCGCCAGGGCCTGCTTCATGATCTCTTCGGTGATGCCTTCGATCTTGATATCCATCTGCAGCGCGGACACGCCTTCGGCGGTACCGGCGACCTTGAAGTCCATGTCGCCCAGGTGATCTTCGTCACCCAGGATGTCCGACAGCACCACGAAGTCCTCGCCTTCCTTGACCAGGCCCATCGCGATGCCCGCGACCGGCGCCTTCACCGGCACGCCGGCGTCCATCAGCGCCAGCGAGCTGCCGCAGACCGAAGCCATCGACGAGGAACCGTTGGACTCGGTGATTTCCGAGACCACGCGGATCGTGTACGGGAACTCTTCCATGCTCGGCATCACCGCCAGCACGCCGCGCTTGGCGAGGCGGCCGTGGCCGATCTCGCGACGCTTCGGCGCGCCGAAGCGGCCGCACTCGCCCACCGAGTAGGGGGGGAAGTTGTAATGGAACAGGAAGTTTTCCTTGTACTCGCCGCTGACCGCGTCGATCACCTGGCCGTCGCGGGCGGTGCCCAGCGTGGTGACCACGATCGCCTGGGTCTCGCCGCGGGTGAACAGCGCCGAACCATGGGTACGCGGCAGCACGCCGGCCTTGACGCTGATCGGACGCACCGTGTCCAGCGCACGGCCGTCGATGCGCACCTTGGTGCTCAGCACCGAGCCGCGCATGGTCTGGTATTCCAGCTCGCCGAATTCCTTGGCCAGGTCGGCGGCGACCCAGCCTTCGACGGTGGCGCGCGGCGCCAGCTGCGCCAGCACGTCCTTCTTGATCGCCGAGATCGCGTCGCGGCGCTGCAGCTTGTCGCGCACCTGGAACGCCGAGGCCAGCTGATCGCCGACCGCTTCCTTCAGCGCCGCGATCATGCCTTCGTTCTTCGCCGGAGCGACCCAGTCCGACGGCTTGGTGCCGGCTTCGACGGTCAGCTCGTTGATGATGTTGATGACCTTCTGCATTTCGCGGTGGCCGAAGGTGACCGCGCCCAGCATCACTTCTTCGGACAGCAGCGCCGCTTCGGACTCGACCATCAGCACCGCATTGGCGGTACCGGCCACGACCAGCTCCAGCTGCGAATCCTTCAGCTCGGTGACGGTCGGGTTGAGGATGTATTCGCCGTTCTTGTAGCCGACCTTGGCGGCGCCGATCGGGCCCTTGAACGGGGTGCCGGCCAGCGACAGCGCGGCCGAGGCGCCGATCAGCGCGGCGATGTCGCCGTCGATGTCCGGGTTCATCGACATCACCGTGGCGATGATCTGCACTTCGTTCTTGTAGTCCTCCGGGAACAGCGGACGGATCGGACGGTCGATCAGACGCGAAATCAGCGTCTCCTTCTCGGTCGCACGACCCTCGCGCTTGAAGAAGCCGCCGGGGATGCGGCCGCCGGCGTAGAACTTCTCCTGATAGTCGACCGTCAGCGGGAAGAAGTCCTGACCTTCGCGCGCGCTCTTGGCGGCGACGGCGGTGACCAGCAGTACGGTGTCGTCCATCTTGACGATGACGGCGCCGCCGGCCTGGCGGGCGATCTCGCCGGTTTCGAGGGTGACGGTGTGCTTGCCGTACTGGAAGGTTTTGGTGATTTTTGCCACGGGGTTTCCTTGGATGATGCTGTCTTCGAATGGACCGCTGACGGCCCATGCCGCTGGCGGGTGGCCGGGAGGATCCGGCCGGCGGCGCGGAGCATTCCCCGGGCCACGGTACTACCCAAAACAAAACCGCGGCGCATCACTGCGCCGCGGTCGGGTTCGTTGACTCAGCGACGCAGGCCGAGCTTCTCGATCAGCGCCTTGTAGCGCTCGCCATCCTTCTTCTTCAGATAGTCGAGCAGGCTGCGGCGGCGGTTGACCATCTGCAGCAGGCCGCGGCGGCTGTGATGGTCCTTCTTGTGGGTCTTGAAGTGGCCGGTCAGCAGCTCGATGCGCGCGGTCAGCAGGGCGACCTGCACTTCCGGGGAGCCGGTATCGGCGGCGCCGCGCTTGTTTTCTTCGATGACTTTCTGGGTGTCGATGGACATGGTGTGTTTTCTCTGAGATGCGGGGCCGGCAGGAACGTGCTGATGACGCACCGCCTGGCTCGCCGATTGCGAAGGATTGCGCCGGAGCGCAGGGTTGCCGTAAAGGCCGCCGAATTGTACCGGCCCCAGCCGGTACGGACAAGGTGTTAACGCCGCGTCATGGCCAGGCCGGCCGTATGGCGGCCGCCGCGGCCGCCCGGCAGGCGCCGGATCAGAGGTTGAACATGCGCTGCGGCGCCAGCAGCCCGCCGGCATCGATCTGGCCCAATCCCAGCGGCACGCCGTCGTCGCCGAACACCGCGACCGCACCGGGCGCCCAGGCGGCATCGCGCAGCCGCTGCCCCATGCGAAAACGCTGCGCCGCAGCATGATCCAGGCGCACCGGCGGAAAATCGACCAGGCCGGCGGCCAGCGGCAGCAGCAGCGCCTCCAGGGCCTCCGGCTCTTGCGCGGCCAATTGCTGCAGCCGCTCAAGGGTCACCATCTGCGGCTGCCGGAACGGCTCCACCCACAAGCGGCGCAAGCCCGCGATATGCGCGCCGCAGCCCAGCGCCTCGCCCAGGTCGCGGGCCAGGCTGCGGATATAGGTGCCGGAACCGCAGGCCACGTGCAGGCGCAGGCGCTCGTTGTCGTGGGCGAGCACGTCGATCGCATGCACCTCGACCTCGCGCTCCGGCGCCTCGATGGCTTCGCCGCGGCGCGCCTTGGCGTACAGCGGCTCGCCGCCCTGCTTCAGCGCCGAATAGATCGGCGCGCGTTGGCGGATGCGGCCGCGCAGCGGCGCCAGCGCCGCCTGCAGGGTCGCCGCGTCGATCGGTGGCACCGGCCGGGTGCGCAGCACCGCGCCATCGGCATCGTCGCTGTCGGTGCTCACGCCGAGCACGATCTCGGCGTCGTAGGCCTTGGCCGATCCCAGCAGCAGCCCGGCCAGCTTGGTCGCCTCGCCGAAGCACAGCGGCAGCAGGCCGGTGGCCAGCGGGTCCAGGCTGCCGGTATGGCCGCCCTTCTCGGCACGGAACAGCCGCCGCGCCGCTTGCAGCGCCGCGTTGGAACTCATGCCGGCCGGCTTGTCGAGCAGCACGATGCCGTCGAGGCGGCGGAAGGAGATGCGGGGCAGTCGGGGGCCGAAGACGGGCATGGAGGAATCGGGACCGGGGACTCGAGACTCGGGACCCGGGAACGCCGAATCGGGAGTCGAACGGTGAGGCCTGCGCGGCTGCAGGCCGGACTTGGGAAACAGCCGCCTAGCGGCGGCGGATCGCGGCTGCGGCTACCGCAGGCGGAGATGCTGGAGCGGCATGGCGATCGATGCAGACAAGTGCTGCCTGCCGCTCGCCAACGCCGGTTGCGCACCGCAGCGATGCTTGCGCATCGTGCGCGCGCTCACTCCTTGGACGGAGCCGGCTCGTCGTCGCCGTCGTGGCCTTCGGCTTGCTGCAATTCGGGGATGTCGCGCAGCAGGTTGTCGATGCGCTCGCCGCGATCGACCGAATCGTCGTAGTGGAAATGCAGTTCGGGCACGTGGCGCAGCTTCATCGCCCGCGCCAGTTCGCTGCGCAGTTGCGGCGCCAGCTCCTTCAGGCCCTTGACCGCCTCGACGGAGCGCTCGGGCATCAACGCGGTGACGAACACCTTGGCATGGGCCATATCGCGGGTGACTTCGACGTCGGACACGCTGACCGACGGCAGGCCGTGATCGCGCACGGCCGAATGCACGATCGTGCCCAGGTCGCGGCGGATCTGCGCGGAAACGCGATCGGTACGGTGAAAGGATTTGGTGGGCATAGCGAAAATCTCTCTGTTCGGAATAAAGAAACCGGGAAAGGCCTGGGACGAGCGACGCACCTGCTGCGCCCCGCTCCTCCCATTCCCCAATCCCGATTCCCGAATCCCGGCTCTTAAAGCGTGCGCTGCACTTCGATGCGCTCGAAGCACTCGATCTGGTCACCCGGCTTGACGTCGTTGTAGGCCTTCACGCCAATACCGCACTCGGTGCCGTTGCGCACCTCGTCGACGTTCTCCTTGAAGCGGCGCAGCGATTCCAGCTCGCCCTCGAACACCACGGTGTTGTCGCGCAGCACGCGGATCGGCTTGTTGCGCTTGACCACGCCCTCCACCACCATGCAGCCGGCGACCGCGCCGAACTTGGAGCTGCGGAACACGTCGCGCACCTGGGCGGTACCGATGATCTCTTCGCGGATTTCCACGCCGAGCAGACCGGACGCCACCTGCTTCACCTGGTCGATCACGTCGTAGATGATCGAGAAGTAGCGCAGGTCGATCCCGTTGGTCTCGATGATGCGCCGCGCCGACGCGTCGGCACGCACGTTGAAGCCGATCACCGTGGCCTTGGACGCCAGCGCCGAGTTCGCATCGGACTCGGTGATGCCGCCGACGCCGGAATGGATCACGTTGATGCGGATCTGCTCGTTGGACAGCGCCACCAGCGACTGCTTCAGCGCCTCCACCGAACCCTGCACGTCGGCCTTGATCACCAGGTTCAGCGACAGCTGGCCTTCGCCCTTGCCGAGCTGCGACATGATGTCTTCCATGCGGCTGCCCGCCGAGGACACCAGGCGCGATTCGCGGCGCTTGGCTTCGCGCTGCTGCGCCACGTCCTTGGCCAGGCGCTCGTCGTCGACCACGACGAAGTCGTCGCCGGCATCGGGCACGCCGGACAGGCCCAGCACCTGCACCGGGATGGACGGGCCGGCGGAGTCCGGCTGCTTGCCGGTCTCGTCGAACAGCGCACGCACGCGGCCGTACTGCACGCCGCACACCAGGTAGTCGCCGCGCTTCAGGCTGCCCTGCTGCACCAGCACCGTCGCCACCGGGCCACGGCCCTTGTCCAGCGAGGATTCGATCACCACGCCGCTTGCGCGGCCCTCGAACACCGCCTTCAGTTCCAGCACTTCGGCCTGCAGCGAGATCGCGTCGAGCAGCGTGTCGATGCCCGCGCCGGTCTTGGCCGAGACTTCGACGAACTGGGTGTCGCCACCGAATTCTTCGGCAACCACGTCCTGCGACAGCAGTTCGTTCTTGACCCGCAGCGGATCGGCGCCGGACTTGTCGATCTTGTTGACCGCCACGATCAGCGGCACGCCGGCCGCCTTGGCGTGCTTGACCGCCTCGATCGTCTGCGGCATCACGCCGTCGTCGGCCGCCACCACCAGCACCACGATGTCGGTCAGCTTGGCGCCGCGCGCGCGCATCGAGGTGAAGGCCGCATGGCCGGGGGTATCCAGGAAGCTGATGACGCCGCGATCGGTTTCGACGTGATACGCGCCGATGTGCTGGGTGATGCCGCCGGCTTCGCCCGAGGCGACCTTGGTGCGGCGGATGTAGTCCAGCAGCGAGGTCTTGCCGTGATCGACGTGGCCCATGATGGTGACCACCGGCGGACGCGGGCGCTTCTCGCCCTGCTCGTCCTCGGTGTGCGCCAGCAGCGCGTCCTCGGCATCGGCACTGCCCGCGCGCACCGGCTTGTGGCCGAGCTCTTCGGTGATCAGCGCCGCGGTGTCGTGGTCGATGGACTGGGTGATGGTGGCCATCACGCCCATCTTGAACAGCGCCTTGACCACGTCGCCGCCCTTCAGCGCGAGCTTCTGCGCCAGGTCGGCCACGGTGATCGTGTCGCCGATCGCCACTTCGCGCACCACCGGTGCGGTCGGACGCTCGAACCCATGCGCGCCGCCACCGCTGCGCGAGGGCTCGGGCTGGCGACGGCCGCCGCTGTTGCCGCCGCGCGGCTTGCCGCGCACGTTGGAACGGCGCGCGCGATCGGCGGCGGACAGGTGCAGCTGGCCGGCGAAGCGGCTGGTGCTGTCGTCGTCCTCGACGCCGGCGACCATCACGTGCGAGCCGCGGGTCTTGTGCTTGTTGCCGGCGTTGCGGTCGTCGCTGCGCGGCGCGGCCGGCTTCGGCGGATGGTGCGGTGCGCCGGCCGGGCGCGGCGCGCGCGGCGCGGCGGCGGCGGCGCTGCCGGCACCGGCATTCGGACTGGCGGTAGACGCAGGCGCGGTTGCGGCCGGCGGCGCCGACTCGGCTTCCACCTCGGCCTGTGCGGCCTTGCGCTCGGCTTCCACGCGGTCGCGCGCATCCTGCTCGGCCTTGCGCTTGCGCTCGATTTCCTCGGCGCGCGCGCGGTCCTGTTCGGCGAGCTTCTGCTGCTCGGCCAGATTGCGCTGCTTGGACTCCTCCAGCTTGCGCAGGATCTCGGCGCGCTCGTCATCCACCCGTCCGCCCGACGACGTGCCCGCGCGCTCGGCGGCGAGGTCTTCGGCGGTCTTGACGTAGGTACGCTTCTGCCGGACCTCGACATTGACCGTGGTCTTGCTGCGACCGGCGCTGACCGTCACTTCCTGCAGCTTGCGCCGGTTCAGGGTGATCTTCTTCGGCGCGGCCTGGGCTTCTTCCTCGACCGGCTTGTCGGTCTTGCCGTGGGTACGGCGCAGGAAGCCGAGCAGCTTCATCTTTTCGGTACTGGTCACGACCTGGTCGGGACCGCTGAACTTCATCCCGGCCTCGGCCAGTTGAACCAGCAGTTTATCGACCGGCGTATTCACCAGTTCGGCCAGCTTGCGGATGGTGGTTTGCTGCGACATTCGGATCCTATGATCTGGTTGGCGCCCCCTCGCGTGCGAAGGTAGCGCGGATTCTAAGCCCTGATCGGTTCAGGGCGGCATTCATCGCTGACTCATTCGCCGCGTTCCAATCGGGCGATCTCCTCGGCACGGGCTGCCAGGATGAGCGCAGCGGCGCGCTCCTGGTCCATGTCCTCGATGCCGAATTCGAGGATTTCGTCCGCAGCCAGATCCGACAGGTCCTCGCTGGTGCGCACGCCATGGCTGGCCAGCGCGTAGGCGGTGGCCTCGTCCATGCCTTCCAGGGACAGCAGATCCGCCGCCGGCACGCCGCTGTCGTCGCTTTCCTCGGCGGCCAGCGCCTCGTTGAGCAGCGCATCGCGCGCACGGGCCCGCAGCTCCTCGACGATGTCCTCGTCGAAGCCTTCCACCGCCAGCAACTCGCCGACCGGCACGTAGGCGATTTCCTCGACCGAGTTGAAGCCCTCGGCGACCAGGATCGCGGCGATTTCCTCGTCCACTTCCAGCTTGTCCATGAACAGCTGGCGGGCGACGGTCTGCTCGGCCTCGGACTTGGCCGCGACCTGCTCGGCGGTCATCACGTTGAGCTGCCAGCCGGTCAGGCGGCTGGCCAGACGCACGTTCTGGCCGCCCTTGCCGATCGCCTGCGCCAGCCGGTCTTCGGCCACCGCCAGGTCCATCGAGTGCTTTTCCTCATCGACGATGATCGACTGCACTTCCGCCGGCGCCATCGCGTTGATGACGAAATTGGCCGGGTTGTCGTTCCACAACACGATATCCACGCGCTCGCCGTTGAGCTCGTTGGACACCGCCTGCACGCGCGAACCGCGCATGCCGATGCAGGCGCCGATCGGGTCGGTGCGGGTGTCGTGCGCCAGCACCGCGATCTTGGCGCGGTCGCCCGGATCGCGCGCGCAGGCCTTGATCTCGACCAGGCCCTGGCCCACTTCCGGCACTTCCAGCTTGAACAGCTCGATCATGAATTCCGGCGCGGCGCGGCTGATGAACAGCTGCGGGCCGCGCGGCTCCGAACGCACTTCGGCCAGGTAACCGCGGACGCGGTCGCCGGCGCGCAGCACGTCGCGCGGGATGCCCTTGTCCTTGGGAATGAAGGCCTCGGCGTTGCCGCCCAGATCGACATAGATGTTGCCGCGCTCGGCGCGCTTGACCACGCCGGTGACCAGCTCGCCGATGCGGTCCTTCCACGCGTCCACCACCTGCTGGCGCTCGGCTTCGCGCACGCGCTGCACGATCACCTGCTTGGCGGCCTGCGCGGCGATGCGCCCGAAATCCGGGTTCTCGATCTGCTCTTCGATGTAGTCGCCGACGTCCACGCCTTCGGCTTCGTCGACCGCATCCATCAGGCGGATCTGGCGGTCCGGCGATTCCATCACCACGTCGTCGGCCACCACTTCCCAGCGGCGGTAGGTTTCGTAATTGCCGTCCTTGTGATCGATGGTGACGCGCGTCAGCACGTCCTGATCGGGGTAGCGCTTCTTCGCCGCCGAGGCCAGGGCGGCCTCGATCGCGTCGAAGATCACTTCGCGCGGCACGCCCTTTTCGTTGGCCACCGCGTCGACTACCAGCAACAGTTCCTTGCTCATTCTTTCGCTCCGCGCGCAGCCTTGTCGGCTGCCGGTTCGTTGGATGGTTTCTTATTGGGTGTTGCGGTCTTGCCGGCCGGCTTGGGAGCCTTGCCCGGCTGCTTGGGGGTCTTGCCCGGCTTGGTCGGCGCCAGGCCCAGCGCCGCCCAGTCGGGCAGGATCCGCGCCTTGTCGATATTGTCGAAGTCCACCGCCAGTTCGGCGCCGTCGACCTCGAACACGATGCGGCCGGCGTCCACGTCCACCTGGGCGATACGCCCCTGCAGGCGCCGACGGCCCTGCTGCGGCAGCTTCAACACCACCTTGGCCGACTCGCCCTGGTGGCGCGCGAACTGCGCGGCGGTGAACAGCGGACGGTCCACGCCGGGCGAGGACACTTCCAGCGTGTAGTTGCCGCTGATCGGATCTTCCACGTCCAGCTGCGCCGACACTTCGCGGCTGACCCGCTCGCAATCGTCGATGTTGACGATGCGCTCGGGCTGCTCGGCCAGCGGCACGTCGATATACAGGCGCAGCGTGGCGCCGCCCGGAGCCGGCAGATACTCCGTCCCCAGCAGTTCCAGGCCCAACGCGTCCACGGTCGGGCCCAGCAGATTCGCGATTTCGTTTGCCTTGTCGCTCACAGCCTGCCTTGCATTTGAAATGAATGAATTCGGTCCCGGCGGTTTTCCCGGACCCCGGAAACGACAAAGGGCCCGTTGGGCCCCTTGTCCGGTACGACTCCGGTAAAGCTGGATTCCGGTTGCAAAGACGGGAACATGCGTCTTCGCGAAGCCCAAATTTCCCTACTGCAGGCAACCGCTGAACTGGTTGCCGCTGTAGACAAATATGGTAGCGGGGGCAGGATTTGAACCTGCGACCTTCGGGTTATGAGCCCGACGAGCTGCCAGACTGCTCCACCCCGCAGCAGAAGCGGAATTATGAAGAACCAGCGCGATTATTGCAAGCCCTGATTTTCATCCGACCCGGTGGCGATGCCGCCGGTCTTCGAGCGACATGATAACCGCAAGCGACCGACAACGGAATACCGATAGCATCGCTCGATGCACAAACGACAACGCCGCCAGGACGGCGGCGTTGTCGCAAACAGCTTGAAAACAGCGCTTTGGTGCGCTCAGGCCAGTTGCGCGAACGCGCGCTGGCACCACGCCATCAGCGGGCTCCAGGCCAGGCCCAGCGCCAGCAAGCCGATCGCATTGACGCCGAGCACCACGCCGAGCACGCGGTCGTCGTTGGCCGGCAACGGCTCGCCGACCGGCTCGTCGAAATACATCACCTTGATCACGCGCAGGTAGTAGAACGCGCCGATCACCGCGCACAGCACCGACAGGATCGCCAGGCCGGTCCACCACAGGTTGTCGGTCGGCACCGCGAGCACCGCGCCGAGCACCGCCAGCTTGGCCCAGAAACCCAGGAACGGCGGCACGCCGGCCAGCGAGGCCATGATGCACAGCACCAGCAGCGCCATCCACGGGTTGCGCGCGTTCAGGCCCTTGAAGTCGTCGATATGCTCGGCCTCGAAGCCCTTGCGCGACATCGCGATGATCGCGCCGAACGAGGCGGTGGACATCACCGCGTAGCAGATCGCGTAGAACAGCGCCGCCGCATAGCCGCGCTCGCCGCCGCCGGCGATGCCGAGCAGCAGGAAGCCGATGTGCGAGACGGTGGAATACGCCAGCATGCGCTTGAGGTTGCTCTGCGCCAGCGCCATCAGGTTGCCGACCAGCAGCGACAGCGCCGCCAGGCCGCCGATCACCCAGTGCCACTGCTCGGACAGCGGGCCCACGCCCACTTCCAGCAGCCGGTAGGCCATGCCGAACGCGGCCAGCTTGGAGGCCGAGCTGATGAACAGCGCGATCGGTGCCGGCGCGCCCTGGTAGACGTCGGGCAGCCACATGTGGAACGGCGCGGCGCCGAGCTTGAACGCCACGCCGGCGATCATGAAGACGGTGCCGGTCAGCAGCAGCGTGCGCTCGTGGGTGGAGCCGATCGCGTCGTGGATGCCGGCCAGGCTCAGCGTGCCGGTGGCGCCGTAGATCAGCGACATGCCGTACAGCAGCAGGCCCGAGGCCAGCGAGCCGAGCACGATGTACTTCATCGCCGCCTCGGTGGCCATGCCGTTGTCGCGGTTCGACGCGACCAGCGCGTACGAGCACAGCGCCAGCAGTTCCAGGCCCAGGTACACCATCAGCAGGCTGCCGGCGGAGACCAGGATCATCATGCCGACCGTGGCGAACAGCACCAGCACCGGAATCTCGCCCTGGTACAGCTTGCGCTCGCGCAGGTAGCTCCAGCCGTAGATCAGGGTCAACGCGCTGAGGCCGACGATCACCGTCTTCATCACGTCGGCGGCGGCGTCGCGCACGAACATGCCGTTGAACACCTCGCCCTGCCCGCCCACGCCGGCGAGCAGCATCGCGAACACCGCGACCAGGATCGCCACCGAGACGATGTGGGTCCAGGCCTTGTTGCGCTCGCTGACGAACAGATCGAGCATCAGCAGGGCGAAGGCGCCGCCGGTCAGCACCAGCTCGGGGAGCAGGGGCGGCAGGTCGACGGCGGTCAGGGGCAGTAGCGCAGGGGTGGTCATCATCAAATCTCTGGAATCATTTCGCTCGACGGCCCGATTACAGCTTGCTGGTGGCGATCTGCGCCGCCAGCTTTGCGATCGAGGGTTCCATCAGGTCGGTCAGCGGCTTCGGATACAGGCCCAGGACCAGCACGCCCACCGCAAACACGCCCAGCACCAGCGCCTCGCGGCCGTTGATGTCCTTCAGCTCGGCCACGTGCGCATTGGCCACTTCGCCGAAGAACACGCGCCGGTACAGCCACAAGGTATAGGCGGCGGTGATCACCAGGGTGGTGCCCGCACCGACGGCCAGCAGCGGATGGGTCTGGAAGCTGGCCATCAGCACCATGAACTCGCCGACGAAACCGCTGGTCCCCGGCAGGCCGGCATTGGCCATGAAGAACAGCATCGCGAACGTGGCGAACCACGGCATCACGTTGGCCACGCCGCCGTAGTCGGCGATGCGGCGGGTATGCATGCGGTCGTAGAGCACGCCGACGCAGGAGAACATCGCGCCGGACACGAAGCCGTGCGAGATCATCTGCACCATCGCGCCCTGCAGGCCCAGGCGCGCCGCATCGGCGCTGCCGAAGCCGACCAGGGCGAAGGCGATGAAGGTGCCCAGGGTGACGAAGCCCATGTGCGCGATCGACGAATAGGCGATCAGCTTCTTCATGTCGTCCTGCACCAGCGCGACCAGGCCGACGTAGATCACCGCGATCAGCGACAGCGCGATCACCAGCCAGGCCCACTCGTTGCTGGCGTCGGGCAGGATCGGCAGGTTGAAGCGCAGGAAGCCGTAGCCGCCGATCTTCAGCGCGATCGCGGCCAGGATCACCGAACCGGCGGTCGGCGCCTCGACGTGCGCGTCCGGCAACCAGGTGTGCACCGGGAACATCGGCACCTTGACCGCGAAGGCGATCAGGAACGCGAAGAACAACCAGGTCTGTTCCTTGGAGGTCAGCGACAGCTGGTACAGGTCGGCGAGCTGGAAGCTGCCGCCCTTCAGGTACAGGTAGATCAACCCGACCAGCATCAGCACCGAGCCGAGGAAGGTGTACAGGAAGAACTTGACCGCGGCGTAGATGCGGCGCGGACCGCCCCAGATGCCGATGATCAGGAACATCGGGATCAGCATCGCCTCGAAGAACACGTAGAACAGCATCGCGTCGGTGGCGGCGAAGATGCCGACGGTGACGCCTTCCAGGATCAGGAACGCGGCCACGTACTGGTTGACCCGCTTCTCGATCGAGGTCCAGGCGCCGATCAGCGCCAGCACCGTGACCAGCGTGGTCAGCACGATCAGCGCGATCGCGATGCCGTCGACGCCGAGGTTGTAGCCGATGTCGTAGGCCGGGATCCACGCATGGGTCTCGACGAACTGCAGCGCGTCGCTGGCGTAGTCGAAGCCGGTGAGCAGCGGCAGGCTGAGGGCGAAGGTCAGCAACGCGACCAGCAGCGACGCCCAGCGCGCCGCCTTGGCGTCGCGCAACGCGAGGATCAGCGCGCCGCCGAGGATCGGCAGCCAGATCAGGAGAGTCAGTAGGGGCCAGTTCGACACGTGTTCTTATTCCGTACAGGTCAACGCCAGAAATGCATCAGCACGCCCAACAGGGCAATGAGACCGATGATCATCGCGAAGGCGTAGTGATAGAGGAAACCGGATTGCGTGCGACGCAGCAGATTGGCCGCCAGGTCGATCACGCGCGCGGTGCCGTTGACCATGACGCCGTCCACGACATGCGTATCCACCGCACGCGACACCTTGCCCAGGCCCAGGCCGCCGCCGGCGAAGCCGCCGATCCAGAGCTTGTCGAACCCGTACTTGTTCTCGAGGATCCACACCGGCAGCGAGAACGTCTTGCGCGCCTTCGCCGCCAGCTCGGGCTTCCACAGGTACAGGATCCAGGCCAGGGCGAAGCCGGCCAGGGTCAGGAAGAACGGCGGCTGGGTCAGGCCGTGCAGCGCGAACGCGACCGGGCCGTGGAACTCTTCGGCCAGCGCGCCGACGCTGTCGCGCGCCGGGTTGTAGAAGTCGATGACGCCGCTGAAGAACCCGACCGCCTGGCCCTTGATCGCCGCCGCGGCATGGTGCCCGGCCCAGTCGGTGCCGAACAGCATCGGGCCGATGGTGAAGAAGCCGATCGCGATCGACGGGATCGCCAGCAGCACCAGCGGCACCGTCACCACCCACGGCGACTCGTGCGGTTCGTGCGCGCCATGGTGGCCATGGCCGTGGTCGTCGTGCGCGTGGTCGTCGTGCGCATGCGCCTGCACCTCGGCATCGGCGTGCGCGCTGTCGTGGTGCGCATGCACCTCGTGCGCATGCGCATCGCGGAAGCGTTCCTTGCCGTGGAAGGTCAGGAACAGCAGGCGGAAGCTGTAGAAGCTGGTGATCAGCACGCCGCCGAGCACCGCCCAGTAGCCGTAGGTGGCGATCCAGCCATGCGAGGTGTGCGCGTGGTGCTGCGCCGCCTCGATGATCGTGTCCTTGGAATAGAAGCCGGCGAAGAACGGGGTGCCGACCAGGGCCAGGGTGCCGATCACGCTGGTCCAGTAGGTGACCGGCATGTACTTGCGCAGGCCGCCCATCTTGCGCATGTCCTGCTCGTGGTGCATGCCGACGATCACCGAGCCGGCGGCCAGGAACAGCAGCGCCTTGAAGAAGGCGTGGGTCATCAGGTGGAACACCGCCGCCGAGTACGCCGACACGCCCAGCGCCACGGTCATGTAGCCCAGCTGCGACAGCGTCGAGTAGGCGACCACGCGCTTGATGTCGTTCTGCACGATGCCGATCAGGCCGGTGAAGAACGCGGTGGTGGCGCCGATGAACAGCACGAAGTTCAGCGCGGTTTCCGACAGCTCGAACAGCGGCGACATGCGCGCCACCATGAAGATGCCCGCGGTGACCATGGTCGCGGCGTGGATCAGCGCCGAGATCGGGGTCGGGCCTTCCATCGAGTCGGGCAGCCACACGTGCAACGGCACCTGCGCCGACTTGCCCATCGCGCCGATGAACAGGCAGATGCAGATAATCGTCGCCACGTTCCACGGGTGGCCCTGGAACAGCTGCACCTGCGCCAGGCCGCCGGCGGCCTCGTTGCCGAGCACCGCGGTGGCGTTGGCGAACACGGTGGAATAGTCCAGCGTGCCGAACCACAGCAGTACCCCGGCGATGCCGAGGATGAAGCCGAAGTCGCCGACGCGGTTGACCAGGAACGCCTTCATGTTGGCGAACACCGCGCTCGGGCGCTTGAACCAGAAACCGATCAGCAGGTACGACACCAGGCCCACCGCTTCCCAGCCGAAGAACAGCTGCAGGAAGTTATTGCTCATCACCAGGCTCAGCATCGAGAAGGTGAACAGCGAGATGTAGCTGAAAAAGCGCTGGTAGCCCGGATCGTCGGCCATGTAGCCGATGGTGTAGATGTGCACCAGCAGCGACACGAAGGTCACCACCACCATCATCATCGCGGTCAGCCGATCGACCATGAAGCCGACGTGGGCCGAGTAATGGCCGACCTCGAAGAAGGTGTACAGGTTCTGGTTGAACGGCGACGCGCCCTGCCCGACCAGCTGGTACAGGGTCCAGCACGACAGCGCGCAGCTGATCGCGACGCCGAGGATGGTGATGGACTGGGCGCCCTTGCGGCCGACCTGGCGACCGAACAGGCCGGCGACGATGCTGCCGAACAGCGGCGCAAGCACCACTGCGATCAACAGACTCTTGGAGAGAGTGATTTCCATCTACGGGTCAGCCCTTCAGCGAATCGACTTCGGCCACGTTGATCGTGTGGCGGGTACGGAACAGCGTCACCAGAATGGCCAGGCCGATGGCGGCCTCGGCCGCGGCCACGGTGAGGATGAAGAACACGAACAGCTGGCCGGCGGCGTCGCCGAGTTCGCGCGAGAACGCGACGAAATTGATGTTGACCGACAGCAGCATCAGCTCGATCGACATCAGCAGCACGATGACGTTCTTGCGGTTGAGGAAGATGCCGGCCAGGCTGATGCAGAACAGCACCGCGCCGAGCGCCAGCATGTGGCCTAGGGTGATCATGGCTGGCCCTCCTGCGGTGCCGGAGCCGGGGTGTGCAGCGTGGGCTTTTCGGCATCCATCTTGACGATGCGCAAGCGGTCGCCGGCCTTGACCCGCGCCTGGTCGCCGGGGTTCTGGGTCTTGATGCCGGTGCGCTTGCGCAGGGTCAGCATCACCGCCGCCACCACCGCCACGGTCAGGATGATCGCGGCGAACTCGAACGGCAGCAGGAACTGGGTGAACAGGGTCTTGGCCAGCCAGGCGATGTTGGAGGTGTCGGCGGCCTGCGCAGCGGCGTTGTCGGCCGGGAACGGCGTCGCCGTCCGCGCCTTGACCCCGATCAGGGTGACCATCTGCACCAGCATCGCCACCGCGACCAGCAGCCCGACCGGCAGGTAGCGCACCCAGCCCTGGCGCAGCCGCGCGGTATCGATGTCGAGCATCATCACCACGAACAGGAACAGCACCATCACCGCGCCGACGTAGACCAGCACCAGGGTCACGCCCAGGAACTCGGCGCCCACCAGCAGCCACACGCAGGCGATGGAGAAGAAGGTCAGGATCAGGCACAGCACCGCGTACACCGAGTTGCGCACGCTGATCACCGCGCCGGCGGAGACCGCGGCGATGGTGGCGAAGATCCAGAAAGCGATATTTACCCAATCCATTTCAGGACCTCAACGGAAGGCGGCGTCGGCGGCGCGGCGCTCGGCGATCTCGGCTTCGAGCCGGTCTCCGATCGCCAGCAGCTGCGGCTTGGTGACGATGTTCTCGCCGCGGTTCTCGAAGTGGTACTCGAGCACGTGGGTTTCCACGATCGAGTCCACCGGACAGCTTTCCTCGCAGAAACCGCAGTAGATGCACTTGAACAGATCGATGTCGTAGCGGGTGGTACGGCGGGTGCCGTCCTCGCGCTTGGCCGAATCGATGGTGATCGCCAGCGCCGGGCACACCGCCTCGCACAGCTTGCAGGCGATACAGCGTTCTTCGCCGTTGGGATAGCGGCGCAGCGCGTGCAGGCCGCGGAAGCGCACCGACTGCGGGAACTTCTCCATCGGGTACAGCACGGTGTACTTGGGACGGAACGTGTACTTCAGGGTCAGCCACAGGCCGCCGAGCAGCTCGAGCAGCAGCAGGCTCTTGAAGTAATGGGTGACTTTATTCATCGCTTACACGCCCTTGTGGATCACACCGTAGAACACCATCAATGCCGTCACCGCGATCCACACGATCGTCAGCGGGATGAACACCTTCCAGCCCAGCCGCATGATCTGGTCGTAGCGGTAGCGCGGGAAGCTGGCGCGGAACCAGATGTAGGCGCTGGCGAAGAACAACACCTTCATCAGCAGCCACGGCCAGCCGCCGGTCCAGATCCAGTTGACCCACGGCGAGATGTCCGCGGTCACCCAGCCCTGGATCGGGCTCAGCCAGCCGCCCAGGAAGAAGATCGAGACCAGGAAGCTGACCAGGATCATGTTGGCGTATTCGGCCAGGAAGAACAGCGCGAACGCGCCGCCCGAATATTCGACCATGTGCCCGGCGACGATTTCCGATTCGCCTTCGACCACGTCGAACGGCGCGCGGTTGGTCTCGGCCACGCCGGACACCCAGTACACGATGAACAGCGGGAACAGCGGGATCAGGAACCAGTCGAAGAACCCGGAACTGCCGGCCTGCGCCTGCACGATCGTGCTCAGGTTCAGGCTGCCGGCGGCGATCATCACGCCGACCAGGGCGAAGCCCATCGCGATCTCGTAGCTGACCACCTGCGCGGCCGAGCGCATCGCGCCCAGGAACGCGTACTTGGAGTTGGACGCCCAGCCGGCCAGGATGATGCCGTACACGCCCAGCGAGGTCATCGCCAGCAGGTACAGCAGGCCGGCGTTGGCGTTGGACAGCACCAGCTTGGCGTCGAACGGCACCACCGCCCAGGCCGCGAACGCCGGCGCCAGGGTGATCAGCGGCGCGATCACGAACATCGCCTTGTGCGAACTGCTGGGCTGGATGATTTCCTTGAACAGCAGTTTGAACACGTCGGCGAAGGCCTGGAAGATGCCCATGCCCACGTACATCGGCCCGTGGCGCACGTGCATCCAGCCGATCAGCTTGCGCTCCCAGACCACGTAGAACGCCACCGAAATGATCACCGGCATGGCGATCAGCAGGATCTTCAGCACGATCCACAGGACCACGCCGATCGCGCCCAGGCCGACGAACCACTGGTGCAGCGGATCGACCACGTTCAACAGCATCTCGTTCATGCAGCCACCACCGTTACCCGGCCGGCACCGATCGGCGCCGTCGCACCATGCCCGGATTCGATCCAGGCCACCCCTACCGCGACCCGCGGATCCAGCACCACCGGCAGCGTCGCGTTGCCGACGGCGTTGCCGACCTTGACCACCTGCCCGGCGGCCACGCCCAGTTGCGCGGCGTGCTCGGGATGCAGGCGGATCGCCGGCGCATCGTTGAGCGGATGCGACTGCAGCGCAGGCGCACGGCGCACCACCGCATCGGTGCGGTAGATCGCCGGCGTCGCCGCCACTTCGATGCCCTCGCCCGCCGCGGCGGCTTGCGCCGAACCGCGCAGGCTCACGCTGCGCGGCTGCACGCCGGCACGCAGGCCGGCCAGGTCGGTGAAGTCGAAGCCGGCCAGCTGCAGTTCGCCGCCGAGCGCGCGCAGCACCCGCCAGCCTTCGCGCGCCTGGTCCGGCAGCTTGCCGGCGGCACGCGCCAGCTGTTCGACGCCGTCCAGATTGGTCAGCGTCGCGTCGATCTCCGGCAGCGCGCCGATCGGCAGGATCACGTCGGCGACGTCACGGGTGGAGGCGCAGGCGAACTGGCTGAACGCCACCACCTTGGCCCCGGCCAGCGCGGCGCGCGCGGCGCCGGCATCGGCGAAGTCCAGGCCCGGCTCGATGCCGTACAGCACGTAGGCGCTGCGCGGCTCGGCGAACATGCCGGCCACGTCGCGCGCGCTCGGCAGCACGCCCAGCTTGGCCAGGCCGACCGCATTGGCGCCCTGCGGGATGCGGCACAGCGCCGCGCCGGTGGCGGTCGCGAAGTCGCGCGCGGCGGCGCGCAGCGCGGCTGCCTGCGGATGGGTCTCGACCAGCGCGCCGACGATCAGCACCGCGCGTCCGGCCGCGCCCTGCACCGCCTCGCGCAGCGCCGCATCGGCGAGCGCGGCGGCGAAGCCGGACGGGGCCACGATCTGCTTGCCGGCCTGGTCGAAGGTGAAATCGAAATCGACCGGATTGATCGAATACACGCGCGCCTGGCGCTGCATGCGCGCCTTGCGGATGCGCGCGTGCAGCAGCGGCAGCTCATGGCGCAGGTTGCTGCCCAGCACCACGATCACGTCGGCCTGCTCGATCTGCGCCAGCGGCACCGCGAACGGTTCGGCCACGGCGGCGTCGGAGAAATCGCGGTTGCCGATGCGGTGATCTAGGTTGCCGCTGCCCAGGCCATCGGCCAGGCGCGCCAGCAAGGCGCCTTCCTCGTTCGAGGTGGCCGGGTGCGCGAGCACGCCCAGCGCGTCGCCGCGGTTGCTCTTCAGGATGTCGGCGGCGGCGGCCAGGCCATCGGCCCAGGACACTTCCTGCCACTGGCCATCGATCTTGCGCAGCGGCCGCACGGCGCGATCGGCGGCGTACAGGCCCTGATGCGAATAGCGGTCGCGGTCGGACAGCCAGCACTCGTTGACCGCTTCGTTGTCGCGCGGCACGGTGCGCAGCACTTCGCCGCGGCGCACGTGCAGGAACAGGTTGGAGCCCATCGCGTCGTGGTAGCCGAGCGATTCGCGCGCGGTCAGTTCCCACGGACGCGCGCGGAACTGGAACACCTTGTTGGTCAGCGCGCCGACCGGGCACACGTCGATGACATTGCCCGACAGCTCGGTGGTCAGCGGCTTGCCGTCGTAGGTGCCGATCTGCAGGTTCTCGCCGCGGTACATGCCGCCCAGCTCGTAGGTGCCGGCGATGTCCGCGGTGAAGCGCACGCAGCGCGTGCACTGGATGCAGCGGGTCATCTCGGTGGCGACCAGCGGACCGATGTCCTCGTCCGGCACCACGCGCTTGCGCTCGTTGAAGCGGCTGACCGAACGGCCGTAGCCCAGCGAGACGTCCTGCAGTTCGCACTCGCCGCCCTGATCGCAGATCGGGCAGTCCAGCGGGTGGTTGATCAGCAGGAACTCCATCACGCTGCGCTGGTACTTCAGCGCCTTGTCGCTGCGGGTCTGCACCTTCATGCCGTCCATCACCGGCGTGGCGCAGGCGGGCGACGGCTTCGGCGACTTCTCCACATCGACCAGGCACATGCGGCAGTTGGCCGCGATCGGCAGCTTCTCGTGGTAGCAGAAGCGCGGGATCGGAATGCCGGCCTTGTCGGCGGCCTGGATGATCATCGAACCCTTGGGCACGACCAGGGACTGGCCGTCGATCTCGACGGTCACATGTCCCTCCGGCACCACGGCCGGGGTCGCGCCAGGATTGTTGGGTTGCGCGCTCATGCGGCGGCTGCCTCCACCTTCTTGCCGTCAACCATCGAATGACCGTTGACGATGTAGTACTCGAATTCGTCCCAGAACTGGCGCAGGAAACCCTGGATGGGCCATGCCGCCGCTTCACCGAACGCGCAGATGGTGTGGCCTTCGATCTGGCCGGCCACCGTCCTCAACTGGTGCAGGTCGTCCATCGTCGCCTTGCCGGCGACGATGCGCTCGAGCACGCGGTGCATCCAGCCGGTGCCCTCGCGGCACGGGGTGCACTGGCCGCAGGATTCCTTGTGGAAGAACTGCGAGATGCGGCAGGCGAACTTGACGCAGCACACGCTGTCGTCGAGCACCACGATCGCGCCCGAGCCCAGGCCGGTGCCCAGCGCGCGCAGGGTGTCGTAGTCCATCTGCAGGTCTTTGAGCTGCTCGGCCTTCAGCACCGGCATAGACACGCCGCCCGGAATCGCGCCCTTGAGGGTGCGGCCCGGCTTCAGCCCGCCGGCCATTTCCAGCAGTTCGTCGAAGGTGGTGCCCAGCGGCACCTCGAAGTTGCCGCCCTTCTGCACGCAGCCGGAGACCGAGAAGATCTTCGGCCCGCCGTTCTTGGTCTTGCTCAGCCCCAGGAACCATTCCGGGCCGTTGCGGATGATCGCCGGCACCGACGCGTAGGTCTCGGTGTTGTTGATCGTCGACGGCTTGCCGTACAGCCCGAAGTTGGCCGGGAACGGCGGCTTGTAGCGCGGCTGGCCCTTCTTGCCTTCCAGCGATTCCATCAGCGCGGTCTCTTCGCCGCAGATGTAGGCGCCGGCGCCCAGCGCGCCGTAGATGTCGATGTCCACGCCGCTGCCGAGCACGTTCTTGCCCAGCCAGCCGTTGGCGTAGGCGTCCGCCAGGGCCTGCTCGAAGTGCTCGAACGGCTCGTGGTGGAATTCGCCGCGTAGGTAGTTGTAGCCGACCGTGCTGCCGGTGGCGTAGCAGGCGATGGCCATGCCTTCCACCACCGAATGCGGGTTGTAGCGCAGGATGTCGCGGTCCTTGCAGGTACCCGGCTCGGATTCGTCCGAGTTGCACAGGATGTACTTCTGCGGCGCGCCCTTGGGCATGAACGACCACTTCAGGCCGGTCGGGAAACCGGCGCCGCCGCGGCCGCGCAGGTTCGACTGCTTGACCATCTCGATCACCTGCTCCGGCGCGATCTTCTCTTCGAGGATCTTGCGCAGGGCGGCGTAGCCACCGGTCTTCAGGTAGCTCTCGTACGACCACGGGGTGTCGTAGTGCAGCGTGGTGTACACCACCTGGTGCGGCAGCGGCGCAGGGCCGACCGGACCGGTGGGAGCGTGGGGATGCTGTGCCATTGCCGTTACTCCAACCCGTCCAGCAGCGCGTCGACCTTGTCCTTGGTCAAGTGCTCGTGATAGTGGCCGTTGATCACCATCATCGGCGCGCCGGCGCAGCCGGCCAGGCATTCTTCTTCGCGCTTGAGGTAGACGCGGCCGTCGGCGGTGGACTGGCCCAGCTTGCAACCGAGCTTCTTCTCCGCGTGCGCGACCAGGTCTTCGGCGCCGTTGAGCCAGCAGCTGATGTTGGTGCAGAAGGCGACGTTGTTGCGGCCGACCTTCTCGGTCTCGAACATCGAGTAGAAGCTGGCGACCTCGTAGGCCCACACCGGCGGCAGCTCCAGGTACTTGGCCACGCCGGCGATCAGCTCGTCGGTCAGCCAGCCCTGGTTCTGCTCCTGCGCGGCGTGCAGGCCCTGCAGCACGGCCGAACGCTTGCGGTCCGGCGGGAACTTGGCCAGCCAGTGATCGATGTGCGCGCGCGTCTTGTCGCTCAGCACCACCATCGGATCGACGTCGCGCGCCGCTTCGAAATTACCTGTCGCCTTCATCGGTCGACCTCACCAAACACCAGATCATAGGTACCAATCATCGCCACCACGTCGGCCAGCATGTGCCCGCGCACGATCGCGTCCATCGAGGACAGATGGGCGAAGCCCGGCGCGCGCAGATGCACGCGGAACGGCTTGTTGGCGCCGTCGGACGCCAGGTAGCAGCCGAACTCGCCCTTGGGCGCCTCGACCGCGCAATAGGTCTCGCCGGCCGGCACGCAATAGCCTTCGCTGAACAACTTGAAGTGATGGATCAACGCTTCCATGTCGTCCTTCATGTCGGCGCGCTTGGGCGGGGCGACCTTGAAGTTCTCGACCATCACCGGGCCGGGGTTGGCCTTCAGCCACTTCACGCATTGCTGGATGATGCGGTTGGATTCGCGCATCTCGGCCACGCGCACCAGATAGCGGTCGTAGCAGTCGCCGTTGGTGCCGACCGGGATGTCGAAATCCACCGCGTCGTACTTGGCGTAAGGCTGCTTCTTGCGCAGGTCCCATTCGATGCCCGAGCCGCGCAGCATCGCGCCGGTCATGCTCCAGGCATAGGCCTGCTCCGGGGTGACCACGCCGATGCCGACGGTGCGCTGCTTCCAGATGCGGTTGTCGGTGAGCAGGGTCTCGTATTCGTCGACGCGGCCCGGGAAGGTGCTGGTGAAGTCTTCCAGGAAGTCGAGCAGCGAGCCCTCGCGCGCGGCGTTGAGCCGCTTCAGCGCGTTGCCCTTGTGCCAGCGCGATTCCTTGTACTTGGGCATGCGGTCCGGCAGGTCGCGGTAGACGCCGCCGGGCCGGTAATAGGTCGCGTGCATGCGCGCGCCGGAGACCGCCTCGTAGCAGTCCATCAGCTCTTCGCGCTCGCGGAACGCGTACAACATCACCGCCATCGCGCCCAGGTCCAGGCCGTTGGAACCGACCCACATCAGGTGGTTCAGGATGCGGGTGATCTCGTCGAACATGGTGCGGATGTACTGCGCACGCTCCGGCGCCTCGATCCCCATCAGGGTCTCGATCGCGCGCACGTAGGCGTGCTCGTTGCACATCATCGACACGTAGTCGAGGCGGTCCATGTAGCCGATCGACTGGTTGAACGGCTTGGACTCGGCCAGCTTCTCGGTGCCACGGTGCAGCAGGCCGATATGCGGATCGGCGCGGACCACGGTCTCGCCGTCCATTTCCAGGATCAGGCGCAGCACGCCATGCGCGGCCGGATGCTGCGGGCCGAAGTTCATGGTGTAGTTGCGGATCTCCTGCTTGCTCTCGGCAGGGTTGCTGGCGAAGGCGTCGTGCGCCTGGTGGTACTCGCTCACTTGGCGGGCTCCTTGAATGCTTCGCCCGCGGCGGTCTGGTAGCGCGCATCGTCGCGGATCACGCGCGGCACGCCGACGCGCGGCTCGACCGAGGTCACCGGCTCGTAGACCACGCGCTGCTTGGCTTCGTCGTAACGCACTTCGACGTTGCCGATCAGCGGGAAATCCTTGCGGAACGGATGGCCGACGAAACCGTAGTCGGTGAGGATGCGGCGCAGGTCCGGGTGGCCGGCGAAGACCACGCCGAACAGGTCGAACGCCTCGCGCTCGAACCAGTTCGCGCCCGGCCAGATGTCGGTGACCGACGCCACCACCGGAAGGTCTTCGTTCGGCGCATAGCAACGCACGCGCAGGCGCTGGTTGTGGCGATAGGAGATCAGCTGCGCGAGCACCGCGTAGCGCTGCTGCGGCACCGGCAACGGCTGGATGTCGCCGGCGGTTTCGCCGCTGGGGAACTCGCCCCAGGCGAAGCGGCCCATGCCCTTGCCTTCCACGCCGCGGCTGAAACCCTGCGACGATACGTCGTCGGTGTCCCACTCGTCGCTGCCGTAGCCCAAGTAGTCCACGCCGCACAGGTCGGACAATTGTTCGAAACCGAACTCGTCGCGCAGCGCCAGGCAGGTGGCGTGCCAGGCGTCGGCCGGCACTTCCAGGGTGACTTCGCCACGCGGGAGGACCACGAACACCTGGCTGCCGGGGAAACGGGCGCCGAGTCGGTCGCTAAAGGAAGATGCTTGCTCTGCCATGGGGGCTTGGCGTGCTCTTAAGAAGTAAGAGGAATCAGCGCGCGATGGTCTGGGTTCGCCAGATCTTCTTCTGCAGCTGCAAGATGCCGTAGACCAGCGCTTCGGCGGTCGGCGGGCAGCCCGGGACGTAGATGTCCACCGGCACGATGCGGTCGCAGCCGCGCACCACCGAATACGAATAGTGGTAGTAGCCGCCGCCGTTGGCGCAGCTGCCCATCGAGATCACCCACTTCGGGTCGGGCATCTGGTCGTAGACCTTGCGCAGCGCCGGGGCCATCTTGTTGACCAGGGTGCCGGCGACGATCATCACGTCGGACTGGCGCGGCGACGGGCGGAACACCACGCCGTAGCGGTCCAGGTCCAGCCGCGCGGCGCCGGCGTGCATCATTTCGACCGCGCAACAGGCCAGGCCGAAGGTCATCGGCCACATCGAGCCGGTGCGCGCCCAGTTCAGCAGCGCATCGACGCTGGTGGTCACGTAGCCCTTGTCGAGCAACGGGTTCTCGCCTTCGGGACGCAGGATGTCGTCGACCCGCCCTTCCGGGATCGGGTTGGTCATCAGGCGATCCAGGGTCTGAATCACTCCCATTCCAGCGCTCCCTTCTTCCACACGTAGATAAAACCGAGGAAAAGCATGCCGACGAACAGGCCCATGGTGACCAGGGAGCGAGCGCCCAGGTCCATGAACACCTGCGTCCACGGCACGATGAAGATGATTTCCAGATCGAAGACGATGAACTGGATCGCGATCAGGTAGTAGCGCACGTCGAACTTCATGCGCGCGTCCTCGAAGGCCTCGAAGCCGCACTCGTACGGCGAGAGCTTCTTCAGGTCGGGACGCCGGGGACCGAGGAACCGCCCCACCAGCATCAGCGCGACGCCGATTCCGGTGGCCACGATCAGAAACAGTAGGGAGGGCAAATATTCGGCCAGCACTCGCAATTCTCTCTTGCCTGTGCCCGCGCGCGTGCCGCGCAGGCATGGGATAGACGATTTTCACCACAGGGACGTGACGTCCCTGCGCAGAAACCGTAGCCAAACAATGGTGCCCAAGAGGGGACTCGAACCCCTACGACCTAAGTCGCTACCACCTCAAGGTAGTGCGTCTACCAATTCCGCCACCTGGGCTTGCGTATCGCGCGCGGCATCCCGCCGCGCAACATATTGTAACCGTCTTCAGTCTTTCTGCGATGGGGCAGGCGACTTTTGTTGTGCATTTTCCGGCGCAGGCTGCGCGGGCACCGCAGCGGCAGGCGCGGCGACGGCCGGCGCGGTCGCCGCCGGGGCCTGCGGAATCTGCAGTTCGCCGGCCGGGGCAGCCGGCGCCGGGGTCGCGGCCTGCGACATCACGCCGAGGTTGGCGTCCGCGGCCGGGCGCGCGCTGTGGCCGGCATACCAGGCCATGAACAGGCTGATGCCGAAGAAAACCACCGCCAGCCACTTGGTCGACTTGGACAGGAAGTTGGACGCGCCGCGCGATCCGAACACGGTGCCGGACGCACCCGCGCCGAAGCCCGACCCCGCCGCCGCGCCGGAACCGCGCTGCATCAGGATCAGCGCGATCATCGCGATCGCCACCAGCACATAGACCACATTGAGGATGACCATCAGCATTTCGAAATCCGTCCGGACAGTTGCGACGTTGAGTAGCGAGCGGGCGCCAGCGCGGCGACCGTTCGGTTAACGGGCGGCCGCCGCTCGCGCGATGGCCAGGAATTCATGGGCGACCAGGGAAGCGCCGCCGACCAGCCCGCCATCGACATCCGGCTGCGCGAACAGCTCGGCGGCGTTGTCGGGCTTGACGCTGCCCCCATACAGGAGCGGCAGCGAATCAGCGATTCTAGCATCGTGGGCGGCCACTTCGCCACGGATGAAGGCGTGCACCGCCTGCGCCTGGGCCGGGCTGGCGGTGCGCCCGGTGCCGATCGCCCACACCGGCTCGTAGGCGACCACGGCCTGGGCGAAGCCCTGCGCGCCGACCAGCGCCAGCACCGGCGCCAACTGCGCGGCGATGACCGATTCAGTCTGGCCGGCCTCGCGCTGTTCCAGGGTCTCGCCCACGCACAGGATCGGGATCAGCCCGGCATGCAGCGCCGCGGCGAACTTGCGCGCGACCAGCTCGCTGCTCTCGTAATGGTACTGGCGCCGCTCCGAATGCCCGACCAGCCCGTACTCGGCACCGACATCGACCAGCATCGCCGCTGACACCTCGCCGGTGTAGGCGCCCTTCTCGTTGCTGCTCACGTCCTGCGCGCCGAAGCGCAGCGCGTGGCCTTCGAAATCCTCGATCAGGTCGCCCAGGTACGGCAGCGGCGGCAGGATCACCACCTCCACGCCGTCGGCGGGCAGGCCCGCGGCGACCTCGCGCACCAGCGCGGTGGCGAAGTGGCGGTTGCCGTGCAGCTTCCAGTTTCCGGCTACGATCTTGCGTCGCATCGGCGCGTTCTCCGGCGAAAAAGTGCCGAAAGGATAGCCGATGCGCGGTGAGGCCCGGCGCTGGCGCCCCGCTTCGCCGCGTCCGCCCTGCCCCACCCTCTACCGCCTCCGCGAGACCGCCAATGCCCCAGCCTTCCGGCCATGCCCTGATCACCGGCGCCTCCAGCGGCATCGGCCGCGAGATCGCCCGCGAATACGCCCGCCGCGGCGTGCCGCTGATCCTCAGCGCGCGGCGCGAGCCGCTGCTGCAGGCGCTGGCCGAGGAACTGCGCGCGCAGGTGCCGGTGCAGATCGTGGTCGCCGACCTGGCCGACCCGGCGGCGCCGGCGGCGCTGGTGGCCGAACTGGAACGGCGCGGCCTGGCGGTGCGGGTCCTGGTCAACAACGCCGGCTATGGCGTGCCGGGTCGCTTTCACGACAGCGACTGGGCCACCCATGCCGCCTTCCTGCAGGTGATGGTCGGCGCGGTCTGCGAACTGACCTGGCGCCTGCTGCCGGCGCTGCGCGCCAGCGGCCAGGGCCGCATCCTCAACGTCGCCTCGTTCGCCGCCCTGGTGCCCGGCGCCGACGGACAGACCCTGTACGCGGCGGCGAAGAGCTTCATGCTGCGCTTCAGCGAATCGCTGGCGCTGGAAAATGCCGACCGCGGCGTCAACGTCTGCGCGCTGTGCCCGGGCTTCACCTGGTCCGAATTCCACGACGTGACCGGCACCCGCGACCAGATGAACAAGCTGCCGCGCTGGGCCTGGCTGCAGACCGCCGCGGTCGCCCGCGCCGGCATCGACGGCGCCGAACACGGCCGCGTGCGGGTCGTGCCGGGCGCGTTCTACAGGGCGCTACTGGGCCTGGTGACGCTGCTGCCGAATGCATTGCTGCTGCGCCTGATGCGCCGCGGCTCGCAACGCATCAGACCGTTGGAGTGAAGCCGGGATTGGGGATTCGGAATTAGGGATTCGCAAAGGCAGGACGTACGCACCGGACGCAAACGCCAACGCGGAACCCGCTCTTGCGAATCCCCAATCCCGAATCCCAAATCCCGGCTACTTGAGCTTGATCTCGCGCAACCGCTCTTCCAGATACCCCTGCGCCGTGATCGGCTCGGGATAGCGGCTCGGGTTGTCGGCGCTCACGCACGAGGGCAGCACGTCGATGACGAAATCCGGGTTCGGATGCAGGAAGAACGGCACCGAGTAGCGCGGCTGCCGCGCCTGTTCGCCTGGCGGGTTGACCACGCGATGGGTGGTCGAGGGGTACACGTGGTTGGTCAGGCGCTGCAGCATGTCGCCGATGTTGACCACGATGGTGTCGGCGTCGGAGGTGAACGGCACCCACTCGCCCTGCTTGGACTTCACTTCCAGGCCGGCGGCGCTGGCGCCGACCAGCAGGGTGATCAGGTTGATGTCCTCGTGCGCGCCGGCGCGCACGTTGGGGATGTCGTCGGCGGTGATCGGCGGGTAGTGGATCGGGCGCAGGATCGCGTTGCCCGAACCGGTCTTGTCGGCGAAGTAGTGCTCGGGCAGGCCGATATGCAGCGCCAGCGCCGCCAGCACGCGCGCGCCGAGCTGGTCCAGCGCCTGGTACAGGCCGTAGCCATGTTCGCGGAAGCCCGGCACTTCGCTCGGCCACAGGTTCGGCGGCATGACGTCGCGATATTTGGAATCGTCGCCGATCTCGCGGCCGATATGCCAGAACTCCTTCAGGTCGAAGTGCTTGGAGCCCTTGGCGGTTTCCACGCCGAACGCGGTATAGCCGCGCGCGCCGCCGCTGCCGGGCACGTGGTACTTGCGCTTGACCTCCTCCGGCAAGGCGAAGAACGCCTTGAACACGTCGTAGGCCGCATCGATCTGCGCCTGCGCGATGCCGTGGTTGCGGATGCCGGCGAAGCCCCACTCGCGGTAGGCCGCGCCCAGCTCGGCGACGAAGGCGTCGCGGTCCGTGTCGTAGCGGGTGATGTCCAGGGTCGGGATGCGCGCAGTCATGGCGGGAACCGTAGTCGTGAAAGGGAAAGACGCCGCGATCAGATCAGCAGGCGGTACAGCAGGTAGAAGGTGGCGGCCTTGGCGATGACCACCGCGATGCCGATGGCGATCGACTCACGCCGCGTCACGGACCGCCTCGGCGAGCTTTTCCAGGGTCTCGCGCATCAGCGCGGCGTCGTCGGCCTCGACCGTGACCCGCAGCACCGGCTCGGTGCCGGACGGACGCAGGAAGGCGCGGCCGCGCCCCTGCACTGCCGCCTGCGCCGCGGCCAGCGCGGCCTGCACGCTGGCCGCCTCGGCCGGGCGCGCGCCCTGCTGCAGGCGCACGTTGACGGTCTGCTGCGGCACCTTGCGCAGGCCCTGCAGCGCCTGGCGCAGGCTCTGCCGCGAGCGCTTGAGCACCTCCAGCACCTGCAGCGCGCTGACGATGGCATCGCCGGTGGTGGCGCGGTCCAGGCACAGCATGTGCCCGGAGGTCTCGCCGCCGAGCACGCCGCCGTGCTCGACCAGCGCCTGGTGCACGTAGCGGTCGCCGACCTTGACCCGCAGGAACGGCAGCTGCAGCGCGGCCAGCGCCTGTTCCAGCCCGTAGTTGGTCATCAGCGTGCCGACCACCGGTCCGCGCAGGCGGCCGCTGGCCTGCCAGCCGCAGGCCAGCACGTACAGCAGGTCGTCGCCGTCGACCGGGTTGCCCTGGTCGTCGGCCATCAGCACGCGGTCGCCGTCGCCGTCGAAGGCGATGCCCAGCTGCGCGCCGTGCTGGCGCACGTTGCTGGCCAGGTTGTCGATGTGCATCGAGCCGACCCCGGCGTTGATGTTGAGCCCGTCCGGCGCGGCGCCGATCGCGATCACCTCGGCGCCCAGCTCGCGAAACAGCAGCGGCGCGATGTGGTAGGTCGCGCCGTGCGCGCAGTCCAGCACCACCTTCAGCCCGCGCAGGTCGAAACCGCGCGGCACGCTGGCCTTGCAGAACTCGATGTAGCGGCCGATCGCGTCGCGCGCGCGCATCGCCTTGCCCAGGCGCTCGGATTCCACCGTGGCGAACGGCGCATCGAGCGCGGCTTCGATCGCGCTTTCGGTGGCGTCGTCGAGCTTCTCGCCCTCGGCGGAAAAGAACTTGATGCCATTGTCGTAGTGCGGGTTGTGCGAGGCGCTGATGACGATGCCGGCGTCGGCGCCGAGCGTGCGGGTCAGGAACGCCACCGCCGGGGTCGGCATCGGCCCGAGCAGCTGCACGTCGACCCCGGCGGCGACCAGCCCGGCCTCCAATGCCGATTCGAACATGTAACCGGAGATGCGCGTGTCCTTGCCGATCACCACCGTCGGCCGCGCGGTGCCGGCGGCGCCCGCGCCGAGCACCCGGCCCAGCGCATTGCCCAGGCGCATCACGAAATCGGCGGAAATGGCGCCCTGCCCGACCCGGCCGCGGATGCCGTCGGTGCCGAAGTATTTGCGGGTGCTCATGCGGCGGGGATTCGGGATTCGGGATTCGGGATTCGGTCAAAGCCGGAGACTTGCAGGGATCGCGGGAAACGCGCGTTTGCCGCGCAATGCATCGCGCGCGCGGGACCGCGAATCCCGAATCCCGACTCCCGATTCCCGGCCTTCACGCCACCACCTCGGTCTTGGCCGGGGCCGGCTGGCGCATCATCATCGCCAGCAGTTCGGACAGGCGGTCGCGCAGTTCGCGGCGGTCGCAGATCTGGTCGATGGCGCCGTGCTCGAGCAGGAATTCCGAACGCTGGAAGCCTTCCGGCAGGGTCTCGCGCACGGTCTGCTCGATCACCCGCGGGCCGGCGAAGCCGATCAGCGCGTGCGGCTCGGCGATGTTGATGTCGCCGAGCATGGCGAAGCTGGCCGAGACGCCGCCGGTGGTCGGATGGGTCAGCACCGACACGTACGGCAGGCCGGCTTCGCGCAGGCGGCCGAGCGCGGCCGAGGTCTTGGCCATCTGCATCAGCGACAACAGGCCTTCCTGCATGCGCGCGCCGCCGCTGGCGGAGAAGCACACGAACGGCGCGCCGATCTGCAGCGCGGTCTCCGCGGCCAGCGCGAAACGTTCGCCGACCACCGAGCCCATCGAGCCGCCCATGAAGGCGAAATCGAACGAAGCGGCGACCAGCGGCTGCGCCTTGAGCAGGCCCTGCATCGCGATCAGCGCGTCGTACTCGCCGGTGCTCTTCTGCGAGATCTTGATGCGTTCGCCGTACTTCTTCTGGTCCTTGAACTTCAGCGCGTCGGTCGGTCCCAGGCGCGCGCCGATCTCGGTCGGCGTGGTGTCCGGATCGAACAGCGAGGCCAGGCGAGCGCGCGCGCGGATCGCCATGTGGTGGCCGCATTTCGGGCACACCTCCAGGTTCTCCTCCAGCTCCGGCCGGTACAGCACGGCGCTGCAGTTGGGGCACTTCTCCCACAGGCCTTCGGGAACGCTGCGCTTCTTGCTGGGCGTGCTATCGGTGCGGATGCCGGAGGGCATCAATTTGCTGAGCCAACTCATGCGGAATGACGATCCAGTCGCGCGGCCCACCGGGCCGCCAAGGGGCGACAGTCTAGCGCGGTGCCAGATATCGCGCCGCAACGACATCGTCCGGCCCGCAGCAGCGCGTCGGTTGACGCGCCGCAACATCCTGCCCGTGGCCGGCACACGATGAGCGCACGGCACGCCCGGCAAAGGCCTGCGTGCGGTGAAGCACCTGGATCGGCACGGGTCGGAGGCGCCGCAGCGGAGACCTGCAGCCCATCCCTCGCCCAGCAAACTCCGCAACCGAACCCCTAGCGAAAACCGCGTGCCGACCTTGCCGTCGACGCCATCGACCGCCGGCGAATACGGCCCTCAGCCCTGGTCCAGCGCCTGCCGCAGCGGCGCCAGGAACGCCAGCGCGCGTTCGCGCACCGCCTCCGCGGTCGTCGCCTCGGCCAGCGCCGCGACCAACGCGCTGCCGACCACCACGCCGTCGGCATCCGCCGCCATGGCCCTGGCGCTGGCGGCGTCCTTGATCCCGAACCCGGCCACCACCGGCACCGCCGAACGCGCGCGCAACTGGCGCAGGCGGTCGCCGGCGGCGCGCGTGTCGAGGTGGTCGGCACCGGTCACGCCGGCGAAGCTGACGTAGTACAGGTAGCCGCGCGCCGCATCGCACAACAGGCCGATGCGCGCATCGCTGGTGGTCGGCGAGGCCAGCACGATCAGGTCCAGCCCGGCCGCGGTGAAGAGCGCCAGGGTCTCGGCCGACTCTTCCGGCGGCAGGTCGACCAGCAGCACGCCGTCCACGCCGGCGGCGACCGCCTCCTCGGCGAAGCGCGCGGTACCGTGGATCTCGACCGGGTTGAGGTAGCCCATCAGCACCACCGGCGTGGTGGCGTCGTCGCGGCGGAACGCGCTGACCGTCTCCAGCACGTAGGCCAGGCCGGCGCCGCGCGCCAGGGCGCGCTCGGAGCTGCGCTGGATGGTGGGGCCGTCGGCCATCGGGTCGGAGAACGGCACGCCGAGCTCGATGATGTCGGCGCCGGCCTCGACCAGCGCATGCATCGCCGGGACCGTCGCCTCCAGCGCAGGATCGCCGGCGGTGAGGAAGGGGATCAGGGCCTTGCGCGAGTGCGTGCGCAGGCGGGCAAAGGTGGCGTCGATGCGGCGCATGAGAAATCCAAGCTGAGGAAGAAGGGGGGGTCAATCGGTCGGCGGCGCCGCGCTGGCGGACACCATGTGCGCAGGCAGTTCCGCCAGCGCCGGTTCGGGCGCTTCCACCGCGAAGCTGTCCACGCAACAGCCGCAGCCGGTGTTCTCGGAACAGGCGCGCAGCGTGCCGCGCCAGCGCTCCAGCCAGTCGAGCAGCAGCGCCTGCTCGCCCGGCGTGTCGAGTTCGGCGATCAGCGTCGCGCGTACCCAGCGCATCGCTCAGACCTGCACGCCTTCGCGCGCGGCGATGGTGTGCACGTCCTTGTCGCCACGGCCGGACAGGTTGCACAGCACCAGCGCGTCCTTGGGCAGGTCGCGCGCCAGCTTGATCGATTGCGCCACCGCATGGCTGGATTCCAGCGCGGCGAGGATGCCCTCGGTGTGCGCCAGCAGATGGAACGCGGCCAGCGCCTCGTCGTCGCTGATGCCCTGGTAGACCGCGCGGCCGCTATCTGACAGGAACGCGTGCTCGGGGCCGACGCCCGGGTAGTCCAGGCCGGCGGACACCGAATGGGTCTCGGTGATCTGGCCGTCGTCGTCGCAGATCACGTAGGTGCGGTTGCCGTGCAGCACGCCCGGGCGGCCGGCGGCGATCGAGGCGGCGTGGCGGCCGCTGGCGATGCCGTCGCCGGCCGCTTCGGCGCCGTAGATCTTCACCCCCGGATCGTTGAGGAAGGCGTGGAACAGGCCGATGGCGTTGCTGCCGCCGCCGACGCAGGCGCTGATCGCGTCCGGCAGGCGGCCGTAGTCCTCGAGCATCTGCGCGCGCGCCTCGCGGCCGACGATGGCGTTGAAGTCGCGCACCATGCGCGGATACGGATCCGGTCCGGCGACGGTGCCGATGATGTAGAAGGTGTCGCGCACGTTGGTCACCCAGTCGCGCATCGCCTCGTTGAGCGCATCCTTGAGCGTGGCCGAACCGGAATGCACCGGCACCACCGTGGCGCCGAGCAGCTTCATCCGGTAGACGTTGATCTTCTGCCGCTCGATGTCGGTGGCGCCCATGTACACCACGCATTCCAGGCCCAGCCGCGCGGCCACCGTGGCGCTGGCCACGCCGTGCTGGCCGGCGCCGGTCTCGGCGATGATGCGGGTCTTGCCCATGCGGCTGGCCAGCAGCGCCTGGCCGATGGTGTTGTTGATCTTGTGCGCGCCGGTGTGGTTCAGGTCCTCGCGCTTGAGCAGGATCTGCGCGCCGCCGACTTCGCGGCTGAGCCGCTCGGCGTGGTAGATCGGGCTGGGCCGGCCGACGTAGTGCTTGAGGTCCTTGTCGTACTCGGCGATGAAGGCCGGATCCTGGCGCGCCTGGTCATAGGCCGCGGCCAGCTCCTGCAACGGCCCGATCAGGGTCTCGGCGACGAAGCGGCCGCCGTAGCGGCCGAAGTGGCCGTTGGCGTCGGGATAGGCGTGGAAGTCGCTGATGGGGACGGAAGACATGGCGCTCACGGGAAGCAGGACAGGCCTGCACTTTAGCGCACGCGTCGCCCGGCAAAAACCGATAAAGTCTGCGCCTATCCGTCAGGAAATCTCACATGTCCAGCCTGCGCCGCCTGCCCTCGCTGAATGCCCTGCGCGCGTTCGAGGCCGCGGCGCGGCTGCGCAGCGTCGGCGGGGCGGCGGCCGAGCTGCACGTCACCCACGGCGCGGTCAGCCGCCAGATCCGGTTGCTGGAAGAGGAACTGGGCGTGGCGCTGCTGCGGCGCGAGGGCCGCGGCATCCGCCCGACCGCGGCCGGCGAACGGCTGCGCGACGCGGCCGGCGGCGCCTTCGCCCAGTTGCAGGACGCGGTGGCGGAACTGCGCCGCCCGGCACGCGCCAGCGCCCTGGTGCTGGGCTGCCCGGGCAGCATCCTGGCGCGCTGGATGATCCCGCGGCTGCAGGCGCTGCAGCGCGACCTGCCCGAGCTGACCCTGCACCTGTCCGCGCATGAAGGCGAGTTCGGCGCGGATCTGGACGGGCTGGATGCCGCGCTGCTGCTCGGCCAGGCGCCGTGGCCGGACGGCTGGCAGGTGCACGTGCTGGCGCCGGAGCGGATCGGCCCGGTGCTCAGCCCGGCCCTGCCGCAGGCGCAGGCGCTGGCCGCCGCCCCGCCCTCGGCGCTGCTGCAGCAGCCGCTACTGCACACCGCCTCGCGCCCGCAGGCGTGGCCGTCCTGGGCGCAGGCGCATGGCGTGGACCCTGCCGCGCTGCGCTACGGCACCGGCTTCGAACACCTGTACTACCTGCTCGAAGCGGCGCTGGCCGGCATCGGCGTGGCGATCGCGCCGCAGCCGCTGGTCGCCGACGACCTGGCCAGCGGCCGCCTGCTGGCGCCGTGGGGCTTCGCCGAGACCGGCGGCGAGTGGGCGCTGTGTACGCGCCGGGAGCAGCAGGACCCGCGGGTGGCGGCGCTGGCGCGCTGGCTGGCGGGCGAATTGCGGCAGGACGGCGGCCAGGGCGTGTCATCGATTCCCGAGTAGGTCGCGTCGGGTCTGCCAGGTCGCCGGCCGGTGCCGCGTGGCGCAGCGCCTGACTGGCGGTCAGGTCAAGCCGCGCGGCGCCGGCCGGCGGCCTGACAGGCCCAACCCGCAGGGCCGCTCTTGCGCGCCCTCGGCGCTACGTCATTCCCCGGATGGAACCATCCTCCACGCCTTCTATTGCCTGCCTCGTGCACGCACACGAGCGGCGCGATCTGCTTGGGGATTGATGACGCGCCCTAGGCCTTTTCTTTCGCCGGATTGCCGGCGACCAGCGGCAGCGACCGCGCAGGAAACGCGAAGCGGCGACGGTTTGGCATGTCACGCGTAGCCGGCGATCCGTCGCGGCTGAAGCCGCTCCTACAGGGTTCGACGGCGGCCGAAAGCGATCGGCCGCTGCGTGCGGCCGACGCGACCGCCTCAGCCGGCCGGGGTCGGCGCGGCCAGGCGCTGCTGCAGCTCGTCGCGCAACCGCGCCAGTTCGACCTCGGCCACGCGCCGCTGCTGCATGCCGTCGCGATGGATCTCGCGCACTTCCTCCACCGTGGCGATCAGTTGCTCGTGCACGTGGCGCAGCGTGTCCATGTCGATCACCGCGCGCTGGTTGGCGCGCGCGGTGTCCACCGAGGTCTGCCGCAGCAGGTCGGCGTTGCGCCGCATGATGTCGTTGGTGGCGTCGTCGATGGCGTTGGATAGCGCCGCCGCGTTCTGCTGCTCGCTCAGCGACAGCTGGATCGCGAACTGGCGCTTCCACGACGGGATGGTGATGTCGCGCACGGTGTTGAATTTCTCGATCAACTGCAGCGCGTTGGCCTGGATCAGGCGGATCATCGGCAGCGCCTGGTCGGCGGCATGCTGCATCACCTGCAGGTCGCCGACGCGCTTGTCGAGCAGGCGCAGGGCGGTGTCGATCTCGGCGCGCTGGCCGCGCGCCTGCGGATCGTCCTGCCCCGCCAGCGCCAGATGTTGCTGCTGCAGTTCGGCCAGCCGCAGCTTGCCGGCGGCGACGTGCAGGCCCAGCTCGCGGCGTTCGGCCTGCACCATCTGGTGCATGCGATCGAACTCGCTCACGCGCTGGCTCAGGCTCGCCTGCTGCGCGCCGACATCGCGCAGCAACTGTTCGATCTGGCGGTTGGTGTCGCTGAATTTCTGCACCAGCTCGCCCTTGGAGGCGCGCAGCCGGTCGATCAGGCCGCCGAGCAGCGGCACCCGCGAGCGCTCGCTGAGCTGGTCCAGCTTCAGCGCACGCGCGATCCGCACCACCTCGCCGAGTTTGTCGCCGGTGGCTTCGAGATCGCGGTTGCGCACCTGGTCCAGCAACTGGCTGGAGAACGCGGCGGTATGCGCGGCGACCTCGTTGCCGAACAGGTGCAAGCTGCCCGGGGCCACGTCGCGCAGCCCCTGCGCGAGCGCGGCGATCTGCTCGCGATCCTCGGACACCAGGCCCAGGGCCTTGAGCTCGGCCGCATCGGGCGTGGCCGGCGCAACCTGCGGCAGCAGCGGGTTTTCCTGGGTCATCGTGCTTCTCTCCTTCGATAGCGGGACGCGGCGGCTCGGTCGCAGGCTCAGCGCAGTCTAGCCCGCATCGCCTGGACTTCGGCCAGGATGCGCTGCTGCGCCTGCGCGGCGCGGGTGGTGCTGGCCGCGCCATGCGCCGCCTGCACGGCCGACTCGGCCTGGCGCCATGCCGGCAGCAACACCTCGCGGATATGCCGATAGCGCTGCAGCAGGTCGTTGCCCTGCTGTTGCAGCAGGCGCCACTGCGCGGCCTCCAGCCGCCAGGCGGCGGCGAGGCGTTGCAGGTGCTGCAGGCGCCGGCTCCAGGCATCGGCCAGTGGCGCGACGCTGGCCATCGCCGGCACGGCGACGATCCAGCGTTCGAGCGCGGCGACGCCGGCCTCCGCTGCAGCGGCCAGCGCGCCATGTCCATCCAGGCGTTGCTGCAATGCGTACGCATGCCGATCGGCGCGCAACAGCACCACGCCCAACTGCGCACTCAGGGTTTCGGCCTCGGCCTGCGTTTCCAGGTCGCGTCCGAGCAGGCGCCCGAGCACACCGCTGGCGCGGCGGATGCGCTGCGGATCGCGCGCCTGCAGCGCCTGCTGGATATGCTCCAGTTCGCGGACCAACGCGGCGCCGCTATCGGCTGCCGCATCGCGCGGCGCCAGCAGCTGGCCGACGGCGTCCAGCAACGGCGCCGCATAGCTCGCCGCGGCCTGTGCGTCGCCCAGCTCCGGCGGCGCGGCAGGCGGCTGCGGCAGCGCCGGGGCGATGTCCGTGCTCACGTCGGGCCGGGCTGCGGATCGTCGTCGCGCGCGGCCCCGGCCTCGCCGTAGAAATGCCGCGCGAGGGCCTCGTCGAGCTGGCGTTCGGCCAGCGTGCGCGGACGGCGCTCGCGTGGCGCGACCGCAGCCGCGGCCGGCGTGGCGGGCTCGCGCAGATAGGCGCGCACCGCCTCGGCCAGCGCCGCGAGCGCTTGCCCGGCCTGGGCATGGCCTTCGTGCGAGCGCGCCAACGCGTCCAGCAAGGGCTGCAGTTCGGGCGCGGGCGTGGACGCAGGCGGCGGCGTCGAAATGGATTCGGCAGCGGCCGGTGCCGGCAGCGCACGCTCGCGCTCGGCCAGCACCTGCTGCAGCAGCGCCAGCACCTGCTCCCAGCGCTGCTGCGCCGACGCCGGTTCGGCGCGCAATACCTGCAGGCCGTTGGCGATGTCGGCCAGCTGCGCCACCATGCGTCCGCCGACATCGGCCTCGTCGGCGCCCATCGCCTTGTTGCGCAGGAAATCGCGCTTGATCTGCTCCCAGCGCGCCAGTTGCTCGGCACTCATCGCGCCGCGCAGTTCGGCCAGCTTGAGCAGGTTTTCCTCGGCGCCGCTGGTCAGCAATTGCGCCTCGCCCAGGTAGTGGTCGGAGATCAGCTGCTGCAGCTCGGCCTCGTTCATCACCGGCGAGATCTTCTCCGCCAGCTTGTTCATGTTGCGATAGCTGCCCTGCAGCCGGAACGGCGGCTCGCTGCGGTAGCGATCGTCCTGCGCGGCGCTGGCGATGTACTGCTGGTTGACCCGGTAGACCACATCGCGCACGCGCAGCATGCGTTGAAGGGTGGCGACGATCTCGTTGATCTCCGCGCCGCTGTAGGCGTGGCTCAGCGCATTGGTGGAAATCTCCTTGCCGCGGGCGCGCTCGACCAGCAGGTACAGATCGGCCAGATCGCGCGTGGCCAGCGGCGCCAGCACCGGATTGGAGGTCAGGCTGTTCTCGATGTAACTGAGCACGAACGCCTCCTCCATGCCGCCGAGCACGTCGCCGAGGTTGTAGACGTCGGCGCGGTTGGCGAGCATGTCCGGAATCTTGAACACCTCGCCGGACTCGGTGTACGGATTGCCGGCCATCACCACGCAGAACTTCTTGCCGCGCATGTCGTAGGTGCGGGTGCGCCCCTTCCACACGCCCTCGATGCGGCGGGTACCGTCGCACAGCGAAATGAACTTCTGCAGGAATTCCGGATGGGTGTGCTGGATGTCGTCGACATACAGCATGGTGTTGTTGCCCATCTCCAGCGCCAGGTTGAGCTTGAGCAGTTCCTGCCGCGAGGTGGCGTCCGGCGCCTGCGCCGGATCCAGCGAGCGCACCGCATGCCCCAGCGCCGGGCCGTTGATCTTCATGAAGACCAGGCCCAGGCGGCTGGCCACGTATTCCATCAGCGTGGTCTTGCCGTAGCCCGGCGGCGAGATCATCAGCAGCAGGCCCATCAGGTCGCTGCGCTTGTTCTCGCCGACCGTGCCCATCTGCTTGGCCAGGTTGTCGCCGATCACGCCCAGGTAGACCTCGTTGATCAGCTTGTTGCGCACGAACGAGGACAGCGGCCGCGCCTTGAACTCGGACAGGCGCAACTGCTCGCGTTCGCGCGCGATGACCTGCTGGCGCAAGGCCTGGTAGTGGCGGAAGCCGGGCACGAAGGTCTGTTCGTGGCGGTGCAGGCGCGCCAGGAAATCGTCGATGGCGATGGTCAGGCGGCCGCCCTGGATACGCGGATGCTCGCCGAGCAAGCCCTCCACCGTGGTCATCAGCAGCACCTCGCTGTGCTGGCTGCGCAGCCGCGACGCCAGCAGCGCGATCGCCACCGCTTCCGGCACGTAGCCGGCATAGGCGAGGAAGCGCGGATCCTGGCACAGGCCGTGCAACCAGTGGCTGGCCAGGGCCCAGCCGGCAGCGAGCTGGCCGCGCACGCGTTCCAGCGAGCGGTCGAAGTCTTCGCGCAGGCCGGCCTCGCCCAGGCGCGCATGCAGGGCGTCGAGCAACTCGCGCGCGTGGCGGCTGAGCGGGAAGGTCGGCTCGCCCAGCGCCAGCTCGGCGCCCAGGTAGGCGGCGGCGGCCGCCACATGGCCGCCATCGAACGGCAGCAGGCTGTCGTCGACGAAGCGTTGCAGCGCCTGCTGCATCTTGGCCTGCAGCGCCTGGCGGCCCTCGCTTGCGCCGAACAGGCGGAAGATCGCATCGGCGCCGGCCTGGCGCGCGACCCAGGCCGCGACCGCGTCGTCGCGCTGGCGCTCGGCCCAGAACGCCATCGCCAACGCGCGCGCGGCCGGCGCATGCACCAGCGTGCCGGCCGCCTGGTGCAGCGGCAGCAGCGCCTGCAGGATGCGCGTGGCGTCGTGGTCGTGGATGCCGCGCTCGTAGCCTTCGCGATAACGCGGCGCGGCGAAGTCGCGCACGCTGCGGGCCAGCGCCTCGGGCGTGGCCGCCTGCTGCAGCAGGCCCGGCAGGTCGAGCCCGTCGCGGCCGGCCAGCGCCGATTCCAGCAGGCTGCCGGCCAGGTATTCGCCGCGGTACAGGTCCGGCGATTCCGAATCCAGCGCCACCTGCCAGTAGGCGCGCGTCGCCTCCAGCGCTTCGTCGTGCAGCGGCTCCAGGTAGTCGGTGCCGGTGAGGTGCAGGGCCAGTCCGTCCTCGCGCGGCAACAGGGTCAGATCCAGCACCTGGGTGTTGACGCTGAAGCGGTGCCGCGGGCCGAGCCGGACCACGTTGCCGCCGGATTCGAACAGCTCGCTGCGGTCGCGCAGGGCGCGCACCGCCTGGTCGCGCACGCCCTTCAGGCGCGCCTCGACATCGTCGGCCTTGACGCTGTCGCGGTAGCCGCGCAGGCGTTCGGCCAGTTCGCGCAGCTTGAGGATCAGCGGATCGCCGGCGAAGAAGGCATTGAGTTCGTCGGCGGTGGCGAAGCGTTCGGTGCGCCGGGGCAGGCCGTCGAGGATGCGGGTGGCGGCGTCGAGCAGCGAACGCGCCTTGCGCTGGCGCTCGTCGAGCGAGGCCTGCTTGTGGCTGTCGAAGGCCTCGATCAGTTCCTCGCGCTTGCTCAGGATGTCGCCGAGGAATTGCTCGTGCTCGCCGAACTGGCTCTCCAGCTCTTCCAACTGCAGCAGCAACCGCGACAGCTGCTCGTCGGCGCGCTCGGGATCGGTGGACAAGGACAGCGCGCTGGTGATGGCCTGGCCGAACAGCGCGAACTGCGCCGCGAACTGGGCCACGGTCTCGGCCGAGCCCAGGGTCTTGCGCCGCTGCTCGGCGCGCGCGCGCGCCTGGTTGAGCCGTGCATAGACTTCGGACAAGGTTTCGACCACGCGGGTGCGCTCGCTGGCGTCGTCGACCTTGAGCCCGGCCATCAGTTCGGAAAGCAGGTCCAGGTCGTTGGACAGCGCCTGCATCGCCTGCAACTGCTCGGACAGCGCGCGCGCGGTGGCCGCCGCCTGCGCGGCCGCGTCCAGTTCGGCCAGGCGTTCGTTCAACGGCGCCAGCGCGGTCTCGCTGCCGAGGAAGCGGCCGGTGGCCGCGCCGACCGTATCGTGCGCCTGCTGCAGCGCCGCGCCCATCGCGTCGATCGCGTCGGTGTCGATGTAGCGGTATTCGCGGATCGTCAGCAACTGCCCGCGCTGGGCGGCGATGGCATTGAGCGGCTCGACGAACTCCTGGATGCTGGTCCAGTTCTCCGGCTGCAGCCGCGCCAACAGCGCCTTGTGCGCGGCGACGGCGGCGGCCATCGCCTGCTCGGACTGCTGGCGGATCGACAGCACCTTCTCGTATTCGTCGAGCACCGCTTCGCCGGTGGCGCTGATGCCGCGCAGCACGCCGCCGAGACCGCCGCACTGCGCGTCGTCCAGCCAGTGGTGGGCGTCGAACAGGCGTCGCGCGTCCTGAACCAGCAACTCGTAGCGCTGCACCGAGACCTCGTCGTGCTCGATCGCGCGCGCCAGCCCGAACAGGTTGGAGATGCCGCGCACCAGTTCGGCGTTGCCGATGCGGCCGAGGAAGCTGTTGCCCGGCGCGCGCCTGGCGGCGAATTCGTCGCTGCTGAACGGGGTCTGCCAGACCTGCATCGGATGGATCCGGGTCGGCTCGGTGCCTTCGGCGTGGAACAGCACCATGCGCCCGTCCTGCAGCAGCGCATAGCCATGGCCGAACACCGGGTTCTGCAGCGCGCGGCGGATGGTGTTGTAGACGAACAGCGCAGACTTGCCGCCTTCGCGCTCGTAGAAGATATACAGCACGTCCTCGCCGTTGGGCGAGCGGATCGCGCGCTTGAACTGCATGCCGTCCATCGCCGCGTCGAACGCCTTGTGATCGCCGTTCTGCAGGTAATAGCCGCCGGGGAAGATGATGCCGTGGTCCTCGGGCAGCTGCACGCAGGCCTGCACGATGGCGTCGTTGCGCACGATGCGGCCGCTGAGCGTGTTGTAGATCAGCCCGCGCCATTGCGTTTCGCGGTACGGCAACACCTTGAGCAGGACCAGCGTGCCGACCCGCGCGAAATCGAACTGGGCGTCGTCCAGCGACTGGGTCTTGTCCTCGACCGGCTCGCTGTAGATGCCCTGCCCGGTCTCGGTGTTGTTCTCGACCTTGATGGTCAGGTCGCCGCCGATGGTCTCCACGAACAGGGTGTCGAGGATGTTCAGATGCGAATGGCGGCCGTTCACCGCCATCTCGCGGGTGGCGCGGGTCCATTCGAAATCGAACGGCGGCGGCAGCGCGATGTCGCGCTCGCCGCGCGCGTCGATGTAGGTCAGGTCGCCGGCGCTGTCGATCGCCCAGCGGAACACGCGCACGTCGGCGCTGCGCTCGCCGATCTGGAACGCCGCCAGCAGCTTGCCGCCGATGACGATCAGCTGCAGCAGCCGCGCGTGCTTGTAGTAGGCGTACAGCTCGCCGAAATCGTGCACGAAGCCGGGCTGGCCGAGGAAACTGCCGGCCACGTCGATCGGGCTGACGTCGTAGCCGTCGGCGCCCTCGACCAGCCGGTACAGGCCGAACACGTCCTCGATGCGGGTCTGGTTCTTGAGCCCGAGGAACACGTTGTAGCCGAACAGCAGCATGTCCTGGCCGACCTGCACGATGTCGCGGCCGACGCAGTTGTTCTCAGTGCGGATGCGGAAGCGCCCGACCACTTCGAGCCGGCTGTCGCCGAATTCCTGCAGGCGCTGCGCATTGAGCGCCTCGACCGCTTCGTGCAGGCGCGCGCCCTGCTCGACCAGGCGCCGGCGCAGCACGTCGTAGGCGCCGCCCTGGGCGACGGCCTGGTCGACCTGGGACGCGTTGCCGCCCTCGGGCTGCGGATCGGTCGGGGATTGGGTTGCTGCCATCGTCAACGGCTCCTGCCGGCTTGCATGCGGCCGGCGCGCGTCGCCGCGCGCCGTCTTCTCAACGGGGTGCGGCGGCACGCGGCCGCCGCTGGATCGCGCAGCGTGCGCGGATCAGGCCGGGTCCGGGATCACGGCTGCGCCACGGGCAGCGCGGCGGCGCCATCCGCCGCCACCGGCGTGTGCCGCTGCACCCCCAGGTAGCGCTGCATCAGGTCCTGCACGATCGGACTCTTGTCGGCCAGGCCCTCGATCGACTTGCCGAGCGAGACCGCCTTGACCAGGTTCTCGAACATGCCGCCGTCGCCGCCGACCAGGTCGATATCGGCATTGCGCAGGGCGCTGGCGATGACCTCGGCGTTTTCCTTGGACACTTCCTTGCCGGCTTCGATCGAGGCCAGCGCCTGCTTGAGGCTGTTGTCGAGCAACATGCGGAACTCCTCGTGGCCGCGCGCGGTGTCGCTGAGCGCGCCGATCGCCTCGAACTTGCGGGTCAGGCCTTCGGCTTCGGCGAACAGGCGCTTTTCGACCACGCTCGCCTCGGCCATGCCGATCGACTCGGCCGCACTCGCCTTGGCCTTGCCCATCTGCTCCTCGCCCTGCGCCTTGGCCTGCAGCGTCTCGGCCAGCACGCGCGCGTCGTTGCTGCCCTGCTTGAGGCTGGCGTCGGCCTTGGCCTCGATCACCCGCGCCTCGGCGATGCCAACCTTTTCGATCGCCAGCGCCGAGGCTTCCTTGACCTGCGCGTCGGCCAGGCCGGGCGCGGCCTTCTCGGCGCGGGTGCCGTCGGCGAGCAGCTTCTTGGCCTCGGCCTGCTTGCCCGCGGCCTCGTGCTCGGCCTGCGCCAGGGTGGTGAGTTCGACCGCGCGATGCTTGGCCGCGGTCTCGCGCGCCTGCGCTTCCTTGACCTGGCGCACCAGCAGTTCCTGCGCCTTGGCCTCGGCTTCCAGGATCGTCACCTGCTTGTGCCGGTCGGCCTCGGCCACTTCGCGCACTTCCTTGATCCGTTCCTCTTCCTGGGCCACGGTCTTGTCGATGGCGATGCGCTCGCGGGTGATGTTGGCCACGTCCATCTTGCCGTTCTCCACCACCTTGTCGCGCTCCACGCCCTGCAGCTGCACTTCGCGATCGGTGGTGACCTGTTCCAGCTGGCGCGCGCGCGCCACCCGCTCGACCTCGATGGCGACCGCGCGCTGGCGGTTCTGTTCGGCGACCTCGACCTCGCGCAGGCGGTTCTGCTCGCGGATGTCGATCAACTGCTGCGCCTCGATGCGCGCGTTCTCCGACAGCTGGCGCTGTTCTTCCTGCACCTTCAGCGTCTCGGCCTGTTCGCGCGCGCGGATCGTGTCGACCTCGCGCTTCTGCCGCGCTTCGGCCTCGGCCTGCTGCCGCTCCAGCGCCAGCAGCGCCTCGCGCGCTTCCACGTTCTTCTTGGTGATCGCCAGCTTCTCGTTCTGCTCCAGCTCGTTGGTGACCACGTTCTGGGTGGCGGTCAGCTCGGTGATCTTGCGGATGCCCTCGGCGTCGAGGATGTTGTGCGGATCCAGCAGCGACTTCGGAGTCTGCTCCAGGTAGTCGATGGCCACGTCCTCGAGCACGTAGCCGTTGAGGTCGTTGCCGATCACCGCGATGATCTCGTCGCGGAATTCCTGGCGCTTCTCGAACAGTTCGGTGAAGTGGAATTTCTTGCCGACCGTCTTCAGCGCCTCGGAGAACTTGGCGTTGAACAGTTCGTCGACCGCATGCTTGTCCGAGGCGCGGTCGGCGCCGATCGCCTTGGCCACGCGCAGCACGTCGGCCTGGGTTTCGTTGACCCGCAGGTAGAACGCGACGGCGATGTCGGCGCGCATGTTGTCGCGGCAGATCAGGCCTTCCTTGCCGCGGCGATCGACCTGCAGGGTGATCAGGCTGATCCGCATCAGCTCGGCGCGATACAGCACCGGGATGATCAACGCGCCGGTGAAATGCACCTTCGGCGTCGAACTCATGTCGTTGACGATCAACGCCACGCCCTGGTCGACCTTGCGGTAGAACGCCTTGAACAGGCCGGCCAATCCCAGCAGCAGCACCAGCAGGATGCCGACGCCGATCAGGAACGGCGCCATCGTCGCAAAACTCATCGGTGGATCTCCTTGTCGCCCGCAATCAGGCTGTGGGGTAACGGCGAACCCGGCTGATCCCGCTCGCGGGCCACCAGGTAATGATTGTGCGCATGCACGTAGTCGACCAGCACCACGCGCTCGCCGCGCAGGTATTCGCTACCGGCCGGCGCGCGCACCTGCAGTACCAGTCCGGCGCCGCCGTCGTCGACGTTGGCGTAGCCGCTGCCGGCATCGGCGCGCGGCGAGGCGATCACCCCGACCTTGCCGAGCAGCGACTGCTGCGCGACCGGACGCAGCTTCAGCAGCAGGCGGCGCAGCGGCCGCAGCATCCACGAGGTCAGCGGCACCGCCGGCACCAGCGCCAGCAGCGCGACCGCGCTGCCCAAGCCCCAGCGCAGCCCGTCCGGCAGCGCCTGCAGCAGGAACAGATGCGCGAAATAGGTGCCGGTCCAGGCCCAGAACGACAGCAATGCCACCACCAGCATCAGCGGCGCGCCGCCCAGGCCGAGCCGCGCGAAGATGCCGGAAATGCCATGCAGGCCGTGCTCGGCGCCGTGTGCGCCATCGAGATGCAGATGCCCGTCGGCGAGGTGGTGATCGGCAATGCCGGTCGCGGCCAGCAACCAGTAGATCGCCGAGAATCCCAGCAAAATGCTGTACGGCAGCGTGGGAAATCCCAGTGCGACACTCAAGAACTCGGCCATTCCCTCATCCATCCCTGTGCGCGCAGCGCACAGCGCCATCGGGCGCGTGCGCTGCCGCTGCATCCTCATCGGCCGGCGGCGCGCCTGTCGCGCGGCGCGGCATCGCCGACCGACCCCTGGTCCGGATCATACGATAAAGGCGTGTCGGCCCGCAGCGCGGCGCGCGGGCGCCCTGGAACGGCACGCCTGGATCTGCGGAGCGCGAGGCGACCCATTGCCCCGCCGTACTGACGCGTACGCGGCCTGGGACGACTAGCCTGGCGGCGGTGGCCGCGCTAGCAGTTGGTGTTCAACTCGTGGCAATCGGCGCGGCGCACTTCCTCGACGAACTTGCGCATCTTGTGCCCGTCCTTGATGCCCGGCTGGCTCTCGATGCCGCTGGACACGTCCACGCCCCACGGCAAGGTGGCGATGATCGCGTCGAACACGTTGTCGGCGGTGATGCCGCCGGCGAGCAGGAACGGCCGGTGCAGGCCGGTCGGCAGGCGCGTCCAGTCGAAGGTCTTGCCGGAGCCGCCGCTCTCGCCCGGGGCGTGGCTGTCGAACAGGAAGCCGGCCGCGTTCGGGTACTGCAGCTGCAGCGTGCGCGCGTTGATGTCGGTGCCGGCCATCGGCACCGCCTTCAGGTACGGCAGGTTGAAGCCGCGGCAGAAGCCGTCGTCCTCGTCGCCATGGAACTGCAGCAGGGTCGGCCGCACCGTGCGCAGCACTTCGCGCACCTCGTCCTTGGGGTTATCGCGGAACAGCGCGACCACGTCGACCATCGGCGAGGCGGCCTGGCGCATCGCACGGGCTTCGGCCGGCGCCACGCGGCGCGGACTGCCGTGGGCGAAAATGAATCCCACCGAATCCACCCCAAGCTCGCCCGCCAGGCGGATATCGCCGGCACGGGTCATGCCGCAGAACTTGATGCGGGTGCGATACAGGGTTCGATTCATAGGGTGACCTCGGCCGGTAGCTTCCAGTGATCGGGGTAGAGCGGACCGACGAACACCAGTCCCTGCGGCGGGGCAGTCGGGCCGGCGACGCTGCGGTCGCGCCCGGCAAGCAGTTCGCCGATCCAGGAAACCGGCTTCTCGCCTGTTCCTACCATGATTAGGGAGCCTACGATATTGCGCACCATGTGATGAAGGAATGCATTGGCCTGGACCTGGACCTCGACGACCTCGCCGATCCGGGTCACCGCGATCGCCTGCAATTCGCGGCGCGCGTGCAGCGCCTGGCACTGGATGCTGCGGAAAGCGCTGAAATCCTGCTCGCCCAGCAACGCCTGCGCGGCGGCGTGCATCGCCTCGGCCTGCAGCGGCCGCCGCTCCCAGCTCAAGGTCTGCCGGTACAGCGCCGGACGTACCTGGCGGTTGAGCAGGCGGTAGCGGTAGCGCCGCGCGCGCGCCGAGAAGCGCGCATGGAAATCGTCCGCGGCCGGCACGCACCAGCGCACGCATATCGACGCCGGCAAGCGCGCAGTGGCGCCGAGCATCCACCCGCGCGGCGCGCGCGGCGCATCGCAATCGAAATGCACGACCTGGCATTCGCCGTGCACGCCGGCATCAGTGCGTCCGGCGCAGACCACGCTCACCGGCGTATCGGCCACCGACGACAGCGCCGCCTGCAGCGTCGCCTGCACGCTCGGCCCGCCGGATTCGCCGAGCTGCTGCCAGCCTTGAAACTCGCTGCCGTCGTATTCCACGCCCAGCGCATAACGCATCGCCCGCTACTCCGTCACAACGCGCACTGCGCGCTGCAGCGGCCACGGCGCTGCGCTGCGGTACGCGCGCGAATATGGACGCGCGCGCGGCCGCACGGCCCGGGCCGCGGGCAGGCGACGCCGCGGCAAGAGCACAGCCGCGATACCGTCCGCGTGCGTCGCCGGGGACAGCGCCTGGCGTGCCGGCGACAGCGTCGCAAGATCAAGGAGGTGTTCGCGCATCGTCGCATTCCCTGTCGAGGCAGCACGGCGGCGGCGTCCGCGCCGCACGCCGCCTGCGCGCATCAGCCCAGGCGGGCCAGCAACTGCTGGGCCTCGGCACGCGCCGCCGGATCGCCGCCGGCCGCCACTTCGGTCAGCAGGGTGCGCGCGGTTTCGTTGTCGCCCAGGTCCATATAGGCCACCGCCAGCTCCAGCCGCTCGCGGCCGATCGGCGGATACGCGGGCGTCGGTTCGACGCTCGGCTCGGCGGCGGCAGGCAGATCGCCCTGGTGCCAGGTCGGCTCCTGGCGTTCGGCCACCACCGGCGCGACCGGCGTCGGCGTCGGCGTCGACACCGGCGACGGCTGACGCCATGGTGCGTCGGCGTCGAGCGGCGCCTGCGTCGGCGGCGCGACCTCGGGATCGGGCCGTTGCGCGAAATGCGGATGCTCCACGGCAGGCGTCGCGTCGGCGTCGTCGTAACGCGGCGCATGGCTGGCCAGTTCGCGCTCGAAGGCGTGGTCCTGGTACGCCCGCTCTTCCTCGGCCGCGTCTTCGGCCACTTCGTGCTCGTGTTCGTGTTCGTCCAGCGGCGGCAGGTCCGGCGCGTCCACCTCGCGGTGCGCCACCACCGGCACCGCCGCGGCCAGTTCCGCCGCGTCGTAGCCATGTCGCGGCAGCGGCGGCAACGGCGAGGGCTTGCGCCGGCGCGACAGCAACAGCGCGCCGATCCCGAGCACCAGCAGCGCCAGCCCGCCCCACAGCCACAGCGGCCAGCCGCCGGAGGCCGCCGGCGCGGGTTGCGCCTGCGCTTGGGCCTGCCCGGACTGCGCCAGGCGCTTCTGCGCCGCGGCCAGGTCGCTGTCCTTCAGTGCGATCAGTTGCTGCTGCTGGGCCTTGAGCTTTTCCAGCTGTTCGACCCGCGAGCGCAGTTCCTGGACCTCGGCATCGCGTGCCGCGAGGTCTTCGCGCGCCTGCTGCAATTGTTGAGTCGCCACCATGTCTCCCTCGTCGCCGGCACCGGTGCCGGACTTGGTTCCTGCGTTGTCGCGCTGCGCCGGCACCGCCGGCGCGATTTCCAGGCGTGCGCCCGACGCCGCCGTGGCCGTCGCGGCGGCGGGCTTGGCGGCGGCCGGCGCAGGCGCGTCGGCCTGCTGCGCCTGGGCCGGCTGCGGCACCGGCGCCCGCGCCTGGCGCCATTGCGCGGCCTGCTCGCGGACGATGGCGGTGGCCGCAGCGGCATCGATGCTGGCCAGTTCCTCCTGGCGCGGCGTGCGCAACACGGCGCCCTGCTTGAGCAGGTTGACGTTGCCGCGGATGAACGCATCCGGATTGGCGCGCAGCAGCGCGACCATGGTCTGGTCCAGCGAATGACCGCCGCTGCGCGCCAGTTGCCCGGCGATCTGCGACAGGGTCTGCCCGCGCTGCACCGGCGCCAGCGCATCGCCGGGCGCCGCCGTGGGCGCCGGGGCGCTGCGCACCGGTGTGGCGGGCGCGCTCGACAGCGCAGGCGGCGGGGTATTGGCGGCCGCTGGCGGCGTGGTTGCCGGCACCGGCTCGCTGCGGACGATGCGGTCGGACGGTGCGGCGGCGGCCGGCGCATCGATCGCCGGCGCATCGATCGCGGCGGCGGTGTTGGGAGCGTCGACCAAGGCCGAATATTCGCGGATCAAGCGGCCCTGGCCCCAATCGACCTCGATCAGGAAGCTCAGCGACGGCACCTCGACCGGCATCTGGCTGCTGACGCGGATCACCGCGCGGCCCTGGCTGGTCTGCGCGAAGCGGAACTGCAGGCTGCCGACCACGCCGTCCGGGCGCTCCAGCCCGACCCGGGCGAAGGTCGCCGGCGAGGCCAGCGCCACGCGCGCGTTTTCCAGCTCGCCCGGTTCGTTGGAGATCACCGGGATCTCGGCCAGGAACGGCTGGCCGGGCTTGGACAGGACGCGGATGTCGCCCAGTCCCAACGCCAGCGCGGCCTGGCTGCAGGCCAGCAACAGCAGCGCGCATGCCGCGCGCCAGCCGCGGCCCGGAGCCGACGCAATGGAAGTGCCGTCGCCGCCATGGCGGCGGAAGAAGCGTGTTTGTAGGCGCATCACGCCCCTGCCCTTGGTGTCATGGCGTGCAATATAGCCGTTGGCCCTGGGATTGTGGCGTTCGTCTACGCGGCCGTGCGACGGCGCCTGCATAGCACCGCGCCGCTTTGCCTCATTGCCCCCACGGGGCTATGGCCCACTTTTGCAGGAAAGTGCTACGAAGGCGCGGATGCGGGGACTGGCACAGCCTCGCGCCCCAAACTCCGCGAGTCGCTTTCGCGCCATACCCTCACCCCAACCCCTCTCCCGGTGGGAGAGGGGCTAGTAGGCTGTTCCTTCTCCCATCGGGAGAAGGCGCCCCGCAGGGGCGGATGAGGGTACGGGCGAAGACTCGTGCACCCAAACGCCGCGAGTCGCTTTCGCGCCGTACCCTCACCCCAACCCCTCTCCCGATGGGAGAGGGGCTCGGCTGTTCCTTCTCCCGTCGGGAGAAGGTGCCCCGAAGGGGCGGATGAGGGTACGGGCGAAGCCTCGTGCACCCAAATGCCGCGAGTCGCTTTCGCGCCCTGCCCTCGCCCCAACCCCTCTCCCGCACCTGATTAGCGTCGAATCTCAGCTGCTGATGCGTGACAGGTGCACCCTTGCTGCCGGTTCTCTTGGAGAGGCAGTCATGGCGATGAATCGTGTGCAGTTCCAGCGGGGGATGTCCTTACCGCAGTTCCTGCAGCATTACGGCACTGAGGAGCAGTGCGTGTCCGCGCTGCTGCGCAACCGCTGGCCTGACGGTTTCGTCTGTCCGCGCTGTGGCCAGCGGGCGGCCAGTCAGTTCCAGCGCGGGCACCAGCGGCTGTGGCAATGCCGGCAGTGCCGCGCCCAGACCAGCCTGACGGCGGGCACCGTGCTGGCCGACACCAAATTGCCGCTGCGTCTGTGGTGGATGGCGATGTATCTGCTGAGCCAGGCCAAGAACGGGATTTCGGCCCTGGAGCTGATGCGCCACCTGGACGTGTGCTACCGCACGGCTTGGCGCATCAAGCACAAGCTGATGGCGGCTATGGCTGAGCGGGAAGGCCAACGTCAGTTGGCCGGCTGGGTGCAGATCGACGATGCCTATCTGGGTGGGGAGCGCGCGCGCGGCAGCGGTGCCGAACAGTGGACCAACAAGATCCCGTTCATTGCCGCCGTGGAGACGCGACAAGGTCGGCCGGGATGCGTCCGGTTTGACTGGGTCGGCAGCTTCTGCCGCGATGCTGTCCATCGCTGGGCCCAGCAAGCCCTGGCGCCGGGAACCCACGTTCTCAGCGATGGGCTGACCGCCTTCACCGCCGTCACCTGGGCCGGTATGAGCCATGAGCCGATCGTGACCGGCACCGGGCGCAAATCGGTACAACAGCCCGCTCTGAAATGGGTCAACACGATCCTGGGGAATCTCAAGACCGCCCTTGGCGGCACCCACCATGCCATCGCCTTCGGCAAATACGGTCTGCGCTACCTGCGCGCGCACCAATATCAGGTCAACCGGCGCTTCAACTTGGCCGCGATCCTTGACCAACTCGGCTTGGCTTCCATGGCCACTCATGCCATCCCGGAGCGCGCTCTGCGCGCTCCGGCTGAGATTCGACGCTAATCAGGTCTCCCGCAGGGAGAGGGGCGGCATGGCTTGGGCTCAGCCCTCCTGCGCCACCAGCTCGGCCAGCTGCACCGCGTTGAGCGCAGCGCCCTTGCGGATGTTGTCGGAGACCACCCACAGGTTGAGGCCGCGCGGATGCGAGATGTCCTCGCGGATGCGGCCAACGTAGACCGCATCGTTGCCGGAGGCGTGGGTGACCGGGGTCGGATAGCCGCCGGCCTTGCGCTCGTCGACCACTTCCACGCCCGGCGCGGCGGCCAGCAGCGCGCGCGCCTGCTCGGCGCTGACCTTGCGCGTGGTCTCGATCGCCACCGCTTCGGAATGGCCGTAGAACACCGGCACGCGCACCGCGGTCGGGTTCACCTGAATGCTGTCGTCGCCGAGGATCTTGCGCGTCTCCCAGACCAGCTTCATCTCTTCCTTGGTGAAGCCGTTCTCCAGGAAATCGTCGATGTGCGGGATCAGGTTGAAGGCGATCTGCACCGGGAAGCGCTGCGGGTCGATCTCCTGAAAATTGAGCAGTTGGCCGGTCTGCTTGCCCAGTTCTTCCAATGCCGAACGGCCGCCGCCGGAGACCGACTGGTAGGTGGCCACGTTGATGCGCTCGATGTGATACTCGCGGTGCAGCGGCGCCAGCGCCACCAGCATCTGCATGGTCGAGCAGTTGGGATTGGCGATGATGCCGCGCGGGCGCTGCTTCAGCGCTTCCGGATTCACTTCCGATACCACCAGCGGCACATCGTCGTCGTAGCGGAAGGCCGAGGAGTTGTCGATCACCACCGCGCCGGCCGCGGCGAACTTCGGCGCGTACTCCTTGGAGATGCCGCCGCCGGCGGAGAACAGCGCGATGTCCACGCCGGTCGGGTCGAAGGTGGCCAGGTCGAGCACGGTGACCTTCTGGCCCTTGAACTCGACCTGGCCGCCGGCGGAGCGCTCGGAGGCCAGCGGGTACAGGGTGGCAATGGGGAAGTCGCGCTCGGCGAGGATGGCCAGCATGGTTTCGCCGACAGCACCGGTGGCGCCGACGACGGCGACGTTGAAACGACGGGATTCGTTGCTCATGGGAGATGGTTCGATCGAGTAGGAGAAAGGGGGAACAGCCGCACTGCCAGCTGGATTCGGGGAACCTCCCGAGCGCGCCGCTCAGGTCGCCGGAGGTTCCCTATCGTTTTTTGCTCGCGCCAATCTCGCCGCCGTTGCCGGCAGCCGCGATCGCGTCCAGGTTCAACGCATTCGGCGGACGCCCGGCGTCGACGCCGAAGCCCAGCGCGGCCAGCAGGTTGTCCACCGCCAGCGCCACCATCGCGCGGCGGGTGGCCGCGCTGGCGCTGCCGATGTGCGGGGTCAGCACCACGTTGCGCAGCGCCAGCAGCTCCGGGCGCACCGCCGGCTCGCCTTCGTACACGTCCAGTCCGGCCGCGGCCAGGCGCCCGTGCGTCAGCGCGTCGGCCAGCGCCAGTTCGTCGACCAGGCCGCCGCGGGCGATGTTCACCAGCGTCGCCGTGGGCTTCATCTTCGCCAGCGCGGCGGCATCGACGATGTGGTGCGACTGCGCCGAATACGGCAACACCAGCAGCAGGTGATCGGCGCGCGCCAGCAGTTCGTCGAAGCCGACGTAACCGGCCGCGTGCGCACGCTCCACCTCGGCCGGCAGGCGGCTGCGGTTGTGGTACAGCACGCGCATCGAGAAGCCGGCGGCGCGGCGCGCGATGGCCTGGCCGATGCGGCCCATGCCGAGGATGCCCAGGGTGCTGCCGTGCACGTCGGCACCGAGCATGGTCTGGAACGACCACTGCCGCCACTGCCCTTCGCGCAGCCAGCGCTCGGACTCGGTGATGCGCCGCGCGGCGGCCATCAGCAGCGCGAAGCCGAGGTCGGCGGTGGTTTCGGTGAGCACGTCCGGCGTGTTGCTGGCGACGATGCCCGCGGCACTGAGCGCGTCCAGGTCGAGGTTGTTGTAGCCGACGCCGACATTGGCGATCGCGCGCAAGCGCGGCGCAGCAGCGATCTCGGCGGCGCCGATGCGCTCGTTGAGGGTCACCAGCGCGCCGTCCAGCGGCGCCAGCGCCGCGGCCAGGTCTTGCGGCGAATACCTGGTCACGTCCGCGGTGGTGGTCAGCGCGCAATGTTCGCCGAGCCGTGCGACGACATCGTCGAACAGCGGTTGGCTGACCCACACCCGCGGCCGCGACTCAGCCATCGCCACCGCCGGGAATGCGCGGCGTCACCGTGCCGACATCGCCGCACTGCGCGCGGTGGCGCAGCGCCTGGTCCATCAGCACCAGCGCCATCATCGCCTCGGCGATCGGCGTGGCGCGGATGCCGACGCAGGGGTCGTGGCGGCCGGTGGTGATGACGTCCACCGCCTGCCCGTCCACGTCCACCGTGGCGCCGGGCAGGCGCAGGCTGGAGGTGGGCTTGAACGCCAGCGAGGCGACGATCGGCTGGCCGGTGGCGATGCCGCCGAGCACGCCGCCGGCGTGGTTGGACTGGAAGCCGTCCGGCGCGATCAGGTCGCGATGCTCGGTGCCCTTCTGCGCCACCACGGCGAAGCCGTCGCCGATCTCCACGCCCTTGACCGCGTTGATGCTCATCATCGCCGCGGCCAGTTCGCCGTCGAGCTTGCCGTAGATCGGCTCGCCCCAGCCCGGCGGCACGCCGTCGGCGACCACGGTGACCTTGGCGCCGATCGAATCGCCGGACTTGCGCAGTGCGTCCATGTAGCTTTCCAGCTCCGGCACCTGCGCCGCGTGCGGCCAGAAGAACGCGTTGTCTTCCACCGCGTCCCAGGCGAAGCCCTGCGGCAGCAGCGGCCCGAGCTGCGACAGGTAGCCGCGCACGCGCACGCCGTAACGCTGCGCCAGCCACTTCTTGGCGATCACGCCGGCGGCCACGCGCATCGTGGTTTCGCGCGCCGAGGAGCGGCCGCCGCCGCGCGGATCGCGGATGCCGTACTTCTGCCAGTAGCTGTAGTCGGCATGGCCCGGGCGGAACTGGCGGGCGATGTCGGTGTAGTCCTTGCTGCGCTGGTCGGTGTTGCGGATCAGCAGGCCGATCGGGGTGCCGGTGGTGCGGCCCTCGTAGACCCCGGACAGGATCTCCACCTCGTCGGCCTCGCGCCGCGCCGAGGTGTGGCGGCTCTTGCCGGTGGCGCGGCGCTGCAGGTCGTGGGCGAATTCGGCCGCGTCCAGCTCCAGCCCCGGCGGGCAACCGTCGATCACGCAGCCGATCGCCGGCCCGTGCGATTCGCCGAAGGTGGTGACGGTCAGCAGGGTGCCGAAGCTGTTCGCGCTCATGGCCGCCGGCTCACCGGCTCGCGGCCAGTTCGGCGATGCGCGCGTGGTGCGCGACCAGTTCGCTGGCTTCCACCGCGAAGATGCCCATCTGCCCGACCTTGAACTCGACCCAGGCGAAATCCACTTCCGGCAGCAGCTGCACCAGCGCGCGCTCGGATTCGCCGACTTCGCAGATCAGCAGGCCGTCCTCGCTCAGGTGCGCCGGCGCGTCGCGCAGGATCTTCAGCGCCAGGTCCAGGCCATCAAAGCCGGCGCGCAGGCCCAGTTCCGGCTCGTGCGCGTATTCGGGCGGCAGCGCGTCGGTCTCGGCATGGGTGACGTAGGGCGGATTGGTGACGATCAGTTCGTAGCGGCGTCCGCCCAGCCCGGCGAACAGGTCGGACTTGACCAGCTCGACGTTGTCGGCCAGCAGCCGCTGCTTGTTCTCCGCGGCCAGCGCCAGCGCGTCGTCGCTGATGTCGACCGCGTCCACCTGCCAGTTCGGGTTGTAGTGGCCCATGGCGATGGCGATGCAGCCCGAGCCGGTGCACAGGTCCAGCGCGCGGCTGACCTCGCGCCCGGCCAGCCATGGCTCGAAGCCGGCCTCGATCAGCTCGGCGATCGGCGAGCGCGGCACCAGCGCACGCGCGTCGCTCTTGAAGCTGAGCCCGGCGAACCACGCTTCGCCGGTCAGGTAGGCGGCGGGGATGCGCTCGGCGATGCGGCGCTCGAACAGCGCCAGCACCTGCGCCTTTTCCGGCGTGGTGACGCGCGCGCCGCCGTAGGCCGGGCCCAGGTCGTGCGGCAGGTGCAGCGCGTGCAGCACCAGCTGCGTGGCTTCGTCCAGGGCGTTGTCGTAGCTGTGGCCGAAGCTCAGTTCGGCGGCATTGAAACGGCTGGTGCCGTAGCGGATCAGGTCGATGATCGTGTGGAGTTCGGCGGCCGCGTCGGCAGTCATGGCAACAGGCAAGGCAATTCGGCCCCCGATTATAGAGGCCCGGCCGCTATCATGAGCGTTCGTTGCATGGGAAATCAGTATGTTCAACCGCAACTTCGGCATCGTCCTGGTGGTCGCACTGGCCGCCGGCCTGGGCCTGCTGCTGGCCCAGAAGTACTTCGGCGGCAGCGCTTCGGCGTGGCCGCAGACCCGCAGCGTGCGTCTGTACCCGCAGCCGCGCCCCCTGCCCGACTTCCACCTGCGCCAGTCCGACGGCACGCCGCTGGTGCCCGGCGAGCTGAAAGGCCACTGGACGCTGGTGTTCCTGGGCTTCACCGCCTGCCCGGACGTGTGCCCGACCACCCTGGCCGACCTGGCGCGCGCGCAGCAGCAGTGGCAATCGATCCCGGACCCGCTGCGCCCGCGGGTGCTGTTCGTCTCGGTCGATCCCGAGCGCGACACCCCCGCGCGGCTGGGCGCCTACGCCCACGGCTTCCACAAGGACACCCTGGCCGCCACCGCCGACGTGCCGGAGCTGGAACGCTTCGCCACCGCGCTGGGCTTCGTGTTCCAGAAGGTGCCCGGCAAGCATTTCCAGGAAAACCCCAACGACTACAGCATGGACCACTCCGCCGCGATCGCCGTGCTCGACCCGCAGGGCCGCCAGGCCGGGCTGATCCGGCCGCCGTTCGAGCCGGCGGCGATCGCCGCCGACCTGCAGGCATTGACCAAGGCGACCGCGCCATGAGCGCGCTGACCACGCTGACCTACGTGCTGCCGCACCGGCTGCTGTCCTCGCTGGCCCGGCGCCTGGCGTATTCGTCGCGACCGGGGCTGAAGCAATGGCTGATCGACACCGTGGTGCGCCGCTTCGGGGTGGACCTGGCCGAGGCCGCCGAGCCCGACCCACGCGCCTACCCGACCTTCAATGCCTTCTTCACCCGGGCGCTGAAGCCCGGCGCGCGCGTCGCCGATCCCGACCCGCAGGCGCTGCTGATGCCGGCCGACGGCCGCATCAGCCAGCTCGGCCCGATCCAGGACGGGCGCATCTTCCAGGCCAAGGGCCAGTCATTCACCGCCGCCGAGCTGCTCGGCGACGAAGCCGCCGCGGCGCCCTTCGCGAACGGCCTGTACGCCACCGTGTACCTGTCCCCGCGCGACTACCACCGCGTGCACATGCCCTGGACCGGCACCCTGCGCGAGACCGTGCACGTGCCGGGACGCCTGTTCAGCGTCGGCCCGGACGCGGTGCGCGACGTGCCGCGGCTGTTCGCACGCAACGAGCGCCTGGTCTGCCATTTCGACACCGACTTCGGCCCGATGGCTTCGGTGATGGTCGGCGCGCTGCTGGTGTCCGGCGTGGAAACGGTGTGGAGCGGCGTGGAAATCCCGCGCTACGGCGACCGCATCACCCGCAAGGACTGGCGCGGCAAGGGCATCGTGCTGGAGCGGTTCGCGGAGATGGCGCGCTTCAACTACGGCTCGACCGTGATCGTGCTGTTGCCGCCGGGCGTGGCGCAGCTGGATCCGGCACTGGCGGCGGAAACCGCGGTCCGGCTCGGCCAGGCGCTGGCGCGGCGGCCGCGCTGACGCTGGCAGAGGCCGCGGCGCGTCCCATGTGGAAGAGGACTGCGGCGCGGCCCATGTGGGAGGGACTTCAGTCCCGACGCGTTGGTGGTTGAGCTGAGACCACGCACATTTTGAAGACGACGTGCCGCCGTGCCCTCATCCGGCGCTGCGCGCCACCTTGTCCCAAAGGGGGCATAGTCCCGGCGGAAGAAGGGCCATGGCGCTATCAACTTCCCGCAAACAGCCGCGGCACGGCCCCGTGCGGGATGCCCTTGTGGGAGGGACTTCAGCCCAGACGCGTGGTGGTCGAAACAATGCACGTTACTGGCGACACGCCGTGTCGCCGCACCGCACCCCATCCGGCGCTGCACGCCACCTTCCCCCAAACGGGGCCATGGTCCCGGCGCGAGAAGGGAACGGCTACTTGTCGCAGCCGGTCATCTTCAGCGACTGGCCCGGCTTCAACGCATAGCCCGGCGCGCGCAGGCCATTGGCCTTGGCCAACTGCTTGATATCGCAGCTGTAGCGGTCGGCGATGCGGCCCAGCGTGTCGCCCTTGGCCACGCGGTAGCTGCGCACCTGCTTGGGCTTGGGCTTGACCGGCGCCGGGCGCCCGGTGGCGACGGTGGTCGGCACGCCGGCCACCGGGGTCACGTCGCCCACCGCCACGTTGCCGGTGGGATCGGCGACCACGGGCGTGTTGCTGCGGATCGCGGCGTTGACGTCGGCGGTGATCAGCGCGCGCGCCAGGTCAGCGCGCGGGCCGCTGACGCAATAACGGTTGTACAGGCCGACGATCTTGGTGGTGGCGTTGATGGTGACCCCGGCCGGGATCCAGCCGTCGGGCTCGTAGCGCGGGTTGAGGTTGCGCAGCGCGCGCATGTAGCCGTCGCGGGTGCCGTCGCTGCCCAGGCAGATGGTCAGCTCGTAGATCGTGGTGGATTTGGCCAGGCGCAGCGTGGCCGGCTGCGCGTTGATCTTCGGGAACGCCACGCCGTACTGCTGCGGGTGCAGGAAGATCCACGCCGCGGCGATCACCATCGGCACGTAGTCCTTGGTCTCGGCTGGGAACTGGTTGTACACCTGCGCATCCCAGAAGCTGCGCCCCTGCATCTGGTTGAACACGCGCGCGGCGCGGCCCTCGCCGCCGTTGTAGCCGGCCAGCGACAGTTCGATGCTGCGGTTGAGCTCGGCCATGCGCTCGTTGATGTACACCGCGCTGGCCTCGGCGGCGCTGCGCGCGTCGTAGCGCGTGTCGAAGCCGGTGCCGTCCGGGCCCAGACCGAAGCGGCGCCCGGTGGCCGGCATGAACTGCATCAGGCCGGCGGCGCCGACCCGCGAATTGGCATGCACGCGGCCGTTGGACTCCTTGGCGATGATGCCGAACAGCAACGCCTCCGGCAGCCCGCGCTTTTCCCATTCCGGCCACATGATCGCGCGCAGGTTCTGGTAGTTCTCGTAGCTGTTCATCAGCGACGGGCGCATGTCGGTGAGCCAGCGGCGGATGCCCGCCTGCACCGCCGGGTTGTATTCGACCATCGCATCGAAGGCATGGCGCTGGTCGTTAAGCAGGCTCGCCGCGCGCGCCGCTTCCGGCACATTGGCGGCCAGCGGGCTGATGTGGTCCGGATCGGCCTGCAGCGGCGCGGCGCCATCGTCGACCGCATCGGCGTCGGCATCGCTCGCCGCGCCCTGCGCGTCGGCCTTGGCCTTGAGCAGGCGCTTGTACGCGCCCAGGTAGGTGCCGACCTGGCAGCCGCGCTGCTTGATGCAGGCATCGACCACGTCCTCGATGTCCTCCAGCGCCGCGTCGCTTTCCTGGGTGCCCTTGGGGTCGCTGTTGCCGACCAGCACCATCGCGTCGTTGTAGCGCTTCTCGGCAGCCGCCAGGCGCTGGTCGAGGACCGCGATGGCGGCCTTGTCGCGCGAGGAGACGCGTTCGGCGTGGGCAGAAGGCGCGGCGCAAGCGAGCGCCAAGGCAGCCACGGCGGGCCATCCATGGGTGATACGGAACGAAAGGGGCATGTTGGGACGCGACGACGGAAAGGCCGCAGGGTAGCCGCCGCTGTCACATCGCGGCAAGGTCGGGCGGACATCGGCACCGCACCGGCACGGCATTCGTTCATCGCTGCGGCCAGGCGAACCGCGGCCCTGGCGCCTCGCGGCGAGCGGGCGCCGGCGCGAACGCCTAGAATCCGCCCACCTCACCGCGGAGCTGTTCATGGACCCGATCCTGCTGGGCAAAGGCCTGACCGACGACATCGCGGTGCTGCTGCAGCCGCGCCTGGGCAACCGCCACGGTCTGGTCGCCGGGGCCACCGGCACCGGCAAGACGGTGACCCTGATGACCCTGGCCGAGGGCTTCTCGCGGATCGGCGTGCCGGTGTTCATGGCCGACGTGAAGGGCGACGTGGCCGGGCTGGCGGTGGCCGGCGACGGCAGCGAGAAAGTGCTGCAGCGCGCCAAGGACATCGGCGTGACCGACTACGCCCCGGCCGCCAACCCGGTGGTGTTCTGGGACCTGTACGGCCAGCTCGGGCACCCGGTGCGCACCACCGTCAGCGAGATGGGGCCGACCCTGCTGGCGCGGATCCTGGAACTCAACGACACCCAGGCCGGCGTGCTCGACATCGTGTTCAAGCTGGCCGACGACCGCGGCCTGCTGCTGCTCGACCTGGACGACCTGCGCGCGCTGCTGGCGCTGGTGGTGGAGCAGCGCAAGGACATCTCCACCGAATACGGCCTGGTCAGCGCGCCGTCGGTGGCGGCGATCCAGCGCGCGCTGCTGCGCCTGGCGCAGGACGGCGGCGAAGGCTTCTTCGGCGAACCGGCGCTGGACCTGGCCGACCTGATGCGGGTCGGCAGCGACGGCCGCGGCGTGATCGGCATCCTCGCCGCCGCGCAACTGGTGCTCAAGCCGCGCCTGTATTCGACCTTCCTGCTGTGGCTGCTGTCGGAACTGTTCGAACGGCTGCCGGAAGTGGGCGACCTGGACAAACCCAAGCTGGTGTTCGTGTTCGACGAGGCGCACCTGCTGTTCGACGACGCCCCGCCGGCGCTGGTGCAACGCATCGAACAAGTGGTGCGGCTGATCCGCTCCAAGGGCGTGGGCGTGTACTTCTGTTCGCAGTTTCCCGACGACGTGCCGGACAACATCCTCGGCCAGCTCGGCAACCGCGTGCAGCACGCGCTGCGCGCCTACACCCCGCGCGACCAGAAGGCGGTACGCACCGCCGCCGAGACCTTCGTCGCCAATCCCAAATTGGACGTGGCCAAGACCATCTCCCAGCTCGGCACCGGCGAGGCCTTGGTCTCGACGCTGCAGGACAAGGGCGTGCCGATGCCGGTGCAGCAGACCCTGATCGCCCCGCCGCGCTGCCGGATGGGCGCGATCTCCGACACCGAGCGTGCGCAGCTACGCACCGCCAGCGTGGTCGGCACCCGCTACGACACCCCGGTCAACCGCGATTCGGCGGCGGAAATGCTGGCGCGCCGGGTCGAACAGGTGGCCGAGAAGGCCGCGGCACCGGCGGCGCGCACGCGCGAGCAGGACGACGCGCACGACAGCGGCTTCGGTCAGGCGGTCAAGGACGCGGTATTCGGCACCAAGCGCCGCCAGGGCATGCTCGAGGCGATGGCCAAGCAGACCTCGCGCACCGTCGGCAACCGCATCGGCCAGCAGATCGTGCGCGGCATCTTCGGCAGCATCTTCGGCGGCAAACGCTGAGCGCAGCCGGCACCCACAAGGAGTTCCACCATGTACAAGGAAGCGATGAGCGCCCTGCTGCTGGCGCTGGCGGCCACGACCGCCGACGCGGCGCAACCGGCATCGGGCGATGACTGGCCGCCGCAACGGCAGCAACTGCTGGCCGGCCGCTACGTCGGCAAACTGCAGGGCTATACGCCAGACTGCGACACCGTTCGCGCCGATCTCAGGCTGGAGGTGGGAGCGCCGAGCGAGACGGCCCACCGCTATACGCTGACCACCACCTGCATCGCCGGAGCCGCGCGGCACACCGCGCCCAGGACCATCACCGGCACTTGGGGAATCGACCAGCTGGCCGGCAGTTGCCTGATGCTCGGCTTCGAGGACCCGGACGATCCGCAGGTGGGCCCCACCATTTACGGCTTCCGTGTGGAAGAGGCCGGGTCGCGCGGCCATCGCGCCGCGACCGACTACGTGCTGGCCCAGGACGGGATGAATTGCCATAGCGGCATGCCGCCGGAGCATGCCGACAAGCGCCTGCGGCGGGTACGCTGACCCGATCGGCGCATCGCGCCTGCAACCGCGGCCGCGCAACGACGGCCACGCCGTGAGCGCAGGTGCCTGTATCGCTCGCGCCGACACGCGCGACAGACCGCCTTCGATCCAGGCAACACCAGTCGCACATGCAAAACCCGGCGGCGCTACCCTAGGCCAGCAATCCCTGCAGCTTGGCGTATTGCAGCAGCATGATGGTCTTGCCATCGGCGATGGCGCCGGATTCGATCATCGCCAGTGCCGCGTCGAGCGGCAATTCCAGCACCTCGCTCTCCTCGCCTTCGGCGGCGACGCCGCCGCCTGCGCCGACCCTGTCGCGATCGAAATACTCGCCGACGAAGAAATACAGCTTTCCGGTGACCGAGCCCGGACTCATGAACGCCTCGAACACCTTGCGCACATTCTCGATCCGGTAGCCGGTTTCCTCTTCGGTCTCCTTGCGGATGCAGGTCTGCGCATCGTGCTGGTCGAGCAGTCCGGCGCAGGCTTCGATGAGCATGCCGTCGGGATTGCCGTTGAGCAGCGTCGGCAGCCGGAACTGGCGGGTCAGCATCACCGTCTGCTTGGCGCGGCTGTAGAGCAGGATGGTAGCGCCGTTGCCGCGATCGTAGGCCTCGCGCGACAGCGTCTGCCAGCTGCCGTCGCGGCGCTGGAAATCGAAGGTGACCTTGCGCAGCACGTACCAGTTGTCGGACAGCACCTCGACCTTTTCGATACGCACGCGCGGATTGCCTGTGGCGGGTAGGTTCAAGCGACACTCCCTGCGTTGTGCTGGCGCGATGCAGGCGTCCGCAGCGAATTTCCGCCTGGATGCCGGCCGTTGCCGTGGAACGTCCATTCTATCTGTCGTGCCGCGGAGCAGCGGGTCGCACCGACACGCAATGCGCGCCGCAACGCCAAACCCAGTACAACACTGCGCGCGCCGCGAACTGATCTGCCGACTGCGCCGCACGCCGATGCCCGGACCGCGAGCATCGGCGCAACGAGCACGGCGCGCGCAGGGGCGAAAGGCGCCCGGCCCGGCCCGGCCGCGCCCGGACCAACCACGCGGGCGCCCCCGATTGCACGCCCGCCCGGCGCGTCGCACAATCGGCGCACATTGAACGCAGGGGGCGTCATGGAAGACCGTCATCGCGCCGGCGCAGGCCGCGCGCGCCGCAGCACACCCGAACCTTTCTGGGCGCGTACCCGCGACATCGCGCTGTATCCGCTGCGCGGCGGCGCGCTGTTCGCGCTGATCGCGCTGACCCTGTGCGGCCTGCTGGGAATGCTGCCGGGCATCGGCTGGATCATCGGCATCGTCACCTCGTTGGCGATCTACAAATACGCCTTCGAGATCCTGCGGCATACCGCCGACGGGTACATGGATGCGCCCGAGCGCGGCTTCGACATCGGCGATGGGGTGGTCCTGCGGCTGCTGGCGCTGATGATCGTGCTCGGCGTGGCGGTCGCCGCCGCGGCCGTGCTTGCCGGCCCGGTCGCCGGCCTGCTGATGTTGCTGGCGGTGGTGTTGCTGCAGCCCGGCTTCCTGATCTCGCTGGCCATCGACGGCAGCCTGCGCCGCGCGCTGAATCCGGCCGTATCGATCGGCCTGGCGCTGCGCATCGGCTGGCCGTACCTGGCCGCGTTCGGCCTGCTGTTCGTGATCCAGGCCAGCGCGCTGACCGCGGCCCGATGGCTGCAGAACTACCTGCCGCCGTTGGCCAGCGACCTGGCGGTCAGCGTGGTCACGACCTGGGGCCTGTTCGCCGCCTTCCATCTGATGGGCTATCTGGTCTACCAGTACCACGAGGTGCTGGGTTACGAACCGGCGGCCGGCAACGACGCGACGCATGCGCGCCACGATCCCGACCAGCGCGTGCTCGACGAAGCCGAACAGTTCGTGCGCGACGGCCACGCAAACGAGGCGCTGCAATTGCTGCGCGGCGAAGTGCGCTCGCGCGCGGTCAGCCTGGCGGTGCACGAGTTGTACCAGCGCCTGCTGCGCAACGGCGGGCGCGCCGACGACCGCCGCGACCACACCCGCCAGTACATCAATCGCCTGCTGCAGGAAAAGCAGGAGCGGCGCGCGCTGGCGCTGCTGCGCGAGGCCCTCGACGCCGATCCCGACTTCGTCCCCTTGCTGCCGGAACAGGCCTCGCTGCTGGCCGAGCGCGCGCAACTGGCCGGGCAGTTCAAGCTCTCGCTCGACGGCCTGCTTGCCGCGCTGCGTGCCTGGCCGAAGGCTGCCGAATTCGGCACCTGGTCGCTCGCCGCAGCGCTGCTGCTGGCCGAACGCTTTGGCGACGACGCGCAGGCGCGCGCGCTGCTGCAGGACGCGCTCGCGCGCTGCGAGGACGAGCCGCAACGCGGCAAGCTGCAGGCGGCACTGAAGGCGCTGACGATCGCGCCGGCCTAGCATTGGCGCGCCGCGGGCTCCATGCCGGCGCCAACGGCGCTCACGCGTTGGCGAGCAGGAACCGCGCCTTGTCCGCCTGCGGCAGGTCCGGGTAGCGCTCGATCACCGCGAGCAACAGGCGGCGCCACTCCGAGGGCGCCTGCTCGCCGTGGCCCAGCGCGAGCCGGAACCAGTGCTGCGCCTGTTCGGTGCGCGGCACCGCCGCATCCTGCGCCAGCAGCGCTTCGGCATCGCGCAGGCGGCCCAGCGCCAGCCAGCGATCGAACAGCAGCGCGCGCGTCGCCGCATCCACGGCGATGGCAGCAGCAGTGCAGTCGCCGAGCACCGTCGCCTGCACCTGCGCTTCCTGCGCCGTGATCGCCGGCAGGCGCAGCAGTTCGATCGCGCGCACCTGCGCGACACGCACGTCGCCGGCATTGCGCGCGACCCGGTAGCGCGCCTGCGCCACGTCGAAGCGGCGCGGCTGCTCGGCGGCGAGCTCGTCGAGCAGGAACGCGGCCTCGCGGTTCTCCAGCCGCCCCAGATGCCGCTGCGCGCGCTCCCAGCGATCGTCCGCAATCACCGCCGCCTCGTCGCGCATGAAGCCCTCGCGCGTCTGCCGCATCGCCACCAGCGCCGCGCCGAGCAGCGCGCCGGTGACCAGGCCGCCGGCATGCGCATCGAAACCGATCCCGGCATCGCCGTTGGCCAGCAGGTTGTACAGCTCCCACCCCAGCCACAGCGGCAGCAACGCGATCGCCGGACCGCGCACGTAGTCGAACACCACCGCGAACCAGTAGAAGAAGCGCACCGGCCGCCGCCCCCACACCACGCAGAACGCGCCCATCAGCGCGGCGATGGCGCCGGACGCGCCCAGCCCGCCGCCGGCCTCGCCCCAGCGCCACCACAGGCTGACCGCGCTCGACCCGAACGCGCCCAGCAGGTAGACCAGCAAAAATCGCCAGCGCCCGATCGCCCCTTCCAGCAAGGTGCCTAGCACGACCAGGAACAGCATGTTGCCGAACAGATGCAAGGCGTCGGCATGCAGGAACGCCGAAGACAGCATCCGCGCCGGCGACCATTCGGAACTGCGCTGCAGATGGCGCAGGGTGAACACGCGCTCCAGCAGCGCGTCGTAGCGCGCGCGCAGCGGCGCCCACGTCTGCTGTGCGGCGGGGTCGTCGAACGCCTCGCCGCCGCGCAACGCCTGGACGAAGCGCACATCGTTGAGGCTGGCGGTAGCGACGAACTCCGCCTGCTGCGCCGCCGGCACGCGCTCGAACCGGGCCAGCGCCTCCGCGCGCCCGCTGCGCTGCAGGTAACGCGCATACGCCGGCGCCTCGTAGCCACCCAGCCCGGAATCGAGGTAATAGCGTTGCGCCTGCTGCAGCGGCACCGTGTCCTGGCGCTGCCAGCCGAAATAGACCGCCGCATTGAGCAGCACCAGCAGCAGCGTGACCAGCGGGAAATTCTCCCGCGACAGCGGCTTGTGCAACGGCAGGATCAGCATCGAACAACGTCCGTGTGGATGGCCGCGCCAGCTTCGGCCATCGCCTGCGCGTGCGCAAGCCGGACGCACGCGCTAGCATCGCCACCCCGCTCCACCGTAGTCTGCAACCCGATGAGCCGCTGGCGTCCCCCTGCCGAAAAGAGCACCGCCCTGATCACCGCCGAAGGCCACGCCCAGCTCAAGGCCGAGCTGGATGAGCTGTGGCGCGTACGCCGCCCGGAGGTGGTCAAGGCGCTGGCCGCGGCCGCGGCCGAGGGCGACCGCTCGGAGAACGCCGAGTACACCTACCGCAAGAAGCAGTTGGGCGAGATCGACCGCCGCGTGCGCTACCTGAGCAAGCGCCTGGAAGCGCTGCGGGTGGTGGACACCGCGCCGTCCGATCCGCAGGCGGTGTTCTTCGGCGCGGTGGTCGAGCTGGAAGACGCCGACAGCGGCGAGCTGCGGCGCTACCGCATCGTCGGCCCGGACGAGACCGATGCCGGCCGCGGCTGGATCAGCATCGATTCGCCACTGGCGCGGGCGCTGCTGAAGAAGCGCATCGACGACGAGATCGAGGCGCAGCTGCCCGGCGGCCGCCACAGCTTCGTGGTGGTGTCGGTGGACTACGCGGGGCGCTGAGCGGCCGGCAATGCCGGCCGGGCTTCACAGCACCTGCAGGTTCAACGCTTGCCGCGGCTGTGCCGCGTCCGCCGGCAACGCCTCGCCGAACAGGTCGTGTTCGTCGCTGTCGGTGATTTCCACATCGACCAGGTCGCCCTGCCGCAGGCCGCGCTCGGCGCCGTTCTGGATGTGCACCAGGCCGTCGATTTCCGGCGCGTCGGCCTTCGAACGCGCCACCGCGATGCCATCCTCGAGCAGATCGACCAGGCATTGCTGCACGCTGCCGATCTTGGCTTCCAGACGCGCGGCGGAGATGCCGGCCTGCTTGGCCATGAAGCGCGCCAAGCGCTCCTGCTTGACCTCTTCCGGTACCGGGTCGGGCAGCGCATTGGCGCTGGCGCCCTCCACCGGCGAATAGGCGAACGCGCCGACCCGATCGAGCTGGGCGGCGTCGAGGAACTCCAGCAATTGCTCGAATTCGGCCTCGGTCTCGCCGGGGAAGCCGACGATGAAGGTCGAGCGCAGGGTGATGTCCGGACACAGCGCGCGCCAGCGCTGCACCCGTTCCAGGGTCCGCTCGACCGCGCCCGGCCGCTTCATCAACCGCAGGATGCGCGGGCTGGCGTGCTGGAACGGGATGTCCAGGTACGGCAGCAGCTTGCCCTCGGCCATCAGCGGGATCACGTCGTCCACGTGCGGATACGGATACACGTAGTGCAGCCGCGTCCACACGCCCAGTTCCGACAGCCCCTCGCACAGCGCCTTCATCCGTGTCTGGTAGCTGCGGCCGCGCCACTCGCGCTCGGCGTATTTCAGGTCGACGCCGTAGGCCGAGGTATCCTGCGACACCACCAGCAGCTCGCGCACCCCGCCCTTGACCAGGCGCTCGGCCTCGCGCAGCACCTCGTCGACCGGACGCGAATCCAGGTCGCCGCGCATCGAAGGAATGATGCAGAAGCTGCAGCGGTGATTGCAGCCCTCGGAGATCTTCAGGTAGGCGTAGTGGCGCGGGGTCAGCTTGACCCCGACGCCGTCCTCGTCGCGCACGCCATGGCGGCCGCGCGGCAGCAGGTCCACGAACGGGTCGTGGCGCGGCGGCAACGCCGCATGCACCGCCTCCATCACGCTCTGATAGTCCTGCGGACCGGACACCGCCAGCACGTCCGGGTAGGCCGCGCGGATCTGCTCCGAGCGCTTGCCCAGGCAGCCGGTGACGATGACCTTGCCGTTCTCGGCCATGGCCTCGCCGATCGCCTCCATCGATTCGGCCACCGCCGAGTCGATGAAGCCGCAGGTGTTGACCACCACCACGTCGGCCGCATCGTAGCTGGGCACGATCGCGTACCCCTCCACGCGCAGCTGGGTGAGGATGCGTTCGGAGTCGACCAGGGCCTTGGGACAGCCGAGGCTGACGAAGCCGACTTTGGGGTTCGCGAGAGACATGGAATGGAGGCCTGGGTCCGAGGGACCTGGGAGAAAAACCGCGCGAAGTATACCGGGGCCGGCGCCGCCGCGCGGCTGGACGGCGCGGCGCGGCCGGCACGCAAGCCGCCGCGCCTGCCCGCCCGATCCCGCGCGCGTTAACAGCCGCCTGGCCGCCGGTGTGGATAATCGTCGTTCTCTCCCCACCACAGGAACACGCCATGGGCCACTGGACTACCCTCGATACCCCGCACGGCCAGGTCTCCGCCTGGCACGCTGTGCCGGAAGGCGCCCCGCGCGGCGGCCTGGTGCTCATCCAGGAGATCTTCGGCGTCACCGACTACATCCGCGAAGTCGCCGACTACTACGCCGCGCAAGGCTACGAAGTGCTGGCGCCGGGCCTGTTCGATCCGGTGGAGAAGGACATGCAACTGAACTACGACCAGGACGGCGTGCGCAAGGGCCTGGAACTGGTCGGCGCGCTAGGCTTCGACAAGGCGCTGGACATCGTGCAGGCCGCGGCGCAGGCGCTGGCGCCGGCCGGCAAGGTCGGCGCCCTCGGCTACTGCTGGGGCGGCAGCGTCGCGCTGCTGGCGGCACTGCGGCTGGGCCTGCCGTCGGTGAGCTACTACGGCGGGCGCAACACCCAGTTCCTCGACGAGACGCCGAAGGCGCCGGTGCTGTTCCATTTCGGCGCGCAGGACAGCAGCATCCCGCCGGACTCGGTGCAGCAGCACCGCGAGAAATTGCCACAGATGCAGACCTACGTGTATCCAGCCGGGCATGGCTTCGACCGTCACGTCGATCCAAACCACTACGACGCCGACAGCGCCGCCAGCGCACGCGAACGCAGCCTGGCGTTTCTCGCCGACCAGTTGCGCTGAGCCGCGACGATGCCGGAGTTCGTTCTCGATCCGCGCCTGGACGCCGACAGCGCGTTCGTCGCCGACGGCCCGCTGTCGCAGGTGCGGCTGATGGACGATGCGCGCTTCCCGTGGCTGCTGCTGGTGCCGCGCGTGGCCGATGCCAGCGAATGGATCGACCTGGACGGCGGTCAGCAGCGCCTGCTGCTGGCCGAGATCAACCAGCTTTCGCAGCTGCTGCGCGGCGAGCCAGGCGTGCACAAACTCAACATCGGCGCGCTGGGCAATATCGTGCGCCAATTGCACGTGCACCTGATCGGGCGCCACGAAGGCGACGCGGCCTGGCCCGGGCCGGTGTGGGGCAGCGGCGCGGCGCAGCGGCTGGATGCCGATGTCCTGCAGACCCGTGTTGCGGCGTGGCGGCAACGGCTACGATAGGCGCCCTTTTAGCGGAAGCCGCGTCTCCATGAAATCCAATGTGATCGCCGCCATCGTGCTGATCGTGATCGGCCTGGTGTTCCTGGCCAACAACCTGGGCTGGACCAATCTCAGCCTGGGCCGGCTGATCGCCACCTGGTGGCCGGCGATCCTGGTCGCGGTCGGCGTGGGCATGCTGTTCGGGCGCGGCAAGTAGTCGATGCCGGGATTGGGGATTGGGGAGTCGTTCCGGCAATCCCCGCGTCCCGGCCGCCGATGCGCGGCAGCCGGGGCATGCATCAACGGCGGGCGTTGACCACCTGGGTGCCTGCGATCAGGTCGTGCAGGCAGCGCTTGTCCTTGCGGAAGATGAACAGCGCATCCACCAGCGCGTAGAAGTTGCCGACGATCGGCACCAAGGCCGCCAGTTGGGTGGGCAGGTAGCGCAGCGCGATCAGCCGCCACAGCGGCGGCTGCTCGCCATGCAGATCGACGATGCGGATCGACAGCAGCTTCTTGCCCCAGGTCTGCCCGGTCTTGGCCAGCGGATAGCCCTGCACCGCCACGAACACCACGAACGACATCACCGCGTATCCGGCCAGGGTCAGCCACGGCATCTGCTCGCCACCGCGCGCCGCGTCCATGACCCTGCCAAAATAGCCGGTGAGCGCGGCCAGCGGCAGGAAGGTCGCCAGCGAGATCACGCCGTCGATCAGCGCCGCGCCGAAGCGCTCGCCGCGGCCGGCCAGCACGTCGGCGCCGTCCGGCGCCAACGGTGCCGGCGGCAGCGGCGCTTCGGGCGCCTGGTAGGGATTGGGATCGTTCATTGCGCGCTCCTTCGTGCGTTGGGAAAACTCAGGTCTTGGGCAGGGTCACGCCGGTCTGGCCCTGGTACTTGCCGCCGCGATCCTTGTAGCTGGTCTCGCAGACGTCGTCGGCATCGGACTGGAAGAACAGCATCTGCGCCACGCCTTCATTGGCGTAGATGCGCGCCGGCAGCGGCGTGGTGTTGCTGAATTCCAGGGTGACGTGCCCTTCCCACTCCGGCTCCAGCGGCGTGACATTGACGATGATGCCGCAGCGCGCATAGGTGCTCTTGCCCAGGCACACCACCAGCGTGTCGCGCGGAATGCGGAAGAACTCCACGGTGCGCGCCAGGGCGAAGCTGTTGGGCGGGATGATGCATTCGTCGGCCTCGATGTCCACGAAGCTCTTCGGATCGAAGCGCTTGGGATCGACGATGGTCGAATTGATGTTGGTGAACACCTTGAACTCGCGCGAGCAGCGCACGTCGTAGCCGTAGCTGGAGGTGCCATAGCTGACGATGCGCTCGCCGTTGAGCTGCTTCACCTGGCCCGGCTCGTAGGGCGCGATCATGCCGTGCTGCTCGGACATGCGGCGGATCCAGCGGTCGCTCTTGATGCTCATACGTCTTCCTGATGCCTGGGGCGGCAGGCCGATTCTGCCCGCCGGGAACGCGGCCGACGCCGGAGCGGGCCGCAGTGACCGGCGATTCTAGCCGGTCGCAGTGCGTCCGCGGCAGCCGCGGCGGCGCTCAGAGCAGCGAGGCGGCGATCGGGATCGACGCGCGCGGCCGCTTGCGCAGCTCCTCGGTCAGGCGCTGCGCGGTCGCCAGATAGGCCAGCGCGGCGGCTGAGTCCGGGGCCGCGGCGACGACCGGAGTGCCGGCGTCGCCCTGCTCGCGGATCGCAATCGCCAGCGGCAGCGAACCCAGCAGCGGCACGCCGTATTGCTGCGCCATGCGCTGGCCGCCGCCTTCGCCGAACAGGTGCTCGACGTGCCCGCACTGCGTGCAGGTGTGCACTGCCATGTTCTCGACGATGCCAAGCACCGGCACCTCGACCTTCTCGAACATCTTCAACGCCTTCTTCGCATCCAGCGTGGCGATGTCCTGCGGCGTGGTCACGATCACCGCGCCGGCGACCGGGATCTTCTGCGCCAGGGTCAGCTGGATGTCGCCGGTGCCCGGCGGCAGGTCGATCAGCAGGTAGTCCAGATCGTCCCACAGCGTATCGGTGAACAGTTGGGTCAGCGCCGAGGTCGCCATCGGCCCGCGCCAGATCATCGGCGTGTCCTGGTCCACCAGCAGCCCGATCGACATCGCCTCGATACCGAACGCGCGCATCGGCTCGATCGACTTGTTGTCGGGGCTGTCCGGGCGGCCGCTCAGGCCGAGCATGGCCGGCACGCTGGGACCATAGACGTCGGCATCCAGCACCCCAACCCGCGCGCCCTGGCGCTGCAGCGCCAGCGCCAGATTCACCGCGGTGGTGGACTTGCCCACCCCGCCCTTGCCGGAGCCGATGGCGATGACATTGCGGATCCGCGGCAGCGGCGTGAGGTTGGGCTGGACGGCGTGTGCGGGAATGCGGGGGCGATCGGTCATGGGAGAACTCGTGGAGGTGATGCCGGCTTGCGCGCCGTGCGCTGCAACTGGCGAAAAAAGAAAGGGTGACACAGGGTGAGCGTCTTGCGTATCGGCGCTGCAAGACACGCGCGATCGCCGCCGTAACGCGCGCGGTTGCGCATTCGAACGTCGATGGCCTCGCGTGGACGTATCGAGCAAAGGCCGACATCGCGTGTGCGGCGCTGACGCACGACGACGGCAAAGAACGCCGGCATGGCAACCGCGCAATGCGCCATGGCCGCCCATTCCCCATTATGGCGAAACGCCTCACCGCATTGGTGCATGCGGCGGCTGCAAAGAATCGAGTGCGCCGCGATGTCGCATCGCGCGGAGATCAGCCTTTCCAGGCTTCAGCGAATGCGCCAATAAGGGCGCCCGAAACCCGTTCATCTACCTGTCCAATCCAGGCCCCGAATTGGTGCAAAGCAACGCAGACGAGGCCGCGCCCGCCGCGCAGAGCCACATTTGCTGGGCGTTTGCCGTCGGATCGCTGCAGATGCAACCGTTACCAGTAAAACGTGACAGACCTGTACAAACCGCGTTAAGTTCGTGTTACGTTTGGGTCGCTCGCACGGATGCGACCCCAATTCAAGGCCTATGCCGTGGCACGACGCCACCCGCCTTTTCTTTATTGATTTCCGGGGATAGAGAGAAATGACTGCTCGTCAGACACGTAGTTTCAAGCACAGCCGCCTGAGCGCGGCGCTGGTGACCGCCATGGTCGTGCCGGCCGCGTTCAGCGCCTTCGCGCAGGACAGCGGCGAGACCAAGGCGACCGACCTGGAGAAGGTCACCGTCACCGGTTCGCTGATCCCGCAGACCGAGATCGAGACCGCCACGCCGGTCACCACCATCACCGCCGAAGACATCAAGGCCCGTGGCTTCAACTCGGTGGCCGACGTGCTGCAGAAGAGCTCGTTCGCGACCGGCGCGGTCCAGGGCGGCCAGAGTTCGGGCTCGTTCACCCAGGGTGCGAAGACCGTCAGCCTGTTCGGCCTGCCTCCGGGCTACGTGAAGTACCTGATCGACGGCCGGCCGATGTCGAACTATCCGGCGCTGTACAACGGCAGCGATACGTTCAACAACATCAGCGGCATTCCGATCGATCTGGTCGACCGCATCGAGATCCTGCCGGGCGGCCAGTCGTCGCTGTATGGCTCGGACGCGATCGCCGGCGTGATCAACGTCATCCTCAAGAAGAAGATGGACGGCGCGGTGTTCAGCATCCGCGGTGGCGGCTTCTCCGAGGGCGGCGGCAGCAACTTCCGCGCCACCTTCGCCGACGGTTGGACCTCCGCCGACGGCCGCACATCGGTGCTTGGCGGCGTGCAGTACGAAGAGAAGGATCCGATCTGGGCCTACGATCGCAGCCTGACCAAGCAGGTCAACGCACAGGGCTATTCTCGCCAGCTGGTCAGCCGTGACTTCCTGGTGTACAGCCCGTTCACCAGCTACAAGTTCCTCGACCCGGCCAACTGCGGCAACGTCTCCGGCCTGTTCGGCGGCACCATGGCCCTGCAGCAGCGCCCCGGCTTCGGCGACGAGTACTATTGCGGCTCCAAGTACACCCCGGGCTACCGCACCCTGGACGCCGGCCAGAAGTCGCTGCAGGCGTACGTGCACGGCACCTTCGACCTCAACGACAACGTGCAGCTGTACGGCGACGTGCTTTACAGCAAGGACCAGGTCAAGTACAACTCCGGCGGCAACTACCTGTGGTGGGGCACCAGCGCCGACTTCGGCTACTACTACGATCCCAACCTGGACGACCTGGTCAACCTGCAGCGCTCGTTCGCGCCTGAGGAAGTCGGTCCCAACGGCTTCAACGATACGATGAGCCGCGATACCAGCGAGTCGGTCCGCGTCACCTTCGGTGCGCAGGGCACGCTGGGCCAGTCCAGCTGGGACTACGACGCCGGCGTCACCTACACCCAGTACAAGCTCGAAGAGCGCAACTTCGTCCGCTTCAAGGGCCCGATCGACCAGTTCTTCATCAACAAGGTGCTGGGGCCGCAGCAGGGCCTGGATCCGTACTACAACGCCTATCCGGTCTACACCCCGAACTACGCGGCGTTCTACTCGCCGATCACCCCGGAAGAATTCGCCAGCTTCACCGGCCATGCGACCAACAAGAGCAAGACGTCCGACGGCATGATTCGCCTGCAGGCCACCAACGCCAAGCTGTTCGGCCTGCCTGGCGGCGACGCCGGCCTGGCCGTGGTCGCCGAATACGGCAAGCAGAAGTGGAACTACGATCCGGCGCCGGAAATCCTCAACGGCGAAGTGTGGGGACTGACCTCGGTGGCCGGCGGCGGCGACCGCGACCGCTACGCGGTGACCTCTGAATTGCGCATGCCGGTGTTCGACCCGCTGACCATCACCCTGGCCGGCCGCTACGACGCGTTCAAGGCCAGCGGCACCACCGTCGATAAGCCGACCTACAGCATTTCGCTGGAATACCGCCCGTTCCAATCGCTGTTGCTGCGCGGCAAGTACGGCACTGCGTTCCGTGCGCCGACCCTGTCCGACCAGTACCAGGGCAAGAGCGGCTACTACAACTCAGTGATCGACTACTACCAGTGCGCACAGCGCGGCTACCTGCCGGGCAACACCGACAACTGCCCGGCCGCCTATTCCAGCCGCCAGTTCTTCGGCACCCAATCCGGCAACCTCGGCCTGAAGCCGATCAACGCCGATGTGTGGAGCGCCGGCTTCGTGTGGTCGCCGATCGATCGCATGGCGCTGACCGTCGACTACCTCAACTGGGACATCAGCGACGAGGTCAACCAGCAGAGCGCCAACGGCCTGAGCCTGCAGGACTATCGCTGCCGCGCGGGGATCGACGACATCAACTCCACGCTGTGCACCACCACGATGGCGCAGGTCACCCGCAACGCGGCCGGCCAGATCACGGCGATCTACACGCCGAAGATCAACGTCTCCAACCAGAAGCTGGAAGCGGTGACCGCCTCGTTCCGTTATGGCTACGACTTCGGCCGCTGGGGCGACCTCAGCACCGTCGCTAGCTATAGCGAGAACCTTCGCCATAAGTACGTTCAGTACGCCGGAGACGAGCCGGTCGACCTGCTCAACGATCCGTACTGGAGCTCGGATCCGAAGCGCAAGGCCGATGCCTCGCTGACCTGGAAAATCGGCGACTTCTCGACCACGTGGTATGCCAGCTGGTTCGACAAGACCCCGAACTATGCGGCCACGATCAGCCAGGCAGGTTACGCCGCGCCGCGCGCCGGCAAGTTGCCGTCGCACATCACCCACAACGCCAGCGTCACCTACACGGCGTTCGAGGGCATGGAGCTGTCGTTGATGGTCACCAACGTGTTCAACAAGATGCCTCCGTTCGACGCGTCCTATCCCGGCAGCGCGCAGTGGGCCTATAACGAGTACAACTTCGACGTGTACGGCCGCGCGTACCTTATGGAAATGCGTTACTCGTTCGGCAAGTAACAGTCGCAGCCTCACGCGAAACAAGGCCCACCCGCAAGGGTGGGCCTTTTTTTTGCGTGGCGTCCCACTGCGGGAATCTCGACGCCATCGCCGGCGACAACGCCCCCCGGATGGGCCAAGGCCACGCATGCGATGCCGCGGCGTTCGCCGTCGACCGACAACTCTCAAGTGCAGCCGCTTCAGCGGCCGTCGCGGACTCGCGCGTGCAGCGACTGCGTCTCGAGCAGCTGCTTCAGCTCGGCTAGATCCTCGCCGTAACGCTGCCAACGCCCCATGTAGGCGCGCGTCATCGAGGTACGCACCTGGACCACGCTGGCGGTGGCCACCGGCGCCTGGTTCTGTTCGAAACGCAGGCAGGCCTCGTCCCACGGCAGGCCGCAGAACTCCAGCAGACGGCGCGTGGTCGGCTCCTGCTCCAGCACCAGGTCTGCGTAGTCGATTTCCAGCAGATGCTGCGGGAACAAGGCGCGCCAATGCGCCATCAAACGCTCGAACATCAGGTAGTAGCGGCCGACGTCCATCAGGTCGAAGGAATAGTCGTAGTACGGCGAGGACAGCGCGAACAGCTGGCGGAAGTTGCTCAGGCAGGTGTCCATCGGATCGCGCCGCAGGCAGACGATGCGCGCGTTCGGCAACGCGCGCGCGATGTGCCCCACGTACAGGAAATTGTGCGGCAGCTTGTCCACGAAACGCGGCTTGGCGGCGGTGCCGGGACGGGTGGACTCGACGTAGGCGCGGCCGAGTTCGCGCCAGTCCAGCCCCTGCAGTCGGGTCAGCGTGGCCACGTCCAGAATCGCCGGCGATGGCGTGCGCACCAGGCGCTTGAGCGCCACCGAGAAGTTCTGCAACTCGCCGGCCGAGTGCACCTGCGGATGGCTGGACAGGATTCGGTCCACCAGGGTGGTGCCGCTGCGCGGCATGCCGACCACGAAGATCGGCTCCCGGCTGTCGAAGCCGGACGCAGACGCGTCGTCGGCGCGGAATGCCTGTTGCAGCGCGTCGAACAGCACCGCATCGCGCTCGGACGTGTAACCGCGCGCGCGCTTCTGCACCGCCTTGCCCTGCACATAGCCACGGAACGCGGCATGGTAGTCGCCGAGATCCTCATGCTCCTTGGCCAATGCCAGGTTGAGATACAGCACCGCTTCCGGCGCGTCGCCAGCCGACGCCAGCGCCTGTTCCAGCATGCCCAGGTTGTTCTCGTCCGCGCTCCACTTGCGCAGCTGCGACAGCGACAGATAGACCTTCCAGTAGCGCGGCTCCAGGGCCAGGCAGGCCCGGTATTCCTGCTCGGCTTCCTGCAGGCGCCCGGAGAACAGCAGCGAGGTGCCGAGGTTGTAGCGGAAGCCGGCCTGTTGCGGCGCGAGTTGCACCGCCTGGGTGAACGCCTCCAGCGCCGCGACATGCTCATTGACCTGGGTGTAGACCACGCCCAACGTGTCCAGGGTATGCGCATCGGTCGGCCGCAACGCCATCGCCTGGTCGGCGAAACGATGCGCCTCCTGCAGGAAACGTCCCATCGCCAGCACCTTGGCCAGCTGGGTCGCATAGTCCGCACGCTGCGGATTCAAGGTCGTCGCCTGATACAGATGCGCCGCTGCCGCCTGCATCTGCTTCAGTTCCAGCGCCGCCACGCCGGCCACGAAATGCACGCCGGCGTGTTGCGGCAACGCGCGCAGAAGATGCTGCGCGATCCGCTGCGCCTGACCCCAGTCGCGCTGGTTGAGCGCGGCGACGGCCTGGTTGTAGAGCTGAACCTGTTCGGTCATGGATGCGCCTGATATTCCCCCGGGAAGCCGGTAACACCACGAAGTAACCGCAGCGCACCGAACTGACATTATGCCCGGCACTCCAAACCCACGACCGGTACAAGCCTCCACCAAGCTTTTGCAGGCGGCCCAGCCAGGTGAATATTGCGTTTGCCGTCGACCAGCACCGCGCTCTGGTCGCGCAGCCATGTCCTTCGCAACGATCTCCACCGGCAGGATCCGGTCGCTCGCTGCAGGCTCCGAAGTGGCCGCACCAGGCGACCACAGCAGCACATCGAGACCTTCGCCCAGCGGTGCGCCGACACGATCGGCCTGACCGCCGGGCCTGACGTCGCGACAGCCATCGCTGGCCGCTACCGCGTGAACGGCGAGCCATCGACCAGGAAATGGAGAAGAGCCACAGACGGAGGCTATCCGCTATCGGACGCCGTTGCGCATCAGATACAACTTCATGCGGCCCCGAGCGGGGCAAAAATATATGCTGAATTCGTCGTTTCTATAAAATCAGCAGCACGCTTCCAGTGGGCGGCACCGAACCAAAGGCCAGTGATGATCCGTTGGCGCCCGCAGTTTTTGTCAATATATTTCAACGGATTGCAATGAAAGACACACTATATGTCTTGCTATACCTATTCCCTTAGGCACTGGCGATTTGCGCATTTATGTGATCTTCAATCCATTTCACGCTCGCCATTTATACGAAATGCCGCACTTTCGATGCGGATGATGGCAGATCCGGCCCCAACCCGTTGCATGCGCTAGCACGCCGTCATTACGTTTGGGTTAAGGCCGCTCGGAGGGACGGCCCCGCCACCCCACGTCATCGAAGGTAAGCAATGAACAACTACCCCGATCGAAAGGCACTCAAGCGCACCGCCCTGGCCATGATCCTCAGCGCTGCGCTGGCCCAAGGCGTCGTCCAGGCGCAAAGCACCACCGGCAGCATCTACGGTTCCGCGCCGGCCAGCGGCACCAGCATCACGATCCAGAGCGACACCGGATTGAGCCGCACCGTGCCGGTCGACGGCAGCGGCCACTACAGCCTCGGTTCGCTGCCGATCGGCAACTACACGGTGATCCTGCGCCGTGGCGAGGAAACCATCGACACGCGCAAGAACGTCCTGCTGCGCGTCGGATCGGGTACCGAAGTGTCGTTCGCGACGGGCGACGCCACCACGCTGGAAGCGCTGACCGTCACCGCCGCCAGCGTGCCGAAGATCGACGTCACCAGCACCGCGTCGCGCTCGGTGATCACCTCCGAACAACTGGACACGCTGCCTCTGGGCCGCAGCGCCGAAGCGATCGCGCTGCTCGCGCCAGGCACCGTTTCCGGCAGCGGCGCCTTCACCAACGGCAGCCGCTCGGTGGTGTCCTTCGGTGGCTCCGGGGTGACCGAGAACGCGTATTACATCAACGGATTCAACGTCAGCAATCCGTTGAACAACCTCGGCGGCGTGAGCCTGCCCTATGGCGCGATCGACCAGCAGGAAACCTACACCGGCGGCTACAGTTCCAAGTACGGCCGCTCCACCGGTGGCGTGATCAACCAGGTCGGCAAGCGCGGCACCAACGAGTGGCACTTCGGTTTCCAGACCACCTGGGCGCCGGATTCCCTGGCCAGTTCGCCGCGCGACGTCTGGTACCCCAGCGCCAGCCTGCCGTCAGGATATTCTTACGAAAACCCCGACCTCGCCGGCACCCTGTATCGCCGGCGCAAGGGCGACACCAGCACCAACACCACCTACAGCGCCTACGCCGGCGGCCCGCTGATCGAGGATCGCCTGTTCGTCTTCGTCGCCGGCGAATCCAGCAAGACCGATGGCGTCGACACCAACGACAAGGCCGATACCGTCCAGGCGCGCAACCACTACAACTACAGCGCGCCGAAGTTCTACGGCAAGATCGACTGGAACATCAACGACAGCAACATCCTGGAATACACGCGCATCCAGAACACCGACCGCCGCGCCGGCTACTACACGTCCTTCGACTACGACACCCTCAGCGAAGGCGGCCGTACCGGCACCTATCCGGATACCTACAAGCTCACCGACACCTACGACATCTTCAAGTACACCGGCTACCTGACCGACAGCCTGACCTTGAACGCGACCTGGGGCCGCAGCCTGGAACGGGATTACCAGGCCAATCCGGTGTCCTCGGACCTGCCCTACATCAGCGGCGTCACCAACCAGGATCCATCGATCACCGGCGGCACCGCGATCACCAACAACCAGGCCTCGACCACGGTCAAGAACGCCAACGCGCAGAACAAGACCCGCGGCCTGCGCGTGGAACTGGAATACCGCATCGGCAACCACGACCTGACCGCCGGCGTGGACAACATGTACTTCAACGCCTACAACGAAGGCGTGGACACCAGCGGCCCTGGCTATCGCTGGATCTACAGCAAGTCGTCCACCCCGGACGTGGCCATCGATCCCAACCTTGGGGTCGGCGCCGCGGGCGGCGACGGCTACTACGTGCAGAAGTACATCTTCACCACCGCCACCAGCATGGCGGTGGAGCAGAAGGCCTACTACCTGGAAGATCGTTGGCAGGTGAGCGACAACTGGCTGCTGACCCTGGGCGTGCGCAACGACAAGTTCACCAACTTCAACAGCAGCCATGTGGCGTACGTGGACAGCGGCGACCAGTGGGCCCCGCGTGCAGGCGTGAGCTGGGACGTGTTCGGCGACTCCTCGTTCAAGCTGTTCGCCAACCTCGGCCGCTACTACCTGGCGCTGCCCAACAGCGTCGCCATCCGCGGCGCCTCGGCCTCGACCTACACCCGCGAGTACTTCACCTATACCGGCATCGATGCGAACGGCGAGCCCACCGGCCTGACCGCGCTGGGTCCGGGTCCGGTGTCGAGCAACGGCGAGTACGGCGAAGCGCCGGATCCGAATTCGTTCACGCCCAGCGACCTGAAGTCGCAGTACCAGGACGAGCTGATCGTCGGCTTCGAGAAGACCATCGGCGACAAGTGGAACTCCGGCGCCAAGGTCACCTACCGCAAGCTTCAGTCGGCGATCGACGATGTCTGCGACAGCGACAAGATGTCGAGCAAGCTCACCGCGCTCGGCATCGATCCCGATTCGGTCACGATTCCGGGTTGCGTGCTGTTCAATCCCGGCGAAACCAACACCTACAAGCTCGCCAACGTGGACGGCTCCGGTTACACCACGCTGAAGATGTCGCGCTCGGACTGGGGCTTCACCAATTCGGCCAAGCGCAACTACGCCGCCGTCGACCTGTTCCTGGAGCATCCGTTCGATCAGAAGTGGTACGGCCGCGTCGACTACACCTGGTCGCGCAGCTTCGGCAACACCGAAGGCCAGGTGAAGTCGGACATCGGCCAGACCGACGTCTCCAAGACCCAGGACTGGGATGCCGCATCGCTGATGGAATACGCGGGCGGTTATCTGGCAAACGACCGCCGCCATCAACTCAAGGCCTTCGGCGCCTACCAGTTCACGCCGGAGTGGATGGTGTCGGCCACCCTGAAGGTCGCCTCCGGCATGCCGAAGTCCTGCCTGGGCTACTACGGCACCAACGAAGGTGATCCGATCAGCTATGGCTCGGCCTACCACTACTGCGCTGGCAGCCCATCCAGCCCGGGCCAGGCGGGCCGCCTGCCCTGGACCAAGCTGGTCGACCTGGGCGTGACCTATCGCCCCGCCTTCGCCGACCACAAGCTGGCGTTCGGCCTGCAGGCGTTCAACGTGTTCAACGAACGCAAGCCGGTGCAGATCGACGCGACCTACGAAACCGACCCCTACACCGTGTCCAACACCTACGGGATCGGCACCTACTACACCCAGCCGCGTTACGTGCGCCTGTCGGCGTCCTACGACTTCTGACGGTCCGCGGCGGAACGCCCGGCCAGGGCGTTCCGCCGCAACGCAGCGTCGCTCTCTCCTGCCCCGGCCACGCCAGGGCTTTTTTTATGCATGACGCCGGCTGCCATTGCCGGCGATGCCTCAGCGGCCCAGCAACGCCATCGCCGCATTGTGGCCGGGCGCGCCAGTGACGCCGCCGCCCGGGTGGGTGCCGGAGCCGCACAGGTACAGCCCTGGAATCGCGCCGCGGTAGTTGGCCTGGCCCAGCATGGGGCGGGCGCTGAACAACTGGTTGAGGCTCAGCGCGCCATGGAAGATGTCGCCGCCGATCAGGCCGAACGTGCGCTCCAGGTCCAGCGGGGTCAGCGCCTGCCGGCCCAGCACCGAGTCCGCGAAGCCTGGCGCGTAGCGCTCGACGGTGGCGATCATCAGCGCGGCGACCTCGTCGCGATGCGCATCCCAGCTGCGCCCATCCGGCAACTGCGGCGCCACGTGCTGACAGAACAGGCTGGCCACGTGCTGGCCGGTCGGCGCGAGCGAATCGTCGAGTGTGCTGGGAATCAGCAGTTCGACGATGGGTTCGCGCGACCAGCCATGCTCGCGCGCATCGCGGTAGGCGCGGTCCATGTAGTCCAGGCTCGGCGCCAGGATGATGCCGGCGGTGAGGTGGTCGCCCTGCCCCGGCAACGCACGGAACTCGGGCAGCCGCGACAGCGCCACGTTCATCCGGAACGTGCCCGAGCCGCAGCGCCAGTGCGCCATGCGCTCGCGGGTGGCGGCCGGAACGTGCGCCGGGTCGAGCAGGCGCTCGTACAGCAGCTTGGGATTGACGTTGGCGACGATGCGGCGCGCATGCAGGCGCTCGCCTTGCTCGGTGACCACGCCGACCGCGCGCCCATCCTCGACCAGAATCTCGCGCACGCCGGCGTCGGTACGGATCTGCGCGCCGGCGGCGAGCGCCGCCCTGGCCATCGCCTGGGTGATCGCGCCCATGCCGCCGAGCGCATGGCCCCACGCGCCCTTGACCCCGTTGCTCTCGCCGAACACATGGTGCAGCAGCACGTAGGCCGAGCCCGGCGTGTACGGGCTGGCGTAGTTGCCGACGATGCCGTCGAAGCCGAACAAGGCCTTGACCGGGTCGCTCTCGAACCAGCGTTCCAGATACTCGGCGGCGGAGATGGTGAACAGGTCCAGCAGTTCCTGGCGCAGGCCGGCATCGAGCGCATGCAGGCGGCGCCCGAGGCGGCCGGCGCGCAAGAGTTCCGGCAGCGCCTGCACCCAACCGCCATCGGTGACGTTCGGCGGCGGCTGCAGCGCCAGCGCGCGCAGCACGTCGGCGATGCGTTCCAGCCGCGCTTCGTACGCGGGCAGGCGTTCGGCGTCGCGCTGCGAGAACTTCGCCACCTGCGCCTGGGTGATGCCGGCGCCGGCCAGCAGGTAGCGGTCGTCGGGCAGCGGTACGAAGTTGTTGCAGCGGCGCGGCACGATACGCAATCCGTGCGCGGCCAGGTCCAGGTCGGCGATCACCTTGGGCTGCAGCAGCGACACCGTGTAGGACGCCACCGAATTGCGGAAGCCCGGATGGAATTCCTCGGTGACCGCGGCGCCGCCGACCACGCCGCGCCGCTCCAGCACCGTGACCTTCCAGCCGGCCCGCGCCAGGTAGGCGGCGCAGACCAGGCCGTTGTGGCCGGCGCCGACGATCAGGGCATCGCAGGACGGTTCGCGCTTCATCCCCGGATGATACCGGCACGCCGGCCCCGCGGCCGCCGAGCGCGAGCCCCCGCCCATGACCTTCGACACCCCTGAAACCCCGGGCAGCGGCGTACAGTCTCGCCACGGCCCTCGGGCCATTCCGTTATCCACGCTGGCTTGGAGCTTCCTTGTGACCTTTCGCAATCCCCAGATGCTGTTGTTGACCCTGGCCGTGAGCGCCGCCCTGAGCGGCTGCAACAAGCCCGACGCGGCAGCGCCCGCCGCCGACACTGCCAAGACCGAGGCCGCCGCGCCGGCGCCCGCTGCCGCTGCCGCGCCGGCCGAGCTGAAGCTCGACGCCAGCAAGCTGCCGCCCTACAACGCGTTCAGCGCCAACGACCTGGATCCGACCAAGGAGGCGTGCAGCGACTTCGCCGGCTACGTCAACGGCAAATGGCTGGCCGCCAACGAAATTCCGAAGGACCGCAGCAGCTGGGGCGCGTTCTCGATCCTGGACGAGCGCTCGGTCGCCGTGCAGCACCAGTTGGCCGAGCAGGCCGCCGCGGCGGCCAATGCGCAGGGCGTGGACAAGATCGTCGGCGATTTCTGGTCCTCGGGCATGGACGAAGCCAAGGTCAATGCGCAGGGCATCGAGCCGCTGAAGGCGGACCTGGCCGCGATCGACGGCCTCAAGGACGGCCCGGCAGTGGCCGAGTACCTGCGCCAGAGCGCGGCCAAGGGCGAGAACGGCCTGTTCGGCTTCGGCGCCGAGGCCGACTTCAAGAACTCCTCGATGAACATGGCCTACGCGATGCAGGGCGGCCTGGGCCTGCCCGACCGCGGCTACTACTTCGATGCCGACAAGAAGGACAAGCTCAACGCCTATCAGGCGCACGTGGCCAAGGTGCTGGAGCTGTCCGGGGTGCCGGCCGCCGATGCGGCCAAGCAGGCCAAGGACGTGGTGGCGCTGGAAACGCGCCTGGCCAAGGTCTCCAAGTCCAGCGAGCAGATGTCGCGCGATGCCGAGCTGTCCTACAACCCGGTGACCCCGGCCGAGGCCGACAAGCTGGCCCCGAACTTCCCGTGGACCAAGTTCTTCGAATCGCAGGGCGTGGCGGTACCGGAGAAGTTCTCGCTGGCGATCCCGGCGTTCCACCAGGAAGTGAGCAAGGCCCTGGGCGACACCGATCCGTCGGTGTGGCGCGCCTACCTGCGCTTCCACACCGTGGACAGCGCTTCGCCGTACCTGAGCGATGCGTTCGCGCAGGAAAGCTTCGCGTTCTACGGCAAGGAGCTCAACGGCCAGGCCGAGATGAAGCCGCGCTGGAAGCGCGTGCTGGGCAGCATCGAGGACGGCGCAGGCGAGGCGATGGGCCAGATGTACGTCAAGGTGGCGTTCTCGCCCGATGCCAAGACCAAGATGCAGCAGCTGGTGGACAACCTGCGCCAGGCGCTGAAGGCACGCATCGAGAACCTCACCTGGATGAGCCCGGAGACCAAGGCCAAGGCGATCGCCAAGTGGGAGACCTTCACCCCGAAGATCGGCTACCCGGACAAGTGGCGCGACTTCAGCGGCCTGAGCACCCAGCGCGACAGCTACCTGGACAACGTGCGCGCCGCCACCGCGTTCAACTACAAGTACAACCTGAGCAAGATCGGCAAGCCGGTGGACAAGACCGAATGGGGCATGACCCCGCAGACGGTCAACGCCTACTACAACCCGCTGCAGAACGAGATCGTGTTCCCGGCCGCGATCCTGCAGCCGCCGTTCTTCGATCCCAATGCCGACGACGCGTTCAACTACGGCGGCATCGGCGCGGTGATCGGCCATGAGATGACCCATGGCTACGACGACCAGGGCGCGCGCTTCGGGCCGTCCGGCAACTTCGAGAACTGGTGGACGCCGGCCGACGCCAAGAACTTCGCCGCGCTCACCGGCAAGCTGGTCAAGCAGTTCGACGAGTACAAGGTGGACGGCAAGCCGGTCAACGGCAAGCTGACCCTGGGCGAGAACATCGCCGACCTGGGCGGCCTTTCCACCGCCTACGACGCGATGAAGAAGGCCACCGAGGGCAAGGACGATCCGAAGGTCGGCGGCATGACCCGCGACCAGAACTTCTTCCTCAACTGGGCCACCGTGTGGCGCACCAAGTACACCCCGCAGAACGCGATGGTGCGCCTGACCACCGACCCGCACGCCCCGGCGCAGTTCCGCGCGATCGGCGCGCCGTCGAACCTGCCGGCCTTCGCCGCCGCGTTCCAGTGCAAGGCCGGATCGCCGATGGTGCGCGCCGGCGACAAGCAGGTCGTGATCTGGTAAGCGCAGCCCTCGCTGCAACGCGAAAAGGCCCGGCATGTCCGGGCCTTTTCTTTGCGCGCTGCGCGGAGGCGGCCGGTAGCGCGGCGGCAAGGACGCGTGCGCAACGGTGCGACGGCGCGATCCGCATGCACGCCCGGCGCCCGCACGCGCATCCGTCTGAACCGGTTGGGGAAAGCCGCGCCACAGCTGGGTCACAGCTGCGGGCCGCAGCTTGTTAAACTCCGCCGACTTTAATCCTGACCGGATTCGCTCCCGATGCTCAATGCCCGTCCGCTTGCCCTCGCTGTCGCCCTCGGCCTGATCGCCCTGGCGTCCACCGCCGATGCCGCGCCCAAGAAGAAGCGCGCCGCCGCCAAGGCGCCCGTCGTCAGCGCCGCCTGCACCGATTTCTACGATTACGCCAACGCCGACTGGCTGAAGAGCAACCCGCTGCCGCAGACCGGCGCGGTCACCGCGCTGGGCCAGCTGTCCGCGCGCGCGCAGCAACAGCAGCGCGACCTGCTCGACGCGTCGATGCAGTCGCCGCAGAACGACGTGCAGAAGGCGCTGGGCGATTTCTGGGCCAGCGGCCTGGACGAAGCGGCGGTGGAGAAGGACGGATCCAACCCGATCGCGCCGCTGCTCAGCCGCATCGATGCGATCAAGAAGGCCAAGGAAGTTCCGGCCTCGATCGCCGCGCTGCACCAGGTCGGCATCCCGGTGGCGTTCAACTTCGGCGCCGACGTCGACCTGAAGGCATTGGACCGCCACATCGGCTACTTCATGCAGGGCGGCATGGGCCTGCCCGACCCGGCCTTCTACACCCGCACCGACGCCGACACCGTGGCGCTGATGGGCCGCTACCGCGCCTACGTCAAGCAGATCCTGACCCTGACCGGCACTCCGGCGGCCAAGCTCGAAGCCGACACCCAGTCGGTGCTGCAGATCGAGACCGCGCTGGCGCGCAGCGCCAAGTCGCTGGCCGGCATCAACAACCCGTTCAACAACTACGCGCCGATCTCCACCAAGGAGTTGAACAAGCAGTACCGCAACCTGCAGCTGGACGCGTTCCTGAAGGCGCAGGGCGTCAACGACGACCTGGTGTCGATGGCCGACCCGGAGATGTTCAAGCAGCTCGACGGCATGATCGTCAGCATCAAGCCCGACCAATGGAAGGCCTACCTGCGCTGGCGCGTCGGCGACGCGATGGCGCCGTACCTGTCCAAGAGCTTCCGCGACGCCAGCTTCGAGTTCCGCGGCCGCGTGCTGGAAGGCCAGACCCTGCCGCCGCAGCGCTGGTCGCAGGTACTGGACGCGATCAACATCGCCGCCGGCCCGATGCTGGGCCGCGAGTACGTCGGCCGCTATCTCAACGCCGACACCCGCCGCCAGGCCGAAAGCATCGCCGACCAGGTGCGCGACACCGAGATCGCCGCGATCAAGCGCAACACCTGGCTGAGCGAGTCGGCGCGCGCCGAAGCGCAGGCCAAGCTGGCCGCGCTGAAGATCGAAGTCGGCGCGCCGCGCCGCGACCTGGACTACAGCGTGCAGCCGATGGGCCGCGGCAGCTTCGGCGGCAACATGCTGATCGCCTCCACCTGGCGCCACCGCGAGGAAATGAAGCGCATCGGCAAGGGCAACGCCGACCGCCGCTGGGACGTGCTGCCGCAGCAGCCGGCGCTGACCTACGACCTCGCCCAGAACCGCCTGATCGTCACCGCCGCGGTGTTGCAGCCGCCGGTGTTCGTCGCCGGCGGCGATGCCGCCGCGCTGTACGGCGGCTACGGCGCGCTGGTCGCGCACGAACTGATCGGCGCGATCGACAGCAAGGGCAGCCAGGTCGACGCCAAGGGCGAACTGCGCAACTGGTGGACCGCGGAAGACAAGAGCGCGTGGAATGCGCTCAGCGCGCGCGCCGCGGCGCAGTACGGCGCCTACGACTTCCCCGGCGTGAAGGGCGCCAAGGTCAACGGCCAGCTGACCCAGGAGCAGGACCTGACCGACATCGGCAGCGTGGAACTCGCGTGGCAGGCGTATGCCGCCGCCCAGCCCGCCGCCGGCGATGCCGGCAAGCAGGCGTTCTACAAGGCCTGGGCCGGCCTGTGGGCGCAGCAGCTGTCGCCGAACGAAGCGGTGCAGCGCGTCACCGCCGACGTGCACGCGCCGGGCCGCTGGCGCGCCAACGGCCCGCTGGCCAACCTGCCCTCCTTCGCCGCCACCTTCACCTGCAGGGCCGGCCAGCCGATGGTACGCAGCGACGCCGAGCAGATCCGCGTCTGGCCGTAACCGCAATTCGCAGGCAGTGCATGCACGACGGCGCGGGCAACCGCGCCGTCGTCGCATGTCTCCAAAGGGCTCCCCGAAACCTCGCTGTAGAAATCTGCGCGACAGGGGATCACCGGCGTGTGCCTTTTTTTGTCGCGGCTGAAGCCGCTCCTACAGCGGCGTCTCACGCATTTGTAGGAGCGGCTTCAGCCGCGACAGAACGCATGAAACGCTCGCAATGCCAGGGCGCCCACGAAGCGCGGCATCAACACCAGCGCCGCCCGCACGCCGCAGCGGCACCTGCTATGTCGAGCGCAGACCTGGCACGGACACTGCGGACCGGTCGAACCGGGAGATCGCCTCTCCGGCAAATGCCCTCAGCGCACGATCCGCGGCCGCGGCGGCTTGCGCTTGCCGAACGGCGGCTGGCCACGCCAGTATCGAATCAGCAGCCAGCCGAACAGCATGCCGCCCAGGTGCGCGAAGTGCGCCACACCCGGCTGCCAGCCGGTGAAGCCCATGATCAGCTCCAGCGCGCCGAACACGATCACGAAGGTGCGCGCCTTCATCGGGATCGGCGGGAACAGCAGCATCACCCGCTGGTTGGGGAACAGCATGCCGAACGCCAGCAACAGGCCGAACACGCCGCCGGACGCGCCCAGGGTCGGATACGGATCGCCGCCGTTGCTGACCATCCACCAGCCCACCAGCAGCTGGCACAGGCCGGCACCGGCCACGCACACCAGGTAATAGGTCAGGAACCGCTTGTTGCCCCAGGTCTGCTCCAGCGGCCCGCCGAACATGTACAGCGCCAGCATGTTGAACAACAGGTGCGAGAAGCCGCCGTGCAGGAAGCCATAGGTCAGCAGCTGCCAGATCTGGAAATTCTGTCCCGGCGAAAACGCGTCGAAGTCGCTGAGCGGCCACAGCATGAACGGCTCGAAGGTGTAGTCGCCCAGCAGTTGCTGCAGCAGGAACACCACCACATTGCCGATCAGCAGGGCTTGGGTGACAGGCGGGAGTCTGGGAAACATGGTCGTGTCCGTGGCAAATGCCGACCATCATAGCCGCTCGCTATTGCGGCCCCCATAACGCCGCGTCGAGGTCGCGCGCCGCTGTTGGGGCGCGCTTCACTCGCCCGCCCTGCACCGCCACGCCTTCGCCGCGCAGCCGCTGGCACTGTTCGTGAAAGCCGTGCGAGCCTTCCGGGAAGGCGATGCGTCCGTCGCTGCGCAACACGCGGTGCCAGGGCAGCGTCGGATCGGCGTTGCCGCCGAGCACCCGCGCGACCAGGCGCGCGCGGCCAGGCAGCCCGGCCAGCATCGCCACTTCGCCGTAGCCGCGCACCTGGCCGGACGGGATCGCGCGGATCGTCGCCAGGATCCGCGCCTGCGCCGCCGCCGAGGCCTCGGCTGCCGGCGTCGGACGCTGTCCGCTCATGCCGGCGCCGTCCGTGCGGGGCGCGACACCGCCAGCACCCCGCCCAGCACCAGCAGCGTGCCGGCGATCTGCCACGGCCCCATCGCCTCGCCCAGCAGCAGCACGCTGAGCACGATGGTCGACACCGGACCGAGCATGCCGATCTGCGACGCCAGGCCCGAGCCGATCCGGCGTACCGCCAGCATCGTCGCCAGCACCGGCACCGCCGTGCACAAGGTGCCGTTGAGCAGCGACAGCGCATACACCGGCGTCGGCAACGCCAGGGCGTGCAGCGGCCGCAGCAGCAGGAACTGGGCGATGCACAGCACGCAGGCGACGAGGCTGGCGTAGGCGGTCAGCCGCACCGCGCCGATCCGCGCCACCATCTGCCCGCTGCCGACCAGGTACAGCGCGTAGGCCAACGCGCTGCCGAACACCAAAAGGCTGCCCCAGGCGGTGCGCGCGCCGCCGACCTGCAGATCGTGGCCGAACGCCAGCAGCACGCCGAGATAGCTCAGCGCCAGCGCCCATAGCTGGCGGCGTTGCGGCCGGCGGCGGAACGCGAGCACGCCGATCAGCAACACCAGGGTCGGGGTCAGATACAGGATCAGCCGTTCGAGCGTGGCAGTGATGTAGGCCAGGCCAAGGAAATCCAGATAGCTGGCCAGGTAGTAGCCGAGCACGCCGAGCACGGCGATGCGCCAGCGGTCGCCGCGCTGCAGCGGCGGCGCCCGGCGCGCGGCCCACATTGCCATCGCCGCGAAACACGGCAAGGCCACCAGCATGCGCAACGCCAGCAGGGTCACCGCGTCCACCCCGTAGCGGTAGCCGAGCTTGACGATGATCGCCTTACCGGAAAACGCGATCGCGCCGCCCGAGGCCAGCAGCACGCCGCCCAGGTCGGCATGCGCAGTGACCAGCGGCGCGGCGGCGGAGCGCTCGGGCGCGCTCATCGCGGAGCGGCGCCGAAGCGGAAACGAAAATGGGCATCGTGCATGCCCTCCATTCTACGGCGGCGATGCACTGCGCACTGCGTCGCGTAGCCGATCGCGTCGGCGCCAACGATGCGAGACGTGCATAGCCCCTCTCCCCCCTGGGAGAGGGGTTGGGGTGAGGGTACGGCGCGAAGCGTCTCGCGGATTTGGATATGGGGCTTGCGCCCCCAGCCAGTTCTTCGGGATACCGTCCTTCCGTGTTGGCCTCAGCGCCGCCCTGTCTGCAGGATCGCTGCAATGTCGCGCATCTCAGCGCGACTCAGCGCATCAACACCACTTCCTCGGCCGAGGTCGGATGGATCGCCACCGTGTCCTCCAGCTGGCGCTTGGTCACGCCCAGCTTCAGCGCCACCGCGAAGCCCTGCAGGATCTCGTCGGCGCCGTCGCCGAGCAGGTGGAAACCGACCACCCGTTCCTCTTCGCCGACGCAGACCAGCTTGAACAGGCTGCGCTGCGGCGAGTCGGCCAGCGCGTGCAGCATCGGCCGGAAATTGCTGCGATACACCGTCACCGCGTCACCGTAGCGCGCCCGCGCCTGCTCTTCGCCCAGGCCGACCTGGCCCAGCGGCGGATGCGAGAACACCACGCTGGGCACGTTGTCGTAGTCCAGCCGCGCCTGCGGCTGGTCGCCGAACAGGCGATCCATCAGCTTGCGGCCGGCGGCGATCGCCACCGGAGTCAGGCCGACCTTGCCGGCCACGTCGCCGATCGCGTACAGCCCCGGCACGTCGGTGTTCTGGTAATCGTCGACCAGCACCTCGCACTTGTCGCCGATGCGCACGCCCAGCGCTTCCAGGCCGATGTCCTTGCTGTTCGGACGCCGCCCGATCGCGAAGAACACCTGATCCACGGCCTCGCTCGGCTGCCCGTCGCCATCGTGCAACTGCAAGCCCTGCTCGCCGCGGCGCAGCGCCGTGGCGCGATAGCCGAAATGCAGGCGCACGCCCTGATGACGCAGGTTCTCGGCGAGCTGCCGCGCCAGTTCCGCATCGAAACGCTCCAGCAGGCGCTCGCCCTGCACGAACAGGTCGACGCGGCTGCCCAGCGCCTGCAGCAGGCCGGCCAGTTCCACCGCGATATAGCCGCCGCCGACGATGCCCACGCGCGGCGGCGCCTCGCACAGATTGAAGAAGTCGTCCGACACCAGGCCCAGCTCGGCGCCCTCGATCGGCGGCCGCAGCGCGTGCGCACCGGTGGCGATCACCACGTGGCCGGCGCTGACCCGCACGCCATCGCCGCATTCCACCGTATGCACGTCCAGCAGCCGGCCGCGCTGCGGGATCAGCACCACGCCATCGGTATCCAGGCGCCGCCGGTAGCTGCCGTGGATGTTGCCGATATAGCCCTGCCGATGCGCCACCAGTTCCGCCCACGACAAGGTGGAACTGGGAATGGAAAACCCGATGTCGCGCGCCAGGTCGATGCGCCCGACCAGGTCGGCGGCCAGCCACATCGCCTTCTTCGGCACGCAGCCGATATTGACGCAGGTACCGCCGAGCGCGCCCGGCTCCAGGATCGCCACGCGCGCGCCGAGGCCGGCGGCGCGGAACGCAGTGGCCAGGCCGCCGGACCCGCCGCCGAGCACCAGCAGGTCGTAGTCGTAGACTGCATCGCTCACGGGAAACACTCCACGCGGTACGGTGTGGTGTCGATCGCGGGCGACTGCCCGGCTGTCAGGTCGGCCATCGGTTGTCCTGTCGTGCTGTTCATGCTGATTCCGAGCATGCCACGCGCGGTGGCGCGCCACGCGTGACGATGCCGCGGCGCCGCGGCGGTCGGCACGTCGCCGTGGGCCGTCATGCGCGCCGCACCCGCGTCACTGCGCGCCATGACGGCGCAGCGGTTGCCAACGCAGATAGCTGGCCGAACGCCACAGCCATTCCACCGGACCGAAGCGGAAATGGCGCAGCCACAGCTGCGATAGCGCCACCTGCACCGCGAACAGCGCGAACGCGAACGGGATCTGCCAAGCCCGCGGCAGGCGCTCGAAATATCCCAGGCCATAGCCATAGAACAGCGTGGTGCACACCAGCGACTGCAGCAGATAGTTGCTCAGCGCCATGCGCCCGGCCGGCGCCAGCCAGCGCAGCGCCGCAACGAAGCGCAGCACCCAGGCCGCATAGCCCAGCGCCATCATGCCGCTGGCCACGGTGGCCAGGGCGAACGCGCCGGCCAGGCGCAGGTCCAGGCGCGCCGGATCCATCCACGGCTCCAGCCGGAAGCTCAGCAGCATCAGCGCCATGCCCAGCGGCAATACGCCCCAGCGCAGCGCCGCCAGCAGCCGCGGGCGCCGCAGCGGTTGCTGCGCCAGGCCGCTGCGCACGCACCATGCGCCGAGCAGGAACATGCCGAAGATGGTCGGCGCATTGAACACCAGCGTGCCCAGCGCATCGACCAGGTCGCGCAGGCGCTGCGCGGTCGCCTGCGCATAGCTGCCGTGACCGAACACCTGCCGCTGTTGTTGCAGCGCGGCCGCCGCGCGCTGCGCCTGCTCGGCCATGTCCTGCCGCCACTGCGCGGCGCCGTGCGGATCGGCCTGCGCCGCCGAACCGATCGCGCCGGTCAGCAGCGACAGCAGCGGCGAGCACAGATAGACCGCCAGCGCCATCCACGGCAGCCAGCGCGTCGGCGCCTCGCGGAAGGCCAGCAGCATGAACGCCAGCAGCGCGTAGCTGACCAAGATGTCGCCGGACCACAGCAGCACCGCATGCAGCACGCCGATCAGCAGCAGCGCCGCGCTGCGGCGCACGAAGAAGCCGCCGAACTCGCGCCGCGCCGCCTCGGCGCGTTGCGCCATCACCGCAAAGCCCATGCCGAACAACAACGAGAACAAGGTGTAGAACTTGCCCTGCACCAGCAGGTAGACCGCGGCATCGGCGATGCGGTCGGCGCCGCGCAACAGCGGGTCCAGCCCGGTCATCGCCGTATCCAGCGGACCGACGAAGCCTTCGATGTTCATCAACAGGATGCCGAGCAGCGCGAAACCGCGCAGCACGTCCATGCTGACGATGCGTTCGGCGGGCGCGACGGGCTGCAGCACGGAAGCGGAGGAAGCCAAGGCGTGGCACCGGACGAAAGACCGGCGATCATCCGTCGCCGCGGCGCGAATGCGCCAAGGCGCATCGCGAAAGACATGAACTACGCGTGGGGCCGGGCGGCGAGTGGCGACGCCGCTCGCCGAGCCACCAGGCAGCGCCGGCGACGCGGCGCGCACCGGTGCGGCGCAGACGGACCCCGCGAACGGGACCCGTCCCCGCGCTCACTCAATGGTGGTGACCGCCCTCGCCGTGCACGTGGCCGTGCTCGATCTCTTCCGGCTTGGCTTCGCGCACCTCGAGGATCTCCACGTCGAAATGCAGGTCCTTGCCGGCCATCGGATGGTTGAGGTCGACATCGACCACGCTCATGCCGACCTTCTGCACGGTCACCGCACGCGGGCCGAAGTTGGTCTGCAGGACCACCTGGCTGCCCGGCTGCAGCTTGGTCGCGCCGAAATGCTTCTTCGGCACGCGCTGGGTCAGGCCCTCGCGGTAGTCGCCGTACGCGTCCTTGGCGGCCACGTCGACGCCGAAGCTGGCGCCGGCTTCCTGGTCCAGCATCGCGTTCTCCAGGCCCGGGATGATGTTGCCGTGGCCGATCAGGATCACCAGCGGATCGCGGTCCTTGGACGTCTCGATCGGCGCCTGGCCGGCTTCGGAGACGGTGTAGTGGAAACGGACGACGCGGTCTTTTTCGATCTTCATGTGAACTCTGCGCTATGGCTGCCGATGGCAGACGGTGTGGACGGCTTGTCGGCCGCCGGGGGCGCCGCCATGATGGCGGCCATCTAAGGTTGCGCATTATCCCGGCTCCATGCAGAACAAGCCAGTTGCACCGTCCGCGCGGCGCCGCCTTCCCTGTTGGGCGGCCTTGCTGTGCATGGCCGCCCTGGCCGCCTGCGGCCGCCACGAGGTGCGCCCGTCGCGGCCCCCACCGCCGGTGGCGGTGCGCAGCTGGCCGCAGGTGGCGCCGGCCGACCCGGCCAAGGCCAACGCGGTGCTGATGCGCGCACTGGGCCTGGTCGGCACACCCTACCGCTACGGCGGCAACACCCCCGACTCCGGCTTCGACTGCAGCGGCCTGGTCGCCTATGTCTACCGCGACATGCTCGACCTGCAGCTGCCGCGCACCTCGCGCGAACTGGCCGCGGTGCAGGGTCCGCGGATCGATCCGCAACGCCTGAGCACCGGCGACCTGGTGTTTTTCGGCAGCGGCGGCACGGTCAGCCATGTCGGCATCTATGTCGGCGAGGGCCGCTTCGTGCACGCCCCCAGCACCGGCGGAACGGTCCGCCTGGACTATCTGGATGGGGCCTATTGGCGCGACCACTACACCGGCGCCAAACGCGTCCTGCACTGAACTGTGGTTTCGCTCACATTCACAATTACGAAATATTAACGTAATTTGAACTTCCTCTTCTCTTCTACAAGGCATGATCGCCCATCGTTTGAATTTGTGATTGACGCGTGACGACTAAAGCCAAGACCTCTCCAGGCAAGACCTCCGTCCCCCGGGCCGCCTTCCGCTTAATCTGTACCGCCTCGCTCTGCCTCTCGGCCGTTCCGGCCCTGGCCCAGTCGGCCCCGGCCGACACCGTGGTCCCCGAAGCGATCGCCCCCGTGGCGCCGGCCCAGGTGACCACCGCCACCGGCGGCACCAGCAGCACCCCAGCGCCTTCCCAGACCGCGACCGCCAAGCCGGCCGCCGCGCAGGCCCCGGCCACGGCACGCAGCAAGGCCGACGCCGCCGCCACCGCCACCCTGGCCGCCCTGCTCCCGCATCTGGCCGCCAACGACACCATTCCGCTGATGGACCGCTCGGCGATGTTCGCTGGCGACATCAGCCGCCTGCTGGCCAACTACGACGTGTCCCAGGCCCCGCTGCGCGAAGGCGTGGTCCCGGGCGGCGACAAGGTGCAGTCGGTGCTCAAGCGCGCCATGGCGCTGCTCGGTACCCCGTACCGCTGGGGCGGCGAAGACACCGAAGGCTTCGATTGCAGCGGCCTGGTCGGCTACGTGTTCCGCACCGCGCTGGGCATCGAGCTGCCGCGCGTGTCGCGCGAGATGGCGCGCGAGGCCAGCGCCGAACTGATCAAGGACCGCGACGCGCTGGCCCCGGGCGACCTGGTGTTCTTCGGCCGCAAGGGCCGCGTCGACCATGTCGGCCTGTATGTCGGCGAAGGCCGCTTCCTGCACGCGCCGAGCCGCGGCAAGGACGTGCGCGTGGACACGCTGACCAGCGGCTACTGGAGCGAGAAGTTCGTGCAGGCGCGGCGCGTGGCGATGTAAGCCGCGCGGCACGCAGGCAAAAAAGAAAGGCCGCTGGGGACAGCGGCCTTTTTCGTTGTTGTTTCCTTGTTGCAGTTCGCCGACGTCCTGCCCTGCGTCAGATGACCGGGCCGCGCCGGCCCGGGAACGTCACCGCGCCCCGGCGCGGCCGGCGCCACGCTCAGGCCTGGTAGTGGGAGATGGTGTCCTCGATGCCCTTGCTCAGTTCCATCACCTTCAGCGCGTACTCGGCCAGGCGATGGTCTTCCGGCGTGTCCGGTTGCCACGACGGCACGGGGGTCGGCTTGCCTTCCACTCCGTCCAGGGCCACGAACACGATGATGCAGTGGGTGCACAGCCGCGAGTCGCCGCCCATCGGGTCGCGCGCGCGCACGTCGATCGCGAAATGCATGCTGGTGCTGCCGGTGTAGACCAGCTTGGCGGTGACCGTGACCATGTCGCTGATCCGGATCGGCGAGACGAAGCGGATCCCGCCCACCGCCACGGTCACGCTGTAGCGCCCGCTCCAGCCCACCGCCGCGGCGTAGCCGACCTGGTCGATCCACTTCATCACCACCCCACCGTGGACCTTGCCGCCGTAGTTGACGTCGATCGGCTCGGCCAGGAAGCGGAAGGTCAGTTCGCGTTGCGTGCCGCTCATCGGGGCTCCAGGGGAAGGAAAGAAGGTGAAGTCTGCCATGTACAGATGCTGCAGGCGCCGCGCCACCGCAACGCGCGGTGGGCCGGTTCAGGGGCAACGTCGGCACCGCACCATCGTCTGGCCAGCGACGCCCGCCTCGCGATCGCGACGGCCTAGACAGCCGCCAATGCCGGGTTGTCGCGCTTGCGGATGCACAGCCACGGAAAGTGCGGTTGCCGCCAGCGCAGCGCACGCAGGCAGCGGGCGCGCAGGCTGCACGGATCGAACAGCCTGTGCAGCACGATGCCGTCGAGCGCGGCCCAGGTGTGCTGGTGGTACTGGCCGGCCAGCTCGGCGCAGCCCAAGCCTGCGAAGTAGCGCAGGCTGCGCGCGGCGCTGGCCTGCGCCTGCGCCGCGTCGGCATAGAACGGACTGTCGATCACGTGCAGCTCGCCGTCGTCCTGCAGCAGGCCGAGCAGCCGCGCGATCAGCGCGCGCGGGTCGGCGAAATACTGGATGCACGCCGGCAGTACGATCACATCGAAGTGCTGCGGCGGCAGCGGCAGCGTGTGGATGTCGCCGGCGACGAAGCTCAGGCGCGGATCGGCCGCGAACACGCGTGCGGCCTGCGCCAGTTCGGTGCGGTTGACGTCGACGCCGCAGACCTCGCGCTGCAGGCCTTCGGCCAGCCGCCGCGACAGCCAGCCGTTGCCGCAGCCCAGTTCCAGCAACGGCCCGTTGCCGCCGCGCGCGCGCAGGTGGCGCAGCAGGCGTCGGCAGGACTCGGCGCGCACCCGCCACTCGTGGCTGGCGCCCAGCGCACCGCCGGGATGCGGCAACGTGCGTACCTGCGCGTCGCTGTAGACGCGGCCTTCCTGCTGCCGCACCGCCAGGTACTGGTGCTCGAACGGGTCGGCGGCGAGCGCCTGCTGCACCAGCACGCCATCGATCGGCGTCAGCCCGGGAAGCCGCTGCAGCTGTTCGCGCAGACTGGTCGCTGGCACGCTCACCGCGCGATCAACGCAGTTGGCCGGACCCGTCGGCCGGCGGATCTTCCAGGCCGACATTGCTCGACGCCGCCTCGTACACGCTGCGGTCGAGCAGGCCGGTTTCCTTGGCCACCAGCACCGGCACCAGCATCTGCCCGGTCACGTTGGTCATGGTCCGCATCATGTCCAGCACGCGGTCGATGGCGTACAGGTAGCCGATCACCTCCAGCGGCAGGTTGGCCGCGCTCAGCACCACCGTCGCCATCACCACCGCGGTGCCGGGCACGCCGGCGGTGCCGAAGCTGCCCAGCACCGAGGCGATCAGCACCACGAAATACTGGTTGGCGGTCAGCGGCACCCCGGTGTACTGGGCGATGAACACCGCGCACAGCGCCGGGAAGATCGCGCCGCAGCCGTCCATCTTGATGCTGGCGCCCAGCGGCACCGCGAACGCGGCGTAGTCCTTGTTGACGCCGAGGTTGTGGGTGATCGAGCGCAGCGCCACCGGCATCGCGGCGAAACTGGAGGAGCTGACGAACGCCACCTGCATGCCCGGCGCGGCGCCGCGGAAGAACTTCCACGGATTCAGCCCGTGCGCCAGCAGCAGCCCGCTGTACACCACCAGGATGTGGATCGCGCAGGCCAGGTACAGCGCCAGCACGAAGTTGCCGAACGGCAGCAGCTTCTCGAAGCCGTAGCTGCCGACCAGCGAGGCGATCAGGCCGAAGGTGCCAAGCGGGGTCATCTCCAGCACGAAGCGGGTGACCTGGATCATGATCTCGCTCATCTGCCCGGCGAGCTTGCGCGCCTGCGCGACCCGCTCGCCGAGCTTGACCATCGCAAAGCCGAGCAGGCCGGCGAAGAAGATCACCGGCAGGATCGAACCGCGCCCGGCCGCCAGCACGGTCTCGCCGGCGGCGTTGGTCTTGGTGCCGATGCCGGTCAACGCGTAGAACGGGTTGGACGGCACCACATCCAGCAGCACCTGGACCGGGCTGGGCACGTCGCGCGGCCTCCAGGCGCTGTCCACGCTCAGGCCGAAGTGGCCGGCGCCCGGCTGCAGCAGGGTGCCCACGCCCAGCCCGACGCCGACCGCCAGCGCGGCGGTGAGCACGAACCACAGGAAGGTGCGCCCGCCCAGCTTGGCCACCGACTGCTGGCCATGCAGCGAGGAAATCGCGTTGATCACCGCAAAGAACACCAGCGGCACCGCGATCATCTTGATCAGGGTCACGTACAGGTCGCCGAGCGGCCCGAACCAGGTGTCCGCCGCAGGCCCCATCGCCCAGCCGGCCAGCGCACCGAGCACGAAGCCGGCCACCACGCGCTGCCAGAACGGGATGCGCAACCAGGCGGTCACCACTTTCATCGATGCTGTCCAGGAAATCTCGGGGGTTTCGCACGATAGCGCACCCCGGCGCCAACGACGACGCCATGGCTGGAAAGGCGCGATGTCATCGGCGTGCCTTGTCGTAGCCGGCATAATGCGGGGGACTTCGTTGTTCAGGACCCGTTCCGCGTATGCGCCTTCCCGTTTCCGTTCTCGCCGCCGCCTCCACCCTGCTGCTGGGTGCCTGCGCCAGCGCGCCGCACGCCCCGGCCGCCAGCGCCAACGTCGCGCCGATCGTCGTCCCCGCCGTGGCCCATCCCGGCGGCGAGACCCCGGGCTGGTGGTACCGCAGCGGCGCCGCCAAGGCCGCCAACAATGGCGCCATGCGCGGCAAGGCCAAGAATGTGATCCTGTTCCTGGGCGACGGCATGAGCCTGACCACGGTCGCCGCCGCGCGCATCCTCGACGGCCAGCGCAAAGGCGCCTCCGGCGAGGAGAATCAGCTGTCGTGGGAGGCGTTCCCGGCCACCGCGCTGAGCAAGACCTACAACACCGATTCGCAGACGCCGGACTCGGCTGGCACCATGACCTCGATCACCACCGGGGTGAAGACCCACATGGGCGCGATCGGCGTGTCCGCCGGCAAGCGCGAGGCCTGCGCCGACAGCCTCGGCAAGCGGTTGCTGACCTGGCTGGAACTGGCCGACAGCGCCGGCCTGAACACCGGCATCGTCACCACCACCCGGCTGACCCACGCCACCCCCGCGGCGACCTACGCGCACACCCCCGAACGCAATTGGGAAAGCGACACCGACCTGCCCGAGCAGGCGGTGGCCGAAGGCTGCCGCGACATCGCCCAGCAGATGGTGAGCGCGCGCTTCGGCCGCGGCCCGCAGGTGATGCTGGCCGGCGGCCGCAGCCAGTTCACCACGGTCGAGCAGCGCGACCCGGAATACGACGACAAGGTCGGCCTGCGCCTGGACGGCCGCGACCTGGTCGGCGAATGGCGCCAGCGCCATCCGCAGGGCGCCTATGTCTGGAACCGCGGGCAGCTGGAAGCGGCGCAGAACGCACCGGCCCTGCTCGGCCTGTTCGAGCCGGACCACATGCAGTTCGACCACGACCGCGACCAGAGCGCGGCCGGCGACCCGAGCCTGGCCGAGATGACCCGCGCCGCGATCCGCACGCTGTCGCGCGGCAAGGACGGCTATGTCCTGATGGTCGAAGGCGGCCGCATCGACCACGCCCACCACGCCGGCAACGCCTACCGCGCGCTGGACGAGACCATCGCCCTGTCGCAGGCGGTGCAGGCCGCGGCGGAGGCGACCTCGGCCGAGGACACGCTGATCATCGTCACTGCCGACCATTCGCACACGCTGAACTTCGTCGGCTACCCGCAGCGCGGCAACCCGATCCTGGGCAAGGTGCGCGGCACCAGCGGCGAAGACGCCAATACCGGCGAGCTGGCGCTGGACGGCAACGGCCAGCCGTACGCCACGCTCAGCTACGCCAACGGCCCCGGCTACACCGGCGCCAGCAACCAGCAGCCGGCCGGAATCAAGACCTTCCCGCACGCGCCCAGCAGCTTCGAACCGGTCAAGGGCCGCCCCGACCTGACCCATGTCGATACCGAGCAGCCGGACTTCATGCAGGAAGCGCTGGTGCCGACCAAGGCCGAAACCCATGGCGGCGACGACGTCGGCATCTGGGCGCGCGGCCCCGGCAGCGATGCGTTCCGCGGCAGCCTGGAAGAGAACGTGATCTACCACGTGATCGTGCAGGCCACGCCGAAGCTGCGCGGCCGCCTGTGCCAGGCCGGCACCTGCAACGGCGACGGCGTGCCGGTGCAGTTGCCGAAGCCGGAGGCGTTCGTGGCCGACACTGCGGGCGTCACCGCAAAATGAGGGTGGAGCAGCAGCGGCACACGACGATGGCCAGGCGAGGGGCAGCGGCGCTGGTCGCGCTGGTCGCCCTCGCGACGGCGCCAGCGGCCTGGGCGCAGGCCGACAACCTGTGCCGGATCGCCGATCCGAACGCCGACCGCGAGGTCGTGCCCGGCTGCAGCGTGGGCGCCGACGGCCGCCTGCGGCTATCGCCGCAGATGGCGCGGCAGCTGCAGTTCGATGCCGACGGCCTGTCCGTGCTGACCGTGAACGCGCAGTTCTACTACGTACGCGCCGACGGCAGCAGCCTGCCGGTGATCACCTGGGACAACGGCCCGGACTATTTCGCCGAAGGCCTCACCCGCGGCATCTTCCATGGGCGCATTGGCTTCTACGACCTGCACCTGCGCGAAGTGATTCCGCCGGTGCACGACTTCGCCTGGCCGTTCGAGAACGGCGTGGCCCGGGTCTGCGACGGCTGCCGCCGCGGTACGCCCGATGGCGACGGACACACACCGATGGAGGGCGGACGCTGGTACGCCATCGACCGCAAAAACCGCGAAGTGCCCGAAACGCGGCCCTGAGTGCCCATTGCAGCGCAACAGCGTCGGCGGATCGAATAAGTGCAAGGTGGACTGCCGCTCCCTTCGCATCGCCCAAGCCGCTGGCGCGGAGCGCTTGCGGCGAAAAGACGGTGCAGCCGCGTAGCGTCGAAACGACGCAGCGGCCAGACCGGCGATACAAGCGCACGATCGCGATCCAGGCCCCTCTTCGCCGCCCGCTCCAGCGCAATCCGCTGCGCGACCGCGACGCATCCCCGCAACACACTTCGCGGCCGCGCCGCCAGCCTCTAAAGTGGCGCGATGACGCCCCATTCGGATATCGCATCGCCCTGCGCCGTGAGCGCCGCCCTGCCCGACCCGGCGCCGGCGGCGGTCCTGGTCGGCCTCAGCGGCGGACTGGATTCCAGCGTGCTGCTGCACGCGCTGGCCCACCAGCCGCGGTACCGCCGCGCCGGGCTGCGCGCGCTGCATGTGCACCACGGCCTGCATGCCGATGCCGATGCCTGGGCCGAGCACTGCGCCGCGTTCTGCGCCGCGCTGGCGATCCCGCTGCAGGTGCTGCGCGTGCAGGTGCCGCGCGACAGCGGCCATGGCCTGGAAGCGGCGGCGCGGCAGGCGCGGCGCGCGGCGTTCGCCCAGGCGCTGGGCGAAGGCGAGTGGCTGGCATTGGCGCAGCACCGCGACGACCAGGCCGAGACCTTCCTGCTGCGCGCGCTGCGCGCCTCCGGTCCCGACGGGCTGGCGGCGATGCAGCCGCTGCGCGGCTTCGCCCACGGCATGCTGTGGCGCCCGGTGCTGGCCCTGCCGCGTAGCGAACTGCACGCCTATGCGCAGCGCCACGCGCTGCGCTGGATCGAAGACCCGAGCAATGCCGACCCCGGCTTCGACCGCAACTTCCTGCGCCTGCAGGTACTGCCGCTGCTGCGCCAGCGCTGGCCGCATGCCGGGGACGCGCTGGCGCGCAGCGCGCAGCTGTGCGGCGAGGCCGGTGCGCTGCTGGATGCCGACGACCAGGCCGCGCTGGAAGCGCTGCGCGAGGACCCCGCCGCGCCACTGCCGCTACCGCAGCTGCGTGCGCTGCCGGCGCCGCGCCGCGCGCGGGTGCTGCGGCGCTGGGTCGCGCAAGCGGGCCTGCCGCCGTTGCCGGCGGCCGGCCTGGTGGCGATCGAGCGCACGCTGCTGCATGCGCGTGCAGATGCATCCGCGCAATTCGCCTGGCATGGCGCGACGCTGCGCAGCTGGCGCGACGCCTTGTACGCCGAGCGCGATCCGCCGCCGCTACCCGCCGACTGGCAGGCGCAGTGGGATGGCCGCGCGCCGCTGGCGCTGCCCGACGGCCGCCGCCTGCGGCTGCACGCCGACCCGCCGTTGGCGTTCGACACCCCGCTGCTGGTGCGCTTGCGCCGGGGCGGCGAACGCATCGCGTTGCCCGGGCGCGTCCACTCACAGGCGCTCAAGCAGGTGCTGCAGGAACGCGCCGTGCCGCCCTGGCAGCGCGCGCGCCTGCCGCTGCTGTTCGACGCCGAGCGCCTGCTCGCCGCCGGCGACCGGATCGCCGCCGCGCCGCTGCACGCCTGGCTGCAGGCGCACGGCGCAGCGCTGGCCCTGGACGCCGCCGCCACGCCATCGTCACCCGCCTCGCATTGACCCTGCCGCCGACGCCGCGCACACTTCCGCGATGCCCAAGAAGTCACTAGAAGAAGCCTCCCCGGTCGCCCGCTTCGAGCAATCGCTCGAGGAACTGGAAGTGCTGGTGGAGAAGATGGAAACCGGCGACCTGAGCCTGGAGCAGTCGCTCAGCGCCTACGAGCGCGGCGTCGGCCTGTACCGGCAGTGCCAGCAGGCGCTGGAACAGGCCGAACTGCGCGTGCGCCTGCTCAGCGATCCGGAGCAGCCGGACACCGCCGAGCCGTTCGATCCCGCCCCGCTCCATGGCGGCTGACGCCGCGTTCGCGCGCTGGCGCCAGCGCGTGGAGGCCGGCCTGGATGCGCAGCTGCCCAGCGCCGCGGCCGCGCCGCAGCGCCTGCACGCGGCGATGCGCCATGCCACCCTCGGCGGCGGCAAGCGCATGCGTCCGCTGCTGGTCTATGCCACCGGCGCGCTGTTCGCCGCCGACGAAACCCGGCTGGATGCGCCGGCGCTGGCGGTGGAACTGATCCATGCCTATTCGCTGGTCCACGACGACCTGCCGGCGATGGACGACGACGCCCTGCGCCGTGGCCGTCCCACCGTGCATATCGCCTTCGACGAGGCCACCGCGATCCTGGCCGGCGACGCGCTGCAGAGCCTGGCCTTCGCCCTGCTCGCCAACGCCGGCGCCGCCGATGCGGCGTTGCGCGTGCGCTGGCTGCAGACCCTGGCCGACGCCGCCGGCGCGGCCGGCATGTGCGGCGGCCAGGCGCTGGACATCGACGCCACCGGTACGGTGCAGCCGCTGACCGACCTGCAGCGCATGCACGCGTTGAAGACCGGCGCGCTGATCCGCGCCAGCGTGCGCCTGGGCGCGCTCGGCGGCGGCGCCGACGCGGCCGCGCTGGCGCAGCTGGATACCTTCGCCAGCGCGCTGGGCCTGGCGTTCCAGGTGCGTGACGACATCCTCGACATCGAGGCCAGCTCCGAACAGCTCGGCAAGACCGCCGGCAAGGACGCGGCGCAGGCCAAGTCCACCTATCCGGCGCTGCTCGGCATGGACGGCGCCAAGGCCAAGCTCGCCGAACTGGCGACGACGATGCGCGACAGCCTGCAGGGCCACGGCGCCCGCGCCGACACGCTGGCGGCGCTGGCAAGGCTGGCGGTGGATCGCTCGCACTGAATCGATCCAGGCGCTGCCTTTACAAGCTCCTGTAGGAGCGGCTTCAGCCGCGACAGGCGCTATGGATAACCCCTGAAGCCGTCTTTTTTCAGTGCACGTAGCGCACTGTCCGCAGAGTCATGTGGGAGCGACTTCAGTCGCGACGGGCTTTACCGGTAAAGCCCGTCGCGACTGAAGTCGCTCCCACAACAGCTCCCTGCGCTGCAAGTATCCAGTAAAAAAAACCGCTAGCGCGGACGCAACTCCACCAGCACCACATCGTTCGCGCGCATCCGCACCTCCACCTGCGCCGAGCCGTCCTTGCCGACCCGCACGCGGCGCAATTCGGGCGCATCGGCGGTCATGCCCTGCAGCTTGCGCACTTGTTCGGCGCTCAGCGCCTTTGGCGCGCCCATGCGCAGATAGGCGCTGTACGCATCGTTGGCATCGAAACCGGTGCGGCGGATCGCCAGCGCATACGTGCCCGGCGCCAGTCCACGCAGCTGCACGCGCAGCGGCGCGGTCGTGGCCGCCGGCAGCACCTGGGTGAAGTACGGGCGGTTGCTCTTGTCCTGTTGCGGCGTCGCGAACTCCCAGGCCAGCAGCTTCAGCACGCCGCCATCGTAGGTCGCATAGCTCTGCGCATCGGCGTTGCGCAGCTGCCGCTCGCCCAACGCGTTGAGGTACTTGTAGGCGAAGTACGCCGGCTTGCGGACCCCCTGCGGATTGAGCAGGCCGAAGCCGCCCTGGAACGGCGCGGTCGGCGGGCCCGGTTCCTCGAACAGGTCGCTGTAGGTCCAGTAGCTCATGCCCTGCACCAGCCCTTCGGTGGCCTTGAGCTTGCTCAGGATGTAGGCCGCGCTGAGGTAGGCATCGTGCACGGGATCGCGCGGCGTATAGCTGGTGCTCCACTCGGTGAAGTACAGCGGCAGCCCCGGCATCGCCGACGCCTGGATCTGCTCGCGCACGCGGCGCACGTCGCCGACGATCGCATCGGGCGATGGCGACAGTTTGGTATCGCTCTCGCCCTTCTCGTCGAGGAAGCCGCCGTCCACGCCATAGGTGTGGGTGGTGATGAAATCCAGCGGCGTGCCGGCGGCATGCGCGTGGGCGATGAACTCCGGCACCCAGGCCGCGCCCGCGGTCGACGGCCCGCCGACCTTGAGCAGCGGGTCGATGCGCTTGATCGTCTTCGCCGTCGCGTCGTACAGCGCGAAGTACGCGGGCTGGTCGGCGCCTTCCCAGAAACCGGCCAGGTTTGGCTCGTTCCAGACCTCGAAGTACCAGCGGCGCACTTCCTCCTCGCCGTAACGCTGGCGCGCATGGCGCACGAACGCATCCACCAGCGCACTCCACTTGTCCAGCTGCGGATGCGAGGTGTTGCCCTTCCAGTAGAAGATCCGCTGATCGGAACGCTTCATCGCCTCGGGGGTGAAACCCAGTTCGACGAACGGACGGATGCCCATGCCGAGCATGCGGTCGTAGAGCCGGTCGATCTTGCTCCAGTCGTAGACCGGGCGTCCATCGACCTCGCGATAGGTGCCGAGCACGTCGTGGAAGATCGCGTGGAAGCGCAGATAGCGGAACCCCAGTTCGGTGCGGGCGGTGCGCAGCTGCGCCAGGCTGTCTTCGCGCAGCAGCGTGCCCGGATAGTCCGAGCCCACCGACAGGTCGTAGAAGTGATCGCGCGGCGACGTCGGCCCTTGCACGTCCAGCGCGATCTCGCGGACCGCAGGCTGCGCCGCGGCCACCGCTGTCAGCGAAGCCAATGCGGCAGCCAGCACCAGCCGTAGCACTCCCATGACATCCCCTCTCCCAAGACGCGAAGGCTCGACTCTAGCATCGGCCCGCACACCGGCAAATCGCCAATGCACCGGCGAACGCGCGATGCCAGGCCGCACGCGCATCGTGTAGCGCATCGAGGCGCCGCGGCATTCGCGCGAACGCCGTTTGTGGGACCGAGCGCCCGGTTCGCTGGACGGAATCGCAGACAAACGCGCAAACGCCGGTTGCCCGCGGATCGTCGGGCTAGTTTGCATACGCCCTCGCATGGGCATCCCCTTTTCGACGGAGAAAGCCTGCATGAAACACGTATCCCTGATCTCGGCAGCCATCGGCTTGAGCCTGGTCGGCATCATGTCGGCGGCCACTGCGCAATCGCAGCTGTCGCGCACCACCACACCGTTGCAGGTCGAGCTGGCGCCGGTCGCCGACGCGGACGGACAGTACCGCGGCCAGGTCGCGGTCACCGTGCGCAATACCAGCGAACGCGTGGCGCGCGTGCCGAAGTGGGAATTGCCGCTGGGCGAACTGGACGCCAGCCTGTTCGAGATCGCACGCGACGGCAGCACGGTCGATTACGTCGGGCGCCTGGTCAAGCGCGCCGCGCCACGCGCCGAGGACTACGTGACCCTGCAGCCGGGCGAAGCGCGGCACGCGCAGATCGACCTGGCCAACGCCTACGACCTGTCGCGCAGCGGCAACTACACCATCAACCTCAACGCGTCGCTGCAATACGCCGCGTTCGCCGACGGCGAGCGGATGCAGCGCGCCGACGGCCAGGCGCAGACCGTGTCCAGCGCACCGTTGACGCTGTGGCTGGACGGCCGCGGCCGCGCGGTGCGCAACGATCTGATGGCCGGTCCGCAGGCGGTGGTCAACGGCATCAACTACGCCTCGTGCAGCACCAGCCAGATCAGCACCATCGGCAGCGCGGTGAACTCGGCGCGCACCTATTCCCAGAACGCCAAGACCTATCTCAACGGCGGCAGCACCGGCGCGCGCTACACCACCTGGTTCGGCGCCTACAACGCCAGCCGCTACAGCACCGCCACCTCCAACTTCGTCAACATCGACGCGGCGATCGACCAGAACAACGGCCAGGTCACCATCAACTGCGGCTGCAGCGACAGCTCCTATGCCTACGTCTACGCCAACCAGCCGTACCAGATCTACGTCTGCAACGCGTTCTGGAGCGCGCCGCTGACCGGCACCGACTCCAAGGCCGGCACGCTGATCCACGAGATGAGCCATTTCACCGTGGTCGCCGGTACCTCGGACTACGCCTACGGCCAGAGCGCGGCCAAGAGCCTGGCCACCAGCAATCCGGCGCGTGCGGTGAAGAACGCCGACAGCCACGAATACTTCGCCGAGAACACCCCGGCGCAGAACTGAGCCTAGCGGCGGACGCCGCGTTCGCACCAGCGGTGCCGGCAGGCATGCCGGCACCGCTGCTTCGGCGCGGAGCAGCGCAATGGGCCGCGTCGCAATCCGGGCGGTCGCCACGTTGGCCGCGAATGCGACAGAGTATCGGCGCGCCAGCGTCTACCGTTGGCACGCAAAAGCTTCAACCCGACGCCACCAGTCCTTCCATCGCCCGCACCGCGCCGCTGCCCGGAAACACCTGCGTTTCCAGCGCCGCTTCGGACACGCCCAGGTGCGCGCTCAACAGATGTTTGAACAGACCGCGCAGGTCGGTGGTCGCGCGCAGATCGCGGCCTTCGTTCAGGGCCCGCGGCGACAGCCCCGGCCAATCGCCGGCAACGCGTCCGCCGCGGATCGCGCCGCCGGCCAGGAAGGCGACGCCACCGGTGCCGTGATCGGTACCGCCGGTGCCGTTGACCGCCGCCGTGCGTCCGAACTCGGTCACCACCGCGACCACGCTGCGCTCCCAACTGGCACCGGCGCCGTCGTGGAATGCGCGCACGCCGGCATCGAGCTCGGCCAGCTTGCGCTGCAGCACCGCGGCCTGGTTGCCGTGCGTGTCCCAGCCCGAATCCTCGACGAAACCGATCCGTGGGCCATCGGCCTTGGCCATGAAGCTGGCGGCGGCGCTCATCGCCTGCGGCAGCTGCCCGCCCTTGACGCTGTCCACCTGCATGCCCTGCCCGCGCACCGCGCGCGCGAAGCCGTCGGCCAGTTGCGCATCCGCGGCGTACAGGGGCTGCAGCCGCTGCAGCAGGATCGGATTGACCGCGCTCGGCAACGGCGGCGACCAACTGCTGACCGCACCCGGGCCACGCATGATCAACGGCGTCACCGCGCTCACCGACAGCGCGTCGGCGCCGCGCAGCGCCGCCGCACAGCGGTTGAGCCAACCGCTGGAGGCGCCGCTGGGCCGCGCGGTGCCGTTTTCCAGGCAGTCCTGCGCTTCGAAATGCGAGCGCTGCCGATACGGCGGTGCCACCGCCACCACCGGCAACCACTGCTTGCGCGCATACAGCGCGTGGGCGAAGGCCAGCGCCGGATGCAACGCGAAACTGCCGTCCAACGCCAGCGTCTGCGGCGGCGCCAGCGCGCCGCGCAGCCGCGCATAGTCCGCATCGCCCTGCGGCACCAGCGCATGCAGTCCATCCAGCGCGCCGCGCAGCAACACCACCAGCAGCCGTGTCTGCGGTCCCGGCGTCGCCAGGCCGGAACCGGACCAGAGGCTCAAACACGTGGCCGCACCGCTGGCGGCGAGAAAACGGCGGCGTGTCAGTTGCATCGGGCGTTCTCCGCGGTCGGGTTGTGCGACGCGCCGCTCAGGCGCGCCACTGGAAGGCCGGGCTGGCCAGCAGCAGGGCCACGCCATCGCGCGGCGATTCGGCGCGACGCAAGGCCGCATCGGTGTCCTGGTCCAGCGTCCCGCCGAATACGCTGCCTGCCAGCGCCAGCGGATCGGTCGGCGCTGCGAGACCGGCCAGCGCCTCGGCCGCCTGCAGCCGCTTCCACAGCGCATCCGGCCCGCTCCATTCGGCGGCCACGTCGGCATAGCCGGCCGGCGAGCGCGGCGTGAACGGCGGCTGCCCCATCCGCGCCAGCAGCTCGAGCAGCATTTTCTGCTGCGCCGGCGCCTGCGGCCATTCGCCGCCGGCACGCAATGCCGACACCACGAAATCCTGCGGCGGCTTGAACTTGCGCGCCTGCGCGCTCCACGCCTCCGGGCTGTCGATCAGCGCGCGGTAGACGCTGGGCAAGTGTCCGTCGCTACGCAGCCAGGCGTCGGCCATGCGCTGCACCAACGCCGGCGGCGGATCGTCGCGGACGAAATGCCGCGCCAGCTTCAACGACACATGCCGCGCAGTGGCCGGGTGCCGGGCCAGGGCGGTCAGGATCGCCTCGCCCTGCTCCAGCCCGGCTTCGGCATAGCGCCGGCCCAGTACCTGGCGGCTGCCGGCGGCATGCGCCTGGGCGCGGAACGCGAAGGCGCGATCGGGCGCGCCCTGCTCGAAGTCGCGCGGCGCCGGCACGCCCCAACCGGTGATCGCGCGCGCCAGTTCGGTGACGTCGGCCTGGGTATAGCCACCGTCCACGCCCAGCGTGTGCAGCTCCAGGATCTCGCGCGCCAGGTTCTCGTTGAGACCGGGCCGGCGCGGCGGCGCATCCTGGCCCTGGCCCTGGCGTGCCGCACGCCGCTGCGCGCGTTGCGCCAGCATCGAGTCGGGGCCGATCGAGTTGGCGTTGTCCAGGTAGCGCAGCATCGCCGGATGCCGCTCCACCGCCAGCAGCAGGTCGGCGAAGCGGCCCATGCACTGCGGGCGGATCGCCTCGCGTTCCATCGGCGCGGCGTACAGCGCGGCCGCACGCTTGTCGACCGAGACCGCGAAATGGTTGGACCAGAAATGCACGAGCCGTTCGGCGAAGCCATCCGCGCTGGCCACCGCGACGGCGTAGCGCGCCGCCAGTTCCTGCGCCTGCGTTTGCCGGTACAGGCCGCGCGCCGCCTGCTGCGCGGGCTTGGCGTCGGCCGGCGCCTGCATCCGCGCCTGGCGCCGCTCGCGCTGGTAGGCGGCTTCGCGGCGCAGGTACTCCAGGCTGTCGGGCAAGCCCTGCATCGCGGGGCCGGCGACGGGCGGCGCACGCAACTGCGCGGCCAGCCATCCACGCGGATCGTCGATGCTTGCCAGCTCGCCCGGGCGTGCGCCCAGGCCGAAGCGGTTCGCGGCACTCAGGGTTTCGCGACGGATCATGCGGCGCTCCGGTTCGGCATCGCTACTGCAAACGCGCCACACCGGGTGCGGTTGACCTGCGGCGCGGCTTCCCGGATCGGCGAACACGCCTGGCCGGCCGCCGACCCGCCGCGCCGGTCGCGTGCGCTGCAGCGGCCGAAATGAAAAAGGCCCGGCGGATGCCGGGCCTTTTTCGCGAACCGGAGAACCGGACCGCGCTTACTTGATCAGGCGCAGCGCGAACGGGTAGCGGTAGGCCACGCCTTCGTTGGCCTTGATCCCGGCCAGGATGCAGAACACCAGGTTCACCACCCACACCACCGGCATCAGCAGCCCGCCGATCACGATGATGCTGAGCACCATGCAGATCACGTATGCGATGGCGACGGTGATCTGGAAATTCAGCGCTTCCTTGGCCTGGTCGTTGAGGAACGACTTGGCCGGGTTGTCCTTGTTCACCAGCCAGATGATCAGCGGCACGATGAAGCCGGCGATGATGCCCGACAGATGGGTGATCAAGGCGACCGTGCGGTCTTCCTGCGGGCCGGCGCCAGCCGGCGGCGGCGGCGGTGCGGTCACGTTGTCGAATTCGCTCATCGGTATTCCTATCCTTATGGTGGTGAGTGGGCAAGGCGCTTCGCGCGCCACTCTCGGCGGCCTGCGCGAACCTGTCAAGCCGTGGCCGTACCGATCCGGGTCGGCGCACCGCACCGTCCGCGGCCGGGCACACCCCAAACGACCCGAAAAACGACCAGTCCGGGCTACCGGGACTCACCCCGGCTCTCGCACGCCACCCCGCACAGCAAGCGGCCGCGGTGCGTGGCAACGCCTCAGTCGTTGCCGGCCACGGTCATCTTGCCGACCAGCACGGAGCCGATGTGCACGTGCGAGCGCACGTCGATGTCGCGGCCGACCGCTTCGATGCGCTGGAACATCTCGCGCAGGTTGCCGGCGATGGTGACCTCGTCCACCGGATAGGCGATTTCTCCGTTCTCGATCCAGAAGCCGCCGGCACCGCGCGAATAGTCGCCGGTGACCGGGTTGACGCCGTTGCCCATCAGTTCGGTGACCAGCAGGCCGCGCGGGATGCCGGCGGCGATCGACGCCAGGTCGTCCGCGTTGGCCGCCACCTGCAGGTTGTGCACGCCGCCGGCGTTGGCGGTGGTAGGCAGGCCGAGCTTGCGCGCCGAGTAGCTGCCCAGCACGTAGCGCTGCAGCACCCCGCCGGCGATCAGCGGCGCGGCGCGGGTGGCCACGCCCTCGGCGTCGAAGGTCGCCGAGCGCAGGCCGCGGCGCAGGTGCGGCAGTTCGTCGATCGCGAACCAGTCCGGGAACAGGCGGGTGCCGACGCTGTCGAGCAGGAAGCTGGCGCGGCGGTACAGCGCGCCGCCGGACACCGCGCCGAGCAGGTGCCCGACCAGCGAACGCGCCATCTCCGGCGCGAACAGCACCGGCAGTTCGCCGGTCGGCAGCGAGCGCGGCTGCAGCCGGGCCACGGTGCGTTCGGCGGCGCGGCGGCCGATCGCCGCCGGCTGTTCGAGATCCTCGCGCGCCAGGGCGCTGCTGTACCAGTGGTCGCGCTGCATGGCGTCGCCATGCCCGGCGATCAGCGAGCAGCCGATCGAATGGTGGGTGCTGCGCTCGCGGCCGACGAAACCGTGCGAATTGGCGTACACCGACAGGCTCTCGCTGCTGCCGGCCGAGGCGCCGTCGGAATTGGCCACGCGCGGGTCGGCCTCGCGGCCGGCCGCCTCGCAGGCCAGGGCCAGCTCGATCGCCTCTTCGGCCTCCAGCGCCCACGGATGCCAGCGGTCCAGCTCGGGCATGTCGCGCGCCATCAGCGCCGCGTCGGCCAGCCCGGCGGCGACGTCGTCCTCGGTGTAGCGGGCGATCGCGCAGGCCTGGGCGACGGTCGCCTCGAGGCTGGATTCGTGCAGGTCGGCGGTGCTGGCGCTGCCCTTGCGCTGGCCGAAGTAGACGGTGACGCCGATGCCGCGGTCGCGGGTGGCCTCGACCGTTTCCACCGCGCCCAGGCGCACGTTGACGTCCAGCCCGCGGTCTTCGCTGCAGCTGACCTCGGCCTGGCTGGCGCCCAGTTCGCGTGCCCGCGCCAGCAGCCGCTCGGCGATATCGGACAGGCGCTCCAGCCGTTCCAGGCTGTCGTCGCGGCGCAGTTCGGAAGTGATCGCGTTCAATGCTTTATCCTGTAGAGGTCACGGCTCCGCGCAACGCGGAGCGGAAAATTCGAATTGGAAAGACGATGCGCGGACGCGACGAAGACACCGGTGAATTCCGCGGCGACAGCCGCAGCCAGCAGCGCCGCGCGGCGCTGGAAGTGCTGAGCCTGGGCGAGAAGCTGGTGGCGCTGACTCCGGCGCAGCTGGCCAAGCTGCCGGTGCCCGAGTCGCTGATCCCTCATATCGCCGAAACCAAGCGCATCACCTCGCATATCGCGCACAAGCGGCAGCTGGCGTTCCTGGCCAAGCAGATGCGCCGCGAGGACGACGCCACCCTGGACGCGATCCGCGAGGCCATGGACGTCAACAGCGACGGCGCGCGCCGCGAAGTGGCGGCGATCCACCGGGTCGAGGACTGGCGCACGCGCCTGCTCGCCGACGGCGACAGCGCGCTGTCCGAACTGCTGGGCGACTACCCCGAGGCCGACCGCCAGCGCCTGCGCCAGCTGATCCGCAACGCCAAGGAAGAGCGGCTGAAGAACAAGCCACCGCACGCCTACCGCGAGCTGTTCCGCGAGTTGCGCGAACTGGTGCTGGGGGCGGACGCGGGACTCGCGACCGGGGACTCGGGACTCGAGGAAGCGGACGACGACGAGTTCGAAGACGACGCGCGCGACTGAGCCACGGCGGCGCCGGCCCCGCACGGTTGCACACCCTCGACCGCTTCGGCACGCTGGACGGCGACGCCGACCAAACGCATCGGCATCGCCACAGCGACCGCCCGCGGCTTTACCGAATCCCGAATCCCGAATCCCCACTCCCGGCTCCTACGCCGTCCCGCCCACGGTCAGCCCGTCGATCAGCAGCGACGGCTGGCCGACGCCGACCGGCACGCTCTGCCCGTCCTTGCCGCACACGCCCACGCCTTCGTCCAGCGCCAGGTCGTGGCCGATCATGCGCACCTTCTGCATCGTCTCCGGGCCGTTGCCGATCAGGGTGGCGCCCTTCACCGGCGCGGTGACCTTGCCGTCCTCGATCAGGTAGGCCTCGGTCGCCGAGAACACGTACTTGCCGCTGGTGATGTCGACCTGGCCGCCGCCGAAATTGACCGCGTACAGGCCCTTCTTCACCGAGCGGATCATCTCCTGCGGGTCGTGCTGGCCGGCCAGCATGTAGGTGTTGGTCATGCGCGGCATCGGCAGGTGCGCGAACGATTCGCGGCGGCCGTTGCCGGTCGCCGCCACGCCCATCAGCCGCGCGTTCAGCGAATCCTGCATGTAGCCGACCAGAACGCCGTCTTCGATCAGCGTGGTGCAGTTGGTCGGCGTGCCTTCGTCGTCCACGTTCAGCGAGCCGCGGCGGCCATCGAGGGTGCCGTCGTCGACGATGGTCACGCCCGGCGAGGCCACGCGCTGGCCGATGCGCCCGGCATAGACGCTGGTGCCCTTGCGCGCGAAATCGCCTTCCAGGCCATGCCCGACCGCCTCGTGCAGCAGCACGCCGGGCCAGCCCGGCCCCAGCACCACCGGCATCACCCCGGCCGGCGCGGGCACCGCCTCCAGGTTGACCAGCGCCTGCCGCAAGGCTTCCTTGGCAAAGGCTTCGGGGCGGCCGTCGGCGAACAGCACCTCATAGCCGTAGCGGCCGCCGCCGCCGGCGTAGCCGGACTCGCGGCGCCCGCCCTGCTCGACGATCACCTGCACGTTGAGCCGCACCAGCGGACGCACGTCGGCGGCGAGCACGCCGTCGCTGCGCGCCACCAGCACCGTGTCCACGCCGCCGGACAAGCCGACCATCACCTGCTGCACGCGCGGGTCGGCGGCGCGCAGGAACTGGTCCAGGCGCCGCAGCATCTCGACCTTGAGGTCGTTGCCCATGCCGTCCACCGGGTCCAGCGCCGGATACAGCGCGCGGCCGTTGCCGCGCAGCAGCGACTGCGCCGGCTGCGCGCCGCCATCGCGGGAAATCGCCCGCGCCGACTGCGCCGCGGCCAGCAGCGCGTCGCGGTGGATGTCGTCGGAATAGGCGAAACCGGTTTTCTCGCCGGAAATCGCGCGCACGCCCACGCCCTGCTCGATGGAATGCGCACCGTCCTTGACGATGCCGTCCTCCACGCTCCAGCTCTCGCGCCGCGAATGCTGAAAATACAGGTCGCCGAAGTCGATGCCGGGGCCGAGCAGCGTGCCGAAGGCGCGCTCCAGGCTGGTGGCATCGAGGCCGGCGGGAAGCAACAGGCGGGTTTCGGCGAGGCTCAGGGCGTTTTCGGTCATGGGACTCAACATGGGGGACGGGGGCGCTCAGCGCAAGCGCCGGCGGCGCGGCGCAGGCGCCGATTCAGGGACTTCCGGACGACGCAGGCGGCGCCGGCGCAGGCGCCGAGTCGCGCTCGACCACCTCCACCTTGGGATCCTTCCACGGGCCGGTGACGCGGTAGGTGCGTGCGCCGATCGCGCCCAGCGGTTTGCCCAGCACCGCGTTGGCCGCGGCGCCGACCGCCGCGCCGACCGGGCCACCGGCGACCGCGCCGACCACGGTCAGCAGATTGCCGGATTTGGGATTGACGTCGATGGTCTGGTCGAACTGCTGCGCGCGCAGGTCGGCCTGCCCGCGCACCTTGATCTCCGCGGCCGGGCCGTCGATCAGCATCGATTCGCTGCGCGCCACGCCGTCGCCGAACTGCACCTGGCCGTCGATGCGGTTGAAGGCGAAGCCCTTGGAGAAGAAATCGCGGAAATCGAACATCAGCCGGCGCGGCAGCTGCGCCACGCTGAGCAGGCCGAGCACGCGCCCGGCACCGGGGTTCAGTTCCAGCAGCTGGCCGTTGCGCGCGGCTACGTCCAGCTGGCCCTGCAGCGTGGCCAGCTGAAACCCCGCCGGGTCGCCGGGCCAGGCGGCGCGCAGGGCGAGCGTGCCTTCGCCGCCGCGCAGCTGGCCGCCGAAGTCCAGGTTCTGCATCAGTTCGCCCAGGTCCTGGCTGTCCACGCTGGCGCTGAGCTGGGTGCGCGCGGTGGCGCCCTTGCCGCGCCAGTCGCCGCTGATGTCGATCTTCTGCTTGTCCGAGCGCAGGTGCAGCTGGTCCACCTGCATGCCGTCGCCCAGCTTGCGGGTGCGCAGCGAGGCGGCGCCGAGGTTCATCGCACCGAAGCGCAGGTCGTCCACGTCCAGCGCCAGCGCCGGGATCGAGGCCGGGTCGATCGCCTCGGTCAGCGGTCGCACCGCCGCAGCCGCCACCGCGGCCGCGGGTGCCGGCTCGGAGGCCGCATCCGCCGTTGCCGTTGCCGTCGCCGCGGCCGCAGGCGCGCGTGCGGTCGGCGCGGCGCGCCAGTGCACCCGCGCCAGGCGGCCGCCGAGCACCCCGCCGTCCTTGCTCGGCACGCTGAGTTCGCCGGCCAGGGCTGGTCCGTCCAGATGCACCGCCACCGTGTCGGCCTGCGGCTGCAGCCGCAGGCGGGTGTTGTCGAACACGCCGCCGAGCAGCAGCAGGTGGTCGGCCAGCACGTCGATCTGGCGCAACGGCATCGGGTCTTCGGCGCCCGGCGCGGTCGCGGTGTTCGGATCCGGACGGCTGACCAGGCCGATCCAGTCGATCGCGTTCAGCGAGGCGGTGCGCCCACTGACGGTCAGCCCGCTACTGGGCGGATCCTCGGTGACGTGGTCACTGCCCATCACCACCTTGACCCCGGTCTTGCCGTTCTGGCTGCGCGCGACCAGCGCCATCAGCTTGCCGAAGGCCACCTCGATGCGTCCGGTGCCGACCGGCAGCGGCACGTTGACCGCGGTCGCCAGCGGCACGGCCGCGCCCTTGTCCATCGGCGCAGGCAGCAGCAGTTGCGTACCGACCAGGTCCGAGCGCAGCTGCAGGCGGGTCGGCGGCTGTACGCCGCCGTCGGCGGCCTTGGGCAGGGCGACGCCGATGTTCCAGCGCGAGCGGCCCTGCACGTAAGGCTTGAGCCAGGCCATTTCCGGCGCCCGGTCGAGCAGTTCGTCGGCATCGGCCGAAATGCTCAGGGCCGCCTCGAACGCCTGCTGCGGATCGCTCACGCCGTCGCCGGCACGCAACGCCAGTTGGCCGGCATGGCCGTCCTGCAGCGCCGCCAGCTGCGGCGCCTCGAAGCCGGTGTCGCGGTAGTCGGCGCTGCCGCGCATGTCCTCGAAGGCCACGTCCCAGCGACTATCGGCGATACGCGCGCCGAGCAGGTCGACCTTGCCGCGCAGGTGGTGGGTGCCGACGTCGGCGCGCAACGGCTGCAACAGGTCGAAGCTGACGTCGGCCGGGCCGGAGGCGCTGAGCGCGTCCAGAGTGTCGCCGTAGCGCTTGCGCAACGGACTCTGGCGCAGCATCGCCAGCAGCTTGCCGGTCTCGGCGCGGCTGCTGGCCAGCACGCTGAGCTGACCCTGCTTGTAGTCCGGCAAGGTCGCCGACAGCCGATCCACCGGCACCCCGCCCATCTCGCCGCGGCCATGCACCTCGAAGCCGTTGCCGATGAAGGCCACTTCGGCATCCACCTTCTCCACCGCCGGCCATTCGCGCTGGAAACGCACCTTGGCGTCGTCCAGCCGCGCGGTCGCCTCGAAGCGGCCGTTGTGGTCGACGAACGGCCAGTCGTCCAGATCGCCGGAGACCAGCGCGCGGCCGTCGCGCAGGCGCCCGCCCTGCAGCGCGGCGTCCAGCCAGTCGGTGGCGGCCTTGCTCATCTTCGAATGCACCCAGAATTTCTTCGCCGCCACCACCGGCGCGTCCTGCAGATCGGCGGCCAGGTCGATCCAGGGCTTGGAGCCGTCGGCCTGGAAGCGCAGCCCGCCGCGCACGTCGGCGCCGTAATCGTTGCCCTGCACGCGCAGCGCGGGCGTCGCCACGCGCAGGTCCTCGCCATCGCGGAACACCACGATGCGCCCGGCCAGTTGCACGTCGTGGGGCACGCCGAAGCCGCTGGGCCAGTCGAAACGCACCGGGCTGGCGGCGTCCAGCACCAGTTCGCCGCCCTGCGCGTCGCCATCGAAGCGGCCACGCAGGCCGCTGACGCCGGGCGACTGCCCGACCGGCGCGAACGCCAACTCGCTGAGGCGCCCCTGCCCGTACAGCGGCCCGCCGGGGCGGCCGGTCAGCACCACCTGGGTCAGCTGCAGCCGCGGCCGCGCCGCGTGCAGCCAGGTGCGCAGGGACGGCGACAGGCTGTCGCTGAGCGCGGCCACCGCCAGCAGCGGCGCCAGGTCCAGATGCTCGCCGAGCAACGCGAAGCGGCGCCCGCCGGCCACGGTCAGCCCGTCCAGGCGCTGCGTCGGCTGTCCGGCCTGGCCGATCTGCAACTGCGGCGCATCCAGCCGCCAGCCGCCGTCGATCAGCCGCCAGCGCGCGGTGGCGCGTAACGTGGTGAATGCGGTCTGCGGCCGCGCCCCGCCGGCGACCGGCGCCGCGCCGCTCAGCCGCAGGTCGCGCAGCGTGGCCTCGATGCTGACCCCGACGATCCGATGCTGGCGCAACTGCGCCCAGCCCTGCACCTGGCCGTCGCCGCCGTCGATGCGGATGCCGCCAGCCTGCAGCAGCCCCGACCAGCCGGCCAGTTCGGCCGGGCGCGCGGCCACATAGGCCTGGCCGTTGCCGCGCCGGCGGTCCATGTCCAGCACCGCGGTCAGCGGCGCCTGCTTCGGATCGGTCCAGCCCTGCACACCGACGCGCAGGCGGTCGCCGTCCACGCGCAGGCGCAGGTCGATCTTCGGCAACGTCGCCTCCACGCCCAGGTCCGGCGCATGCACCGCCAGCCGGCCGTCGATGACCTGCAGCTCGCCCAGGCCCTGCAGCGCGTCCAGCGGATCGCCGCCCTGCCCGGTGCTCGGCAGGCCCTGCACCGACCAGCTGCCGTCGGCGCCGCGCAGCAGGGTCAGCGCCAGCCCGCGCAGGCGCAATTCGGTGAACGAGCGGCCCGGCAGCAGGCCGGCGTACATCGACACCAGCACCTCGGCCTGGCCGATGCGCACGCCGTCGCCGGCGCCCACGCGCAGGCCATCCAGGCGCAGCAACGGGCCGCGCTGGGTCCACGCGGTCTCGACCCGGTCGAACTGGATCGGACGCCCGGCGCGTTCGCTCAGCCAGGCCTGGATCCGCTGCGGATGCCGCTCCACGAACGGCAATGCCTGGCTCAGCGCCCCCACCACCAACGCCACGCACACCAGCCCGATCGCCACCGCGTAGAACGCGAAACGGCGAGCCAGGCGCAGGCGGCGGCGCAGGGGGGTATGCATCAGGGGCGGGGAGTTGGGATTGGGGATTGGGGATTCGCAACAGCCAAAGCGATGCGCGCGGACGGTAACCGGCCGCGATCAGGCCGCTCAACCAATCCCCAATCCCGAATCCCGAATCCCGGCCTCACAACAACACCACGTCGAACTGCTCCTGCAGGTATTGCTCGTCGGCCTGGAAGCGGATGCTCTTGCCGAGGAATTCCTCCAGCTCGGCCACCGCCGAGGATTCCTCGTCGGTGATCCGCGCCACCACCTTGGTCGAGGCGATCACCAGCAGGCGCGCGGCATCGAACTGGCGCACCGCGCGGGTGATCTCGCGGAAGATCTCGTAGGTCACGGTCTCGGCGGTCTTGATCGAACCGCGCCCGCTGCATTCCGGGCACGGCTCGGACAGCTGCCGCTCCAGGCTCTCGACGGTGCGCTTGCGCGTCATCTCCACCAGGCCCAGCGGCGAGAACTCGTACACCGTGGTCTTGGCATGGTCGCGCGACAAGGCCTTCTCCAGCGTGCGCAGCACCTGGCGGCGGTGTTCGGCGTCGTCCATGTCGATGAAGTCGATGATGATGATGCCGCCCAGGTTGCGCAGCCGCAGCTGCCGCGCCACCGCCTGCGCCGCCTCCAGGTTGGTGCGGAACACCGTTTCCTCGAGGTTGCGCTGGCCCAGGAACGAGCCGGTGTTGACGTCGATGGTGGTCATCGCTTCGGTCTGGTCGATGACCAGGTAGCCGCCGGATTTCAGCGGCACCTGCTTGTCCAGCGCGCGCGCGATCTCGTCCTCCACGCCGTACAGGTCGAAGATCGGGCGGTCGCCGGTGTACAGCTCCAGGCGCTCGGCGAGGATCGGCATGTACTTGGCGACGAACGCCTGCAGCCGTTCGAAGGTCTCGTGCGAATCCACCTTGACCTTCTCCACGTCCTTGCGGATCAGGTCGCGCACCGCGCGCAGCGGCAGGCTCAGGTCTTCGTAGATGATGCTGGCCGGGGCGCCGTCGCGGCCGCGCCGCTCGACCACGTTCCACACCCGCGACAGATACGCGATGTCCTCGGCCAGCGCCTCGGCCGGCTGGCCCTCGGCATTGGTGCGGATGATGTAGCCGAAGCCGCCGTGGCTGGCGGCCAGGTCGGCGACCAGGGTCTTCAGGCGCAGCCGTTCGGCCTCGTCCTCGATCCGCGCCGACACCCCGATCACCCGCGACTGCGGCAGCAGCACCAGATAGCGCGAGGGAATGCTGATCTGCGTGGTCAGCCGCGCGCCCTTGCTGCCGATCGGGTCCTTGACCACCTGCACCACGATGTCCTGGCCGTCGCGCAGCAGTTCCACGATCGGCACCCCCGCCGCCACCGGCAGCGGCGGCGCCTCGTCGGTGTCGCCGTTGGCCACCGGCGCCGGCCGCACCACGTCGTTGGCGTGCAGGAACGCCGCGCGCTCCAGCCCGACCTCGACGAATGCCGCCTGCATGCCGGGCATGACCCGCTGCACCCGGCCCTTGTAGATATTGCCCACCACCCCGCGGCGCCAGCCGCGTTCGATGTGCAGTTCCTGCAGCATGCCGTTCTCGATGACGGCCACCCGGGTCTCGCGCGGTGTGACGTTGACCAGGATCTCTTGCGACATCAAAGCACTCCGAAGGCGCGCAGCAGTTGGGAAGTTTGGTGCAGGGGCAGGCCCATCACCCCGGAATAACTGCCGTCCAGGCGGCTGACGAAGCGCTCGGCGCCGCCCTGGATCGCATAGGCGCCGGCGCGCCCCATCGGTTCGCCGCTGGCCACGTAGTCGGCGATGTCCTGCGCCGACAGGGCCGCGAAGCTGACCTGGGTCGGCACCAGCAGCACGTCCTCGCGCGCCGCGGCGACCAGCGCCACCGCGGTGATCGCCTGGTGGGTGCGCGCCGACAGCGTGGCCAGCATCGCCGCCGCGTCGGCGGCGTCGGCCGGCTTGCCGAACACGCGATCGTCCAGCACCACCTCGGTGTCGGCGCCGAGCACCACCGCATCCGCGCCGTTCAACTGCGCCATGCCGGCGCGGGCCTTGTCCAAGGCCACGCGGCGCACATAGGCTTGCGCCGATTCGTCGGCCGCGCGCACTTCCGGCACCTCCAGATCGAGGATCCGGAACGGTACGCCCAGGCGCGTCAGCAGTTCGTTTCTGCGGGGGGAACGGGAAGCGAGATACAGCATGGCTGAAGGATAACCCGGCAGGCCTGACTGAACGATCGCTAATTCCGCAGGCGCACCCTCGACCCCGCTCCGAATCACGACGCGTTCATCGTCGCGGCAACACCCTCGCCCCACCTTCAAGGAGAACATACGATGCGCGCACCATCCGTCCGTCCGCTGCTGCTGGCCCTGACCCTCGCCCTAGGAGGCACGATGACCGCCCATGCCCAAACCGCCGCACCGGGCTACGCCGTGCCCGCCGACGGCACCCTGCTCAACATCGCCGCCCAGGCCGAGGCCAAACACGCGCCGGACGTGGCCACGCTGTCGGCCGGCGTGGTCACCCAGGCCAGCGACAGCGCCGCGGCGATGCGCCAGAACGCCGAGCAGATGACCAAGGTCCTGGCCGCGGTGCGTGCCGCCGGCATCGCCGAGAAGGACGTGCAGACCAGCGGCATCAGCCTCAACCCGCAATACAAGTACGTCGACAACCAGGCGCCGCAGGTCATCGGTTACCAGGCCAGCAACTCGGTCAACCTGAAGGTGCGCGACATCGCCAAGCTCGGCAAGGTGCTCGACGCGCTGGCCGCGCAGGGCGCCAACCAGATCAATGGCCCCACCTTCGAGATCGACGATCCGGAACCGCTGTACGACCAGGCGCGGGTCGATGCGCTGAAGAAGGCGCAGGCCCGCGCGCAGACCTATGCCAAGTCGCTGGGCCTGCGCGTGCGCCGCATCGTCAGCATTTCCGAAGGCAGCGGCGGCGGCGTGCGGCCGATGCCGATGATGCGCACGATGGCGATGAAGGCGGAGATGGACAGCACACCGGTGGCGACCGGCGAGAGCAGCGTCTCGGTCAATCTGGACGTGGTGTTCGAACTGGGCAAGTAAGCCCGGCCGCTGCCGCGCTTGCGACGATGGCGCCTGCGGGCGCCATCGTCGTTTCCGGGCCATGCGATTCCAGCGGCGCGGCGCGGCCGCACCGGCGTCGTGCCGGCGCTTGCCATGGCGGCGGCAACGGGTGCAATGTCGGAGACGCGGGCGGGTGGCGCATCGACCCCGTCCGCCGCGCTGGCGCGTTTGGTCGTACCGCAAGTCCACAAGACGCACTCATCATGGAGGTGGATCATGGTTCGCACGCAACTCCCCGCTCCCTCGTTCGGTATCGACCTGTCGCGGATCCTGGCGCTCAGCGCCGCGATCGGCCTGCACCTGTTGGCAATGCTGCTGTTGCTGATCCCGCTCTCGCACGTGGCGCCGCCGCAGGAGCCGGCCAAGGCGCAACCCGCCTGGCAGCAGCCGATCGTGGTCCCGGTCACGCCACCGCCGCCGCTCGTCACGGTGCAGCCCGAGAAGCGGCCCACGACCCAGCCGCGGGTGCCGGTCGCCGTGCCGACCCCGACGCCGGTGCAGGCGCCACTGGTCGACAGCAGCCCGATGCCGATGCAGGCCGAGGCCGCCGATCCGACGCCCACCCCGGCAGAGCCGAGCGCGCCGCCGCAGCAGCCCAGCGCGCCCGTCGCCGGCATGCAACTGCAGTACCTGCGTGCGCCGGCCCCGCCCTACCCGCGCGAGGCGTTGCGCGACGGCCTGCAGGGCAGCGTGTTGCTGCGCGTGCTGGTCGGCGTCGACGGCCAGCCGCTGGAGGTCAGCATCGCCAAGAGCAGCGGCCACCGGATCCTCGATCAGGCCGCCCGCGAGCAGGTGCTGAAGCGCTGGAAGTTCCATGCCGCATTGCAGCAAGGAACGCCCGTTCAGGCGTATGGCCTGGTCCCGGTGGATTTTTCCCTGGGCCGTTGAAGGCACGTGCATCCGTCCCGCTGCGGCAGCCGCAGCGGGACGGATATCCGATCAGGATTCACTGAAATTTCACAACCACTGCAAGTACATGGCACGCGTCCGACCCAGGCAGGTCGGCGCCCTTGCATTTCTTAGCCGTACAACTCGCGTTTCCAGTTAGGAGAGAGACTGTGAACACCCAGAATCAACGGCGTGCGACCCGCCGCCTTGTCCTATGCGCGTGCGTGGCCAGCGCCCTTGCGAGCACCGCAGCGGTTCCCGCGGCCTTCGCACAAGAAGCGGCGACCAACCTCGACCGCATCACCGTCACCGGCTCCAACATCCCCCGCACCAATACCGAAACCCCGTCCCCGGTCCAGGTGGTCACCCGCCAGGAAATCGACCGCACCGGCAAGAGCACGGTGGCCGAATACCTGCAGACGCTGACCTCCGATGGCGCCGGCTCCATTCCCAAGAGCTTCGGCAACGGCTTCGCCGGCGGCGGCGCCGGCATCTCGCTGCGCGGCCTGGGCGCCGGCTCCACCCTGGTGCTGTTGAACGGCCGGCGCATGGCCACCTACGGCCTGGCCGACGACGGCCAGAAGGTCTTCACCGACCTGAGCACCATCCCGCTGGACGCGGTCGAGCGGATCGACATCCTGAAGGACGGCGCCTCGGCGATCTACGGCTCCGACGCCATCGCCGGCGTGGTCAACATCATCCTGCGCAGCGACTTCGAAGGCGCGATCCTGCGCGGCTCCTACGGCATGTCCGGCGACAGCGACGGCAACGCGCGCAAGGCCACCCTGACCGCCGGTACCGGCAACTTCGCCAGCGACGGCTGGAACGCGTTCTTCAGCCTGGACGTGGGCAAGACCGATGCGATCAAGATCAGCGACCGCAAGGACCGCAAGTGGATCGGCACCGGCGACATCCGCCGCTACGGTTACGACGCCGCCGACGTGCAGTTCATCAGCGGCGCCTATCTCAGCGGCGGCACCGCCGGCGGCTCGGGCCCGAACGGCTCCGTGTTCAACAACGACGCGACGCCGCAGCTGATTGCGCTGCCCGGTTGCGCCAGCGTCAGCACCATTCCCGGCCAGACCGATGCCACCGCCCAGGCCCAGGGTTGCCTGGGCAATACGGCCCAGCAGTTCCGCGACCTGAGCCCGGAGGAGGAATACGTCAACGTGTTCGGCCGCGCCAGCTTCGCCTTCGGCGAGGGCGGCGAGATCTACACCGAGATCGGCTACTCGAAGAAGGAAACCGTGTTCTCCAATACCCCGTCGAACGTATCCGGCGGCTGGGGCTATCCCGGCGGCCCGGTCAATGCCAACAGCGGCGCCGGCGCCACCGTGCTCTATGCCGGCCATCCTGACAACCCGCTGCCCTACGCCGCGCGCCTGCGCTACAACGCCTGGGACGTGGGTCCGCGGGTCACCGACAACACCAACGAGTTCAACCGCTTCCTGGCCGGGGTCAAGGGCAACTGGGGCGAGTGGAGCTACGACACCGCCTACCTGCATTCGGGCACCGACCTGGTCAACAAGCGCACCGGCTTCCTGCGCTACAGCGCGGTGCAGTGCGTGCTCGGCAACCCGGCCTGCGCGGCCGGCACCTGGCGCATCGGCGACGATGCCGGGCTGAACTCGCAGGCGCTGTACGACTACATCTCGCCGACCATCAGCGCGCGCGCCAAGTCCAGCCTGGACATGTTCAACTTCACCGTCTCGCGCAGTCTGGCCGACCTGCAAGGCGGTCCGCTGGGCCTGGCGGTAGGCACCGAATGGCGCCGCACCAGCAACAGCCTGACCCCGCAGACCTACACCGATGTCGGCGACATCATCGGCCTGGGCTACTCGGCCTACGACGGCACCCAGAACGTCTATGCCGCCTACGCCGAACTGTCGGCGCCGGTGCTGGAGCAATTGGAACTGTCGGCCGCGGTGCGCTACGACAAGTACGAGAGCGGCGACAGCAAGGCCACGCCGAAGCTGGGCGTGAAGTGGACTCCGGCCGAGTGGATCGCGCTGCGCGCCAGCTATGCCGAAGGCTTCCGCGCGCCCAACCCGGCCGAGAACGGCGACGGCGGCCTGGCCGCATTCTCCAATGCGGTCGATCCGATCCGCTGCGCGATCGACCCGGCCAACGAGTGCACCGCGCGCTCGGTCGCGATCATCACCCGCCCCAATGCCGCGCTGACCCCGGAAGAGTCCAAGAGCTACTCGGTGGGCTTCGTGCTGCAGCCGACCGCCAGCACCTCGCTGACCGTGGACGCATGGGAGATCAAGCGCACCAACGAGATCGCGCAGGGCAACACGCGCGACGCGATCCTCGCCGGCGACGTATTGCGCGACAGCAACGACATCGGCGGCGTGGCCGACAGCGGCACCATCCTGGCGGTCAACACCGATTACGTGAACGCCAATTCCTCGCGCGTGCGCGGCATCGATACCGACATCCGCCAGACCTTCGCCATCGGCCCGGGGCAGCTGGAACTGGACGCGCAATGGAGCCACCTGCTCAAGTTCGAGCGCACCGAAGGCGACACCACCTACGACTACGTCGGCACCCACGGCAACTGCGACGTGACCAACTGCATCGGCACCCCGCAGGACCGGATCAACGTCGGCGGCACCTGGAAGCAGAACGCCTGGAGCGTCAGCGGCGTGATCAACTACATCTCCAGCATCGACAACAAGGACAGCCGTGGCGGTGACTACCTGGCGTTCTATGCCGACGGCAGCCCGGTCGAGAAGATCGCCTCGTTCACCACCTTCGACCTGTCGGGTCGCTGGAACATCACCGATGCGTTCGAACTGAATGCCTCGGTGCAGAACGTGTTCGACCGCATCGCGCCGCTGGATCCGTCCACCTACGGCGCGGTCAACTACAACCCGCTGCACTACAGCGGCGCGGTCGGCCGCTACTTCACGCTCGGCGCGAAGTACACGTTCAACTGATCGGACGCGTCGCGCTGCACGACGAAGCCCGGGTGCGAGCCCGGGCTTTTTCGTTTTGCCGATGCTGCAGGACGTGCATTGCGATCTGGCGGCGGGCGATGCGCGGACGGCGCATCGCGCGCGCCAGGCGAATCAGGCGAATCAGGCGCTCACGCGCGATGGTAGGGATGGTTGGCCAGCATCGCCGCCGCGCGGTACAGCTGTTCGGCCACCACCAGCCGCACCAGCATGTGCGGCAGGGTCAGCGGCCCCAGCGACCAGGATTCGCTGGCCACTGCCAGCACCTCGGGCGAATGCCCTTCGGGGCCGCCGATCAGCAGCGCCAGGTCGCGGCCCTGGCCGCGCCAGTGCTCCATGCGCTGCGCCAGCTGTTCGGAACTGTGCTGCTTGCCCGGCACGTCCAGCGCCACCACCAGCGCGTTCTTCGGCAGCGCCGCAAGCACGCGGCGGCCTTCGTCCTCGATCGCGCGCTGCGCATCGCGGCCCTTGCCGCGCAGCCCGGGTTCGATCTCGACCAGCTCCAGCGGCAGCCAGTGCGACAGGCGCTTGCGGTATTCGGCGAAGCCCTGCGCGACCCAGGCGGGCGCGCGTTCGCCGGTGGCGATGAGCCGCGCCTTCATCGCCGCGACCGCCGCGCGCGCCTCACCAGCGCTCCTGGGCGAACGCCACGTCGAACAGTCCGTCCTCGCTCTGCCGCTCGATCGCGCGCGCGCGCTCCAGCTTGAGCCAGTGCTTGAGCGTGTCCGGCTGCCGCACCGCAGCGCGGTCTGCGGCGCATTGCTGGATCTCGTCCTGCAGCTGGCGCTTGAACTGCGCCAGCAACGCGTCCAGGCGCTGCGGCTGCGGACGACGCTCCTCGTACAGCCCATAACGGCCCATGAAGTCATCGACGATCTGTGTCAGCTCCAGCTCGACCTGCTTCAGTTGCGTGGCGAACATGCTGTTGTAATCGCGAATCCGCTCCTCGGCCATCGCCGCGATGGCGGCCTGGTCCAGTTGGCCGATTTCCAGCTGCAGTTCCAGCAGGGTCAGCAGGTCGTCGTCGCGATAGGCCTGGTTGAGCCTTTGCATCAACGCGGTCTTGCGGTCGCGCTGCTGCGGATCGGGTTCGCGGTCCGGATGCAGGGCCGCGATCAGGTTGCGGTACAGCGCGCGCCGCGCCTGTTGCGGATCGGCGACGCTCTCGGCGCTCTTGCCGGCGCCTGCACGGCGCCGCTTGGCGCGCTGCTGCGCGCGCCCGGCCGCGTGCGCCTGCTGCGCCTGCAGGCGCTCGCGCACCTGCGCGTACAGCGCCTCGGGCGAGTGCACGTGCCGCAGTTCTTCCTCGGTCAGGCCGAACTCCTCGCCGATCAGCGATGTCAGCACCGCTTCGGACTCGGCCAGCCCCTGGTCGAAACCGATCGGGCTGTGGCGGTCGTAGATGCGCTTGAGCTCGTCGTCGCCGCCGTCCTGGAGCAGCAACGCGGCCAGTTCGCAGATCGTCTCGGACAGATCGGCGCGATCGCGCTTGCTCAGCTTGTACGCGGCATGCGCCGCATCCAGCTCCCGCAGCAATTGCGTCTGCGCCGCATCGCGCGCCTGCAGCAGCGGTTCGACCTGGTCGTGGAAACGCTGTTCCCAGCGCGGCAGCGCCTCGCGCCAGGCGCGCAATTGCGCGCGTGTGCGCTCGAGGCGTTCGATCAGCGCGCCGAAGCGCTTGCGTGTCGGGGTCGCGCGCGACTGCGCGACTTCGCCGACCCCGACGCTCACGCGCACCGGCGCCGCATCGCCACCGGCGCGGTGCGCGGCGTCGTGCCGCTTAGGCATCGCGTGCCGGTTCGTCGCCGTCGTCGTCGCTCGGCGGCTGGTCGCCGACCGTCCACAGCCGCTCCAGCGCATAGAATTCGCGCACCCGCGGCAGCATCACGTGCACCACCACGTCGCCGAGATCGACCAGCACCCACTCGGCCTCGCGCTCGCCTTCCACGCCCAGCGGCATCACGTCCAGCTTCTTGGCGTACTTGATCACCTCGTCGGCGATCGACTTGACGTGGCGGGTGGAAGTCCCGGAGACCACGATCATGTAATCGGTGACGCTGGACTTGCCGCGCACGTCGATTTCCACCGCGTCCTTGGCCTTGAGCTCGTCGAGCGCGGTGCGGACATGGGCGAGCAGTGCCGGCAACGACGGCGGCGGGTTGGGCAGTTGGGTCTTGATGACGTGGGCTTGACTGGACAAAGGTGCGAACTCGATGGAATGGGCGAATTATAGGGAACTGCGCGAAGGCGCGTATTCAGCTAGCGCGCGCGGGGTCGCCGGGAGCGCCCGCATACAGTCCGGCGGCACGGATGTAGTCCGCGACCGCCGCCGGCACCAGCGTCGCCCAGTCGCCGCCGGCGGCGATGCGCTCGCGCACCTGGCTGGCCGATTCGCTGCGCAGCGGCTGCCGCAGGCACCACAGCAGGCCGCCCGGCGCGCGTGCCAGCGCCTGCGGCGACGCCGCCCAGCGCCCGGCCACCGCCTGCGCCAGTTCGGCCGGCAAGGCGCGTTCCCAGCCGCTGCCGGCGCGGTCGGCCACGACCAGATGCGCCGCGTCGAGCAGGCCGCGCCAGTCGCGCCAGCCGTTGAAGCCGACGAAGCTGTCGGCGCCGATCAGCAGCGCCAGCGGCGCATCGACGCCGAGTTCGGCACGCAGTTCGCGCACCGTGTCGATGCTGTACGAGGCCACGCCCGGCCGCGCCAGCGCGCGCTGCAATTCGTGCCGGTCGAGCAACAGCCCGGCTTCGCCGGCGATCGCCAGCGCCAGCATCTCGCAGCGCTGCCGGGCATCGGCGCCCGGCGCCTGGCGATGCGGCGGATCGGCGGCCGGCATCAGCCGCACCGGCACCCCGAACGCATCGCGCGCCGCCCGCGCGATCGCCAGGTGGCCGTTGTGGATGGGGTCGAAGGTGCCGCCGTAGATCAGGGTGAGCGGCTGGGATTGGGGATTGGGGATTCGGGATTCGTCAACGGCGGAAAGCTCTGCGCGAGCATCCGGCACCCTCGGATCGCCGCTGTTGCCAATCCCCAATCCCCAATCCCGAATCCCAGCCGTCATACCACCAACAACCGCACCGCCCGCGCCTCGGCGATGGCCAGCAGCAGGCGTTCCAGCGCGATCCAGGCGTCGCCGTCGGCGCGGCCCTTGGCGATGCGGTCGATGCGCCCGGCTTCGGCGGCGAAGCGCTCCCAGCGGCGCGGCTCGGCATGCCGCTGCAGCGCGCGCTTGAACGGGGCCTGGCGCGATTCCCAGATGCCCTGCCCCTTCATCTCCGCGGCCAGGTTGCCGCCGGCCGCCTGCACCTTGGCCAGCGCGGCGGTGCGCAGCAGTTCCTTGATCAGGATCGGCAGCAGGGCCGCCACCGCCTCACCCTCGGCACGCAGGCCGGCGAGCATGCGCCCGACCATCGGCGCCTGCCCGGCCAAGGTGGCCTCGGCCAGGCGGAACACGTCGTAGCGCGCGGCATCGGCGACCAGCGACTCCATCGCCGCCACGTCCAGGCTCTGCCCGTCGGCCAGCAACGCCAGCTTGTCGATCTCCTGCGCGGCGGCCAGCAGATTGCCTTCGACCCGCTCGGCCAGGCGCTGCACCGCGCCGGCATCGGCACGCAGGCCCTTGCTGCGCAGGCGGCGCTCGATCCAGTCGCCCAGTTCGTGCGGCTTGATCGCCCAGGCCACGGCGATGACGCCGATCCGGCCGACCGCGTCGGCCCACTTGCCCTGGTGCGCCTTGCTCCATTCGTTGCAGGTGATCAGCAGCACCACGTCCGGCGGCGGATCTGCGCAGAACGCGCTGATCACCTCGCCGCCTTCCTTGCCGGGCTTGCCGCTGGGCAGGCGCAGTTCGATCAGCCGGCGCGGACTGAACAGGCTCGGCGCATTGAAGCTGGAATACAGCTGGCTCCAGTCGAAATCGCGGCCGTCGGCGTCGAACACCTCGCGTTCGCCGATGCCTTCGGTGCGCGCACGCGCACGCACCGCGTCGGCGGCCTCGAGCACCCGTAGGGTTTCCGGGCCGGCGATCAGATAGACCGGATGCAGCGGCTGCGTGGCCGGCTGGGTGACGAGCTGTTCGGGACGCAATTCCATGGCGGCACCTAGGGCCTGTCGCTGCGCGACGCCAGCGGATCGCCGCACACGGGCGAACGGCGGGCGGCGGGCGGTGGCCGACGGATCAAGGCTGCGGCGAGGTCGCCGGCGGCGTGGCGGGGACCGGCTTGCCTTCGACCGGGGTGCCGGTGGCCGCGGGCGGCGCCTGGTTGACGTTCTTGCCGTCGCGCACTTCGGCGCGCACCACGCTGTCGATCCGGCGCAGCATCGAGGCGGACATCTCGCGGCGCAGTTCGTCGGCCAGGATCTCGCGCTCGGTGGTGGTACCGGTGGCGTCGGTCGGCGGCGACACGTAGTCGCGCGACAGCTCGATTACCTGCTGCGGCACCAGCACGCTGCCGTCGGCACGGCGGAACACGAAGATCGCCGCATAGCGCAGGCTGTATTCCTGGGCGCGGCCTTCGGCGTCGAGCGCGATCGGCAGGTCGCCCCAGCGCTCGGACAGCACTTCCAGGCGCGCCACGCCGGTGTTGACCTCTTTCGGTGCGATCTCCGCGCCGGCGGCGCGCAGGCCGCGTTCGAGCAGCTTCACCAGCTCGCTGTACGGCGCCGAGGAGACCACCTTCACCGAGGGCGTGCCGGCCGGCAGGGTCAGCTTGTCGCGCAGATGGAAGCCGCAGGCGGTCAGGGACGTCGCGAGGACGAGGGCGAGCAGGAGTCGGGTCATGGACACAGTCTGGAGGAGCCGGCTGGGCGCGGCAACAGGCGGCTAGCCTGCCGGATGCCGCGTGAACGAGGGTTGAGATGTGCCGCGGCGCGCGCCGGCGGCCCTGCCGCGGCGGCGCGCATGTTCGCGGCAGCGTGGTTCACGCCGCCACCAGGTTCACGATCTTGCCCGGCACGATGATGATCTTGCGGATGCTCAGGCCTTCCAGGAACTTGGCGGTGTTCGGCTCGGCCTGCGCCAGCGCCTCGATCTGCTCGCGCGGGGCGTCGGCCGCGACCTCGATGGTGCCGCGCAGCTTGCCGTTGACCTGCACCGCCAGGGTCAGCGCGTCGCGCACCAGCGCGGCCGGGTCCGGCTGCGGGAACGGCAGGTCTTCCAGCAGCGTCGGCGCATGGCCCAGCGCCTGCCACAGCGCATGGCTGGCATGCGGGGTGATCGGGTTGAGCAGCAGCACCGCCGCTTCCAGCGCTTCCTGGCGCACCGCGCGGCCCTGTTCGCTGGCGTCGTCGAACTTGGCCAGCGCGTTGGTCAGCTCCATCACCGCGGCGATGGCGGTATTGAAGCTGTGACGGCGGCCGTAGTCGTCGCCGACCTTGCCGATGGTCTCGTGGGTCTTGCGCCGCAGCGCCTTGTGTTCGGCGCCCAGCGCGGCCACGTCCAGCGCCGGAGCGGCGCCGTCGGCGACATGCCTGTGCACCTGCGCCCACAGCCGGCGCAGGAACCGCGCCATGCCGTCCACGCCGGCCTCGTTCCACTCCAGCGACTGTTCCGGCGGCGCGGCGAACATCGAGAACAGGCGCACCGTGTCGGCGCCGTACTTGCCGACCATCGCCTGCGGGTCCACGCCGTTGTTCTTGGACTTGGACATCTTCTCGGTACCGCCGATGTGCACCGGCGCGCCGTCGGCGATCAGGCTGGCGCCGACGATGCGGCCGCGCTCGTCGCGCTGCACGTCTACCTCGGCCGGGTTGATCCAGTCCTTGGAGCCGTCGCCGTTGTCGCGGTAGTAGGTCTCGGCGATCACCATGCCCTGGGTCAGCAGGTTGGTCGCCGGCTCGTCGCTGTCCACCAGGCGCGCGTCGCGCAGCAGCTTGTGGAAGAAGCGGAAATACATCAGGTGCAGGATCGCGTGCTCGATGCCGCCGATGTACTGGTCCACCGGCAGCCAGTAGTTGCCGCGCTTGTCGACCATGTCCTTGGCGCCGGGCGAGGTGTAGCGCGCGTAGTACCAGCTCGACTCCATGAAGGTGTCGAAGGTGTCGGTCTCGCGCTCGGCCGCCGCGCCGCATTGCGGGCAGGTGGTCTTGCGCCATTCCGGATCGGTCTTCAACGGCGAACCGGTGCCGCTCAGCGCCACGTTCTCCGGCAGCAGCACCGGCAACTGGTCTTCCGGCACCGGCACCGCGCCGCAGCTGGCGCAGTAGATCACCGGGATCGGGCAGCCCCAGTAGCGCTGGCGGCTGACGCCCCAGTCGCGCAGGCGGTAGTTGATGCGGCGCTGGCCCTGGCCCTTGCGCTCGAAACGCTCGGCCAGCGCTTCGAACGCGCCGTGGTAATCCAGGCCGTCGAACTCGGCAGAGTTGACCAGTTCGAACTCGCGGGTCTTGTCGGTGTACCAGTCGCGCCAGACGTTCGGCTCCCAGGTACGCTCGTCGTCGTTCTTCGGCGCCTTCAGCGCGATCACCTGGCGGATCGGCAGCGCGTACTTGTTGGCGAACTCGAAATCGCGCTGGTCGTGGCCGGGCACCGCCATCACCGCGCCGGTGCCGTAGCCCATCAGCACGAAGTTGGCGACCCACACCGGGACCTGCTCGCCGCTGATCGGGTGCACCGCCACCAGACCGGTGTCCATGCCGCGCTTTTCCTGGGTCTCCAGTTCCGCCTCGGACACGCCGCCCTGCTTCAGCTCGGCCAGCAACGCGGCCAGCTGCGGGTTGGACTTGGCCGCATGCAGCGCCAGCGGATGCTCGCTGGCGATGGAGACGAAGGTCACGCCCATCAGCGTGTCCGGGCGCGTGGTGAACACGCGCAGCGGATCCAGCGCCGCGCCGTCGGCGTCGCGCACCTCGAACTGGATCTCCAGGCCTTCGGAACGGCCGATCCAGTTGCGCTGCATGGTCTTGACCGACTCCGGCCAGCCCGGCAGCTGGTCCAGGCCGTCCAGCAGTTCCTGCGCGTAGTCGGTGATGCGCAGGAACCACTGCGGGATCTCGCGCTTCTCCACCAGCGCGCCGGAGCGCCAGCCGCGGCCGTCGATGACCTGCTCGTTGGCCAGCACGGTCTGGTCGACCGGGTCCCAGTTCACCACCGCGTTGCGGCGATAGGCCAGGCCCTTGCGCATCAGCCGGGTGAACATGCGCTGCTCGTGCACGTAGTACTCGGGACGGCAGGTGGCGAATTCGCGCGACCAGTCGATCGCGTAACCCAGCGACTTCAGCTGGCTGCGCATGTGCTCGATGTTGGCGTAGGTCCACTTCGCCGGCGCGGTCTTGTTCTTGATCGCGGCGTTCTCGGCCGGCAGGCCGAACGCGTCCCAGCCCATCGGCTGCAGCACGTTCTTGCCGTTCATGCGCTGGTAGCGGCTGATCACGTCGCCGATGGTGTAGTTGCGCACGTGGCCCATGTGCAGCGCACCGGACGGGTACGGCAGCATCGACAGGCAATAGAACTTGGGCTTGTCGGAGGTCTCGTTGACCTCGAAGGCGCGGGTGGCGTCCCAGAACTGCTGGGCGGACGATTCGACCTGCTGCGGGTCGTAGGCGGTGGGCTCGACGGCGGACATGGAAACGGGCAAGGGCCAGGCGGCAACAAAGCAGGCAAGGGTACCGCAGCGCAGCAGGCGGCTCCAATCGTGGCGACGAGCGGCACCGGCCCGCGCCCGGCCCGGGCGCTCGCGCGCATCGCCGCCAGCGTGGCGGATAGCGGGAAAACTCCGCTCGCCGCGCCGCCCGGCGCAGCGGAACAACCGCGCAACGGCCTTGCGCCGGGCCGGACCGATGCGCAGCGGACCGGCGCCGATTGCGCGCGAACAGGGTTCAGCCCCCGCGCGGCACCCGCTGCGGCCCGGGGCGGCAGGCCAGCAGCGCCAGCCAGGCCCACCACAGCGCGAACACCAGCCGCTGCGCCACCGCCGCCGACAGCAGCGCGTCCAGCGCGAACGCACCGAGCGCGGCCAGCAGGGCCACCGCCAGCGCGGTGCGCGCCCAGCCGCGCGCGCCGGGCTGGCGCCAGGCACCGATGGCCAGCAGGCTGGCCGCCGCCACCAGCGCCACCACCCACAGCAGCCAGGCGCTGGCGTGCAACTGGGTGGCGCGCGATTCCAGGTCGGCCGGGTCCAGCGGCAGCAGGCCCATGCCGGCGAAGGCCAGCCCGGCCAGCAACAGCAACTGGCCGCCGACGCGCAGCGACCAGGGCGCGCCACGGCCGCTACGCTGCAGCAGGCGCAGCGCCAGCGCCGCCGCCAGCGCGCCGGGCAGCACGAAGGCCAGCAGATCGAAGGCCCAGGCATGGGCGATACCGCTGGCGCCGAGCAGCGCGACCGGATGCGACCACGGCAGATAACCCGGCAGGGCCAGCCCAAAGCCCACCACTGCGGCCACGGCGACCAGCGCCAGCAACGGCCCTGCATAGCGCAGCGCCTGATCGTATCGGTTCGCCATCGTGTCTTCGGGCCTCTGCGCCGCCACGCCACCGCGGCGCGGCAAACGCCCATTGTCGCCGCTGCGGCCGCGGCTGGCACCCCGCGCCCGCGTCGCCGCCGCGATCGCCGCGGCGACGGCGCGCAAGGCCGTCGCCGGCCTGCCTACCCTTGCGTCAGCGCCGGTCTGTCACCATAGAACCCATCATTCTTCGCCAGCCACGATGCCCCCATGTCCGACATGCCCCACGTTTTCGACGCCAAGACCGAGACCTTCGAAGCGGAAGTGCTGCAGAAATCGCTGCAGACCCCCGTGCTGGTGGACTTCTGGGCGCCCTGGTGCGGCCCGTGCAAGACCCTGAGCCCGATCCTGGAGAAGCTGGCCGCCGAGTACCACGGCGCGTTCGTGCTGGCCAAGGTCGATGTGGACCAGGAGCAGCAGATCGCCGCCGCGTTCCAGATCCGCTCGGTGCCGACCGTGTTCTTGGTCAAGGACGGGCAACTGGTCGACGGTTTCCCCGGGGCCATGCCCGAAGGCCAGCTGCGCGAGTTCCTGACCCAGCACGGCATCGCGCCGCTGCCGGCGCCGGCCGAGGCCCAGGACGACGCGCCCGCGGCGCCGCTGGACCCGCAGGCCGAGGTGCTGCGCCTGCGCGAGGCGGTGGCCGCCGAGCCGGACAAGGACGAACTGAAGCTGGACCTGGCGCTGGCGCTGGTGAAGACCGGTGCGGCCAGCGAAGCCGAGGCGTTGATCGACGCGCTGCCGGCCAACCTGGCCACCGACGAACGCGCGGTGCGCGCGCGGGCGCGGCTGGGCTTCGTCGGCGCGCTGCAGTCGGCGCCGCCGCTGGAATCGCTGCAGGCGGCGGTGGCGCAGGACCCGGCCGATCTGAAGGCGCGCTACCTGCTCGGCGTGCGGCAGTTGATCGCCGGCGAGGACGAAGCGGCGCTGGAGCAGTTCCTGGAAATGCTGCGGCAGGACCGCGGCTTCGAGGACGGCCTGCCCAAGAAATCGCTGATCGACGCGTTCCGGGTGATCGAGGACGAGGACCTCGTCGGCCGCTACCGGCGCAAGATGTCCGCGCTGCTGTTCTGAGCCGCACGCGGAACGCTGCACACGGCCGCACCTGCGCCGGGCCGGCCGTTGCGTGACGTCGGCGGCGGCAGCGCCGCCACCCACCATACTCATGCGAATGGTAAGCTCGCCCTCCCCTAGCGCTGCTTCCGTCCGCAATGAAAGCCTCCCTGTTCCGCCTGGGCCTGAACCTGTGGCCGCCGTTCCTGTTCGCCGGCATCCACCTGGCGGAACTGAGCCCGGACTACCGCTACGCGCGGGTCGAACTGCGCATGCGCCCGTGGAACCGCAACTACGTCGGCACCCATTTCGGCGGCAGCCTGTTCGCGATGACCGATCCGTTCTGGATGCTGCTGGCGATGCAGAACCTGGGCCGCGACTACTACGTCTGGGACAAGGCCGGCAGCATCGAATTCGTACGCCCGGGGCGCGGCACGGTGACCGCGCAGTTCCGCCTGGACGAGGCGATGCTGGACGACATGCGCACCGCCACCGCCGGCGGCGACAAATACCTGCGCTGGTTCGACAACGAGATCCTCGACGCGCAGGGCACGGTGGTGGCGCGCACGCGCAAGCAGCTGTACGTCAAGCGCAAGCCGGCGCGCTAGCCTTTACCACGCCGGTGGCGACGGTGCCGGCGCATCAGGGCCGCAGCCGGCTGCCCGGCAAGGGCAACCGCAGCGCATCGCCTTCGCCATCGGCATACAGCGCCACCTGCACGCCCTGCCCGTCGGCTGTCGCCTGCAGCGGCCGCCGCTCCCCGCGCAGATCGGGCGGTAATGCGGCCAAGCGCTGCGGCAGCGGCTGCGCGCCGGGATGCGCGCGCAGCCACAGCAGCGCCGAGGTCAGCCGCATCGCCGCCGCGGCATCCTGCAACGACGCCTGGTAGCGTACGAACGATGGCGGCGGCATCCGCGCCATCGCGCAGCCCAAGGCATTGGCGACACAGCCCATCGAGAGCACGGCCACCGGTGCCGACACCTGGGCCGCGCTAGGCGGCCGGTCCGCATTCAAGCTGGCGCGCGCATCGGCAGCGCAGGCGCGAGTAAACAGTGGCGCCAGCATGGCCTTGCTGCGCTCGGCGTCGAACGCCAGCGGCACCAGCGCCGATTCGTACCAGCGCCGCTGCGCGGCATGGCGGTCGCTGGCGAGCTCGTCGAATGTCGCGAACGTCCACTGCGCCTCGCCACGCAACGGCTTGCATAGGCTCACGTCGTCGATCTGCAGCGGCGCGAACGCCTGCGCGCACTGCGCAGGCAGCGCCTGCTGCGGCGGCAAGTCGGCGAGCATGTCGGCGAGCATGTCGGCGAACAGGCGCGCGTTGCCGCGCAGCATCGCCGCGCCGATCATCGAGGTGATCAGGTTGTCGCCGCTGGCCAGCAACGCCCGCGCCACCCCGGCATCGTTGCAGACACCTAGCAGCGCTGGTTGGGTACGGCCATCCACGAAATCCAGCGAATGCTGCGTCAGCGGGATCTGCAACAGCGAAAAGGCCGGCAGCTGGATGTCAGTGCTGCCAGCGAAAGGACTGCGGTACCCCGATGCTTCGGACACGGTCGGCATCGCCGCCAGCAACGGCGCCTGGGTCGCAAGGGCCGCGGCATAGGCTGGACGCGCCGCGCGCACGGTGTGCAGGCAATCGTCGCCGCGCCAACGGCATCGCGGCAGGCTGGCCGCCGGCCAGTCGGGAACGCGCGGATAGCGGCTGGCGGCGCTATGAAAGGCGACGCCGGCGGGCCATGCCCTGAAGCGCCGCGCGTCTTCGTCGAGCAAGGCTTGCCGCTGGGCCGAGGGCACGGCGTAGGGCAATAGCCACAGGTCCGCGAACAGGTTCGGCCCCCGCAGCGGCTGTGGCGGCTGCCGCAGCTGCGCCAGCGCGTCGCGCTGCGCCGCCGGCACCGGCCACAACCGCGACGCCAGATAGAACGCCGCACCCAGCAACAGCAGCGCGCCGCCTGCGTATCCCAGCCACTTGCCGATCCTCGCCACGCCGCTTCCCCAATCGCACCTGCACGGTAACGCGTCATCTTAGCCGGCGGCGCAGCGGCAGGCGCGGCGCGCCGCTACACTAGGCGGATGTCGCCCGATACCCCCGCTCCGCACCCCCGCCCGTCCCTGCAACGGCTGTTCTTCACCGGCCTGCTGACCCTGCTGCCGATCTGGCTGACCTGGGTCGTGGTCAAGTTCGTGTTTGTGCTGCTGTCGGGCATCAGCAGTCCGTGGGTGGTGCCGCTGTCGGCGCGCATCGCCGCCTCGTTCCCGCGCGAGATGGGTTGGGCCACCGCACTGTGGGTGCAGAACACCATCGCCCTGATCGCCACCCTGGCGGTGATCCTGCTGGTCGGCATCCTCAGCCGGCGCATGATCGGCCAACGCCTGCTGCGCTGGTTCGAGGCGGTCATGCGCCGCATTCCGCTGGCCAGCGTGGTCTACGACAGCGTGCGCAAGCTGGTGGACATCCTGCAGACCCAGCCCGGCAGCACCCAGCGCGTGGTGCTGATCGACTTCCCGCATCGCGACATGAAGTCGGTGGGCCTGGTGACCCGGGTGATCAAGGAACAGGGCAGCGGCCGCGAGCTGGCCGCGGTGTACGTGCCGACCACACCGAACCCGACCTCCGGCTATCTGGAGATCGTGCCGGTGGAGCTGCTGACCCCCACCGACTGGAGCGTGGACCAGGCGATGAGCTTCATCATCTCCGGCGGCGCGGTGGCGCCGGACAGCGTGCCCTTCACCCGTACCATGGACCGCTGAGGGCAGGCGGATGCGCAACGGCACGCTCGACGACCGCGCCGTCCGCCTGTTCATCGGCCTGGCCGCGTTCTTCTGCGTCAATGCCGCGCTCGCCGAATTCATCGGGGTCAAGATCTTCGCCCTGGAAGACACCCTGGGCATCGCGCCGCTGAACTGGAACCTGTTCGGCCAGACCGGCTCGATGAACTTCACCGCCGGCACCTTGCTGTGGCCGCTGGTGTTCATCCTCACCGACACCATCAACGAGTTCTTCGGCCGCCGCGGAGTGCGCTTCATCTCCTGGCTGGCGGTGGCGCTGATCGGCTACGGCTTCCTGTTCGCGTTCGCGGCGATCGCGCTGGCGCCGGCCGGGTTCTGGGTCGGCGCGGCGCAACACCAGGGCGTGCCGGACTACCAGGCCGCGTTCGCGGCGGTGTTCGGCCAGGGCCTGTGGACCATCGCCGGATCGCTGGTCGCGTTCCTGGCCGGGCAGCTGATCGACGTGGCGGTGTTCCACCGCATCCGCAACGTCACCGGCGAAAAACACGTGTGGCTGCGTGCCACCGGCTCCACCGCGGTGTCGCAGCTGATCGACAGCTTCGTGGTCATCTACATCGCCTTCGTGCTCGGTCCGCAGCACTGGTCGATCCCGCTGTTCCTGGCGGTGAGCACGCTCAACTACATCTGCAAGATGCTGCTGGCGGTGCTGCTGATCCCGCTGCTGTACCTGATGCGGCGGCTGATCACCGACTACCTGAGCCCCGAGCGCGCCGAGCAGTTGCGCGAGGAAGCCGCGGCCGACTGAGTGCGCGGATCGGCCGCGCCGCTGCGGCAACGCGTGGGATTCACGCGCTCCGCTGCATCCCGTCTCCGCAAGGCCGTCGCGCCCGGATTCGCGCCCCTGCACGGCCGGCGCAAACGCCGGAGACAACCGCCCGGCCTGGGCCGCGTGCGCCGCGCGCAGCCGCCGTAGCAGCTACCCAGACCCTTCGTCTTCCCGGTTTTTTCCTGACCGTGCGCCCGGCGGTGGGTGGCCTCCTCGGTGCGGATCGGGCAAGCTCCCGTGCTCGCTTGTCGTTGGAGCCCGTAATGCCGCCCAGCTTTCCCCGCCTGCTGTCGCTCGCCATCGCCGCCGTCCTGAGCCTGTCGCTGGCCGCGCCGGCGGACGCGGCCAAGAAGAAGGCCGCCAAGAAACAGCAGACCACGCAGACCCGCAGCAAGGCCAGGAAGGCGCGGCCGGCGCCGGCGCCGGTGGTGCTGAGCAAGGCGCAGCAACTCAACCGCCTGTACGACGACTACTGGGAAGCGTCGCTGAAGCTCAATCCGCTGCAGGCCACGTTCCAGGGCGACAGCCGCTACAACGACCAATTGCCGAACTTCCTGTCCCCCGCCTTCCGCCAGCAATCGCACGACTTCACCGTGCTGTGGCTGGGCAAGGCCGAGGCGATCGGCAAGGACGGGCTGAGCGGGCAGGACCTGCTCAGCTACGAGATCTTCGTCAGCGACGCGCGCACCGCGCTGGAAGCGGAGAAGTACCCGAGCTGGATGCAGCCGGTGAACCAGTTCTACAACGTCGGCAGCATCATGGTGATGCTCGGCTCGGGCACCGGCGCGCAGCCGTTCCACACGGTCAAGGACTACGACAACTGGTCGCGGCGCGCGCTCGGCATTCCCGCCCTGTTCGACCAGGCCATCGCCAACATGCGCGAGGGCATGAAGGCCGGCGTGGTGCAGCCGCGCGCCTTGATGGAAAAGGTGCTGCCGCAGCTGGACGCGATCATCAAGCCCACCGCCGAGGAGAGCCTGTTCTGGGGCCCGGTGCGCAACCTGCCGGCGGACATGCCCGAGGCCGACAAGCAGCGCATCACCGCCGAGTACAAGCGCATGATCGAATACCGGATCATGCCGGCCTACCGCGAGCTGCGCGGTTTCATCGCCACCGAGTACTTGCCGGCCACGCGCAGCAGCGCCGGCGTCGGCGCGCTGCCCGGCGGCGCGGACTGGTACGCCTACAACGTGCGCCAGAGCACCACCACCGACCTGAGCCCGGCGCAGATCCACCAGATCGGCCTGGACGAGGTCGCGCGCATCCAGGCGCAGATCCAGGTGGTGATGAAACAGGTGAAGTTCCGCGGCTCGATGCCGAAGTTCTTCAAGTTCATGCAGACCGACAAGCGCTTCACCTTCAAGAGCGAAGACGAGCTGCTGAGCTATTACCGCGGCCTGGAGTCGCGGGTGGACGCGGCGGTGCCGCGCTTGTTCTCGCTGAAGCCGAAGGCGGCGTTCGAGATCCGCCCGGTGGAACCGTACCGCGCGCAATCGGCGGCCGGCGGCTCGTACATGCGGCCCAGCGAGGACGGCTCGCGCCCAGGCATCTTCTACGTCAACACCTACGACCTGCCCAGCCGCAAGACCTGGGATGCGGAAGACCTGTACCTGCACGAAGCCATCCCCGGCCACCACTTCCAGCTCGGCCTGCAGCAGGAGCTGAGCAACCTGCCCAAGTTCCGCCGCTTCGGCGGCGAGACCGCCTACATCGAAGGCTGGGGCCTGTACACCGAATCGCTGGGCAAGGAACTGGGCCTGTACCAGGATCCGTACAACTACTTCGGCTATCTGCAGAACGAGTTGTGGCGGGCGATCCGCCTGGTGGTGGACACCGGCCTGCACAGCAAGGGCTGGACCCGCGAGCAGGTGATCGACTACATGCTCGAGAACTCGGCCACCAGCCGCACCGATGCCGAAGCGGAGGCCGAGCGTTACATGGCCATCCCCGGCCAAGCGCTGTCCTACAAGATCGGCGAGATGAAGATCATGCAGCTGCGCGAATACGCGCGCACCCAGCTCGGCGCCAAGTTCGACATCCGCGAATTCCATGCCGAGATCCTGAAGGACGGCTCGGTGCCGCTGGACGTGCTGCAGGAGAAGATCGAACGCTGGGTGGCGAGCAAGAAGGGCTGAGCGAGACGCGCCGCTCGTGCAGGAGCGGCGTTAGGGCGACTCTAATAGCTCCATTCCCGAAGCTGCACTCTTGCACGCTGAGCGTGGCGATGGCGTGTTCCTTTTTTCTGTCGCGGCTGAAGCCGCTCCTACAAGAGCACGGCGCGCATGTTGTAGGAGCGGCTTCAGCCGCGACAGGAGGACGAAGCAGCCGTGATGCCAAGGCGTCATGAAAAACGCGGCCGCAACGCCACCGTCTACCGCCAACGTGCCTTTGCCACTCCATGGCATCTCGAACGTATCGATGCCGGAACCTGCAGGCTGGGCGTGTCGGCGTCTCGCAAGTGCCTCGCCATGCTTTTTGGGGGTATTAGAGGTGCTCTTTAGCCGCGACCGAATCTATCGGTAGAGCGGTCGCGGCTGAAGCCGCTCCTACAGTGGACTTCCGGAGTGTCGAGGCAAGCCGAGTCGTTCCTCCGGCCCAGTGACCCCGCGCTCGCCGGATCAACCACCGTGCACCGCATCCGCGTGCAGCCGCTGCGCCAGCTGCGCGATCGCGCGCGGTGTGGTGCGGCAGCAACCGCCGATCAGGCGGGCGCCGGCCGCGCGCCAGGCATCGGCATGGCTGGCCACACCGCAGGCATCGTCGCCGCCATCCCAGCGCTTGTCCGCGGCGTCGTAGCGCTCGCCGGAGTTCGGATACGCCACCAGCGGCAATCGGGTCAGCGTCGCCAGGTGCTGCAGCGCCGGGGTGCACAGCGCCGGCGCGATGCAGTTGACGCCGAGCGCCACCACCTGCGGATGACCATCGAGCAGCGCCACCACTTCGCGCAGAGGCGTGCCGTCGCTGAGATGCGCGCTATCGTGCAGGGTGAACGAAAACCACGCCGTGCTCTGCGGGAACTCCTGCAGTAACGCCAGCAGCGCGGCGATCTCCGCCGCCGACGGCTGCGTCTCGCAGGCCAGCAGGTCCACGCCCGCGGCGACCAACGCGGCGATGCGCGGGCGGTGGAAGTCCAGCATCTGCGCCTGCGGCAGGGCATAGTCGCCGCGGTATTCCGAACCATCGGCCAGATAGGCGCCATACGGCCCCACCGAGCCGGCGACCAGCAGCGGGCCGGCCTCGGGATGCGCGGCCCAATACGCGTCGCGCGCCTGCAGCGCCAGCTCCGCGCTGCGTGCGATCAGCTGCTGCGATTGCAACGCATCGATGCCACGCGCGGCGAACCCCAACGGCGTGGCCTGGTAGCTGGCGGTGATCGCGCATTGCGCGCCCGCGTCGAAATAGTCCAGGTGCACCTGCCTGATCAGCTGCGGCTGCTCGAGCAGCACCTTCGCCGACCACAGCGCATCGCCGAGATCGCAACCGCGCGCCTCCAGCTCGGTGGCCAGCGCGCCGTCGAGCACGATGCAGCGGTCGTCGGCCAGCAGCGCGGTCAATGGATTGTGCGGCATGCTCGCGTCCTCGCGGGCGATACGTGATGCCGACATTGTGTCAGGCAGCGGCCGCTGCGCGGAATGTTGCCGTTTACGCGTCGCCGCTCGCGACGCACGCGTAGCGAAGGGGGCGCCGCTGCATGCGAACGCAGTTTTCCGCAGACATGGCCCAGACGCATACCCGACGCTGCGCTATGCTCGGCGCATGACTTGCCCTCTTCCTTCCCCACCGGAGCAGCGCATGACGTTTACCGCGTTGACGCCGATGCCGCGCACTACCGATCTCGCCGCGGCGCTGGCGTTCCACACCGACACGCTGGATTTCCATCTCCATGGCGGCAACGCCGACGCCCGCCGGGCTTCGCTGCGACGTGGTTCGCCGGCGCGCACGCTGGCCGCGCAGCAGGCCGCCAGCGATGCCGCCGCTGCCGGCCAGGCGCCGTGCCGATGAGCCTGACCCTGCGCGGCGTGCACCACGTGGCGATCATCGCTTCCGACTACGTGCGCTCGAAGGATTTCTACTGCCGCATCCTCGGCCTGCGCGCGATCGCCGAGGTCTACCGCGATGCGCGCGACTCCTGGAAGCTGGACCTGGCCCTGCCCGACGGCACCCAGATTGAACTGTTCTCCTTCCCCGCGCCGCCGCCACGGCCCAGCCGCCCGGAAGCCTGCGGCCTGCGCCATCTGGCGCTGCGCGTGGAGGACCTGGACGCTGCGGTCGCCCACCTGCAGGCGCACGGCGTGCTCGCCGAACCGATCCGCGTCGACGAATACACCGGCCGCCGCTTCACCTTCTTCGCCGACCCGGACGAGCTGCCGCTGGAGCTGTACGAGATCGGCTGAGCGGCGCCATCTCTGGGGCCGGCCGGCCGTTGCACATCCGCCCGCTGCGCGCATTCGCCTGCGCGCAGCGGCGCCGATGGCAATGACTTCCGGCGCATGCGGCAGCGCACGATGGCGCCATAATCGGCTATCGACCAGGGGAAGGTACGCCATGCTGCAGATCCGCGAGCTGTCCAAGACCTACGCCAATGGCGTCCATGCGCTCAAGGGCGTCACCCTGGACATCCCGCGCGGCATGTTCGGCCTGCTCGGCCCCAACGGCGCCGGCAAGTCCTCGTTGATGCGCACGCTGGCCACGCTGCAGGAGGCCGACACCGGCAGCGCCACGCTCGCCACCGCCGACGGCCAGACGATCGATGTACTGCGCGACAAGGATGCGCTGCGGCGCAAACTCGGCTATCTGCCGCAGGATTTCGGCGTCTATCCCAAGGTCAGCGCGCTGGATCTGCTCGACCATTTCGCGGTACTGAAAGGACTCACCGAACGCCGCCAGCGCAAGGAGCTGGTCGAGGGACTGCTGCAGCAGGTCAACCTGTGGGACGCGCGCAAGCGCAAGCTGGGCACCTATTCCGGCGGCATGCGCCAGCGCTTCGGCATCGCCCAGGCGCTGCTCGGCAATCCGCAGCTGGTCATCGTCGACGAACCCACCGCCGGCCTGGATCCGGAGGAACGCAACCGCTTCCTCAACCTGCTGGCCGAGATCGGCGAGAACGTGGTGGTGATCCTATCCACGCACATCGTCGAGGACGTCACCGACCTGTGCCCGGCGATGGCGATCATGAACAAGGGCCAGGTCCTGCTGACCGGCCGCCCCGCCGACGCGATCGCCACGCTCAGCCAGCAGGTCTGGCGCAAGCAGGTGGCCAAGAGCGCGCTGGCCGATTACGAGGCGCGCTTCACCGTGTTGTCGACGCGGCTGGTGGCCGGTAGCCCGGTGATCCATGTGTTCAGCGCCGAGTGCCCGGAAGCGGGCTTCGAACCGGTCGCGCCGGACCTCGAGGACGTGTATTTCCAGCGCCTGCGCCAGCAGGCGCGGGCCGCCTGACGGAGCGCCGACCATGATCCTGGCTTTCCTGCGCTTCGAGCTGCGCGAGCAGCTGCGTTCTCCGCTGCTGTGGCTGCTGGCCGCGCTGCTCGCCCTGCTCGCCTTCGGCGCGACCTCCAGCGACGCGGTGCAGATCGGCGGCGGCGTCGGCAACGTGCACCGCAACGCGCCCTCGGTCATCGCCACCATGATGACCGTGTTCACCCTGATCGGCCTGCTGGTGGCCACGTTGTTCGTCAGCAACGCGTTGCTGCGCGATTTCGAGCTGGGCACCGCCGAACTGGTGTTCTCCAGCCCGGTGCGGCGCCGCGACTATCTGTTCGGGCGCATCGGCGCGGCATTGCTGGCCTGCATGGTGATGTACCTGGTCATCGCGCTCGGCCTCTTCATCGCCCAGTTCATGCCCTGGATCGACCCGGCCCGGCTGGGGCCAGTGGCCGTCTCGTCCTACCTGTGGACGCTGGCGGTGATGGTGCTGCCGAACGTGCTGTTCGCCACCGCGCTGCTGTCGCTGCTGGCGGTGACCGCGCGCAACGTGCTGTGGGTGTATGTCGGCGTCATTGTGTTCCTGGTGCTGTACGGGGTCAGCCGCGCGGTGCTGGCCGACCTGGACAACGTCTGGGCGGCCACGCTGTCCGAACCGCTCGGCATCCGCGCGCTGGCGCAGACGCTGCGCTACTGGTCGGCGGAAGAGCGCAACCACAACCTGCCCGAACTCGGCGGCTATCTGCTGGCCAACCGTGCGCTGTGGCTGGGCGTGTCGGTACTGCTGTTCGCCGCGACCTTCGCCCTGTTCCGCACCGAACGCAGCGGCACGCGCCGCCGTTTCGGCCGCAGGCAGCGGACGCCGACCGTGGTGGCGCCCTCGGTCGCATCCGTGACCGCTGCGCGCAATGTGCGACTGCCAGCGGTCGTCCCGTTCGCGCAGGGCGGCGCCGGCTGGCGACAACTGCTGCGACAGGTGCGCTTCGACACCCTGGGCGTGTTCCGCAGCGCGCCGTTCGTGGTGTTGCTGCTGCTGGGCATCGCCAATTTCGTGCCGCTGGCCCTGTTCGGCGGCAGCGTCTACGGCACCGACGTCTGGCCGGCGACCTCGATCATGCTGCAGGGGCTGCAGAACAGCTACAGCTTCCTGCTGGTGATCATCGTGCTGTTCTATGCCGGCGAACTGGTGTGGAAGGAGCGCGGCGTGCGCATCGACGGCATCACCGATGCGATGCCGGTGCCGAACTGGGTGCCGCTGCTGGGCAAGCTGCTGACGCTAATCGCGGTGATCGCGGCGTTCCAGGCGGTCGGCGCGCTGGCCTCGGTCGCGGTGCAGTTGGGCAAGGGCTATACCCAGATCGAACCGCTGCTGTATCTGAAGACGCTGGCGCTGGGCTCGGTGTTCTACGTGTTGATGGGCGGCATGGCGCTGGTGCTGCAGGTGCTGAGCAACAACAAGTTCCTCGGCTATGCGCTGCTGGTCCTGCTGATGGTCGGGCAGGTGGCGCTGTCGATGCTCGACTACACGCAGAGCCTGTACAACTTCGGCAGCTGGCCGAATGCGCCATATTCGGACATGAACGGCTTCGGCCACTTCCTGCCCGGCCAACTGTGGCTGCAGGGCTACTGGGGCCTGTTCCTGCTGACCTTGCTGTTGCTGGCGGCCGCGTTCTGGTCACGCGGCGTCGGCAACGGACCGCGCCAACGGCTGCGGCTGGCCCGGCAGCGCCTGCGCGGCGGCGCCGGCGTCGCGACCGCGCTGTCGCTGCTGGCGTTCGCCGCGGTCGGCGGCTGGATCTACTGGAACACCAACATCCACAACACGTTCCGCTCGCCCGACCAGGAACTGGACCTGCAGGCCCGCTACGAGCGCGAGTACCGCAAGTACAAGGACCTGCCGCAGCCGCGCATCGTCGCCGTGTCCAACCAGGTCGATCTGCATCCGGAAACGCAATCGGTGGTGGTGGACGCCACCTGGACCGTGCGCAATACCCACGCCACGCCGATCGGCGACGTGCACCTGGGCATGAGCGGCGAGGACGGCGACAACACCCTGGTCGCGGTGGACCTGGGCGGGCAGACCCTGGTCAAGCACGACAAGCCGCTGGGCTATCGCATCTACCGGCTGAGCACGCCGCTGCAACCCGGCGAGCAGCGCACGTTCCGCATCCGTGTCGATCGCCATCCGCACGGGCTCACCGTGCGCCAGGCGCAGACCGAGATCGTGGACAACGGCAGCTTCTTCAACAGCAGCATGCTGCCGTGGTTCGGCTACAACGAGCAGCAGCAGATCGAGGACCGTAACGAGCGCCGCAAGCGCGGGCTCGGCGAACCCACGCGCATGCCCAAGCTGGAAGATCAGGCCGCGCGCGCCAATACCTATATCGGCAAGGATGCCGACTGGATCGATTTCGCCACCACCATCTGCACCGCGCCGGACCAGATCGCGCTGGCGCCGGGCTATCTGCAGAAGGAATTCGTTCGCCAGGGCCGGCGTTGCTTCAGTTACGCGATGGACCGGCCGATGCTGAATTTCTACGCCTACCTGTCGGCACGCTGGCAAGTGAAGAAAGCGCGCTACAAGGACATCCCGATCGAGGTCTACTACGACGCCAAGCATCCGTACAACGTGCAGCGGATGATCGAGGGCGTGCAGAAGTCGCTGGCCTACTACGAGCGGCACTTCACCCCGTACCAGCACCATCAGGTGCGCATCATCGAGTTCCCCGGCTACCAGAGCTTTGCCCAGTCCTTCGCCAACACCATCCCGTACTCGGAGTCGATCGGCTTCATCGCCGACCTGCGCGACCCCGACGATATCGACTATGTGTTCTACGTCACCGCGCACGAAGTGGCGCATCAGTGGTGGGCGCACCAGGTGATCGGCGCCAACGTGCAGGGCGCGACGATGCTGTCCGAATCGCTGGCGCAGTACTCGGCGCTGATGGTGATGGAGCAGGAATACGGCCGCGCGCACATGCGCCGCTTCCTGAAGTACGAACTGGACCGCTATCTGAGCGGGCGCGGTGGCGAAAGCCTCGAAGAGCTGCCGCTGTACCGGGTGGAGAACCAGCAGTACATCCACTACCGCAAGGGCTCGCTGGTGTTCTACCGGCTGCGCGAGGAGATCGGCGAGCAGGCGCTGAACCGTGCGCTGCACAAGTTCCTGCTGGCCAAGGCCTTCCAGCAGCCGCCCTACACCACGTCGGCCGAGCTGCTGCAGTTCATCCGCGCCGAGGCGCCCCCCGAGCAACAGGCGCTGATCACCGATCTGTTCGAGAACATCACCTTCTACGACAACCGCGTGGAAGCGGCGAGCGCGCGCAAGCGTAGCGATGGCCGCTACGACGTGACCCTGCAGCTGCACGCCGCCAAGCACTATGTGGACGGCAAGGGCAAGGAGCGCGACGCCGCGCTGGACGACTGGATCGAGGTCGGCGTCTTCGCCAAGGGACCGTCGGGCAAGGAACGCGACGAGAAGGTGCTGTACCTGCAGCGCCTGCACGTGACCACCGCCGCGCCGACGCTCACCGTGACCGTGGACCGCTTGCCCAGCGAAGCCGGCTTCGATCCGTACAACAAGCTGATCGACCGGGTCTCGGACGACAACCGCAAGCAGGTGACGCTGCAATAGCCAGGGCTGCGGCTTCGGCGGCCGGCGCGCCGCCGGCCAGTCTCGGCCGCACGCCGCAGCCTGGAATCGCGCGCCAGCGCCGGCCGCCGGCCGGGCCGCGCCGGCGCCTCGCTGAACCGCCTGCGGCCGGCGATTCCCAGCACCATACGCTTGGGTATACAGTCGGCCCCAGGTCGGCATCGCGCCGACCGCTTCGCACACACCCTGGGAGGGGACACATGCGCACCACCTTCAAGACCCTGCTGCTGGCCCTGCCGCTGAGCGTGGCCGCGTTCGTCGCGCAGGCCGCCGACACCTCGCCGGTCGGCCGCTGGCAGACCATCGACGACGAAACCGGCAAGCCCAAGTCCATTGTGCAGATCGAACAGGCCGCCAACGGCACGCTGAGCGGCAAGGTCGTCGAGATCCTGCAGTCCAACCACGGCCCCAACCCGATGTGCGACAAATGCGACGGCGCGCAGAAGGGTAAGCCGATCAAGGGCATGACCATCCTGTGGGGCCTCAAGCCCGACGGCACCGCGGTGTGGGACGGCGGTTCGGTGCTGGACCCGGCCAAGGGCAAGACCTACAAGGCCAAGGTCACCCTCACCGACGGCGGCAAGAAGCTGCAGATGCGCGGCTACATCGGCATCGAGGCGCTGGGGCGGACGCAGACCTGGATCAGGGAGTGAAGGGCCGGGATTCGGCATTCGGGATTCGGGATTGGTAGAAACGGGGCGCCTCAAGGCGCCCCGCTTTTTTAGGCAACCACCACGCACCTGCAGATGACGGGATACCTCCAATCCCCAATCCCGGCCTTCCAGACTAGTGCGATAATCGCGATCCCCCAGGATCGCCGTTCGCCATGACCCGCACCGCACTCGTCACCACCGCTCTGCCCTACGCCAATGGTCCGCTGCACCTTGGCCATCTGGTCGGCTATATCCAGGCCGACATCTGGGTGCGCGCGCGGCGGCTGCGCGGCGACCGCACCTGGTTCGTCTGCGCCGACGACACCCACGGCACGCCGATCATGCTCGCCGCGGAGAAGGCCGGGGTCACCCCGGAAAACTTCATCGCCAACATCCAGGCCAGCCACGAGCGCGATTTCGCTGCATTCGGCGTGGCCTTCGACCATTACGACTCGACCAACTCGGCGGCCAACCGCGCGCTGACCGAGGCGTTCTACGCCAAACTCGATGCCGGCGGCCACATCGCGCGGCGCTCGGTGGCGCAGTTCTACGACCCGGCCAAGGGCATGTTCCTGCCCGACCGCTACATCAAGGGCATCTGCCCCAACTGCGGCAGCGCCGACCAGTACGGCGACAACTGCGAGGTGTGCGGCGCCACCTACGCGCCGACCGAGCTGAAGGAGCCGAAGTCGGTGATCTCCGGCGCCACCCCGGAACTGCGCGACTCCGAACACTTCTTCTTCGAGGTCGGCCGCTTCGACGGCTTCCTGCGGCAATGGCTGGCCGGCGACGTGGCCCTGCCCGGGGTCAAGGCCAAGCTGATGGAGTGGCTGGACAGCGACGGGGGGCTGCGCGCCTGGGACATCTCGCGCGATGCACCGTACTTCGGCTTCGAGATCCCCGGCCAGCCGGGCAAGTATTTCTACGTGTGGCTGGACGCGCCGATCGGCTACCTGAGCAGTTTCCAGACGCTGTGCGCGAGCCTGGGCGAGCCGTTCGAGCCGCACCTGACGGCCGGCACCGCCACCGAGCTGCACCATTTCATCGGCAAGGACATCGTCAACTTCCACGGCCTGTTCTGGCCGGCGGTGCTGCACGGCACCGGCCACCGCGCGCCGACCCGGCTGCACGTCAATGGCTACCTGATGGTGGACGGCGCGAAGATGTCCAAGTCGCGCGGCACCTTCGTGATGGCGCGCACCTACCTGGATGTGGGCCTGGAGCCGGAAGCGCTGCGCTACTACTTCGCCGCCAAGTCCTCCGGCGGCGTGGACGATCTGGACCTGAACCTGGGCGACTTCGTGGCGCGGGTCAACGCCGACCTGGTCGGCAAGTTCGTCAACCTGGCCAGCCGCTGCGCCGGTTTCATCGACAAGCGGTTCGGCGGCACACTGGCCGACGCGCTGCCGGACCCGGCGCAGTACGCGCGCTTCGTCGCCGCGCTGGCGCCGATCCGCGACGCCTACGAGCGCAACGACCCGGCCAGTGCGATCCGCCAGACCATGGCCCTGGCCGACGAGGCCAACAAGTACATCGACGAGCACAAGCCGTGGGTGATCGCCAAGCAGGACGGCGCCGACGCGCAGTTGCAGGCGGTCTGTACGCAGGGCCTGAACCTGTTCCGTGTGCTGGCCGGCGCGCTGAAGCCGGTGCTGCCGCGCACCAGCGCCGAAGCCGAAGCCTTCCTGTCGGCGCCGCTCACCGCCTGGGACGACCTCGATGCGCCGCTGCTGGCGCACGTCATCCAGCCCTACGCCCCGCTGTTCACCCGAATCGACCCCAAACTGATCGACGCCATGACCGACGCTTCCAAGGACACCCTCGCCCCCGCGCCCGCCGCCACCAAACCGGCACCGGCCAAGACCGAAGCGAAAACCGCTGCAAATCCCGAATCCCCAATCCCCAATCCCGGCCTCATCGGCATCGACGATTTCGCCAAGCTCGACCTGCGCATCGGCAAGGTGCTGGTCTGCGAATTCGTCGAGGGATCGGACAAGCTGCTGCGTTTCGAACTGGACGCCGGCGAGCTGGGCAAGCGGCAGATCTTCTCCGGCATCCGCGGCAGCTACGCCGAGCCGGAAAAACTGGTCGGCCGCAGCGTGGTGTTCATCGCCAACCTGGCCCCGCGCAAGATGCGCTTCGGCCTCAGCGAAGGCATGATCCTGTCGGCCGGCTTCGACGGCGGCGCGCTGGCGCTGCTGGATGCCGACAGCGGCGCCCAGCCGGGAATGCCGGTGCGTTGACGGCCGGGATTCGGGATTGGGGATTGGGGATTCGTTGAAGCGGATCCCTTGCCCTACCCGCTCCATGACGCGCTTTGCGAATCCCCAATGCCGAATCTCCAATCCCTTGCTCTTTTCGACTTCGACCACACCGTCACCACCACCGATACCTATTCGCGGTTCCTGCGCCGCGTCGCCACGCCGCAACAACTGACGCGGGCGAAATGGTCGGTGGGGCCGTGGCTGGCCGGGTATCGGCTGGGCCTGGTGTCGGCGCAGGCGCTGCGCAAGCGGGTCACGCGGATCGTGTTCGCCGGCCGCGCCGCAGAGGAGATCGCCGCGCACGCCCAGGCCTATGCGCGCGAGGTGCTGCCGACGCTGCTGCGCCCGGAGATGATGCAGCGCATCGCCTGGCACCAGGCGCAGGGCGACAGCGTGGTGCTGGTGTCCGCATCGCTGGACCTGTACCTGCAACCCTGGTGCGAGCAGCATGGACTGGGGCTGATCTGCAACCGCCTGGAAGCGCGCGACGGCCAGCTGAGCGGATGCTATGCCGATGGCGATTGCGGGCCGCACAAGGCGCGCCTGATCCGCGCACAGTACGATCTGGCCGCCTACCCCCGCGTCTACGCCTACGGCGACAGCCGCGAAGACCGGCCGATGCTGGCGCTGGCCCACGAGCGCTGGTACCGCGGGCGACGGATCACTTGAACGTGGCGGTGCGCAGCGGCGCTGCGGGACGGATCGGGCCTGACGCGACTCCCGCGACCTTCACTCGCGCGCGAGCACACAGGCGCACCGATCGATCACGATAGCCGCCTGCACCGGCTCGGCTCGGCATGATCGCAGCACACATCACCCCCACCACGTCTTCCGCGACCCACATGAGCGCCACGCCGCACCCGCCGCCATTCCCGCCGCCGTCCGCGTCACGTCCGCCGGATCGGACCGGGCGCATCGCCCTGACCATCCTGGCCATCGCCGTGCTGCTGGTCCTAGCCTGCGCGGCGGCTGGCGCCGCCCTGTGGTGGCTGCGCCACGACCGCATCAAGAGCAGCGACGACGCCCAGGTCACCTCCACATCGCCGCCCGCCGCACAGGTCATCGTGCTCGCCCGCTTCAGGCATGAGGACGGCGCCGCGATCCGCATGTGGCAGCGAGCCCTTGTCAGCGCGCCACAGGCGCCAGGCGTCCAGGTGCCCGGCATCGTCACCGTGGTCATTCCGCAGGCGGACGAGCCCGCGACTGCGCAAGGCAACTTCGTGAAGGTCGTGCGACGCGATCTGGTCCGCATCCACCTCGATGCCTCCCCCGCCCAGAGCGCGCTGTTCCTGCAGGGCATGGCAGTGCGAGTACAGGTCGATACCGGCACGGGGCGCTGAGCGCGCCATGCCGGCGCCGGCAGGCGGGCGTCAGCCAGGCGAATGCGCGCCACGCGCTACAATGCGCCTGCCGCTGCCGGCGCTGCCAGCCCATCGGATGCGGCGCCTCCACTTCCGCCGCAGGTGCGCGCCGCACGCGCTGATTCCGCCATGATGCCCGCCCACGCCGACCTGCTCGAACGTCTCGATCGCCTGCTGCCGCAGACCCAGTGCGGCCAGTGCGGCTTCGACGGCTGCCGCCCGTACGCTGCGGCGATGGCGCGCGGCGCGGCGCAGGTGGACCGCTGCCCGCCCGGCGGCGATGCCGGCGCGCGGGCGCTGGCGCGCGTGCTCGGCAGCGCGCCGCTGCCGTACGACCGCCGCCGCGGTACGCACAAGCCGCCGCAGCTGGCGTTGGTGATCGAAGCCGACTGCATCGGCTGCACCAAGTGCATCCAGGCCTGTCCAGTGGACGCCATCGTCGGCGGCGCCAAGCACATGCACACGGTGCTGGCGCCGCTGTGCACCGGCTGCGAGCTGTGCGTGCCGGCCTGCCCGGTGGATTGCATCGAGCTGCGTCCGGTCTAGCCGCGCGGTCCACCCGCGCAGATCGCGCCACGCATGCGTGTGAACGGTGCAAGCAGGTTGGAAGGGACGAGCGCGTCCCACGCCCAGGCGATCACGCAAGTAAAGCGCAGGCGCGGCTGCGCCCACACTGAGCTTGCCTGGACATCCGCCGGCAAGCGCCGCATGACCTGACACGGCCAGCCGGGAACGGATGGCCGCCCGGGCGTCGCATCGGCCGTGCCGCCACCGCATCCGGATCGGTGTCCGCTGCGTATTGCCAGCTGTCACCGTCTCGCGGAAGCGCCACGCATGCCCATGCCGATCGCCATGTCCCCCCTCGCCCACGCACGCGCGCCGCTGGCGGCGGCGGTGTGTCTGGCCGCACTGGGCATCGCCGCGCCGGCGCGGGCCATGCTGCACTACGACGGCCTGGCGTATGCGCCGAACGGCCAGCAACTGCTGTACCGCGAGAGCCACTGGGTGCGCGACGACGGCGCGCGGCTGGTGCTGTACCGCTGCGCCGACGGCACACCGTTCGCGCGCAAGCGCATCGCCGACGGCAGCATCGCCCCGGATTTCGAACTGGTCGACGCGCGCAGCGGCTATCGCGAAGGCGTGCGCCGCGCCGGCGGTGGCCGGGTCATGTTCAGCCAGCGCGACGGCGAGCCGGAACGCAGCGCGCCGTTGCCGGCGACGACGGCGCCACAGGTGATCGATGCGGGATTCGATGCCTTTCTGCGCCAGCACTGGGACACGCTGAGCCAGGGCGCACCGCAGCGCGTCGCCTTCGTCTTGCCTGGCGCCTTGCGCACGCTGGAATTCCAGATCAAGCCGGCAGCGGCCGACGCCGGCGTGCAGCGCTATACGCTGGCGGTGGATGCCTGGTACGGCGGCGTGCTGCCGAACATCGCCGTCGCCTATGCGCGCAACGATCGCCGCCTGCTCGAGTTCCGCGGCATCGGCAATGTCCGCGACGCGCGCGGCCGCTATGCGCAGGTGCGCATCGAATTTCCCGAGCGCCTGCGCGAGCAGGCCGACGCCGCCGCATGGAACCAGGCGCTGCAGCAACCGCTGGCCGCGCAATGCGCCGCGCGTTGAAGCGCGCCGGCACCGGCTTCACGCCCGCCTCCGCCGCAGCCGCCACACCCATGCCAGCGCATCGCCCATCCCCCGACGAGGAACATCCATGGCCAAGGCCTATCTGTGGTTCAACGCTGCGCTGTACGCGATCCTGGCACTGTGGTGCACGCTCCTGCCGGCGCAGACCGCCGCCGCGGTCGGCTACATCGGCCTGGACCGTTCCGGGCAGTCCGAATACCTGGTCATCTACGGCGGCCTGCAATTGGGCATGGCGTTCCTGTTCGGCTATTTCGCCCGCAGCGGGCAGATCCGTACCGGCTTGCTGCTGGCGCTCGCCTTCTACGTTCCGATCGTGCTCTACCGCAGCGCCGGCCTGCTGCGGCTGTGGCCGGTCGGACCGACCACCACCGGCCTGGCCGTGTTCGAAATCGCGCTGCTGCTGGCCGCGCTCGCGCTATGGCGCAGGCAGCCGCGTTGAGCGACGCGCGCGCCGAAAGCCTGTAGCATCGCTGCCACCTTCGCCACCGCTCCCCGGCATGACCGAGACGCCCGATCACGACGAAGCAGGCCAATTGCTGGTCGCCACTGCGGCCGGCGACAGCGCCGCGTTCGAACGCCTGTACCGCACCACCTCGCCGCGCCTGTTCGGCGTGTGCCTGCGCATCGTGCCGCAGCGCGGCGAAGCCGAGGACGTGCTGCAGGAGGTGTTCACCTCGGTCTGGCGCAAGGCCGCGCAGTTCGATCCGCAGCGCGCGCGCGGCCTGACCTGGCTGACCATGATCGCGCGCAACAAGGCCATCGACTACCTGCGCGCGCGCGCGCCGGCGCGGCAATCGGTGGCGCTCGACGACGCCGGCGAACTGCACGACGACGGCCGCGATCCGCTGGCCGAGACCGAATGGCGCGTCGCCGGGCGGCGCCTGGACGTGTGCATGGGCGAGCTGGAACCGCCGCGCGGCGACCTGATCCGCACCGCGTTCTTCGAGGGCATCACCTACGAGGAACTGGCCCACCGCAGCGGAACGCCGCTGGGCACGGTCAAGAGCTGGATCCGGCGCGGCCTGGCCAAGCTGAAGGCGTGCCTGGAACGATGAACGCATCCGTGCCCGATCCGCAGGAAACCCCGCCGCCGCGCGACGTGCTGGCCGGCGAATACGTGCTTGGCGTGCTCGATGCGAGCGAACGCCGCGCCGCCGAACAACGCATCGACGCCGACGCCGAATTCGCCGCGGCGGTGACGCAATGGCAGCAGCACCTGATGCCGCTGGCCGACGAGATCGCGCCGGTCGCGGTACCGGAACGCGTGTGGGTGCGCATCCGCGCATCGCTCGGCCTGGATGCGCCGGCGCCGCGCGCGCCGACGGCGAAGCCGGGCTTCTGGGAAAGCGTGCGCACCTGGCGTTGGCTGAGCGCCGGCGGTTTCGCCACCGCAGCGGCCTGCATGCTCACGCTGATGGTCGCGCGGCAGCCGCTGCCGCCGCAAACGCCCACGCCGCCGGTCACGACAACGCCTGCCGACACCGGCATCGCGATGACCTCGACGCTGATGCAGGACGACGGCAAGCCCGGCTACGTAGTGCTGATGGACGCCGACAAGAAGCGCATCACCCTGACCCCGCTGGCCGGCAGCCGCGATCCCGCGCGCGTGCCGGAGTTGTGGCTGATCCCGGCCGACGGCAAGGCACGCTCGATGGGCGTGTTCGACGACGCGCAGGCGCGCGCGGCGCGCATTCCCGACGCACTGATGCCGTTGCTCAGCGACGGCGCCCTGCTGGCGGTGACGATGGAACCGCCCGGCGGCGCGCCCGGCGGCGTCGCCACCGGCCCGATCGTGGCCAAGGGCGGCATCAGCACGCTGCGCCTGGCGCCGTAGACAACATCCCACGCGCCCCTTCTCCCCTCCGGGGGAAGGTACCCCGAAGGGGCGGATGAGGGTACGGGCGCAGCCTCGTGCGTCCAGGCGTACCAGCCTGTCCGTGCCGACGTACCCTCACCCCAACCCCTCTCCCGACGGGAGAGGGGCTACTGTCGCCAGTAGACAACGCAGCGGACTGTCCTTCTCCCTTCCCCCTCCGGGGGAAGGTGCCCCGAAGGGGCGGATGAGGGTACGGGCGAAGCCTCATGCATCCAGGTGCGCCAGCCTGTCTGTGCCGACGTACCCTCACCCCAACCCCTCTCCCGACGGGAGAGGGGCTACTGTCGCCAGTAGACAACGCAGCGGACTGTGCTTCTCCCTTCCCCCTCCGGGGGAAGGTGCCCCGAAGGGGCAGATGAGGGTACGGGCGCAGCCTCGCGCGTCCAGGCGTACCAACCTGTTCGTGCCGACGTACCCTCACCCCAACCCCCCTCCCGCAGGGAGAGGGGCTAATGCGGCGCGGGGGTCAACGCAGCGCAAACTCGCGCCTCCCTTCCCCCTCCGGGGGAAGGTGCCCCGTAGGGGCGGATGAGGGTACGGGCGAAGCCTTACGCATCCAGGCGTACCAGCCTGTCAGTGCCGACGTACCCTCACCCCAACCCCTCTCCCGCGGAGAGAGGGGCTTTAAGCGCTTCGCAGCAGCAACACACTCGGCTTCTCGCGCAGCGCGTGATCGCTCAAAAGCATCGCGAACCCGCACATTCACCCGGCCACCACTCGCGCGTAGGCAGCATGCCGCAGCCGTCGCGCATGCGCGGGTAGCCTGATCCCTCCGACGATTCCGATCTGCGTGGACGCCGCCTCGCGCGGTGACGGCAGGCGCTGCCCTGGCCGGCCATCCACGCCCGCCACATCACGCACGGACGCGGCAACGCGAGTGCATCCGTCTTCCGGCTTTGCCCGTATCGCTATCCGAATCCCCACGAGATGCGCTTGTGCCGAGCCCCGTTCCGGACCATTCCCGTGCCCCCATCACTGCGCCTGCCGAGGCGCCCGCGCGCCGCGGCGGCGGCGTGGCGCGCACGTTGCGGCGCTGGTTCGACACCGGCGCGGAAATCGAACTGGACGAGGCCCGCGCCGATCGCATCGACTGGCTGCGCGCCGCGCCCTATTTCGCCCTGCACCTGGCCTGCCTGGGCGTGTTCTGGGTCGGCGCGTCGTGGTTCGCGGTGGGCATGGCGGTGGCGATGTACGCGGTGCGGATGTTCGCGCTCACCGGCTTCTATCACCGCTACTTCGCGCATCGCGCATTCAAGACGTCGCGCGTGGTGCAGTTCCTGTTCGCCGCGCTCGGCGCCACCTGCGTGCAGCGCGGGCCGCTGTGGTGGGCCGCGCATCACCGCAACCACCACCGCCACACCGATACCCCGGCCGATCCGCATTCGCCGCGCCAGCACGGTTTCTGGTGGAGCCATAGCGGCTGGTTCCTGACCCCGCGCGGCTTCCGCACCGACTGGGAGGCGATCCCGGATCTGCGCCGCTTCCCGGAACTGCGCTTCCTCGACCGCTTCGATCTGCTGCTGCCGGTGCTGCTGGCGCTGGCGCTGTTCCTGCTCGGCGGCTGGTTGCAACGCCACCATCCGCAGCTCGGCACCGACGGGCCGCAGCTGCTGGTGTGGGGCTTCTTCGTCTCCACCGTGGCGCTGTTCCATGCCACCTTCACCATCAACTCGCTGGCGCACCGTTTCGGCAGCCGCCGCTTCGCCACCCGCGACGACAGCCGCAACAACGCGTGGCTGGCGCTGCTCACCTTCGGCGAAGGCTGGCACAACAATCACCACTTCTTCCCCGGTGCGGCGCGGCAAGGCTTCCGCTGGTGGGAAATCGACCTGACCTGGTATGGCCTGAAGGCGCTGTCGTGGACCGGCCTGATCCGCCAGCTGCGGCCGGTCCCGGCGGGGCTGGTGCGGGCACAGGCGCGCGCACGATGAGCCGCATCGCGGTGGTGGGCTCGGGCATCGCCGGGCTGGGCGCGGCATGGCTGCTGTCGCAACGGCACGACGTCACCCTGTACGAGGCCGCCAATTACTTCGGCGGGCACACCCATACCCATGCGGTGGAACTGGACGGCGTGGAGTACGCGGTGGACAGCGGCTTCATCGTGTTCAACCCGCAGCACTATCCGCTGCTGAGCAAACTGTTCGCACAGCTCGGCGTGGCCGCGCAGCCGACCACGATGAGTTTTTCCGTGCAGGAAGCGCGCAGCGGCCTGGAATACAACGCCGGCAGCCTCGGCGGCCTGTTCTGCCAGGCCGGCAATCTGGTCAGCCCGCGCTTCTGGCGCATGCTCGGCGATCTGCGCCGTTTCTACCGGCAGGCGCCGCAGGTGCTGATCGATGAAGCGCAGGCGCAGCTGACGCTGGGCGAATTCCTGCAGCGGCATGGCTATTCGGACGTGTTCCGCGACGCGCATCTGGTGCCGATGGCCTCGGCGCTGTGGTCCTCGCCGTCGCAACAGATCCTGCAATTCCCGATGCGCCAGCTGATCGGCTTCATGGCCAACCATCACATGCTGCAGATCAGCGGGCGGCCGCAATGGCAGGTGGTGCGCGGCGGCTCCAACCGCTACGTGCGCGCGCTGCGCAGCCGCTGGCGGGTGCACGAGCGCATCGGCACGCCGGTGCGTTCGATACAACGGCTGTCGCAAGGCGTGTCGGTGCTGACCGATGCCGACAGCGATGCCGATGCCCAGCACTACGACCACGTGGTGCTGGCCTGCCACGCCGACGACGCCTTGCGTCTGCTCAACGACGCCAGCGCCGCCGAGCGCGAGATCCTCGGCGCGATCGCCTACCAGGACAACGACACTGTGCTGCACACCGATGCGCGCGTGCTGCCGCGCAATCGCCGCGCCTGGGCCGCCTGGAACGCGCATGTGCCGGCCGATCCGGAGGCGCCGTGCACGGTCAGCTACTGGATGAACGCGCTGCAATCGATCGCCTCGCCGCAGCCGTTCATCGTCAGCCTCAACCGCAGCGACGACATCGATCCGGCCAAGGTGCTGCGGCGCATGCGCTACCGGCATCCGCTGCAGACCCACGCCTCGGTCGCCGCGCAGGCGCGCAAGGGCGAGATCCAGGGCCAGCGCGGCACCTGGTTCGCCGGCGCCGGGTGGGGCTTCGGCTTCCACGAGGACGGCCTGCGCAGCGCGGTCGACGTGGCCGCCGGGCTGGGGGTACCCTGGCCATGAAGCTGCTGCGCAGCGCTACCGTGTCCGCCCCGCCGGCTGGCGCCGTCTCGACAACGCCGGCGGCGGCGGGCACGACCACGCCGCGACTGCACAGCGCGCTCTACAGCGGCTGGGTCCGGCATCGCCGCCATGCGCCGAAAGCACTGGCGTTCCGCTATCCGCTGTTCCTGATGTACCTGGATCTGGCCGAACTCGACCAGGTGTTCGCGCGGCGCTGGCTGTGGTCGGTCGGCCGCCGCAACCTGGTCGAATTCCGCCGCAGCGATTACCTGGGCGACCCGGCGCAACCGCTGGACGAAGCCGTGCGCGACCGCGTGCAGCGGCACTGCGGCGAACGCCCGCTCGGCGCGGTGCGCATGCTGACCCACCTGCGCTATTTCGGCCACTGCTTCAACCCGGTCACCTTCTACTACTGCCACGACGCGCAGCAGCGCCTGCACAGCGTCGTCGCCGAGATCACCAACACGCCGTGGAAGCAGCGCCACGCCTATGTGCTGCCGGTCGCGGCCGCGCACAGCCGCGGCAGCGTGCATGCCTGGCGTTTCGACAAGCGCTTCCATGTCTCGCCGTTCATGGCGATGGCGCACCAGTACGCCTGGCGCCTGAGCGAACCGGGCGCGCAGTTGCGCGTGCACATGGACGTACTCGATCCGCAGCCGCCGGCCAGGCGCTTCGACGCCACGCTGGTGCTGCAGCGGCGCGAGATTTGCGGCGCCAGCCTGGCGTGCGCATTGCTGCGCTATCCGGCAATGACCCTGCAGGTGGTGGCCAAGATCCACTGGCAGGCGTTGCGCCTGTGGCTGCGCGGCAATCCGGTGCACGACCACCCCGATCACTCCCTTCCGCGAGAACGCCGATGAACGCTCCGCATGCGCCCTCCTCCGCTGCTGCCGCGCTGATCCCGGCCGCGCCGCCGCTGCGCGGCCTCGACCGCCTGCTGCGCCGCCGCCTGCTCGCCACGCTCGATGGCTTGCGCGACGGCCAGCTGCACATCGAGGAAGCCGGCGCGCTCACCACCTTGGGCAGTGCAGGTCCAACGGATGGCACGCTGCACGCGCATCTGCGCATCCACGATCCGCGCTTCTACCGCCAGGCCGCGCTGAACGGCAGCGTCGGCGTCGGCGAGGCGTACATGGACCGCGTGTGGGACTGCGACGACCTGGTCGCGCTGGTGCGGCTGCTGGTGCGCAACCGCGAGCGCCTGGACGCGATGGAGACCGGCCTGGCCCGTCTCGGCGGCATGGCGATGCGCGGCCTGCACGCGCTGGCGCGCAACACCCGCGCCGGCAGCCGCCGCAACATCGCCGCGCACTACGACCTGGGCAACCCGCTGTTCGAACTGTTCCTGGACCGCAGCCTGATGTATTCCTCGGCGATCTTCCGCGACGAGGACGCCGCGCTCGGCGACGCCGCGCTGGAACGCGCGGCCGAGCGCAAGCTGCAGCGCATCTGCGCCAAGCTCGACCTGCAGCCGCATCACCACGTGGTGGAGATCGGCAGCGGCTGGGGCGGTTTCGCGCTGCACGCGGCCACGCGGCACGGCTGCCGCGTCACCACCGTGACCATCTCGCGCGAACAATACGACCTGGCGCGGCAACGCGTGGACGCGGCCGGCGTGGCCGACCGCGTCGAGGTGCTGTTGCGCGACTACCGCGACCTCGACGGCCGCTACGACCGGCTGGTCTCGATCGAGATGATCGAAGCGATCGGCCACCAGTACCTGGACACCTATTTCGGCAAGGTCGGCAGCCTGCTCAAGGACGACGGCCAGGCGCTGATCCAGGCCATCACCATCGAGGACCACCGCTACGCGCAGGCGCTGAAATCGGTGGACTTCATCAAGCGCCACATCTTCCCCGGCAGCTTCATTCCCTCGGTGGCGGCGATGACCGGCGCGATCGCGCGCGCCAGCGACCTGCGCCTGTTCAACCTGGAAGACATCGGCCCCAGCTACGCACTGACCCTGCGCGCCTGGCGCCAACGCTTCATGGCCAAGCTGCCGCAGGTGCGCGCGCTGGGCTACGACGAACGCTTCATCCGCATGTGGGAATTCTATCTGGCCTATTGCGAAGGCGGCTTTCTGGAGCGCTCGATCGGCGACGTGCATCTGTGGCTGAGCAAGCCGGGCGCGCGCCCGGCGCAGTTCGCGCCGGCGCTGGCGGGCGACGCATGAGCAACTTCGCCAACTATGTCGCGCTGCAATTGCTGTGGCTGGCGGCGGTGATGGGCGCCGGGCGCGGACTGGCCTGGGCCGGCCCGGCGGCGCTGGCGCTGTTCGCGCTGTACCAACTGCAGCCGCGCCGCCGCGCGCGCGGCGATGCGGCGCTGATGGCGCTGGCCTTGCTGCTCGGCGCCGGCGTGGATACCGCACTGGCCGCCGGCGGCTGGGTGCGCTACGCCGCAGCGCTGCCGCCGGCGCCGTGGGCGCCGCTGTGGATCCTGGCGCTGTGGGCCGGCTTCGCGCTGACCTTCAACCATTCGCTGGCCTGGGTGATGCACCGTCCGTGGCGCGCGGCACTGTTCGGCGCGGTGTTCGGCCCGCTCGGCTACGTCCTGGCCGCACGCGGCTGGCAGGCGGTGACGCTGGGCACGCCGCTGCTGCATGCGCTCGTCGCGCTGGCGCTGGCCTGGGCCGCGGCGCTGGCCGTGCTGAGCCTGGCGACGCGGCGTCTGTCGGCGGCGGCGCAGCCCGCGCCACGCATCGCAGGGGCCGCGCCATGAACGGCTGGCCGCTGCTGCACGTGGGTGCGTTCACCGCGCTGGTGATGCTTGCCGGCTGGGCCTGGCAGCGGCGCAGCCGCAACGCCGGCGTGGTCGATGTGCTGTGGGCCGCGTGCATGGCGCTGGCCGCGGTGTACTGCGCCTGGCGTGCCGACGGCGCCGCGCTGCCGCGGGTGCTGACCGCGGCGATGGGCGGGCTGTGGGGCGCGCGCCTGGCCTGGCACCTGGGCGTACGCGTGTTCGGCGATGCGCGCGAGGACGGCCGCTACCGCGCGCTGCGCGAACATTGGCACGGCGACCAGCGCCGCTTCCTGCTGTTCTTCCTCGGCCAGGCGCTGGTGGTGGTGCTGTTCGCGCTGCCGCTGTCGGCCGCCGCGCACAATCCGCTGCCGCAGTGGAGCGTGTGGACCACGCTGGCGCTGGCGACCTGGCTGCTGGCGGTGGGCGGGGAAAGCCTGGCCGACCGCCAGTTGGCCGCGTTCCGCGCCGATCCGGGCAACAAGGGCAAGACCTGCCGCCGCGGCCTGTGGCGCTACTCGCGGCATCCGAACTATTTCTTCGAGTTCGTGCACTGGTTCGCCTATGTGTTCCTCGCCGTGGGCAGCGGTGCGCTGTGGGTCGGCGTGGCCGCGCTGGGGCCGTTGCTGATGTTCGCGTTCCTGTACCGCGTCACCGGCATTCCCTACACCGAACAACAGGCGCTGCGCTCGCGCGGCCAGGACTACGCCGACTACCAGCGCAACACCAGCGCCTTCTTTCCGTTGCCGCCGCGGCAATGACTTCGCTTTCAGGAGATTCGCCGATGTCCAGCACCCTCGTCTCTTCGCCTGCGCCCGCATTGCCGGCCGAACCGCTGGCCACCCGCGTGGCCGAATCCGGCCTGCTGCCCGATGCGCTGCTGCGCGCGGCGATGCGCAGGCTGTGCACGCAGCGCCTGCGCGACGAGCGCAGCGGCGGCGCCGACGCGGCCTGGGAACGCCAACGCGCCTTCGTCGAGGCCTTGCGCGGCAGCGCCATCGCGATCGAGACCGAGGCCGCCAACCGCCAGCACTACGAGCTGCCGCCGCGCTTCTTCGAGCTGTGCCTGGGCAAGCGCCTGAAGTACAGCAGTTGCTACTGGGATGCCGACACGCGCGACCTGGACGCGGCCGAGGAACGCATGCTGCGCCTGTACGCCGAGCGCGCGCAGTTGCGCGACCGCCAGCGCATCCTGGAACTGGGCTGCGGCTGGGGCTCGCTGACCCTGTGGATGGCCGAGCAGTATCCCGGCGCGCGCATCACCGCGGTGTCCAACTCGCGGCCGCAGCGCGAGCACATCGAGGCGCAATGCCGCGCACGCGGGCTGCGCAATGTCGAGGTCATCACCCACGACGCCAACACCCTGACCCTGCCGCATGCGAGCTTCGATCGCGTGGTGTCGATCGAGATGTTCGAGCACATGCGCAACTACCGCGAACTGCTGGCGCGGATCGGCCAGTGGCTGGTGCCGGGCGGCCGGCTGTTCGTGCACATCTTCTGCCACCGCGACCTGGCCTACCCGTTCGAGGTGCAGGGCGAGGACAACTGGATGGGCCGGCACTTCTTCACCGGCGGGCTGATGCCGGCCGCCGACACCCTGCTGCAGTTCCAGGACGACCTGGCGCTGGAACGGCGCTGGCTGCTGTCCGGCGAACACTACGAGAAGACCGCCAACGCCTGGCTACGCAACCAGGACCGGCATCGCGCCGAACTGATGACGGTGCTGCAGGCCACCTACGGCCGCGACGCGAAGATCTGGTGGCAGCGCTGGCGCATGTTCTGGATGGCCTGCGCGGAACTGTTCGGTTACGAACAGGGCCAGCAGTGGGGCGTGGCGCATTACCGGTTTGTTAGGCGCTGACGCGCCGGGATTCGGGAGTAGGGATTCGGGATTGGTAACAGCGGGCCGCGGGCTCTGACGCGCGACCGAGGCGGATGGGCCAATGCACCAATCGCATAGGTCAAGCAGCCGGAGTGGGGATCGCAGTTGCGAATCCCCAATCCCCAATCCCCAATCCCGAATCCCGGCCTTCCACTCACACGGCAGCGGTAACCACGATCTCGATCTTCCACTCCGGGTTGGCCAGCTTGGCCTGCACGGTGGCGCGCGCCGGGGTGCTGCCCGGGCAGACCCAGGTTTCCCAGACCTTGTTCATTTCGGCGAACTCGGCCAGGTCGGTCATGTAGATCTCCGCGCGCAGGATCTTGCTCTTGTCGCTGGCGGCGCGCGCCAGCAGTTCGTCGATCGCCGCCAGGACCTGGCGGGTCTGGCCGGCGATGTCGGCGCTGGTGTCGTCGGCGATCTGCCCGGCCAGATAGGCCACGCCGTTGTGCACGGTCATTTCCGACATGCGCGGGCCGGTATCGAATCGCTGGATCATGAGGCGGTGTCCTGAAGAGGGGAAACCCGGGCATTGTCGCGCGATTGCGCCAAGCCTGCAGGCCGCCACAGCCGGTAGGCGACCAGCAGCAGCCAGGCCAGGATCAGCACGATCGCCAGCTTCTGGGTCAGCCCGCGCGGCGGCGCGCGCCACAGCACGTGCACCCAAAGCGCAACGAACGCCGCCACCGCCAGGCTCGACAGGGTGCCGGCACAGCCGAGCCACGGCGCTTGCCGGCGCAGCCAGGCGCTCTGCAGCAGCATCGCGCAGGTCGCGCACAGGAACGCGGTCTGCGCGAACAGCGCGTGCAACATCGGCGCCAGTAACGGGGCGCGCTGCGGCAGATAGCTGTCGCCGATCGCCACCCCGCACAGGCCCAGCCCCGCCACCGCGAACAACAGCAGCGGTGCGGCGCTGCGAGCCTGCGGCGGGGCCTGCGCGTACAGGCCGGCAGCCATGGCGACAATGCCCGCCGCCAGCAGCACGTAGACGGTGCGCAGCAGCAACCCGCCGGGGCCATGCAGGTACATGCTCAGCGTCGCCTGCTGCCAGTGCAGGTCCGTGCGCAGCAGTTGCAGGGCCAGCGCCACGCCGAGGAATAGCAGACACAGCAGCGTGGCGAGGGCCCCGGCGGCGCGCGGCCACTGCGGCGGCGCGGAGGCGGGGACCAGGGGCGTGGGCATGGGATCGGCTCCGGGTCGTGGCGGGGACGCGATGCGCGACGCATGCGCGCGCACCCTGCGCGCACACCGACGCGGTGCCGACGTGCGATTCCACTATGATGCGCGTCGCCGGTGTTGCCGGTACAGCCCCAGGCCACCGGATCTCGCGATGCACCACTCCCTTTCCGCCTGCAGGCGCACCTTGGCGATGGCCCGCGCCGCCGATACCGCGTGTCTACGCGACGCCGCCGGCCTCTGCGCACAGTTCCCTCTCTCCTTCGCTTACGCTCCTCTGCAATGACCGACGCCGCGCCCCCCGTTTCCCCGCCCCCCTCCGCCGCTGGCTGGCGCCGTGCGCTGCCGGTGGTGTTCAGCCTGGTGATCCTGGCGCTGGCGCTGCGCGCGCTGGCCACCGAGTTCAGCACCCACGGCTACGCCGCGATCCGCCATGCCTTCAACCAGCTCGGTGTCGGCCAGATCGCGCTGACCCTGCTGCTGGGGCTGAGCAGCTATGCCTGCCTGATCGGCTTCGACGCGATCGGCCTGCACCGCAGCGGGCGCAAGCTGCATCCGATGCGAATCGGCGTCACCGCGTTCCTGGCGCACGCGGTCGGGCAGACCCTGGGCTTCGCCGCGCTCACCGGCGGCGCGGTGCGCCTGCGCGGCTACGGCCGGGTCGGGCTGAGCCTGGCCGAGATCGGCCAGGTGGTGCTGATGAGCACGCTCGGCTTCGTGTTCGGCGCCTGGCTGCTGCTGGCGTTGGCGCTGACCTTGGAACCGGCGTCGGCGGCGCTGGCGCTGCCGCTGGCCTCGCCGGCGGTGCGCGCGATCGGCATCGCGCTGCTGGCCGGCTTCGGCCTGATGCTGCTGCTGGCCGGGCGCGCAGGCCGCACCCTGCGCTGGCGCACCCACGAACTGTGGCTGCCGGACCGGCGCACCGCGCTCGGCGTGACCGCGCTCAGCGTGGTCGAACTGGGCCTGGCCAGCGCCGCGTTCTATGTATTGCTGCCGAACGAATCGGGCATCGAGTTCGTCGGCTTCGTCGGCCTGTACCTGGTCGCGGTGGTGGCCGGGTTGATGTCCACCGTGCCGGCCGGGCTGGGCGTGTTCGAATGGAGCCTGCTCAAGCTGCTGCCCGGCGTGGCCCCGGCCGCGGTGCTGGCCGCGGCGCTGATCTACCGCATCACCTACTACGTGGTGCCGCTGCTGCTGTCGGTGCTGATGGCCGCGGTGTCGGGCCTGCGCCAGCCGCTGGCGGCCGGCGCCGGCGGGCTGCGCGTGGCCTGGGGCACGCTGCGTCCGTGGCTGCCGCAGATCATCGCCATCGCGGTGTTCGCGGTCGGCGCCGCGCTGGTCATCGACGGCACCCTGCCGACGCCGAAGCGGCGCCTGGGCATGGCGCCGCTGTCGATCGTGGAGACCTCGCACCTGCTGGCCAGCCTCGGCGGCGTGGTGCTGCTGCTGATCGGCCAGGGCCTGCAACGCCGCAGCCATGCCGCCTGGGTGCTGGCGATCGGCATCTGCGTGCTGCTGCCGTTGCCGGCCTGGCTGCGCGGCGGCCACGCCTCGGTGGCGTTGTCCTCGCTGGTGGTGGCGGCCGGGCTGTGGGGCGCGCGCCGCGAGTTCTACCGCCAGGGCGCACTGCTCGACGAGGCCTGGTCGTGGCCGTGGCTGCGCAACCTGGGGCTGGTGCTGATCGCCACGGTGTGGCTGCTGTTCTTCGTCTACAGCCACGTCGAATACCAGAACGAATTGTGGTGGCAGTTCGCCACCTCGGCCAATGCGCCGCGGGCGCTGCGCGCGGTGCTGCTGGTCAGCGTGGCGGTGGTGGTGTTCGGGCTGGCGCGGCTGCTGCACAGCACGCGCTCGCCGCTGCCGGCGGCCGACGCGGCGCAGCTGGACGCGCTGGCGCCGGTGCTGGCCGCCGCCACCGACACCCAGGCCTGCCTGGTGCTGACCGGCGACAAGGCGCTGCTGCCCGACGAGGCCGGCCAGGGCTTCGTGATGATGCAGCGCTACGGCGGCTCGCTGGTGGCGATGGGCGACCCGGTGGGGCCGCCGGAGGTCGCGCGCGCGCTGATCTGGCGCTTCCGCGAGGAAGCCGACCGCATGGGCCTGCGCCCGGTGTTCTATCAGGTCGGCGAGCAGCACTGGCAGACTTATCTGGACCTGGGCCTGACCCTGGTCAAGCTGGGCGAGGAAGCGATGGTGTCGCTGGAAGACTTCCACCTGGAAGGCCGCGACCGCGCCGACCTGCGCCAGGCCTGGAATCGCGGCAAGCGCAGCGGGCTGAGCTTCCGCATCGTGCCGCTGGAGCAGATCGACGCGCTGATGCCGGTGCTGGCCGACGTCTCGCAGCAATGGCTGGAGGAAAAGGCCGGCGAAGAGAAAGGCTTCTCGCTCGGCAGCTTCGACCCGGCCTATCTGCGCCGCTTCCCGATCGCGGTGGTCGAGGCCGAGGGCAAGGTCGTGGCATTCGCCAACCTGTGGCAGGCACCGGCCGGGCACGAGCTGTCGGTGGACCTGATGCGGCACATCGCCGATGCGCCGAAGGGCACCATGGATTTCCTGTTCATCGAGCTGTTCCTGTGGGGCCGCGAACAGGGCTACAAGCGCTTCTCGCTGGGCATGGCGCCGCTGTCGGGCCTGGCCCAGCACCGCCTGGCCGGCCGTTGGAACCGCTTCGGCAACCTGATCGTGCGCCACGGCGAGCGCTTCTACGGCTTCACCGGCCTGCGCCGCTTCAAGTCCAAGTTCGCCCCGGCCTGGCGCACCCGCTACCTGGCCGCGCCCGGCGGCATGCACCTACCGGCGGCGCTGCTGGACGTGACGCGGCTGATTTCGCTGGATCCGCGGAAGCCTGATTGACCGCCGGGATTGGGGATTTGGGATTGGGGATTGGTAGAAGCAGGATTCGGGGCGCTGTCCCTTGGTAGCGCCGGCGAGTGGTTCGGTGGGAAGCCGAACCTGAAGCCACGCAGCCGCGCTCAGAAGGCGTTCAATCCCAATAGCTAAGCGCCGGAAAATCCGGAATCAAGGCGCGCAACGAATGCGTGCGCGCCAAGCTCTTACGAATCCCCAATCCCGACTCCCCAATCCCCGCCGTCAATCGATCCGCTGCAGGATCTGCTTGGCCAGTTCCGCGTAGTCGCCCTTGAAGTGGTGGTCGCCGGGCAGCTTCACCAGCTGCGCGCCGCGATGCGGCAGGTCCGGGCACAGCGCGTCGTCGTCGTCTTCGCCGTAGATGCACAGGGTCTGCGCGCCCGGCATCTTCGCCACTTCCGGGGCGATCGGCAGGCCGTCGTCGCCGGAGCTGATCCAGTTGGACACGTGGAACTCGTAGTCGGCGGTCTTGCCCAGCGACAGCAGCGCGGTGGCCTGCACCTGCTCGCGCATCTCCGGCGGCAACTGGTTGTAGGCCGCCGGCAACACGTCGGCGCCCTGCGAGAAACCGATCAGCACCACCCGCTCGCGCTGCCACAGGCGGCTGTAGTGGCGGTAGATGCGGTCCAGGTCGGTGGCGAAGCCCTGCGGGGTGCGCTCGCTCCAGAAGTAACGCAGCGAGTCCACGCCGACCACCGGGATGCCGGCCTCGGCCAACGCCCCGGCCACCTGCTGGTCGAGCCCGGCCCAGCCGCCGTCGCCGGAAACGAAGATCGCGAACACTTGCTCATGGCCCTTGCCGGTGGCCGCGTCGTCCGTGGGCACGGGCACATCGACCACCGGCAATCCGGCCAGATCGGCCGGCGTTGGCGGCAGGCTGACCCCGCGCTGCGCACCCAGCGAACGCACCGCCGCGCGCAGTCCGGGCAGCGGATCGCCACTGGCGCTGCGGCGGAACTGCCGCGCCTGCGGCACTTTCTGCAGGAACGCATCGCTTTGCTGGGTGCAGCGGGCCTTGCCCGGCGCATCCAGTGCCGCCAGCCACGGCACCGGCAGCGTCGCCGGCTGCAGCGCGCGCGCCGGCGCGGTGATGCCGGCGCCGCAGATCTGGTCGTCCAGCACCTGCACCGGACAGAAATCCTCGGTGACCAGGCCGGCCAGCAAGTGCTTGGGCGCCTGCGCCGCGACCGCATAGGCCAGCGCGGCGCCGTCGCCATCGCCGACCAGCAGCGGCAGGCGGTAGGTCGGCACGTGGTAGTAGGCCTGCACGTAGCGCGAGAAGTTCTCCACGTCGCCGGCGGAGAAGCCGCAGGTGCCGGGGATCTTGGCCAGCACCGCCTGCAGGTGCGCGCCGTCGATCACCACCACCATCGCGCCGTCGTCGCGCAGCGCCTCGATCTGGCGCATGCGCACCGCCTCGCCGTGCTTGCCGCCGGCGAACCACAGCACCACGCGCTGCGCCTCGCCCTTCGGCAGCAGCACCGGCACCTGCTCGAAGCGGCCGTGGCTGAGTTTCTCCGGGACCGCGGCCGCTGGCGCAGCCGGCGCTGGCGCCGCGACCGTCGTCGCAGGCGCCGCCGCGGCGGCAGCCGCGGCGCTCAGGCCGGCCAACGCACATCCCCACATCCATCCGCCACGCAGTCGCATCATCCGGCAATCCTGAAAGGGCCAATCCTGAAAAAGCAGGTAAAGATAATCCCGAACGGCAGCGGCGCGAAGCACGGCGCGGGCTCCGGTTCATGCGGGATACGCCGCGAGCGTTCCAGCGCACTGCCAGGCGGCGGCGCCGGCGCGGACTGCAGCGACGCGCAGCTCAGGGCTCACGCGTCCGGATCGGCCTGTGGATGGCGCAGCCGCCATGCCGCCAGCGCCTGCCGATAGCGCGTCACTTCGTCGTTGTACAGGTCGTGGACGCAGAGCGGACAGCCGCTGTCGCAGCAGTCGCTGGGCAGCGGAGGCTGCGGCGCCTGCGGGCGCGGATCGGCAGTGGCGGGATCGGAATCGGAATCGGAATCGGACATCACGGTACGCAGCGGGTGGCACGCCGGCGGCGTGAACAGGCGCGCATTGTAGACCGCCGTCGCGGCCGGCTCAGCCGATCGCCTGGCGCAGGTTGACGCGCGCCGCCGCGTCGTAGCGCGCATGGAACCAGTCGCTGAGGAAGATGCGCGGCTGCGCCAGCACCGTCTTCAGGAATGCGCGGCGCTTGCGCCGGTACAGCCAGCCGGGCACCACGCCGCGGTATTCCTCGGCGATGGCGCGATCGTAGGCGGCGAACCCGGCGGGATCGGCGCCGAGGATGGCCATATCGCAATCCAGGAACAGCGCCGCCTCCGCATCCACCGCAGCGGCGGACAGTTGCCCGTGGCGCGCGGTCAGTTCGATCAGCGCGGCGACGCGCGCCGCGTCCAGCCCGGCATCCGGCAGCCACTGCGCGATCGCCGCCTGCGCCATGCGCGCCGACTGCGCCTCGTTGTCGCCACGTCCGGCCTGATACACCGCGTCGTGATAGAGCACGGCCAGGTAGACCTCGCGCGGCTGCCGCCAGCCCAGGGCCGCGGCGACTTCGGCATAGTGGCCCAGCACCGCCTGCACATGGCCGAAGTGGTGATACGCGCGTGGCGGCGTCGCATAGGCCGCCTGCAACTGCTCCCATTGCGCGGCGGGCAAGGTCAGCGGCGGCGCCGGCTCGCTCATCGCGTGGCCTCGACGCCCGCAGACCCAGGCTTGGCCGCATCCGCCGACAGCGGCCAGGTCGCCTCGTGCACATAGCGCCCCTGCCCTTGCACGCTGCGGATCAGACTCACCGTGGCGACCGTGCAGCGCAATTCCGGCACGGTTTGCGGCGGCACCATCTGCTCGTCGTAGCTCAGGGTGAGATGCGGGACAAAGACCGGATCGGCGCGCGTGGCCACGCCCTGGCGGCCGAGTTGCCGCTGCAGTGCCTCGCGCAGGTAGCGCAGCGCGGACGGCTCGCCGTCGCCGAGCAACACCAGCGGCCGCGTGCGGGCGCGGCCGCCGAAACTGGCCACCCGATCGAAACACAGCTCGAACGGCGCTGCCTCCAGCGCCTGTCCGGCGGCATGCGCCTGTTGCAGCAGCCGCGGCGGAATGCCGGCGTACTCGCCCAGGTAGTGCAAGGTCAGGTGCAGGCGTTCCACCGGCAACGCGCGGCCGCGCAGGCCATGCTCGGCCCGCAGGCGCTCGCCAATCGCGAAGGCGCGCTGCGCGGTGGCCGGGTCCGGCAGCACGGCGAAGAACAGGCTCTCGCGCGGCGCCGGCGCGGCGAAGCCGAGCGCGAACTGCGTGTTTGCGGAAGAAGGATCGTGGGCCATCGGCAGGATACGCAAGCCGCGGGCGCTGCGGCGACTGGGCAGGAACCGTCATGGTAGCAAGCGCATTGCGCCGAGCGCCGCGCATTCCGAAAACGCACAAAGACCGCCCGGACGGAATCCGGGCGGCCTTTGTGCGTTTCGGCATCGGCACGTCGCGCTCCGCGCGGATCGCGACGCCTTCGACGACGGCCGGACAAGCCAGGCCTGCAGCTTACGCCGCGTTCTTCAGCGCCAGCTTGCGATTGCGCATCACGTCGTGGCAGGCGCGCACTTCCGGCAGCAACTTGGTGGCGGCATCGCGTGCGGCGACCGGGGTATCGCTGTCGGCGATGGTGTCGTTGAACGCCTTCAACAGGCGATCCTCGGACTCTTCCAGTTCGGCCACGTAGCCGTACTTGGTGTCGCCCAGCGTCGCGCGCACCTTGCCGTACATCTGCTGCATGCTGCCGACCATTGTGCCGTGCTCTTCCGGCTTGCCGCCGACCGCCTGGACCACGGCGCTCAGGCTGCTGACGATGTCGGACTTGACCCCGGCAATGCGCAGGAACAGTGCGGACAATTCGGTATCGCCGACCTTCTGCGCCGCTTCTTCGTAGAAATCCTTGCCGTCGCGGGAGATGGCGATGAGGTCGTTGAGGCTGTGGGTGGTCTTGCTCTGAATGCTCATGGATGGAACTCCTTCTGCAATGGGCCGGCGAACATCGCGCAACGGGCACGTCGGGTCGTGTTCCCTGGATGTCGCTTGGCCGCGGGATGAAACGTCTTGCCGCGTTGCGTCGTGGGAGGGATGCTGGACGCGGGGGCATAAAGTGCACGTGAGCCGAAACGGCCGCGTCCTCACGCGACGCTGGCAGGCATGAACAGGCATTCATCGCCGGCGCCATGGCCTGCGTGGCGATATTTTCGCCAGGCCATGCGTGTGCCCGGCACGACGGCACGCCCCGGTGCAGTCATCCATCTGCCTGCCCGCACGTATCCACGATCGCTGTGGATGAATACGCGGCGCCCGCCGGCCGCCAGGCACGGCACCGGGTGGGCCGCGATGGCTGCGTTCCGAGGCGCGTGCACCGCTCCGGCAAAGGGCTATATTTGCCGAAAGAGCCTCCCATCCGGGATTCCCACGAGGTGCGCCATGTTCGGCTGGACCGCATTCGCCCTGGTCGCCGCGACGGCGATCGCGCCGCCCCCCGCACCGCCGTCGCCACCCGCGCCACCTGTGCCGCTCGTCCCCGAAGAGATCATGCGCGTCCCGCCCGCGCTGCATGCGCTGGTGCAGCAGCGCGTCGACCGCCACGGCCCGCCCGAGCAGCGCCTGCAGCAGTTGGTGCGGCTGGCCTTCGACGTGGACGGCCTGGATCTGCAGTACGACGCCAAGGCCACCAACAGCGTCGCCGAGAGCTATGCCACCCGGCGCGTCAACTGCCTGTCCTTCACCCTGCTGTTCGTGGCCCTGGCGCGCGACGCCGGGGTGGATGCGCAGGTGCAGGAAGTGGGCCGCGTCCTGAGTTGGTACGAGGACGGCAACGCGCTGTACAACGCCGGCCACGTCAACGTCCTGGCGCGCATCGACGGCAGTCGCCGCAGCGTGGACCTGGACCGCAGCGTGCTGATGGACCGGCGCGGCCCGCAGCCGATCTCCGACCGCCGCGCACTGGCGCACTACTACAACAACCGCGGCGCCGAGCTGATGGCCAACGGCGACCTGCCCGCCGCGCAGCAGCACCTGGAGATGGCGCTGCGGATGGACCGCGACTTCGCCGCCGCCTGGAACAACCTCGGCGTGCTGGCGCTGCGCCAGGGCCATGCGCAGACTGCCGCGAACAACTACGCGACCGCACTGTCGATCGATCCCGGCCACGTGTCCGCGCTGTCCAACGCCGCCATGCTGTACCGGCACCTGGGCGACAGCCGGCGCGAGGCGGCGATGCTGGCTCGGCTGCAGCGCGTGCAGCTGACCGACCCGTTCCACCAGTATCTACTCGGCAACGAGGCGGAACGGCGCCAGGACTATGCTGCGGCGATCGGCTACTACCGGCATGCGCTGCGCCTGTACGACAACGCGCACCTGCTGTATTTCGCCCTGGCCCGCGTCTACCTGCTCAACGGCGATCCGCGCCGCGCCAACTGGGCGCTGCAGCAGGCCGTGGAGCACGCCGACAAGACCGCGCAGCCGCGCTACCAGGCCAAACTGGAGGCGTTGCGGCGGTTGACCCACAACGCCCAGGCGCAGCGCTGAGCCGCCGCGGGCGCCGATCGGGCCGGGCGCGTGGCATCGGCGTGCGCCTGCGTGCGTCCGCGCGCACGACGGTACGTCGCGTGCCCGACCTGGCGCGATCGCAGCAGGCCCGATGCCGCGCGGCTCAGCAGGCTTGCGCCAGGCGCCGCGTGCGGCGCGCGTCGTGGCGCGCCCACAGGTACACCAGCAGCCCGCCCAGCGCCGCCGCGGCGCCGACGTAGCCGGTCGAGGTCCAGCCCAGCCCGGCGCTGATCGCGATCCCGCCCATCCACGGCCCCAGCGCATTGGCCAGGTTGAAGGCGGCATGGTTGGATGCCGCGGCCAGGGTCTGCGCTTCGCTGGCCACGTCCATCAGCCGGGTCTGCAGCACCGGTGCCAGCGCGCCCATGCTGCCGACCGCGACCACCGCCGGCAGCACCGCCCACGGCGAATGCGCGGCCAGCGGCCAGGCCAGCAGCACCGCCATCGACCACAGCAGCACCAGCGGCACCGCACGGAACTGCAGCCGGTCGAACAGCCAGCCGCCGGCGAGATTGCCGAGCAGGCCGCCAAAGCCGAACGCGCCCATCGCCACCGGAATCCAGCGCTCGGACACGCCGGTGACCTGGGTCAGGGTCGGCGCCATGTAGCTGAACACGCAGAACATGCCGGCGAAGCCGACCGAGCCGATGCCCAGCGCCAGCCACACCTGCGCACGGTTGAACGCGCGCAGTTCGCGCAGCGGCTGCTGCCGCGGCTCCTGCGGATCGGCAGGCAGCAGGCGCACGACCAGCACCACGGTCAGCACCGCGATCGCCGCCACCAGCGCGTACGCGTAGCGCCACTGCGCCACCTGGCCCATCCAGGTCGCCAACGGATTGCCGACCAGCACCGCCAGATTGAGACCCAGCAGCACCCGGCTCACCGCCGCGCCGCGCTGGTCGGGGCGGCTGATCGACGCGGCGACCAGGGTGGCCACGCCGAAATAGGCGCCATGCGGCAGCCCGGCGATGAACCGCACCAGCAGCATGCTGTGGTAGTCCGGCGCCAGCGCACTGGCCAGATTGCCGACCGCGTAGAAGCCCATCAGCGCCAGCAGCAGCGTGCGCCGCGGCCAGCGCGCGCCGACGATCGCCAGCAGCGGCGCGCCGACCACCACGCCCAGCGCATAGGCGCTGATCAGGTGCCCGACCTGCGGCTCGTCGATCGCCAGCCCGCGCGCGATGTACGGCATCAGGCCCATCGTGGAGAACTCGCTGGTGCCGATCGCGAAGCCGCCCATCGCCAGCGCGAACAGGATCAGCACGTAGCCGCGGCGCGACAGCGGCGCCTGGGGAGTGACGGGAGTGGACATGCCCGATCCTGCTCAAACGGGGGGCTGCGCATTATTGTGCATTGCAACACGAGAATGAAGCCACGCTCGTGCAACGCCGCGTTGCAAGCCGTCTGCGCTGGCGATGGAACGGCCGAGACACGCCCGGACTCGGTGTCGGCCTGGCCTCGCCCTGTTCGCGATGGAACTGCGACTCCGCTGCGGCGGACATTCGCGTGCATCGCGGCGGCGCTGTCGGGTGCGTGCGAGGACTTCCTTTACCCGCCTGCGCGCCGACTTCGACGATCGAAGATGCGGGTTGCGGTGAGCGTGCCAGTGCGGCCAATGTGAACGTCGAAGATCACCGGGCCTGATTGCTGCAAGGTGTCCGCATGGTACCCACGCGTCGCGAGTGGACGTCGTATGCCAGCACCGCACCGCATCGCGACCGGCCACCAGCAGCCGCTGCGCGGCGCAAGGTCGAGGCGCCTACGCGCTGCGTCGGCCAGTCACGTCAGTAGCGTCGTCGATCCTCTTCGGATCGCACTTCATGACCCGCATCGCGCCCTGCGGCGCCGTCGCGCCGTCGCGGCGACGCGTCGACACGCAACCCGCGTCCCGACTAAGGCACCAACCTGCCCTGCAACAGCACCATGCACGCATCCAGATGCGCCGCGACCGACCCCTCCGGCAGCGGCGCGGTCACGCCCAGCGCCATCTGCCGCAACGGCTCGGCCACCGCCATGGCCAGGATCAGCGTCGCCAGCATGGCCGGGTCGCCGTCGCGCAACAGCCCGCGCCGCTGCTGCCGCGACAGCCAGTCCGCGAGCAGCGCGCGGCCGCGCTCGATGCCGTTGGCCTGGTAGCTGCCGAGCAGTTCCGGCTTGCCTGGAAAGTCGGTGGTCAGCAGGCGGAACAACTTCACCGCCGGCTCCGACAGGACCTGATCGCACAGCGATTGCAGGATGGCCCGCAGCAACGGCGACAGCTCGCTGCGGTCGCCGGCGTCGCGCTGCATCGGCACGGCGATACCGTCGCTCCAGGCACGCACCGCCAGCCCGACCAGCGCCTCGCGGTTGGCGGCATGGCGATAGACCGTCTTCTTGGCCACGCCCGCCCGCGCGGCCACCGCCTCCATCGTGGTGGCCTCGTATCCGTGCTCGAGCAACAGCTGCATCGCATGCTGCAGCAAGCGCGCGCGGACTTCGGCTTCGGGCTGCGCGGGCCGTCCGCGCGGACGCTTTGCAGACGTGGGGGAATCGGTCATGGACAAGGACGTGGCGACATCGGCGGCCATGGTAACGCATCGCGATATTTGAGAAACGATGTGCGTTTCTATATTATCCGGACTCCATCCCCACGCAGGAGTTGCACCGATGACGGCTTCCTCCATGGCCTCGCCCTGGCTGGACCACCATGCGCTGCTGAATCCGGCACCGCTGCCTCTGGAAATGGGCCTGCAGCGCCGCGACGACGGCACCTTGCTGGTGGCGGTGCGCACCGACCTGCACGGCTGCAAGGGCCGCATGCTGGACTGGTGGTTCACCTTCTTCGAGACCACCCAGCACATCAAGTGGTGGCATCCGCGCGACCATGTCGCGCATCACGGCTGGGACGCGCACTGGCGCAAGGGCCACAGCTATCACGGCGCCAGCATCAGCGCGGTGGAGGCGCTGGCGGACATTCCGCCCGTGGCCGCGCGATTGAAATTCCACGATCCGCAGGATGTCTTCGACCGCCAACGGCTGCAGCAGGCGCTGGCCGACCAGCACGTCGCCGCGATCGTCGCCGCCCGGGTCGGCTTCGGCGACCACGTGCAGTGCGATGCCGACGGCGATCCCACCGATGGCGAAATGCTCCACGTCGCCCGCGACACGCCGTTCGGCTGCGTGCTGCGCAGCCGCTTCGTGCTCGGCCGCGGCAGCGACGACCCGCACCGCGACGCCAGCGACGCGGTCGGCCTGGGCCTGATGCAGCACTGCTACACAGAGTTCACCTTCCTCGCGCGCTTCCTGCCGTCGCTGTACTACGGCGAGCGCGCCAACGGGGAAGCGGTACCGCTGCCGTGGTGACCTGCTGACGCACTGACGCGCAACCGCTCGCCGATGGCGACGGCGGCGCTGCGCGGATGCCGGACGTCATCGACTGGCCAGGGCATCGTTTCCTCGCGGTGCCGCCACCGGATCACCGCGCGCTACGACGACGGGCATGCGCCGACGCGGCAATGCGGAGAACGCACTGTCCCGCCGGCGCGGCGAACTGGAGTGCATCCACGGATTTAAGCGGCGCGCTGGCGTCCCCATGAAGCGGTAACGGACGCGCTGCGCCCGCCCCTTCCTCTTCAGACTTCTTCCATGACCTCGTCCGATATCTCCTTGTTTTCCCCGCTGCGCCTGGGCGCGATCGAACTGGCCAACCGCATCGTGATGGCGCCGTTGACCCGCAACCGTGCCGAAGGCACAGGCCGCATCCCCTCGCCGCTGGCGCCCGAGTACTACGGCCAGCGCGCCAGCGCCGGGTTGATCGTCGCCGAGGCCACCCAGATCAGCCCGATGGGCCAGGGCTACATGGATACGCCCGGGATCTACAGCGAGGCGCAGATCGCGGCCTGGAAGAAGGTCACCGCCGAAGTGCACCGCCGCGGCGGCAAGATCGTGCTGCAGCTGTGGCACGTCGGCCGCATCTCCCACGTCAGCCTGCTGCCGGACGGCGCCGCGCCGGTGGCGCCGAGCGCGCTGCGCGCCAACGCCAAGACCTACACCGCCGCAGGCTTCAGCGACGTCTCCGAACCGCGCGCGCTGCGCCTGGACGAGATTCCGGCGCTGATCGAGGACTTCCGCCACGCCGCACGCAATGCCATCGCCGCCGGTTTCGACGGCGTGGAAGTGCATGCCGCCAACGGCTACCTGATCGACCAGTTCCTGCGCGACGGCAGCAACCATCGCGACGACGCCTACGGCGGCAGCATCGAGAACCGGACCCGGCTGCTGTTCGAGGTGGTGCAGGCGGTGGCGCAGGAAATCGGCGCCGAGCGCACCGGCGTGCGCCTGTCGCCGGTGACCCCGGCCAACGACGCGCACGACAGCGATCCGCAGCCGCTGTTCGAGCGTGCGGTGGAACGCCTGGACCCGCTGGGCCTGGCCTTCCTGCACGTGATCGAGGGCGCCACCGGCGGCCCGCGCGACAACATCGCCTTCGACTACGCCGCGCTGCGCGCCAAGTTCCGCGGCCCGTGGCTGGTCAACAACGGCTACGACAAGGCCCTGGCCGAGCAGGTGGTCGGCTCCGGCGCCGCCGATGCGGTCGCGTTCGGGCGCCCGTTCATCGCCAACCCGGACCTGGTGGAACGGCTGCGCCGCGATGCGCCGCTCAACCCGCTGGATGCGGACACGCTCTACGGCGGCGGCGCCAAGGGCTACATCGACTACCCGACGCTGGACTGAGGCGCCAGGCGTGCCGCGGCGGCACCCACGCGCCGCCGCTGCATCTCAGGGCGTGGCCGCGGCGTGCGGCGGCGCGTCCGCTGCCAGATGCGCCTGCAGGAAGCCGGCCACGCCGCTCCACAGCGCGGCGCGGTGATCGACGTCGGCGAAGCCATGTCCTTCGCCCTCAAAGGTCAGGCCCACCGGCGGGTTGCCGGCCATGTCCAGCATCCGCAGCATGCGCCGGGTGTGTTCGTAGTCCACGCGCCGGTCCTCCAGGCCGTGCGCCAGCAGCACCGGCACCTTGATCGCGTCGTAGCGGTACAGCGGCGAGGTGCTGGTCATCTGCTCCAGCTGCGTATTCGGATCGCCCAGCCGGCGCTCCAGATTGGCGCGGCCTTCGGCGGAGCGTGCGCCGTCGCTGGCGGTATAGAACAGGATCCGGTCGGCGACCCCGGCGATCGACGCCACGCAGCGGAAACGCTCCGGCCAACGCATCGCCATCACCAGTGCCGAGTAACCGCCGTAACTGGCGCCGAGCACGCACATGCGCTGCGCATCCAGCGGATAGCGCGCCAGCGCCTGCACGATCGCCGCATCGATGTCGTCTTCGATCAGCGTGCCGAAGCTGCCGCGCCCGGCTTCGCGGAACGCGCGCCCATAGCCGTCGGAGCCGCGGAAATTGACCCGCAGCACCGCATAGCCCAGCGAGGCGAGGAACTGGGTGTCCGGATCGAAGCCCAGCGAATCGGCCACGCCGATCGGCCCGCCATGCGGGAACACCACCAGCGGCTTGCGCCCGCCGCCCGGCGGCAAGGTCAGGAACGCTTCCAGCGGCAACCCGTCGCTGCCCTTGAACTTGATCACTTCGCTGGGCGCGAAGCGCATGCCATGCAGCCAGGGCATGTCCTCGGCGATCGCGGTGGCCGCACGCTTGTCCAGGTCCAGATGGAACAGCTGCGGCGGCTGGTCGCTGGCGTCGGCCCACAGCACCATCTGCCGTCCATCCACGTTGCGCGCGGCGATCTGCACGTTGCGCTCGGGCAGCGCGGCGCTCAGCGCGCGGCCGAGGCGTTCGTCGGTGCTTTCGAAATAGTGGCTGACCAGGCGCCCGCTCTCGTAGTAGGTGACCCCGATCGGCGTGCGCCGCGGCCCCTGGATCAGATCGACCACATCGACGCCGGGTTGGCTGAACAGCGTGCGCACGATCTTGCGCGCGGCGACGTCGTAGGCGACCAGGTCGCGCTGCGCGCGGCCGTCGTCGGTCACCGCATAGATCTCGCCCGCATCGAAGGACAGGCCGACCGGCTGGAAATCGCGCAGGTCGCTGAGCGTCATCACGTCGCGGTAGGTCGCGCCCATGCCTTCGCGGTACATCAGCACGTAGTCGTCGGCGCGCCGCACCACCGCCAGGCGCAGCCGTCCGTTGCCGTCGGTCAGCCAGCCCACGTCGCGTTCCAGGCCGATGTTCAGCCGTTCCTGGAAACGCGGCCGCCAGCGGTCGATCGCCGCCTGGCTGGACACGTCCAGCAGCTGCACCGAATTGTCGCCGTTGCGCAGCGTGGTGGCGTACAGCACCGTGTTGGGCGTCTGCGGCAAGGCATCGACGATGTAGCCGCCATTGGGCAGGGTCAGCGCGCTCCACTTGCGCGCGCCGTCGGCCGCGGTGTCCACGCGCATGCCGCGCACCACGTCCGGACCATGCGGCACGCGCACGGTGAACAGCAGCGCATCGTTGCCGGCCCACAGCAACTGCTTGATCGGTTCGACGCTGGTGGCCAGCAGGCGCTGCTGGTTGCTGGTCAGATCCAGCAGTTCGATCCGCCATTCGTCCTTGCGCTCGTGCAGTTGCAGCGCCAGCAGGTCGCCGCGCGGATTCAGCTCCAGCGCCTTGACCAGCCCGCCGCGAAACAACGTGGCGGGCGCGATCGGCATTGCGGCCGGCGGCGGCGGCGCGCGCAATGCCACCTTCGCCGCCGGCGAGGCGTTGGGATGCTGGGCCAGCGCCTGGCGGTAGAACTGCGGGAACGGATCGGGATAGTGCCCCGAATAGCCCAGTTCGTAGTGCGCCCACACTGCCGGATGGGTCTGCTGCAGCCAGTCCATCGCCGCCAGCGAACGGTTGACCATGCCCAGGTCGAAATTGAACAGGGACTTGGGCCGGAACAACAGGTCGCCCGGATAGGTGATGCGTCCGGGCTGGATGCGGAAGCGGAACTCGTCACTGTCGCGCATGCTGTAACTGAATTCCGGAAGCAGCGAGATCTTGCGCCAGGCGTAGTTGCCGACCGGCGCGATGTACAGCCGGTAGCTGATCCCCGGCTTGAGCTGGGACATGATGCCGGCGCCGAAGATCTTGCCGTCCTTGTTCAACTCCACGCCGTGGAGTTCGACATCGGTATCCACCGCGACCAGCACCAGGCCCTCGTCGGGCGCCAGTTGCGGCGTCTGCCCGGGTTTGACTTCCTGCATCCGTGCCCATGCCGGCAGCGCCAGCAGGAACAACAGCAACAGCCCTGCCAACCGGCGTCCCACGCGACCGCCGGCCGCCACACCCTGCTTGTCCATGCTCCCCCTGCTCCTTCGTTGGGCGGCGCCCCCCGGCACCCGTCCGCATCATAGCCGCGGCCAGGGCGGCGCGCAGGCCGCGCCAGGACCTCGCGCCAGGATCTAAAGGGTGAGCCGCTCGCCGAGAAAATCGATGAACACGCGCAGTTTCGGCAACATGTGCCGGCCCGACGGCCACAGCAGGTGGAAGGTGCCGATGGAATCGACGTGCTCGTCGAGGACGGTGCGCAAGCTGCCGGCCGCCAGTTCCGCGCGCACCGAATGCTCGGGGAGGAAAGCGATGCCGCAGCCGCGCAGCGCCAGGCTCAGCCGCGTCTCGATGTTGTTGCAGACCATCGAGACCGGCAGTTGCAGGCCCGCCGCCGCGGCGCCCAGCGGCCACGCCTCCAGGCGCCCGCTGCTGCGGAACCGGTAGTGCAGGCACTGGTGCGCGGCCAGGTCCGCCGGACGCTGCGGCGTCCCGTAGCGTTGCAGGTAGTCCGGCGAGGCGACCAGGCAACGCCGGAAGCTGCCCAGCCGCCGCGAGGCCAACCTCGAATCGTCCGGCTCGGCGACGCGCAGTACCGCATCGAAACCTTCCTCGATCACATCCACCAGGCGGTCGTCGAAATCCAGGTCGAGCTGGATCTGCGGGTAGGCGCACATGAAATCGGCCAGCGCCGGCAGCAGCACGTTGTTGTTGTTCATTGGCAGGCTGATCCGCAGCCGCCCTTTCGGCGTCCCGGCGAGGCTGCTCAGTTCACCGCGCGCCGCCTCGGCCTCGGCCAGGATGCGCCGGCAGCGCACCAGGAACAGCTGACCCTCGGCGGTCAGGGTCAGGCTGCGGGTGCTGCGATGGAACAGGCGCACGCCCAGCGACTGCTCCAGCCGCGCCACGCTCTTGGCGACCGCCGACGCGGACACGCCCAGCACCCGCCCGGCCTCGGCGAAACCGCCGCTCTCCACCACCTGTACGAAGCCACGCAGGCCGCCCAGACTGTCCATCGCACCGCCACCATTGCGGACATTCGTGTCCTCGCAGCCAGGAACTCTACCCGTCTTTTTCCGCAATCGGCATGCGTCCACGCTGCACCTCCCTCCTCCACGAGTTGCGCCGATGTCCACGTCCTCCGCCGTCGCCCCCCCTGCCCCGGCCCATGCGCCGGCGCTTTCGCCGCAGCACGCCGCGCCGCTGGATGCCGCGATTGATGCCGCGCTGCGCCAGCAGCGGCTGGTCGGCGCCGTGGTGCTTGTCGCCCACCGCGGCAGCTGCGTCTACCGCCGCGCCGCCGGCTGGGCCGACCGCGAGGCGCAGCGGCCGATGCGCGAGGACACCGTGTTCCGCCTGGCCTCGGTCAGCAAACTGATTGTCGCCACCGCGGCGCTGGCGCTGGTGGCGCAGGGTCGCCTGAATCTGGATGCGCCGATCGCGCGCTGGCTGCCGTGGTTCCGTCCCGCATTGGCCGACGGCCGGGTGCCGGACATCAGCCTGCGCCAATTGCTCAGCCACAGCGCCGGGCTCGGCTACCGCTTCCTGGAACCGGCGGACGGCGCGCATGCGCGTGCCGGCGTCTCCGACGGCATGGACAACAGCGGCCTGAGCCTGGAAGACAACCTGCGCCGCCTCGCCGCAGTGCCGCTGCAGTACGCGCCCGGCAGCGGCTGGGGCTATTCGCTGTCGATCGATGTCGCCGGCGCGGTGCTGCAGGCGGCCAGCGGCCAGTCCTTGCCGGCACTGGTGCGCGAACTGGTCACCGCGCCGCTGGGCATGCATGCCACCGCCTTCCATGCCGAGGACGCGGCAAGCCTGGCCGTACCCTACGTCAACGACGCCCCGGCGCCGCATCGACTGGGCGAAGGCGAAGTCGTCGCGCCGTTCCCCGATGGTGCCGGCATCGTGTTCCATCCCTCGCGCGCGCTGGACCGCGACGCGTTCGCCTCCGCCGGCGCCGGCATGGTCGGCAACGCCGACGACGTGCTGCGCCTGCTGGAGACGTTGCGCGGCGGCGGCGCGCCGCTGCTGCCGGCCGCACTGGTAGCCGAGATGGGCCGCGCACAGGCCGGCGACTTCGGCCCGCCGGACGGACCCGGCTGGGGCTACGGCCTGGGCTTTGCGGTGCTCCGCGATCCCGCGCCGACCGCGACCCCGGAAGCGCCCGGCACCTGGCGCTGGGGCGGCGCCTACGGGCACGCATGGTTCGTCGATCCGGCGCGGCAACTGAGCGTGGTGGCGTTGACCAACACCTTGTACGAAGGCATGTCCGGTGCGTTCGTGGTCGAGTTGCGCGACGCGGTCTATGCCAGCCTGCGCGGGGTACCGGCATGAGCGGCGACTGCCTCGCGCCGTGCCCGGCCGCATCCGCTGCGATCGCGCCGCCGGCAACCCGGCGCCTGCCCTGGAGCGGCCTGCTCGCGCTGGCCTGCGCCGGCTTCGTCACCATTCTCACCGAAGCGTTGCCGGCCGGCCTGCTGCCGCAGATGGCGGCCGGGCTGGGCGTCGGCGAAGCCTGGGTCGGCCAACTGGTCAGCGTCTACGCGCTCGGCTCGCTGCTGGCGGCGGTCCCGCTCACGGCCGCCACCCGGCGCTACCGCCGGCGCCCGTTGCTGCTGCTCGCCATCGCCGGCTTCGCGCTGGCCAACACGGTCACCGCGGTATCGGCCAGCTATCCGTTGACCCTGGCCGCGCGACTGCTCGCCGGCGTCAGCGCCGGGCTGCTGTGGGCGCTGCTGGCCGGCTATGCGAGCCGGATGGTGGCGCCGGCGCAGCAGGGCCGCGCGATCGCGGTGGCGATGCTCGGCACGCCGCTGGCGCTGGCGCTGGGCGTGCCGGCCGGCACCCTGCTCGGGCAGCAGTGGGGCTGGCGCTGGACGTTCGGCGCGATGTCGCTGCTGGGCCTGGGCCTGCTCGGCTGGGCCCGCGCCGCGCTGCCCGACTTGGCCGGCCAGGCGGCGACCGCGGCGCTGCCGCTGCGCCGCGTGCTGCGTCTGCGCGGCATCGCCCAGGTGCTGACGGTGATGCTGCTGTTCGTGCTCGCGCACAACCTGCTCTACACCTATGTGGCGCCGCTGCTCGCGCTGTCGACCGCGGCGGCCGCGCTGGACCGCTACCTGCTGCTGTTCGGCATCGCCTCGCTGCTGGGCATCGCCGCGGTCGGCGTGTGGATCGATCGCTGGATGCGGCCGCTGCTGCTTGCCAGCATCGGCCTATTCGCGCTCGCCGTGCTGGCGATGGCGCTGTGGCCGCGCTCGCCGTCGCTGCTGGCCGCGGCGCTGGCGGCCTGGGGCGTGGCGTTCGGCGGCTGCGCCACGCTGTTCCAGACCGCGATCGCGCGCCGTGCCGGCGACGCCGCCGATCTGGCCCAGTCGCTGGTGGTCACCGGCTGGAACCTGGCGATCGCCGGCGCCGGCGTGTTCGGCGGCATGCTGCTGCAGCGTTCCGGCGCCGCCGCGCTGCCGTGGCTGGCGCTGGCGCTGCTGGTGCTGGCGTGGGCGTTTGCGCAGCGCCGGCACGGCTGGGCCGATGCCGGCGATTGAGCGGGCGGCGCGGCCGACGCGGCTGCCGTCCGAGGCGTCGGCGCACGCGCAACGGCCGCCGTGCGCTGCGCGCCGCTCGCCTCTGCATGCAGCGCGCGCGACGGCTGCGGCGCGCTTTTTTGCGCAGCGGCTCAGGCCTTGCGCAGGAAGCAGGTCTTCAGCACCAGGCCCTTGATCTTGTCCGAGTTGCCTTCGATGTGCTCGGCATCGTCCTCGACCAGGCGGATGCCGCGAATCACCGTGCCCTGCTTCAGCGGGATCGACGATCCCTTGACCTTCAGGTCCTTGATCACCACCACGGTGTCGCCGGCCTGCAGCACGTTGCCGTTGCTGTCGCGCACCACCGTCGTCGCGGCAGTGGCGGTGTCCGCCGCCGCCGGCCACTCGTAGCCGCAGTCGGCGCAGATCCACAGCGCCCCGTCGACATAGGTGTTCTGCAGGGTGCATTGCGGGCAGGCGGGTGCGGCGGACATGAGATTCCTTGATACGGCGACGACGGGAGGGCGCCTATTGTAGCCGCCCGCTCCACGCCGCCGCGTGCCGCGACCCCGGCCGCTCTTCCCGCAGGAATCCCATGTCCGCCGCTTCCGGTTCCCGCTTCGCGATCTATGCCGCGCTCGCCGGCAATCTGGCCATCGCCATCGCCAAGTTCGTCGCCGCCGCGTTGTCCGGCAGTTCGGCGATGCTCAGCGAAGGCGTGCATTCGCTGGTCGATACCGTCAACGAACTGTTGCTGCTGTACGGCCTGCGCCGCGCCGCGCGGCCCGCCGATGCCGGCCATCCGTTCGGCTACGGACGCGAGCTGTACTTCTGGAGTTTCATCGTCGCCCTGCTGGTGTTCGCGCTCGGCGCCGGCGTGTCGCTCTACCAGGGCATCGCGCATGTGCGCAATCCGGAGCCGGCCAGCAACCACACCCTCAACTACGTGGTGCTGGGCCTGTCGATGCTGTTCGAGGGCGCCTCGTGGTGGGTGTCGCTGCGCGAGTTCCGTGCGCGCAAGGGCGCCATGGGCTACGTGCAGGCGTTTCGCGAAAGCAAGGACCCGAGCCTGTTCACCGTGCTGCTGGAAGACAGCGCCGCGCTGATCGGCCTGTGCATCGCCCTGCTGGGCCTGCTGGCCGCGCAGTGGCTGCGGATGCCCGAGCTGGACGGCGTGGCTTCGATCGGTATCGCGGCCGTGCTGGCCTGCTCGGCCTTCGTGCTGGCGCGCGAGACCAAGGGCCTGCTGATCGGCGAGCCGGCGGCGCGGCCGCTGAGCGATGCCTTGCGCCGCATCGCCAGCGCCGATCCGGACGTGCGCGCGGTCAACGGCGTGCTGAGCGTGCAGATGGGCCCCGAGCAGGTGGTCGCCGCGCTCAGCGCCGAATTCGAGGACCAGCGCAGCACCGCGCAGATCGAGGCCTGCATCGAGCGCATCGAACGCGCCGCGCGTGCCGAACACCCGGAATTGCAGTCGCTGTTCGTCAAACCGCAAACGCCCGAAGCCTGGCAGGCGCGACGCAGCGCGTTGCGCGCACCGCCACCTGCCTGAACGCGCGGTCCGGCGCGCCGACTTGCGGTCCGCCGCCGCTTTTCGTTAGGGTATCCAGGTAGCACCTCTCATCGCGCTGTGACTGTGCCGGCGTATCCCACTTCCTACTGAATGAGGTTTCCCATGGAGATCGCCAATGGCCTTGTCGCCACCATCCACTACACCCTGACCGACGATGCCGGCGAGGTGATCGATCAATCCTCGCCGGACAATCCGCTGAGCTATCTGCACGGCGCCGGCAACATCGTGCCGGGGCTGGAAAAGGCGCTGACCGGCAAGCGTCCCGGCGAACGCGTGCAGGTCGACGTGATTCCGGCCGAAGGCTACGGCCCGCGCCACGAGCAACTGCAACAGCAGGTGCCGCGCAGCTCGTTCCCGGATGCCGAGGGCCTGCAGCCGGGCATGCAGTTCCAGGCGCAGACCGACCAGGGCCCGCTGCTGGTCACGGTCACCGAGGTCGGCGCGGAGCTGGTGACCATCGACGGCAACCACCCGCTGGCCGGGCAGGTGCTGCACTTCGCGGTGGAAGTGGCCGGCGTGCGCGATGCCACCGAGCAGGAAAAGAACCAGGGCCACGCGGGCGCCGCGCTGTAACCGCTGGCATCCGGCTGTACCCGCACGAGGCCCGCAATCGCGGGCCTCGTGCATTGTGCGGCAACGGCAGCAGCGGCCGGCGCCGGCTTGCGCCGCGCTGCGGCTTGCCGCACAGTGCGCGGCCCCCTGCCCGGCCCCGCAGCGACATGAGACTCGGCATCGATTTCGGTACCAGCAACTCCGCCGCCGCCGCGGTGATCGATGGCCGCGTGGTGCCGATCGGCTTCGGCGACCAGCACCAGTTCCGCACCACGGTGTACTTCCCCGAGGTGATGCGCGACCCCTCCGATTTCGAACTGACCCCAGTGCTGGAGCGGCAGGTGGACGAGCTGATCGAGGCCGGGCGCCGCGATGCGGCGGCGGCCGGCCGCGAGCGCAGCCGCGACGACCTGCGCCGCGACGCGATCCGGGTGGTGCGCCGGCAATGGATGGAGGCGCAGATGCGCGAGCCGCGCAGTTCCGCGGCGCTGCTGCAGAACGCGGTGTACGGCGACGCGGCGCTGGATGCGTATTTCGTCGAAGGCGAAGGCAGCCTGGTGCAGAGTCCCAAATCGATGCTCGGCTACAACCTGCATCCGCGCGCCAAGCAGACCATCACCGGCATCGCCACCCATATCCTCGAGCACATCCGCCTGACCGCCTCGCAGCAACTCGGCCTGCAGGTGCGCAGCGCGCTGCTCGGGCGACCGGTGCAGTTCCGCAGTTCGATCGGCGAGGCCGGCAACGCGCAGGCGCTGCAGATCCTGCACAGCGCCGCGATCGCCGCCGGTTTCGACGACATCGAGTTCCTGGAAGAACCCGCCGCCGCGGCGATGCATTACCACGCCGGCAGCGACGCGCGCCACGAGGCGGTGGTGGTGGATATCGGCGGCGGCACCACCGACATCGCCCACGCCAGCGTCGGCGGCGCCGGCGCGCCGCAGGTGCATCGCGCGTGGGGCATCGCCCGCGGCGGCACCGACATCGACCTGGCGCTGAGCCTTGCCAGCTACATGCCGCTGTTCGGCCGCGGCAGCACGCGCGTGCCGGCGCACCATTACGTCGAAGCGGCGATGGTGCAGGACACCACCCGCCAGCGCGATTTCCGCCAGCACCGCTACGACGAAGTGCCGCACCCGTACGACAGGCGGCTGCAGGCGCTGCAGGACACCGGCAACACCGCGCGCCTGTACCGCGCGGTGGAGCGCAGCAAGATCCGCCTCAGCGACAGCGCGCAGCACGAAGAGGCGCTGGACTACATCGAAGCCGGGCTGCAGGTGCAGGTGCGCGCCGACGAGCTGACCCACGCCGCACGCAGCTATCTGGAAGCGCTGGGCGAACTGCTCGCGCAGGTCCGCAGCGATATCGACGGCGATCCGGCCGCGGTGTTCCTGACCGGCGGCATGTCGCGCGCCGGCTACATCCAGCAGGTGGTCGCCGCCGCGTTCCCGCAGGCGCGCCTGGTGCACGGCGATCCCTCGTTCGGCGTGGTCCAGGGCCTGGCGCTGGCCGCCGCGCAACGCTGACCACGCAGGCAGCGTTGCGTCAACTTCGCCGCCGCGCGCGCCGGCCCGGCCGCGCGTGTGCAAATCGCTAGCGCAGCTTCCGTTCATACGCAAGGGGCGCGACTGGCGTAATATGCGCGGTCACGCTTCAGCGTCACGTTTCTACACGCGTCTCGTCCGGCCGTTTCTGTCGCCCGACTCGCTCCTCTTCTCGCGCCAGCCTCCGTCCCGCTTCGGGCCGGACCCACCGGGAGCGCCTGTGTCCGGCTACACCACCCAGATCACCACGCTCAACCTGGGCGGCCAGGACTATCGCATCCGCTCGCTGCTCGATACCCAACAGTTCTCCGATCCCGACGCGCAGGCCGAAGCGGCTGGCATTTCCTCGGCGCAATGGAGTCTGTTCGGCAACGTGTGGCCGGCCGGACGGCTGCTCGCCGAAGCGATGGCGCTGTACGACTTCGGCGGCAAGCGCATCCTCGAGATCGGCTGCGGCCTCGGCCTGGCCAGCCTGGTGCTGCGCCGCCGCGGCGCCGACATCGTCGCCAGCGACCGGCATCCGCTGACCGAAGTGTTCCTGGCCTACAACGCCGCGCTCAACGATCTGCCCGCGGTGCCGTACCGCCGCCTCGACTGGGACCAACCCAACCCCGAGCTGGGCCGTTTCGACGTGATCATCGGCAGCGACGTGCTGTACGAACACCAGCATCCGGCACTGCTGGCCGAATTGCTGGAGCGGCATGCCACGGCGAGCGCGGAAGTGCTGATCGCCGATCCGGGCCGCGGCAACAGCGCCGCGCTGACCCGCGCGCTGGCCACGCAGGGCTACGCGCTCAGCGAACAGCGCGAAATGCCGCTGGGTCCGGACGATGTGCCGCCCTACCGCGGCCGCGTGCTGCACTTCCGGCGCGACGCCGCGCCTGCCGGCGGCGCCGCTTGAGCGCGCAACCGGCAACGCCGCATGTCCCGGCCGAAACGTCCGTCGCCTGCGATCGCTGCGATGCGATCTGCTGCCGCCTGACCGTGCTGCTGATGCCCGAGGACAAGGTGCCCGAGCACTACACCGAGCATACCGCCGAAGGCCTGCACGTGATGGCCCGCGACGAGGACGGCTGGTGCGTGGCGGTGGACAGCAAGCGCATGTGCTGCTCGATCTACGAACAGCGCCCGGCGATCTGCCGCAAGTTCACGATGGCCGGCCCGTATTGCCGCGACATCCGCCGCATCCACAACGATCAGTTGGCGCGCGGCATTCCCCTGACGATGTACTGATGACTGCAGGAGATTCACCATGGCACGTCCCACCAGCAAGACCCCGCCCCCGACCGCCAAGACCGCACGCAGCAGCGCCGGCGGCGACAAGGCGCAGAAAGGCCTCAGCCGCGAGCGGATCGAGGCCGACATGGCCGCGTTCCGCAAGGCCGGCGGCCGCGTCGAAGTGCTCGGCACCACCCGCGTGCTGAAGAAAGTCGACGAAGCCGAAGCCGGCTGAGCATGCGCGCTGCGGTACCGCCGCAGGCGATGTCGGCGCCGCCTTCACGGCGCCGGACGATAATCCAGGCCCCTTCGGCTGCGGCAGACGCACGGCATGCTCCTGCGATCCCTCTGCGCTGAACTGGGCCAGCCGGCCTGCGGCAATTGCCGCGATGGCGAACCGCTCGACTTCGGCATTCGCATGGCGTTCCAGCCGATCGTCGATGCACGCACGCGCACGGTCTACGCCTACGAAGCGCTGGTTCGCGGCGAGGACGGCGGCGGTGCGGCCGCGGTGCTGGCGCGGGTCGGCCCGCGGCAGCTGTACCGTTTCGACCAGACCTGCCGGGTACAGGCGATCGCCACCGCGGCGCGGCTGGGCCTGCGCACCCGGCTGTCGATCAATTTCATTCCCAATGCGGTCTACGAACCGGCGACCTGCATCCGCCTGACCTTGGCTGCGGCCGAGCGCTACGGCGTGCCGACCGGCGATCTGATCTTCGAGCTGAGCGAGTCCGAGCGCATCCACGACCTGCCCAAGGTGGTGCGGATCCTGCGCGACTACGCGCAGCGCGGTTTCCTGACCGCGATCGACGATTTCGGCGCCGGCCATTCCGGGCTCAACCTGCTCGCCGATTTCCAGCCGCATCTGCTCAAGCTGGACATGGCGCTGATCCGCGACATCGATAGCAGCGCGCCGCGCCGGCACATCGTCGCCGGCATCGCCGGCATGGCGGCGGCGCTGGGCTGCCAGGTGCTTGCCGAGGGCGTGGAAACGCCCGCCGAATACCGCGCGCTGCGCGCGTTGGGCATCGACCTGTACCAGGGTTTCCTGTTCGCGACGCCTGCGCTGGAGGCGCTGCCGGAGATTTCCGCCGAACGCTGGGACAGCCTGGAACACGCTGCCTGAGCGACGCCCGGCAGCGCGCATGCGCTGCAACGCCGGCGTGGCGACGATGGCGCCTGCCACACTTGCCCGATGCGGCGACGATTGCGACCATCGCGCCTCCCCGTCATGCCGAACCCGCCGATGTCCTCGCTCCACACCCTGCTGCCGCCCTCGGTCCACCGCTGGCTGGATCTGATCGTGCCGGGCGCGCAGATCGCGCTGATCGTGCTCGGCGCATGGCTGTTGCGCAGCTTGCTGCGGCGATTGGTGCGGCGACTGAGCGAGCACCACGCCTTGCCGCCCGAACTGACGATGCTGGCGCGCCGCGGCAGCGGCTTCGTGATCTACACCACCGCGCTGCTGCTGATCCTGGACCGGCTCGGCGTGTCCGGCACGGTGCTGTGGACCGCGTTCACCGGTTTCGCGGCGGTGGCGGCGGTGGCGTTCTTCGCGGCCTGGAGCGTGCTGTCGAACATCTTCTGCACGCTGCTGATCTTCGCCACCCGGCCGTTCCGCCTGCACGACCACATCGAACTGCTCGAGAACGGCGAAAAACCCGGGCTCAAGGGCCAGGTGGTGGATATCAACCTGATCTACACCACGCTGCGCGAGGACCGCGGCGACGCGGGCGACAGCGTGCTGCAGATTCCCAACAGCCTGTTCTTCCAGCGCAGCACGCGACGCTGGCGCGGCCACCCGCTGCCGCCGGGGCTGGGTTAGCGCGCAAGCGCACGTCCTAACAAGACACTGATCGCACGCAGGCTATCGTGCCTGGTCCGTGTGCTGCCTCGCGGCGCACGCCCCCTCTTCGACAAGGTGCCCCATGGAACAACCCGTCCACCCGTTCGCCGAGCTGTTCGCCCAGTTGGGCCTGCCCACTAGCGAAACCGAGATCCGCCAGTTCATCGGCCGCCACTCGCCGCTGCCGGACACCATGCGGCTGGAGGAAGCGCCGTTCTGGACACCGGCCCAGGCGCAGCTGCTGCGCGAGGAGCGCATCGACGACGCAGACTGGGCGATGGTGGTCGATCAACTCAACATCGCCCTGCACGCGCGGCCGGTGCCGCCGGTCAGCGACGCCGCCAACGACGACTGAGCGCCCAGGGACGCCATCCATTCCCAAGCGGATCGCACCGCTCCTACACGTCGGATTGAACGAGCGCGTGTCCCCCGCGCGCTGAGACGGCAGCGCGCACACGCAACAGCGGCCCTGCGTGTTGGGCCGGTCAGGCCCCCAGCCGGGCGCGGCTTGACCTGACCGCCAGTCAGGCGCTGCGCCACGCGGCAGCGGCTGGCGACCTGACAGACCCAACGCGACCTACGCGGGAATGGAAGGCGCGCCCTAGCGCAGCTGGCTGTCCTTGCTGCCGCGGCGGTTGTAGCCGCTGTGCTCGTGCTGTTCGTGGTCGTGCACTTCCTGGCAGGCCACGCACAGGCGCACGCCCGGCACCGCCTTGCGCCGTGCCTCGGGAATCGGCGCATCGCAGTCCTCGCACCGCTCCAGGCTCGGCCCCTGCGGCAGCTGGCTGCGCGCACGCTTGATCGCATCTTCGACGGTCGCATCGATCTGGTCCTGCACCGCGCCGTCGTTCGCCCAGCCTGTGGCCATCGCCGTCTCTCCTGTGTCGCCTGTCTTCGATGATGCGGCCGGCGCCAGTCGATTCAATGGCGGGCGCCTTCACATTGCTTGGGTATTCACGCAGGCCCCCTTCCCGCCTCGCGGCGATGCCTAGCGTTGCGCCAGAAACCGCTGCAAGCGCGGCACCACGAAATCCAGGAACAGGCGCACGCGCTGCGGCAGGCGCGGGCCGCCGCGATACAGCGCATGGATCTCCTCGGTATCGCCTTCCACCGCGTCCTGCAGCACTTCCACCAGGCGGCCCGCGGCAAGATCCTCGCGCACGTGATAATCGCCCAGCCGGGCAAGGCCGATGCCGGCGACGGCCATGCGCCGCACCGTTTCGCCATTGTTGGCGAGCAGCGCGCCGTGCACCGTGCGATCGACGATACGGCCGCTGTGCGCGAGCGGCCACACCGGTGCGGCACGGCGGAAATTGAAGCCCAGGCAGCTGTGCCGCGCCAGCGCATCGATGTTGCGTGGCGTGCCGTGACGCGCCAGATACGCAGGCGCAGCGACGATCTTGCGGTGCGCCACGCCGACACGCCGCGCCATCATGCTCGAATCCTGCAGGGCGCCGACGCGGAATGCGACGTCGGTGCGGTCCAGATACAGATCGACCATTTCGTCGGACAACGAAAGATCGACCACGATCTGCGGATGCGCCTGCCAGAATGCCGGCAGCAGCGGTTCCAGGCCGAGAATGCCGAACGCCACCGAGGCATTCACCCGCACGCTGCCGCCGGCGCTGGCCGCGCCACGCCCGAGGTCGCGCTCCACGTCGTCGAGTTCGGCGAGCAGCGACTGGCTGCGCTCGTAGTAGACCTGGCCTTCGGCGGTCAGCGACAGGCGCCGGGTCGAACGCTCCAGCAGGCGCACGCCCAGCCGCGCCTCGATACGGCCGATCAGCTTGCTGACCGTCGACGGGGTCATCCGCAGCAGGCGTGCCGCCGCGGAAAAACTGCCGGCATCCACGACCCGCAGGAACACCTGCATTTCGCCGGCCCGATTGTCCATTGCGCCAACCTGTGAATTCGCTTCACAGATCATAAGCAGGCCTGGCGGATTATCAAACCTGTCGCCGCGGCCTATCTTGGCCCTTCTCAACTGAGCTGCAGACGGTGCCAGAAGCGAGCGAGCAGCCGCGACCACGCCCGGCAGCAGCGCGAATGCCGCACCGGCAGCCGTAGCGCGCCGCACCACAGCCAATTCCGCCGATGCGGCCAGCGCCGCACCGCCCCCATCTCACCGAAGAAGGATCACCTCATGGACCTGCAACTCGACGGCAAGACCGTCCTCGTCACCGGGGCCACCGCCGGCATCGGCCTGGCCATCGCCCGCGCGCTCGCCGCCGAAGGCGCCGCGCTGATCATCTGCGGCCGCAACCAGGCCAATCTGGACGCGGCCGCCGCCAGCATCGGCGGCCGCGTGCGCAGCGTGCTGGCCGACCCGGCGACCGCGCAAGGCGCCGCAGCGCTCACCGCCGCGGTGCCGCAGGTCGATGTGCTGGTCAACAACCTGGGCATCTACGAATCCAAGGAATTCGGCGAGATCAGCGATGCGGACTGGCTGCGCTTCTTCGAAATCAACGTCCTCAGCGGCGCGCGCCTGGCGCGGCATTACCTGCCCGGCATGCTGGCGCGCGACTGGGGCCGGATCATCTTCATCTCCAGCGAAAGCGCGGTGCTGGTGCCGCCCAACATGATCCATTACGGCATGACCAAGACCGCGCAGTTGGCCATCTCGCGTGGCCTGGCGGCGACCACCAAGGGCACCCGCGTCACCGTCAACGCGGTGCTGCCCGGCACCACGCGCTCGGCTGGCATCGAGGACTTCATGCGCAGCGTCGCCAGCGACCCGGACATGCCGCCCGCGGACATGGAGCGCGAGTATTTCGCCAAGGAACGCGGCAGCTCGCTGATCCAGCGCATGATCGAGCCCGAAGAGGTCGCCAGCCTGGTCGCTTACGTGGCGAGCCCGTTGTCGGCCGCGACCAACGGCGCGGCGTTGCGCGTGGACGGCGGCATCACTCCGACCATCGTGTGACGCAGGCGCGGCGCGCGGAGGCTGCGGCCCGAGGTCGCCAATCCGTTCGCAGTGCAGCGTCCACGTCGGCGCGTACAGCGCATTAGGCCTGCCCGGTTGCCTCCTGGCGTCGATCATCGTGGCGCGAGGCGGCCATACCGGGGGGCCGCAGCTGCAGCGTGGCGGGCTGCACCAGCCGCGGGTCAGTCGTGCATCGCGGCCGGAACCTGCCCGTCGTAGCCGCTGTCGCGCAGGATCTGCTCGGGATCGCGCAGTTCCAGCAGCGTGCGCAGCGCCGCGCGCTTGTCCGTCTGGCCCTGGTAATAGGCCAGCAGCACGCGCTGGCCGATCCAGTAGCCCAGCTCCGACGGCCAGCCCGGCGGCGCACTGCCGTTGTTCCAGAACCAGCGCAGCGCGGCCTGCTGGCCTTGCGCATCGGGGTCGGCATGCGCCGGCCAATGCGCGAGCAAGGTCTGCCGATCGGCGCGGAACTGCCGCCACAGCGCGGCTTCCTGCGGCATCGCCCAGGCGTTGTCCGCGCCGCCCGGATCGCCGCCGGTGACCAGCGCAGCGACGAAATTGGCCGCGCCTTCGCGCAGCGCCCATACCAGCAGATCGCGGCGAGCCGGGTCGTCCTCGCTCAGCGCCGGCTGCAGGGCATGCAGGGTTTCGTGCGCGAACAGATGGCGCAGGCGCGCGCGGAACGCCTCGGGCTGGTCGATGCCGGCGCACGCCGCCTCCAGGCCGATCACCTGCGCGCGCGCATCGGCACTGCCGGCGGAATTGCCGGCACCGAACAGCGCCACCACCGGCGGCAGGCGCGCCTGCGGCCACAGCCCGGCGTAGGCCAGGTAGATCGCGCGCAGATCGGCATCGGCACGGCGCGCCTGCGGCAGGCACACCGCGATCGCATGCCGGTACTTGTCCGGATCGGCGGCGACGGCCTGCGCCAGATGCGCCGCGTCGACGATCCGGTCCGGCGTGAACAGCTGCACGCCGATGCCGCCGGGCGCCAGGTAGCCGTGCTGCAACTGGCCCGCGGTGGGCCGACCATGCGCGGCCTCGAACACCTGCACGAAGCGCTCGGCATCGTCGATGCCGACGCGGACGGTGAGCGCATCCACCGGCGCATCGGCAGGCGCGGCGATTGCAGCGCATGCGGCCATTGCCAACGACAGCGCTGCGGCGAAGCGGATGGCGTACGGCGAGAATGAACGTCGATGCGGCATCGGCAGGCACTCCGGTAACGCGATGGCGATGGCGCCGCATGCGATCGCTGCCGGCGCCTAGTGCTATGCAGCCGCCGCGGCGCAGCGGCCGGAAGGCCGCAAGCCGCCGGCTACCAGATCAGGTCGTCCGGCACCTGGAAGCGGCTGTAGTACGCGTCGTCCTCGTCGCCTGCCGCCGACGCGGCCTGCGTGGTGTCGAGCACGATCGCCGCAGGATCCCGGCTGGCGACCTTCTCCACCACCGCGCGCGGGATCGGCACATAGCCCGCGTCCAGCCGCGCGATCACCACCGCACCGCTGATCAGCTGCGCGCGCAAGGCCGCGTCGACCCGCAACCGCTGGATCTTGCCGGCATCGGTGAAGTGGTAGTCGATCTCGCCATCGGCCTTGAGCTTGTTGCTGTCCACGATCTGCCGCGCCTGCGCGCGCTGCTCCTGGGCCCGCGCCTGCGCGTTGCGCTCGGCGGCCAGCGCGCGGTCGCGCTCCACCCGCTCCAGCCGCAGCCGCTCGCTCTCCAGCTGCTCGGCGCTGGGCGGCGGCGGCGCCTTGCCGTGGCGCGCCTTGGCCTGCTCGCGCGCGACCTGCGCCACCTGGTTCTTCTTCACCAGGCCGGCCTTGAGCAGTTGTTCCTGCAAGGGATTGCGCATCGGGAAAATCCAGTCGATCCAAGACGTTGGCCGCCATCTTACCCGTTGCGACCGGCCCTGGCCGCGGCTGCGCGGCGGCGGCCACGGCTCGTGCCGGCGGCGGCCACGGCTCGTGCCGGCGGCCATGCCGCGCTATCGTGGCGCCATGCAAGCGCTGAAATACCTCGTCGGCTACCCGCCGCATGTGCAGGACCAGGTCCGCGAACTGATCGCGCGCGACCGCCTCGGCGAATGGCTGCGCAAGCGCTACGACACGCCCAATCCGGTGCGCAACGACCGCCAGCTGTACGACTACACGCTGGCGTTGAAGGACCGCCACATGCGAAGCTCCGAGCCGCTGCACAAGGTGATCTACGACAACCGGCTGCAGGCGGTGAAGCACGCGCTCGGCACGCACACCAGCATCTCGCGGGTGCAGGGCGGCCGGCTCAAGGCCAGCCGCGAGATCCGCATCGCTGGCGTGTTCCGCGACGCGCCGGCGGCGTTCCTGCAGATGATCGTGGCGCACGAACTGGCGCACCTGAAGGAAAGCGCGCACAACAAGCCGTTCTACCAGCTGTGCACGCACATGGCGCCGGACTACCACCAGCTGGAATTCGATCTGCGCCTGTATCTGACCCAGCTCGATCTTGCCGGGCGCGCGGACAGCTGAGCGGCGCCGCGCATGGCCGCGCGGCGACGGCTGCACGTACACTGCCCTGCCCGATCGCCGAGCCTTTCGATGTCCGCCCCTACCCGCCTCGACAAATACGTGGCCGCCATGCTGCCGTGCTCGCGCAGCGAAGCGCAGCAGTACATCGAGGGCGGCTGGGTCAGCGTGGACGGTGTGGTGGTCGAGGAACCGCAGGCGCCGGTGACCACGCAGCAGGTGACCCTGGCCGCCGACGCGCAACGCGGCGCGATCGAACCGGCCACATTGCTGCTGCACAAGCCGGCCGGACTGGACCTGGACGCCGCGCTGGCCCTGGTCGGGCCGGACACGCGCAGCGCCTTGGACATGGCCAACGTGCGCGTGCTGAAACGCCACTTCCTGCGCCTGAACGCGCCGCTGCCATTGGAAGACGCGGCCAGCGGCCTGCTGGTGCTGAGCCAGGACGGTCGCGTGTTGCGCCGCCTGACCGAGGACGCGCATTCGATCGAACAGGAATTCGTGGTCGAGGTGCGCGGCGAACTGCGACCCTACGGCATGCTGCGGCTGGCGCACGGCCTGGTCTATCGGCAACGCAGCCTGCCGCCGTGCAAGGTCAGCTGGCAGAACGAGGACCGCCTGCGCTTCGCGATCAAGCACGTGCAGCCCGGGCAGCTACAGCACATGTGCGCCGAGGTCGGACTGGAAGCGATCAGCCTGCGGCGCCTGCGCGTGGGCCGCATTCCGTTGGGCAAGCTGGCACCGGGCGAATGGCGCTATCTGCCGGGCGGCGAGCGTTTCTGAGCGGCGGCGGTCGGGAGCGGTGACGCGCCGCCCCACCGCGCGCATCCCTGTCGTCTCGCGCGATGAGCCTGGCGGCACGAAGCCCCCTGCCTTGCGGCCTATTGCAGGCCTCGCTGCGCACGGCAGACACTCGCGAGGCCTGGAAACTGACCCTGCCGACCTTCTATGCCGGCGATCCCGGCTTCGAAACGACGCTGGCCGCGATCGCCGCGGCGGCGGACGCGCTGCGGCACCACACGCCCGCACTGCTGGTCCTGGACCTGCGCGGCAATGGCGGCGGCGCCGCGGCGCCCGGCGATGCGGTGCTGGCCGCGACCTGGGGCGAGCAGATGCTGCGCGCACTGGATCGCCGCCGTGCCAGCGCCTCGCTGTGGCGGGTCTCCGGCCGCAGTCTCGCCCCCGCCGGCACCGCGCCATAGCGCCACGGTGCGGCCCGAGCTGGATCGATCGATCCGGGCGCGCGCCTGCGCCGCAACGCGCTACGGCTGCGCCAGCGCGCGCTCGACCGCCTGCTGCGCCAGCGGCGCCATCACCGCATAGCCAGCGACGGTGGGATGCACGCCGTCGTAGGCCAGCGCCTTGTCCATGCCGCCCTGGCGGTTGCTGAGCTTGCTGTGGTAATCCAGGTACACCGCGCCGTGGCTTTGCGCGTACTGCTCGATCCAGGCGTTGAGCGCGCGGACCTTTTCCGCCGGCTGCAGGCCTGGCCGCCACGGGTACTCGCTGACCGGGAGCACCGAGGCCAGCACCACCTTGATGTGGTTGGCCTGTGCCAACTCGATCATCGAGCGCAGGTTGTCCTCGATCATGTGCTGCGTGGTCAGGCCGGTGTTGCCGGCCAGGTCGTTGGTGCCGGCCAGGATCACCACTGCCGCCGGCTTCAGCTCGATCACGTCCTGGCGAAAACGCACCAGCATCTGCGCGGTGGTCTGCCCGGAGATGCCGCGGTTGACGTAGGGCTTGCCGGGGAAGAACGTGGTGCCCTGCATGCGGCCCCAGGCATCGGTGATCGAATCGCCGTAGAACACCACGCGCTGTTCGCCCGCCGCCGGCGGCGCCAATGCGGCGTTGTCGGCGCGGTAGCGCTCCAGCTGCGCCCAGTCCAGCAGGCGCTTCTGCAGTTCCGCCACCTCCTTGGGCTGCAACGTGTCGGGCGCGCGCGTGTACAGCGCATCCACCTTGCCCTGCAGCGCATCGGCGGCAGGCGCGGCGGTCTGCGCGAACGCGGGATGGGCGAGACTCAGGCACAGCGACAACAGTGCGACGCGCGACAAGGGCTTCACGATCACCTCCACTTCGGGGAAACGCGTCACCCTAATCGAAATCGTGCGCTTGCGCGCGGGTTGGCGGCTTCGGCGGCGTTTGCCGAACGCACGGGGCGGCGTGCACGGGGCATGGTCGATGCGCCGATGTCCGCGTTGTTGCGTACGCGGTTATGCCTGCGCTTCCTCTTGGCGAGGCTCCGCCCGTACCCTCACCCCAACCCTTCTCCCGGGGGGAAAGGGGCTTTTGTCCGCTTCGCTGGATCGCGTCAATGCCGGCAGGGCTGCAGGCAGGCTTCGCTCAGTCGCTGGCAGCCGCACGCCGCGGCAGCGTCACCAGGAAACGGGTGCCGTCCTACTGCGAGGAGTTGACGCGCTGCGCGGCGCTGAACGATTCGAGTTTGCGTACACCGAGGCCGCAACGCACACGGCAGTCACGATTCGCAATCGGAGCTACGCCAATGACGAGCCGCAAGGGTCGACCGCCGAACGTGGCACACGCCAGGCACGCGATGCGCAGACTGTCATCAAATCGCCATATGGGCGCCTCCGCTGCGACCGATCGCAGATACGCCGCTGCGCCACGCGCTCGGCATTCAGTCGCCACTCATGCGCCGACGACTGCACGCATGGCGCGCACCAACGAACGCCCGCGTGCCGGATGCCGAACTCACAAGCCTTTACCCGGCAAGGAAAGCGGCCAATGCCCAAGCGCGTACGCCACGGCGTGCCGGCCATCGGGCGTGCACTTGTTTGCCACGCGATGCCGAGCGCACGATTGTTTTTCGCTATGCATGCAACCTTTTCGCCGCCGCTAACTTTTTTGTACGTACATGACATGCGCTGTTTTCCGTTCCTACCATTGCGCCGGTAGTGAAGGGGGGGTCCCCACTCCAAGCCCCGAAGGACACCGCATGAACAGGCATTACGCGCAACGCAAACTCTCTGTGCTGTGGCTGGCGTTGGCTCCCGGATTGATGCTCGCCACGGCGGCATCGGCACAATCCGCAAGCACCGCTCCGGCGCAAGCTTCGAACGCCAGCGCAGCGTCCGCCAACCCGCAAGGCGGCAGCTACGACAACGCGAGCTCCGGGCCCACCGCTGGCTATGGCACGGTGTTCGGCGGCGGCGCGCCCTACGCCACTCGCAGCAGCTGGGAAAACGCCGGCGGCGGCTATCTCAACACGCGCTTCGCCCCGGCCGAATGGCAGATCACTCCGTTCAACGCGGCGCGGCTGAAGACTGCATGGACCTTCACCACCGCAGGCGACGTGTCCGCCACGCCGACCGTGCAGGGCAGCGCGCTGTACGTGCCCGACTGGGGTGGCCAGCTGTATCGCATCGACACTGCGCTGGGCAAGGCGGTGTGGCAGGTGAAACTGTCCGACTACACCGGCAACGCCGCCTCGCTGTCGCGCAACAGCCCGGCGATTGCGCGCGACAGCATCCTGGTCGGCGACCAGGCCAGCGGCACGGTGCTGGCGATCGACAAGAACACCGGCAAGTTGCTGTGGAAGACCGTGGTCGAAGCCAATGCGCAAGCGCGCATCACCGCCTCGCCGGTGGTGTACGGCGACCGCGTCTACGTCGGCGTGTCCTCCGGCGACTGGGGCGGACTGACCCCCGGCTACAGGTTTTCGTTCCGCGGCAGCGTGGCCGCGCTCGACCTGAAGACCGGCAAGCTGCTGTGGAGTTTCCGCACCGCGCCGGAAGGCTATACCGGCGCCTCGGTGTGGGGCACGCTGGCGATCGACCCGCAACGGCAGCGCGTCTATGCCACCACCGGCAACAACTACTCGGTGCCGCTGGACGTGGCCAACTGCGTCAAGAACGCCAACGGCGATAAGACCGCGCAATTGGCCTGCCTTGCGCCGGACAACTACGTGGACTCGGTGCTGGCGCTGGACATGCGCAGCGGCAAGCCGGTGTGGACGCGCCGCCTGCAGGGCGCCGATGCCTGGTCGCTATCGTGCCTGGTCGCGCCGACCGCCGGCGTGTGCCAGGAACCGCAGGGGCCGGACTACGACTTCAGCGGCGGCGGCGCCAACCTGTTCACCGCGATCCGCAACGGCAAACCGCAGGCGCTGGTCGGCGCCGGGCAGAAGAGCGGCGTGTATTGGGCGTTCGATGCCGACAGCGGGCGCACCGTGTGGTCCACCCAGGTCGGCCCAGGCGGCACCGCCGGCGGCATCGAATGGGGCTCGTCGGTGGATCCGCTCAAATCGCGGGTCTACGTCGCCATCAACAACAACAACCACACCAGTTACACCCTCGCGCCCGGCAACACCGAGACCTGGAACGCCGGCTCGTGGGCGGCGCTGGATGCGGCCAGCGGCAAGATCCTGTGGCAGGTGAAGGTGCCGGGCATCGATCCGATCCAGACCACGTTCGGCGCCGGCGGCCGCGGCCCGCTCGCGTCCTCGCCCGGACTGGTCTACGCCGGCTCGATGTCCGGCGCGATGACGGTGCTCGATGCCGGAACCGGCAAGACCCTGTGGAGCTTCGATGCCGGCGGTTCGGTCTCCAGCGCGCCGGCCGTGGTGGACGGCGCGGTGTACTGGGGTGCGGGCTACAGCCGTTTCAACTTCGGCACCGGGGTGCATAAGCTGTACAAGTTCGTCCCGGCGCCCTGATCGCGCGATCGCAGCAACACGCACGCCGCACGTCCCTCGCCTCTCCTGCGCACGCAGGAGGGGCTTTTTTGTGCGTGGATGGCGCCGCCGACGCTGCGCGCGCATCGCACCGATCGCTCATGCCGGCGAACAGCATCGCCGTCAGGCGAACGTGCGCATGCGCCACCGCAGGTCGCGCATGAAGATGAAAACGCGGCGAGAGGTGTCTACGAAATCGACCCCTGTGGCGTGACGCCGCGCACGCAATCACCGTGGCGGCGCCCGTAGCCTCGATATGCACCGTGGAAGTCGGTGCAACGGCATCCGGTCCCCTGCCGGATGGTCCAGTCGTCTTCTAGCAGAAGGAAGATCCATGAACCGCAAGAACGCGCTGTATCTGGCCCTGCTGGCCAGCGTCTCCGGGCTTTCCCCCGTCGCCATGGCCGCCAATCCCCCAGCGGCCGAGATGGACTCCGCTCCCGTCGAAGCCCGCCCCAATGCCGCCGCGCTCGGCGGCGCCGAACTGCGCAGCCTCGCCACCGGCAGCGCGCATGCGCCGCGCGTCATCGAACTCGGCGCGCCCGACAGCGCCCAGGCCGCGACGATGAAGCAATTGCGCGGCCAACAGGTCAAGCATGGCCAGCCGCTGCAGATCGGCTTCTCGCGCGACATCGCCAAGCCGGCGATCAACCTGCGCAGGCTCCGTTGGCAGAGCCTGCCCAGCGGCGCGCAGGTCACCAGCTTCGAGATCGTCTCCACCGATGCGGCGGCGCTGCGCGCGGCATTGCAGCTCAGCGGCAGCGGCGCGCAGCCGGGAGACCCGGGCAAGGCCACGCTGCGCTTCGCCGGCGACGACGGCCGCGTGTTCGAACAGAGCGGTGCCGATTTCGCCGGCAGCGAACCGGGCTGGTCCGCGGCGGTGTCCGGCTCGCGCCTGGTGGTGGAGATCGAACTGCCGGCCGGCCAGTATCCGCAGGGCTTCGCGCTGAAGATCCCGCAGATCTCGCACATGGACATCAATCCCGTCGCCAGCGAGGAAATGATGCGGCCGATGATCGGCGAGAGCGATTCGTGCGAGCGCGACATCGTGTGCCGCGCCAGCCCCACGAGCGGCTTCACCTCGGCCGCCAAGTCGGTGGCGCGCATGGTGTTCAGCACCAGCAGCGGCTCCTACCTGTGCACCGGCACCCTGCTCAACAACAGCAACTCGCCGAAGAAGTACCTGTTCTGGACCGCGGCGCACTGCATCAGCACCCAGACCGTGGCCAACACCCTGCAGACCTACTGGTTCTACGACGCCACCACCTGCAACGGCTCCACGGTCAGCTCGTCCTACACCACGCTCAGCGGCGGCGCCTACCTGCGCCACGCCAACACCACCCGCGACACCTCGCTGCTGGAACTAAAGACCGCCCCGCCCAGCGGCGCGTTCTATGCCGGCTGGAGCAGTTCGGCGATCGGCTCCACCGGCACCGCGATCGAGGGCATCCACCACCCCGCAGGCGACGTGAAGAAGTACTCCCTGGGCAGCGTCACCGCGCTGTCGTCGTCGATCGACGGCAAGTCGCCGCTGTACAAGGTGGTCTGGAACACCGGCGTCACCGAAGGCGGTTCGTCCGGCTCGGGCCTTTTCACCGTCAACAGCAGCGGCGCCTACCAGCTGCGCGGCGGCCTGTACGGCGGCACCTCGTACTGCAGTGCGCCCAGCGACCCGGACTACTACTCGCGCTTTTCCGACGTGTATTCCACCATCCAGCCCTACCTGAGCCCGTAAGCCCAGGCCCGGGAGGGCCGTACTCCCGGACCCGGACAGGCCACGCGCGTGCGTGGCCTGTCCTTACGGCCGCCACCGCCCTGGCACGCAGCGGTTACACTGGGTGCCATCTCACACACGGCAGGCACCCACTTGGCAAAGCCCAACTATTCCTTCGAAAAACGTCAGCGCGAAATCGCCAAGAAGAAACAGCAGGACGAGAAGGAAGCGCGCAAGCGCGAAGCCCGCGAGGCAGCGAAGGCCGCAGCGGACGCCGAAGCGAAGACGCCCGACAGCGGCAATTGAGCGGCACCGCGCAACCGGTCGCGTACCGGCTGCCGCCATCGCCGTAGCGTTGCGTGTTGCCGCCATCCGCGTACGACGGCCTGGCGCTGGGCGCCAGCGCATGCTTGCGCAGCAGATGCCGGGCCGCCCGTTCGCCCAGCGCCGCCTTCCCGGATACCGGCACGGCCTCCAGGCCGGCGATGACGTACCAGACGCGATCCCGCGTTCCTGTCCCGCTGGCACCGCGGACCCGGAATCCCGCAGGCAACCCAAGCGGCGCGATGCCGCTCCCCGGCGCAGGCGCGACTCAGCCGACCTTCTTGGCCAGCGCGGTACCCAGCAGGAACAGCACAAGGGCGATGGCGATGCCGGCCCAGAACAGGAACTTGGCGATGCCCATCGCCGCGCCCGCGGCGCCGGTGAAGCCGAGCGCGCCGGCGATGAGTCCGATGATGGCGATGATGATGGCCCACTTGATCATGCTGCAATCTTCCCGAATCCGATGAGGGAGCGCTGCGCCAGGCGGCGCGGCGCCACGGTCGCCACATGCGACCGCATCGTCGGCAATGCTAGTCAGCCTGCCATGCCCCCCATGTGAAGCGCTGCCGGCGTCAGCGCCCTTGCGGCTTAAGCGACGCCGCTGTCAGGCGCCGTGGCCGCAGTGGATGGCAGCGTCGCCGGGAACCATTCCGCGCGTGCCAGCCAGCCTTTCAGGAATTTGTCGTCGACCGGACGTTCCTGCGCCAGCCGCTGGTAGTAATCGATCCGGCCCTGGCGATACAGCGCGTATACCTGCGCCTGATCGGCGGCCTGCAGCGCAGCCAGCGTAGCCGGTCCCATCTCCCCGTCGGTAGCCAGGCCCGTGGCGCCCAACTGCAGCAGGATCCGCTGCAGCAACAGCACCGCCTCGGTCCCGGCATTGACGTAGAAATCGAACAGGATCTCGGCCAGCGGCTGCGAGGCGATCTGGTCGCCGTCCAGCTTGTCCCAGTATTCCTGTTTGTAGATGGCACCGGCCTGCTCCGGGGTAAGCGCGCGCAGCGCTTCCAGCGTCGGCGCCTCGCCGAGCAGGGACTGCGCGTAGCGCTGGAACGTGGCCAGGGTGATGCCAAGATTGGTGGCGCCGCCGGGATCGGCCGGATCGTCCACGAAGCTTCCTTCGAACTTCAGCAACTGCGGCAGATACAGATCGAACGACGCCATCGGCTTTGCTCCTGGAAAAATGATCGGACTGACCGCGCGCAGTGTGGCAGCGGGCGCGCCGCGACGCTGTGCCGCACGGGACAGCATCGCCCCGCCGGGCGCGTGCGGGCAGGCGCGCCGCAGCCGAGCGCTCATCCGCTCGCAGTGGTCGGCGCCGGCTGGCCCGGCGCCAATCCCAGCAACCGCTCGGAGGTGCGCGCGGCCAGTTCGATATCGGCCCATGCCGGCTGCGGTTGCGTCGGCGGCGCCTGGCTGAGCATCAGCCGCCGCGGATCCTCGTAGTCCGGGAAGGTGCCGGACCAGAACTGTGGCGAAAGCGCCAGCGCGTGTCGCAGCACAGTCTGCATGTTGACGATGGAGTGCCGCGACAGCAGATGCACGAACAGGGCGCCGCGCACGTCGTGGGCGGTGCGGAATTGCTGCCCCACCGGCACGTAGCCGAACGCCGAGGGCGGCAGCGCCGGCACGTAGTCCCAGTAGTTGAAGCAGCGCGTGCTTTCCGCCGCAGCGATGTGCTGCGCATAGCACTGGCCCCAGCTCGCCTCGCCGACCATCGGGCTGCAGAAATTGATGTTGCAGGCGCTCACGGCCGGCTGGCTGAGCGCAAGATCCAGCGAGAACAGCTGGCTCAGCGCGCCGCCCAGGCTGTGCCCGGTGACGTACACCTGGCTGGGCGCGAAATGCGCCAGCAGCGCGAACACCTGCTCGCGCATCGAGGCGCGCATGTTGCCGCCCTTGCCGTCGTAGATGCCGTAGAAGCCCGCCGACACCCGTGGCGTCGGCGCGACCGTGCCGGCGCTGGGCACGAAATCGGTGGTGGTGAAGTCCAGGTCCTCATAGACGTCCAGATCCGAATCGGTGCCGCGGAACGCGAACAGGCAGGTACCGGCGTCCTCCGTGGACTGGAACAACAGGCCGAATAGTTCCTCGCTGCCGCCGAACGGATCGCCGTCCCAACCGGACCAGCGGGCGACCAGCCGGTAGTTGGACGGCGCCAGCACCGGCTTGCCCTCGAAGGCGGCATAGGCAGCAATGCTGGCCTGGGCCATTGCCAGCGTCAGCAGCGGATCCAGCGGGGCCTGCGTCGGGGGAATCGCACTCATCGTCGAGCGTCCTTTGCCAAAAAAGGGGAGAAATTGCGGTCGTCGGCGAGCATCTGCAGCAGCGGCGCCAGATCTATCGATGGGCAGGCGAGCAGCCGCATGCGCACCTAGCGTCTAGTACCACCGGCAGAGGTCGCGCGTTTTCGATCCCGATCCCATCGCCACCGCGCGGCGACGCTTGTCTACCGCCGCACGCATCCGCAATGCCTGCCCGCCATCGCCAACCTGCCGCCCTACACGCTCCGTCGACGTCTCCATCACGGTTCACGCGCGCACCGCGCGGCACAGTGCCAGCAAGCATTCACGCCCGATCGGAGACCCGCATGGCCAGCCCGCAGGAACTGGAAGAGAAATTCTGGAAAGCGCTCAAATCCGACCGCACGGTCATGCTCGGGCTGGACGGCGTCGAGGACGGCCATGCGCGGCCGATGACCGCGCAATTCGAGGGCGACCGTGGTGGCCCGATCTGGTTCTTCACCTCCAAGGACAACGCCCTGGTGCAGAAGCTGACCCAGAGCCAGCGGGTCATCGCCGCGTTCAGCGCCAAGGACCACGACCTGTTCGCCAGCATCAGCGGCACCCTCAGCGTGGACAACGACCAGGCGGTGATCGAGCGCCTGTGGAACGGCTTCATCGACGCCTGGTACGAGCAGGGCAAGGACGATCCCAAACTGGCGCTGCTGCGCCTGGACCCGGACCACGCGCAGATCTGGCTCAATGGGTCCAGCCTCGTTGCGGGCATCAAGGTGCTGTTCGGCATCGACCCCAAGCGCGATTACCAGGACAAGGTAGCGGACGTGCCGCTGCGCTGAGCGGCACGCACGCCTCCTGACAGGCCGCATCGCGCAGCCTGTCGAGCGCCTATTGCCCATGTCCCTTCTTCGCCGCGGGCGCGCGGCGAAAATGCTCCCGCAAGCGCTCGGAGACCAGCAGCGCTTACACGCGCTGATACGCCATCCGCCCCCTTCACTCTCTGCAACCTCAAGCGGCATCGCTCTGGGCGGGATCGCCTCGCGCGTCCATAATCAGCGCCCTCCCTTCAGCGCAGACCAGGCCGTCCCGATGCCGCAGCCTTTATCCGAAGAAGACCTGCAGACGGTGCACGAACGCGCCTACGCGAGTTTCGACGCAGGGCAGCTGGAACAGGCCGCGCAACACTTCGCCACCTTGCTCGCGCATGCGCCGGACGCGCGCTACTACCACTACATGCAGGGGCTGGTGCACAAATATCGGCTGGACTGGCACCAATCCCTTCGCCACAACCTGCGCGCGTTGGCGCTTGGCGAAGAAGCAGACGAAGCCGCCCAATGGAATGCCGGCATCGCGGCCACGGCGATCGGCGACTGGGCGCAGGCGCGGGCGCAATGGGCGGCGTGCGGCATCGGCATTCCCGAAGGCGAGGGACCGATCGAGACGGATTTCGGCGTGGTCAGCGTGCGCCTGAACCCGTGGTCCCATGGCGAGACCCTGTTCGCCCAGCGCATCGACGTGGTCCGCGCGCGCCTGCTCAACGTGCCGCTACCGGAAAGCGGCCACCGCTACGGCGACATCATCCTGCACGACGGCGCCGCCACCGGCCGGCGTGCGTTTCGCGACCGCACCGTCCCGGTCTTCAACGCCCTGGCACGACTGCAACCTTCGCCATTCCAGACCTTCACGGTGTTCGCGCATTGTCCTGCCCCCGAAGACCGCGACGCGCTCCAGGACACACCCGCCGGCGACGAGATCGCCCTGGTCGAGGACTGGACCGAAACCCTGGTCAACTATTGCCTGCGTTGCAGTTACGGCGCAGCCACGCATCCGCACCGCGACGCGTCGCCCGATACCTGGAAAAGCGACCGCGATTTCGGCGTCGCCGCCGTCCAGCGCGGTTCGCTGGAGACGTGGTTGCAACACTGGCAAGCCGGTGCTGCAGGGCGTCGCATCGACGCGGTGGAACTCCGCGAGACCGACCCGCCGCTGCGCCAGGACGGCATGGCCTGGTGGATCTCGCCGGACGAGGCGGCCGACGACGGCATGGCCGAGACGTCCTAGCGACGCGCCCGAGCGCTCAACCCGGGGCCGCCTCCAACAGCGCCAGCGCCGCCTCGCGCCGCCCGATCCGCAGCGAACGCCCCAGGAGACTCAACGCATGCGACTCGACATGCCTGTGTTGTTCGTCGAGCGCTTGCTGCATGCGTTCCGACAGCGCCCAGTCTTGCGAGATCGCCTGCGCCACCCGCGCCGTCCAGTCCTGCAGCAGCTCGGCCACTCTCCCTGCATCGGGGACGAGTCCCGGCTGTTTCGCATACGCATCGCGCACCACCTGCAGCACCGCGACCGAGCCCAATCCACACAACAGCGCCAGCAGCTGCGCCGCCGCGAGATCTTCGCGCTTTGCATCCTCGGCCTGGCGCGCCGTGGCCTTGGCCGAGAGCAGGGTGTGCTCCCACAGCAGCGACGCGCAACGGCCGAACGCGCTGCCGTCGTCGGCGATGACCGGCTGCAGCAGCGCGGCCAGCACGATCTGGCGCAAGCCCTCGGTGCCGAGCAGGGCCACCGCGCGCTCCAGGGTCTCGATCGGCTCGGCGTGGCGGCGATATGCGGCACTGTTGGCGATGCGCAGCAGGTTGCCGGCCAGCGCCGGATCCTGGCCGAGAATCGCAGCAATGGCCTGCGCCCCGGCGCCAGGATCGTTGAGCGCGCGGGTCAGCTGCGGCAACAGCTGCGGGCGGCGCGGCGTGTAGCGCGGATGCGCGTCGATGCGCGCCAGTACCGCGACCGCCGCCGCGGCGATCTCGGCCTGCGCGGCACGCGCCGCCGCGCTCGGCTCTGGTGCGGGCACGCCGGCGAACGCCAGCGCGTACAGGCGCAGCAACAGCGCGGACTCCTGCTCCGCGGAAAGTTCGGCGTCAACGGCAGCCGCGCCCTGTCCCTGCCCCGGCCCCGGCCCCAGCTCCGCCGCGACCGCCACATCCGTAGCGCCGTCTCCGCCGACAGCACGGTGCGCAGACGCTGCTGCTTGCGCAACGCTGCTCGGCACCACAGGCACGCGCGAACGTCCACGGCGCCATATCCAGCCGCCGATGCCCAGCAGCAGCAAGACGGCAACGCCCGCAATCCAGATCGACGGGACCATCATCGGCCTCCGCAAGCTCGCCAGAACCCGCCCACGGCTGCAAGCGCAGCCACGGCCGGACGCGCCACGCCATGCAAGCATGGCGCGCAGGTCGCTACCCTAGCTGCAGCGCCGGCCTGCGCGCGAAGCCACAGCGCCTGCATAGTGCCTCCCCCATGCACGCTCAGGGCGCCGGCGAGGCGACCGCGCGATGCCCGTAGCTGAGCACCCGCGTCAGCTTCCAGCCGTCCTGATCCTGGCGCCACACCATCACGAATTTGGCGATGCCCTCGCAACGCCCGCTGGCCAGCTCGCAGAAGCGGTGTTCGCCTTCCTCGATCGCACCGAAGCCCTTGATCGGGTAGACCCGCAGCGTGCCGTCCACCAATTCGCGGCGCACCTTGCCGCAGATGAACTTGCGCGTGTTGTCCACCACCGTCTTGCGGTCCCAGCTGGCGCCGCCGGTGTCGTGGTAGAACTCCACGTCGGGCACGAACAGTTGCTCGAACGCCGCCATGTCGCAGCGGTTGTACGCGCCGAACACGCGCTGGTCCAGTGCGGCGACCGTGTCGAACAGCGGCCCCGCGGTGCCGTCCTCGGCCGGCGCCGCGGCTCGCGCCGTCGCCGCGCAGGCCAGCAGCAGAAGTAGCGATCCCCATGCCTTCATCCGCCATCTCCCCGATTGTCGATGCGCAACTATGCGTCCCCCCGGGCCGTGCCCGCAATGGCGCCAGGCGCATGCTGCGGCAGCGCGACAGGCGGCAGGCAGCTGACACGGCCGGCTGCAGGGTGCCGTCAGTGCCCGCACCGCAGCCGCCGTCGGCCGCTGCCGGCACCTACATGTTGCGCCGGTACTCCCCACCTACCTCGTACAGCGCGTGGCTGATCTGCCCCAGGCTGTGGGTCTTCACCGCCTGCATCAGCGCGGCGAAGACGTTGCGGCGCTCGCGTGCGGCGCGCTGCAGATAGCCCAGGCCCGCCGCATCGCCGACAGCCGGCGCACCGGCCGCATCGCCGTGTTCCGCTTGCAGCGGCTGCGTCGGCGCAATGCCGTTGCGGCGCTGCTGCCAGTCCCGCACGTTGGCGATCTGCTGGCCCTTCTCTTCCTCGGTGGAGCGGATCAGCTCGATCTGGGTCGCGGTCTCGCCGGCGTGCTGTTTGGGCAGGAAGGTGTTGACACCGACCAGCGGCAGGCTGCCGTCGTGCTTCTTGTGCTCGTAGTACAGGCTCTCTTCCTGGATCTTGCCGCGCTGGTACATGGTGTCCATCGCGCCGAGCACGCCGCCGCGCTCGCTGATCGCCTCGAACTCCTTGTACACCGCCTCCTCCACCAGGTCGGTGAGCTGTTCGACGATGAAACTGCCCTGCCACGGGTTCTCGCAGAAGTTCAGTCCCAGCTCCTTGTTGATGATCATCTGGATCGCCACCGCGCGGCGCACGCTCTCCTCGGTGGGGGTGGTGATCGCCTCGTCGTAGGCGTTGGTGTGCAGGCTGTTGCAGTTGTCGAACAGCGCGTACAGCGCCTGCAGCGTGGTGCGGATGTCGTTGAACTGGATCTCCTGCGCATGCAGCGAGCGGCCCGAGGTCTGGATGTGGTACTTCATCATCTGGCTGCGTTCGTTGCCGCCGTAGCGTTCGCGCATCGCCCGCGCCCAGATGCGCCGCGCCACCCGGCCGATGACGGTGTATTCCGGATCCATGCCGTTGCTGAAGAAGAAACTCAGGTTCGGCGCGAAATCGTCGATGCGCATGCCGCGCGCCAGGTAGTACTCGACGATGGTGAAGCCGTTGCTCAGGGTGAAGGCGAGCTGGCTGATCGGGTTCGCGCCGGCCTCGGCGATGTGGTAGCCGGAGATCGACACCGAATAGAAGTTGCGCACCTTCTGCTCGACGAAATACTGCTGGATGTCGCCCATCATGCGCAGCGCGAACTCGGTGCTGAAGATGCAGGTGTTCTGCGCCTGGTCCTCCTTGAGGATGTCGGCCTGCACCGTGCCGCGCACGCTGGACAGCGTCTGCGCCTTGATCTGCGCATAGGTCTGCGCGTCGACCAATTGATCGCCGCTGACCCCGAGCAAGGCCAGGCCCAGGCCGTCGTTGGTCGGCGGCAGGTCGCCGTGATAGCGCGGCCGCGGCCGGCCCTCGAACAAGGCCTCCAGGGTCTGTTCGGCCTGCGCCCAACGCTGCGCATCGGCCTTGAGGTATTTCTCCACCTGCTGGTCGATGGCGGTGTTCATGAACATCGCCAGGATCATCGGTGCCGGGCCGTTGATGGTCATCGACACGCTGGTGGTCGGCGCGCAGAGGTCGAAGCCGGAGTACAGCTTCTTCATGTCGTCCAGGGTGGGAATATTGACCCCGGAATTGCCGATCTTGCCGTAGATGTCCGGGCGCGGCGCCGGATCCTCGCCGTACAGGGTGACACTGTCGAAAGCGGTGGACAGGCGCGCGGCCGGCTGGCCCACGCTCAGGTAGTGGAAGCGGCGGTTGGTGCGTTCCGGCGTGCCTTCGCCGGCGAACATGCGGATCGGGTCCTCGCCGGCGCGGCGGTACGGATACACGCCGCCGGTATAGGGATAGCTGCCGGGCAGGTTCTCCTTGCCGAGGAAGGTCAGCAGCTCGCCCCAGCTCTTGTAGCGCGGCGCGGCGATCTTCGGAATCGGCTGGTGGCTCAGCGACTGCCGGTAATTCTCCACCCGGATCGCCTTGCCGCGCACCTCGTACTCGGTGACTTCGTCGGTGATCGACTTCAGCCGCTGCGGCCACTCGCGCAGCAACTTCAGCGATTCGCTGGACAGCGCCTGCAGCGCGTCGTTGTAGCGCTGGCGCAGCAGCAGCAAGGTCGCATCGACGGCGGCGCCGGCGAGCGGCTGCAGATCCTCGACGGCGTAAAGCTCCAGCTGCTTCGGCAACTGCGGGTCCTGCAGTTCGTGCAGCGACTGCCAGAACGATTGCGCGCGATCGGCCGCCTCGGCCTGGCGTTCGATGCCGGCATTGAGCGCGCGGCCCTGTTCGGCGATCTCCGCCAGGTAGCGCACGCGCGCGCCCGGGATCAGCACGGTGGCGCGCGGCTCCTTGAGCGTGGTGTCCAGGTGCGGCAGGAAATCGCAATGCGGCGACGGCGCGGCGCGGCGGGCGGCGGCGGGCGCTTCGGCGCCGGCGTCCGCCGCTTCGAGACCCGCTTTCGCGCGCAACAACCGGCACAGGTTGACGAACATCCAGCTGATGCCGGGATCGTTGAACTGGCTGGCGATGGTCGGATACACCGGCACCGCCTCGTCCTCGAGCTGGAACGCGGCGCGGTTGCGCCGCCATTGCTTGCGCACGTCGCGCAGCGCGTCCTCGGCGCCGCGCCGGTCGTACTTGTTCAGCACCACCAGTTCGGCGAAGTCGAGCATGTCGATCTTTTCCAGCTGGCTCGGCGCGCCATAGTCGCTGGTCATCACGTACACCGGGAAATCGACCAGGTCGACGATCTCCGAATCGCTCTGGCCGATGCCGGCGGTTTCCACGATCACCAGGTCGTAGCCGATGCCTTTCAGCAACGCGATGCAGTCCTTGAGCACCCGGTTGGTGGCCGCATGCTGGCGGCGCGTGGCCATCGAGCGCATGTACACGCGCGGGCTGCGCAAGGCGTTCATGCGGATGCGGTCGCCGAGCAGCGCGCCGCCGGTGCGGCGCCGGCTCGGGTCCACCGACACCACCGCGATGCGCATCTGCGGGAAGCCGGCCAGGAAGCGATTGAGCAGTTCGTCGGTGACCGAGGACTTGCCGGCGCCGCCGGTGCCGGTCAGGCCCAGCACCGGCGCCGCGCGCCGCTCGCGGGACTCGGGGTTGCCCGCCGGGCCGGATTGCCATTGTTTGCGCAGCAGCGCCAGCTCCGCGTCGGAGAAGGCGCCATCCTCGAGTGCCGACAGCATCCTGCCGATGCCGATCTCGTCGTCGATGTGCGGCAGCAGCGCGCCGGCTTGTTCCGGGTCCCGAGTCCCGAGTCCCGAGTCCCGGGCGCGCGAAGCGCGCGCCACCACGTCCTCGATCATCTCCACCAGGCCCATCTTCATGCCGTCGTTGGGGTGGTAGATGCGCTCCACGCCATAGGCCTGCAGCTCGGCGATCTCTTCCGGGGTGATGGTGCCGCCACCGCCGCCGAACACCCGCACATGGCCGGCGTCGCGTTCGCGCAGCATGTCCACCATGTACTTGAAATACTCGACGTGGCCGCCCTGGTAGGAGGACAGCGCGATCGCATCGGCGTCCTCCTGCAACGCCGCGCGCACCACGTCCTCGACGCTGCGGTTGTGGCCCAGATGGATCACCTCCGCGCCCTGCGCCTGGATCAGCCGGCGCATGATGTTGATCGCCGCATCGTGACCGTCGAACAGGCTGGCAGCGGTGACGAAGCGCAGCGGGCTGGTGTCGGCGTGCGGCAATGGCACGCGGGACGCGGGAATGCTCATCGGGAAGACATCGGCAAGAGAATGCGGCAATTCTAGGCGCGCAGCGCAGCGCGGGCAGGTTGCGCTGCAACATGCAGCGAGCGGCGCATTGGCGGCGCGGGTACCACCGGACGCCAAGGCGGGCCTGGTTATCCGAGACATGAACGCGGCCAAGCAGCGGGTCAACAGCAGCCCTGCTTGCCGCGTTTGCGTTGACGTCGGCACACCGCCGATGTCCTTGGAGAATCGCATGTCCATTCGTCCCTTGTTGCTGGCCTCCCTGCTCGGCAGCGCGCTTGCCGGCGGCATGCTGGCCGCGCCCGCGCAGGCGCGCTCGGTGGTGGAACTGTCGGTGCGGACCGCACCGCCGCCGCCGCGGTTCGAACGCGTGGTGGTACGCCCGGGCTACGTCTGGGCGCCGGGTTACTGGCATTGGAACGGCCATCGCCATGTCTGGGTCGCCGGCCGCTACGTGGTCGAACGCCCGGGCTATGTCTATGTCGGCCCACGCTGGGAACACCGCGGCCCGGGCTACCGCTTCCACGAGGGCTATTGGGTGCATCGCTAGAGCGCAGTTTGGCGGCACGCGGTCCAGGGGCGGCGCCGCCAATGCTGCGCGGCGTCGTGACCGTCTTCATCGCGCTCTGAGATAGTGCGCGAATCACGGCACCCGCCGGTTCCCGAGAGAACGCATGTTCAGGCATTCGCGGTCGCGTGCGTTCCTGCCGTGGTCGCCGGCGCCAGCCGTTGGCGCCGGCACCGGCCGGGTGCGCGCGCTGTCGCGCACTGCGAGCCCTTGCTTGCCTGGCCCGATGCGGCGCTCGCCGCGGGCGGGACGCTAGCGATGCCGTCGCGCTTCCCGCCAGGAACCTATGCGATCAGCATCACCGTGCTGGCGGTGGCGATCGCCAGCGTCGCCGCGTGGCGCGAACGCCCCACCGACACGGCCTCGGACCGGGGACTCGGCGAAGCCATCGACGCCACCGCGAAGACGGTCGCGGCGCGCAGAACCCTTTTCAGCCCCGTCGCCGGCACGGCACCCGCGCCGAGCGCCGCCCGGACCATCGACGAACCCCACTTCGACCTGCGAGGCCGGCTGCTGCCCGATCCGGCCTTGCGGCGCTATCTGGATCGCTATCTGACGGCGGTGGATGCACAGGCCCTGGCGACGCAGCGCCAGCGCCTGAAGCGCGACCTGGCCGCGAGGCCCGCGGCGCAGGCAGATCAGGTCCTTGCCTGGTTCGATCGCTACGCCGGTTATCTGCAGGCCGAAGCGGCAGGCGCGCCGCACGGCGCAGACCCGGAGCAGCACGCCCAGCAAGGTCGCGCACTGCGCGAACGCCTGCTCGGAGCGCAAGCGGCCGCCGCGTTCTTCGCCGACGAGACGCCCGCACGCTGAACGGCCTGGCGATCGGTGCCGGGTGGCGAAAAGCGCCCTCGCACCGCGCCCGACATCGCCACAGCGTCGCAAAAGGGGCCGAGATGCCTATCCCGCATGGGTCTGCAGGGAGCTCCCGGAGAATGCACGGCACGCAGGCAATTGCTTTAAAATGCGCCCATCGCGACGCTCAGGACCCGTTCCGGAACCCGTCGCGTTTTTCGTTTTGCGCACCCTCACTAGGAAGTTCCTGGAACCACGGTGTCCACACCTGCAACGCCAGCGGAGCCCCCATGCTTTTCGAAACGCTAGCCACCACCGGCCACGAACAAGTCGTCTTCTGCCACAACCGCGACGTGGGCCTGCAGGCGATCATCGCCATCCACAACACCGTGCTCGGCCCCGCCCTGGGCGGCGTGCGCATGCGCCCCTACCCCAATACCGAGGCCGCGCTGCACGACGCGCTGCGGCTCAGCCGCACGATGACCTACAAGAACGCACTGGCCGGGCTGAACATCGGCGGCGGCAAGGCGGTGATCATCGGCGACCCCAAGGCCGACAAGTCCGAAGCGCTGTTCCGCGCCTTCGGCCGCTACGTGGATTCGCTGGGCGGGCGTTACATCACCGCCGAGGACGTCGGCACCGACGTCAACGACATGGAACAGATCTACCTGGAGACCGAATACGTCACCGGCGTGCACCAGGTGCACGGCGGCTCTGGCGATCCGGCTCCGTTCACCGCCTATGGCGCGCTGCAGGCGCTGATGGCCTCGCTGCAGCGCAAGCTCGGCCACGAGGAGATCGGCAAGACCAGCATCGCTGTGCAGGGCCTGGGCCACATCGGCATGGAGCTGGTGAAGCTGCTGAAGGAGCGCGGCGCCAAGCTGTACGTCACCGACCTGGACCCGGCGCTGGTGGAACGCGCGGTCGCCGATTACGGCGCCGAGGCGGTCAAGCCGGACGAGATCTACGACGTGGCCGCCGACGTGCTGGCGCCGTGCGCGCTGGAAAGCGCGATCGACGAAACCACCCTGCCGCGGCTGAAGGCGAAGATCATCTGCGGCACCGCCAACAACCAGCTGGCCAACGCCGCCGTGGGCGAGGAACTGCACCGCCGCGGCATCCTCTATGCGCCGGACTACGCGGTCAACGCCGGCGGGGTGATGAACGTGTCGCTGGAGATCGACGGCTACAACCGCGAACGCGCGATGCGCCTGATCCGCAGCCTGTACCACAACCTCGGCAAGATCTTCGACCTGTCCGAGCGCGACAACATCCCGCCGCAGCAGGCCGCCGACCGCATCGCCGAAGCGCGCATGCACGCCATCGGCAAGCTCAAGCTGCCGCTGGGCCGCACCGCCCCGCGCTCGATGGGCCATCTGCGCGGCGAGTAGGCGAGCGACCGACACAACTCCCGACGCGCAACGCGTCGGGACTGAAGTCCCTCCCACAAAAACCGGGCGCCATCGGCAGGCCATATCCCCCTGTAGGAGCGGCTTCAGCCGCGACAGTCGAAGAAGGAAACCCAACACTGCCTCGGCGCGTTGGGACCAAACATCCTCCGCGAATCAAGCGCGACTGCCTCGGCCACGCCATCTCATCACCGAGCCGGCTATAAGCCGGTACCGCATCGCAGGTGGGAACGACTTCAGGGCACCGCTAAATAACCCGCCATGTCGATGCACTTGGCGCCGCCGATGCGCCCAGTCTGCAGGTCTGCAGGTCCGCGCATAGAAACGTTCGGGATGCCGTGAAGCGGCAAAGCCCATTGGCGGCGGGACTCGGTGGCGTTGCGTGCGGGTTTCCCATAGATGTCTTTGCATCACGGCAACTTCGTTTTCCTGTCGCGGCTGAAGCCGCTCCTACAAGAGCACGGCGCGAATGCTGTAGGAGCGGCTTCAGCCGCGACAGGAAAACGCCACGCCATAGACACGCGCAACGTGCAGCTTCCGGACTGACGTTATTAGCGCTGCCCCTCAGTCGCGACAAGCGAAGAGGCAGACCTGACGCCTCGGCACGTCGAGACCGAATCCTTCCACGAATCGAGCGCGGGCCATAGCAGGCCCGCACCGCTTCAGAACCCCAACCGATACCGCAGCGATACCGCACGATCGTCGCCGCGCGGGCCGAAGCGCTGGTCGTAGCCGATGCCCAGCGCGCTGCCGCCCCAGCGCCGGTCCAGGCTCGCCCCGAACAGCCCACCGGAACGCGCCGGCTGCAGATCCACCAGCGGCGCCCACGCGTCCACGCCGACGAAGCTGGCCTGGCGCTGCAGTCCCTGCGCGGCCAGGGTCTGCTGCCATTCGGCATAGCCCTGCAACGACCAGCCGCGGCCGCCGTAACCGGCACGCAGGCCGGCCAACGCCTGGCTGCGCGAAGAGGACGCGGCCGCGGCCATCAGCCCGAAGCCGTCGCCGCCCTGCTCGCGGAAGCCGTCGCTGTCGATGCGGCTGTAGTCGGCGCCGGCGTACGGCGTCAGCGACGCCTTGCCACGCACGAAGCGGTAGCCGACTTCGACGCTGCTGGACAGGAAGCGCCCGGCGTAGCGGCTGGACGCATCGGCGACGCTATCGCCGAGCAGCAGGCTGCGGTCGAGCTGGCGCCGGTACTGCCCGGTGCCCAGCTGCGCCAGCGCGTAGGCATTGCCGCCGACCGCGCCGAGATAGGCCTGGCCCTGCACCTGGCGGTCGCGGCCGTGGTCCAGGCCGCCGTCGCCGCCACTGTCGGCACGGCTCTCGCCGAAGGCGAAGCCGGCCACGCCGTGCTCGCCCAGGCGCAGGTCCTGGCCCATCATCCAGCCGTCGAGCTGGAACTGGCTGCCGGCGAAGCTGCCCTGCCCGGTCTCGCCCAGGCGCTGGCTCCACGCGCCGATCGCGCGCGGCTGCGCCAGCAGGCTGTCGAAGCGGCCGGACAGCGCGCGCCGCTGCAGATCGATGCTGTCGAAGGTCATCGCGGTGGCCGCCGCGTGCGCGTCGCCTGACAGGCTGCGCAGCGTCGCCGCCGCGGCGGCCGCGCTCGGCGATTGCTGCACCGCGCCCGCCGCCTTCAGCAGCGACGCATCGACTGTCGCCGGATCCTTGCTCAGCTGCGCATCCAGCTGTGCGAACGCCGCGTCCACCCGCGTGGCGGAGGCAAGCGTGGCGGCGGTGATGTTGCCGAAACCGGCCGCCGCGGCGGTGACGCTGAGCGCCTGCACGGTGATCGAAGCGCTGGTGCTGTCGTAGGCGAGCGACGAGGTCAGGAACACGTTCGACGGCGTGGTCACCGAGGCGAACGTGCCGCTCAGTCCGCCGCTGGTTTCGAGCACCTTGTAGGCGGTGTTGTTGACCACGTAGTCGCGCTTGCCGAGCACGTACAGCGAGCCGCCCTGCAGCGTCGCGGTGCCGGTCACCGAGAGCTTGTCGCCGACCAGCAACGCCAGCCGGCCGTTGCTGTCCTGCACGTAGTTGCCGCTCAGGCTCAGCGCCGCGGCACCGACCTGGAAGGTCCCGGAATTGCTGACGTTGCCGCGCAGCGGCCCGGTGCCGATGAAGGTGGCGCCATTGCTGATCGCCACGTTGGAGCCGCCCAGGCTGGCCGCGCTGAGCGTGCCGGCCTGCACCTGGGTCGTGCCGCTGTAGCTGTTCTGGGTGCCGCTAAGCGTCAAAGTGCCGCTGCCCTGCTTGATCAGGCCGCCGCTGCCGGCGATGTCGTTGGCCCAGGTCGAGCTGCCGCTGAAGGACACGCTGACATCGCCCCAGTCGAACCTGGCCGGTCCCAGCACCGCCTTGCCGACGTTGAGCAGGCCGTAGCCGAAGGTGGCGTCCACCCCGGGCGTGCCCAGGTCGGTGGCGGTGCCGAGCAGGGTCTGCCGCAGCAGATCGTTGCTGAAGTAGGGGAACGCCTGCCACACCAGCGCCGCGGCGCCGGAGACCAACGGCGCCGCGTACGACGTGCCGCTGCCGTAGTAATAGTCGGGATTGGCGGTGGCGGTGGTCGCCTTGGGATCGACGAACACTTCCGTGCCCGGCGCCACCAGGCAGTAATGCATGGCCACGCCGCAGGCGTTGGAATACGACTCCAGCTTGGTCCCGGTGCTGGCATCCACCGCGGCCACCACCAGCCAGCCGCGCTCCAGGTCCGCCGCCGGCCGGGTGCCGCCGGGACCGGGCTGGCTGGGCAGCGACGCGATATCCGACGGATCGGCCTTGGCTTCGTTGCCGGCGGCGAACACCACCAGCCCGCCGTTGCCGATCACGAACGGGCGGTATTCGGCGGCGATCGCATTGGTGGCGGTCGCATCGGTCCAGTAGATGCCGCCCCAGGAATTGTTCATCACCTTGACCCCGGCGTTGATCAGGTCTTGGTGAATGGACGCCAGGCCCAGCGCGCCGCTGGTCTGGTTGCCCTCGCCGCTGCCGTCGTCGTCGGGCGAGGTGTCGCTGATGATGCGCGCCGACACGATCTGCGCGCCGGGCGCGATGCCGCCGGGCCACGCGCCCACCGGCTTGCCGGCGGCCAGCTGCGCGACCGTGGTGCCGTGGCCGTCGACATCGTCGACATTGACGTTGTTCTTGGCCGGGTCGACATAGATCAGGTTGGACACCACGCGTCCGGCCAGGGCCGGGTGATTGCGGTTCACGCCGGTGTCGACCACGCCGATGCGATAGCCGCTGCCGTCGTAACCGGCGTTGTGCGCGGCCAGCGTATTGGTCAGCGCCAGATGCGCATCGAACGCCGGCTGCGGCGGCGGGGGCGGCGAGGTCGGCGGCGAGGTGGGGGGAGAGGTCGGCGGCGGTGGCGGTGGGGGCGACGTGGGTGGCGGCGAAGTCGGCGGCGGATCGCTGCGGGTCAGCCCGCCACCGCCACCGCCGCCGCACGAGGTCAACGCCATCGCCAGTGCGGTCGCCAGCAGCGACCGGGCCATCAACTTCTGCATGATCTCTCTCCGAAGATAAGCACGCCGGCCAAGCCTGCCGGCAACATTGCGTTAGCGGCCGCAAACGGGCGGCCTGAATCGACACGAATCTACACCGGAATCCCGCCCCCGCCACCCTCCCCGCCCGCGCGCCGCGATTGGCAGAAGCGGCGCCGAGGCAGATAATCGGCGACTAATCTTTCGTAAGGGTTTGCCATGACCGAGATCGTCATCGCCGCGGCCAAGCGCACCGCCATCGGCTCCTTCCTGGGCCAGTTCAACGGCGTGCCCACGCCGGAACTCGGCGCCGCGGCCATCCGCGCCGCGCTGGAGCAGTCCGGCATCCCCGCCGCCGACGTGTCGGAGGTGATCATGGGTTGCGTGCTGCCGGCCAACCTCGGCCAGGCGCCGGCGCGTCAGGCCGCGCGCGCCGCCGGCGTGCCCGACGCCACCGGCGCCACCACGATCAACAAGGTCTGCGGCTCGGGCATGAAGGCGATCATGCTGGGCCACGACTTGATCAAGGCCGGCTCGGCCAGCATCGTCGTCGCCGGCGGCATGGAATCGATGAGCAACGCCCCGCACCTGCTGCCGAATTCGCGCACCGGCAACCGCTACGGCAACTTCCAGGCGGTCGATCACATGGCCTGGGACGGCCTGACCAACCCCGACGACGGCCAGGCCATGGGCGTGTTCGGCGAGGCCACCGCGGAGAAGTTCGGCTTCAGCCGCCAGGACCAGGACGCCTACGCGATCGAGTCGGTGACGCGCGCGCAGGCCGCGCAGCGCGATGGCGCCTTCGACGCGGAAATCGTGCCGGTGCGCGTGGCCACCCGCAAGGGCGAGGCGGTGTTCGCCAGCGACGAGCAGCCGGCCAAGTCCGACATCGCCAAGATCCCCACGCTGAAGCCGGCGTTCAAGAAGGACGGCACGGTCACCGCGGCCAGTTCCTCCAGCATCTCCGACGGCGCCGCCGCCACGGTGCTGCTCAGCGCCGAGGACGCGGAACGCCGCGGGGTCGTACCGCTGGCGCGGATCGTCGGCCACGCGACGTTCTCGCAGGCGCCGGAATGGTTCACCACGGCCCCGGTCGGCGCGATCAGGAAGCTGCTCGAGCGGGTCGGCTGGAGCCTGGACCAGGTCGACCTGTTCGAAATCAACGAAGCGTTCGCGGTCGTGCCGATGGTGCCGATCAAGGAACTGGGGCTGGACCCGGCCAAGGTCAACGTCAACGGCGGCGCCTGCGCGCTCGGCCATCCGATCGGCGCATCCGGCGCGCGGCTGGTGGTGACATTGCTAAACGCGTTGCGCACGCGCGGCGGACGCCGCGGAATCGCCACCCTGTGCATCGGTGGCGGCGAGGCAACGGCGATCGCCATCGAATTGATTTGATTGGGATTAACCCTTAAAACACAAAAATGAATGCGCGTGCGCTTGACAGCCGACTTTGGCTTGTCATCATGTTGAGGGCGCGCAATAGCGCGTTGCCTAACTAAACGACGAGGATAGACACACATGAGCATCAACAAGCTGCTGATCGCAATGGCCCTGGGCCTGGCCCTGGCCGCGTGCTCGAAGCAGGAGCAGGCCCAGGACGCCGCCGCTTCGGCTAACGAAGCCGCCACCGACGCGCAGGCTGCTGCCGACCAGGCTTCGGCCGCCGGTGCCGCCACCGCCGATTCCGCCCAGGCTGCTGCCGACACGGCCGCTACCGCCGCCAACACCGCTGCCGACGCTTCGCAGACTGCCGCCGCTGCCCCGACCGATGCCGCTGCCGACAAGGCTGCCGACACCGCCAAGGCTGCTGACGACACCGCCGACAAGGCCAAGGACGCTGCCGAAGAAGCCAAGAAGTAATCACTTCTCGCTTCAGGCACGTCTGAAGAAGCCGCTGGTTCGCCAGCGGCTTTTTCTTTGCCTGCGATTTGCACAACCGCATGCGCGGCACCGGCGCTGCACGCTGCGCCGTGCATTCGGCCGACGCTATCATTGGCGAGCGCGTGGCCGGCTTCATCTTCGCCGCCACGCCCCAGCGTCTTCTTTTCGCAACGGATTTGCCAATGATCGTCGGCATTGACCTCGGCACCACCCATTCCCTGATCGGCGCCTACTCCCAGCAAGGCAGCCGCCTGTTTCCCAACGCGCTCGGCGAATTGCTGACCCCGTCGGTGGTCAGCGTCGACGACAGCGGCATCCTGGTCGGTCAGGCCGCGCGCGATCGCCTGGTCAGCCACCCGCAGCGCAGCGTGGCGGCGTTCAAGCGCTGGATGGGCAGCGACCGCGAGACCGTGCTGGGCGAGCATCGCTTCCGCCCGGAAGAACTGTCGGCGATGGTGCTGCGTTCGTTGCTGGCCGATGCCGAAGCCGCACTCGGCGAAAAGGTGCGCGAAGCGGTCATCAGCGTGCCCGCGTATTTCTCCGATGCCCAGCGCAAGGCCACCCGCGCGGCCGGCGAACTGGCCGGCATCCGCGTCGAGCGGCTGATCAACGAACCCACTGCGGCCGCCCTCGCCTACGGCCTGCAGGAACGCCAGGGCCATGGCCGTTTCCTAGTGCTGGACCTGGGCGGCGGCACCTTCGACGTGTCGATCCTGGAGATGTTCGAAGGCGTCATCGAGGTCCACGCCAGCGCCGGCGACAACTTCCTCGGCGGCGAGGATTTCCTGGACGTGCTGCTGCAGGCGTTTCTGGCCGACCATGCGCTCGCGCCGCAGGCGCTGAGCGTGCAGGAGAGCGGCCAGCTGCGGCGGCGGCTGGAAGCGGCCAAGCGTGCGCTGTCAAACGGCCAGGAAGCGACCGTCGAGATCGGCGTGGCCGGTCAGGCCTTGCACTGGACGCTGCACGAGGAACGCTTCAACCACCTGGCCGAACCGCTGGTGCAGCGCATGCGTGCGCCGCTGGAACGAGCGATGCGCGATGCGCGGCTGCAGCCGGCGCAGTTGGACGAGATCGTGCTGGTCGGCGGCGCGACGCGGATGCCGCTGGTCGCCAAGCTGGTCACGCGCATGTTCGGACGGCTGCCGATGCGCCACATCAATCCCGACCAGGCGGTGGCGCTGGGCGCGGCGGTGGCGGCCGGAATGAAGGCGCGCAATGCCGCGCTGGAAGAAGTGATCCTCACCGACGTGTGCCCGTATACGCTCGGGACCGAAGTCGCCTCGCGCGACGCGCAAGGCCAGCTGCGCACCGGCCTGTTCCACCCGATCATCCAGCGCAACAGCACCGTACCGGTCAGCCGCGAGGACGACTTCTACCCGGTCCACGACGAGCAGGAACACCTGGTGATCGACGTCTACCAGGGCGAGAGCCCGCTGGTGGCCAAGAACATCAAGCTCGGCGAATTGCGGGTGGCGCTGCCCAAACACCTGCCCAATGCCGAGAAAGGCGTCACCGCCCGCTTCACCTACGACAACAACGGCCTGCTGCAGGTGGAGGTGACCGAACACCACAGCGGCCTCAAGCACGAGCTGATCCTGGAGCAGAATCCCGGCCTGCTCGGCGCCGAGCAGATACGCGAACGGCTGGCCGCGTTGCAGGCGCTGAAGATCCATCCGCGCGAGCAGCAGGACAACCTGAGCCTGCTGGCGCGCGCCGAACGCATGTACGAGGAATACCTGGACCTGCGCGAACAGATCCAGGCCTGGATCGTCGCCTTCCGCGGCGCGCTCGACACCCAGGACCTGCGCCTGATCGACGACTACCGGCAACGCCTCGGCGAGGCGCTTGACGCACTGGAGCAGCGCGCTTGAACTGGGCGTTGCGGCGGCTGCAACTGCCGCCGGATGCCGACGAAACCGCGATCAAGCGCAGCTACGCCAAGTTGCTGCGCCAGCATCGCCCGGACACCGACCCGGAAGGTTTCCAGCAACTGCACGCGGCCTATCAGGCCGCGCTGGCCTGGGCGCGAGCGCGCGGCGACGATGCCGATGCCGACGACGACGACGACGTTGAAGAAGTTGAAAACGTCGAAAACGTCCAAACCGACAATGCTCCTGCCGCTGCGATGGCCGCGCCCGCCGCTGGTGATCCTCGCATCAGCGCCGGCGATGACGACGATCGCCACGACGCACCATCGGATCCGGCGACCGCGTCGGCCACGCACAGCGACTTCCCCGACGGCCACCGGCCCCACCCCGAGACCGAGGATCGCGACGCACACCCGGCGCAGCATCCCCCGCTGACGCCAGCACCGCAGGCCGCGGCAGCTACGCCACCGCCATTCGACCCCGACGCCCTGTGCGACGACCTCCTCGCCGTGGCCACGCGCGCCGAGCCGCAGGCGCTGCAGCAGTGGCTGGAGGAGCAGCCTGCGCTGTGGTCGCTGCGCGACAAGGCGCAGATCGGCTGGCTATTGAGCCATCGATTGCAGCAGCAGTTGCCGCCGATCCAGCGCGGCAATTTCGCGATCCTGCTCAGCTTCTTCGGCCTGGACGACATCGCCGCCGGCCCCGCGGCGCAGGCCTTGCCGATGCTGCAGGAGCGCCTGCACCTGGCCTGGGAAATGCAGCCGGAAAATGCCGAGGCACTGGCGCGGCGGGTGTATCCCGCCACCGCCGAGGAATATCGGGTGCCCGCGCTGATGCGCCAGCTGAGGCGTCCGTTCACGCTGCCGCAGGCGCTGTGGGCGAGCCTGATGCCGGGGCGGCCGCTGGCGCTGCGCCGATTGCTGCTGCGCCTGGATCAGGGCCGTCTGCATACCCTGCCCGCGCCGCTGGAGACGCAGCAGCTCGAGTTCTGGATGAGCGCGACCGAGGCCGGCTACCTGACGCGGGCACGGCTGCAGGTGGGCCTGGCGCGTTGCGTCGCGGGCTCGGCGCTGCTGGCGTGCGTGCTGATCCTGTTCACCGCGCTCAGCGCCTGGTCGGCAGAGCCGGTGCCGCTGTCCTACGCCGTGTCGCGCAGCGGCCTGATCGCCTTGGCGATCGTGGCGCTGTGGGCCGCGTGGCTGCTCGCCGGCACGCTGCTGCGCTGGCAGGGCGACGCGGAGTCGGACATGCGTTCGCCGGCGCCGCGCTGGCTACGCTGGTCGTTCGTTCCGCTGCTGGCCGGCATCGGCCTGGGCATCAGCGAGATCCCCGGGCAGCAGCTGACCGGCAGCGCCGTCGCCACCATCGCCCTGCTCGTGTCGATCGTGCGGCTATGGCGGCGCAGCGGGCGCCCCTACCGCCCGAACAGCGCCATTCTCTGGCTGGCTTTCCTGAGCTACAGCATCGCCCAGTCGCTGCCGGTCCCGCTCAGCGCGGCGCTGGCGCTGGGCCTGTGGGCGTGGGACCTGCTGCGCCATCGCCGGCTGCGCTGGCGGCGTTCCTGAACGCGAGCCGATGGCAAGCGCAGGCATTGACGCCGACTGCATGTGTGCCCCCCTAGGCTGCGCCGCATCAACCCGCAATGGAGAACGCGCATGAACAAGACCCCGATCGCGACAGTGGCCTTGCTGGGCGCCCTGGCGCTGGCCGCCTGCCAAGGCCCGGAAGCGCAGCAGGCGCAGCGCGACGCCAAGGTCGCCGCCGAGCAGACTGGCGAAGCAGCCAAGGAAGCCGCCAACCAAGCGGCGCAGACCGGCCACGAAATCGCCGCCGATGCGCGCGATGCAGCGCACCGCGCCGCCAACTCCGAAGCGGTGCAGGATGCCTCGGCCGCTGCCAAGGAAGCCGCGGCCGATGCCAGCGAAGCCACCGCCAGCGCGGCGCAGAAGCTCGCCGACAAGGCGCGCGAGAACGCCAACGAAGATCCGCACAACGGCGACAAAGAGACGCATTGATCGCACCATCGCCGCACTCGCGCATTGCGCGAGTGCGGCCGGCAGCGTAGCGGCGCCGCGAACGGCGCCGCCGCGCCGCCCAAGCAAGTCCGGCGTCACCGCGCCGATGTCGCAATCCGGCCGCGCCGCGGCGTGACCCACGCCACCTTTCGCACGCGCGGGTTCTGCCGCTCCGGTCCCTGGTTACAATTCCCCCATGTCGACGTTCCAACGCGTGCGGATCAGAACCCGCCTAGCGCTTCTGTTCTCCGCCCTGGTCTTCGTTTCGATCGGGTTCGGGGTGTTTACCGGCGCACAGCGTTCGATTTCCGATGCGGCGCGCGTGGCCCACACGCACCAGGTGCTGCGCAGCATCGACGAAGTGCAATCGACCCTGCTGCAGGCCGAAACCGCGGCACGCGGCTACGAGCTCACCGGCAATCAGGCGTACCTGAGCAACTACCGCGACAGCGCCGAACGCATGCCGCGGCACCTGGCGCAACTGCGCGACCTGGTCGTCGACAATCCGGCGCAGATCGCGAACCTGGACATCCTGCAGCGCCTCGTGCGGGCGCGGCTGACGCAGATACAGCAGATGCTGGAGATCTACCAGCGCGACGGCTTGGACGCGCTGCAGCGGGCGATGGCGCCGAGCGTGTTCAAGGATTCCAGCGCGATCCGCGACCAGGTGCAGCAGATGACCGAACTGGAGCAACAGCTGCTGCAGAGCCGCGACCGTTCCAACCAGCGCAGTTCCGATCTGCTGCTGGCATTGGCCCTGGCCGGCATTCCGTTCGGCCTGGGCAGCGTGGGCGTGGTCTATGCGCTGCTGTTCCGCGAATTGCGCAGCCGCAGCAACGCCGAGCAGGCCGCCTCGGTCGCCAACGAGAAGCTGGCCGCCAGCGTCCGCGACATGGAACGCACCAGCGCCGACCTCAATGCGCTCAGCCGCTACACCGGTCTGCTGCAGAGCTGCATGGACCCCAAGGAAGCGCTGGAGGTAACCGCGCGCATGCTCGCCGCGCTGATGCCCGACGCCGGCGGCAGCGTGTACCTGCTGCGTGCCTCGCGCGATCGCGCCGAATCCATCGTCGCCTGGGGACAGACGCCGGTGCGCAGCGAACCGGCCGTGGCGCCCGAGGAATGCTGGGCGTTGCGCCGCGACAAGGCGCACTTCGTGCACGCGCAGCGCCACGACTCGGCATGCGCGCATCTGCTCGACGATCCGCAGGCGATAGGCGCCAGCAGCGCCTGCATTCCCTTGTCCGCGCAGGGCACGCAACTGGGCTTCGTGTTCCTGGCCGGCCCCGGTCCCGGACCGCTGCCGCGCATCGCCATCGCCGAGGCGGCCGCCGAGCAGCTGTCGTTGGCGCTGAGCAACCTGCGCCTGCGCGAATCGCTGCGCCTGCAGTCGATCCGCGACCCGCTCACCGGCCTGTTCAACCGCCGCTATCTGGAGGAATCGCTGAACCACGAACTGGCGCGCTGCGCACGCCGCTCGGCGCCGCTGTCGCTGCTGATGCTGGACGTGGACCACTTCAAGCGCTTCAACGACCTGCACGGCCACGGCGGCGGCGACAGCCTGCTCGCCGCGGTCGGGCAACTGCTCGCCTCGCGGCTGCGCGGCGAGGACATCGCCTGCCGCTACGGTGGCGAGGAATTCACCGTGATCCTGCCGGAAACCGATGCGGAAACGGCGCTGGCGATCGCCGAGCAGATCCGCAGCGCCGCGCAGCAGATGAGCACCACGCTGGACGGCAAGGCGCTGCCGGGGGTGACGCTGTCGATCGGGCTGGCCAGCTATTCGCGCGACGGGGTGGTCGCCACCACCCTGCTGCGCAAGGCCGATGCGGCGCTGTACCGGGCCAAGCGCAGCGGCCGCAACCAGGTGCAGCAGTTCGATCCGGCGCTGGACGGGATGGGCTGAGGCCGATCGCGTCGCGATGGGGGCGCAATGCGCCTGGTGCCTGCCCCCAGGCCGGCGGATACGGCACGGCCTCCGATTCGATCGCGCTGTAGCCGCGGATCCGATCACGGACGACGAAGCACGTTTTAGCGATAGTTGTCACAAAACCTGCGTGGTAGAGCGGCGATAGTCCGGTTTCCCCCGACTGGAGACGTCTGCGCATGTCCATCTGGAAAGATCAGGGTACCCCGCGCAAGGATGGCCTACCGCTGCCTGGCGCGCCCGGCGGCACCACGGTGCCCGAGCCGCGTCCGGCCACCGAACCGGCAGTCGCCGAGTCCGCGGTCAGCGTCGCCGCGGCCGCCCCCCTCCCCGCACGCGCCGCAACGCCGGCGGCAAAGGAGTCGCTGATCGCCGCCGACATCACCATCGAAGGCAAGATCGAAGGCGCCGGCCACATCCGCATCGCCGGCAAGTTCAAGGGCGACGTCAACGTACAGGGCGACCTGACCATCGAGACCGGCGCCAAGCTCAGCGGCGGCGTGCGCGCCAACAAGGTGATCATCGCCGGCGAGCTGGAAGGCAACATCGAATCGGCGTCGCAGGTGGAGTTGCTGGCCTCCGGCGCGCTGATCGGCGACGTCAAGGCCGGCTCGCTGACCGTGGCCTCCGGCGCGCGGATGCGCGGCCAGGCCGATTTCGGCTGGGAAGACGACAAGGGCCGCAAGGGCAACAAGCCGACCACGGAGCCCGACGCCGGCGCATGAGCACGCCGCGTCCCGGCACTCCGGGGGCGACCCGGACCTGCCCCCACTGCAAGGCGACGATCCTGGAAAGCGCCAGCGTCTGCCCGGCCTGCAAGCATCACCTGCGCTTCGACTCGGCGGTGCTGCAGCAATCGGCGCCGACCGCGACCGTGCCGCTGCGCGTGCAGGGCACCATCCAGCATCCTGCCGACGGCACCGCGTGGGAATACACCGTGGTGGTGACGATCCGCAACGGCCGCGGCGAGGAGATCAAGCGCCAACTGGTCGGCGTCGGCGCGATGCTGGACGGCGAAGAACGCAGCTTCACCTTGTCGGTGGAAGCGACCCAGGCCAAGGGCGGCAAGCGCGGGACGCGGCATTGAGGCCGAGATAGCCCCTCTCCCACCGGGAGAGGGGTTGGGGTGAGGGTGCGGCGCGAAAGCGTCTCGCGGCGTTTGGTGGCACGAGGCTGCGCCCGTACCCTCATCCGCCCCTGCGGGCACCTTCCCCGAAAAGGGGGCCATGGTCCCGAGGGGAGAAGGAACAGCCGAGCCCCTCTCCCACCGGGAGAGGGGTTGGGGTGAGGGTGCGGCAGCTCGCTATGTCACACCACCAATCAGGGCAACACCTGCGCCAACACCTCCTCCACCGGCACCTCCGCGTCCAGCGTTCCGAACGCCAGCCCGTGCGCGCCGGCCAGGCGACTGCGCACGAACGCATCGGCAGCGGGGCTGCCGCTGCGCAACAGCAGCGCCGCCTGCAAGGCCAGCGCGATGCGTTCGCTGATGCGGCGCGCGGCGTATTCGTCCACGTCGCCGTTGCCGGCCAGCGGCGTGCGCAGCGCATCCAGCGCCGCGTCGTAGTCCGGGCTGAGGCCGGCCGCCGTCTCCAACTCGGCCAACAGCGCCGCCGCGCTGGCCGGCTCGCGCGCCAGCGCCCGCAGCACGTCCAGGCACTGGATGTTGCCGCTGCCTTCCCAGATCGAATTCAATGGCGCCTGCCGGTACAGCCGCGGCAATATCGATTCCTCGACATACCCTGCACCGCCCAGACATTCCTGCGCTTCGTTGACGAAGGCCGGCGCGCGCTTGCACAGCCAATACTTGCCCAGCGCGGTGGCGACGCGCGCGAACGCGGCTGCGGCCGGATCGCGCTCAGCCGCATCCACCGCGCGCGCCACGCGCATGGCGAATGCGGTGGCGGCCTCGGATTCGATCGCCAGATCGGCGAGCACGTTGCGCATCAGCGGCTGCTCGACCAGGCGCTTGCCGAACGCCACCCGGTGCCGCGCGTGATGCAGCGCCTGCGCCAATGCCATGCGCATCTGCGCGGCGGCGGCGAGCATGCAGTCCAGCCGGGTCAGCATCACCATGCCGATGATGCGCGCCACGCCGCGTCCTTCCTCACCGATGCGCTGCGCCCAGGCGCCGGCGAATTCGACTTCGCTGGACGCATTCGACCAGTCGCCGAGCTTGTCCTTCAGGCGCATCAGCCGCAGCGCATTGAGCCGGCCATCGGGCAGGCGCCGCGGCAGCAGGAAGCAGCTCAGACCGCCCGGCGCCTGCGCCAGCACCAGAAAACCGTCGGACATCGGCGCGGAGAAGAACCACTTGTGCCCGACCAGCGTGTACTCGCCATCGGCGCCCAGCGGCGTGGCGACGCTGGCGTTGCTGCGCACGTCCGAGCCGCCCTGCTTCTCGGTCATGCCCATGCCCAGGGTGACGCCGGCCTTGTCGGCGATCGGCACGTCGCGCGGATCGTAGTGCGGCGCGGCGGCCTTGTGCGCCCACTCGTGCAGCGCCGGTTCCTGACGCAACACCGCGACCGCGGCGTGAGTCATCGTCAACGGACAACTGGTGCCGGCCTCGGCCTGGTGATGCAGGTAGCTCAGCGCCGCGCGCGCCACGTGCGCGCCCGGCTGCGGCAGGTGCCAGGACAGCCCGGCCACGCCGTGGGTCTTGGCCGCATCCAGCAGTTGGTGATAGGCCGGATGGAATTCCACCATATCGATGCGTTGGCCGAAACGATCGTGCGTGCGCAGCCGCGGGCGATCGCGGTTGGCATCGAAGCCGAGCCGATACAGCGTATCGCCGGCCAGCGCGCCGTACTGCGCCAGGTGCGCGGCGAACGCCTCGCCGCCCTCGCGCGCGACCGCGGCGCGCAGTACCGCATCGTCGGCCCAAAGATCGCGCGGCTCGAACGGCGGCGGCTGGTTGTCGACCACGTGCGTGGCGAAGGCGGGCAAATCGCGTTGCATGCAGCTCCCTCCCAGAAGTGCGTGCCGCATTGTGGCCGATCCGCACGCGTGCAGTGAACCGCCCGGCGTGGATTCTCATCTCCTGCACAGCGCATTGGACACAGTGGCGGGCATGCCGAAACCCGCTTCCCAGGACCTGGTGGTGCTGCGCCCGGAAGGGCTGTACTGCCCTGCCGGCGATTTCCATATCGACCCCTGGCGGCCGGTGCCGCGCGCGGTCATCACCCATGGCCATGGCGACCACGCCCGCGCCGGCATGGGCGAATACCATTGCGCCGCCGCCGGCCTACCGATCCTGCGCTGGCGCCTCGGCGAGCAGGCCTACCGCGCCTACGACTACGGCGAACGCTTCGCGCTGGGCGCAGCCACGGTGTCGCTGCATCCGGCCGGGCACGTGCTCGGCTCGGCGCAGGTGCGCATCGAAGTGGACGGCGAAGTGTGGGTGGCTTCGGGCGACTACAAACGCCAGCCCGACCCGACCTGCGCGGCGTTCGAAGTGGTGCGCTGCGACACCTTCATCACCGAGGCCACCTTCGGCCTGCCGGTGTACCGCTGGCCGGATACCGCCGCCGTGGCGCGCGAGATCGTCGCCTGGCGCCACGAATGCGCCGCGCGCGGCGAGGCCGCGGTGCTGTTCTGCTATGCGCTGGGCAAGGCACAACGGGTGCTGGCCGAGCTGCAGCCGTGGGACGATCAACCGGCATTGCTGCACGGCGCGGTCGCCGCCGGGGTGGCGGTGTACCGCGACGCCGGCATCGCGATGCTGGACACGCAGCCGGTCGCCGAGATGGACAAGCGTGCCGACTACGCCGGGCAGCTGGTGCTGGCGCCGCCGTCGGCCGCGGGCAGCCCGTGGCTGCGCCGCTTCCGCCACGCGCAACTCGGCTTCGCCTCTGGCTGGATGCGGCTGCGCGGCAACCGGCGCCGGCGCAACTACGACCGCGGCTTCGTGGTCTCCGACCATGCCGATTGGCCGGATCTGCTGCGTACCATCGCCGAAACCGGCGCGCAGCGGGTCATCGCCACCCACGGCAACACCGACGCGATCATCCGCGCCCTGAACGAACGCGGCGTCGCCGCCGAGGCGTTCCGCACCGACTACGGTGCCGAGGAATGAAGCGCTTCGCCGCGCTGTACCGGGCGCTGGACCAGAGCACCGCGACGCTGGACAAGCGCGCCGCGCTGGTCGCGTATTTCGAGCAGGCGCCGCCGGCCGACGCGGCCTGGGCGATCTGGCTGCTGAGCGGCGGCAAGCTGCGGCGCATCGCCAACACCCGCGAACTGCGCGAGTGGATCGCGCAGGAAAGCGGCCTGCCCGGCTGGCTGGTGGACGACAGCTATGACCATGTCGGCGATCTCGCCGAAACCCTCACCCTGCTGCTCGACGATCCGGCCGAAGTTTCCGATCCGGCGCCGCTGCGCGACTGGATCGAGGAACGTCTGCTGCCGGTTGCCGCGCAGGACGAAGCCGCGCGCCGCGCCGCGGTGCTCGCCGGCTGGCGCAGCCTGGCCTTCGACGAACGCCTGCTGTTCAACAAGCTGCTCACCGGCGCGCTGCGCGTGGGCGTGTCGCAGCGGCTGGTGCAGCAGGCGCTGGCGGCGATGTCGGGGATCGACATCGCACGCATCGCCCAGCGCATGCTTGGCGCGTGGTCGCCGACGCCGGCAGCGCTGGAAGATCTGCTGTCGCACGACGTGCTGGCCAGCGACCGCCAGCAGCCCTACCCGTTCTTCCTGGCGTCGCCGCTGGAAAACGCGGTGGCCACGCTGGGTGCGATCGACGAGTGGCTGTTGGAGTGGAAGTGGGACGGCATCCGCCTGCAGCTGATCCGCCGCGCCGGCGAGACGGCGCTGTGGTCGCGCGGCGAGGAACGCCTGGACGGCCGCTTCCCCGAAATCGAGACCGCTGCGGCCACACTGCCGCGCGATGCGGTGATCGACGGCGAACTGCTGGGCTGGCGCGACGGCGACGCCGCGCCGCTGCCGTTCACCGCGCTGCAGACCCGCATCCAGCGCCGCAAGCCCGGCGCCAAGACCCTGGCCGACACGCCGGCGCGGGTGCTCGCCTACGACCTGCTGGAATTGGACGGCGTCGATCTGCGCGAACAGCCGTTGGCGCAGCGCCGCGCGCACCTGCAGGCCTTGCTCGACGCGCATGCCGATCCGCGCATCGTGCTGTCGCCGCTGGTGCAGGCCGCGTCGTGGGAGGCGGCTGCGACGCTGCGCGAGGATGCGCGCGAACGCGGCGTGGAAGGGCTGATGCTCAAGCGCGCAACGTCGCCGTATCAATCCGGGCGCCGCCGCGGCGACTGGTGGAAGTGGAAGATCGACCCGCTGACCATCGACGCGGTGCTGCTGTACGCACAGGCCGGCCATGGCCGCCGCAGCACGCTGTACACCGACTACACCTTCGGGCTGTGGGACGGCGAACACCTGGTGCCGGTGGCCAAGGCGTATTCGGGCCTGGACGACAGCGAGATCCTGGCCCTGGACCGCTGGATCCGCGCACACACCACCGAGCGCTTCGGCCCGGTGCGCGCGGTGACGCCGTACCACGTGTTTGAACTCGGCTTTGAGGCGGTGAACAAGAGCAGCCGGCACAAATCCGGCATCGCGGTGCGGTTCCCGCGCATCCTGCGCTGGCGCCACGACAAGCCGTTCGCCGAGGCCGACCGGCTGGCCACGCTGCAGGCGCTGGCGCGATGATCCCGGCGCAGGCGCGCAAGCGCCCGGCCGATGCGCCGCTGTACGCATGGTTCGCCGCGCAGGGCTGGCAACCGCTGCCGTTCCAGCGCGCACTGTGGAAGCACTATCTGGACGGCGGCTCGGGCCTGCTGCACACGCCTACCGGCAGCGGCAAGACCCTGGCTGCGTTCGGTGGCCCCTTACTGGAAGGCCTGCGCGAACAAGCCGCGCTGCAGGCGGCGGCGGCCAAGCGGCCGCGCCGCGCGAAGGCAGCCGGCGCCGACAAGGCCGCGTCGGCACCGAAGTCGCGCCGGCAGGCGCAGCGCGAGCTGAAAGTGCTGTGGATCACCCCGCTGCGCGCGCTCGCCGCCGACACCTTGCGCGCGTTGCGCGAACCGATAGAAGCCTTGGGCCTGGACTGGCAGATCGGCCTGCGCACCGGCGACGCCAGCGCGCGCGACAAGCGCCTGGCGCGCAGTGGCAAGCTCGACGTGCTGGTGACCACACCCGAATCGCTGGCGCTGCTGCTGTCCTATCCAGACACCGCGCCGCAGCTGGCGACGCTGCGCTGCGTGATCGTCGACGAATGGCACGAACTGCTCGGCAACAAGCGCGGCGTGCTGCTGCAGCTGTGCCTGGCGCGGCTGCGTGCGTGGGCGCCGGCGCTGCGCACCTGGGGGCTGTCGGCCACGCTCGGCAATCTGGACGAAGCGCGCGACGTGCTGCTGCCGCACGTGCCGGACGCGCCGATCGTGGCCGGGGTCAGGCCGCGCACGCTGACCCTGGAAACGCTGACCCCGGCCAGCGGCGAGCGCTTTCCCTGGGCCGGCCACCTCGGCCTGGCGCAACTGCCGCGGGTGCTGGAAAAACTGTTCGCGGTACGCACCAGCCTGGTGTTCACCAACACCCGCGCGCAAGCCGAACTGTGGCATCAGGCGCTGGAATCGGTATGGCCAGAGGACACGCGGAGCCTGGCCCTGCACCACGGCTCGCTGGATCCGGCGCTGCGCCGCGCCGCCGAGCAAGGCCTGCGCGACGGCAGCCTGCGCTGCGTGGTGGCGACCTCGAGCCTGGACCTGGGCGTGGATTTTCCCGCGGTCGACCAGGTGTTGCAGATCGGCAGTCCCAAGGGCGTGGCGCGCCTGCTGCAACGCGCCGGCCGCGCCAGGCACCGCCCCGGCGAGGCCGGCCACGTGCTGTGCGTGCCCTCGCATGCGCTGGAGCTGGTCGAGTACGCCGCCGCGCGCCACGCCATCGCCCACGGCCGCATCGAATCGCGCCCGTCCCCGCGGCTGTCGCTGGACGTGCTGGCGCAGCACTGCGTGACCTGCGCGCTGGGCGGCGGCTTCCGCGCCGACGCGCTGTTCGATGAAGTGCGCGGCAGCGCCGCGTTCGCCGCGCTCGATGCGCCCACCTGGAATGCGGTGCTGGAGTTCGTCGTGCAAGGCGGCCGCGCGCTGGCGCAGTACCCGGACTACCGCAAGGTGGTGCTCGACGAGGACGGCGTGTACCGCGTGCACGACCGCCGCATCGCGCTGCGCCACCGGCTGTCGATCGGCACCATCACCAGCGACGGCAGCGTCGCGGTGCGCTTCCTGCGCGGCGGCCGGCTCGGCGCGGTGGAAGAGCAGTTCGTCGGCCGCCTGCGCCGCGGCGACCGCTTCCAGTTCGCCGGGCGCCTGCTGGAGCTGGTGCGGCTGGAAGACATGACCGCCTACGTGCGCCTGGCGAAAGGCGGCGACGGCAGCGTGCCGAAATGGATGGGCGGGCGCATGCCGCTGTCCTCGGCGCTGGCGCACGAAGTGGAGGCGGTGTTCGCCGAACCGCGCGGCGAGGAGGAACTGCGCGCCTTGGCGCCGCTGCTCGGCCTGCAACGCGCGTTGTCGGCGCTGCCGTCGCCGCGGCGGTTGCTGGTGGAGAGCGTGCGCGCCCGCGACGGCCGCCACGTGTTCGTCTACCCGTTCGCCGGGCGGCAAGTGCACGAGGGCCTGGCCGCGCTGCTGGCGCTGCGCTGGGGGCGGCGCCAGCGCAACACTTTCAGCTTCGCCGCCAACGACTACGGGCTGGTGCTGTCGCCGGCGCAGGAGGTCGCCGCCGACGCCGCCCTGCTGCGCGAACTGCTCAGCCCGGAGCACTTGTTCGAAGACCTGCGCGAAAGCCTCAACCTGGGCGAACTGGCACGGCGCCAGTTCCGCGAGATCGCGCGCGTGTCTGGCCTGCTGCCGCCGAGCCTGCCCGGCGGCATGCCGCGCAGCCTGCGCCAGCTGCAGGCCTCCAGCGGCCTGCTGTACGACGTGCTGAGCCGCTTCGATCCGGAGCATCTGCTGCTGGCGCAGGCCGAACGCGAGGTGCTGCAGGGCGAAATGGAACTGACCCGGCTCGCCGCCACCCTGCACGACTGCGCCGCGCGCGAGCTGGCGGTGTACGCGCCGCGCAGCCTGACCCCGCTGTCGTTCCCGCTGTGGGCCGAGAGCATCCGCGGCCAGCTCAGCACCGAGGACTGGAAGGCGCGGGTGATGCGCGCGGCCGCGCAGCTGGAACAGCGCCATGCGCGCTGAACTGGATTGGCACCTGGCCGGCGAACCGATGCGCCTGCTCGGCGAACGCGCGCTGTACTGGCCCGCGCGGCGGCGGCTGCTGATCGCCGACCTGCACCTGGGCAAGGCCGACGTGTTCCGCCGCGCCGGCATCGGCCTGCCCAGCGGCGGCACCGCGCTCGACCTGCAGCGTCTCGCTGCGCTGGTGCAGGCGCCGGCGGCGCAGGAACTGTGGATCCTCGGCGACGTGCTGCATGGCGCCGCGCCGGCCGCCGCGTGGCAGCGCGACTGGCACGCCTGGCGCGCGGCGCATCCGCAGGTGCGCGTGGCCGCGATCGCCGGCAACCACGACCGCGCGCTGGCCGGCGCCGGATTGGACATCGCGCTGCTCGGCGAACAGGTCGAGGACGGTCCGTTCGCGTTGCGCCACGATCCGGTGCCGCACCCCCATCTGCACGTGCTGTGCGGACACCTGCATCCGCTGGCGAAACTGCCGGGACTGCGCCCGCGCTGGCCGGCCTTCTGGCTGCGCGAACGGATGACGGTGCTGCCCGCGTTCTCGCAGTTCACCGCCGGCGTGGCGCCGGTGCTAGAGGCGGGCGAACGCCTGGCCGTCTGCGTCGAAGGCGCGGTGCTAGCGTTGCCGGCAGCGGTCGAATAACCCGCCGCTGCAGATACCCCTGTGGGAGGGACTTCAGTCCCGACACCGTATTGGTAACGCGTCGGGACTGAAGTCCCTCCTACAAGGAAGCGCAGACGCGGCGGCGTCGCTGCATGCCGGCCAAGCGTAGCCACCATGTCGATCGCCATCCGCACGAGCGCGCCGGCTCACTGCAGCTGCTCGCCTTGCAGCTGTTCGCCTTGCAGCTGTTCGCCCTGCGCCTGCTCCGCCGCACCCGTTGGCGCAGCCTGTGCCTGCGCCAACGCCTGCAAAAATCCGGAATCCAGCGGCAGCTTGCCGAACCAGCTGTGCTGGGTGCCGCTGAGCACGCGCAGCATGTGCCCGCGCCCGCCCGGCATGCGCCCGGCCGGCAACATGCCCAGGTCGCGCACGCGCGCCACCATGTCGCGTTCGGACTGGAACAGCGGCGTCAGCCAGCGGCTCCAGAACTGGTACACCGCCACGTGCGCATGGCGCTGCGCCTGGTAGCGCGCCAGCGCCGCGTCCAGGTCAGGCGCTTCGCGCAAGCTCTCGCTCAACACCCACGCATCCATCAGCGCCATGTTGACGCCCTGCCCCAGCTGCGGGCTCATCGAATGCGCCGCATCACCGGCCAGCACCAGGCGGCCGCGGTACCAGCGCTGCTGCACCGCATCGCGATAGCTGGCGCGCGCCAGTTGCGCCGGTGCGCACAGCTGAGTCAGACGCTCGCGCGCCTGCGGCCACAACTGCGCGACCTCGTCCAGCCACGCGTCCATGCCGCGCGCCTGCCAGGCATCGAAATCGGCGGTGGGCAGGCTCCAGAAGAAACTCATGCGCGGCTCGGGATCGCCGGGCCGGGTGCCGACCGGCAGCAGCCCGATCATCTTGCGCGCGGCCACGTAGCGCTGCCGCAGTTCGTCGGCGAAGGCCCAGTCGCCGCGCGGCAGCAGGCACCACAGGGCGCCCCACGGATAGACCCGGTCCAGGCGCGTGCCCTGCACCTGCGCGCGCAACGCCGAGGCCGAACCGTCGCTGGCGATCACCAGGTCGAACGGGCCATGCCAGCGCCCATGCTGGTCCTGCAGCCGGCGCAGGCCGTCGTCGATGGCGACGATGCGCGTATCGCGCTGCAGCTCGGCATAGCCGTCCCATGCCTGTGCCAGCAGCGAGAACAGGGCGCCGCGCTGCATGCCCAGACCGAACAGGCGCGGGTCCAGATCGCGGTAGCGCATGTCCATCACCGCGCGGCCGCACGGCGTTTCGCCGTACAGGCGGCGCACCGGCGCGCCATGCGCCAGCGCCTGCTCGAGCAGGCCGATCCGCCACAGCACCTGCAAGCCGGTCGGCTGCAGCAGGAAACCGGCACCGACCGGGCCCGGCTGCGGCGCGCGCTCGAACACCTGCACCTGATGGCCGTCGCGCGCCAGCAGCAGCGCCAACGCCTGGCCCGCCGTGCCATAGCCGACGATGCCGATCTGCATCCGTTGCTTCATCGCATCCACTGATTGCGGGCGACACCACCGCGGTATCGCCATCCATAAAAAACCCCGCCGAAGCGGGGCTCAAAAACAGCTCAGCCGAGCAAGCGATTTACTCGACAGGCGTAATATTGGAGGCCTGCGCGCCCTTCGGACCCTGGGTCACGTCATAGCTGACACGCTGTCCTTCCTGCAGGCTGCGGAAGCCCTTGGAATTGATCGCGGAGAAGTGCGCGAATACATCGGCGCTGCCGTCTTCCGGTGAAATAAAGCCAAATCCCTTGGCGTCGTTGAACCACTTGACGGTACCGTTCGGCATGGTGATGCGAGACCTTGTGCAATGAATGGGTGGTGGTTGTGCGGCAGCCCGCACCGGCGGAGTATGCAAAGCTTGAGCAACGAAGACAATCACCCGCGCGCCAGTTCGCCGATCAGCTCCGGCAGCCCCGCCGACGCCGCCTCCACGTTCGCCAGCACCTCGGCCAGGGTGATTTCCTGTGCGTCGCCGCAGCCCGCCGCCCAGTTGGCCACGATCGCCAGGCACACGTAGTCCAGGCCCAGTTCGCGCGCCAGGCCCGCTTCCGGCATGCCGGTCATGCCGACCAGATCGCAGCCGTCGCGGCGCAGCCGCGCGATCTCTGCAATCGTTTCCAGGCGCGGCCCCTGGGTGGCGCCGTAGCAGCCGCCATCGACCACCTCGGCGCCGGTCACGCGCGCGGCGGCCAGCACCTTGCTGCGCAGCATCGGCGAATACGGATGGCCGAAATCCACGTGCAGCACCTCGCTGCCCGGCTCCTCGCTGAGCGTGGAGACGCGGCCCCAGGTGTAGTCGATCAACTGGTCCGGGCAGGCCAGCACGCGCGGTCCGAAGCGCTCGCCGATGCCGCCGACGGTGTTGAGCGCGAGCACCCGGGTGGCGCCGACTTGCTGCAATGCCGCAAGGTTTGCGCGGTAATTGATCTTGTGCGGCGGCAGCGAATGGCCCTCGCCGTGCCGGGCCAGGAACGCGACCCGATGGCCGAGCAGCGTGCCGATGCGGATCGGGCCGGAGGGACTGCCATAGCGGGTGTCGACCTGGCGGGCCTCCACGTCGTCCAGTTGTGCGAGCTTGTAGACGCCGGTGCCGCCGATCACGGCCAGTGCGATGTTGTCCATGCGGATCCTCGAATCAGAACGTGCGCGCACGCCGGCCGCGACGGCCGGCGCGCGATGGGGAAAAAGGCGCTGCGCCCTATTCCTTCATCGCGTAGATCGCCGGCAGGTTGCGCAGGCCTTCGTTGACGTCCATGCCGAAGCCGAACACGTAGCGGTCGGGCACTTCCACGCCCACGTAATCGGCCTCGACATCGTCCACGCGGCGGTCGTGACGCTTGACCGTCAGCGCCGCGATGCGCACGTCGGTAGCGCCCTGCTCCAGACACCACTGGCGCACCGCCAGCAGGGTCAGGCCTTCGTCGAGGATGTCGTCGAGCAGCAGCACGCGGCGCCCGTACAGCGCGGTGGCCGGGCGATGCTTCCACACCAGTTCGCCGCCGACGGTCTCGCCGCGGTAGCGGGTGGCGTGCAGGTAATCCAGCTGCAGGTCCTGGCCGCGCGCGCCCAGTTCCAGCGCCAGCTGCCCGGCGAACGGCAAGGCGCCGTGCATGATGGTCAGGTAGACCGGGATCTCGCCGCGGTAGTCGGCGGCGATGGCGTCGGCCATGCGCGCGATGGCCTGGTCGAGGTGCGAACGGTCGACCAGCAGGTCGGCCTGGGCCAGGGCCTGGGCGATGGTGAGAGTGGACATCAGGCGGTTTTTCCGAAGGTTGCGAGCAAGTGGGATTGGGTGTGGCCGTAGCGGGCATCGGCGAGCAGGCCGTCCCAGCCGAGGGCGCCGCGGCCGATCAGGCCGAGCAGCGCGGCGGTGTTGAGCGGGCGGTCGCGCACGGCCTGCAGCGAGTCGTCGACCAGTTCGGGATGGCAGACCAGGACCACGTCGCAGCCGGCGTCCAGGTGCGCGGACACCCGCGCGGCGACGCCGCCGGCGGCGAACGAGGCGGCCATGCCGATGTCGTCGGAGAACACCACGCCGCGGAAGCCCAGCTCCTGGCGCAGGATCTGCTGGATCCAGCGCGGCGAATAGCCGGCCGGTTCCGGCGCCACCTGCGGGTAGACCACGTGCGCCATCATCACCGCATCGGCACCGGCGGCGATGCCGGCGGCGAACGGCACCAGGTCCTGCTCGCGCAGTTCCTGCAGCGGGCGCGGATCGACGGCGTTGTCGACGTGGGTGTCTTCCAGCACCGTGCCGTGGCCGGGAAAGTGCTTGAGCGTGGCGGCCATGCCGACGCTGTGCATGCCGCGCACGTAGGCGCCGGTGAACGCGGCCACCACCTGCGGATCGTCGCTGAAGGCGCGGTCGCCGATCGCGCGGTTGCCGCGCGCCAGATCCACCACCGGGGCGAAGCTCAGGTCCACGCCGCTGGCGCGCACCTCGCTGGCCATCAGCCAGGCATGCTGCTCGGCCAGCGCCAGCGCCGCATCGCGGTCGCGCGCATACAGCGCGCCGAAGCCGTGCAGCGGCGGCAAGGCGCTATAGCCTTCGCGGAAGCGCTGCACGCGCCCGCCTTCCTGGTCCACGCAGATCAGCTGCGGCCGCGGCGCGGCGGCGCGGATCGCCGCGGTCAGCTCCACCAGCTGCGCCCTGGAGGCGAAATTGCGCTTGAACAGGACCACGCCGGCGACGGCATCGTGCTGCAGCCAGTCGCGTTCCTGGGCGGTGAGTTCGGTACCGGCGACACCGATCGCGAGCATGCGGGGGATTCTCCTGCCAGCGCTGTTCAGCGCGCCTGGGCCGCATTGTCGCAGATGACGGCGCCGGCGGCAGGCCGACGCGGCGGCGCGATGCGGCTCGGGCGCAGTGAGCGCATTGGACCCAGGCCAGGTTGCCGCGTTGCGACAGCGCCTACACCGCGCAGCCGTCGGGGCCGCAGTCCTGCGCCGCAGCCGCTGTCGGCGGCAGCAGGCCACGCAGCGTCGCGGCGAACACCTCCGGCGGTTGCGCTCCCTGGATCGCATGGCGGCCGTCGACGACGTAGGTCGGCACCGCGCGGATCCCCATCGCCTGCGCCTGCTGCAGCTGCGCCTGGATCTCGGCCAAGCCCTCGTCGCCGTCCAGCAGCGCCTGCACCCGCGCCGCAGGCAGCCCGCCGGCGGCGCCGGCCTCGAGCAGCGTGCCGGTCTCGGCCAGGTTGCGGCCCTCGGCGAAGTGCGCGTGGAACAGCGCCTCGGCCACCGCCTCGACGTCGCCTTCGCGCGCCGCCAGCCACAGCAACCGGTGCGCCGGCAGCGTGGTCACCCGCACCTGGCCGCGATCGAAGTCGAACGGCAGGCCCTCGGCGCGCGCGGTGGCCTGGGTCTGCGCCAGGATCTGCTCGGTCCGCGCGGCACCGCCGAACTTGGCTTCATAGGCCTTGCGCAGCGGCACCGGCTCGGTGCCGGCATCGGGATCGAGCAGGTACGGATGCCAATGGATGTCCAGCGCCGGCGCATCCGCGCCGAGTGCCGCGATGCCCTGCTGCAGGCGGCGCTTGCCGATCCAGCACCAGGGGCAGACCACGTCGGACCAGATGTCGATGCGCATGAGCGGGGATTGGGGATTCGTGATTCGGGATTGGCAAAAGCATAAACCTGATCGCGACGCGTGACCCGCTTTTGCGAATCCCCAATCCCAAATCACCAATCCCGGCACCTCAACGAATCCCTAATCCCGAATCCCCAATCCCGGCCACTGACAGAACGGATGCGACGCCAGCGCCAGGTTGTAGTAGCGGGCAACGTCGGTGACTTCGGCGCCGATCCAGTCGGGTTTGGCGAAGGCCTCGTCGGCGCGCTCCAGCTCGATCTCGGCGACCACCAGCCCGGCGTTGTCACCGAGGAACTCGTCCACTTCCCACAGATGGCCCTGGTGTTGCACCAGGTGCCGGCGCTTGTCGATCAGCCCGCCCACGCACAGCGCCAGCAGCGCGCGCGCATCGTCCAGCGGCAGCGGATATTCGAACTCCTGGCGGGTATGCCCGAGCTCGCGCGACTTCAGGTTGAGGAAGGCCTCCTCGCCCTGGATGCGGACCCGCACCGAGGCCTTCTGCGCGCCGCTGTCCATCGCCGCCTGGTCGTTGATATAGCCCTGCGCCATCGGGATCACCCGATGCGCCGCGGCGCGCCAGCCGTCGCCGGTGACGAGGAATTTGCGTTCGATTTCTACAGGCATGGGATTAGGCATTGGGGATTCGGGATTGGTCAAAGCATAAGCCCGCGCGCAGGCTGCGCTGTTACGAATCCCTAATCTCGAATCCCCAATCCCGGCTTCTCGAACACCGCGATGCTCTCCACATGCGCGGTATGCGGGAACATGTCCATCGCGCCGGCGGCCTTCAGCACGAAGCCCTGCTCGTTGACCAGGTAGCCGGCGTCGCGCGCCAGCGAGCCGGGGTGGCAGCTGACGTAGACGATGCGCTGGAAGCGGTCCAACGGCAGCTGCCGCAACACCTCGATCGCGCCGGAGCGCGGCGGGTCGAGCAGCAGCTTGTCGAAGCCCTGCTGCATCCACGGCGCCTGGCGCTGGTCCTGGGTCAGGTCGGCGGCGAAGAACTGCGCGTTGTCCAGGCCGTTGCGCTGCGCGTTGTCGCGCGCCCGCGCCACCAGCCCCGCATCGCCTTCCACGCCCACCACCTCGCGCACCGTGCGCGCCAGCGGCAGGGTGAAATTGCCCAGCCCGCAGAACAGGTCGAGCACGCGGTCATCGGGCTGCGCGTCGAGCAGGGTCAGCGCCAGCGCGATCATCTTCTGGTTGAGCGCGGCGTTGACCTGGATGAAATCCAGCGGCCGGAACGCCAGCTCCACGTCCCATTGCGGCAACCGGAACGACAGCGGCACCTGCTGCGGGTACAGCGGATGCACGCTGTCCACGCCGCCGGGCTGCAGGAAGATGGCGAAGTCGTGCGCCTGGGCGAACGCCACCAGCGCCGCCTGGTCGCGCGCGCTGAGCGGCTGCATGTGGCGGAAGGTCAGCGCTACGCCGCTGTGCTCGGGGGTGGGGTCGCCGGCGATGAATTCGATCTGCGGGATGTCGCGCTTGCCGTCCAGGCCCTCGACCAGCTCGGCCAGCACGCTCACCTTGAAGCCGATCTGCGGAATCACCGTGTGGCATACCGACAGGTCGGCGACGAAGCGCGGATCGAGCTCGCGGAACCCCACCAGGGTCTTGTCCTTCTTCTCCACCCGGCGCACCGAGAACCGGCCCTTGCGCCGGTAGCCCCAGGGCTCACCGGACAGCGCCGGCAGCACCGTCTGCGGGCTTACGTGGCCGATCCGCTCCAGGTTTTCGGTCAACACCCGCTGCTTGGCCAGGATCTGCTGGTCCTCGGCCAGGTGCTGCAGCACGCACCCGGCGCAGACCCCGAAATGCGGACAGCGCGGTTGCACCCGCTGCGGCGAGGGCTGCAGCACCTGCAGGGTGCGCGCCTCGTCGAAATGACGGTTGCGCGCGGTGGGTTCGGCGAGGACCGTCTCCCCGGGCAACGCGCCGGCGACGAAGGCGACCTTGCCGCCCTCGCCCTCCGGGCGGGCGACGCCGCGGCCGTCGTGGCTGAGATCGGCGATGTCGGTCTGGAACGGGGTGCGGTCTAGGCGTTTTCTGGATCGGGCCACGTGGCGGCAGGCTGCGGGCGGAAAAGGGCGGCTATTGTCGCAGATGCGCCAAGGCCTGCCGATGCGCGGGGAGCGACCCTGCCGTGCCCGCGCGTGCGCCGATGCCGCCCTGCAAGCGCCCGGCGCGGCGCTCCGGGCTACCCGGCCTGCGCCGATGCGGTCGGCAGCGCCCGCAGCGGCTGGCCCATGGCGCCCGCTTGCAGACGCGGCGGCGGCGGCGCAAAGTGGTGCGACGCATCGTCGCAGCCGCTAAGATGCGCCCAGGCCGCATGGAGGCATAAGGATGGCATTGACCCAGGACCCTGTGACGCGACTTTTGCTGGTCGAGGACGACCCGATCAGTCGCACGTTTTTGCACGTGACGCTGGAATCCCTGCCCGCGCAGGTCGATCTGGCCGACAGCGTCGCTTCCGCGCTGCTCAGTGCGCAGGCGCAGCAACACGATCTTTGGCTGATCGACGCCAACCTGCCCGACGGCAGCGGCGCCGAGCTGCTGCAGCGTCTGCAGCGGCAACGCCCCGGCACGTTGGCGTTGGCGCATACCGCCGACGCCAGCGGCGCGGTCCGCGAGCACCTGCTCGGCGCCGGTTTCGCCGAAGTGCTGCTGAAACCGCTCACTCCCGAACGCCTGCTGCAGGCGGTGCGCCGCTTGCTGGCGCGTGGCCGCGCCGGCGCGGCGCCGAACGCGGCGGAGGCGACAATGGACTGGGACGAGACCACCGCGCTGGTCGCGCTCAACGGCGAGCGCTCGCACCTGATCGCGCTGCGCGAACTGTTCCTCGCCGAGTTGCCCGGCACCCGAGACGCGGTCGCCTCGGCGCTGCAGCTCAGCGACGAACAAGCAGTGCGCAACCACCTGCACCGGCTGCAGGCCAGCTGCGGCTTCGTCGGCGCCGCCCGGCTGGCGCGCGCGGTACGCCAGTTGCAGGGCGACCCGGCCTCGTCGCAGGCGCGCAGCCAGTTCAGCGAGGCGGTCGCTGCGTTGCTGCATTGAGCCGGGATTGGGGATTTGGGATTGGGGATTCGTGAAAGCTGGGCGTCGCTGCACTGCCGCGCCGCCCGCATGCCCCTGTAGGAGCGGCTTCAGCCGCGACACACACCGCCGGCAGCCGATGCGCTGCAGAACCGGCGGGGGCTGAAGCCCCTCCTACAGAAGGCCGGCGAAAGCGCGGCTCAATCGGCCTTCGGTGCCGGCGATTCGGGCTCTTCCGGCGCCTCCGGCAGTTCCGCAGCGTCAGCGTCCGCGTCGCGGCGCTGGCGGGTCAGATCCTGCAGCATCTCCCATGACTTCAGGCCGCGCCCGCCGAGGTGGTGCATCAGCACCACGCGCATGCCGCGGCGCAGGCCGGGCAGGTCTTCGGCCACTGGCATCTCGTCGGCGGCCAATGCCAGCAACGCGCGGCCGGTGGCCATGCCGCTGCGCTGGTCGTGGCCGCGGTCGCTGAGCAGGCGACGCGGGCCGTGTTCGGCGTCCAGCACGTAGCGCGCGGCCGGGTCGATCGGCTCGCCATCGCCGTCGTGGCGCAGGTCGAACCCCACGCCCAGCGCGTCCAGCAGGTCGCGCTCGAAGCAGCGCAGCGTCCACGCCAGCGGCGCCTCCGCGCCCAGCCGCGCGCGCACCCGTGCGTAGGCCAGGTACAGGTCGGGCGCGGGATCGTCGCGCGGCGCCAGGCGCAGGGTCAATTCGTTGATGTAGAACCCGGCGAGCATGCCGTCGCCACTCAGGCGCGGCGCCGTGTCCAGCGCCTCGGCCGCACGAAGCTGGGCCAGCTCGCCGCGGCGCTGCGCGCTGAAGCGGATCGACTGCAGCGGCTGCAGCGCGGCGCGCAGCGGCTGATTCTTCGGGCCCTGCACGCCCCGCGCCAGCACGCCCAGCCGGCCGTACTGCGCGCTCAGCACTTCCACCAGCAGGCTGGTCTCGCGCCAGGGACGCGCGTGCAGGACGAAGGCGGGTTCGTGTTCGATGAGCATGGGAGCTTCGGGCTCGGGACTCGGGACTCGGGACTCGGGACTCGGGACTCGAAGATGCTGTCCGGGAACGAATCGCTGTCAAGCGATCCGATGATGAAAGTGCCACGTGTTTCCAGGTGAAAACGGCTTGGCTCAGCCACTTCGAGCCAACGCTATTCTGTAGGAGGGGCTTCAGCCCCGACGCCTTACCGGTAACGCGTCGGGGCTGAAGCCCCTCCTACAGAAAAGCGGAAATGCGGCGAACTTGCGAAATCCCGAATCCAAAATCCGAATCCCGAATCCCAGCCTTACTCCCCGTAACCGAACGCCTTCAGCGCCGCCTCGTCGTCCGACCAGCCCTCGCGCACGCGGACCCAGGTCTCCAGGAACACCTTGGCGCCGAACAGGCGCTCCATCTGCTGCCGGGCCTTGGCGCCGATGTCCTTCAGCCGCGTGCCGCCCTTGCCGATCACGATCGCCTTCTGGCCCTCGCGTTCGACCCAGATCACCGCGCCGATGCGCAGCAACGCGCCGTCCTCGGCGAAGCGTTCGATTTCCACCGTGGTCGCGTACGGCAGCTCTTCGCCGAGCTGGCGCATCAGCTGCTCGCGGACCAGTTCGCCGGCCAGGAAGCGCTGGCTGCGGTCGGTGATCTCGTCCTCGCCGAACATCGCCGGCGCTTCCGGCACCAGACCCAGCAGGTCGCGCACCAGCGCCTCCAGGCCCTTGCGCTTGAGCGCGGAGATCGGGTGCACCGCGGCGAAGCTGCGGCCGTCGCTGACCTGCTGCAGGAACGGCAGCAGCGCGGTCTTGTCCTTGAGCCGGTCGACCTTGTTCACCACCAGCACCACCGGGATGCCGGCATCGCTGAGCACGTTGAACGCCAGCGTGTCCTCGTCGTCCCAACGCCCGGCCTCGATCACCAGCAGGCCGGCGTCCACGCCTTCCAGCGAGCCGCGCGCGGCGCGGTTCATGACCCGGTTCATGGCGCGCTTCTGCTCGCGGTGCAGGCCGGGGGTGTCGACCAGCACCAACTGCCCTTCCGGGAAGCTGGCGATGCCGAGCAAGCGGTGCCGGGTGGTCTGCGGCCGGTTGGAGACGATGCTGACCTTGGCGCCCACCAGGGCGTTGGTCAGGGTGGACTTGCCCACGTTGGGGCGGCCGATCACGGCCACGCTGCCGCTGCAGTAAGAAGAGGCTTGCTCGTTCACTTGCTGGAATCCAGTTGCTCGATGGCGGCGGCGGCGGCCTGTTGCTCGGCCAGCCGTCGCGAGGTGCCCTCGCCCTCGGTGGTGAGGGCAGGCTCGGCGAGTACGCAGCGTACCCGGAATAGCTTGGCGTGTTCGTCGCCGGTTTCGCTGATCAGTTCGTAGCCCGGCAAGGCGCGCTGTCGCGCCTGCAGCCATTCCTGCAGGCGGGTCTTGGCGTCCTTCTCCGGCTTGCCCACCGGCAGTGCGGCCAGCGCCGTCTCGAACCAGGGCAGGATCACCGCACGGCAGGCCTCGAATCCGGCATCCAGGTAGATCGCCGCGACCACCGCCTCGACCGCGTCGGCCAGGATCGAATCGCGGCGATGCCCGCCGGACTTCATCTCGCCCGGCCCCAGGGTCAGCCGCTCGCCAAGTTCCAGCTGGCGGCCGATGGTGGCCAGCGAGGCCTCGCGCACCAGTTCGGCGCGGGCGCGGGTCAGCGCGCCCTCGTCGGCCTTGGGCCAGCGCCGGTACAGCGCCTCGGCGATCAGCTGGTTGACGATGCTGTCGCCGAGGAATTCCAGCCGCTCGTTGTGCGGCGCGCCGGCGCTGCGATGCGTCAGCGCCTGCGCCAGCAGCTGCGGGTCGGCGAAGCGGTGACCGATGCGGTCGCCGCGCAAGATCGTCTTACTCGCCACCGCGCGTCGTCAGGTCCTGGGTGATGTCGAACTTGCCGACCACGTCCAGGTTGGCGACCAGCGGCTTGCGCACTTCGTAAGCCACATGCATCTTCCAGCCAGAATCCATGCGGTCGAACTTGACGTCGTCCGGCTTCACGTTGTCCGAGTTGTTGATGTCCAGGCGGCGGAACAGCAGCATCTTCGCCTGCGCCGGATCCATGTCGGCGCTGCCCGGTTCGGCGGCCAGGCCCTTCATCGCCGAGCGCACCGCGTAGTACTCCAGGTACATCGGGAACAGCTTCATGCCGATGTAGGCGAAGAACCCCACCACCGCCAGCACGATCACGAACGACGTCAACGTCATGCCACTTTGCTTGTGCTTCATCGCGCTTCCCCTTACGCCAGAAATCACTGGATGCCGGTCCCGATCCGCGAGGGATCGAAACTGCCGCTGCAGAACCACCCCTCGCAATTGAGCCAGACCAGGAACGCCTTGCCGCGCAGATTCTCTTCGGGCAGGAAATGGGTCTGGGTCCAGAAGCGGCTGTCCTCGCTATTATCGCGATTGTCGCCCATCACGAAATACTGGCCCGGCGGCACCACCCAATCGCCCTGGCCGGCCGGGTTGTTGCGGTCCAGCCATTCCAGTTCGGTGTGGGTGCGGCCGGGCAGGTATTCGGTGAGCAGCGTGGCGCCGGTCATCTCCGCGCCCTTGCCCTTGCCGACGTACTCGCCGCGCACCTGGTACTTCATCGGCGTGCCGTTGATATACAGGGTATCGCCGTGGAAGCCGATGCGGTCGCCGGGCAGGCCGATGACGCGCTTGATCCAGTTCTCGTCCGGCTTGTGCGGCGGCTTGAACACCACCACGTCGCCGCGCTTGGGCTCGCTGACCGGGATCACCTTCTGGTTGGTGATCGGCAGGCGGAAGCCGTAGGAGAACTTGTTGACCAGGATGAAATCGCCGACCAGCAGGTTCGGCATCATCGAGCTGGACGGGATCTTGTACGGCTCGGCGATGAAGCTGCGCAGGATCAGCACCACCGCCAGCACCGGGAAGAACGCCCGCGAGTAATCCACCAGCACCGGCTCGCTGTCGAGCAGGCCGGCGCGCGCGGCACGGCGCTTGGCGAAGAACAGCTTGTCCAGCAACCAGACGATGCCGGTGGCGAAGGTCAGGACCACCAGCGCGATTTCAAACCATTTCATTCGTGTTCCTTCGGAACGGGATTTGGGATTGGGGATGAGGGGATTCGGCAGAGCGGGATCGGGCAGGCTTGCGCTCTTGCCAATCCCCAATCCCGAATCCCCAATCCCGGCTACTTATCCATCTGCAGCACAGCCAAGAAGGCTTCCTGCGGGATCTCCACGCGGCCGACCTGCTTCATGCGCTTCTTGCCTTCCTTCTGTTTTTCCAGAAGTTTCTTCTTGCGCGACACGTCGCCACCATAACATTTGGCCAGCACGTTCTTGCGCATCGCCTTGACCGTGCTGCGCGAGATGATCTGCGAGCCGACCGCGGCCTGGATCGCCACGTCGAACATCTGCCGCGGGATCAGGTCCTTCATCTTCTCGCACAGCTCGCGGCCGCGCCGGTCGGCATGGCTGCGGTGCACGATGATCGACAGCGCATCGACCTTGTCGCCGTTGATCAGCGTGTCCACGCGCACGAACGGGCCGGCCTCGAAGCGCAGGAAGTGGTAGTCCAGCGAGGCGTAGCCGCGCGACACCGACTTGAGCTTGTCGAAGAAATCCAGCACCACCTCGGCCATCGGCAGCTCGTAGCTGATCTGCACCTGGCTGCCCAGGTAGTTGATGCCGATCTGGCTGCCGCGCTTTTCCTCGCACAGGGTGATGATGTTGCCGACGTAATCCGGCGGGGTCAGGATGTTGGCGCGGATGATCGGCTCGCGGATCTCCTCGACGTTGTTCAGCGGCGGCAGCTTAGACGGGTTGTCCATCGGGATCACGCTGCCGTCGGTCTTGAGCACCTCGTAGACCACGGTCGGCGCGGTCGAGATCAGGTTGAGGTTGTATTCGCGCTCCAGCCGCTCCTGCACGATCTCCATGTGCAGCATGCCGAGGAAGCCGCAGCGGAAGCCGAAGCCCATCGCCTCGGAGCTTTCCGGCTCGAAGCGCAGCGCCGCGTCGTTGAGGCGCAGCTTGTCCAGCGCTTCGCGCAGGTCCGGATAGTCCTCGGCATCGACCGGGAACAGGCCGGCGAACACGCGCGGCTGCATTTCCTGGAAGCCGGGCAGCGCGTGCGGCGCCGGGTCGGCGGCCAGGGTCAGGGTGTCGCCGACCGGCGCGCCGTGCACGTCCTTGATCGAGGCGTTGATCCAGCCCACTTCGCCGGCGCCCAGCGCGGGCAGCTCCTTGCGCTTGGGGGTGAACACGCCGACCTTGTCGACCAGGTGGGTGCGGCCGGTGGACATCACCAGGATCTTGCTGCCCGGCTTGATCTCGCCCTGCATCACCCGCACCAGCGAGACCACGCCCAGATAGTTGTCGAACCACGAGTCGATGATCAGCGCCTGCAGCTTGTCGGTGTCGCGCGGCTTCGGCGGCGGGATGCGATGCACGATCGCCTCCAGCACCGCGTCCACGTTCAGGCCGGTCTTGGCGCTGACCGCGACCGCATCCTCGGCGTCGATGCCGATCACCGCCTCGATCTCGGCCTTGGCGCGGTCGATGTCGGCGGTCGGCAGGTCGATCTTGTTGAGCACCGGCACCACTTCCAGACCCTGCTCCACCGCGGTGTAGCAGTTGGCCACCGACTGCGCTTCCACGCCCTGCGCGGCGTCCACCACCAGCAGTGCGCCCTCGCAGGCGGCCAGCGAGCGGCTGACCTCGTAGGAGAAGTCGACGTGACCGGGGGTGTCGATGAAGTTCAGGTGGTAGACCTGCCCGTCCTTGGCCGTATACGGCAGGGATACGGACTGCGCCTTGATGGTGATGCCGCGTTCGCGCTCGATCGGGTTGGAGTCGAGCACCTGCGCTTCCATCTCGCGCGCCTGCAGGCCGCCACAGAGCTGGATGATGCGATCGGCCAGGGTCGATTTGCCGTGGTCGACGTGGGCGATGATGGAGAAATTGCGGATGTTCCGCATCGAATCAGAGGACATGAGGTGGGCGGCGGCCAGGACCGTCGTCAGGATAACGGGCCATTATCGCATGGCCGGAGGGAGCCCGGCGCCCCAGCTGCGGCACAGCGGTGGGCGCGGCGGAGCGGGCACCGCCACAGGAGAAAAATTCCAATGAAATCAAGGCGGCCAGCGAACCGAGGTTCGCTGGCCGCCATGGGCACCACCGCGATCGGAAGATCAGTCGACGCTGATCGCGACGAACTGGCTGGCCGGGCTGCCCGGCGCGCGCACCAGCAACATCACCACGTCGCCCTTCTTCGCACCGGCGGTGAGCTTGCGGAACTGCGCCGCATTGGACACCGGCGTGCGCCCGACCTGCAGCACGATCATGCCGGGGCGCAGCTGCGACTTGCTCGCCACCGCGCGGCTGACCTGCGCCACCTGCACGCCCTCGTCGGCGCGCAACCCGAGCTTCTGCCGCACCGGCGCCGGGATTTCCTCGACGCTGATGCCCAGTGCGCTGCTCTCCGCGGCCTGCGGCGCCGGCGCTGCGCCGCCGCGGCCCGGCTGCTGCTGGCCCATGGCCACGCCGTCGTCGCTGAGCTCGCTCAGGGTCACGCTGATGTCGCGCGGCTTGCCATCGCGGATCACGGTGACGCGCGCCTTGCTGCCAGGCGGCAGCATGCCCACCAGCGGCGGCAGGTCCTCACGCGTGTTGATCTTCTGTCCGTTGAAGGCAACGATGAAGTCGCCCGGCTCGATCCCGGCCTTGGCCGCGCCGCTGCCCGGCTGCACGCCGTTGACCAGCGCGCCGCGGGTGTCGGTCAGGCCCAGGCCCTTGGCCTCGACATCGCTGATGTTCGGCTGCATGGTCACCCCGAGCATGCCGCGGCTGACCTTGCCGGTCTTCTTGATCTGCTCGACCGCGCTCATCGCCAGGTCGATCGGGATCGCGAAGCTGATGCCCATGTAGCCGCCGGACGCGGAGAAGATCTGCGAGTTGATGCCGACCACCTCGCCGCGGGTGTTGAGCAGCGGGCCGCCGGAGTTGCCCTGGTTGATCGCCACGTCGGTCTGGATGAAGGGCACATAGCGTTGGTCGGCGTACGGATTGCTGCGACCGGTGGCGCTGACGATGCCGGCGGTGACCGAGTGGTCCAGGCCGAACGGCGAACCGATCGCCACCACCCACTGGCCGGGCTTGAGCGTGTTGGAATCGCCCACCCGCACCGTCGGCAGGTTCTTGCCTTCGATCTTCAGCAGCGCCACGTCGTACTGCTGGTCGCTGCCGACCACCTTGGCGGTGAATTCGCGGCGGTCGGTCAGCTTGACCTTGACCTCGCTGGCGCCGTCGACCACGTGATGATTGGTCAGCACGTAGCCGTCCGGCGAGATGATGAAGCCCGAGCCCATCGAGCGGCCGCCGGGGGTCGCATCGTCGTCGTCCGGCCCTTGCTGGCCCGGCATGCCCGGTTGGCCCGGCATCCCTTCCGGCCCGAAGAAGCGGCGGAAGAACTCGGGGATCTGCGCATCGTCGGGCATGCCGCCGGCGCCGGCACGGGTGGCTGCGGCCTTGCGGCTGATCGTGGTCTCGACGTTGACCACGCCGGGGCCGACCTGTTCGACCAGGTTGGTGAAATCGGGCAAGCCGGCAACCAACTGCGGCGCGGGCGCCGAACGCGCCGCCGGCGCGGCGGCAGCGGGTGCGGCCGACTCGGGCTGCTGTGCGCAGGCGGCCAGCGGCAGGGACAGGGCCAACACGCCCAGCAGATGGTTGCGGATACGGTGAGTCATCGGACGCGAGCCTCCGGTTCGGGAAAGGGAAGGAAAACAGGGGCGGTGCTGCGGGCACCGCGCGCCGGAGCGAAGCACGCGCTTCGACCGACGCCTGGGTTCAAGGCTGCTGCGGCAACGGCGCCGGCGCCGCATCGGCCGGCAGTCGCGGTTCGAACGGATAGAACGCCGCCGACGCGCCCTGGCGCGGGAAACTGGCGGTGAACTCGCCGCCGGACGCGGCCGGCGCCAGCGCCGAGCGCGGCCATGGCCGTGCCTGCAGCGGTGCCGCCTGGTGCGCGAACGGATCGCTGGCATGTTGCTGCGCGAGCGCCTGGCCGGCGGTCGTGGCGGTCAGCGGCAACGCGCTCGCCGCAGGCCGCGGCGGTGCCGCAGCGGCCACCGCGCGCACCGGTTCGGCGGCCCGCGCCGCGCTGCTGCGCGCGGCCTGCTGGGTGCGGGTGGCACCGCGGCGGACGGCCGCCTCCTGGCGCCGGTTGGCGGCGATGGCCACGGCCGGTGCGGCGGCGACCGCCGCACCGAGGTCGCCCTGCGGATCCGCCGGCGATGGCGACGGCGCCCGCGGCACGGCGGCTACCGGGACCGCGGGCTTGGCGGCGACAGGCGCGTTCGAGCTGGCAACCTGCACCGGCGCTGCCGCGGGTGCCGTATCGGGCAGGCGCTCGCGGGTCATGAACAAGGCGATCGCGGCGACCGAAGCCGCCAGCGCCGCGCTTCCGCCCCAGCGCCAGGCGCGGCGGCTGCCGGCGGCATCGCTGGCCCGCACCGTCTCTGCGCGCTGCGCCTCGGCGGCCACCGCCTGGCGCACGCGCTCGCCGAAATCGGCGGGCGCCGGCATGCACACGCGGCCGCGCAGGATGTCGCCGCACAGCTGCCAGCGCTCGTGGCAGCCGGCAAGCTCCTCGTCGTGCTGCAGCCGGCGCACCACGAAACGCGCTTCGTCGGCCGGCAGCTCGCCGTCGATCAACGCCGACAGCTGCTGCCGGTAGTGCAGTTCGAACTTGTCCGGCGGTGCAGCGCCGGGAGTCGGCTCGGACGGGGGAATGGGAGTGCTATCGGTCATACGCGGTGTCGCTCACGAGTGGCGCTGTCGGTATCCAGCAGGGGACGGAGTTCGGCGTCGATGGCGTCGCGCGCACGGAAGATGCGCGAGCGCACCGTGCCGATCGGGCAACCCATCTTCTGCGCGATGTCCTCGTAACTCATCCCGTCCACCTCGCGCAGGGTGATGGCGGTTCGCAATTCTTCCGGCAACGCATTCACCGCCTTCATCACCGTCTGTTCCAGCTCCTGGCGCATCAGTTCGCGCTCGGGCGTGTCGGTGTCGCGCAAGCGCGTGCCGCTGTCGAACTGCTCGGCGTCGAGCACGTCGACGTCGTCGGTGGGCGGCCTGCGGTTGTGCGCAACCAGGTAGTTCTTGGCGGTGTTCACGGCGATACGGTGCAACCATGTGGAGAACTGGGCGTCGCCACGGAAATTCCCTATCGCGCGGTAGGCGCGGATAAAGGTGTCCTGGGCCACGTCCTGACATTCGCTCCAGTCGGCGATGTAGCGCCCGATCAGGCCGACGATCCGGTGTTGGTACTTGCGCACCAGCACATCGAACGCCGCGCTTTCGCCGCGCTGCACACGCCGGACCAGTTCCAGGTCCAGCTCCTGAGGTGTTTCGACATCGGCCATAACGGGCCGCACTCCTGTCAGCCCAACCTACGTCGGACCATCTGACCGCCAATTCGGAAAAAAGTTCAGCGCTCCTGCGGACCGCCGCCCCACGACGTTAACCCGCATTCCGTTAGGCTGGCGGCAGGCCAGCGGTCGCGGGACCCGCGTCACTCCCCTGTGGATTGGGATTTGACGCAACGGAAACAACCTCTGGATGATAACGATCTTCTCCATACATAAGCGGATGGTCCTCCCCATGCTTTCAGGCTTCGACGGGCTCCGATTCAGTCACTGGCAAGCGGATATCCGCGACGACGGCGTCGTCGTGCTCAGCCTCGACCGCCAGGACGCGCCCGTCAATGCGCTGTCGCAGGACGTGCTGCTGGAGTTGGGCGACCTGCTGGAACGCATCGCCATCGACCCGCCCAAGGGCGTGGTGATCCGCTCGGCCAAGGCCAACGGCTTCATCGCCGGCGCGGACCTGAAGGAATTCCAGGAATTCGACCGCCGCGGCACCGTCAACGACGCGATCCGCCGCGGCCAGGCCACCTTCCAGAAACTCGCCGAGCTGCCCTGCCCGACCGTGGCCGCGATTCACGGCTTCTGCATGGGCGGCGGCACCGAGATCGCGCTGGCGTGCCGTTACCGGGTCGCCTCCAGCGACGGCTCCACCCGCATCGGCCTGCCCGAGACCAAGCTCGGCATCTTTCCCGGCTGGGGCGGCAGCGCGCGCCTGCCGCGGTTGATCGGCGCGCCGGCGGCGATGGACCTGATGCTGACCGGGCGCACCGTGTCGGCCTCGGCGGCGCGCGCCATGGGCCTGGTCGACAAGGTCGCCGCACCGGCGGTGCTGGTCGATACCGCGGTGGCGCTGGCCTTGACCGGCAGCGCGCGCCCGTTCAAGCAGCGCGCCACCGCCTGGGCCACCAACACTTGGCCGGCACGCAAGCTGCTGGCGCCGCAGATGCGCAAGCAGGTCGCGCGCAAGGCGCGCAAGGAACACTACCCCGCGCCGTACGCGCTGATCGGCGTATGGGAGCGCAGCGGCGGCGGCGGCATCCAGGCGCGGCTGGACGCCGAGCGCAAGGCGGTGGTCAAGCTGGCGAGCACGCCGACCGCGCGCAACCTGATCCGCATCTTCTTCCTCACCGAGCGGCTCAAGGCGCTGGGCGGCAAGGATCACGGCATCCGCCACGTGCATGTGGTCGGCGCTGGGGTGATGGGCGGCGACATCGCCGCCTGGTCGGCCTACAAGGGCTTCGAAGTGACCCTGCAGGATCGCGAGCAGCGCTTCATCGATGGCGCGTTGAACCGCGCCGGCGAACTGTTCGCCAAGCGGGTCAAGGACGACAGCAAGCGTCCGGCGGTGGCGGCACGGTTGAAGGGCGACCTGGCCGGCGACGGCGTGCCGGTGGCCGACCTGGTGATCGAGGCGATCATCGAGAACCCTCAGGCAAAGCGCGAGCTGTACGAATCGCTGGAACCGCGGATGCAGCCCACGGCGCTGCTCAGCACCAACACATCCTCGATCCCGTTGACCGAACTGCGCGAGCACATCCAGCGCCCGGCGCAGTTCGCCGGCCTGCACTACTTCAACCCGGTGGCGCAGATGCCGCTGGTGGAGATCGTCTGCCACGACGGCCTGGCCGCCGACAACCAGAAGCGGCTGGCCGCGTTCTGCAAGGCGATCGACAAGCTGCCGGTGCCGGTCGCCGGCACGCCCGGGTTTCTGGTCAACCGCGTGCTGTTCCCGTACCTGCTGGAAGCGGCCACCGCCTACGCCGAGGGCATCCCCGGCCCGGCGATCGACAAGGCCGCAGTGAAGTTCGGCATGCCGATGGGGCCGATCGAACTGATCGACACCGTAGGCCTGGACGTGGCGGCCGGCGTGGGCTCGGAACTGGCGCCGTTCCTGGGCCTGCCGATTCCCGCCGCGCTGCAGACCGTGGAGCCGGGCAAGCGCGGCAAGAAGGACGGCCAGGGCCTGTACGCCTGGGAGAACGGTCGCGCGAAGAAACCGGAGCTGGACAAGGACTACCAGGCGCCGGCCGATCTGGAGGACCGGCTGATCCTGCCGCTGCTCAACGAAGCGGTGGCCTGCCTGCACGAGGGCGTGGTCGCCGATGCGGACCTACTCGACGCCGGGGTGATCTTCGGCACCGGCTTCGCTCCGTTCCGCGGCGGCCCGATCCAGTACATCCGTGCGGCCGGCGCCGATGCGCTGCTGGAGCGGCTGCGCGCCCTGCAGGCGCGCTACGGCGAGCGCTTCGCGCCGCGCCCGGGCTGGGATGCGCCGGCGCTACGCGAACCGGTGGCCTGAGTTCGGTTCGCCCCCGTAGCATCCGTTCTCTGCGTTCCCTGTAGGAGCGGCTTCAGCCGCGACATGTGCTGTCCGGAGGGTACCTGTCGCGGCTGAAGCCGCTCCTACAGGGGGACGAGCGACGCCCGACCCGGTGTCAGGAATGCGAATGCCGATGCGCATGGCCACCGTGGTCGTGCTCGTGATCCGCATGCTCGTCATGCGCATGCGTTACCGCGCGTGCCGGCGTGCCGCACGGCTCGGCGCCGCAGTGCCCGGCTTCCATCTGCAGGGTGATATGGTCGATGTCGAAGCGCGCGTGCAGGCCGTCGCACAGGGCCGCGCGCAAGGCGTCGGCATCGGTGCCGTCGGCGATCACCACGTGCGCGGTCAGTGCCGGCGTGCTGGAGGCCAGCGCCCAGACATGCAGGTCGTGCACGTCCTCCACTCCCGCGACGCCGCGCAGATAGCCGCGCACCGCGGCCATGTCCACGCCCTTGGGCACGCCTTCCAGCAGCACGTTGACCGCCTCGCGCAGCAGCACCCAGGTGCGCGGCAGCACCCACAGGCCGATCAGCACCGCCAGGATCGGATCGATCACCTTCCAACCGGTGAGGCGGATCGCCAGCGCGCCGGCGATCACCGCCACCGAGCCGAGCATGTCGCTCCACACTTCCAGGTAGGCGCCCTTCATGTTCAGGCTCTCGCCGCTGCCGGCCTTGAGCAGGCGCATCGAGATCAGGTTGATCAGCAGGCCGAATGCGGCGATGCCGAGCATGCCGACCGTGGCCACGTCCTGCGGCTGGCGGAAGCGCTGCACCGCTTCCCACAGGATGTAGGCGGCGACCACGAACAGCATGCCGCCGTTGAACAGCGCGCCCAGCGCTTCCAGGCGCGCATAGCCGTAGGTGCGCTTGGCATCGGGCGGGCGCCGGCTCAGCCGCACGGCGACCAGCGCGATCATCAGCGCCAGCGTGTCGGTGGCCATGTGCGCGGCGTCGGACAGCAACGCCAGGCTGTTGGTCAGAAACGCACCGGCGATCTCCGCCAGCAGGAACGTGGCGGTCAGCCCCAGCGCCCACCACAGCGGTTTCTCGTGGCGGATCTCGGTCGGTGCGTGGCTGTGGTCGTGTCCCATGGCGGTGCTGGTACGTGCGGAGAATGCCGCCACCTTAGGTCGCCACCGCCGCGGAGACTATTACACTGCCGCGGGTTCGCGCTGCATGCCGGGCACGAACACCGCGCGGACGCAGCCGTCGTGCTTGTGTTTGAACATGTCGTAGCCGCGCACCGCATCTTCCAGCGGCATCCTGTGCGTTGCCAGGAAGCGCGACTTGAGTGCGCCGCTACGGGCCAAGTCCAACAACCGCGGCAAATAGCGTTGGCCATGCTGCTGCGCGGTGCGCACGGTCAGCCCCTTGTTCATGACCGCGCCCAGCGGGAACTTGTCCATCAGCCCGTAGACGCCGAGGATCGACAGCACGCCGCCCTTGCGGCAGGCCAGGATCGCCTCGCGCAGCGCCTGCCCGCGGTCGGTGTGCAGGTGCAGCGCCTGCTTGACCCGGTCGTAGGCGTAGCCCAGACCGGTGCCGTGCGCTTCCATGCCGACCGCATCGATGCAGGCATCCGGGCCGCGCCCGCCGGTCATCTCGCGCAGCATGTCGACCACGCTGTCGACCGCCGAATAGTCGATCACCTCCACGCCAAGCACGTCGCGCGCCATCGCCAGGCGCTCGGGCAGGCGGTCGATGCCGATCACCCGTTCGGCGCCAAGCAACTTCGCGCTCTGCTGCGCCATCAGGCCGACGCCGCCGCAGCCCCACACCGCAACGGTGTCGCCCGGCTGGATCTGGCAAAAATCGGCGCCCATGAATCCGGTCGGTCCGGCATCGGACAGGAACAGCGCGTCCTCGTCGGACACCTCCTCGGGAATCGCGAAGCAGCCGACATCGGCATGCGGCACACGGATGAAGTCCGCATGCGAACCCGCGTAGCCGCCGAAGGCGTGGGTATAACCGTAGATGCCGGCCGTCGGATGGCCCAGCAACGGCTCCTGCATTTCCCAGTTCGGATTGGTGTTGTCGCACAGCGAGAACTCCTGCCGCCCGCAATGCCAGCATTCGCCACAGGAGATGAAGGACGGCACGACCACGCGCTGCCCGACCCGGAGGGATTTGACCTGCGGGCCGACCGCCACGATCTCGCCCATGAATTCATGGCCGATGACGTCGCCCTCGCGCATGCTGGGGATGTAGCCATCGATGAAGTGCAGGTCGGAACCGCAGGTGGTGCTGAGGCCGACTTTCAGGATCGCATCGCGCGGGTTGACGATGCCCGGATCGGGCACGGTTTCCACGCGCAGGTCGTTCACGCCGTTCCAGCACAGTGCGCGCATAAGAGGACTCCTCAATCTTCGTGGGGATGACGTGCACGTGCGGACGGATTGCCGCGCAAGGTCGGCACTTCGCCGCATTCGATCCAAGCCTTGAAGCGGCGCAGCACCTTGGCGACCACCGCATCGGGCGCGGCGCCGACCAGCTTGGCCACGGCCTGCGCGAGCGGTCCGCCCTCGACCCGGTACTCCACCACCAGCGCGGTTTCGCAACCGAAGCCGTTGGGCGCCGCACGCACGCTCAGCTCGGTCTGCACCTGCAGGCCGTGGTCGCCGCTGCCTTCGTAACGCACCGAATCGCCCAGCCGCACCTCGCCGCGCTGGTAGCGCAGCGCGACATGCCGGTCCAGCGGCAGGCGCAGCAGCCATTGCGATTGGTAGCCGTCGCCGGATTGCAGTTCGGCGATACCGTGCAGGATCTGCTGCTGCACCGTCATGTCGCACCATGCATCGAGGATGCGGTGCGGCTCGCCGAGGATGCTGACCGTGCGCAGCATCCGTGTTCCATCGAGCTTGGTGGGATGTTCGGCAACAGGAGAGTCGCGCATGGGGAAGTTCCTGGCTGGCACCACGGGCTCCACGTGCCCGTGGTAGTGGATGGCGAAGTCCGCGGCGCGATCAATGCGTGTCGGTGCCAGCCGACGCCGCCGCGCCCATGCCCTGCAGCTGCTGCGCCTTGGCGAGATGGGCGGCGACGTGAGTGCGCGTGGTGCGCAGATGCTCGGCGACCTGCGGTGTCTTGGCGGCGGGGATCAGTGTGCTGTCGAGCATCTTCAATGCCTCCTGGTGATCCTTGACCATGGCCGCAACGTAGGCCTGTGCGAACTTGTCGCCATCGAGCTGCTGCAGCGTCTTGGCCTCGGCCTGCGCCTTCTTCGTCTGCTTCTCGGCCGGCGCGGCGCTGCGGTCCGGGGACCACGGCGCAATCTTGGCGTTGTTGTCCGAGTGCTCCTTGATCATCTGGCTGGCGTAGTCGCGCACCGGGCCTTTTACCTGCTTCTGCAGCGCCAGGTTGCCGGCGTTGACTTCAGCGGTGTTGATCGCCGCGAGCACGCCAAGCGCTTGCTTCTCGTCCAGCGCGGCGGAGCGGGCGCCGTCACTGCTGGTGGGCGTTCCCGCCGCAGATGACGCGGCCGTGGGTGGATCGACCTGATGGGCGCTGCCGGTGGCAGGGCTGCCGGACTGACCGGACACGTCGCTTTGCGCCTGCGCCGCGCCTGCGCCCAAGGCCATCATGACCGCCAGGGAGACACCGCTGATGAGGTTGCGCATGACCGCTCTCCGTACATGGAAGGAAGGCCAATCCTGCGAAGCGCAGCGTTAGTGCATCGTTGAACACAAGTGCAGGCAGTGCGAAAACGTGCATCAACGCGAGTGAGACGGCGCATGGATCGTTTCACCCGCATCTTCGCCTGGCACGCGTTGCAACGGCGGCGCCAGCCCGTCCTTGATCGCAGACAGGAACGGCAGAGTGAAAGCGCCTGCACGCCGAGTTCCGGATGGGTCGATCGCCGGCTGGCGCGCCGCTCCGCACGATGCTGCATGTGCAGCACACACGACGGTGACGGAATGCAGGTTTCGCCGGCACATCGCACGCGCAGGAGGCGATAACGCACGTGACGCCGCCACTTGACGCGATGCCGATATCCGCTTCACTCCGATGCCACAGTCCGGCGCCTAGCGTGGCGGCAACCGTCCCGGGAGCACGCATCATGGCGCAGCCACATCATCCCATCGAGCAACAGGTCCTGGTCATCACCGGTGCATCCAGCGGTATCGGGCTGTGCACGGCGCTGCTGGCCGCCGAGCGCGGCGCCAAGCTGGTGTTGGTGGCGCGCAGCCGCGAGACGCTGGACGATGCGGTGCGGACCATCCGCGAAGCCGGCGGCGATGCGATCGCGGTCACCGCCGACGTCGCCGACCGCGAGCAGTTGGAAGCCGCCGCGGCGGAAGCGATCCGCCGCTACGGCCGGATCGACACCTGGGTCAACAACGCCGGCGTGGCGATCTACGGCAAGCTCGCCGATGTCGCCGACCGGGACAGCAAGCGCCTGTTCGACGTCAACTTCTGGGGCGTGGTGCATGGCTCGCTGGTCGCGTTGCCGCACCTGATGGCCTCGCACGGCAGCCTGATCAACCTGGGCAGCGAAGCATCGGAAGCGGTGGTGCCGCTGCAGGGCATGTATACGGCATCCAAGCATGCGGTGAAGGGCTTCACCGATGCGCTGCGAATCGAACTGGAGCACGTGGACAAGCTGCCGGTCTCGGTAGTGCTGATCCAGCCGACGGCGGTGGACACGCCTTACCCGCAGCACGCACGCAACTACATGCGCGAGGAGCCGACGCTGCCCAAGCCGATGATTGCGCCGATACGCGTCGCCGAGGCGATCCTGCACGCCGCCGAGCACGGCGGGCGCGACGTCAAGGTCGGGTTGCTGGCCAAGGCCAACACCGCGGTGACCCACATGCTGCCGCGGCTGGCGGACCGCATGTCGGCGCTGCGGGGCGAGCAGCAGAAGCAGCCGGTGCCCGCGCGCGACCCGGATGGCACCTTGTACCGCGCCGGCGAGAGCGGCCGCATCCACGGCAGCTGAGGCGCACATCGCGCCGCGCTATGGCAGCCACCACACCAGCACCGCACTGATGCCGGCCAGGGCCAGCAGCGACAGCGCGCCCGCAGCCAGTACGCGGCCACCGGAGGCCAGCACCGAGCGCAGGTTCACCGACAGGCCCAGCGCCGCCATCGCCACCAGGGTCAGCAGCGCCGAAACGCGCTGCGCCGCATCCGCCAGCGCCAGCGGCAACAGGCCGGTGGAGCGCAGCAGCATCATGCCGACGAAGCCCAGCACGAACCACGGCAGCAGACGATGCAGCGGCAAGCGCGCGACGCCCGGCCGGCCGGCGCTCAGGCCGAGCAGCAACATCACCGGTCCCAGCATCACCACCCGCATCAGCTTGACCAGCGCGCCGACCTGCGCGCTGATGGCGCCGACCGGCAGCGTCACCGCCAGCACCTGCGGCACCGCGTAGACGGTCATGCCGGCGAGGATGCCGTAGTGGCGCTGGTCCAGGCCGAACAGCGGTACCGCCAATGGCAAGGCCAGCACCACCACGATGCCCAATGCCGCGGTGAAGGCGATCGAGGCCGCCACCTCGTCCGAATCGGCGTCGATCACCGGCGCGGCGGCGACGATCGCCGAGTTGCCGCAGATCGCATTGCCGCAGGCCACGAGCGTCGCCAGTCGTGCCGGCAACCCGAGCAGGCGGCCGATGCCGTAGCCGACGCCGATCGCCAGCAGCACGGTGGCCGCGATCAGCCCCAGCAACACGCCGCCAGCCGCGCCGACCGCGCTGAAGCTGACCGACGCGCCGAGCAGCACGATCGCCACTTCCAGCGGCAGCTTCGCGGCGAACGCGATGCCGGCGTCGGCCCGTGCCGGCAAAGGCAACGCGGTGCGCAGCAGCGTGCCGAGCGCGATCGCGAACACCAGCGCATCGATCCACGGCCGGCCCAGCCAGCGCAGTTGCACCTGCTCGGTCAGCGACGCCAGCGCGGCGACCGCGATCGCCAACAGCAGGCCCGGCCACACTGCCGCGCCCTTGAATCGTGCCTGGTTCATTGCCGCCACCCTGTCAAAGTGGCTGCAGGATGCGCTCGCCGACCTTGTCACTCCATCGCATAATGATGGATAGTTCGTTCGGCTCAACCGAATGATCCCGCCGTGACCCTGGAACAACTCGCCCTGTTCGTCGCCGTCGCCGAGCGCCAGCACTTGACCCTGGGCGCGCAGGCCGCGCATCGCACGCCGTCGGCGGCCAGCGCCGCGATCAAGGCACTGGAAGCCCGGTACGGCGTGCCGCTGTTCGACCGGGTGGGGCGCGGCATCGCATTGACCGCGGCGGGCGCGGCGTTCTTCGAGGAGGCCAAGGCGATCCTGGCGCGTACCCGCGCCGCGGAACTGGCCTTGAGCGAATGGCGCGGCGTGCTGCGCGGCACCCTGGATCTGCACGCCAGCCAGACCGTGGCCAGCTACTGGCTGCCGACGCGGCTGGTGGCGTTCCATGCGCGCTTCCCGCAGATCCAGATCCGCCTCAGCGTCGGCAACACCGAGAGCGTGGCGCGCGCGGTGGTCGAAGGGCGGGCGGAATTGGGATTCGTCGAAGGCGGCGTGCACGATCCGCAATTGCAGTTGTCCACGCTCGGCCATGATCGCCTGCTGCTGGTCGCCGCGCCCAGCCATCCATTGGCCGGACGCCTGCGCCTGGGTCTGCCGCGGCTGGCCGAGGCCAACACCTGGATCATGCGCGAAGTCGGCTCGGGCACGCGCTCGGAGTTCGAGGCGGCGCTGCGCGCGGCCGGGGTCGCGCCGGAACGCCTGCGCGTGGCGCTGACCCTGCCCTCGAACGAGGCGGTGTTGTCGGCGGTACATGCCGGCCACAGCCTGGCGGCGATCTCGGAACTGGCGGCCGCGCCATGGCTGGACAGCGGCCGCCTGCAACGCGTCGGCACGGCGCTGGGCGCACGCAGCTTCCACGCCTTGCGCCATCGCGAACGCAGCCTGGGTGCGGCGGCGGCGGCCCTGCTCGCCAGCGGCGACGCCACGGGCGCATCCGGCTGAGCCGGCACTCGCCGGCACGGTCGCGGCGATCGGTACGGCACGCGCGCGGACCCGTCGGCGTGCGCACACAGTGCCGCGCCGGACTGCGGCGCAGGCGCGTCGCGACGCCCGCCCCGCCCTGCCTGACCAGGTTCCGCCCCGCAGCCACCGACCGCTCCGCGGCATGTGCGCCATGCCGCTTCGCAACATGGCAATCAATTCCAAAAAAAGATAGCCGACAGCAAATGCTTCATTGGAATGGAATGACTACCCCTCCTATGCTCGCCCCAGTTCCAGGCGATCGGCGCGGCGGCAAGGGGCCAAGTCCGCTATCGACGACTGCCGAAACGCGACAGGCTTCGCGCAGCGAGGCCGCGACACGACGCACGTTCGCACTACGCAGGGACCATCCCTGCGATCTGCCAGCGCGGCCAGGAAGACCGGATTGTCCGGTCCCATTTCAACTTGCTCGGTAACTTTCGTCCTGGGAGGGAACAAAGATGCCTTTGGAACACCACCGTCGCCCGGCTAGCCGGCGCGCGCAGCAGCAGGCCGCCCGCACGTTGCTCGGTTCGGCCATCGTCCTGGCCCTGGCCAGCAGCTTCGGCGCCCACGCGCAGAGCATCGCCGCCGATCCGGCGCCGCCGGCCAGCGCCTCGAACAGCGAGACCGGGCAAGCACCGGTCACCCTGGACAACGTGATGGTGATCGGCCAGCGCGCCAGCCTCGACCAGGCGGTGCAGGCCAAGCAGCTCGACGACCACGTGGTCGAGGTGATCTCCGCCGACAACATGGGGCAGATGCCCAACGTCACCGTGGCCGAGGCGCTGGTGCGCCTGCCCGGCGTCAACGGCACCCGCGACCGCGGCAACGAGAGCCTGGCCACGGTGCGCGGCCTGGGCCCGCGCATGACCATGGGCACCGTCAACGGCCGCGAGATCGCTTCCTCCGAACCCAACCGCGCGGTGCGCTGGGAAGTGTTCCCCACCGAGATCGTCTCCACGGTCAAGGTCTACAAGACCCAGTCGGCGGACCTGGTGGCCGGCGGCATCGCCGCCACCGTGGACATCTCCACGATCAGCCCGCTCGACCACACCGGCCCCAGCTTCGTCGGCACCGCCGGCCCGATCTACTACGACGAAGCCAAGGACGTGGACGGCTATTCGCCGTGGGGCAACCGCCTCGGCGCCAGCTGGATCCACCGCTTCAACGACAACCTGGCCATCGCCCTCGGCGCCACCTACCAGAAGCAGAAGAACGCCGGCGTCTCGATCGGCAGCTGGGGCTATACCGACGACAGCAATGCGCGCGACGTCGATGGCGACGGCAAGGTCGACTACACGCCGTGGGGCGCGGCCGACCAGCTCAAGCTGACCGAACAGACCCGCACCGGCGCGATGGGCACCGTGCAGTGGCGCTCGGGCAACCTCGAACTCAAGCTCGATGGCCTGTATTCGCGGATCAAGATCGACGAGGAACAGCGCCAGAACTGGTTCAACAACCTCGGCTACAGCATCTTCTCCGCCAGCAATCCGTACACCACGCCGGGTTCGTCCTACACCATCGTCGATGGCGACGTGGTCGCCGCCACGCTGGCCAATTCCAACCTGCAGGTGGACCACGTCATCAGCCACTACAACGAGGTTAAGACGCTCGCCGCCGGCGGCCTCAACGCGAAGTGGAGCGGCGACGTGTGGACCCTGGGCGGCGATCTGTCGTTCTCGCAGGCCAAGCGCGACAACGACTGGCGCGCGGTGCGCTTCGGCAGCAATCCGGACACCGTGTCCTTCGATTTCCGCCATGGCGTCACTCCCACCATCAGCACCAGCTCAGACGAGCCGGAATGGGGCATCAGCGGGCAGACCGAACCGCAGGCCTTGCGCGACCGGATCGCGGCGCTGGCGCTCAGCGCCAGCCGCACGATCGAAGATTCGCCGATCACCGCGCTGCAGTTCGGTGCGCGTGCGGCGCAGCGCGAAAAGCAGAACCGCCACTTCACCAGCTTCCAGTCCGGTTACGACCAGCCGATCTCCGCCTACCAGGATCTGATCCATCCGGTGCAGATGCCCGACCTCAACGTGCCGACGTTGACCGGCGGCGATCTGGACGCGATCGCCAGGCTCGGCTTCGGCGGCTTCGATCCGAGCCTGAACACCGAACAGTTGCTGGACCACTGGAACGTCAAGGAAAACGTGCGCGAAGCCTTCGCCAAGGCGGTGTTCAGTTCGCAATGGTTCGGCATCGACGTCACCGGCAACGCCGGCGTGCGCGTGGTCCACACCGACACCACCAGCGACGGCTACGACACCGTCGGCGGCGTGGTCCAGCCCAGCAGCGCCAGCAACGACTACACCGACGTGCTGCCCAGCGCCACGCTGAACTTCCTGCTCGACGACGAGCGCATCCTGCGCTTCTCGGTGGCCAAGGTGATCGCGCGTCCGCCATTGGACGAACTGCGTACCGGCCGCGCGCTCGACGACCCCAACACCACCGTCGGCCAGCTCACCGGCAGCGGCGGCAATCCGCAACTCAATCCGTTCCGCGCCACCCAGCTCGACCTGTCCTACGAGTGGTACTTCCACAAGGAAGCGCTGGCCGCGCTGGCGCTGTACCGCAAGTGGGTGGACTCGAGCATCGGCTACAAGACCCAGCACGAGACCATCGACGGCCGCGACTACCTGATCAGCGGCCCGTTCAACGGCGGCGGCGGCTACATCAACGGCGCCGAACTGACCTTCCAGACGCCGTTCTTCTTCATTCCGCACATGGAGAACTTCGGCGTCTACTCGAACTATTCCTACGTCGAATCCAACCTGCACGAGTTCTCGCCGGCCGACGATCCGCTGCCGCTCAGCGGCCTGGCGCGCAACACCGGCACCTTCGACCTGTGGTACAGCAACAGCAAGTTCGAAGCGCGGGTGGGCTACAAGTACCACAGCCCCTACACCGTGGTGTACGGCTGGAACGCCGCGCGCCTGGCGCGGCTGGAAAGCGAAGGTACGGTAGACCTGAGCCTGGCCTGGCGCTTCAGCGAACACCTTGGGCTGAAGTTCCAGGTCGGCAACCTGACCAACGAGCCGTTGCGCGCCTACAGCGACAACAAGCGCAACCGCCTGGCCAACCAGGACGACGGCGGCTACCAGTTGTTCGGCCGCCGCTTCGCCCTGGAAGCGACCTACACGTTCTGAGTTCCCCTGCCGCAGGTATCGCATGCCGCACACACGCCGTCACTGGATGCCAGCGCTCGCGCTGGCCCTCGCCGCCGCCCTCGCCCCCACCGCCGTTGGCGCCGGCCCGCTGTACCTGGGCGCCGACCTGTCCTACGTCAACGAGATGGAGGACTGCGGCGTGCAGTACCGCGAACACGGCGTCGTGCAGGACCCGTTCGCGCTGTTCCATGCGCACGGCGCCAACCTGGTGCGCGTGCGCCTGTGGAACGACGCGCGCTGGACCCGCTACAGCGATTTGAGCGACGTCAAGAAGACCATCCGCCGCGCCCGCGCGCAGGGCATGCAGGTGCTGCTGGATTTCCACTATTCCGACGACTGGGCCGACGGCGAGAAGCAGCTGATTCCCAAGGGCTGGGCCACGATCACCGACCAGGACGAACTGGCGCGCACGCTGTACGGCTACACCTACGACACGCTGAGCGCGCTGGACCGCGCCGGGCTGATGCCGGAGCTGGTACAGGTCGGCAACGAGAGCAACTCGGACCTGATGGACAGCCAGCCGTGGGACAAGCGGCGGCCGATCGACTGGACGCGCAACGCCAAGCTGTTCAACGCCGGCATCAAGGCGGTGCGCGACGCCGGCGCACGCTCGACGATCAAGCCCAAGGTGATGCTGCATATCGCGCAGCCGGAGAACGTGGAGCCGTGGTTCGCCGACGCCGCCAAGGCCGGCGTGCGCGACTTCGACTTCATCGGCATCAGCTACTACCGCAAGTGGTCCAGCGAGTCGATGGCCGGGCTCGGCGCCACCATCAAGCGCCTGCGCCAACGCTACCCGGCCGAGGTGATGGTGGTGGAGACCGCCTACCCGTGGACGCTCGCCAGCGGCGACACCTCGCACAACCTGCTGGGCGAGGACTCGCTCATCGCCGGCTATCCGGCCACGCCGCAAGGGCAACTGGATTACCTGGTCGATCTCACCCAGTTGGTGATCGACAACGGCGGCAGCGGCGTCGTGTACTGGGAACCGGCCTGGACCAGCAGCCGCTGCAAAACGCGCTGGGGCACCGGCTCGTCGTGGGAGAACGCCAGCTTCTTCGATTTCGCGCACGGCAACGAACTGCTGCCCGGCATCGGCTTCATGCGCCATGCCTACCGGCCTGCGCCGCAGGCCAGCAGCGACGCGGCGCCGGCGCCGCACGCACAGGACCCGCAACCATGATCGAACTGAGCCGACGCGAGCTGCTGCGTTCGCTGGTCGCCGGCGGCGTGCAGGTGGCCGTTCCCGGCGCAACGGCGGCCCTGGCGCCGGCAGCGCTGGCCGCGAGCGCCGGTGGCACCAGCCCGGCACTGACGCTGGACGAGGACGCAGCAGCCCCGCGCGAACGCCTGCTGTGCGATTTCGGCTGGCGCTTCCATCTCGGCCATGCCGACGACCCGGCGCGCGACTTCAACTTCGGCACGTTCCAACGTAGCTACGCCAAGGCCGGCAAGGACACCGCCGACGCGGCCCTGCCCGGCTTCGACGACAGCGCCTGGGCCGCGATCGACCTGCCGCACGACTGGGCGTTGGCGCTGCCGCCGCGCCAGGATCCCGCCTCCGCCAGTATCCTGGTCGACGACCCGGCCGCCGCGCACGGCTACAAGCCGCTCGGCCGCAACGACCCGCAGACCAGCATCGGCTGGTACCGGCGCGAACTGGAGATTCCCGCCGACGACCTGGGCAAGCGGATCTGCCTGGAATTCGATGGCGTGTTCCGCGACTGCATCGTGTTCTGCAACGGCCACATCGTCGGCCGCAACGCCAGCGGCTACTGCGGCTTCGAGGTCGATCTGAGCGACGTGCTCGACTACGGCAAGCGCAACGTCATCGCCGTGCGCGTGGACGCCACGCTGGGCGAAGGCTGGTTCTACGAGGGCGCCGGCATCTATCGCCACGTCTGGCTGCGCAAGACCGATGCGCTGCACGTGCCGATGGACGGCGTGTTCGTACGCAGCCCGTGGCAAGGCGGCGCCGCGCAGGCGCTGGTCAGCACCGAAGTCGGCAACAACGGTGCCGACCCGCGCAGTTGCAGCGTCACCTCGGTGATCCGCGCGCCGGACGGGCGCATCGTCGCGCGCGCGACCGCGGCAGCGGTGACGGTGGCGCCGGGCGTGATGCAGCGCGTCGAACAGACGCTGGATCTCGGCACGCCGGCGCTGTGGTCGCCGGATACGCCACAGCGCTATACCCTGTCCACCTATCTGCACAGCGACGGCCGCGCCTGCGACGCACTGACCACGCGCTTCGGCGTGCGCAGCCTGCAGTTCGACCCGCAACGCGGCCTGCTGCTCAACGGCGCGCCGTTCAAGCTGCACGGCACCAACAACCACCAGGACCATGCCGGCGTCGGCACCGCCATTCCCGAGCGCCTGCACGAATGGCGCCTGCGCCAGCTCAAGTCGATGGGCTGCAACGCGTACCGCAGCGCGCACAACCCGGCCGCGCCGGAAGTGCTGGAACTGTGCGACCGGCTCGGCCTGCTGGTCATCGACGAGACCCGGCGCATGTCCTCCGATGGCGAGGCATTGGCCGAACTGGAAAGCATGGTGCGGCGCGGGCGCAACCATCCCTGCGTGATGCTGTGGTCGCTCGGCAACGAAGAACCGCAGATGGTCACCGCGCGCGGCGCGCGCATCGTCGCGCGCATGCAACGGCTGGTGCGGCGCCTGGATCCGACCCGCCCCACCACCTTCGCGATGGACAAGGGCTTCGACGATGGCGTCGGCCAGGTGGTGGACGTGGTCGGCTTCAACTACCGCACCCCGCAGATGGACGCGTTCCACGCGCGCCATCCCGACATCCCGATCTACGGCAGCGAAACCGGCAGCACCGTCGGCGTGCGCGGCAACTACCGCACCGACGACACACGCGGCTACGCCCGCACCTACGATCTCGACTACCCCTGGTGGGCCAGCAGCGCCGAAGCGTGGTGGAGCTACATCGCGCAGCGCCCGTACATCGCCGGCGGCTTCGTCTGGACCGGCTTCGACTACCGCGGCGAACCCACCCCGTACAACCGCTGGCCGAACGTGGCCTCGCAGTTCGGCATCCTCGACAGCTGCGGTTTTCCCAAGGACAACTACTGGTACTACCGCGCGCAGTGGACGCGCGAGCCGGTGCTGCACCTGTTCCCGCACTGGAACTGGGACGGCCTGCTGGACGAACGCGACAACGGCATGGTCGACGTCTGGTGCCACAGCAACCTGGACGCGGTGGAACTGCTGGTCAACGGCGCCAGCCAGGGCCTGCAGCAGGTGCCCGCCTACGGCCACGTCGAATGGCGGGTGAAATACGCACCCGGCACCCTCGAAGCGCGCGGCTATCGCGACGGCAAGCAGGTGCTGGTGCAGACCCGCACGACCGTCGGCGCAGCGGCGGCGATACGCCTGCGCAGCGACCGCGGCGAGCTGCTTGCCGACGCCGAAGACGTCGCCGTGGTCGCGGTCGAGATCGTGGATGCGCAAGGCCGCGTGGTGCCCACCGCCGACGACGCCGTGCGCTTCGCCGTGCGCGGCGCCGGCCGGCTGATCGGCCTGGGCAACGGCGACCCGGCCAGCCACGAGAACGACAAGGGCGACAGCCGCCATGCGTTCAACGGCCTGTGCATGGCGTTGCTGCAGACCACGCGCGATGCCGGCACGCTGACGCTGGAAGCGACCGCGCCCGGGTTGGTGCCTGCGCGGCTGGTGCTGAAGAGCGTGCGCAGCAGGGCGCGGCCGTTCGTGGCCTGATGCGGGCGCGTGCTTTCAAGTAGCCGCGCGGCGCCGTCGTCAGGCGCTCCCGACTCGGTGCCTCCTACGGCGCAGGCGCGCCATCTACGCCCGCCCAAGCTGCGGTCGGCGCGCTAGCTACGCACACTGAAGTGAAGTCGCCGACGCTTCACACCGAAGCCGATCTACGACCCCTCACTAGCATCGCCGAACCAACGAAGCTGCATCGCCCCAGCGATGCAAGCTCCCCCACCGCGCATGCGGTGAGGGAGCGCAAGCCGTCATCGCAGGCGCGAGAACGCACCGATACCGGCGATCGCCAGCCGCTCGGCAGGCAGCGCCGTTTCGGCGAACGACAGCCGCAGGTAGCGGATCTGGCGGACCTCGGGGAAATTCAGCCGCTGGGTCGACAGCGCATAGGCGATATTGGACAGCTCGCCGCCGCCGGCCGGCTGCCAGTGCTGGCCATCCTCGCTGGTTTCGGCGCGATAGCCCTTCGGCGGCGCCGCGCCGTTCATCACCATGCGCGAGGGGGTGAGGCTGAAGCCGGCGACCTGACGCAGCGCGCCGAGGTCGATGGTCACCTGCGCGGGATGGCCCGGCCTGGGAGCTGGCACGACCCAGATCGTGCCGGCATCGTCATCGAGCAATTTCTCCGCCCCCGGCGCACTGGACTCGACGATACGCCAACCCGCGGTGGACAGCACATCCGGCGCGTTCGCCGTCGGCCGCGCGACCGCAACTGGCGCAACCGCGCGGAACAGCGCGAATTCGCTGATCGCGGGGCAGACCGGTGCCTCGAGCACCAGCAGACGCACACGGCGCGCGGCGACCGGGCGATCGAGCCGCAGGATCCGCTGCGCGCCGATGCATTGCGCCTCGGCCAACCGCTGCCATTGCCCATCGAGCTCGGCTTCGATCGCGAAACGGGTGACGCGCACGCCCAGCGGCAGGTATTCGCGCAGGCGGATCAGGTCGAAGCTGTGCAGCGCCGAAAGTTCCAGCGTCAGCGTCGGCGTGGTCACGTCGTCCGGCGTGGACCAGTAGCTGTCCGGCTGGCGGTCGAGCACGCGCGCCGGCTCGAACCCAGGGCCGCGCGACGCGCTGGCGCTGGCCTTGGCGCCCTTGGCCAGATCGATGGCGAAGCTGGCACGGATCGCGTCGCCGAAGCTCTTCAACACCGCGACGTCGTGGTCGGCGATGCGACCGCGCCGGTCCGGCGGAAGATTGAGGTTCATGTTGGTACCGCGCGCGACCGAGGTATCGAAGTAGCGCACCAGATTCTCCGGGCTGCGCACCTTGCCGTCTTCGTCGGCATGGTAGAACCAGCCCGGGCGGATCGAGGTATTGGTTTCCGCAGGCCACCACAGCGCGGCGCCACGCACGCCGGCATTGCCGTTTTCCTGCGTGTAAGGCGCATTGGGCATGGTCGGCCAGCACGGATCGCCGGCCACGCCGTCCTCGTTGCCGACCCAACGGATGTCGGCGCCGAGCGGGTCGAAGGTGCAGGCCATCGGCTGGTGCTGGTGGACCAGCTCGATCATCCGCGGCCAGTTGTAGTAAGCGGGCGCATCGATCTTGCGCGTTTCGCGCGCCCCGCCGTAGTAGCCGTCGCCGCCATTGGCGCCGTCGAACCAGAACTCGAACAGGTCGCCATAGCCCGTGCACAATTCGGCGATCTGCTTGCGGAAATAGTCGAGATAGCCGGGGCGGCCGTACTCGGCATGGTTGCGATCCCAAGGGGACAGGTAGATGCCGAAGGCCAGGCCGGCGCGTCGGCACGCCGCGGCCATTTCGCCGACGATGTCGCCCTTGCCATTCTTGTAGGGCGAATTGCGAATGCAATGCTCGGTCAGGCGCGTGGGCCACAGGCAGAAGCCATCGTGGTGCTTGGCGGTAAAGATGATCCCTTTCAGATTGCCGGCCTTGGCCGCGGCGACGATTTGATCGGCGGAGAAATCGCTGGGATCGAATCTGCGCGGATCCTCGTCGCCGTAGCCCCATTCCTTGTCGGTGAAGGTGTTCATCGCAAAATGCACGAAGGCGTATTGCTCCCACCGGTGCCACCGCAGCTGCCGCGCGCTGGGCACGGCGCCCCACGGTGCCGGCCCCTTCGGGCGCGGCGCAGCCGCGATCTGGGCGGCGGATGCGCTGAAACCCGCGGCGACGGCCACGACACCCGTGGCAAGAAAGGTACGACGATCGATCATTGACGCCTCCGGCTCTGCACAAGCTCGGATCTTAGCTTTTTCCAACGGCGAAACAGTCCTGCCCCGAAGCTACGGAAGGTCTGTAAGGAGCAGACCGTCAGTCGTGTTGCGATCCTTTCGCCACATGGTTGGGGGACGTGCACTGCGCGCTGTCGCTAATCCCCGTTTTCACGGACACTTGCAGCTGACGCCAGACGACTCGACCGCACCTGGCGCGGACTCGGCGTTGCATGTTGCGCGCCCGAACCGGACATTTCCTGTCTTCCGATTGGCCTTTCTGCAGTTACGCAGAAACGGTGCGGCACCCGAGTTCCAAATCGGATCGGCAGCTGCCGCATAGGCCATGCACCGGGCCGGCGCCGCGCCACGCTGTCATTTGTCGGCGGCACCCGTCCATACTTGTCCACCGTCCGCCACCCCGAAATTCATTAAGTCACTGAATCAGATGCAGAATCGAGAAAAAACCCAAGCTCCTGGAAGCGCAGCGGAGCACACCCCGCTGATGAAACAGTTTTTCGCTGCCAAGTCCGAATACCCGGACCTGCTGCTGTTCTTCCGCATGGGCGATTTCTACGAGCTGTTCTACGACGACGCGCGCAAGGCCGCGCGCCTGCTGGACATCACCCTGACCCAGCGCGGCAGTTCCGGCGGCGCGCCGATCCCGATGGCCGGGGTGCCGGTGCATGCCTACGAGGGCTACCTGGCGCGGCTCGTGGCGCTGGGCGAGTCGGTGGCGATCTGCGAGCAGATCGGCGATCCGGCGCTGGCCAAGGGCCTGGTCGAGCGCAAGGTGGTGCGCATCGTCACCCCCGGCACCGTCACCGACGAGGCCTTGCTGGACGAGCGCCGCGACACCTTGCTGATGGCGATCGCGCGCAACAAGCACGGCTATGGCCTGGCCTGGGCCGATCTGGCCGGTGGCCGTTTCCTGGTCAACGAGGTGGACAGCGAGGACGCGCTGGAAGCGGAACTGGCGCGACTGGAGCCGGCCGAACTGCTGGTGCCCGATGAAGACCAGTGGCCGGAATTCCTGCGCGAACGCCGCGGCGTGCGCCGCCGCGCGCCGTGGCTGTTCGACGCCGACAGCGGCCGCCGCCAGTTGCTCGCCTTCTTCCAGCTGCACGACCTCAGCGGCTTCGGCATCGACGATAAGCCGCGCGCCACCGCCGCCGCCGGCGCCCTGCTCGGCTACGTGGAAGAAACGCAGAAGCAGCGCCTGCCGCACCTGACCGCGATCGCGATGGAGACCGCGGCCGAGGCGATCGCGATGAACGCCGCCACGCGCCGCCACCTGGAACTGGACACGCGGGTGGACGGCGACACCCGCAACACCTTGCTCGGCGTGCTCGACAGCACGGTCACGCCGATGGGCGGGCGCCTGCTGCGGCGCTGGCTGCACCGCCCGCTGCGCCTGCGCGAGGTGCTGGTGCAACGCCACCACGCGGTCGGCACGCTGATCGATCGCGGCGCCGATGCCGACCTGCGCGATGCGTTCCGCGCGCTAGGCGACATCGAGCGCATCCTCACCCGGGTCGCGCTGCGCTCGGCGCGCCCGCGCGATTTTTCCACGCTGCGCGACGGCCTGGGCCTGTTGCCGACGGTGCGCACGATCCTGGCGCCGCTGGATTCGCCGCGACTGGCCGCGCTGGCCGCGGAACTGGGACAGCACGACGAGATCGCGCACCTGCTGGCCTCGGCGATCGCCGAGCAGCCGCCGCTCAAGCTCAGCGACGGCGGCGTCATCGCCGCCGACTACGACGCCGAGCTGGACGAACTGCGCCGGCTCAGCACGCATGCCGACCAGTTCCTGATCGACCTGGAGGCGCGCGAGCGCGCCAGCAGCGGCATCGCCACGCTGAAGGTCGGCTACAACCGCGTGCACGGCTATTACATCGAGATCAGCAAGGGCCAGGCGGACAAGGCGCCGGTGCACTACACGCGGCGGCAGACGCTGACCAACGCCGAGCGCTACATCACCGAGGAATTGAAGAACTTCGAGGACAAGGTGCTGTCGGCGCGCGAACGCGCGCTATCGCGCGAGAAGCTGCTGTACGAAGCGCTGCTGGACACGCTGGGCGAGTGCCTGGAACCGCTCAAGCGCGCCGCTGCCGCGCTCAGCGAACTGGACGTGCTGGCCGGCTTCGCCGAGCGCGCGCAGGCGCTGGACTGGGCGCAGCCGGAACTGGACACCGCGCCCTGCCTGCGCATCGAACGCGGCCGCCATCCGGTGGTGGAAGCGGTGCGCGAGCAGCCATTTGAACCCAACGACCTGGATCTGCATCCGGACCGGCGCATGCTGGTGATCACCGGCCCGAACATGGGCGGTAAATCCACCTACATGCGCCAGAATGCGTTGATCGTGTTGCTGGCGCACATCGGCAGCTATGTGCCGGCCACGCGTGCGGTGATCGGCCCGATCGACCGCATCCTGACCCGCATCGGCGCCGGCGACGACCTGGCGCGCGGCCAGTCCACCTTTATGGTCGAAATGGCCGAGACCAGCTACATCCTGCACCACGCCAGCGCGCAGTCGCTGGTGTTGATGGACGAGATCGGCCGCGGCACCTCGACCTACGACGGCCTGGCATTGGCCGATGCAGTGGCGCGCCACCTGGCCCACCACAACCGCTGCTATACCTTGTTCGCCACGCATTATTTCGAGCTGACCGCGCTGGCCGACGAGTCGGTCGGAGGCGGCGCCAGCGGCATCGCCAACGTGCACCTGGACGCGGTCGAGCACGGCGACAGACTGGTGTTCATGCACGCGGTCAAGGACGGCCCGGCCAATCGCAGTTTCGGGCTGCAGGTGGCCGCGCTGGCGGGCTTGCCGAAGAGCACGGTCGCGCAGGCACGGCGGCGGCTGGCGGAACTGGAACAACGCGGCGGCGAGAGCCACGCCTCGCAAATGGCGCCGCAGGCGCTGGACGCGCCGCAGCAGTTCGGCCTGTTCGCCGCCGCGCCGTCGGCGGCGCAGGACGCGCTGGCCGCGCTGGATCCGGACGAGCTGACGCCCAAGCAGGCGCTGGAAGCGCTGTACCGGCTCAAGTCGCTGCTGTAGCGCGGCCTGCCGCTTTAGCCCCTCTCCCCTCGGCGACCGAAGGAAGTCCCTGTGGGAGAGAGGGGTTGGGGTTGGGGTTGGGGTGAGGGTGCGGCGCGAAGCGACCCGCGGAGTTGGGTGCACGAGGCTGCGCCCGTACCCTCATCCGCCCCTTCGGGGCACCTTCCCCCGAAAAGGAGGCCATGGTCCCGACGGGAGAAGGAACAGCCGCTAGCCCTCTCCCCCCGGCGACCGAAGGAAGTCCCCGTGGGAGAGAGAGGTTGGGGTGAGGGTCCGGCGGCGCAACATACGCCCCACTAGACCGCATTTCGCTAGACGGCAGCCGGCGCCACGCTCGCCGGCATGTCCGGATTGGGGTACGCCGCGACCAGCGCATCGTCCAGCGCCTTGGCCCGCAACGCCGCGGGGCGCGCGAGATGGCGCTGGACGAAGGCGGCGAACGCCGGACGCGGTTCGAGCACGCCGGTGCGCAGATAGAACCCGAGCACCCCTGTCGCGTACAGGTCGGCCGCGCTGAAACGGTCGCCGACCAGATGCTCGCGCCCGGCGACTGCCTGCTCCAGCGTGCGCAGCAGGTCGGCCTCGTTGCCGTAGCCGGCACTGCGCGCCGGTGCCAGCGCCCCGGCTTCCTTGGCGGTGAGCAGGGACTCGACCGGGCCGGTCAGGAACGCCAGCCAGCGATAGTAGTCGGCCCGCGCCGGCGACCCCGGCGGCGGCGCCAATTGCCGCTCCGGCACCAGGTCGGCCAGGTAGGCGCAGATGGCCACGTTCTCGGTGACCACCGCGCTGCCGTGGGTCAGGGCCGGCACCTTTCCCATCGGGTTGATCGCCAGATACTCGGGCGTCTTCATCATGGTGCCGTAATCGAGGATCACCGCCTCGTACGGCAGGCCGGTTTCCTCGAGCATCCAGCGGGCCAGGCGGCCGCGCGACAGCGGGTGGGTGTAAAGCACGATCTGGTTGGACATGGGCAGACTTCCGTGGTGAACAGCCTGCAGTCTGGCGGTGCCCTGCTGACAACCGCTGTCAGTAGTCGCCACCGTAGCCGGTGGCAGCGCGCCACCGCTTGATCAGCAGATGCCGGCGCGACGGATAGCGCTCGCCGTCGTCGGCCAGGGCGCGCACCCGGTCGGCGCGGAAATGGCGAAAGTCGCCACGCAGTTCACACCACGCGGCGATCATGCCGTAGCCACCGAGGAACGCCATCGCGAACGGCCAGACCCGCCGTTGCGACGCCGCGCCATCGGCATCGGCGTAGTCCATCCGCAGCACGTGTTCGAGCCGGATGCCGCGCCGCAGAACCGGCAGCCACGGCGCGGGCGGCTGCGTGGCATCGGCCGCAGGCACCAGCAGCCCGCTGGTCTCGATCGATGCGCGCAGCGTGCCGGGCAGCGTGGCGGTGATCCGCGCCACCGCGCGCTGCGCCGCCTGCGCCAGTTCCGGATCGGCCTGGCGCGCCACCCAGCGCGCACCCAGGGTCAACGCCTCCAGTTCGTCCTCGGTGAAGTTCAGCGCCGGCAGCAGGAAGCCGGGACGCAGCACGTAGCCGACGCCGGGATCGCCGAGGATGTCGGCGCCCTGCGCGCGCAAGGTGGCGATATCGCGGTACAGCGTGCGCAGGCTGACGCCCAGCGCGGTGGCGAGCTGCGCACCGGCCACCGGCCGGCGCCGTCCGCGCAGGGCGTCGAGCAGATGCAGCAAACGGGTCGCACGGATGGTCATCGCGACAGGATAGTGGGCTTTGCCTGCCGGCTGCTCGGTGCCGCGCATGAATCCTGCTCTCGCTGTTCCGGGCGCGCGATTGCATCCACGGCATCGGACCGGCGCGCGGCAATCCACCGGCGCGCAAGCGGTCAATGCTGTCGACCAAGTGCGGCCATGGCTGTAGCCCAGCCGAAACACGCGCCCCTATACTCGCCAAGCCGCGCCTGCCGCATCGCCGACGCAGGCGCAGATCGGTGCGCAGCGATTGAACCAGCCGCACGGGGGTGGACACGCTCAGGACAAGGAAGAGAGGCAACGCATGTCGGGATGTCAGCAAGTCACCACAGCGCGATCGGCGCGGCCGGGCACGGCGCTCGATGCGGCCGCGTCCGATCCCCGAACCGTCGTCCAACACCGCGACATAGCAGCTTCCAACCGTAGCGGCAGGCACTGAAGGAGTCTTGCGTGGAGATCTACCTGTTCGTGATCGGCGTCGTCGTGGGCGCCCTGCTGCTGCACGTGGTCAAACAGGCCGGATCGGCCGAACCGCAGACGCCGCAGGCCGCACCCGAACCGCAACCGCAGACCGTGGCCGAACCACCGCCCGGGGACACGCCGGCCGAGCACGTGCAGCAGTTGCGCCAGCAGGTGGAAGCGCTGGACGAGCAGATCCAGAGTCCGGCCGACCTGCTGCGCATCCCGCAGTTCCAGCAAGGCGCGACGCTGCTGGCCAGCCAGGAGTTCTCCGACCAGGCGGTGCTCGAAGCGCTCGGCGGCCCTGGCTACGTGCTGCCGTCGATGGCGGCCGTGGCGCTGCCGCAGCGCCACCGCAGCGATCCGGAAGCGGTGTTGGAACGGCTGCCGCAGCTGGGCTCGTATCCGCTGAACTTCGTGCTCGACTACCTGCAGACGCTGCCCGATGCCGATCACCTGCACGTCGTGCTGCGCCAGGCGCGCGAATGGTGGTGGGGGTTCGTGCCGTTCCGGCAGCGCCTGCGCAGCTATCTGCACTGGGCGGCGGACAAGGCGGCAGCGGCATCGGACCGCGCGGTGGACTTCGACGGACTGGACGACGAGGCGTTGGGCAAGCTGGCCGACACCCTCGGCCAGTTCAAGGAACCGGTGCTGGAGCCGTTCCTGCAACGCGTGCAGGAGGCGCGCCGGCAGCGCCGCGAGCAGCGCGTGCTGGGCGGTTTCGGCCGCGTCGTCGCCACGCTGCCGCCACGCCTGCGCCTGCGCCACCCCGCCCTGGACACGGCGCTGCAGCGCACCTACGAACAACTGGTGGCCTCGCCGCCGCAGCCGGTGCTGCTGGTCGGCGAACACGGCGTCGGCAAGAGCGTGCTGATCGATCTGCTCAGCGAACGCCTGCTGGCCGAAGGCTGGCGCGTGTTCGAGGCCTCGGCGGCGGAGATCCTCGCCGGGCAGAGCTACATCGGCGAGCTGGAAGGCCGCATCCGCGAAATGCTGGCGGTGCTGCATCGCGAACGCGCGCTGTGGCGCGCGCCCGACTTCTACGACCTGCTGCACAAAGGCTCGCACTCGCGCGACCCGCGCGGCATCCTCGACCTGGTGCTGCCGGCGCTGGAGCGCGGCGAGCTGCGCCTGATCGGCGAAATCACGCCGCGGCAGCTGGCCCAATTGCAGGTGGCGCGGCCGGCGCTGCGCTCGCGCTTCGAAGTGGTCACGCTGGCGCCGGCCACACCCGCCGCGCTGGCGCAGATCGGCGAACAGTGGGCACAGGCGCAACGGCAGACGCTGCAGGCGGACGTGATCGACACGCGCACCCTGGCCGAAGCCGAACGCATGGCCGCGCAGTATTTCCCCGAGCAGCACGAGCCAGGACGGCTGCTGCAGCTGCTGGACGAGACCTTGCAGGCCGCGACCGGCACCGAGACGCCGCGCCTGCCGCTCGACGACGATGCGCTGCTGCAGGCCGTGGCCAAGCGCAGCGGCCTGCCGCTGGAAGTGATCGACGATCGCCAGCGGCTGGAACTGGACGCGCTGCGCCGGTTCTTCCGCCAGCGCGTGCTCGGCCAGGACGAAGCGGTGGAAACCCTGCTCGACCGCATCGCCATGCTCAAGGCCGGCCTGGTCGACAGCCATCGCCCGATCGGCGTGTTCCTGTTCGCCGGCCCCACCGGCACCGGCAAGACCGAACTGGCCAAGGCGCTGGGCGAGTTGCTGTTCGGCAACGCCGAGCGCCTGCTGCGCCTGGACATGAGCGAATTCCAGGGCGAGGACGCGCTGTCGCGGCTCACCGGCGACGACAGCGCCGGCCAGCGCACGCTGATCGCGCGGATCCGCGAGCAGCCGTTCTCGGTGGTGTTGCTGGACGAGTTCGAGAAAGCCCACCCCAAGGTCTGGGACCTGTTCCTGCAGGTATTCGACGACGCGCGGTTGAGCGATCGCAACGGCAACACCGCCGACTTCCGCCACAGCATCATCATCCTGACCAGCAACGTCGGCGCCACCCTCGCCCGCGGCGCCGGCCCCGGCTTCGCCACCGTCGCAGGCGGCTATTCGCGCAGCGCGGTGGAGAAGGCCGTGTACGACACCTTCCGCCGCGAGTTCATCAACCGGCTCGACCGCGTGGTGCTGTTCAACCCGCTGGATCGCGCGCTGATGCGGGAAATCCTGCACAAGGAGCTGGATCGCACGCTGACCCGGCGCGGCCTGCGCAACCGCGCCTGGGCGGTGGAATGGGAGCCGTCGGCGATCGAATTCCTGCTCGATCGCGGTTTCACCCCGGACCTGGGCGCGCGCCCGCTGCGCCGCGCGATCGAGCAGCACCTGCTCGCGCCGCTGGCGCGCAGCATCGTCGAACAGCGCGCGCCGGAAGGCGACCAGTTCCTGTTCGTGCGCGGCGCCGGCGATCGCCTCGACGTACGGTTCATCGCCCCCGACGCCCCCACCTCCATGCCCGAGGCGGGCGCCGCCGCCGCCCCTTCGCTGCCGACGGATCTGCGCGACCTCGTCTACGCGCCAAGCAGCGGCGGCGCGGTGCCGATGCGCCTGGATGCGGCGCTGCAGGCCCTGCACGACACCCATGCCGCCAGCGCCTGGCGGCTGGCGCGAGAAGCGGATTTCGCCAGCATGGGCGAAGCCGATTTCTGGTCGCAGCCCAACCGCTTCCAGGTGCTGGACCGGATCGAACGCCGCGACCGCATCGAGAGCGCACTGGACAGTGCGGTCCGCATGCGCGCGCGGCTCGATGGCGCGCAGCGCGACGGCGAATTCGTCGCCCGCCTGGCGCAGCTGCTGTGGCTGTTGCAGCTGGCCAGCGACGCGCTGCAGGAGCAACGCCCGCAGGACGCACTGTTGGACCTGCGCATCGGCGCCAGCGAACTGCACCGGCATCCCGCCGACGCGCGGCGCTGGTGGCAGCAGTTGCTGCAGATGTATCTGGCCTGGGCGGCGCAACGCAACATGCGCGTGGAGGTGCTGGTGCAGGATCCCGAGCAGGGACGCGCCTGGCTGGCGATCGCCGGCTTCGGCGCGCTGGACCTGCTGCAACCGGAGACCGGCCTGCACGTGCAGGAACAGGATGCCGACGAGCCGGCGCTGCGCCGGCTCAGCGCGCAGGTGCGGGTCGCGCCCGACCTGCCCGGACAGCCCAGGCGGGCGGCGGAGGCCGACGACGAACTGCGCGTGTGCCGGCGCTACCGCATCGCGCCGGCGGCGCTGGTGCGCGACAGCGTGCGCGGCTGGCGCAGCGGCCGGCTGGAGCGCGTGCTGGGCGGCGATTTCGACGTGATGCCCAACGCCTGAGTCTTACGGCGGCAGCTGCGCACGCCGCTCCCAGACAACGCGCGCGGCCTGCCCCATGATCGGCGCGCCCGCCGCGATTGCCCTTCCCTATCGAATCATTTCGATCAATCAATTTTATAAGCAATTCACTTGCCGATAGCCTGCATCTACCGAAGCCCGCCCGAGCCCGCCATGCGCCAGCCCGATGATCGCCTCCTCCGCATTGCGTCGACGCCTGCATAGCCGCGAACGCGCTTCCGACGACACCCAACCCCTTTCCCAGCAATCGCCCGGCCCACAGGCATGTCCTTGCGCACGTAGAAGGTAGAGACCGATGAACACCGAAGCCAAATGCCCGTTCAACCACAGCGCCGTCGCTGAAGGCACCACCAACAAGGATTGGTGGCCCAAGCAGTTGCGCGTGGATCTGCTCAGCCAGCATTCGTCCAAATCCAACCCGCTGGGCGAGACCTTCGATTACGCCAAGGCCTTCAAGGCGCTCGACCTGCAGGCGCTGAAGCGGGACCTGCACGCGCTGATGACCGATTCGCAGGACTGGTGGCCGGCCGATTTCGGCCATTACGGCCCGCTGTTCATCCGCATGGCCTGGCATAGCGCCGGCACCTACCGCACCGCCGACGGCCGCGGCGGCGGTGGCCGCGGCCAGCAACGCTTCGCCCCGCTCAACAGCTGGCCGGACAATGTCAGCCTGGACAAGGCGCGGCGCCTGCTGTGGCCGATCAAGCAGAAGTACGGGCAGGCGATTTCCTGGGCCGATCTGATGATCCTCACCGGCAACGTCGCGCTGGAATCGATGGGCTTCAAGACCTTCGGTTTCGCCGGCGGCCGCGAAGACACCTGGGAGCCGGACCAAGACGTGTACTGGGGCCGCGAGACCACCTGGCTGGGCGGCGATGTGCGTTATGCGCGTGGCTCGGAGGGCGTGGACAAGGCCGGCGGCGTGCTGGTCTCCGACGACGATGCCGATGGCGACGTGCACTCGCGCAACCTGGAGAACCCGCTGGCCGCGGTGCAGATGGGCCTGATCTACGTCAATCCGGAAGGCCCCGACGGCAATCCCGATCCGCTGCTCGCCGCCAAGGACATCCGCGATACCTTTGCGCGCATGGCGATGAACGACGAAGAGACGGTCGCGCTGATCGCCGGCGGCCACACCTTCGGCAAGACCCACGGCGCCGGCCCGTCCGACCACGTCGGCGCCGAACCGGAAGCCAGCGACCTGGCCGCGCAGGGCCTGGGCTGGCACAACAGCTTCGGCAGCGGCAAGGGCGGCGACACCATCACCAGCGGCCTGGAGGTCACCTGGACCACCACCCCGGCGCAGTGGAGCAACGATTTCTTCGAACACCTGTTCAAGTTCGAGTGGGAGCTGAGCAAGAGCCCGGCCGGCGCGCACCAGTGGGTGGCCAAGAACGCCGAGGCGGTGATTCCCGACGCGCACGACCCGTCGAAGAAGCGCCTGCCGACCATGCTCACCACCGACCTGGCGCTACGCTTCGACCCGGCCTACGCCGCGATCTCGCGCCGCTTCCTGGAGCACCCCGAGCAGTTCGCCGATGCCTTCGCCCGCGCCTGGTTCAAGCTGACCCATCGCGACATGGGGCCCCGCGCGCGCTACCTGGGTTCCGAAGTGCCAGCCGAAGAACTGGTCTGGCAGGATCCGATTCCCGCGCTGGACCACGCGCTGGTCGATGCGCAGGACATCGCCGCGCTGAAGCAGACGCTGCTCGGTTCGGGCCTGAGCATCGCCCAACTGGTCGCGACGGCCTGGGCCTCGGCCTCCACCTTCCGCGGCTCGGACAAGCGCGGCGGTGCCAACGGCGCGCGCATCCGCCTGGCCCCGCAGAAGGATTGGGAGGTCAACCAGCCCGCGCAGCTGGCGCAGGTCCTGTCCGTGCTGGAGCGCATCCAGGCGCAGTTCAACGGCGCGCAGAGCGGCGGCAAGAAGATCTCGCTGGCCGACCTGATCGTGCTCGGCGGCGCGGCCGCCGTCGAGCAGGCCGCGAAGAACGCGGGGCAGACGCTGACCGTGCCGTTCGTGCCGGGGCGCATGGATGCCACGCAGGCGCAGACCGACGTCGAGTCGTTCGCGGTGCTCGAGCCGATTGCAGACGGCTTCCGCAACTACAGCAAGCGCCGCTACGCGGTCTCCGCCGAAGCGCTGCTGATCGACAAGGCGCAGCTGCTGACCCTGACCGCGCCGGAGATGACCGTGCTGATCGGCGGCTTGCGCGTGCTCGGCACCAATGTCGGGCAGTCGGCGCACGGCGTGTTCACCGAGCGCGCCGACACGCTGAGCAACGACTTCTTCGCCAACCTGCTGGACATGGGCATCGAGTGGAAGGCGACGTCGGATACCAGGGAGCTGTACGCGGGCCACGACCGCGCCACCGGCGAGCAGAAATGGACCGGCACGCGCGTGGATCTGGTGTTCGGTTCCAACGCGATCCTGCGGGCGCTGGCCGAGGTGTATGCCAGCGCCGACGGGCAGGAGAAGTTCGTGCGCGACTTCGTCGCCGCGTGGAGCAAGGTGATGCAGCTGGATCGTTTCGATCTGGCGGCCTGAGGTCGGCGCCTGCCTGGCATGTCGGGCAGGCTGCCGATCGGTTGCGCCTGACCGGATGCTTCGGAGCAGGTGGTGGCTGTGGTTGTTGCGCTTTGTGACACGGGAAAACGCCCTGGCCTGCCGGGGCGTTTTTGCGTGAGCGGCGTGACATGGAATATCGCGGCGATATGGCTGATGCGAAGCTGGGTGGTGGAAGTGATTCGGGGTGGCCTCAAATCACGTTCCCGACACCCTGCAACAACGACAGGTTCACCGCTTCGTTCGTCGCGACTGAAGTCGCTCCCACACGGGATCTGCGGCAGGTCGGCTGGGTGCATTGTGGGAGGGACTTCAGTCCCGACACTCTCCGACACCGGCAGACTTCGCGGCTTCGTTCGTCGCGGCTGAAGCCGCTCCTACACGGGCTCCGCGGCATGCTGGCTGGGCGCACTGTGGGAGAGACTTCAGTCCCGACACTCTCCGACACCGGCAGACTTCGCCGCTACGTTCGTCGCGGCTGAAGCCGCTCCTACACGGGCTCCGCGGCATGCTGGCTGGGTGCATTGTGGGAGGGACTTCAGTCCCGACACTCTCCGACACCGGCAGACTTCGCCGCTTCGTTCGTCGCGGCTGAAGCCGCTCCTACACGGGCTCCGCGGCATGCTGGCTGGTTGCACTGTGGGAGGGACTTCAGTCCCGACTGCACGATGCCTGGGGAAGCCCACCCGGCGATAACGACGAAGGGCAATGGACACAGAAGCAGCGTTGTCGGACCGACCACCCCGCCCAACGCTACAGCGCGTCCAGATCGCCCAGCGCGCGGATCAGGCGCCGTGCGCGCTTGTCCGGCTTGCTGTCCGGGGCCTGGTAGCCGGTGCGCTCGGCGCTGCGTTGCGCGCGTTGCTGCGCGCGCCGCGCGCGCGAGGCGTCGCTCTCCTGGTACAGCGTCTGCGCGACGCTAGCCGGGCCGCGGTCGTCGCTGAGCGCCAGCACCTGGATCTCGAACACCTCCTCGCCGCGCTCCACGCGCAACTGCTCGCCCACGCGTACCGCGCGCGAGGGTTTCGGACGCTGCCCGGCCACGTCGACCTTGCCGGTTTCCACCGCCTGCTTGGCCACGCTGCGGGTCTTGAAGAAGCGTGCGGCCCATAGCCAGACATCCAGCCGGACGGCATTCGGTTGCGCTAGCGATTCATTCATCGTGCTGAGGGACATCCCACCTGCATCTGTTGATCGTCGTGCCGCTCGCAGGACCACTGCAGCGACGGTTGCGGATGACGGCGCCGCCGAACGCCGGGCCGTCAGCGCCTCGCGGAATCCCGCGGCGGTTCGCGCCGGCACGGCGTCGGGCTTCACCCGCGACAGGTTGGCATCGCCTCGGCGCGCGGCATCGGCGCTACCGGCCCACTCCGGCCGCCGGCGCGCTGCATCCGGTCCACTGCAGATTGCGGCGCGAGCGCGGCATTGCAAGTCCTCGCATCGGTTCCGCAGCGGCATCCTGCGCCCGGACCTACGGCGTCGCCGCAAGGCCGCACATCCACGCCGACCCATCCAGTCTAGGGCGTTTGCCACCGCACCACATCTGCCATCCGTTGCCTCCCCTGGCAGCGCATGCAGGTGCTAGTGTGCGCGGCTCCCCGCTCCCGTCCCGCAGGCATGCGATGGCCAAGCCCGCCACCCTCACCGAAGGCCCGATCGGCCGGCAATTGCTGCTGTTCGCGTTGCCGATCCTGGCCGGCAACATCGCGCAGTCGCTGAACGGTTCGGTCAATGCGATCTGGGTGGGCCACTACCTCGGCGAGGCCGCGCTGACCGCGGCGGCCAACGCCAACAGCATCATGTTCTTCCTGATCGGCTCGGTGTTCGGCATCGGCATGGCCGCCACCATCCTGATCGGCCAGGCGATGGGCCGCGGCGATATCGTCCAGGCGCGGCGGGTGATGGGCACCAGCGCCACCTTCTTCATCGGCATCTCGGTGCTGATCGCGGCCGGCGGCTGGTGGCTGGCGCGGCATCTGCTCGCGGCGATGGGCACCCCGGCCGCCTCGCTGCCGCTGGCCGAAGCCTACCTGCGGGTGATCTTCCTGGCGATGCCGCTGCTGTACGCGTTCGCGTTCCTGTCGGCGGCGCTGCGCGGCACCGGCGACTCGCGCACCCCGTTCCGCTTCCTGCTGCTGTCGGTGGCGCTGGACATCGGCTTCAATCCGCTGCTGCTGTTCGGCCTGGGCCCGTTCCCGAAGCTGGGCATCGCCGGCGCCGCCTGGGCCACGCTGATCGCCCAGGGCATCGCCCTGAGCGGCCTGCTGCTGTACCTGCGACACAAGCGCCATGTGCTGTGGCTGGGCCGGCAGGATGCGCGGATGTTCCGCATCGACCCGACGATCCTGCGCGCGCTGGTGGTCAAGGGCGTGCCGATGGGCCTGCAGATGGTGCTGATCTCGCTGGCGATGATCGTGATGATCTCGATGGTCAACGGCTACGGCACCGATACCTCGGCGGCCTACGGCGCCGCGATGCAGCTGTGGACCTACGTGCAGATGCCGGCGATGGCGATCGGCGCGGCCTGCTCGTCGATGGCCGCGCAGAACGTCGGCGCGCAGCGCTGGGACCGGGTCGCGGCGACCGCGCGCAAGGGCGTGCTGTTCAACTTCCTGCTGACCGGCGCGCTGATCGCGCCGCTGATCCTGCTCGACCGCTGGACCCTGGTGCTGTTCCTGCCGCCGCACAGCGAGGCGCTGGAGATCGCGCGCCACCTCAACCACATCGCGGTGTGGTCGTTCCTGTTCTTCGGCGTGACCTTCGTGATCTCCGGCGTGGTCCGCGCCACCGGCGCGGTGCTCCCGCCGCTGCTGATCCTGGCGCTGGCGCTGTGGGGCGTGCGCGTGCCGTTCGCGCAGTTGCTGCAGCCGCAGTTCGGCGCCGACGCGGTGTGGTGGAGCTTCCCGACCAGTTCGATCTGTGCGATGGCCTTGTCGCTGGCCTATTACCGCTGGGGCAACTGGCGCAAGGCGCGGATGCTGGCGCCATCGCACCCGGACACGCTGGCGCAGCCGGCGGAAGTGCCCGCGCAGCCGCCGGCCCCGGTCGCCGACGTGGCGACCGCGCAGGATCCGGCACGCTGATCGCCTGGACTGCGGCGATGCAACCAGCCCCCCTGTAGGAGCGGCTTCAGCCGCGACCGGACGTCCCCGCAAGCCGCTCGCCACCAAACGCCTGATACAGCTTGATGCCGGCCCGGCTCCCGGTCGCGGCTGAAGCCGCTCCTACAGAGGCTTGTTGCGCGTGACCTTGGCGGAAACACCGACACCGACGTCCAGCGCAAAACCCCATGCCGCGCGCACCGGCCATCCACAAACGCAAACGGCCGCCCGAAGGCGGCCGTCGCGGCAGCGACCGAAGTCGCTGGGGGATTACTCGGCCTTGGCGGCGGCCGCAGCGGCCTGGCGCGCGACCTTGGCCTGCGCAGCGGCGGCCAGATCTTCCTTGATGCGGGCGGCCTTGCCTTCCAGGCCACGCAGGTAGTACAGCTTGCCGGCGCGGACCTTGCCGCGGCGCTTCACTTCGACCGAGTCGATGATGGCGCTGTGAGTCTGGAACACGCGCTCCACGCCGAAGCCGTGGGAGATCTTGCGCACAGTGAACGAGGAGTTCAGGCCGGCGTTCTTGGTGCCGATCACCACGCCTTCGTAGGCCTGCACGCGCTCGCGGTTGCCTTCCTTCACCTTGACGTTGACGACGATGGTGTCGCCCTGGTTGAACTCCGGCAGCTTGCGCTGGATCTGGGCGGCTTCGAAGTCGGCCAGGATGGTCTTGTTGAGCTTGCTCATGGTGGGCACCGCTTGTGTCTGGTGAGGTGGTCCGGCAGTCGCCGCACGGCGATTGCGCTAGATCGGGATGGGCCAAGCGCAGATGGCTAGGCCGGAAAGCCGGGCATTTTAACCCAGTCGCGCCGCCATGGCTAGGGTTTGGATGGATTTTCCTGCACGGGGGCCGGATCGGCCAGCAGGCCCCGGCGGAATTCCTCCAGCAGGCGGCGGTCGGCCGCGCTCAGCGCCGCCTCGTCCAGCAGCTCCGGGCGCCGCAGCCAGGTCCGGCCCAGCGCCTGCATGCGCCGCCAGCGCGCGATTGCGGCATGGTTGCCGGAGCGCAGGATGGCCGGCACCTCGCCCAGCGCGTGCTCGCGCGGATGGGTGTAGTGCGGGCAGTCGAGCAGGCCGTCCGGGCCTTCGAAGCTGTCCTGGGCGGCAGACTCGGCATCGTTCAGCGCGCCCTCCTGCAGCCGGGTGACCGCATCGACCAGCACCGCCGCGGCCAGCTCGCCGCCGGACAGCACGTAGTCGCCGATCGAGATCTCCTCGTCCACCGCGGCGGCGACGAAGCGCTCGTCCACCCCCTCGTAGCGTCCGCACAGCAGCACCAGCCGCGGCAGGGCCGCCAGCTGGCGGGCCTTGGCCTGGGTGAGCGGCGCGCCCTGCGGGCTCAGGTAGATCACCGGCGCCGGTTGCGGGTCGGCGTCGCGCACCGCCTGCAGGCAGGCCTGCAACGGTTCGATCATCATCACCATGCCCGGGCCGCCGCCGAACGGGCGGTCGTCCACCTTGCGGTAGCCGCCGGTGGCGTAGTCGCGCGGATTCCAGCCATGCAGCGCCAGCAGCGCGCGCTCCTGCGCACGCCCGACCACGCCGAACGCGGCGCACTGGGCGACGAATTCGGGGAACAGGCTGATGACGTCGATGCGCATGAGGCCGGGAATGGGGAGTCGAGAATGGGGAATGGGAAAAACAAGAGCGAAAGCGGCCGCATGGCCGCATCGCTCAGAACTCGGGGTCCCAGTCGACCACGATCAGGTTGGCGTCGAAATCCACCGACTTGACGTAGTCCGGCTGCACGAACGGCAGCAGCCGCTCGCGGTCGCCGCGCACCACCAGCACGTCGTTGGCGCCGTTGGAGAACAGGTGCGAGACCTGGCCCAGGGCCACGCCGTCGACGGTGCGCACGTCGAGGCCTTCCAGATCCACCCAGTAATATTCGTCGGGCTTGGGCGGCGGCAGCGTATCGCGCGCCACGTAGATCTCCGTGCCGCGCAGCGCCTCGACCGCATCGCGATCGGTGACCTCGGGCAGGCTGGCGATCAGGTACTTGCCGGACTCGCGCCCGCGCGCGCCGCCGAGGCTGCTCTCGCTGCCGTCGGGCTTGCGCACGATCCAGGGCTGATAACGAAAAATGGCGAGGCGCGGCTCGGTCCAGGACTCGAGCTTGGCCTCGCCACGGATGCCGAAGGCGCCCAGGATCCTGCCCAGCAGGATACGGCGCTGGCTGTCTTTCATGGGTGCAAAAACCGAAGGGCCGCGCCAGGCGCGGCCCGCAGGATCAGGCCGCGGCGGCCTGGACCTTGGTCGCTTCCTTGTACAGGTTGCGCACCTTGTCGGTCAGCTGCGCGCCGTTGGACACCCAATGGTCCACGCGCGGCAGATCGAGCACGATACGCGGCTCGGCGCCCTGCGCGACCGGGTTGTAATAGCCCACGCGCTCGATGTTGCGGCCGTCGCGCGCGCTGCGCACGTCGGTGACGATGATGTGGTAGAAGGGGCGCTTCTTGGCGCCGCCACGGGTAAGGCGAATCTTGACCATGGTGAGTTTTCCGGTGTTGCCCAGTCGCCAGGATGGCGCGGTAAGCCGGCGATTATAGCGGGCGGGCGGAACGCTGCCAAGTCGCCCCCGGATCGGTCAGATGGCTTGCCAGGCCTGGGTCTCCACCGCCGCGCTCAGTATGTGCAACAGCTCCGCGGCCGACCCCAGCGCCTGTCCATCCACCGCGGCGATGGGCTGCTGGCCGCGCGAATTGCAGGCAAAGGCGGCGGCGCACCCGGCCAGCTCGCGCAGAGGCAGCGGCCGCACCTGCTGGGCGATGCCGAGCGCGGACAGGCCGGCCTGCAGCAGCCGCTCCTGGGTGCCGCGCAAGGCCGGCGCCTGCGGCCATACCACGCCCTGCCCGTCCCAGGCGCCCAGGTTCCAGATCGAGCCCTCGGCGATCAGGCCCTGCGCATCGACGAACAGCGCATCGTCGAAGCCGGCCTGCAATGCCAGCCGGCGTTGGTGGAACAAGGCGAACGTGCCGGCGTGCTTGATCTGCGGCAGCTCGCGCGCGAACACCACGCTGCGCAGCCGCAAGGGCGTTGCATCCGCCTGCGCGGGCGCCGCCAGCGACACCAGCAGTTCCGGCGTGCAGGCCGCATCGGCGCGGCGGAAATCGAAGTCGCGCGCGAACACGCTGACGCGCAGCGACGCATCGTCGCTGCCGAACGCCTGCAGCGCCGCGCGGAGCTCGGCGCGGATCCGCTCGGCGGGCAGTTCATTGCCGAACAGCGTGCGGGTGGCCTCGTCGAGCCGCTGCAGGTGCAGGTCGAACCCGCGCACCGCGCCGTCGCGCACCTGCATCGTGCTGAAGTGGCCGTAGTTGACCAGCGCCGGCGCGGCCAATGCCTCCGCGCTCGCCGGCCGCCCCTCGCAGAACAGCTGCGGGCTCACAGCAGCGCCTGCGCCTGGCCCCACCAGGTCTCGAGCAATGCCGCCGCCGGCTGCGCCGGCGCCATCCACGCCGACTGCCCGGCCCAGGCCTGCATCGCCGCCAGGCGGCCTTCGCGCGCGGCGGCCTGGCGCATCGGCGCGGTCAACCCCCGCTGCACCGGATAGGGCCGCGGCGGCGGCGCGGTCGGTTCGGCGGCGGCGCGCACGTAGTCGGTAGCCAGCGCGCGGCCGAGGCGGCCGGAAAAGGCGCGGGTCAGCATGGTCTGCTCGGGTTCGGCCTGCGCCAGCCCCGCGGCCCAGGCCGGCGCCAGCGCCGCCTCCGGCGTGCGCAGGAAGGCGGTGCCGATCTGCACTGCGCTCGCCCCCAGGATCAGCGCCGCCGCGATGCCGCGGCCATCGGCGATGCCGCCGGCGGCGATCACCGGCACGTCCAGGCGATCGGCCAGCCGCGGCAACAGCGCGAACAGCCCGGTCAGCTGCCCCTCGGCGCGCGCCGCGTCGAACGCGCCGCGGTGGCCGCCGGCCTCGGCGCCCTGCGCTACCACCGCATCGGCGCCGGCGGCCTGCGCCGCCAGCGCTTCGTCCAGCGTGGTGGCGCAGGCGAACCAGGCGATGCCGGCGGCCTTCAAACGCTGCACCTGGTCCGGCCGGAACAGGCCCATGATCGATGAGGCCACGGCCGGGCGCGCTTCCAGCAACGCGGCGAACTGCGCATCGAAGTCGGCCGGCGCCGCATCGCCGGCAGCGGCATCGACCGGCGGTCCCCATTGGCCGAGAAAAGCGCGCACCTCGGCCTCGGCGGCGGCGTCACGCAGCGGCGGCGGATCCGGCACCCACAGATTGATCTGCGCCGGTCCGCCGCCGGCGGCGCGGAACGCGTCCATCCACTGCACGATGTCCTGGGGCGTCGACAGCACCGCCCCCATCGCGCCCATGCCACCCGCCGCGGCAACCGCGGCCGACAGCGACACAGGACAGGCGCCGGCCATCGGACTGAGCAGGATCGGCAGGCGCAAGCCGAACCGCTGCTGGAAGGCATCCACTCGCGCCAGGCGCTCCATCATGCGTGCTCCGCGACTGCAGGGACGCCCATGGTAGCCGCGCAGCCTCCAGGCCAGCGCGCCGCGGGCAGCGGCGCGCTCAAGGCAGCGGCACCGGCAGGCATTGCTGATACCGATCGTCGACCCACACCTGCTGCAGCGAGAAGGCGCGCAGCAACGGCGCGCGCTGCACGAACGTACCCCATAGCCGCAGATCGGCGAATGCCTCCGCCGCCCGGCCGCGCCAGGCCGGCGGGCCGGCCAGCCGCAACTCCAGGCAGTACAGGCCATCGGCCGGACACACCACCTCCACGCATGCCTGCGCGCCTGCGCACGGCCACAACGCCGCCAGCTGCGGACCTTGCAGCAGCGCGAACAGGCGCAGTTCGCCGCCGCTCGGACTGGTGCCGCCAGACATCGGGACCGGCCGGCCGAACAGGCTGGACGTCCACGCTGCCTCCAGCACCAGTACGTCGCCCCGGCTCAGCTGCAGGAAATGGCGATACACCACCACCGCGCGCTCGACCGAGTCCGCTGCAGCGGGATCCGGCACGCCGGCCACATCCCAGTGGCGATCGACACTGGCGAACAGCAGCGCGGCGCCGGCCGGCACGCGCGCCGCGCTACGCGTCGGCAGCTGCGCCAGCGGCCAGTCGCCCTGCCCCGCGACGTCTTCGACCCCGATCGCGCCATCGCCACGCCGCACATACGCCAGCGACGTGCCGCGCAACGGCTGCAACGGCAGCGCCAGCCGTTCCGGGTCCGGCACGCGCAGCCACAGCGACACCGTGCCAGGCACCCGGAGCTCGGCCTGGCCGATGCCGATCGAATACACCCCGGTCTGCGCGATCGGCACGACGCATTCCGCGTCCGCCGCCACGTCCAGCCACTGCGCCCGGGTCGCGCCCGGCGCCAACAGGTCGCAGCACCACTGCGCAGGACCGCCATCGGCGGGATGGAACGCGAGCACCAGCGCGTCGCCGGCGCGCAGCACCTGCTCGAGCGTCGTACAGATGCCCTGGCGCGGGAAGCGCTCTTCCGGATAGGGCACGACATCGTCGAGATGGCGGCGCCACTGGCGCGCGCCGGGTGGACGCGCAGGCGCTGCGGACGCGGGCAGCGCAGGCTGTGCCGGCGGCGGCAGCCGCGCCTGCGCGACGTCAGCGAGGTCGACATCGTCCTGCGTGGTCGTGGCCGTGGCTGGCAACGGGAGGGCGCCGCTCCTGCCGCGCGCGGCCAGATGATCGATCACCGCGGCGAGCAGCACCACCAGCACCCAGTACGCGAACGTCGCCGGCAGCACCGCCCAGCCGCTGGCCGACTGCAGGGCCAAGGCCAGCGCCAGGGCCAGACGCAGGCAGCGCGTGCTGGCGGAGACGCTCACCCTGCGCGCCGCGGCCGCGGGTTCAGCGGAACGGCAGGCCGCCGCGCCCGCCCATGCCGCCCATCATGCCCTTCATGCCGCGCATCAGGCCTTTCATGCCGCCGCCGGCCATCTTCGACATCATCTTTTCCATCTGCTGGAACTGCTTCATCAGCTTGTTGACGTCGGCCGGCTGGGTGCCGGAGCCGCGTGCGATGCGGGCGCGGCGCGAGCCGTTGAGCAGGGTCGGATTGCGCCGCTCCTTCTTGGTCATCGAGCCGATGATGGCGATCATCCGCGGCACGTCCTTGTTGCCGGCGACCTGCTGCTTGAGGTGCTCGGGGATCTGGCCCATGCCCGGCAGCTTGTCCATCAGCCCGGACAGGCCGCCCATGTTCTGCATCTGCTCGAGCTGGTCGCGCATGTCGTTGAGGTCGAACTTCTTGCCCTTGGCGACCTTCTCGGCCAGCTTCTGCGCCTTGTCCTTGTCGACCTGATGCTCGACCTGCTCGACCAGCGACAGCACGTCGCCCATGTCCAGGATGCGGCTGGCCAGGCGGTCGGGATGGAACACGTCCAGGCCGTCGGGCTTCTCGCCCACGCCGATGAACTTGATCGGCTTGCCGGTGATGTAGCGCACGCTCAGCGCGGCGCCGCCGCGCGCGTCGCCGTCGGTCTTGGTCAGCACCACGCCGGTCAGCGGCAGCGCTTCGCTGAACGCCTTGGCGGTGTTGGCCGCGTCCTGGCCGGTCATCGCATCGACCACGAACAGGGTTTCGGCCGGGTTGATCGCGGCGTGCAGCGCCTTGATCTCGGTCATCATCGCTTCGTCGATGGCCAGGCGGCCGGCGGTATCGACCAGCAGCACGTCGACGAAGGACTTGCGCGCATCGGCGATCGCGGCGCGGACGATGTCCACCGGCTGCTGCGACGCCTCGGACGGGAAGAACAGCACGCCGACCTGCTCGGCCAGGGTCTTCAGCTGCTCGATCGCCGCCGGACGGTAGACGTCGGCCGAGACCACCATCACCTTCTTCTTGCGCTTTTCCTTCAGGTGCTTGGCCAGCTTGCCGACCGTGGTGGTCTTGCCCGCGCCCTGCAGGCCGGCCATCAGCACGATCGCCGGCGCCGGCACGTTGAGGTTGAGGTCGCTGGCGGCCGAGCCCATGACCGCGGTCAGCTCGTCGCGCACGACCTTGATCAACGCCTGGCCCGGGGTCAGGCTCTTGAGCACTTCCTGGCCGACCGCGCGCACCTTGATGCGTTCGATCAGGGCCTGCACCACCGGCAGCGCGACGTCGGCCTCGAGCAGCGCGATGCGCACTTCGCGGGTGGCTTCGCGGATGTTCTCCTCGGTCAGGCGGCCGCGGCCGCGCAGGCGCTGCATGGTGCCGGAGAGGCGTTGGGTGAGGGATTCGAACATGCGGGCGGGTCGCAGACGGGAAACGGTCGTCGATTATAGCCGCGCCGGCCGGCGATCCCGGCGCCGGCCCCGGCCCGGGCTCCAAGCCACATCGGCAGGCTGTCGCGCCCGACTCGGCGCCTTCGCCGGCCGGCTTGCTGCCGGCACCGCCAATGCGGCCGCCCTGTCGCGCGCTGTCGTGCCGTGTGGCGCGCGGTGCGCCCTCCGGGCCACCGAGCCGCCACCACGAGCGCTGGCCCGATATGCGAAACTGGCGCGATGCTCCTCATCCTCGTCGCGACCCTGCTGTACCTGACCGCTACCGGCCTGCTGGTCGGCGCGTTGGTGCGCGACCGGGTCGAACGCGGCCGCGCATGGCTGTGGGCGGCGCTGCCGGCGGTGGCGCTGCATGCCGGCTACCACGTGCAGGTGGCGCTGCACACCGCCGGCGGGCCGGACATGCACTTCTTCGCCGCGCTGTCGCTGGTCAGCCTGGGCATGGCGCTGATGACCGCGCTGGTCGGCGCCGGCGGGCGCATGGCGGCGCTGGGCGTGGTGGTGTTCCCGCTGTCGGCGGCGCTGCTACTGGCCTACCACTCGCATGGCCACGAGCCGGCGCCGGTGCTGGACTGGCGGCTGCAGCTGCATGCATGGATGGCGCTGCTGGCCTACGCCACGCTGGGCATCGCCGCGCTGCTGGCGGTCATGCTGTGGCTGCAGGAGCGCGCGCTGCGCCGTCGCGACTTCCACCCCTGGCTGCGCGCGCTGCCGCCGCTGACCGCGCTGGAGACGCTGCTGTTCCGCACCATCGTGGTCGGCTTCATGCTGCTGACCCTGACCCTGCTGACCGGGGTGCTGTTCGTGCAGGATTTCCTGGCGCAGCGGCTGGTGCAGAAGACCGTGCTCAGCGTGCTGTCGTGGATCGTGTTCGGCGCGCTGCTGTTCGGCCGCTGGCGCTACGGCTGGCGCGGGATCAAGGCGGTGCACTGGACGCTGGCGGCGATGCTGTTGCTGCTGCTGGCGTTCTTCGGCAGCAAGTTCGTCATCGAACTGGTGCTCGGGCATCCGCAATAACCCCTGCGGTTAGGCTACCGGAACGCGCGATGCATCCTTCGTAGGAGCGGCTTCAGCCGCGACAGGATGTTTCCGTCACCGAAATTGCTTCAGCGCCGGTGTCGCGGCTGAAGCCGCTCCTACAGGAAGCGGGCGCTCCGACGGCAGCGAGCTGCATCCCCATCTCAATCGGCCAATGCCGCCTCCACCGCGGCCCAGTCGGCGTTCGCACCGACCTCGGCGAAGCGGTATTCGATGCGGTGCCGGTAGACCTGGCCTGGCCGCAGGATGGTGTCGGGGAAGCCCGGCTGGTTGGGCGCATCCGGATAGCCCTGCGGCTCCAGGCACACGCCGCGGCCCAGGCCCGGATGCTGGCGGTCCAGCCAGTGGCCTTCGTACAGCTGCAACGCCGGCATCGCGCTGGCGATGCGCATGGCCACGCCGCTGTGCGGCGAATACAGGATGGCGCTGCAGTCGCGCGGCTCGGCCAGCACCAGGCAATGGTCGTAGCCGCCGCTCAGGCGCAGCTGCGTATCGGCTGCGGCGTCCTTGTCGGCGATCGCGCGCGGATTGCGGAAGTCGAACGGCGTGCCGGCCACCGCGGCGATCTCGCCGGTCGGCAGCAACGCCGCGTCGGCCACCGGCAGGTAGCGGTCGGCCGGCACCCGCAGCCACTGCGCGGCGGCCGCCACGCCGGCATCGCCGGCCAGGTTGAAGTATGGATGGTGGGTGAGATTGAGCGGGGTCGGCGCATCGGTCTGCGCCGCGAACTGCAGCTCCAGGGTGCGCCCGTGCACGCTGAACTCGGCGCTGACCTGCACGTTGCCCGGATAGCCTTCCTCGCCGGCTGGCGAGTCGTAGCGCAGTTGCAGGCTGCGCTCGGACTGCGCCTGCACTGCCCACACCCGGCGCCCGAATCCCAGCGCGCCGCCATGCAGATGATTGGGTCCTTCGTTGGCAGTGACCGCGTAGCGCTGCCCGTCCACGTCGAAGGCCGAGCCGGCGATGCGGTTGCCGAAGCGGCCGACCAGCACGCCGAGATAGGCCGGGTCGTGCAGGTACGCGTCCAGCGTCGGCAGGCCGAGGACCAGTTCGGTGCGGCCGCGCGCGGTGTCCAGGCTGAGGCCGCGCAGCAGGCCGCCATAGGTCAGCACTTCCGCACGCAAGCCGGCGCCGCTGTCCAGCAGCACACGGTGGATGGTGGTACCGTCGGGAAGCTGGCCGAAGATCGATGACATGCGCGGGTCCTTGTTGGGCGCGTGCGGAGTCCACGCGTGCCGCGCAGCATAACCAGCGCGGCTGCCCGCAAGCCATCGCTGCGCAGGTTGGTGCATCGATGCACCATGCACACGCCACTGCGCGGGGAGAGTGTGATGCGCTATCCACGTACGCGATCTGCGGCATCGCATCATTGCAATCTCCGTATCGATACGCCGATTTAAATCATTGGTCGGCTTCCTGTCGCCTCCCTATTCTCGATTCGCAGGTCGGGGGACACGTAACGGGACGGCGCAGCGATGCGCGCCCCCGGTACAGCGCACCAACGATGCGAATCGGCTATAGCAGCGCGGATTTACGTCATTGGTCGCCACGCGCCAGCCGGCCTATGCTCGAACCGCGGACGGGGAACCGCCGTCTATGTCGCTGCACACCGTCATCGGTCACAAGGATTGCGATCTGCACCGTTACCGCTACCACGCCATGCCCTGCCGCTGCCCGCGACCGCCGCGGCTGCGCCGTGCATCGCCGATCCCGTGCCTGCTCCGCGTGGCCAGTGCCGGCCATCACCGACACGACCCGCTTGCACGGCACCACCGCACCTTCCACCCAGGAGACCCACGATGCTTTCGATCCGCTCGCTGAAGAACGCCGCGCGACGCTGGCGGCGACGTCTGCCGCTGGCCGCCGCGGTGGCCACGCTGACAGTCGGCGCCGGCCTGGCGCAGGCCGCCGACGTCGCGGTGCGTGGCACGCTGCATGCCGACCAGCCGGGTGCGCAGGTCTCGCGCAACCTGTTCGGCCAGTTCGCCGAGCACCTGGGCAACGGCATCTACGGCGGCGTGTGGGTCGGACCGGAGTCGAAGATCCCCAACACCCGCGGTTACCGCAACGACGTGGTCGCGGCGCTGAAGGCGCTGGAGGTGCCCAACATCCGCTGGCCCGGCGGCTGCTTCGCCGACGAGTACCACTGGCGCGACGGCATCGGTCCGCGCGCCAAGCGCCCGACCAGCATCAACACGCACTGGGGCGGCGTGGAGGAGCCGAACAGCTTCGGCACCCACGAGTTCATGGACTTCACCGAACTGGTCGGCACCCAGGCCTACGTGGCCGGCAACGTCGGCGACGCCGCGCCGGACGAGATGGCGCAATGGGTGGAGTACATGACCGCGCCGACCAAGTCCACGCTGGCTAACCAGCGCCGCGGCAACGGCCGCGATGCGCCGTGGAAGGTGCCGTACTTCGGCGTCGGCAACGAACTGTGGGGCTGCGGCGGCAACATGCGCGTGGAATACGCCGCCGACGTGTACCGCCGCTACCAGACCTTCGTCAAGGCGCCGGCCGACCAGAAGATCATGAAGATCGCGCCCGGCCCCAGCGATGCCGACTACCACTGGACCGAAGTGATGATGCGCGAGGCCACCAAGTACATGGACGGGCTGAGCATGCATTACTACACCATCCCCGGCGGCTGGCCGCCGCGCGCCTCGTCCACCGACTTCGACGAGACCGCGTGGATCGAGACGCTGTCGCGCACCCTGCTGATGGACGAGCTGATCAGCAAGCACAGCGCGATCATGGACAAATACGACCCGGGCAAGAAGGTCGCGCTGGTGGTCGACGAATGGGGCACCTGGTACAGCGGCCTGCCCAACGTCAATCCCGGCTTCCTGCGCCAGCAGAACACGCTGCGCGACGCGTTGGTGGCCTCGCTCAACCTGGACATCTTCGTCCAGCACGCCGAGCGCGTACGCATGGCCAACATCGCGCAGATGATCAACGTGCTGCAGGCGATGATCCTCACCGACGGCGACAAGATGCTGTTGACCCCGACCTACCACGTGTTCGCGATGTACAAGCCGTACCAGGACGCGACCGCGCTGCCGCTGCAGATCAAGGCGCCCGACTACAAGCACGGCGAATACACAGTGCCGGCGGTGCACGGTTCGGCGGTCAAGGCGAAGGACGGCCACGTCTACGTGGCGCTGACCAACCTGGACCCGAACCGCGCCGCGGAGGTGGCGGTGAGCGTGGACGGCGTACAGGCCGGCGGCGTCAGCGGACAGATCCTCACCGCGCCGAAGATCACCGCGCTCAACACCTTCGAACAGCCGCAGGCGGTGAAGCCTGCCCCATTCGGCGGCGCCAGCCTGCAGGGCGGCACGCTGAAGGTGGCGCTGCCGGCCAAGGCGATCGTGATGCTGAAGCTGCAATAGGGCCCGACGACGCGACCGGACAGGTCTCCAGCTAGTCGCGGACGCCTTCGCGCCTACCCTCCGCTGCAGGGCGCGGGCAGGTCGTCCGAACCACGCCGGCACCGCCCGGCGTGGTTTTTTTTATGCGCCGCGCTTAGTCCGGCGTGTCGGACAGCCGCGCGAACAGCGAGTCGCCGTCCGGCGAGATCAGGTCGCTGACCGCCCAGCAGCCGTTGCCGCGGCGCTGCAGTTCGATCTTGACCGAGCCGGCGCCGCCGAGCGCCCGCCTGTAGTCCATTCGCACTTCCAGCGCCGTGGCCTGGGAGCCGCCGGACACCAGGGTGAAGCGCGGCGTGCCATCGATGGCGCCGTCCTGCGCATCGGTCCACGGTTCGAAGTCCAGGTTGTCCGGGCGGCAGAAGACCTTGTGCTTGGCGCAGCCCAGCCCGGTCTCCAGCGCATAGGCGAAGGGCGGCGTCAGCAGTCCGCCCAGTTCCTGCGGCCGCCGATAGAAATCGCGCGCCTGGTACAGCCGCTCGGCCATCTGCAGCGGCGTCGCGCAGTGCGGCGCCTGCGCCGCGGCAAGCGCAGGCAGGAAGGCGAGGATGGCAACGAGTCGACGCATACGCAGATTCCGGTATCGGGGGCGCATATGAAGCCCGGATCGCCGCGGGCGCGCAAGCGCCGGGCAAAAAAAGAGGAGCCGGCGAACCGGCTCCTCGACCTCGTGCAGCGTTTTCTTGCGTGCAGGCGAGCTACGCGGCCCTGACCGCCTCGTAGCCGTCGAAGGTCATGCTGGCCGACGCGCGCCCCTGGGTCAGCGAGCGCAACGCGGTGGTGTAGGCCTGCAGCTGCGCCAGCGGCGCCTGCGCGACCACGTCGGCACGCGCGCCGCGCTCGGCGATCGCCACGACGCGGCCCTCGCGCCGCTGCAGATCGCCGAGCACGTCGCCGACGCTGGCGGCCGGCGTATCGATCGCCAACGCCATCACCGGCTCCAGCAGCAGCGTGCCGGCCTGCGCCAGCGCCGCCTTCACCGCTTCCGAGGCCGCGCGCTGGAACGCCATGTCCGACGAATCCACCGCATGCGCCTGGCCATCGACCAGCACCACCTCCACGCCGACCACCGGGTAGCCGCGCGGGCCTTGCGCCAGCGCCGCGCGCACACCCTTCTCGGTGGCGGCGACGAAGGCCTTCGGCACCACGCCGCCACGGGTGCGGTCGGCGAAGACGACCTCGCCGTCCGTGCGCGGCACCAGGTCCAGCACCACGTGCGCGAACTGGCCATGGCCGCCGTTCTGCTTGGACAGCCGCCCGACCACGCCCAGCGCCGCGGCGCGCAGCGTTTCCTGGTAGGCCACGTGCGGCGCACCGGTCCGCACGTCCACCTGCCACTCGCTGCGCAGGCGCTCCACCATCACCTCCAGGTGCAACTCGCCCATGCCCCAGACCAGGGTTTCGCCGGTCTCGGCATCGCTGTCGACGCGGAACGAGGGATCTTCCTGCGCCAGCCGCGCCAGTCCCTGCCCCATCCGCACCAGCTCCGCGGCATTGGCCGCGCCCAACCGCCACGCCAGCACCGGCGGCTGCGTGCGGATGCTTTCCAGCACCCAACGCTCGCCGACGCCGCTGAGCGTCTCGCCGCTGGTCGCGTCCTTCCAGCCGAGGATGGCCACGATCTCGCCGGCACAGGCCTGCGCCACGTCGTGGGTACGCTGCGCCTGCACCACCGCCAGCCGCCCGACGCGGCGCATGCGCCGCGCCTGTGACGTCCACACCGTGTCGCCGACGCGCAAGGTGCCTGCATACACGCGCACGAAGGCCAGCGGCCCCTGTGCGGTATGCGCGACCTTGAACACCAGCGCCGCCAGCGGGCCGGACGGATCCGGCGCCAGTTGCGCGGCGAGCGCGGCATCCGTGCCGCTGGCATCGTTCGCGTCGCGCGTCGCCGGCACCGGCGGGCGGTCCAGCGGCGACGGCAGCCAGTCGACGATCGCGTCCAGCAACGGTTCGATGCCCTTGCTCTTGAACGCCGATCCGGCCAGCACCGGCACGCCTGCGCCGGCCAGGGTGGCGCGGCGCAGGGCGGCGCGCAGCATGTCCGCGTCGATCGCACGCGCTTCCAGATAGGCCTGCGCCAGCGTGTCGTCGTGCTCGGCCACCGCGGCGACCAGGCGCTCGCGCGCCTCGGCGAACGTCGCGGCATCGTCCGTGGTCCAGGCGCGCGCGGCCATGCGTCCGTCGCCGTCCCAGGTCAGCACGCGGCAGTCGACCAGGTCGACCCAGCCGTCGAAGCCCGAATCGCCCGGCAGCGGCACGCCGACCGCCCACACCGTGGCGTCGAGCTTGCTGCGCAGTTGCGCCAGCACGCCATCGAACGAGGCGCCGGCGCGGTCCATCTTGTTGACGAACGCGACCAGCGGCACGCCGTGCCGGCGCGCCTGGCGCCACACGGTTTCCGATTGCGGCTGCACGCCGTCGACCGCGGAGAACACCGCGACCGCGCCGTCGAGCACGCGCAGCGAACGTTCCACCTCGATCGCGAAATCGATGTGTCCGGGGGTGTCGATCAGGGTGAGCCGATGCGCCGGTTGCCCGCGCGGCGCCCACTGCGCCTGCACCGCGGCCGCGCCGATGGTGATGCCGCGGGCGCGTTCGATGTCGGAAAAGTCGGTGGTGGCCGCGCCGTCGTGGACTTCGCCGATGCGATGGATCGCGCCGGTGGCCCACAACAGGCGTTCGGTGAGGGTGGTCTTGCCGGCGTCGATGTGGGCGATGATGCCGAGGTTGCGCCAGCGGGAAAGAGTTTGAGTGTTCATGAGATGGGTTCCGCATTGCCAACACTGGGGAAGCCGCACGCCCCGGTTGGCGAAGGGGCATGCGGCTAGGTTTTCGGTTCGGCGGCGTAGTGCATGGCACGTTCTCCTTCGCGTTTCGGAAGTGGGACAGCTGGGAAAAAGGCAATAAAAAAGCACCCATCGGGTGCTTGTCTGCGAATCGGCGGCGGCGGAGCGCTACGGCTCGGCTCGGTCCATCCCGTCAGGCAGGCGCACCCGGCCCGCGCTGATGCGCAGGGCGGCGGTCGGCAATATCAGCAGCGGTGCGTGCGACATGGGTTGACGGGCGATACGGTGGACGAGGGCGCAAGTCTGGACCTGTGCCGCCGCCGGGTCAATGCAGCGGACGCAGCGCCGCTGGAACGGACCGGCGCGACGCGTGCAACGACGCCGCGCCGGCGCGGCGTTCGCGCACCGCCAAGACGCCCGGCCGCGACCAGGCAGAACGCTGCGACCGGCATGCGGGCGACCGGAGCGGACGCGAGCCGGCGTGCGCAGCCCGCGCTTCCCTGCCTGGCAGAAAATGAAGCAAGATCGACCTTTGCGCCAAGCGGGAATCCCGAGAGAGTGGCACGCCGACCACACACCCGGATTTCACCATGCCCAAGACGTCTCGCACCCGCACCCGCTCCTGCATCGCCCTGCTCGCCCTTGCCTGCCTCTTCGCTGGCGGCGGAGCGGTTGCCGCCGCCGATTTCCCGGCACCATCGCAGCCAGCCGATATTCCGGTTGCGGGCTTGCCGATCGTCCACCTGCGAACGCGTGCTGACGCCCTTCCCGTAGTGGTCGTGGTCGCCCAGGACAAGACCGTGTTGTCGGACTTCGTCGTGCCGTATGGCGTGCTCGCGCAGTCCGGCGCGGCGCAGGTGATCGCCTTGAACATGACCGATCGCCCGCTCAAGGCCGGTCCGCTCACGCTGCTGCCCGACATGACCGTCGCCGAATTCGACAAGGCCTACCCGGCCGGCGCCGACTACGTGATCGTGCCGGCGACAGAGAACAAACACGCCGCGGAAACCGCCTGGTTGCGGGCGCAACGCGCGCACGGCGCGGCGCTGGTGTCGATCTGCGACGGCGTCGAGCTGCTGGCGGAGATCGGTGCGCTCGACGGTCGCCACGCCACCGGTCACTGGAGCTCGCTGCGCGATCGCCGGAAGCAGTACCCGCAGGTCGCCTGGCTGACGAACCTGCGCTATGTGGCCGACGGCGATGTCGCCTCCAGCGCTGGGGTCTCCGCGGCGCTGCCGATCAGCCTGGCGCTGGTCGAGACCATCGCCGGACCGCAGGCGGCGCGCGCGACCGCCGACCGCCTGGGCGTCACCTCATGGGAAGCCGCGCATGACAGCGACATCTTCAAGGTCCTGCCGACGGACCTGGCGACGCACCGCGCCAACATGCGCGTTAAGCACGAAGAGGTGGTGGCGCTGGAAGTGCGCGACGGGGACGACGAGGTGGCGCTGTCGCTGCACGCCGAGGCATGGTCGCGCACGATGCGCAACGACGTACGCCCCGTCTCCGCCACGGCCGGCCCGGTACGGCTGCGCGGCGGCCTGCGCGTGCAGACGCAGGCGACGTCGTCCTTGACGCCGGACGTGCGCATCGTGGTGGCCGACGCCGCCCCTGCCGGCACGGCGCTCCCTGCCGCGTTCGACATGATCGCCCAGCGCTATGGCAGCGGCACCGCGCGCCTGTCGGCGCTCGCCATGGAATACCCATGGGGCGACCTGCAGGCGACGCGGTGACATGGGCAGCTCCCGCCGCTGCGTCATCCTGTCCAACACCCGCGGCGGCGGGCACGTACCGCGATCGGACCATGATGCATGACCTCTAGACCCGCACAGAACGTTCCGGCCTCCCTGGATGCAACGCCAATCGGCATCGAGCGTGCGAGACCGCCGCAAGGACCACTGCGGGTGGTGCTTCTTGCCTACGACGGAATGAACCTGCTCGACCTCGCGGGGCCATTGCAGGCGCTGGCCACCGCCAACCGGAGCGCGGAATCGGGCGCGCCTGCGCGTTACGACACCATCGTGGCGTCGGAATACGGCGGCCCGATCGTCACCGGCTCGGGCTTGGCGGTCGTCACCGTCCCGGTTTCCTCGTTGAGCAATACAGCGATCGACACGCTGATCGCAGCCGGCGGCTGCGCTGGCGATGAGTTCGAGGTCACGCCCGCGCTGCGCGACTTCATCGCCGCGCGCGCCGGATCGGTGCGCAGGCTCTGTTCGGTGTGTACCGGCGCGTTCCTGCTGGCCGCCGCCGGCCAGCTCGATGGCCGGCGCGTGGCCACACATTGGGCCTGGATCGACAAGCTGAAGCGCCGGCATCCGCACCTGAATGTCGATCCGGACAGCATCTTCATCCGCGACGGCGACCTGTGGACCTCGGCCGGGGTGAGCTCGGGCATCGATCTCACCCTGGCGCTGATAGAGCAGGACTACGGCCCGCGCATCGCCATCGACGTCGCCAGACAACTGGTGGTGTTCGTGAAGCGCGCAGGCGGGCAAGCGCAATTCAGCGTGCCCTTGGCGGCGCAGGCGCGGGATCACGCCTTTGTCGAACTGCACGCGTGGATCGCGGCGAACCTGCGCGCGGACCTGTCGGTCCCGCAGCTCGCCGCGCGCGCCAACATGACGCCGCGCACCTTCGCCCGCCTCTATGCGGCGAAGGTGGGGCGCACACCGGCCAAGACGGTCGAGCTGATGCGACTGGAGGCGGCATGCCGCGCCCTGGAGGAAACCGCGCTGCCCTTGAAGAGCGTCGCCCTGCATGCCGGCTATGCCGACGAACAGCAGCTGCGGCGCGCGTTTCAGCGCCAGTTCGGCACCAACCCAGGCACGCATCGCGCGCACTTCTCCACGCAGCCCGCAAGCATCGAAGCGGAGGACCGCGGCCGCGTCCAGGAACGATGAGCGCAAGCGCGAACGCCTGAAGGCGGCATCCGCTTGGCGGCGCGCCTCACGCCGCCCAGATTTCGCCGAACACCCGGTCGAAGTTCAGCCCCAGCACCTTCTCGGTCACCCGTGCGCTGTAACCATGGCGCAGCAGGCCATCGGCGACGCGTTCGAGCTTGCGCACGCTGTTGGCGTCGGGCAGGTACGGAGTGCGGTTCTCGCCTGGCGCGCCGACGCCGTCGCGGCGGCGCTGCTGCATCAGCGCGTCCATCTCGCGCATGTCCTGTTCGGTGACCGGGAAGAACATCGAATCGGTGCCGATGCCCACGTGGTCCTCGCCGCACACGTCCAGCGCATGCAGCATGTGCCGCAGGTAGTCGGCCAGTTGCGGCTGGCGGCTGTCCTCGGTCAGGAACGGCAGCATGTAGATGCCCATCACCCCGCCCTTGTCGGCCAACGCGCGCATGTCGCGGTCGAGCTTGTTGCGCGGATGCGCGAACACCGCGCTGCAGCCGGCATGGGTGAAGACCGGCGGCCGCTGCGACAGCGCGATGCCGTCGCGGGTGGTCTGCGCGTTGGCATGGCTCAGGTCCAGCGCCACGCCAAGCCGGTTCATGCGCGCGATCGCCTCGCGCCCGAGCGCGGTGACGCCGCCGGTATCGCCGTCCAGGCAGCCGGTGCCGAACGGCGAGGCACGGTTGTAGGACAGCTGCATCACGCGCACGCCGAGCTGGCGGAACAGATCGATGCGCGCCGGTTTGTCCTCCAGCATCGCCGCCGATTCGAAGGAGAAGATCAGCGCGATCCGGTCCTCGCGCTTGGCCCGCTGCAGGTCGTCGTGCTGCAGCACTTTCAGGAAGTGCTGCGGATAGGTGTCGACCAGCGCCTGCGCCGCGGCGATGTCCTTCACCGCCTCTTCGAAGCCGCCATCGGCGCCGCCCAGCGTGGTCTTCAGCGCGGTCACGCCGGACTCGCGCAGCTGGCGCAGTTGCGCGGCGCTGTCGCCGTCGCTGGCCAGCTGGCCGATCGAGGCCAGGGTGTTGGCGTCGAGCACCAGGGCGCGGCGATACAGCGCCGCCGCGTCGGTGGCACCTGCGTCCTTGTTGGCCAGGTCCTTTGCCGTCGATGCCGCCGCGCCCTGTGCCGCCGTCGCACCGGGCAGCAGCCCGGCCAGCAGCGCGCTGCCGGAAAGGCCCAGCCATTGCCGCCGAGTCCATGCTTCGCTCATCGCTTCCCTCCGCTGCAATCGATAACGCGCCCTGCGGCCGCCATCGGCCAGACGCACAGCCCCCGCATAGCACTGCATTTGGCGTGCCGCGGTCAGTGCCGAAAGTACCGGCGGCCGCTCGTGGCGGCAGCCGTGGTGCCGCGTCAGCGGGGCGGCGGGCAAGCATCGCTTTCTCTGCACCGGGCTCTTATCATCCGCCGACATATCAAGGATGCGTGCCGATGACCACACCGCAGATGTCCGTCTATTTCTTTCTGCAGGCCGCGGTGATCCTGCTGATCTGCCGGCTGGTCGGCCTGCTGGCCAAGCGCGTGGGCCAGCCGCAGGTGGTGGGCGAGATGATCGCCGGCGTGGCGCTGGGGCCGTCGCTGTTCGGCCTGGTCCTGCCGGACCTGCAGCAGGCGCTGTTTCCCAAGCAGACCCTGGACATGCTGTATGTGGTCGCGCAGTTCGGCGTGGGCCTGTACATGTTCCTGGTCGGCACCGACTTCCGCGGCGACCATTTCCGTGCGCGCTACCGCAGCGCGATGAGCGTGTCGCTGGCCGGCATCGCGGTGCCGTTCGTGCTCGCGTTCGCGCTGGTGCCGTGGCTGCTGCACACCCCCGGCCTGTTCTCGGCCAAGGCCAAGGCCCTGGAAGCCTCGCTGTTCCTGGGCGCGGCCATCGCCATCACCGCGTTCCCGATGCTGGCGCGGATCATCCACGAGCGCGGCCTCACCGGCAGTTCGCTGGGCACGCTGGCGCTCACCGCCGGCGCGGTCGACGATGCCGCGGCGTGGTGCATCCTGGCCATCGTGCTGGCCAGCTTCGGCGGCAGCTGGAACAGCGCCTACCTGGCGATCGGCGGCGGCGTGGGCTACGCGTTGTTCATGATGCTGGTCGGCCGCCATTGGCTGCGACGCCTGGCCGACCACGTGCGTCCCGACCAGCCGCTCAGCGCCAGCGTGCTGGCGGTGGTGCTGATGCTGTTCTGCATGAGTGCCTGGGCGATGGACGCGATCGGCATCCACGCGGTGTTCGGCGGCTTCCTGCTCGGCGCCTGCCTGCCCAAGGGCGCGCTGACCGAAAAGCTGCGCGAGCAGCTGCAGCCGTTCGTGGTGGTGTTCCTGCTGCCGATGTTCTTCACCTTCTCCGGGCTCAAGACCCAGCTCAGCGTGCTGCTGGACCCGCAGATCCTGATCGCCGCGGTGGCGATCCTGCTCGCCTCGTTCCTGGGCAAGGGCATCGCCTGCTGGGCCGCGGCACGCGTCAGCGGCGAGAACAACCGCGACGCGATGGCGATCGGCGCGCTGATGAACGCACGCGGGCTGATGGAGCTGATCATCATCAACATCGGCCTGCAGGCCGGGGTCATCGAGCAAGGCCTGTTCTCGATCCTGGTGCTGATGGCGATCGCATCCACGCTGATGGCCACGCCGCTGTTCAACTGGGTGATGCGCCGCGCCGCCGCGCGCGAGGCGGCGCCGGCGGTCGCTGGCGGCAGGCCATAACGCGCTGCCTGTGCTGCGCGGCTAGGCGGGCGCCACGCGCCACGCCGGCGGCAGGCCGGCGACGAGGTGCTCCTGCAGGGCGCGCACCTTCGGCGTGAAATCGCGGCGGTCGGCCACGCACAGGAACAGCTGCATCGGTTCGGGCGCGGCGTTGGCCGCGCCAGCGCCGGCGTCTGCGAACAAGGCGCGCAACGCACCGCGTTGCAGGTAGGGCTGCGCCACAAATGCGGCCAGCCGGGTGATGCCGCCGCCGGCCGCGGCCATGGCGGCGAGCGCGTCGATGTCGTCGCCGACCAGCGCCGGCGTCACCTCGACCTCGAAGCGTGATCCATCGCGCACGAAGCCCCAACGCAGGTAGCGGCCGTCCACTGCCCAGCGCAGCAACAGACACGCGTGTTCCTTCAGATGCTCCGGCGTCGCCGGCGTGCCGGCACGCGCCAGGTAGTGCGGCGCTGCGCAGAATACGAACGGCACCGCGGCGAAGCAACGCGCGACCAGGCCGTCCTGCAATTGCGGCGCGATGCGGATGCTGACGTCCACGCCTTCCTGTGCGTGGTCGACGCGGTGATCGGCGCTCAGCAATTCGATCGACAGGCGCGGATGGCGCGCCGCCAGCGCAGGCAGCAGCGGCGCCAGCACGTGCCGGCCGAACGCAGCGGTGCTGGCCACGCGCAACCGCCCTTCCGGCTCGGCCTGCGGATCGGCCACCGATTGCCGCGCGCGCTCCAGGTCCAGCTCCACCCGCCGCACCTGCTGCAGGTACAGCGCACCGCGCTCGGTCAGCGCCAGGCTGCGCGTGCTGCGGTTGAGCAGGCGCACACCAAGATGCGCCTCCAGCCGCGCGATGTTCTGGCTCACCGCCGCCGCGCTCACGCCAAGGGCTTTGGCGCCACCGGCGACGCTGCCGGCCTCGACGGTATGAATGAAGCTGCGGATGGACTGAAGAAGATTCACTGGACAGCTATACGCGATGCATTCGTAAGTTGCAGTTTACAAAGTCGCAAGCCGCCCTCGCCTACTGGCGTTGCGCCCGGCTTGCTAACGTGCCGCCTCCCGAGCCATCCGGCTCGCAACACCACCGAGGCATCGCCCATGCAGGATTTCGATATCGCCGCGCCACGCCGCCTGAAACTGGGCGTGCGCGCCACCCCGTTCGTGTTCGCCTTCTACATGGCCACGATCATGGCCATGCTGATGTGCCTGGTGATCACCGCGGCCAATGCCGGCCTCGGCGGCGATTATCTGCAGCGCGTGCTCGGCGCGTACCGGCTGGCGATGCCAACCGCGTTCTGCTGCATCCTGGTGGTGCGGCCGCTGGTGCTGCGGCTGGTGGCGGCGACGGTGCATCCGCCGCGCTAGCCATGCTCGGGCATCGCCAGCGGAAAACGCTCCGCGTACGCCGGCTGGCACAGCGGAGACCGAACGGCCGAACGGCTCGCGCGCCCAAATAAGTGCGGCGCATCTAAGTTCCGAAGCGAACTTCTCCATGTCCTGCCCGGCGCATCGATAACGGTCCGCACACCGTTGCTACGCTGAGGCGGCGACCGATGCGGTGACGGCGACAGTCAAGCACGCGGCGCATGGCCATATCGCCGCAGCATCGGCTCGGCGACCACCCATACAGGAGCTTTTGCGATGACCTTGTCCATTGCCGGCCGCTTGCTTCGATCCCCGCGCACGCTCACCGAACCCGCCCAACTGACGCTGGCACGCATCGATGGCGGCACGCAGTGGTTCGAATGGGCGAGCGGGTCCGCACAGCGTTACGATTTCGCGGACGAACGCAGCCTGCTCGATGGTGTGCAACAAGGCTTGCACGGCACCTCCATGCTGTGGCTGCCGCGGATTGGCCTGCAGGTCGGGCCGGCCAAGCTGCTGACGCTGGCCCTCCATGAGCTCGCCCTGATCCATAACGCCGAAAGCATAGGCGACAGCGAGGCGCTGGCGCACCGGGTGCAAGACCTGCTGGCCGCACACGACCTGGTGACCAATGCCGAGTTGGCGTCCGCCGATGCGTTCCTGACCGAACTCGGCGTGGCGACGGCGCCGTTGCTGCAGGTGCTGGACTTCGACGGACGCATGGCCGTGTGGCGCCTGGCGGCAGCGGACCCGCAACCGGCTGCGCGCGCCGTCAGCCGCCGCGAAGCGGCCGATTTCGCATTGGCGCGGGCGCAGTCCGCATTGGAATTCTGCGACTACTACCGCTACTACCTGCAGTCCGCCGCCGATGGCCGCAATGCCGCCGCACGCCGGCAGGCCACGAACGAAGCGCTGGACGCGCTGTTGCCCGCGTTGTTCGATGCGCTTGGCGGGCCAAGGTTCGAGGGCGCGCCCGCGCCGAACGAGATGCAGCTTGCGATCAACAGCTACCTGGCGACGGGACGCGCGATCGGCTTCCCGCGCCTGTCGCTGGCCGCGCAACAGATTGCAGGCCAGATTGCCGGCCCCGGCGGCAACCCCGACCGTCTACGCCGCAGCGTCGGGTCCGTGCTGCAGGCCGCGCAAGTGTTGCTGGGCAGCGGTTCGCTGCGGCCAGGACGCCTGGGCCAGGATGGCGCCAGCCTGCAGTTCCTTGCCCAGGACGGGGACCGCCGCGTGCTGCTGCAGTTCGCCGGCGACGTGCTGACGATCGCCGAGCTCGCTGTCGCCACCGACGCCGTGGCCGCTGAGGCTCCGCCGCCGGCACCGCCGCGACGGCCGCAGGCGATCCCCGCACCCGCTGCGCCGCCGGTCCTCGAGGCAAGCGCAAACGCCGAAGAACGCCTCAAGCAGGCGCAGCAGCAGATGGACGAGGCGCTGCGCACCGCCGAGCGCCTCATCGCAGAAGCCGAGGCCGTCGCGGCGGCCGCCATCCGCCAAGCCAACGAGGCCGCCGACGCCGCCCAGGCCGCGGCGAATGCCGCGATTAGCCGCTCCTCCAGGACCTAGTTCCGCTGCCCGCGCGACGTACCGTGGCGATGGCAGGCACACCGGCACCGTCGTTGCGAACGATCGTGTGCAGCGCCAGCAGGTACAGGCGAGCGCGCTGCGCGGCAGCGTCCGGCCACCTACAGCGGCGTCAACCGCCACAAGCCGTAGGGATTGGCGAACAGGTCGCCGGGCTGGAACTGCGTGCTGGGTTCGGCGTCGAGCCGGTAACGCGGCGCATCCTCCGCGACGGCGAAGGTGTGGCCCTCACGCATCTCCGGCGCCTCGGTGAACAGATACCAGGTGAAGGTGTGCAGCAGCGCGACCGGGTCGTCCGCTGCCTGCGCAGCGACGATCGCGTCCTTCATGCCGAAATGGTGCATGCCGCAGGAATGCACCTGCTCGCCGGTGAGGTTCAACACATACGCACGGTGGGCGCTGAAAAAGCGCAGGTCCGCGCACAGCTGGCGCCACGCCCCCGGCCCGTGCGCGACGCCGCTGCTCTCGACCTTCACGCCCAGGCCGCCGGCATCCAGCAACGCCGCGGCCGCCAGCATCATCGCCTCGGCACGCGCCCTGGAACCGCCATCGCCGATCAGGTACACCACCGAGGCATGCGCCTGGATGCGCGCCATGTCGTCGGAATCGAACCAATGTGGTCCGGCGGCCGCGAACGCGTCCGCCATGCGCGGATCGCGCGGCTCGTACTGCAGCTCGAACGCATCGCCGCTTTCCATGTGCAACAGGACCTGCCCGGCGAACAGGTAACCGCCGCTGTCGCGGGCGATACGCGCGAGCAGATCCGAGCGGTCCTGCCAGGGGCCGGGAATGCACAACACGATTTTCGGCGTTTCGATCAAAGTAGCGGCTCCTTGCCGTCAGTTGGCGGGCACGCTCGACCGGAAGGGCGACCGTCCGTCATGCAGGTTTGTTCGGCGCAGCACGCACCCTGCGCACGGTCCTCGGTTGTGACGACGCCAGATCTCTTCAGCATGCGCCGCTTCCGGCATGTCCGCGGATTCTACCCGGGTGCAACGCGCGACGTCCGCGCCAAGCAGTCACCGCCACACCTGAACGTGCTCGTGCGGGCCGGTCCCGACGACCGCGACGATGGCATTATCATGACGTGCACTCGCGTCTCACCGTGCCTGCCGGCGCGGTACGACCTGGGACCCGGACGCCACGCCGGCACGGCTTGGCGTCGATCCGCTGCCGAGGAACTGAACGTGAGCAAGATCCCGCCGCCGCAGACCGACAAGCCCGGCGTCCAGGCAACCGAATCGCCCCAGGCCGAAACTCCTGGACATCAGGGCGCCCCTGCGCCATTCAACGAACTGCAACGCCTCGCCTCGCTGAAGCGTTACCGGGTGCTGGACACCGATCCCGAGCAGGCCTACGACGACCTGACCACGCTGGCCTCGGCGGTCTGCAAGGCGCCGATCGCGCTGATTTCGCTGATCGACAGCGAAAGGCAGTGGTTCAAGGCGCGCGTGGGGCTGGAGGCGACGGAGACGCCGCGCGAACTGGCGTTCTGCGCGCATGCCATCCTGCAGCCGGACTACGTGTTCGAAGTCGGCGACGCGCAACTGGACCCACGTTTCGCTGGCAACCCGCTGGTCACCGGCGAGCCCGGCATCCGTTTCTACGCTGGTGCGCCGTTGGTGAGTTCCGACGGCATGCCGATCGGTACGGTGTGCGTGATCGACCGCATGCCGCGTGTGTTGTCCGAGGAAGAACGCAAGGCGCTGCAGTCGTTATCGCGGCAGGTGGTGGCGCAATTGGAGCTGCGCCAGGCGATGGCCGGCCTGGAACTGGAAAGCATGACCGACCCGCTGACCTCGCTGTGGAACCGCCGCAGCCTGGACCGCAAGCTGCACGCGGCGTGGGACATGCACATGCTGGACAAGACGCCGCTGAGCCTGCTGATGATCGACCTCGACCATTTCAAGAGCATCAACGACAGCTTTGGCCACCCGGCCGGCGACCAGGTGCTGGCGCAGGCCGCAGCGATCATCCGCGACAACGCCGGGCCCGGCGCGATCGCCGCACGCTTCGGCGGCGAGGAGTTCTGCGTGTTGTTGGCGGATACCGACGCGGCGCAGGCGCAACGCACCGCCGAGACGATCCGCGCAGCGCTGCAGGCAGCGGCATGGCCGCACCGGCAGGTCACCGCCAGCATCGGCGTCGCCAACGCCGACGTCGGCGACGGCAGTTTTCCCAACGTATTGCTGGCGCGCGCCGACCGCGCGCTCTATGTCGCCAAGCAGGACGGCCGCAACCGCGTGGCGGTGTTCGACGGCTGGGGTTGACGCAACGTCGCCCAATGCAGTCGCCGCGCCGCGCGTGCGGCCGCCGTTTGCGCCGGGCACGCGCTCGACCCGATTCTGCAAGGCGCGTGTCCGATCGGAGCCGCCGGCTCGCGCTCCGGTTGCACAGCCCGCACCCCACTCAGGTCAGCGGCGTCATCACGCCCTTGCGATAGGCCGGACGCTGCTGCAGGCGCGCGTACCAGTCCTGCAGATGCGGCAACGCCGGCCGTTCGATCGGCATCTCGAACCAGGCGTAGGCGAAGCTGCCCAGCGGGATGTCGCCCATCGCGAACTGCGCGCCCGACAGCCATGGCTGCTGCGCCAACGCCGCATCGGCCATGCCCAGCAGTTCGCCGCAACGCGCCAGCGCCGCGGCAATCTTGGCCGCGTCGCGCGCTTCGGGCGCGGTGCGCAGCGTGCCCCAGAACAGATCGCGGAACGGGACGGCGAAGGTCGACGTGGTCCAGTCCATCCACTTGTCGCCGAGCGCGCGTACGGCCGGATCCTGCGGATACAGCGTGTCCGGCGCATAGCGCGCGGCCAGGTAGCGCACGATGGCGTTGGATTCCCACAGCGCCAGGCCAGCGTCCTCGATCGCCGGCACCAGGCCGTTGGGATTCAATGCGCGGTAGGCCGGATCGGCGGTCTTGCCGAACGCGCCGCCGACCTCGATCGATTCGTAGGCCACGCCGGTTTCCTCGGCGCACCACAGCACCTTGCGCACGTTGCTCGAGTTGTGTCGGCCCCAGATCTTCAGCATGGTAGCGCTCCTGTCGCGAGCGCCAATTCTATGCCGCGGCGTCCGCGGCGGCGACGCCGATGCCTGCGAATGCGGCCATCGTGCCGCTGCCGCAATGGCGCGGATTCAGCCTTGGCGGGCCGGCGCGGCATCGCATCGACCAACAGGCAACCGTCGCCATCGGCATTCGCACACCCAACGCCCGCCCCTGCACGCGGCAGGGTCCAACGCTCAGTCGAACTGCAGGACGAAGCCGCCGCGCGCCGGCAAGGCCACCTCGACGGTTTGGGTCGGCCCCACGTCGATACGGCGGCTGGCCAGCCCCAGCGGGCCGTCGCCGTCGACGATCAGGCGTGCGCCGCGGCCGGCCACGCCCAGCTCCGCCAGATTCAGGCGCAGCGTGCGCGGTTGCGCATCGGCGTTGATGCCGGCCACGTACCAGCGCGTGCCGCCGCGCCGCGCGAACACCGCGAAGCGGCCGGGATAACCGTCCACATAGCGGCTGTCGTCCCACACCGCCGGCAGCTCGCGCAGCAGCGCACGCACCTCCGGCGCGGCCCTGTCCACAGCCTCCGGCGTCTCGGCGTAGTGCTGGATGCCGGACACGAACAGCACCGTCTCGGCCAGTTCGAAGCCCGGCGTGGTACGGCGCTGCACCCTGTCGTTGAGCTTGACCATGGCCAGCGGGGTGAAGTCCATCGGGTCGAACACGTTGCGCGCGAACGGCAGCATCGCCGCATGCGCCGGCACCTGGTCGGCGTTGGCCTGCTCGAAGGTGGCGAATTCCAGCCCGCGCACCGCCTCCATGGTCATCAGGTCCGGCCAGGTGCGCTGCCAGCCGCGCGGCAAGGTGGCGCCGTGGAAGTTGAGCATCAGCCCGTACGGCGCGGCGTCCTGCAGGATGTCCAGGTAGTAGCCGATCATCGACTGCCCGTCGCCGCCGAAGAAATCGATCTTCACCCCGGCCACGCCCAGCGCCTTGAGCCGTTCGAACTCGCGGATGCGGCTGGCGTGGGTCAGCATGCGGTCGCGCGGGGTCTGCGGCGCGTCGTTCCAGCTGCCGGCCGAGTTGTACCAGAGCAGGATGGCCACCTGCTTGCCGCGCGCGTAGGCGATCAGTTCGCGCAGCTTGTCCTCGCCGATCTGCGTATCCCACAGCGCATCGATCAAGGTGTAGCGCCAGCCCATGCGCGCGGCGAAATCGATGTAGCGCTTCTGCACCTCGAAGGTGGTGGCGCCGTCGCCGAGCAGCGGCCAGCTCCACGCCGCCTTGCCCGGCTGCGGCGGCGCGACCGGCGGCTTTGCGGGCGGATCGGCCAGGTCGGTACCGAGCGTGGACTCGGCGATGGTCTTCAGGCTGCCGACCGCGACGATGCGCCACGGCGAGCGCCACGGCAGCGCGAAGTGCGGATTGGCGGGTCCGCCGGGAAACACTTCGCGCGGGTCGGGCATGCCGATCGCGTACTCGCCGCGCACGTCGGCGACATCGCGCAGGCGGCTGCCGGCATGGCCGCGACCGAGCGCGCCCTCGCTAAGCAGGACCCAGTCCGCCTCATGCCGGAACAGCGCCGGATACACCCAGCCGGCCGCGAGCGGCGACGGCGTGCCGACGTCGACGTCCTGCAGGTAGTACTCCTCATAGGACGGATTGGTCCTGCCGAACCCGGTCTTGGCCGGCGACATCGGCTGCAGCCAGGCGCGCGTGGCGGCGGCGAAGCGGAACGTGGTGGCGTCCTCGCGCAGCTCGCGGATCTTCGGGTCGCGCTGCGGGAAGGCGTAACGGAACGCGACGCCGTCGTCGGAGACCTGGAATTCGATCTGCAGGCGCTCGCCGTTGGCGCCGCGCCAGGAGAACACGCGGCGGTTGGCGTGGTAGTCGTTGAGGCGCCGCTTGCCGGTCAGCAGTTCGTAACGATCGTGCACCGGCTCGACCGGCGACACCGCGAGCAGGCGCAGGCCCTTGGAGAAATCGGCATCGTCGCGGACCAGGCCCAGCCGCGAGCGCAGCAGCACCTCGCGGCCGTCGCGCAGCACGCGATAGTGCGCGCTGCCGGCGTCGTCCACGCTCACTTCCGCACGCAGCGTGGCGTCCGGGCTGAGCACGTCGCCGACCATGCGCTCGGCGGCCAGCACCGGCAGCGCGCACAGCAGCAACGCGCACGCCGCTGCGATCGTGGCACAGGCCCTGCGCCAGCGGCTCAGAACTGCGGGTTCTTTTCCCATACGGGCCTCGCTCGGCAATAGACCGCATAGCGCTCGTGGGCGATGCGGTAGAACGGCACCAGGGTGAGCGGGCCTTGCAGGCCGTCGGCCTCGAACACCTGCTCCTGGCCCTCGCGCTTGCGTGCCCACAGCTGCTCCGGCGCGAAGTAGACCGCCGGCAGCTGGCGGCCGACGATCCGGTTCAACGACGGCCGCTGGTCCGACACGTGCAGCTGCGCCGGATCGATGCCGTCGCTGCCCAGTTGCGCGGCCAGGACCAGCGGGCCGTACATCATCGCCTGCAGGCTGGGTTCGTCGGGCAGCGGCGCGGCATGCAGCGCCATCGGCAGGTCCAGTTCGATGCGGTCGCCGTCGGCGAAACGGCGCTCCAGCGCCAGGTAGCTGCCCGGAGTCGCCTGGATGGCCTGCGCCTTGCCGTTGATGCGCACACGCACGCCCTGGGTAGCCCAGTACGGAATGCGCAGGCGCAGCGTCATCTGCTGCGGACGCTTGCAGTGGAACTCCAGCGCGGTGCCTTCCTGCTGCGGGAACCGCGTGCGCTGCACGACGCGCATGCCGCGCTCGGCCCAGTCCAGCTGCGAGGCGATGAACAGGTTGACGGTGAGGCCGGCATCGTCGCGGAAGTAGATGCTGTCGTTGCTCTTGGCGAACTCCTCCACGCCGGTGCCGGTGCAGCACCAGAACGAGGCGAACGGCGTGTTGTAGAGCTTCCAGTAGCCGGCGTCCATCGGCACGAAATACATCATCATGCCGGCTTCGTCCTGGGTGCCCAGGCGCGCGTTGAACAGCACGCGCTCGTAGTAGTCCATCAGCGCCGCGTCCGGCTGCCAGGTGTACAGATGCCGGGTCAGCTTGAGCATGTTGTAGCTGCAGCAGCACTCGTGGCTGTGCCCGCTCAGGCGCCCGGCAAAGTGGTCGGGCTTGCCGAACAGTTCGAAGTCGCTGGTGCCGCCGGTGCAATAGGCATGGTGGCCGCTGACCGTGCGCCAGAAGAACTCGGCGATCTGGCGCTGGCGCGGCTCGCCATCGATCTCGTAGGCGCGCGCGGCGGCGACGATCTTCGGAATCTGGGTATTGGCGTGCAGGCCGGCCAGTGCGTCGCGCTGCTGCGCCAGCGGATCGAGCAGCGAGGGCTGCGCGTAACGCGCGGCCCAGCGCTGGTACTTGGCCTCGCCAGTGAGCAGGTACAGCTCCAGCAGCGATTCGTGCACGCCGCCGAACTCCACGCCGAGGATGCGCTGCCACTGCGCGTCGTCGAAACCGTCCATCCACGCGCCCAGCCAGTCGGCGAAGCCCTGCGCGGTGCGCAGCGCCTGCGCGTTGCCGGCATGGCGGGCCATGTCCAGGTGCCCGGCCAGGATCTTGTGCGCGGTGTAGATCGGCACCCACACCTCTTCGCGGCGGCCGAGCCGGTCGTAGAACGAGGATGGGTACGCGCCGATGTAGCCGTCAGCGCGCTGGCAGCGCGCCAGTTCGGCGACCAGCGCATCGGCCTTGTCCTTCAGCGCGGCATCGCCGGTGGCCGCGTACAGCAGCGCGCAGGCGGACAGGTAATGGCCACCGGCGAAATGCCCGCGGATCTCGCTATGCGGCGACTCCCAGCCGCCCAGCGGCTCGGCCTGCGCGTCCAGGCCAGCGGTCACCCGGAAATTGTGCAGCAGGCGGTCGTTGGGAATCGACATCAGGTAGCGGCGGTCGCGCTCGCGCGCCTGCAGGAACGGACCGTCGAGCAATTGCACCTGGTTCATCGCGAACGGCTGCTCGCGCAGTTGCACGACCGGCTGCCGTTTCGCGGCCACCGGCATCTCCGCCGCCGGCGCGCCCAGCGCCTCGCCTTGCGCCAACACGCCCAGAGCGGCCAGCGAGGCGCCGCCGTAGTGCAGGAACTCGCGCCGTGTGCAGGCCAGGCCTGGCGTTTCATGTTCGGTCATGCGTCCGCTCCTGCGTCCGGCGCGCGCCGGGTCAATAGCCGCTGCAACAGGCAGAACACCAGCAGCAGCGCGCCGATCACGATGCGCGTCCACCACGAGCTGAGCGTGCCGTCGAACACGATCAGGGTCTGGATCACGCCCAGGATCAGCACGCCGAACAGCGTGCCGATCACGTAGCCGCTGCCGCCGGCCAGCAAGGTGCCGCCGATCACCACCGCGGCGATCGCGTCCAGCTCCAGGCCCAGCGCATGCAGGCTGTAGCCGGACAGCATGTAGAACGTGCACACCACCCCGGCCAGCGCCGAACAGAATCCGCTGAAGGCGTAGACCTTGACCTGGGTGGCGGCCACCGGCAGGCCCATCAGCCGCGCCGAGGCCTCGCTGCCGCCCAGCGCGTACACGCAGCGGCCGAAGCGCGTGCTGTGCGCCAGCCACATGCCCAGCGCCACCGTGGCCAGGGCGATCAGCGCGCCGATCGACAGCGAGGCGCCGGCGCCGATCGGCACGCGGAACTGGGCGATGGCCACGTACAGCGCATCGTCGATCGGAATCGAATCGACGCTGATCAGGTAGCTGGCGCCGCGCGCCAGGAACATGCCGGCCAGGGTCACCACGAACGGCTGCAGCCGGTAGCGCTGGATCAGCAGGCCCATGAACGCGCCGAACAGCGCACCGAGCAGCAGCACCAGCGGGATCGCCGCCAGCGGCGACCAGCCATGGCGTTGCACCAGCGACGCCGACAGCACCGTGGTGAACGCGATCACCGCGCCCACCGACAGGTCGATGCCGCCGCTGAGGATCACCAGGCTCATGCCGACCGCGGCGATGCACAGGAAGGCGTTGTCGATCAGCAGATTGGCGAACACCTGCGGCGACAGGAAGCCGTCGTAGAGCACGCCGCCGGCACCGGCCATCGCCACGAACAGGGCCACGGTGATCGCCAGCGGCAGGCGCGCGCCGTGCAACAGCGTGCCGGCGCGGCGCAGGCCGCGTGCGTTCTGGATCGGCACACTGGTGGCGCTCATCGCTCCGCTCCCGACGCGGGGCGCCGCACCCAGCCGCGCACGCTGGCGCGGAACTGCGGCGACTGCAGCAGCATCACCGCGAACACCAGCAGCGCCTTGATCAGCATGTTGACCTGCGCCGGCACGCCAATGGCGTAGATCGTCGCGGTCAGGGTCTGGATGATCAGCGCGCCGATCAGGCTGCCGGCCAGGCTGAAGCGCCCGCCGTCGAGCAGCGTGCCGCCAAGGGTCACTGCCAGGATCGCGTCCAGCTCCATCAGCTGGCCGGCGTTGTTGGCGTCGGCGCTCTTGACGTTGGAGCTGATCAGCAACCCGGCCAGGCCGGCGCTGAACGCGCAGAACACGTACAGCAGCACCGCGATCAGCCGCGCCTTGACCCCGGCCACGCGCGCCGCGCGCGGGTTGTGCCCGATCGCGCGCACGAACAGGCCCAGCGCGGTGCGCCCCAGCAACAGCTGTAGCACCACGAACACCGCGGCGACCACGAACAGCGCGAACGGCAGGCCGAGCAGGAAGCCGTTGCCCAGATAGAAATACGGCGGGTAGTAGATGGTCAGGATCTGGCCGTCGCCGATCAGCTGCGCCACGCCGCGCCCGGCCACCATCAGGATCAGCGTGGCGATGATCGGCTGCATGCCGACCTTGACCACCAGCAGCCCGTTCCACAGTCCGCATGCGGCGGCGACCAGCAACGGGGCCACGATCACCGTCCACAGCGGGAAGCGGCTGTGTTCGCCGCCGCCGATCATCCACGCCGCCACCGTCGCGGCGATCGCCACCACCGCGCCGACCGAGATGTCCAGGCCGCGCACCGCGATCACCAGGGTCATGCCCATCGCCACCAGCGCCAGCGGCGCGGCGCGGTTGCCGATGTCCACCAGGTTGCCGTACAGGTGCCCGTCGCGCCATTGCAGCGCCAGGAAACCGGGATTCCACAGCCCGTTGCCGAGCAGCAGCAGCGCCAGCGTCGCCAGCGGCCAGAACAGCGGGTGGGCGACGATGCGCGCCGGCAGCCGCGCCGCGCTCGGCGATTGGGTGGCCGCCGCGCTCATGTCGCCGCGCTCCCGGCGATCAGTTCGAACACCGCGCGCTCACCGCAGCCGCCCGGCAACTCGCCGACCAGGCGTCGTTCGCGCAGCACCGCGATGCGGTCGGCGATGCGCTCGATCTCGGCGACCTCGGCGGAAATGAACAACACCGCCATGCCCTCGCGGGCCAGCGCCAGGATGCGGGTCATGATGTCCTGCTTGGCGGCGATGTCGATGCCGCGGGTGGGTTCGTCGAGGATCAACAACCGCGGTCGCGTCGCCAGCCAGCGCGCCAGCACCACTTTCTGCTGGTTGCCGCCGGACAGCAGCCCGACCGGCGTTTCCACGCTGGCGGTCTTGATGCCCAGCGCGTCCACGTAGCCCTGCGAGATGCGCACCTGTTCGGCCAGCGGCAGGAACCGGCGCAGGCCCATGCGCGCCTGCAGCGCCAGCACGATGTTCTCGCGCACCGACAGCTCGGCGACGATGCCGTCGGTCTTGCGTTCTTCCGGGCACAGCGCCAGGCCGTGGCGGATCGCGTCGGGCGGGCCGCGCAGCGTCATGTCATGGCCGTCGATAGACACGCGGCCGCAGTCGGCGCGGTCCAGGCCGAACAGCAGCCGCGCCAGTTCGGTGCGGCCGGCGCCGAGCAGGCCGGCCAGGCCCAGTACCTGGCCGCGGCGCAGTTGCAGGTCGACCGGATGCAGCTGGCCGCGCCGACCCAGGCCCTGCGCCTGCAGCAGCACCGGCGCCTGTTCCTGCGGCGCGGCGTCCACCGCCGTCGCAGCCGCGGCGGCCACGTCCAGTTCGCGCCCGACCATCGCCGCGATCAGCCGCGGCGCCGGCAGGTCCGCCGCCAAGTACTCGCCGACCAGGCGGCCGTTGCGCAGCACGCTGATGCGGTCGGACACCGCATACACCTGGTCGAGGAAATGGGTCACGAACAGGATCGCCATGCCCTGCTCGCGCAGGCCGCGCATGACCCGGAACAATTCGGCGACCTCGCCTTCGTCGAGGCTGGAGGTGGGTTCGTCGAGGATCAGCACCCGCGCCGACACGCTCAGCGCGCGCGCGATCGCCACCATCTGCTGCACCGCCACCGGATAGGCGGACAGCGTGCGGCGCACGTCGATGTCCACGCCCAGCCGCTGCAGGCACTCGCGCGCCTCGCGCTCGACCCGGCGCCAGTCGATGCGCCGCGGCCAGCCCTTCAACGGATAGCGGCCGGCGAAGATGTTCTCGGCCACCGACAGGTTCGGGCACAGGTTCACTTCCTGGTACACGGTACTGATGCCCAACTGCTGCGCCTGCAGCGGCGAGCGCGGCGCGATCGCGTCGCCGCCCAGCGCCATGCGCCCGGCATCGGCCGCCACCGCGCCGGTCAGCAACTTGATCAGGGTCGACTTGCCGGCGCCGTTCTGGCCCATCAGCGCGTGGATCTCGCCGCGGCGCAGGCACAGCGCCACGTCGTCCAGCGCGGCGACGCCGGCGTAGGCCTTGCTCAGTCCCTGCGCGTGCAGCACCACCGGCTTCATCGGCAGGCTCCGTCAGTACTTGCGCTTGGGCAGCTCGGCGGCGGCCTGCTCCTGGTTGAACACCGATTCCTCGACCACGATGCGCTTGGGCAGCGACTTGCCGGCCTTGACGTCGCGGATCGCCTGCACCAACTGCGGGCCGAGCAGCGGATTGCATTCCACGGTGACGTTGAGCTTGCCGGCCTGCATCGCCTCGAACGCGCCCTTCACCCCGTCGATGGAAATCACCAGGATGTCCTTGCCAGGCTTCAGCCCGGCTTCCTCGATCGCCTGGATCGCGCCGATCGCCATGTCGTCGTTGTGCGCGTACAGCACGTCGATGTTGCGTCCTTCCGACTTCAGGAACGCCTCCATCACTTCCTTGCCCTTGGCGCGGGTGAAGTCGCCGCTCTGCGAACGCACCACCTGGAAACGCGGGTTGGCCGCGATGACGTCCTTGAAGCCCTTCATGCGATCGATCGCCGGCGCCGAGCCGACCGTGCCCTGCAGCTCGACGATGCGCACCGGCTTGTCGCCGTCCTTCAACGGCGACTGCTCGAGCAGCCAGCGCCCGGCCTTGCGCCCTTCCTCGACGAAATCCGAGCCGATCAGCGTGGTGTACAGGCTGTCGTCGGAGACCTTGACCGCACGATCGGTCAACACCACCGGGATGTTCGCCGCCTTGGCCTCGCGCAGCACGGTCTCCCAGCCGGATTCGACCACCGGCGAGAACGCGATCACGTCCACGCGCTGGGCGATGAACGAGCGCAGCGCCTTGATCTGGTTCTCCTGCTTCTGCTGCGCGTCGGAGAACTTCAGCTTCATCCCCGCCTGCTCGATCGCCTGCTTCACCGACGCGGTGTTGGCGGTGCGCCACTCGCTCTCGGCGCCGACCTGGCTGAAGCCGACCGTGATCTGGCCCGCCTTGCCGGCCGCGTCCTTGCCGCCGCCGGAACACGCGCTCAACGCCGCGCCCAGCAGCACCGCCATCCCCAGCACCGCCGCACGCACACCTGACTTCTGCATAACCCCTCCTCGTTCGTTGCACGCTGGCGGTCGCGCGGCGCTCGGGCCGCGGCGGCCGCCCACCCTCCCAGGCAGGCGCGCGAGTGGATCGATCAGTTCATCCCGCGAATGTATAGGCCGTCTTGACCGTCGTATAGAACTCCACCGCATAGCGGCCCTGCTCGCGCGGGCCGTAGCTGGAAGCCTTGCGCCCGCCGAACGGCACATGCGGATCGACCCCGGCGGTGGGCAGGTTGACCATCACCATGCCGGCCTGCGCGTGCCGCTTGAAATGCGTGGCGTGCTTGAGCGAGCGCGTGGCGATGCCGGCGCACAGGCCGAATTCTGTGTCGTTGGCCAGCGCCAGCGCGTGTTCGTAGTCGTCGGCCGGCATCACCGCCGCGACCGGGCCGAACACTTCTTCGCGCGCGATGCGGTGCTGCGGCTGCGCGGCGATCAGCGCCGGGCGCATGTAGTGGCCCTGGTGCTCGCATTCCAGCGCGTCGCCGCCGTACAGCAGCTCGGCGCCTTCGTCCTGGGCGATGCGCACGTAGTCGCGGTCCTGCGCGAACTGGCTGGCGCTGGCGACCGGGCCGATGTCGATGCCGGGGGTCAGCGCATGGCCGATCTTCAGCGTGGCCAGGCGCTTGCTCACCCGGGCGATGAATTCGTCGTAGACCGGGCGCTCCACGATCAGGCGGCTGGATGCGGTGCAGCGCTGGCCGGTGGAGAAATACGCGCCGTTGACCGCGATCTCCACCGCCAGGTCCAGGTCGGCATCGGCCAGCACCACCAGCGGATTCTTGCCGCCCATTTCCAGCTGGATCTTCAGCCCGCGCGCAGACGCCTGCTTGAGCAGATGGTTGCCGGTGGGCACCGAGCCGGTGAAGCTCAGCGCGTCGATGCCGCGGTCCTCGACCAGCGCCTGGCCGACGCTGCGGCCGCTGCCGATCACCAGGTTGAACGCGCCGCTGGGCAGGCCGGCGCGACTGAGAATCTCGGCCAGCGCCCAGGCGCAGCCGGGCACGATCTCGGCCGGCTTGAACACCACGGTGTTGCCGTAGGCCAGCGCCGGGGCGATCTTCCACGCCGGGATCGCCAGCGGAAAATTCCACGGTGCGATGATGCCGACCGTGCCGACCGGCTCGCGGGTGATCTCCACGTCCACGCCGGGGCGGGTGGAGGCGAGCTTTTCGCCTGGAATGCGCAGCGCCTCGCCGGCGAAGAACTTGAAGATCTGCCCGGCGCGCGCGGCCTCGCCGATGCTCTCCGGCAGGGTCTTGCCTTCTTCGGAGGCCAGCAGCGTGCCCAGTTCCTGCTTGCGCGCCAGAATCTCGCTGCCGACGAAGTCCAGCGCGTCGGCACGCTGCTGCGGCGTGCTCGCCGCCCACTTGGCCTGCGCCGCGTTGGCCGCGGCGATCGCGCCGCGCACCGCGTCGGCATCGACGCTGCCGACCTCGCCGACCGGCGCGGACAGGTCGGACGGATTCTCGTCCGCGGCGATGTCGCCGCCAGCCACCCAGTGGCCGTCGATGTAGCTCTGGAACTGCTGACTCATGTCGTTCTCCCTCGCTCGGTTACAGCGCGCGCACGCCGCCCAGTTCGAACCCCGCCGCCACCCGCTGCAGCGGATTGACCAGCGCCGCGCCCAGGTCCGGCAGTTCGATTTCGAAGCGGTCGCCCGGCTCGGCCTGCACGCCGTCGGCGAAGCTGAGCGTGGCGGTGCCGAAGAAATGCAGGTGCACGTCGCCGGGCACGCGGTGCGCGGCGTACTTGAAGTGGTGGTATTCCAGATTGGCCAGCGAGTGGCACATGTTGGCCTCGCCGGTGACGAAGGGCTTTTCCCAGATCACCGCATCGCCGCGACGGATGCGGCTGCTGCCGCGCAGGTCGCGCGGCAGTTCGCCGCTGCGCAACTCCGGGCCCACCGCGCAGGCGCGCAGCTTGGAATGGGCCAGGTAGAGATAGTTCTGGCGTTCGGTGACGTGGTCGGAGAACTCGTTGCCGAGCGCGAAGCCGAGCCGGTACGGCACGCCGTCGGCGCCGATCACGTACAGCCCGACCAGCTCCGGTTCCTCGCCGCCGTCCAGGGCGAAGTCCGGCGACGGCAACGGCGCGCCGGGCGCGACCAGGATGCTGCCGTCGCCCTTGTAGAACCATTCCGGCTGCGCGCCGGGCTGGCTGTCGCGCGGGATGCCGCCTTCCACGCCGAGCTGGAAGATCTTCATCGAATCGGTGAGCGTGCCCTGATCGGCCTGCTGCTGCAGGTTCTGGTGCATCGCATCGCGGGTGGCGGCGCTGCCCAGGTGGGTCAGGCCGGTACCGGTGACGCGGCAGTGCGCCGGGTCCGGATGGGTCAGCGGCGACAGCACGCGCTGGTTCGCCAGCAGTTCGGCGTAGTCGAGCACGATGTCGCCGAGCTGATGCGTGGCGTAGTCGTCCAGCGTGGTGCCGGCGGCGAGCGCGGCGTTGGCCAGCGCATAGGTCGAGCCGACTTCGCGCAGCAGCCGCACCTGGGTGCCGTCCGCCGCCACCGCGCCCACGCTGGGGATGCCGGACTCGTCGAGCAGTTGGATCAATCGCATGAATCGGTCGCCTGTCGGGATACGAAAGAGCGGCGTGGCAGCACAGACCGCCGGTGCCGCGGATGCGGTTCTATTCTGGCCGGATGACCTATATGCAACAAATATCGTTTTTGGCTTAATGTATACGAACATTCATATGCATAGGCCGCCATGCCTGCTGCCACGCCCTGGTTCGTCCGTGCTCGCCTGAAGACCCGGCAGTTGATGCTGCTGCTGGCGATCGAGGAGGAAGGCAACATCCACCGCGCCGCCGAGACCTTGAACATGTCGCAGCCGGCCGCGTCCAAGCTGCTCAAGGACCTGGAGGACATGCTGGCGGTGCCGCTGTTCGAGCGCCTGCCGCGCGGCATGCGCCCGACCTGGTACGGCGAGGCGATGATCCGCCACGCGCGCATCGCCCTGTCCAGCCTGGGCGAGGCCGGCGCCGAGATCGAGGCGTTGAAGGCCGGCTACTTCGGCAGCGTCAGCGTCGGCGCCATCGCCGGACCGGCGATGACCCTGCTGCCGGCCGCGCTGGCCCAGGTCACCGAACAGCATCCGCTGCTGCGCGTGGCCTTGCGCGTGGACGGCAGCGACGTGCTGCTGGAGCAGCTGGCGCAGAACAGGCTCGACATCGTGGTGGCGCGGCTGTTCGCGCGCCACGACAAGCGCAACCTGCACTACCAGGCGCTGGCCGAGGAAGAGGTCTGCGCGATCGCCCGCCCCGGCCACCCGATCCTGGCCATGCCTCAGCTGGCGCTGCCCGACCTGGCCGCGGCCGGCTGGATCGTGCCGCCGGACGGCAGCGTGCTGCGCCACCGCTTCGAACTGATGTTCCAGAACGCCGGGCTGGAGCCGCCCAAGCGGGTGGTGGAGACCTCGGCGCTGGTGGTGCTGCCGCAGTTGCTGCGCCAGGGCGACTACCTGGCGGTGGTACCGATGGACGTGGCCCGGCATTTCGCCGACCACGGCAGCGTGGCGATCGTGCCGGTGGACCTGTCGTGCCGGATGGACGCGTTCGGCATCATCACCCGCACCGACTGGCTGCTGTCGCCGGGCGCGCGGATCATGCTGCAGGCGCTGCAGGCCGCGGCCGGGCCGGTGTACGGCTACGTCGCGCCGGCCGAGGACGCAGTGGCGCCGGCCGACGCGCAAACCGAAGGCTGATGTCGGGGCCGAAGCCCCTCCTACAGCGCACACCGCAAGCCCCTGTAGGAGCGGCTTCAGCCGCGACAGAACCCTGCCGCGGAGCGCACGTATTGCCAATGCCTCAGGGTTGAAGCCCGCCGCACAACCCACCCTCCAGCCAACCGCGCCCTCCTGTGGGAGCGACTTCAGTCGCGACGAGCGAAGCCCGCAATCGCGGCCATCTCCGTCATCGGTCGGCAGCCGAAACCCTTCCCCATGTCAGCGGCGCACCAGCCCCTCAGGTCCACCCCGCATCCACCACGAACTCCTGCGCCGTGATCGCACGCGACTCGTCCGAGGCCAGGAACAGCGCCATGCGCGCGATGTCCTCGGGCATCACCTTGTCCGGCAGGCACTGGTTGCGCGCCAGTTCGCGCTCGCCGGCCTCGTCCAGCCACAGCGTGACCTGGCGTTCGGTCATCACCCAGCCCGGAGTCAGCACGTTGACCCGGATCCGCGCCGCGCCCAGTTCGCGCGCCAGGCCGCGGGTCAGTCCGTTCACCGACGACTTGGCGGTGGCGTAGACCGGATAGCCGCCGGTCTTGGTCTGCCAGCCGGTGGAGCCGAGGTTGACGATCGAACCGCCACCGAGCCGCTTCATGCCCGGCACCGCCGCCTGGATCGCGAAGAACGCGGCGCGCTGGTTGATCGCCACGCAGCGCTCCCAGTACGCCGGGGTCACCGCGTCCAGCGCGTGGCGGTCGTCGCTGCCGACGTTGTTGAGCAGCACGTGGAAATCGCCCAGTTCGGCCGCCGCCTCGCCGATCGCCGCCTGCAGCGCGGCCACGTCGGTGACGTCGCAGCGGCGCCACCACGGCTTGGCCAGGCCGGCCGCGGCCAGGCGCTCGGCCAGCGCCGCGCTGGCCTCGGCGGCCACATCGACGAAGGCCACCTGCGCGCCCTGCCCGGCGAAGGCCTCGACCAGGGCCGCGCCGATGCCCGAGCCGCCGCCGGTGATGAAGACGCGGCGTCCGTGCAGGCTGCCGTAGGTTGCGTTGCCGGTGCCGGGAGACGCCGCGCTTGCCGTGTTGTCCATGCCGTTTCGCTCTAGGTGGATAGGATTTCGATATATGAAAACAAATATCCATAGTCAGTTATTTGTTATTTTTCATGTATCAATATGCCCGCTAGCATCGCCGACGTAAAGCACCCCGGGCGACGCCGTGCAGGCACCGATCCGGGCCGATCAGGTCTCGAGGATTCGCCAGCATGGGCTCACCCACCAAACCGGTCCGCCGCAGCCAGGCGTGGTTCGGTCGCGAAGGCAAGCAGGGGTTCTACTACCGCAGCTGGCTCAAGAGCGCGGGCCACCCGCACGACATGTTCGACGGGCGCCCGGTGATCGGCATCTGCAACACCTGGTCGGAACTGACCCCGTGCAACGGCCACCTGCGCGAGCTGGCCGAGCACGTCAAACGCGGCGTCTACGAGGCCGGCGGCTTCCCGCTGGAGTTCCCGGTGATGTCGCTGGGCGAGACGCAGATGCTGCCCACCGCGATGCTGTTCCGCAATCTGGCCAGCATGGACGTGGAGGAATCGATCCGCGCCAATCCGCTGGACGGGGTGGTGCTGCTGATGGGCTGCGACAAGACCACCCCGTCGCTGCTGATGGGCGCGGCCAGCGTGGACCTGCCGACCATCGGCCTGTCCGGCGGCCCGTCGCTGTCCGGCAATTGGCGCGGGCAGCCGCTGGGCTCGGGCACCGGGGTGATCCAGATGTCGGAGATGGTTCGCGCCGGCACCCTGAGCCAGGACGAGTTCGTCGAGGCCGAGGCCTGCATGCAGCGCTCCAAGGGCAGCTGCATGACCATGGGCACCGCCTCGACCATGGCCAGCATGGTCGAAGCGCTGGGCATCTCGCTGCCGGAGAACGCGGCGATCCCGGCGGTGGATTCGCGCCGCGCGCGGCTGGCGCGGCTCACTGGCCGGCGCATCGTGCAGATGGTCGAGGAAGACCTGCGCATATCGAAAGTGCTGACCCGCTCCGCGTTCGCGAATGCGATCAAGGTCAACGCGGCGATCGGCGGCTCGACCAATGCGGTGATCCACCTGCTGGCCATCGCCGGGCGCCTGGGCGTGCCGCTGAGCCTGGACGATTGGGACCAGCTGGGTTCGCGGCTGCCGTGCTTGGTCAACCTGAAACCGTCCGGCCAGTATCTGATGGAAGATTTCTACTACGCCGGCGGATTGCCGGCGGTGATGCGCGAACTCGGCGCCGAACTGGACCTGGATGCGCTCACCGTCAACGGCCGCACCCTCGGCGAGAACGTGGCCGACGCGCCGTGCTGGAACCGCGAGGTGATCCATGCGCTGGACACGCCGTTCCGCGAACAGGCCGGCATCGCCGTGCTGCGCGGCAACCTGGCCCCGGACGGCGCAGTGATCAAGCCGTCCGCCGCCTCGCCGCACCTGCTGCGGCACCGCGGCCGCGCGGTGGTGTTCGAGAGCATCGAGGACATGAAGGCGCGTATCGACGACGAGGCGCTGGACATCGACGCCGACTGCATCATGGTGCTGAAGAACTGCGGCCCACGCGGCTACCCGGGCATGGCCGAGGTCGGCAACATGCCGCTGCCGCCGAAGCTGCTGCGCGCCGGCGTCACCGACATGGTGCGCATCTCCGATGCGCGCATGAGCGGCACCGCCTACGGCACCGTGGTCCTGCACGCCTCGCCGGAGGCCGCCACCGGCGGCACCCTGGCGCTGGTGCGCGACGGCGACATCATCGAACTGGACGTGCCGGGGCGCTCGCTGCACCTGGAGGTCAGCGACGAGGAACTGCTGCGCCGGCGCAGCGAATGGACCCCGCTGCCGACGCCGCTGCGCGGCTGGAGCAAGCTGTACGTGGAGCACGTGCAGCAGGCGCATCTGGGCGCGGACCTGGATTTCCTGGTCGGCGGCAGCGGCGCCGACGTGGCGCGCGATTCGCACTAACGCGTCGCCTCGGCGCGGTTGCCGCCGACGGCGTCTCGCGCCGATGCGCTCGCAGCCGACGCGGTGTTGTGGGAGCGACTTCAGTCGCGACGGGCCTTACTGGTAGAGCCCGTCGCGACTGAAGTCGCTCCCACAAATCCATGCAGCCGGCCGCATGCAACCAAGGCGCCCTGCACGCTCCCGTCACCGAAACGTCATCCGCAGCCTCTAGCCTGCGCCGCAACCAAGGGGCAAGGCAGGTCGGTGGCGGCACATCCCAAGCGCGCGTGGGCGCGCATGTTCGCGGAACACGGTCCGGTGCTGCGCGGCTTCTTCGTGCGCCGCGGCGCCAACGAGGACGCCGAGGACATGGTGCAGGAAACCTACCTGCGCCTGCTGCGCGCGCACCAGCACCAGGGCGAGGCGATCGCCAATCCCGAGGCCTACCTGTACACGGTGGCGCTGAACCTGGCGCGCGAACAGGCCGCGCGGCGCAAGCAGGCGCCGCTGCGCATCGACGAGATGGAGCAGTTCTCGCAATTGCTGGCCGCAGGGGACGACGTGGAAGACACGGCACAGCGACAGCAGCGGCAACAGCGCCTGCAGGCCTTGCTGGCCGGCCTGCCCGACCGCACCCGCGCGGTGCTGGTGATGCAGTACCGCGACGGCCTGAGCTACAAGCAGATCGCCGAACGCATGGGCGTGTCCGCGCACATGGTCAAGAAGCACGTGGTACGCGGACTGTCGGCGTGCCGGCGGGCGCTGGCCGACAGCGGAGAAAGCTGGTGAGCGAGGCCGCCTTTCCTGCGCGCAACGCGACCGCCGAAGCCGCGCACTGGCATGCCCTGCAGCGCATGCAGGCGCTGGACGCCACGCAGCAGGCGCAACTGCTGGACTGGCTGACCGCTTCGCCGTTGCATCTGCGCGAATACATGGCGGTGCTGCGCGTGGCCGGCGAACTGGGCGCGGCGCTGCGCGGCATGGACCTGGACGTGGACGCGCTGCTCGCTGCCGACCGCAGCGCAGACACCGATGCGGCGCCGCGCAACGTGATCGCGCTGCCGCTGCCGCCGCGTGCACCGCGACCGGTCGCGCCGCCGTCCAGCGTCGCCGAAACAGACCGGCGTACGCGCCTGCGCGGCTGGGGCATGGGCCTGGCCGCGGCACTGTGCGGCGTGGCGGTGCTCGCCGGCTGGGCCTGGCCGCGCACCGCGACCTACAGCACCGCGCACGGCGAGCAGCGCAGCGTGCAGCTGGCCGATCGCAGCACCGTGCATCTCAATGCGCAAAGCACGCTGCGCGCGACGATGACGCCGTGGAGCCGGCGCCTGCAGCTGCTGCAGGGCCAGGCCAGCTTCGTGGTCGCGCCGGATCGGCGCCCGCTGCAGGTGCTGGCAGGCGCGCTACGGATCGAGGACATCGGCACCACCTTCGATGTCACCCTGTACCGGCAGCAAGCGCGCATCGACGTCACCGAGGGCCACGTGCACGTGTGGCACGCCGGTCGCCCGCGACAGCCGATGCTGGCCGATCTCGGCGCCGGGCAGAGCGCGCGCATCGACGATGCCAGCGGCCGGGTCCAGCTGGCCAGCGAAGACGTCGCCGCGATGCATGCCTGGTGGCAGCGCCGCATCGTGTTCCGCGACGAGCCGCTGGCCAACGTGGCCGAGGATTTCAACCGGCTCAACCGCACCCACCTGCTGATCGACGATGCCGCTGCCGGCGCGATGCGCTTGACCGGCAACCTGCGCGGCGACGACATTGCCTCGCTGCGCGCGTTCCTCGCCGACCAGCCGACGCTGCGCGTCACCGCCACTGCCGACGCGATCCGCGTCGGCAGCCGTGCGGCGCCGCGACCGGGCGCGCACTAACGCTTCATCGGCGCCGAGCGCAGCGGTCACCGCATACATGCATGGCGGGGCGTTGCGCCATCGCGCGCGCCGCTGCAGCCGCGACACCGCGGCCGGAACGCGCCACGCATTCCTCCCGGCGCGCACCACATCGCGACGATGTTGCCGACCACGCCGAGGCTGGTGCCGCCGTGGCCGCGCACGCCGTCGATGGCCAGCTGCGCGAGGTCGGCGGGCAGCACGGCGGCCTGCAGCAGTTCGGCGCGCGCGCCCACCAACGCAAGCGGCAAACGACACGCGAAGCAAACCACCGCCCGCCCTCGCCTCCCCGCACGTGTCACAGAAAATTCATCGAAAACCGGTGCCCGATCGTCGCTGTCGATCCTCGTAGTCCAGGCACAACGCAGCATTGCGCCCCTCGCGGCGGCGTTGCGCCCCACCTTCCGCTCCCACTGGACAACGACGATGCGCCGCACCCTGTTCCTTTCCGTCGCCCTCGCCCTGCATGCCGGCGCCGCCGGCGCCCAGACCACGCCCATCGCGGTCGATGCGATTCCCGCACAGCCATTGGCGCGCGCGCTCAACACCTTGTCGCGGCAGAGCGGATTGCAGTTCGTCTATGCCGCAGGCATCGCCGGCAACCCGCAGACCCGCGGCACCAGCGCCGGCGCCACGCCGGAGCAGGCCCTGCAACAACTGCTCGACGGCACCGGCCTGCGCTACCGCTATCTCAATCCGACCACGGTGACGATCGAAGCGGCGAGCGCGGCGGGCGACGCAGCGCGGGCGGTCCCGGCCGCGAGCGCGACCGCGATGCCGGCCGCCGCGCCCACGGCGGACGCACCGGTGAAGGAACTGGACCGCATCCAGGTGCTCGGCAGCTACGCCGGCAGCCTCAGCGCCGCGCTGCGCGAGAAGCGCTACGCCGACAGCGTGGTCGACGTGATCGCCGCCGAGGACATCGGCAAGCTGCCGGCGCAGAACGTGGCCGAAGCGCTGCAGCGCGTGCCCGGCGTGTCGATCGTGCGCGACCGCGGCGAAGGTGTGTACGTGCGCGTGCGCGGTCTGGGTCCGAACTTCCAGGTGACCACGCTCAACGGCCAGACCATGGCGGTCAACGAGAACGTGCGCACCTCCGGGCAGACCGGGCGCCAGTTCCGCTACGACACGCTGCCGGCCGAACTGGTATCCGGCCTGGAGGTGATCAAGAGCCCCACCGCCGACCTGGACGAAGGCGCGATCGGCGGCATCGTCAACGTGCGCACGTTTCGTCCGCTGGAACTGGGCAAGACTCTGACCAATGTATCGCTGGAATCGAGCCAGGCGCAGCGCACCCACGCCAACGATCCGCGCGTGTCCGGCCTGTTCAACTGGGTCAACGCCGACGGCAGCTTCGGCATGCTGATCTCCGGCGCCTACGCGCAGCGCAGCCTGCGCCAGGACCGGGTCAACGAAGTCAGCTGGGACTACTACCCCAACGGTGTGCCGGGCGCAGCGGGCGCCTATTACGCGCCGACCGGTCTGCGCCCGACGCTGGAACTGGAGCAACGCGAGCGCACCGGCGTGGCCGCCTCGCTGCAGTGGAAACCGAGCGCGGCGTGGGAGACCAACCTGGACCTGCTCTACGCCAAGCAGACCGTGCACTACGACGAATACAGCCTGGGCGTGGGCTTCGACAGCCTGGCCAAGATGAGCAATATCCGCGTCGAGCACGGCGGCATCACCGGTTTCGACTACCGCAACGGCCAGGTGCAGATCTCGCGCGAGACCTCCGGCATCACCGACGACAACCGCAGCGCGCGTCTGTCCAGCACCTGGAGCGGCGATCGCTGGACGCTGGGCGCGGTGGCGTTCCACTCGCAGGCGCACAGCTACGATTCGGACCCGATCCGGCGTACCCGCCTGCGCAGCGGCACCACCCTGTCGATGCACGTGGACATGCCGCAGGCCGACGACGACAACGTGCCGAACTGGAGCTTCAGCAACGGCTTCGATCCGAGCAACCCGGCCACCGTGGCCGGGCGCCGCCTGGAATGGCGCGAGATCGATGCGCGCGACAAGGAAGACGCGCTGCAGTTCGACGCCAAGCGCGCGCTCGACGGCGACTTCTTCCGCGACCTCAAGGTCGGCGCCAAGTACCGCCAGCGCTCGCGCAGCTACGACCGCGCCGACCTGTTGCTCAACAGCATCGCCGGCGTGCGCTTCCCGGCCGGCAACTTCACCGCGCTGCCGGTGGACGACATGCTCGCCGACGCCAACGGCAGCCTGCCGCGGCAATGGCTGGCGCCGATCGAATCCACCTTCTGGGGCAACTGGCCGACTGCAACCGACCTGGCCAACACGCCCAACAGCGCCGACCTGCAGAACTCCTACGAAGTGAAGGAAAAGATCGGCTCGGCCTATGCGATGGCCGATTTCGGCAGCACACTGGCCGGACGCGAGGTGCGCGGCAATCTCGGCGTGCGCCTGGTGCGCACCGAACAGACCACCGATGGCCACGCCGACGTCGACGGCAGCGCGCAGCCGGTGCATTTCGAGCGCAGCTACAGCAACGTGCTGCCCTCGTTCAACGCCGCCTGGGACGTGCGCGACGACATGGTGCTGCGCAGCTCCGCGGCCAAGGTCATCACCCGCCCCGACCTCACCGACCTGTCGTCCAAGCTCACCTTCAACTCCAGCGGCGAGATCCTCACCGCCAGCGGCGGCAATCCCGGGCTCAGGCCGTTCGAGGCGTGGCAGTACGACCTGACCTTCGAGTGGTACATCGACGGCACCTCTGCACTGACCGGCGGCGTGTTCTACAAGGACATCTCCAGCTTCATCCAGACCCGGATGTCGAACCTGGTCTACCAGGGCCAGACCTATCTGCTGTCGTCCAAGACCAACGGCAGCGAGGCCAAGGTCAAGGGCGCGGAGGTGGCCTACCAGCAGGTGTTCGCCGGCCTGCCGGCGCCGCTGGATGGCCTGGGCATGCAGCTCAACTACACCTGGACCGACAGCGAAGCCACCTACCGCGACGGCACCCGCACCTTCACCGACAGCCTGGAAGGCGTGGCCAGGAACACCTACAACGCGGTGCTGTTCTACGAGAAGGGACCGCTGATGGCGCGGGTCAGCTACAGCTGGAGCGACGACATCCTCAACGCGGTCGGCACCGCCAACGTCGCCACGCTCAACAGCGACAGGTTCGGCAGCCTGGACGCGAACGTGGCCTGGAAGGTCAACGACACCCTGTCGCTGTTCGTCAACGCGATCAACCTCACCGGCGAAGTGCAGCGCCAGTACGTCGGCGACCATCTGTTCGGCGGCTACACCGACTACGGCCGCACCTGGTCGGTCGGCCTGCGCGCGCGTTTCTGAGCCGCGTCGGCGCGGTCGCCGCCATCGAGCGGCACCGCGCGCGATGGCGACAGCGCCCACTGCGGCGCTGTCCGCCAGACCTTCTTCACCGAGCGGTGCAGCAGCCGGCGGCATCTCGCGCCTTGCTTGCGCACCGCCGCTTCCGGAACATGCTCATGCCTTCGATTCCTCGCCTCGCCGCCGCCCTGCTCGTCCTCGCCCTGCTGCCGTTCGCCACGGTGCACGCCGCAACCGCAGCAGCGTCGGACATCCTGGAAAAGGTGCTGATCCTCAAACGCCACGGGGTGCGCTCGGCGATGTCCAGCCCGGAACAGCTGGGCCGCTATTCGGCGCGCCCATGGCCGCGTTTCGGCGTGCCGGCCGGTGACCTGACCGAGAACGGCGCGCGCCTGGAAGCGCTGTTCGGCGCCTACTACCGCGCGCTCTATGCGCCGCAGGGACTGTTCGCCGGCGATGCCTGCGCCGGCGCCTACTACTGGGCCAATCGCACCCAGCGTACCATCGCTTCGGCGCGCGCATTGGCGAGCACGCTGACACCGGGTTGCGCGAACGCGGTGCACAGCGTCGCCGACGGCGCCTCCGATCCGCTGTTCGACGGCGCGCCGGCCTTGCGCACCCCCGCCGCGCTCGCGTTGATGCGCGCGGCCATCGCCGGCCGCATCGGCGGCGACGCCGCGGCCTGGAATGCGGCGCAGCGCGATGCGATCGACACGCTGCAGCAACTGCTGTTGCAGTGCGCACAGCGGCCGTGCCCGGCCGACACAGACGCCGGCAAGCAGCGCCTGGACGCGGTGGCCGCACGAATGGGCGACAGCGAAGACGGCATTCCCGGCATCGAAGGCCCGGCGGCGGCGGCCTCCGGCATCAGCGAAAGCCTGCTGATGGGCTGGGCCGATGGACAGGACTTCGCCGTACTGGGTTGGCAAGGCCTGGACGAGGCCAGCCTGCTGCGTGCATTCGCCCCGCACCAGGCCGAGTTCGCGTTGCGGCTGCGCGCGCCGGCGGTGGCGCGCATGGCCAGTTCGCCGCTGGCCGCACGCGTGCTGGCCACGCTGCAACAAGGCAGCGATGGCACCGCGCATCCGGCAGCGATCGGCAGCGACGCGCCGCTGGTGGTGCTATCCGGACACGACGGCACGCTGACCCTGCTGGCCGGCATGCTCGATCTGCACTGGCAATTGCCCGGCTACCAGCCCGACCAGACCGTGCCCGGCGGCGCACTGGTGTTCGAACGCTGGCGCCGCGCCGACGGGCAACGCGTGATCCGCCTGCGCTACACCGCGCAGAGCCTGGCGCAGCTGCGCGAACAACGTGCGTTGACGCTGCAGGCGCCGCCACTCTCCTCGCCGGTGTTCATTCCCGGCTGCAGCAGCGCCACCCCGGACTACGACTGTGCGCTGCCGACCCTGGCGGCGCTGTTCGGCAGCGCGATCGACCCGCAATTCCTCGGCGAATGACGCCATGCCGCCGGCGCTCGGCCGGCGACGTGGCTGCATCGGCGCGTCCGGCGCCGCTGGCGCATCCCGCGCCGCTTCCCTGGCTACCGTGCCAGCCGCTGTTTCCCACCACCGCAAGAGGCGATTCATGATCCAGCATCTACGTACCCTCGTGAGCTTCGGCATCGGAGCGAGCCTGGCCTGTGCCGGCGTGGCGCACGCGCAATCGGACACCGGCGTGCTCGACGTCCTCAGCTACAACGTCGCCGGGCTGCCCGAGGGCATTTCCAGCAGCAACCCATCCGCCAACACCGCGCAACTGGCGCCGAAACTGGCGCCGTACGGCCTGGTCCACGTGCAGGAGGACTTCAACTACCACGCCACCCTGTACGCCGGCGACGCGCATCCCTACCGCACCGCCACCAGCGGCGGCGCCGCCATCGGCGACGGCCTCAACACGCTGAGCAACTATCCCTTCAGCGACTTCACCCGGGTCAAGTGGAACCAGTGCAACGGCACCGACTGCCTGACCCCGAAGGGCTTCAGCTACATGCGCGTGCGCCTGGCCGATGGCGTGCTGCTGGACGTGTACAACGCCCATCCCAACGCCGGCACCGAAACCGGCGACCTGTCCGCGCGCCGCGCCAACATCGGCCAGCTCTCGCAGTTCATCCAGACCTGGTCGGCCGGCAACGCGGTACTGGTGATGATGGATTCCAACACCCGCTATACCCGCGCCGACGACAACATCCGCGACCTGGTCGCGGCCAACGGCCTGACCGATCCGTGGGTGGAACTGGTCAAGGGCAGCGCACCGGCCGCCGGCGCCGAACCGCTGCTGTGCGGCACGCCGCCGACCAATGCCTGCGAGGTGGTCGACAAAATCCTGTACCGCGATGCGCCGCAGCTGACCCTGGTCGCCAACCGCTACCAGCTCGATCCCGGCAACTTCTACGACAGCGCCGGCAAGCCGCTGTCCGACCATTACCCGCTGTACGCGCAGTTCGGCTGGGCGGTCGGCAGCGACGTGCGCACCAGCGACCAGTTCGGCGGCCCGCACGGCACGCCGTTCAACGATCTGGCCGACAGCGCCAGCGCACGCCCGCTCAGCGGGGTGACCCTGCGCGGCGCCGAGCGCGTGGACAGCGTCGGCGCGATCCTGGACACCGGCAAGCTGCTCGCGCACGGCGGCACCGGCGGTCAGGCGACCACCCTGTCGCTGGGTGCCAACGAAACGCTGACCTCGGCCACCGTCAGCGTCGGCAAGTACAACGACACCACCCGCGTGTTCTCGCTGAGCCTTCGCACCAGCAGCGGCCGCAGCGTGCAGGTGGGCAAGCCGACCAGCGAGAGCTATATGCTGACCGCGCCCAGCGGCTGGCACATCGCCGGCTTCACCGGCCGCGCCGGCGACGAGATCGACAAGCTCGGCGTGGTGTACCGGAAGAACTGACGCGCCGCGGCAGATCGTCCATGTTCGCGCATACGCGCATAAACGAGACCGGCGCTCGCAACAGCGAGCGCCGTTTCACTATGCGGATTGTCTCTGCGCCGCATATGCGGCCGGCATGCCGGCAACGCCGATGCGTCGCTGCGCGCGCATTCGTTCCATTGCTACGCCCCGGATCGGGGTGCCGCCATTTCCAGCTTCGATGCCGGCATCACCGCACGTCGCGCGTGCGCGCCAATACATCGGCAGCGGCCAGGTCGCGGGACCCGGCCGCTGCGGGATCGAGCCGCAGATCAGGCCTGCTTCGGATCCGGACCGTAGGCGTTGGCGCCCCTGGTGCCTTCCATGAACATGAAGACCAGGATCACCACGCCGCCCAACCAGGGGATCAGCCCAAGCAGCACGTACCAGCCGGACTTGCCCTGATCGTGGAAACGGCGCACCTGCACCGCGATCGACGGCACCAGCACGGCGAGCGAATACAGGCCCAGCAGCACCACCGCCACCAGCGACAGCGCACCGGTGCCGTTCTGGCCGCCGACGCCGCCGCCGATCGCCATCAACATCATCAGCACGGTGATCACGATGATGTTCAACAGCGTGAACATCCAGTACTCCTTGCGCCGCGAACGCCCGGAAAAATCCGCGTAGCGCTTGAGCGGCATCAACATCCATTCCATTGTGTTTCCTTTTTTTTAGAACCGCTGCCTCACTGCAGCGGGCGGCATGGTGGCATAAACGCCGCCGCAGGAAAACGCTCGCGGTTACTCGCTCGCCGCCTCCAGCGCCTGCGACAGGCGCTCCACCGCGATCACTTCCATGCCCTTGACCACGCCGGTCTTGGGCGCATTGGCCTTGGGCACGATGGCGCGCTTGAAGCCGTGCGTGGCCGCCTCACGCAGCCGGTCCTCGCCGTTGGGCACCGGGCGGATCTCGCCGGACAGCCCGACCTCGCCGAAGGCGATGGTCTTCTCCGCCAGCGGCCTGTCGCGCAGCGAGGACAGCACCGCCAGCAGCACCGGCAGGTCGGCCGCGGTTTCCTGCACGCGGATGCCGCCGACCACGTTGACGAACACGTCCTGGTCGCCGACCAGGATGCCGCCGTGCCGGTGCAGCACCGCCAGCAGCATCGCCAGGCGGTTCTGCTCCAGGCCCACCGCCACCCGCCGCGGATTGGACAGCGGCGAGGCATCGACCAGCGCCTGCACTTCCACCATCAGCGGCCGCGTGCCTTCGCGGGTCACCATCACGCAGCTGCCGGGCTGGTTGGCGCTGCTGCCGGACAGGAAGATCGCCGACGGGTTGGAGACTTCCTTCAGCCCCTTCTCGCCCATCGCGAACACGCCCAGCTCATTGACCGCGCCGAAGCGGTTCTTGAACGCGCGCAGCAGGCGGAAGCGGCTGCCGCTTTCGCCCTCGAAATACAGCACCGCATCGACCATGTGCTCGAGCACGCGTGGCCCGGCGATCCCGCCTTCCTTGGTCACGTGGCCGACCAGGAACACCGCGGTGCCGGTTTCCTTGGCGTAACGCACCAGCCGCGCCGCGCTCTCGCGCACCTGGCTGACCGAACCGGGCGCGGCGGTCAGCGACTCGGTCCATAGCGTCTGCACCGAATCGGCCACGATCAGCCTGGGCTGCGCCGCGCTGGCCTGCTGCAGGATCTGCTCGACGCCGGTCTCGGCCAACGCGTTGAGGCCGTCCAGCGGCAGATCCAGGCGTACCGCGCGACCGGCGACCTGGGCCAGCGATTCCTCGCCGGTCACGTACAGCACCGGCAGCGTACTGGCCATCTTCGCCAGCGCCTGCAGCAGCAGCGTCGACTTGCCGATGCCCGGGTCGCCGCCGATCAGCACCACCGCGCCTTCGGCCAGGCCGCCGCCGAGCACGCGGTCGAACTCGCCGATGCCGGTGGACACGCGCGCCTGGTCGCGATGCTCCACGTCCTTGAGCGCGGTGATCTTCGGCGCCTCGGTCTTGCCGGCCCAGCCGCTGCGCCGCGCCGCGGCCGGCGCCTTCGCCGCCGACGCGCTTTCCAGCACGATCTCGCTCAGCGAATTCCACGCCCCGCACTCGGTGCACTGGCCCTGCCATTTGTTGTATTCGGCGCCGCATTCGCCGCAGACATAGGCCGTTTTCGCTTTCGCCATCTCGCTCTTGCCCGCTCACAGAATGCGCCAGCATAGTGGCTGCCGGTCTCAGGGTGCGCGACGGAATGCAGAAAAGCCGCAGCGGCCGAGGCTGCCGCTGCGGTCAGGGGCGCGATGTTTCCTCTACCGCATGCGCCTCCTGTAGGAGCGGCTTCAGCCGCGACGCGCGTTACCGATAGTGTCTGTCGCGGCTGAAGCCGCTCCTACAAAAGCGGTGCGCGCGCAGCCGCCGCCGAGGCCTGCCGCTCAACGCGCCTTGTACAGCTCGCTCAAGCGGTCCGGCTTGCCGGCGATGCGCTCCAGGTGCGGATACTGCAGGCCGCCGTGGTAGGCGATGCGCAGCGTGTCGTAGCGGTTGCCGCGCTTGACCAGCAGCTCGATCGGCGCGGTGCCGCCCTTGGCCGCGGTGATCGCCTCCTTGATCGTGTCGGCGCTGTACTCGCGGCCGTTGACCGCGACCACGCTGTTGCCGGCAATGATGCCGGCATCGAACGCAGGGCCGTCCCACAGCACGTCCTGCACGATGCCCTTGTCGTCCAGGCTCAGGCCCAGCGAATAGGTCAGGCCGACGCCCTTCTTGGTCGCCTCGTAGGTCTTGATCGCCTCGTTCGGCTGGTCGCTGTAGACCAGCTTCCAGCCGCTGGCCTCGATGCCGCCGACCAGCGAATCGTGACCATCGACGCGGCTGCGCAGGAACGTCGCCCAGTCGTACCTGGCCACGCCATCGAGGGTGGCGACGATGTCATCGAAGGTATACGGATTCACGCCCCACGCGCCGTCGTGCATGCCGAAGAAGGCCTTGGCGAAATCGTCGATCGAACGCTTGTTGCCGCTGAGCTCGCGTAGCTTGGCGTCCACTTCCAGCCACATCATCTGCCCGCCGGAATAGTAGTCCTCGCTCATCTGGTAGCTGCGGTAGGCGCGCGGCCGGCGCATCGACATGGTCGGATCGTTGGTGGTGTCCTGCAGCGCGCGCCAGGCCAGGCCGGGGCGGCCGCGCTGGTAGGTGGCGGCGACGTCGGCGAGCATGTCGCGCGCCTGGCTCTGCGTCCACAGGCCGGAACGCGCGGACAGCACTTCGCCCCAGAACTGGGTCTGGCCTTCGTACAGCCACAGCAGGCTGTCGCCCATCGGCACGTTGAAGTTCGGCGTGGCCAGGTCGGCGCCGCGGCGGTACTTGCCGTTCCAGGAATGGTTGAACTCGTGCGCGAGCAGGTCGCGCCGGTCCCAGCTCTTGTCCCACTCGGTGAAATAATTGAGCGGGCCGCTGTTCTCGCTGGAGCGGTGATGCTCCAGGCCGATGCCGCCGAGCTTTTCGGTCAGCGCCAGCAGGAATTCGTAGTGGTCGAAATGGCGCGCGCCGTACAGCTTGTCCATCTGCTGCACCAGCGCCGCGTGCGCCTTGATCTGCTCGGGCTTGGCCTCCAACGACTTGGCCTCGTCGGCGAACACGTTCAGGTACACCGGCGCCTTGCCGCTGGCATCCAGCGCGATGCGCTTGTAGTACTTGCCGGCGAACATCGGCGAATCGACCAGGTCGTCGAAGTCGATCGGCTTGAACGTCACCGTGTCGCCGGCGCGGCCGGCGGTCTCCAACGCGGTGGCGTAGCTCCAGCCCGGCGGCAGGGTCACGCTGGCCTGCGCCTTGATGTTGCGCGCGTAAAAGCCGGCCGGGTACAGCGCGGTGGTGTTCCACTGCAGGTTGAGCATTTCCGGGGTCATCATCACCCGGCCCTGGCCGTCGCCCTGCGAGGACAGGAACTGGTATTCGGCGACGATCTCGCTGGCGCCCTGCGGCACGTCGACCTTGAACGCGTACACGTCGAACTGGTCGCGCTTCCACGGCAGCACCTGGCCGTTGGCCTTGATCACCAGTCCCGCCAGCTTGTCGATCGGCCCGGTCGGCGAATGGTTGCCGGGGATCCACTGCGGATACAACAGGGTCATCGGACCCGGCGTGGCCGGGATGGTGGTGCGCACGCGGAAGATGCGGTGCGCCAGGTCGGTGGCATCGACATCGATCTTCAGGGTGCCGGCGAACGGCACGTCCTGCGGCGGCGCGGTCTGCGCCGAGGCCTGGAAGGCGGCGGTGGCGGCCAGCAGCAACGGCGCCATCCAGGCGGTGGACTTGGTCATGGGATCTCCAGTGGGCACAACGGACGGACAACCCCTGATCCTATGCCGGCCATCGCCTGGCGTTCCATGCCATTGGTCATGCTCGGTGCCGATCGCTTGCCGCCGCGCCGGCTCACGCGCCGCGGCGCGATGCCTCGCGGCGCATGGCGGTAAGCGCAGATCGTCCGCCCCCATGCGCGCGCGGCGCAAGCGAACACGCCGACGCCATCTCACCGCAAAGGCGGAGCGCGCGCTTCAATACGCACAGGAAAGCGCCCCGAGAAGCTCTCGAACAGGTGGCGATCGACGGCCAGGCGCTGTCGGAACTCCGCGGTGGCGGTCATCCCGAAGCCGATTTCATCGGCCTGCCCCGCCTCGAGTCCGGTAAAGATGGCGTCGCAGAACGCGTCCAGGTCCGCGCCATGGGTCACGCCGGCGGCCATCAGACCGGTCCGGACGGCGGGCGGGATGATCTCCACGACCCTGACCGGCGTCCCGGAAAGCGCGAACCTGAGGTTGGTCGTGTAGCTGTGGAGCGCGGCCTTGCACGCGCTGTAGACCGGCGCGAATGACTGCGGAACGAAGCCGCCGCCGGACGACACATTGGCGATGAGTCCTGGCCGGCCATGTGCGAGCAGCATCGGAATCAGCAGGTGGTTCAGATGCACCGGGGCGGCGAACAGAATGTCGATTTCGCGCTGACGCTCGGGCCAGGGCGCCTGCTCGTCGGCGAGCGCGATCCGGCGCTGGATGCCGGCGTTGTTGACGATCACGCGCAGCCCGGGAAGCTGCGCCTGCAGATGCTGCGCAAGTGCCTCCCGTTCTTCGGGAATGCCGATGTCGTTGACCAGGGTCTTCAGCCCCGGCGCGGCCGCCGCGGCACGTTCGAGCTTGCCTGCATCGCGGCCGGTGACCAGGACCTGTGCGCCCGCGGCCAGGAAGCGCCTGGCCAGGCCGAGCCCGATGCCGTCGCTTCCGCCGGTAATCAGTACATCTGCAGCGTCGAACGTCGTTCCGGGCATCGCCATCGCCTCCAGGAGATCAGGGCCTGCGCCGCGACTCGAACGGCCACGGCCTTGGTTGTCACATCAACCAAACGTACGCCGCTCAGGTTGCCACGTCAACCAAATCCACCTATGGTCGCCGGATGAAACACGCGCAGCTTTCCAAACGCGAACTGGCGCTCTGGCATGCGTTCAAGCAGATGGGCCAGGCAGTGATGGCGGCGGTCGAAAAGGATCTGGCCGACCACGCCGAGCTGACCGGCAGCGACTTCGGCGTGCTGTCGCGGCTGGTGGACCTGGGCAAGGGCGAGCTGCGCCAGCAGGCGCTCGCCGATTCCATGGGATGGCACAAGAGCCGGCTATCGCATCAGCTCACGCGCATGCAGGAGCGCGGCCTCGTAGGCCGCCGTGAAACGGAGCCGCGGGTGGTGACCGTCACCATCACCGCGCTCGGGCGCGACAGGCTGGGCGCGGCACGGCCGGTGCATGCGGCATCGGTCAGGAAACGGTTGCTCGATCGCCTCACCGCCGAGCAGGCGGATCTGCTCCTGGCGCTGTCGGTAACGCTCGCGGGCGAGCGGAGCTGACGCGCAACCGCGCATCGAGCGCGATCGCACTTTATGAGCACCCGACCGGCTGCGCCAGTTCGGCGCCGCCCCACTGCGCCGGCACGCGAGCAACGTCTCGATCCCTCCTGCGTGCCGCTCGCCGCCCAGCCACCTGCGTTGAAGCGGTCACCGCGAGCGCCTATGCTCGGGCCACCCACACCGCAGGGAATCCATCGCCATGCCGAGCTGCCGCCTGTTTGCGATCGTCGTCCTCGGCATGGCGCTTGCGCCGGCCGGGCTTCATGCCCAGGCCAAGGGCCATGTCACCGGCGTCGGCGGCATCTTCGTCAAGAGCGACCACCCGAAAGCCTTGATGACGTGGTACCGCGACGTCCTGGGAATCCGCATCGAACCCTGGGGCGGCGCGGCGTTGCCCTACGACGCCCCTGGGCATCCGCCGGTGCTGGCGTTGAACGCGTTCGCCCGCGACAGCGACTACATGGCGCCGTCGAAACGGGAGTTCATGCTCAATTTCGCGGTGGACGACCTCGACGCTGTCCTCAAGAAGGTGGAGGCCAGCGGCGTGGCGGTGCTCAAGCGCGACGACGACGATCCCAGCGGGAGATTCGCCTGGATCGTCGATCCGGACGGCACCAAGATCGAACTGTGGCAGCCGAAGGCGGAAGCATCGCCCTAGCGCGCGGACTGCATCGGCGCGTTGTCGGCGCCGACAGCGTGCCGGCGCGCCTGCCACCACGCCCATACGTCGCCGCCGCATGCGCCCTGAACGAACGAGGCCGCCCGAAGGCAGCCTCGTTCGATGCAGCGGCTGTCCCGCCCTCAATGCATCATGTTGACGTTGAGGTTGTGCATGACCCACAGCGAGCCGACCACCACGATGCCGATGATCAGCAGCGAGAACAGGCCCACGTGCACGTTGGAGCGCTGCTCGGCGGAGCGGTCCATGTGCAGGAAGTAGATCAGGTGCACCAGCATCTGCACCGCGGCCAGCACCGCGATGACGATGACGGTCACGCCCTTGGGGAAGGCGCCGCTCATGACCATGGCGAACGGGATCACGGTGAGGATCACCGCCATCACGAAGCCGATCAGGTAGGACTTCAGCCCGCCGCCGTGCGAGTGCTCGGCGTGTGCGTCGGAAGAAGAGTGGTTGGCCATTACAGCGCTCCCAGCAGGTAGACGATGGTGAACACGCCGATCCAGATCACGTCCAGGAAGTGCCAGAACAGGCTCAGGCACGCCAGACGGGTCGCGTTGCGCGGGGTCAGGCCGTTCTTGGCGATCTGGATCACCAGCACCGCCATCCACAGCAGGCCCGAGGCCACGTGCAGGCCGTGGGTGCCGACCAGGGTGAAGAACGCGGACAGGAACGCGCTGCGGCCGGGACCGGCGCCCTCTTCGATCAGGTGGTGGAACTCGTAGATTTCCATGCCCAGGAAGCCCAGGCCCAGCGCCGCGGTGACCGCCAGCCAGCCGTACATGCCGCCCAGGCTGCGCTTGTGCGCGGAGATCATCGCCAGGCCGAAGCTCAGGCTGCTGAACAGCAGCAGGAAAGTTTCCACCAGCACGAACTTCAGGTCGAACAGTTCCTTGGCGGTGGGTCCGTCCACCGTCGCGCCGGCCAGCACCGCGTAGGTCGCGAACAGGCCGGCGAAGATGAGGCAGTCGCTCATCAGGTAGACCCAGAACCCGAAGACGGTGTTGCCGCCCGCGTCGTGATGTTCGTGGTCGTGGTCATGGCCGCCCGCGTGGGCGGCGTGGGGATCGAGCGTCGTGGAAGCCATGGTTCAGACCGCCTTTGCGGCGTTGGCCGCGTGTTGCTGTTCCAGCAGGGCGAAACGCGCGTTCTCGATGCGTTCCACTTCTTCTGCCGGCACCCAGTAATCGACATCGTCGTCGAACGTGCGCGCGATGAAGCTGCCGATCATGCCGACCAGGCCGATGATCGCCATCCACCAGATGTGCCAGATCAAGCCGAAGCCCAGCACCACGCTGAAGGCGCCGATCCAGACCCCGGCCGCGGTGTTGCGCGGCATGTGGATCGGTTCGTACTTGGCCGGACGCGTCCAGCCCTTGCCCTTGAGCTTGTCTTCCCAGAACTGGTCGCGGTCGTCGATGTGTGGCAGCACCGCGAAGTTGTAGAACGGCGGCGGCGAGGACGTGGCCCACTCCAGCGTGCGGCCATCCCACGGGTCGCCGGTCAGGTCCAGGTTGTCCTTGCGCTTCCAGACGCTGTAGCCGATCTGCACCAGGTTCAGGAAGATGCCGATACCGATGATCGCCGCGCCAGCCGCGGCCACCATCAGCCACGGCGCCCACTCCGGATGGTTGTAGCTGTTCATGCGCCGGGTCATGCCCATGAAGCCGAGCACGTACAGCGGCATGAAGGCGATGAAGAAGCCGATGATCCAGCACCAGAACGAGGCCTTGCCCAGCGTCTCGTTGAGCTTGAAGCCGAACGCCTTCGGGAACCAGTAGGTCAGGCCGGCCAGGTAGCCGAACACCACGCCGCCGATGATCACGTTATGGAAGTGCGCGATCAGGAACAGGCTGTTGTGCAGCACGAAGTCCACCGCCGGGATCGCCAGCATCACCCCGGTCATGCCGCCGATGGTGAAGGTGATGATGAAGCCGATCGTCCACAGCACCGGCGCGGTCATGCGCACCCGGCCGCGGAACATGGTGAACAGCCAGTTGAAGATCTTCACCCCGGTGGGGATGGAGATGATCATCGTGGTGATGCCGAAGAAGGCGTTGACGTTGGCGCCCGAGCCCATCGTGAAGAAGTGGTGCAGCCACACGATGAACGACAGCACGCCGATGCACGAGGTCGCATAGACCATCGAGGTGTAGCCGAACAGGCGCTTGCGGCTGAAGGTGGCGATCAGTTCGGAGAAGATGCCGAACGCCGGCAGGATCAGGATATAGACTTCCGGGTGGCCCCAGATCCAGATCAGGTTGACGTACATCATGGCGTTGCCGCCGCCGTCGTTGGTGAAGAAGTGCGTGCCCAGATAACGGTCGGCACCCAGCAGCGCCAGCGCCACGGTCAGGATCGGGAACGCGGCGATGATCAGGATGTTGGTGATCAGCGCGGTCCAGGTGAAGATCGGCATGCGCATCAGGGTCATGCCCGGCGTGCGCATGCGCATGATCGTCACGAAGAAGTTGATGCCGGTCAGCAATGTGCCCAGACCCGATATCTGCAAGGCCCAGATGTAGTAGTCCACGCCGACCCCGGGACTGTATTCCAGCCCCGACAGCGGCGGATACGCCAGCCAGCCGGTCTGGGCGAATTCGCCCACGCCCAGCGAGATGTTGACCAGCGCCGCGCCGGCCACGAACAGCCAGAAGCTCAGCGAGTTCAGGAACGGGAACGCCACGTCGCGCGCGCCGATCTGCAGCGGCACGATCAGGTTCAACAGGCCGGTCATGAACGGCATGGCCATGAAGAAGATCATGATCACGCCGTGCGCGGTGAAGATCTGGTCGTAGTGGTGCGGCGGGAAGATGCCCTCGTTGCCGCCGTGCGCGATCGCCTGCTGGGTGCGCATCATCGCCGCGTCGGCGAAGCCACGCAGCAGCATGACCAGCGCCACCAGGATGTACATCACGCCGATGCGCTTGTGGTCGACCGAGGTGAACCACTCCTTCCAGAGATAGCCCCACAGCTTGTACTTGGTGACCGCGGCGACCACCAGCAGGCCGAGCAGGCCGGCACCGCCGAGGGCGCCCATGATGATCGGCTCGTGGTACGGAACCGCCTCGAGCGTGAGTTTGCCTAGCATCACTTGTCTCCAGAAGTGCACATGGCGACCGGCTCGGTAGCCGATGCCGGATGGGCGTCGTGGCCTTCCATCTTGTGGCCCTTGCCCATCATGTATTTGTCGAGCAACGACTTGAACATGCCGTCCTGCACCGACGAGTAGTAGGTCACCGGGTACTGCGCCTTGTCGTTGCGGTTGGCCGCCAGGATCTGGAACTCGGCCTGGTCCAGCGCCTTCGGCGCGGCCTTGACCTTGGCCACCCAGGCGTCGAAGCCGGCCTGGTCGGTGGCGTGCGCGGCGAAGCCCATCTTCGAGAAGCCGTGGCCGCTGTAGTTCGCCGACAGGCCGAAGTACTCGCCCGGCTCGTTGGCGATCAGGTGCAGCTTGGTCTCCATGCCGGCCATCGCGTAGATCTGCGTGCCCAGGTGCGGGATGAAGAACGAGTTCATCACCGTATCGGAGGTGATCTTGAAGTTCAGCGGCGTATCCACCGGGAACGCGATCTCGTTGACCGTGGCGATGCCCTGCTCCGGATAGATGAACATCCACTTCCAGTCCAGCGCCACCGCTTCGATGGTGATCGGCTTGACGTCGGAATCCAGCGGCTTGTACGGATCCAGCTCATGCGAGGAGCGCCAGGTCAGCACCGCCAGCACCAGGATGATCATGCACGGGATCGACCACACCACCACCTCGATCGCGGTGGAATGCGACCAGTTCGGCTCGTAGCGGGCCTTGGTGTTGGAAGCGCGGTAGCGCCAGGCGAAGGCCAGGGTCATCACGATGACCGGGACCACCACCAGCAGCATCAGCACCACCGAGGTGATCAGCAACGTCTTTTCGTCGTGGCCGATCTGCCCCTTGGGGTTGAGGATGGCCGCGTCGCACCCCGCCAGCAGCAGCGCAGGCAGGAGCAACAGACCGGAGCGCAGCGAGCGCCGGAGTTGTTTCAACGGAATCATCGAACGATCCAATTGCGTAGGGGATGCGGACCGCACAACGGCGAACGGGAGCGGCCCGTGACGGGCGTTTCCGCGTTTCCTGCGGCATCCTGGCCGGCATGCGCGATCGACCACGCATTTTATGCTGCCGTGCGGCATCTCCGAAAGCCATTGACAAGGCCGAGCGTGCGCACAGGCGCGTTTTTGCGTGCGACACATTGCCGCACCTGCGTGCGACGGATCGCCGCAGGCGGCCCGAGACGCGCGGCGGCCGCCGTCCATCTCGTCACAATCTGAGATGAAATCGGGCGCGGGGGGCGCCGCTTCGGCACGGCTTTTCCCCGTTCTACGCGAACCGCGCGTGGCGACCAGCCGTTGCGTGACCGCTTCAGCGGCCCGGCCGGCCCCGCTCCGGCGCTACGGCCGCGCCACCGCCTTCTTCTGCTTGATCTGCTCGATGTAGTTGTAGATGGTGAAGCGGCTGACCCCCAGCGCCGCCGCCACCTGCTCCACGCTGTTGCGGATCAGGAACAGGCCGCGATGCATCATCGCCTCCACCGCGTACATCTTCTCTTCCTTGTTCATCAGCGCCGGCGGCTTCATGAAGCGCTTGACCGCGTCGTCGATGATCTCCTGCATCATCGCCTCCAGCCCGACCTCGCCGGCAGGGGCCTCGCTGCGCGACGGCTTGGCCTTCCGGTGCAGCATCTGCTCCAGCCAGCCATGCGCCATCTCGAACACGGTCATGTCGGCGTTGAGGCACAGCGCGGCCACCGGCTGGCCGGCGCCGTCGCGGAACAGCAGCGTGGCCGAACGCAGGTGGCGGCCGGCGGCATTGGTGGTCTGGTACTCGTCGACGATCGACCAACTGATGCTGCCGGTACCCGCCACGTCGCGGTAGAGCTCGCTGAAACCGGCGTCCTCGCGCGGGCCGCTGAGGATCGGGTCGCCGAGGTTGCGCCCGGACACATGGCCGTTGGCGATCGCCAGCACCGAGGCGTCGGGCGCGGACAGGTCGTGCAGCACCACTTCGATGTTCTCGCCGATCACTCCGCCGAGCAGGGCCACCACCGGCTTGAGCAACTCGAACAGGTCACGCACCTGCACACCTGCGCCCAGGCCCTGCGTAGCGGTGGGAGCAGGCGCCGCCTTGCCACGGATGCGCTTGGCGGCGGGCGCCGCCTCGGCCTTGTGCGGCGCTGCGCGCTTTTTCGCTGTTGCCATCGAATCGTTCCGTCCTGAGAAGTGCCGGCGCATGCGCAGCGGCCATCTTGCCGGCTGCGCCGGCGGGCGTCGAGGCGGCGGCGCAACGGCACAGTCCGCACAGGAAAGATTGTGACGCGGTCTTGACATACAAATTATTTTTGTATATCAACAAACTGTTGAAGCAACACCAGGCCCGCGGCGCCAGGGGGTGGCGCGGGCCAGCCAACCACAGTCGCGCCCTCGCACCGGGCGTCGCGCCACGCTTCACCAGGGGACAAGCAAGCAGACCATGTCGACGTCCATGCCGTCCGTCAGATCGTGCTGTCGCGCCAGTGCCTGGCTGCTTCCGCTCGCCGTTGCCGCGGCGCTGTGGCTGGCCGCTGTCGCCAGCGTGTCGGCGGCGGTGCCGGCGCATGCGGACGTGCAGGTGCGCTCAGCCGGCAGCGTGGCCGTCGAGGGCCACGGCACGCTGCGCTACGCGGCCGAGGCCGGCCTGCTGCCGATTTACGAGGATGAGAGCGGGCGGCGGATGGCGTCGGTGTTCTTCGTCGGCTACAGCGTACCGGCCGGTGCCGGCGCAGCGCGGCCGCTCACCTTCCTGTGGAACGGCGGCCCCGGCTCCAATGCCGCGCAACTGCACCTGGGCGTGGGTCCGCGACGCCTGGATACCGCCGACCGCCTGCCGGACTGGACGCCGGCGCAGAGCGAGCGGCCGCTGGTCGACAACACCGACAGCTGGCTGGGCGCGAGCGATCTGGTGTTCGTCGATCCGCTGGGCACCGGCTACAGCCGCGCGGTCGACAGCAAGGACCTGCCCACGCTGTACACCGCGCACGGCGATGCGGAAGTCGTGGCCGAAGCGATCCGGGTCTACCTCACGCGCCACGACGCCTGGGACCGCCCGCTGTACCTGGCCGGCGAAAGCTATGGCGTGACCCGCGCGACATTGGTCGCCGAAGCGCTGCAGCGGCGCGGCATGCCGGTGCGCGGCGTGGTGCTGGTGTCCAACAACTTCGACCTGGGCACGCCGCCACCGGCGTATCCGGAAGACGCGTTGAACGTGCCGCAATTCACTGCGGCGGCGCACTACCACCACCGCCTCGATGCCGCGCTGCAGGCGCTGGACGAAGCGGCCGCGGTCGCCCAGGCGCAGGCGTGGACGCAGCACGAATACCTGCCGTTCCTGTCCGCCGCGGCGGCACAGACGCCGCAGGCGCGGCGCCGGATCCTGGAGGCGCTGGTGCGCTTCACCGGCCTGCGCGCACAGGACATCGACACCGAGCATCTGACCGTCTCCACCGCCGATTTCGCCGACCGCCTGCTCGCCACGCAAGGCCTCGAACTGGGCCGCTACGACCTGCGCATGACCGCGCCGCGTCGCGCCAAGGATGCGCCGTGGATGCCGGGCATCGACCCGAGCCTGCGGCCGATGGCCGGCCTGATGAACGGCACCTCGCGCGTGTTCAACCGCTATCTGCGCCAGCAGCTCGGCTTCGAAAGTGACCTGCAGTATCGGGGACCGTTCGGCAACGCGTTCCATCCGCTGCCGCGCCGCACCGATCCGACATCCGGCCTGCCGGACGACTGGATGGCGCAGCAGTGGGATTTCACGCAGAAGGTTCCCGACGGCGCCGATGCGCCGCTGCGCAAGGCGATGGACCAGAACCCGCAGTTGCGCGTGCTGAGCCTGCGCGGCCGCTACGACGGCTGGCCGTGCGAAAGCTCGGTGGAAACCACCCGCGCCGCCGGCCCGCGCTTTGCGGCGCGGGTGAGCAACCTGTGCCTGCAAGGCGGGCACATGTGGTACTCCGAACGCGCCAGCCGCGCCCAGGGCCGCCGCGCGTTCGAGGCCTTCCTCGCCGCCTCCCCCTCTCTTCCCAGCACCGACTAGCCCCATGCGCTCCGCGACCGCACGCCCCGGCCCTGTGCCGCCGAAGACCCTCGCGTCGTTGCCGATGCTGGCGCTTGCCCTGGCCATGCTGCTGGCGCAGCCCGCCGGCCGCGCGCATGCCGCCGAGCCCGGGTTCGTCGATCCGACCACGCTGGGCCCGGTGTCGCTGCCGACGCCGGTGACCACGCGGCACCACGGCACGTTCAACGGCCAGCGCATCGACTACGCCGCGACGGTGGAAAGTTACGCCATCGCCGGCGCCGACGGGCGACCGCTCGCGCGCCTGGTGTCCACCGCCTACGTGGCGGCGTCCGCCGAGCGATCGCGGCCGGTGCTGTTCGCCTTCAACGGCGGCCCGATCGCGGCTAGCACGCCGCTGCATTTCGGCCTGCTCGGCCCGCGGCGGCTGGCCGTGCCTGACGACCTGCACGCACAGGCGACCGGCTTCAAGCTGGTGGACAACCGCCATTCGCCGCTGGATGCGACCGACATCGTCATCTTCGACCCGGCCAGCACCGGCTACAGCCGCGTCGCCGACGGTGTGGCGCCGGCCAGCCAGTTCTCCACCCGCGCCGACGCGCGCCAGCTCGCGCAACTGGTGGCGGCATGGCTGGACCGGCACGGCCGCCGCGGTTCGCCCGTTTATCTGCTGGGCGAAAGCTACGGCACTTTGCGCGCGCCGGAAGCGGCCACGCAATTGAAGGCCTCCGGCATCGCGGTGGACGGCATCGTCCTGCTCGGCCAGGCCGCCAACATCCTCGAATACGCGCAGCGCCGCGACAACATCGTCAGCTACGCGGTGTCGCTGCCGACCCTGGCCGCGCTCGGCTGGTACCACGGCAAGGTCGAGCGCAAGGGCCGCAACCTGGCGCAGTTCGTGGATGAGGCAGCCGCCTATGGCCGCGATCGCTACCTGACCACGCTGTTCCTCGGCAACCGCGCCAGCGCGCAGCAACGCGAGGAGGTGGCGCAGGCGCTGCAGGGCTTCACCGGCCTGCCGGCGCAGGCGTGGCTGCAGGCCGACCTGAAGGTCTCCAAGGTCGCCTACGCGCGACAGCTGTTCCCGGGGCAGATCCTGTCGGCCAGCGACGGCCGCTACCTGCTCGATGCGCAGGGCAATTCGAGCAGCATTCCCGACTACAACACCGTTGCCGAGCGCTACTACCGGCAGATTCTGAAAGTCCCCGCGCAGGCGGGCCACTACTCCACCGCGATGCCGACCTCCAGCGACTTCAACGCCTGGGACTGGGACAGCAACAAGTCGCCGTTCGGCGACTACCCGTGGGTCGGGCAGCTGCGCGACCTGCTGGCGTCCAACCCGCGCTGCCGGCTGCTGGTCGGCAACGGCTACTACGACAGCCAGACCACGCTCGGCGCCATGGACTATCTCGCCGCGCAGTCGGGCTTGCCGATGCAGCAGGTGCGCACTCGCTACTACGAGGGCGGACACATGATGTACACGGTCGAGCGCAGCGCCGCCGACCTCGCCGAGGACATCCGCCAGATGGTCCGCCGCACCTGGTGACATGACATTCCGCAGTTCCCGCAGCACCCGTGGTTCGCGCTCCACCCCTCCCGCCCACCGCCCGCCAGACGAGTCCCGCCCATGTCATCCGCCGCCCGCCGCAACCGCCTCTCCCAGTTCATTTCGCGCGCACTGTGCTGCCCGGCCAGCGCGCTCCTGCTGCTGCCGTCCGTCGCGCTCGCCCAGCAGGACGACGGCGCCACCGCGGCCAAGCAGCTGGACACCATCACCGTGACCGCGCAGAAGCGCAGCGAGCGGCTGCAGGACGTGCCGATGTCGGTGCAGGTGCTCAACACCGAGAAGATGAGCAGCGAAGGCAGCTACAAGCTGGCCGACTACTTCGCGCAGCTGCCCGGCCTGTCCTACATCCAGTCGCCGATGAGCAGCAACATCGTGCTGCGCGGCATCGCCACCGACTCGGGCATCGGCAGCCGCCCCACCTCGGGCATCGTCATCGACGACGTGCCGTACGGCTCGGCGCTGAACACCGGCGCGATCCCCGACCTGGATCCATCCGACCTGCAGCAGATCGAAGTGCTGCGCGGCCCGCAGGGCACGCTGTACGGCGCAAGCAGCATGGGCGGTCTGATCAAGTACGTGATGACCGATCCGGACACCAGCGCGACCTTCGGCCGCGTCGAGGCCGGCGGCTCCACCGCCGCGCACGGCGGCTCCGGCTACAACGCGCGCACCGCGGTGAACCTGCCGTTCTCCGACCGCTTCGCGCTGCGGGTCAGCCTGTTCCAGCGCCAGGATCCGGATTTCGTCCACAACACCAACAGCGACGACAAGAACGACAGCCAGGTGCGCGGCGGCCGCGTCTCGGCGCTGTGGAACGTCACCGACACCGTGACCGTGCGTTCTTCGGCGCTGTTCCAGGACACCGAGACCGGCGCCAGTTCGGTGATCGATACCGACCCCGAGCTGCATCCGCTGTACGGTCAGTACAGCCGCGACCGCATCCGCGGCGGCGACACCTTCAAGGGCCAGGTGCGCTTCTACACCACCAAGGTCAGCTGGGACCTGGGCTGGGCCATGCTGGACAGCATCAGCGGCTATGCGCAGCACCGCAGCCGCGCCTACCAGGACGTGGGCTACACCACCATCGGCCGGCTCGCGCCGGTGTTCGCCGGCATCTTCGGGCTGGACAGCGACAACCCCAGCTCGCTGATCGACAACCGCTACAACATCGACCGCACCACCCAGGAAGTGCGGCTGGTCTCGCAGGGCCAGCGCGCGCTGGACTGGCAGGTCGGCGCGTTCTACAGCGACGAGGAAGCCAAGAGCACGCAGAACTTCTACATCGCCGACAAGACCAGCGCCACCATCTACCGCGATTTTCCGCTGCTGGTCTCGCTCGGCGACAACACCTACCGCGAGAAAGCGGTGTACGCCGACGGCACCTACCACTTCACCCCGCAGTTCGACATCCAGGTCGGCGCCCGCTACGCGCGCAACAGCCTGCGCGAGAACAGCGACACCGGCGGCCTGCTGCAGGATCCGGAGCAGAGCTTCGACAGCAACAAGGACAGCGCCACCACCTACCTGTTCTCGCCGCGCTACCGCTTCAACGATCAGTTGATGACCTACCTGCGCGTGGCCTCCGGCTACCGCGCCGGCGGCAGCAACGGCACGCTGGTGGCCAGCGTGCCGTTCTCCTACGACTCCGACAGCCTGTGGAGTTACGAGCTGGGACTGAAGACCCAGTTGCTGGACCATTCGCTGAGCCTGGATGCGGCGCTGTTCCGCATCAACTGGAGCGATCTGCAGATCTCGCAGGTCGAGCCGACCCTGGGCAGCAGCTACACCACCAACGCCGGCAAGGCCACCAGCCAGGGCCTGGAGCTGTCGGTCAACTGGGTACCGTCGGCCGACTGGAAACTCAGCGCCAGCTATGCCTACACCGACGCCACGCTGGCCCAGGACATCCCCGGCTACATCGAGGGATCCTCCGCCTACGGCAAGGACGGCGATCGCCTGCCCTACTCGGCGCGCAACAGCGCCTCGGCCTCGCTCAAGCGCTACTTCGCGCTGGGCGACAACCTGGAGGGCTTCGTCGGCGCCGATGCGGCCTACATGGGTGATCGCGACATGGAGTTCACCACCTCGGCCAACATCCCGCGCATCCACCTGCCCAGCTACACCACCGTGGGCCTCAACGCCGGCGTGCAGGGCCAGGCCTGGAGCGCCACGCTGTACGTGCGCAACCTCACCGACGAGGTCGGCTACATCAACGCCAACCGCCGCGGTTCGCTGGCCAGCTCCACGCTCGGCGCCACGCTGATCCAGCCGCGCACGGTCGGGCTGACCCTGGCCTGGGACTACTGATGCGCATCGCCGGCCGCCGCGTGGCGGCCGGCCCTTCTCCCTGTCCCTGTTGCGGAATTCCCCGATGAACTGGATCCACGGCCTGGCGCTGCTGCTGTGCGCGGCGCTACCGTTCGCCGCTGCCGCCGACGACGCGGCGCCGCTGCCAAGACCGACCCTGTTGTCCAGCCCACAGCAGGCCCGCATCGGCGAACAGCGGCTGCGCTATCGGGTCAGCTTCGACCAACTCGATTTCGCTGGCGAGAGCCGCGACCGTGTCGCCTCGATCAGCGCCATCGGCTATCTGGCCGAGCGCGCGGACGCCGACACGCGGCCGGTGCTGTTCGCCTTCAACGGCGGCCCTGGCGCATCGTCGGTGCTGCAGGTCGAAGGTCTCGGCCCGCGGCTGCGCGTGCGCGACGGAAAGCGACAGAAACTGATCGCCAATCCGCACGGCATCCTCGATGCCGCCGACCTGGTGTTCATCGATCCGCCCGGCACCGGCTTCAGCCAGGCCCCGGCCGATGCCGCCGCACGCGCACGCTACTGGTCCGATCACGGCGACGCCAAGGCCGTGGAAGCGATGATCCGGCACTGGCTCAAGACGCACGGCCGCGAACACGCACCGCTGTATCTCGCCGGCGAAAGCTACGGCGGCTACCGGCTCGCCCTGCTCGCCGCGGACATCGCCGACCTGCGTCCGGCCGGGGTGCTGCTGATCTCGCCGCTGCTCGATGCCACAAGCACCGACGACAGCGCCGGCAACGACCTGCGCGCAGTGTTCGACCTGCCCTCGCTGATCGTCGCCGCCGCCGCCCACGGCAAGGGCGAACTGGCCGGGCGAGCGGTCGCAGACGTCTATGCGCAGGCGCGTGCGTTCGCGCTCGGCGACTACGCACAGGCCCTGCTGCAGGGCAGCGCCTTGCCGGCCGACGCACGCAGCCGCATCGCGACGCGCCTGGCCGCGCTGCTGGGCCTGCCGGCGCAAACGTTGCTGGCGGCCGACCTGCGGCCGGACGTGGAAAGCTTCCGGCTCGGCGTGCTCGCCGCCGACGGCCAGCAGATCGGCCGGCTCGACAGCCGCGTCGCCGCGCCGCTGCCGGCGCCGCACGCAGCGGACAACGGCCGGCCCTCCGCCGCCAACGATCCGGCGCTGGGCCTGGGCCGCAGCAACCGGATCAACTCCGCGGTCATGGCCGACTACCTGCACGGCCTGTTCGGCGCCGCGTTGCCGCGCGACTACGTCAGCCTGGACATCGACATCGCCATGGCCTGGCGCTTCGCCGCCGACGATGGCGCCGGCCCGCGCCCGTTCGGCAGCGCCATGCGCTTCAATCCCACGCCGAACCTGGCGCGGCTGGCGCAGGCCAATCCCGGCTTCCATGTGCTTGCGCTCAACGGCTATTACGACCTGGCCGTGCCCGCGCTCGGCCCGTGGTACGCGCTGCACCACAGCGCGCTGGATCCGGCGCGCATCGATTTCCGTCTGCTGCCCGGCGGCCACGCCGTGTTCGCGGAAGACGCATTGCGCCCGCAGCTGCACAGCCTGCTGAAGGACTTCCTGCAATGACCCGCACGCTGCTGCTCACCGCGCTCGGCCTCGCCTGCACGTTCGCCGGCCACGCCGCGCGCGCCGCCACCGCGCCGCAATCGCTGGTGCTGATCGCCAACGGCGAGAACGTCGGCTACCTGAAGGCCACCGCCGACGGCGACACCTACGAGGTCGATTACCACGTCGACAACAACGGCCGCGGTCCCAAACACCACGAGACGATCGTGCTCGGCGAGGATGCGTTGCCGCTGGCGTGGTCGATCGCCGGCACCTCGCTGATGGGCGGCAAGGTCGCCGAGCGTTATCAATGGCGCGACGGCATCGCCGAATGGAGCAGCCAGGCCGACAGCGGCCGCACCCCGCAGCCGCGCCCGGCGCTGTACATCGCCAACGACAGCAGCCCCTGGGCGATGTGGACCTACGCCAAGGCATTGCTGGCCGCGCCCGATCACGCCCTGAACGTGCTGCCCCGCGGCCGCATGCGGCTGGAGCTGGTCGGCACCCTGGCGCTGCAAGGCCAGGCCGGCGCGCCGCCGCTGCAGGCGCGGCTGCTGCGGCTGTCCGGCCTGGATCTGGAACCGCACTACCTGGCCGTCGATGCCGACGACGCCCTGCTGGCCGACATCGACGACGACGCCGTGGCGATCCGCGACGGCTACCAGGCGCAGGTGGCGACCATCGCCGATGCGGTGAAGGCGCAACAATTCGCGCACGCGCAGGCATTTCAGCGCCATCTCGCGCATCCGCTGACCCATGGCCTGTGGCTGCGCAATGTGCATGTGTTCGATCCGGTCAACGGACTGCGCAGCGACGCGGTGAACCTGCATGTCGCCGACGGCCACATCGTCTCGATGGACGCGCGCTGGCAGCCGGCGCCCGGCGACAGCGTCTACGACGGCAACGGCGGCACCGTGATTCCCGGCCTGCACGACATGCATTCGCACAGCACCCTGTCCTCCGGGCTGTGGTACCTCGCTGCGGGCGTCACCAACACCCGCGACATGGGCAACGACAACGCCTTCCTGCTCGATCTCAACGCGCGCATCGAACGCGGCGAGATCGCCGGCCCGCGCATCGTGCGCAACGGCTTCCTGGAAGGCCGCAGCCCGTATTCGGCGCGCAACGGCTTCGTCGTCGACACGCTGGACGACGCGCTGAAGGACGTCGCCTGGTACAAGGCCCACGGCTACTGGCAGATCAAGATCTACAATTCGATGAACCCGGCCTGGGTGGCGCCGATCGCCGAACGCGCGCATGCGCTGGGCATGGGCGTCACCGGCCACATCCCGGCCTTCACCAACGCCGACGCGATGATCGCCGCCGGCTACGACGAGGTCACCCATATCAACCAGCTGATGCTCGGCTGGGTGCTGTCCCCCGTAGAAGACACGCGCACGCCGTTGCGGCTGACCGCGATGCGGCGCGTCGCCGACCTGGATCTCGACGCGCCGCAGGTGCGGCACACGCTGGAGCTGATGCGCCAGCGCGACATCGCCCTGGACACCACCGAGGTGATCGTGGAACGGCTGATGCTGAGCCGCGCCGGCAGCGTGCTGCCCGCCGATGCGCCGTACCTGTCGCACATGCCGATCGCCTACCAGCGCTACCGCCAGCGCACCTTCGTTCCCGATCTCGACGCGCAGGCCGACGCGCAGTACCGCCGCGCACTGGACAAGACCCTGCAGCTGATCGGCCGCCTGCACCGCCAGGGCACCGTGCTGCTGCCCGGCACCGACGACACCACCGGCTTCACCGTGCACCGCGAACTGGAACTGTACGTCGCCGCCGGGCTGACCCCGCAGCAGGCGCTGCGCGCCGCCACCTGGCAGAGCGAGCTGCATTTCGGGCGCACCGACCGACTCGGCAGCGTGCACCCGGGCAAGCAGGCCGATTTCGTGCTGCTGCCCGGCGATCCGACCACCGACATCGCCGCGATCCGCCGGCCCTCGCTGGTGGTGAAGGACCAGACCCTGTACCTGCCCGCCGACATCTACCGCGCCCTGGGCGTGGAGCCGTTCGCGCCGGCCCCAAAGAAACTTCAATGACCCCGATCCCCCATCCCATGCAGACCCCGCACGCCCAACCAACCGATACCGTGAGCGCGCGCCTGCGTGCGCTCGGCATGACCTTGCCGCCACCGCTGCGCGTGCCAGACGGGGTGGTCCTGCCGTTCGCGCCGGTGCACGTGATCGGCACCCGCGTGTTGATCTCCGGCCACGGCCCGCAACACGCCGACGGCAGCATGGCCGGCGGCGTCGGCCGCGTCGGCGACGAACTGGACGAAGCCCAGGGTTACGCCGCCGCACGCGCCACCGCCCTGTCGATGCTGGCCAGCCTGGAACGCAGCCTGGGCAGCCTGGAGCGGATCAAGCGCTGGGTGCGCGTGTTCGGCATGGTCCGCTGCGCGCCCGGCTTCCAGCGCCTGCCGAACGTGATCAACGGCTGCTCGGACCTGCTGCTGGCGCTATGGGGGCCGGAACTGGGCCAACATGCACGCAGCGCGGTCGGCATGGCCGAGCTTCCGTTCGGCATCCCGGTCGAGATCGAAGCCGAAGCCGAACTGCACTGACCCTCGCCCGCCGGAACGCCACCATGGACACGCGCTCGCCCCGATTCGATCCCACCCGCAGGCACTTGCTGGCGGCCGCAGGCGCGCTGCCGCTGTCCGCCGCGCTGTCCTGCCTCGCCGCCGCCACCAATGCCACCACCGCCGCCGCATCCACGCCCGCACGCGGCCTGCAAGGACTCGACCAGGCCTTCGAGATCGCTGGCTGCTATCTCAACGGCGCCTACATGCATCCGGTCAGCCGCGCGGCGGCGCAGGCGCAACGCGGCTTCCTCGATGCGCGGCTGATGAACGCCGGCGCCGACAAGGTCGACATGGGCGGCGACCGCGAGCGCGCGATGGCCGCGCTGGGCCGGCTGCTGCACGCCGACCGCGACGAACTGGCGTGGATTCCCAGCACCATGTTCGGCGAGAACCTGGTGTTGAACGGCCTCGGCATCCCGCACAGCCGCCAGCGCGTGGTCACCGACGCCTACCACTTCAACGGCTCGCTGTTCATGTACATGGAACTGGCCAAGCGCGGCCTCGACGTGCAGGTGGTGCGCCCGCACGACAACCGCATCCGCCTGGAGGATCTGGACAAGGCGATCACCCCGGGCACGCGCCTGGTCGCGCTGACCCTGGTGTCCAGCGTCAACGGCTTCCAGCACGACCTCAAGGCGGTCTGCGACCTCGCCCACAGCCGCGGCGCGCTGGTCTACGCCGACCTGATCCAGGCCGCCGGCAACACCTCGATCGACCTGCACGGCAGCGGCGTGGATTTCGCCGCCAGCTCCACCTACAAGTGGCTGATGGGCGACTTCGGCCTGGGCGTGATGTACGCGCGTCGCGCCAGCCAGGACGCCTTGCGGCAGATCGTCTGGGGCTACCGCCAGGAAGGCGATACCGTCTCGCACATCCTGCCGTTCGACCCGCCCGGCGAGCCGCCGCTGCAGACGCAGGCGATCGGCGGCCTGGCCGGCAAAATCGAGGTCGGCACGCTCAACAACTCCGCTGCGGCCGCGCTGGCGACCTCGCTGGAACTGATCGAGCGCATCGGCGTGGAAACCATTCGCCAATGGCGGCAACCGCTGCTGGCGCGCCTACACGAGGCGATCCCGCGGCTGGGCTTCGACGCGATGACGCCGCCGGATTCCAGCTCCGCGCTGGTGTCCTTCGCCCAGCGCGACGTGGGCAAGCGGCTCGCACCGAAGCTGAAGGCCGCCGGCGTCGACGTCACCCTGTACCGCAACTATTTCCGCGTCTCGCCGTCGTTCTACAACGGCAGCGACGATGTCGAGCGCCTGATCGAGGCCCTGTCATGACGCGACTCCCGTTGCTGCTGTGCGCGCTGCTGCCGTGGACCGCCCAGGCCGCGCCGGCATCGCTGCAGCACTATGGCGCCGCGCCCGGCGCGCCGTTCTCGGCCGCGGTGCGTGCCGGCGACACGCTCTACGTGTCCGGCCAGATCGGCAGCGCCGCGCAGGGCGGCTTGCCCGAGGATTTCGCGGCCCAGGCCAACTACGCGCTGGACAACGTCGCCAGCGCCCTGACCCTGGCCGGCGCCGGCATGGACGACATCGCCAAGTGCACGGTGATGTTGACCGACATGAGCCAATGGCCCGCGTTCAACGCCCTGTACGTACGCCGTTTCAAACCCGGCCACCTACCCGCACGCAGCGCCATCGGCGCCAAGGCGCTGGCGCTGGGCGCCAAGGTGGAAATCGAATGCATCGCCTACCTGCCCCAGGCCACACCATGACCGCATGCATCTCCCGCTGGCTCCCTCTCGCCCTGTTGCTGCTGCCGGCCTGCGCCGCGCTCGCCGCCGAGCCGCCCAACGCTCCCGTACCGCTGGATGTGGTGCTGACGCCCAAGGCCAACGCCGGCCAGATCGGCGCGCTGCAGGTGCACCTGCACCTGCCGGCGCCCAAGGTCGCCGCCGGCGCGCCGCTGCTGCGCATGCCGGTGGAACTGGTGTCCACGCCCACGGCTGCCTACAGCGCCGAGCAGATCCAGGTGCGCGACGCGCGCGGCGCCCTGCCGCTGCGCGCCAGCGACGAAGCGCCGGACCCGTCCGGCAAGTACCGCAACTACCTGGCCACCCGCGCCAGCGTCGGCGATGTCGATGTCGACTACGCCACGCCGCCGCGCGCGGTCGATGCCGACACCCGCAACGGCCCGCTGTTCGACCTGCGCGCGCAGGACGGCGGCCTGATGGGCGCCGGCGTCTACTTCATGGCCTTGCCACCGGGCGAAGCCCCGCGCCAGATCCACCTGCGCTGGGACCTGAGCGCGCTGCCGGCCGGCGCGCGCGGCGTGTGGAGCGTCGGCGAAGGCGAGCAGCGCACCACCGCGCCGACCGACCTGCTGCGCTTCTCCTACTACGCCGTCGGCAAGATGCAGCGGCTGCCGGCAAACGACGACGACGTCTTCCACTTCTACTGGATGGACACCCCGCCGTTCGACGCGCCGCTACTGGCCCAACAGACCGGCCAGCTGTACCGCTACATGGCGCGCTTCTTCGGCGACGACGGCTCGGCCTATCGCGCCTTCGCCCGCCGCAATCCATACCCGGCCGGCGGCGGCACCGGCCTGGCGCACTCCTTCATGTTCGGCTACGGGCCGCAGGGCCAGACCATCGCCGAAGGCCCGCAAGCACTGCTGGCGCACGAGATGGCGCACACCTGGCCCAAGCTCGACGGCGAAGAACACGCGCTCACCGCCTGGTACACCGAAGGCACCGCCGAGTTCTACTCGCTGCTGCTGTCGCTGCGCGCCGGCGTGTTCGGCCAGGACGCCTTCCTGCAAGCGATCAACCACCGCGCCGACGGCTACTACGACAACCCGTTCCGCGCCCTGGACAACCGCGCCGCCGGCGAACGCTTCTGGAAGGACGCGCGCGCCCAGCGCGTGCCGTACGGCCGCGGCTTCATGTACCTGGTGAGCGTCGATGCGCAGCTGCGCCAGCATGGCAAGCAAGCGCATTCGGTGGACGACCTTGTGCTGGAAGTGCTGAAGCGCCAACGCGCCGGCGAAACCGTCGGCGTGCCCGAATGGCGCGCGATGGTGGTGCGCGAACTCGGCGCCGGTGCCGGCAGCGACTTCGACGCGATGGTCGCCGGCAAACTGATCGTGCCGGCCGCGCCGGCGTTCGGCTGCTACCGCGTCGTATCGGCGCCGCACCAGCCGTTCGAACTCGGCTTCGATCGCATGCGCATGGGCGTGGTCAAGAACCTGCTGCCCGACTCTGCCGCCGCCCGTGCCGGCGTGCAGGAAAACGACCGCATCGTTGACTACACCCCGCTGGAACGGGCGATGGCCGACGAACACACGCGCATGCAACTGAAACTGGAGCGCGACGGCAAACCGCTGCAGGTGGACTACCTGCCGCGCAGCGCGCGCGTGGACGCCTGGCGCTTCGCCGTCGATCCGGCGCTGGCCGCCCGCTGTTCGCCCTGATTCCCACCTGCCGCGACCCTTGCCGATGAAAATGCCACGCCAACGCTGCCTGTTCCTTGCCCTCGCCGCGGCCGCGTCTCCGGCCCTGGCCGCGACCGATGCGCCGTACGCGATCACCATCCACGCGCAGGCCAGTACCACCGATGGCAGGATCGAGGCGCTGCTGGTGGACGAAGCGATCCCGCTGCCGGCCACCCCGGCCGGCACCACCGTGCTGGCGATGCCGCACGTGACCAGCAACGTGCCCACCATCGCCGCCAGCGTCGGCGAACTGCCCGCGCGCGACGACGGCGGCGCCGTGCAACTGCGCTATCGCGACCACAGCGAAGGCCCGGCCCGGAAGCGCGAGTGGTACGCCGACCGCGCTGTCGCCGGCACCCTGCGCTTTTCCTACCGCGCGGCGATGACGGAAGCCCTGGCCGCGCGCGGCGCTGCGCCGCCGATCGAACTGCGCAGCGAGGAAGCCGCCTTCTCCGGCGCCGGCGCCACCTTCCTGCTGCATCCGCCCAGCGGCCGGCACGACATCGCGCTGCACTGGGACCTGAGCGCGCTGGGCGCGAGTGCGCAGGCCGTGAGCAGCCTGCAGGACCGCAACGCCCACGACGTGGACATGGAAGCGCTGGACAGCAGCTACTTCATGGCCGGCAAGATCGGCCTCTACCCGCAGGCGCCCGACGCCACCGGCTTCTTTTCCGCCTGGCAGGGCACCACCCCGTTCGACGCGGCAAAACTGCTGGCGTGGACCCAACACTTGCGCCAGCACTACCAGGCCTTCTTCGCCGTACCGGCCACGCCCTACGGCGTCTTCCTGCGCCGCAACCGGGTCAATCCCGGCGGCGGCATGGGCATGTACAACTCCTTCATCGTCACCTACGACGACGACCGCGGCAACGATCCGGAACAACTGGAACTGACCCTCGCCCACGAGATGTTCCACACCTTCCAGCCGCACATGAACTCCCAGTACGACGGCGAAAGCCTCAACGAAGCCTGGTTCAACGAAGGCATGGCGGTGTTCTACCAGGCGCGCCTGCCGTTCCGCTACGGCATGATCGATGCCGACGCGTTCCTGAAGGATCTGAACTTCACCGCCGCGCGCTACTACACCAACCTACTCGGCAACGCCCCCAACCGCGATGTGGCCGCGAAGTTCTGGCAGGACACCCGCATCCGCACTCTGCCCTACGACCGCGGCTTCCTGTACTTCGTCACCGTGGACGACGCGATGCGCAAGGCCAGCGGCGGCCGCAAGTCGCTGGACGATCTGATGCTGGACATGCTGCATCGGCAGCAACGCAACAAACAGCTCGGCATCGCCGACTGGGAAGCGGTGCTGCGCGACGCCCTTGGCGAAGACGCGGTCCGCCAGCTGCACGCCATGCTCGACGGCGCCGCACCACTACCGGCCAGCGACGCCTTCGGCCCCTGCTTCGAACGCGTCTCGCAACCGATGCGCCGCTACGAACTCGGCTTCGCCCCCGCGGTGCTGACCGAATCCCCACGCATCGTCCGCGACCTGATCCCCGGTTCGGCCGCGGCCAAGGCGGGCGTGCAAAATGGCGACGAGATCATCCGCCCGGTCGGCCAGGACCAGTTGCAGGGCGAACAGGACGGCATCCTCACTTTGCAGTTGAAGCGCGACGGCAAGCCGTTGACGGTCTCATACAAGCCGCGTGGTGAGACCGTGGCAACGTGGCAATGGAGGCGCAAGCAGGGCGTTGCGGAGCCCACGTGCTCGCTGCCTGCCACCACCCAGGCGCAATGATCAATAGACGGTGGAACCGGAGCACATCTCTGCCTAGACTGCCGCCATAGGGCATGAAGATGGAATTTCCATGACAGTCGGAACCTACACGAAACGAACAGTCGGTGCACTTGCACGCCTGACTGTCGCGATGTGTTCTGGGTTGGTCGCGTGCGCGACCCACCAATCCAAGATTGTGGAGGAGCTCTCCAACCGCAGCCGAATTCCCCAAACAGAACTGCAGCAGCTACTGAGCGACTGTGATCGAACACAGCTCAGCATGAACATCTGCGCTTTTCGAAATTTCGTTGCGTCAGACCTCGACCTCGAGGCTGCAGTCAAGGCGAAGCGGGAATCCCTGCCGCACTGCCGAGCCAAGATAGATAGTGCTCAAGCCGCTTGGGAAGCGGAGCTTGAAAAAGCATGCAACGAAGAAACGGAGGCAGAAGAAGGGGGCTCGATGCGCCCCATGCTTATCAGCGCTTGCAAAACTTCAGCCACCAGAGCACGAATAGCATTTGTGAAAAAGATGAAATCGTGCCCCCGAGGGTAATAAAGCAAATACTAGCCCTAACACTGATATAGATACCAGGTCGTCGGCACCCTAACCACCGCAAATTGCAGAGAGAAGGCGCTGTCAGCAACCTCGGCGAAGACGCGGCCCGCCAACTGCACTCCATGCTCGACGGCGCACCGCTGGTAGCACATCGCGTCCGGGCGGATCGTCTCCCGGACTAAGCTCGAAAGCGCAAGAAGCACGGCCTTCGGCCGCCATCGCTGGAAGCTCTCAAGGCCGAACGTATCCAGACCTCGCAGGGCTGGCGACTCGCGCCGCGGTTAGTGCTGAGCGAGGGGCCGCGGTGGATTTTTCCGTGAGCTAGTGGATCACAGTGTCGCCGTGTATCAACTCTAGCGCCATCTTCGCGAACTGTTTCAACTCCACATCCGTCACAGCGGGAGTCGGCTGCATGTCGTCATGATGGAACCTTGTGGAGAAATCATTGAGGGATCGCATCTTTTCTAATGCTACTTTCGCCAGCGCGAGTGGCGAATCATCCGGAGCCTTCTCAATGTCCCCGATGATCTGCCCAAGATTCGCCTCTTTGCGCAGAAGGGGTGCCGGAAACCTCCGTTTGAAGAACCCCTCAACAAGCGGGCGCAGGTCATCCGCAACTTCGTCCAGCCTTCCTTGATAGGTGCCTTCCAAGTAGGCGATCACCTTTCCATACCGCTGGATGTAGGGCTCCTGGCAGAGATAGTCGAGATCGCACGAATCAATGATTGAATAATCATTCGCCGCTCGCCGAATCTCATGCACGATTGCCTGTATTTTGTACCTTGGGCCGGCGAGCATGTCCCGTTGAGCCAACAGGAAATAAGCATCATGAGAAAGGACGACAACTTGAGCGCCAGCCGCAGCCAAATCAGCGATAGCTTGGATCGTTCGAGTCCGCCTATTTGAATCCATGCTACAGACCGGATCATCGAGAACTACAACTTTCCCACCGATCTGACCACCGAGTGCCATAAGTCGAGCGAAGAAGAATGCAAGTGCCAGAGTTCGCTTGTCCCCCTCGCTTAGAATACCCCTGAAACTCTGGTGCATTTCTTCTCGCGACCCTAGCCCCACAGAGTGACCGCGAAGTTTCAGACCGTACTCCGTTCGCACCGTCCCGCCACGTGCGCTCGTCGTGAACTTCTCAACCGAGAATGACGCGCTGAACTTCTGAAGAAACGCGTTAATGTGCACCTCATACTGGCCCAGAATTGCCGGGAGAAGTCCATCCAGCTTCTCCTTCACCTCCGTCTTTTTGGTAGTCAGCTCGTCTTTCTTGGCTTTGGCCGACATGTATTCCGTTATCGCTTCCTCAGCCTGCGGCGCGCGCTTTGCAATCACCGCCTCAAGACGAGAGATTGAAGCGGTAATGGCCGCCGCAGATTCAGCCCCCAAGTCGCGATTGAACGTAGTGATGCGCCCGGAAATATCCTTCACGGAGGAGTTGTGCATTTCCACCCGCCCTCGAATCTCGCCGAGCAATTGCGAAATCGCGGCCTTTTGCTGCGTCGCTGTTTCTGTAGCGCGAGTTCACCAGCCAACTCCCGGACGCTAGAAAGCGTCCGCTGGACCTGTTCTAGATCAAGCAATGGAGGTTGTATGTCGAGCTGATCGTTCCATGCTTTCACGCGAGCCTCGTTCACGTCGAGCGCGGCTTTGTATGCGTAGATCTTTGCGTCAGAGAAGCGCGTTTCCACCCCGCGCCTGAGAACGGCAACTTTAGCCATGAAATCGTCATAGGCCGTGTTGAAATATCCGTCATACGCTTCAATTAGCTCAGCACCTTCCAAGCTTTGCCCGCAGTACGGGCAACCATGCTCTAGTCCAAACTCCCGCCCCTTCGTCACCCATTCTTCGATTCCGGGCGGAGCCTCGTACAGCTGAAAATGCCTTTGGACAAGCGTCTTGGCATCTTCGCGGATGCCTTGAAACGTAGAACTGAGGATATTGAAGAATGCGTCAATATCGAACTCAATTAGGGGGAGAGCGTCTGGTCCTTGTCGCTGAAGGAAAGCCGCTGCGTTCTTCGCCGCTTCCAGCCGGCTACGTAGCGCGGCTATCTTGGCATCAGCATCCGGTACATCTTGCAATGCGATGAACTGGTCAACCGGCATCTGCTTGCCTAATGCAAGTAGCCGCCTACTTGCGTCGGTCATCGCACGTGTTTGGTCGGCAATCAGCGACGTCAGCTCGTGATGTTCCTTTTCGAGCTTTACTGACTCTGTGCCTAGGGCGAATTTCAAGAGGGATTGCCGTTGATCCGCTCGGACCTCCTGCCCCGAGAATACGTTATCCTCAACAAAAGTCGGATCGAATACAAAGATTTCGGGCGCTGTGCCCGACCATGCCCCGTCCTTGAGGACCACCGGCACATTGCCGCCCCCTACGTCGCAAAGCAGATTGACGTGTGGCGCATCGGGCGAGTCGATTGTCTTTCCGCCTACCACTGCTTGCACGTCGCCTTGCGCAACTGCGCGCAAGATATTGGCTAATGTTGATTTGCCGCGCCCGTTCTCGGCATATATCAAAGTAACAGCATCGAAGTTGGCCGGTGTGGTAGGCACACCGTCCCGTAGCAGACCGACATTGCTAATCTTGACGAACTTCCTAAGCATTGCGCGCCCCCTGCGCCTTCCATGAGGCATGATGTACCGCCGTAGCCGGGACGCCAAGGCTTGAAAGCAAAAAGGCCGCCCCTTTCGGAGCGGCCTTCTATTACAGCATGGTGCCGGAAATAGGAATCGAACCTACGACCTACGCATTACGAATGCGCCGCTCTACCAACTGAGCTATTCCGGCTGAACCGCCAATTCTAGGGGGGCGCCGGCCGCCGGTCAATTGACCAGGCGCAGGCGCAGTTCCTTGGGCAGGGCGAACACCATCGACTCCGGTTCGCCGGGCAGTTCGCCGACGCCGTCGGCGCCCAGTTCGCGCAGCCGCGCGATGACCCCGTCCACCAGCACCTGCGGCGCGGAGGCGCCGGCGGTCAGGCCGATGCGGCGCTTGCCGGCGACCCAGGCCGGGTCGATCTCGTCGGCGCCGTCGATCAGGTAGGACTCCACCCCGTCGCGCCGCGCCAGCTCGCTGAGCCGGTTGGAGTTGGAGCTGTTCGGCGAGCCGACCACCAGCACCAAGTCGCACTGTCTGGCCAGGTCGCGCACCGCGTCCTGGCGGTTCTGGGTGGCGTAGCAGATGTCGTCGTTCTTCGGCCCCTGCATCGCCGGGTAGCGCTCGCGCAGCGCGTCGATGATGCCGCGGGTGTCGTCCACCGACAGCGTGGTCTGGGTGGTGTAGGCCAGGTTCTGCGGCTGCTGGATCTCCAGCGTGGCGACCTGCTCGATGTCCTCGACCAGGTAGATGCGCCCGGCACCGCGTTCGCGGTTCCACTGGCCCATCGTGCCCTCCACTTCCGGGTGGCCGGCGTGGCCGATCAGCACCACGTCGCGGCCGGCGCGGCAGTGCCGAGCCACTTCGAAATGCACCTTGGTCACCAGCGGGCAGGTCGCGTCGAACACCTTCAGCCCGCGCCGCTCGGCCTCCTGGCGCACCGCCTGGGATACGCCGTGGGCGCTGAAGATGACCGTGTTGCCGTCGGGCACTTCGTCCAGTTCCTCGACGAAGATCGCGCCGCGCTGCTTCAGGTCGTCGACCACGAAGCGGTTGTGCACCACCTCGTGGCGCACGTAGATCGGCGCGCCCAGGGTCTCGATGGCGCGCTTGACGATCTCGATCGCACGGTCGACGCCGGCGCAGAAACCACGGGGATTGGCGAGCAGGACGTCCATGGCCCAATTATCCCGCTTTTCGCTTCGGCTTGCCGTCGAACACGCCGAACAGGGCGATGCCCACGGCGCCGGCGACGATCGCCGAGTCGGCGATGTTGAACGAGGGCCAGTAGTGGTCGCCCACGTACCACTGGATGAAATCGACCACGTGGCCGTGCATCAGCCGGTCGATCACGTTGCCGATCGCGCCGCCGATCACCAGGGCGTAGGGCATGGCGCTGCGCCAGTCGCCGCGCGGAGTGCGCGCCAGCCACCAGGCCAGCAGGCCGCTGATGCCCACCGCCAGCGCGGTGAACAGCCACAGCTGCCAACCGCCGGCCTGGCTCAGGAAGCTGAACGCGGCACCGGTGTTGTAGGTGCGGTACCAGTTCCAGAAGCCGTGGATCACCGGCACCGCGGTGAACTCGGGCAGGCTGGACAGCACCCAGGCCTTGCTCCACTGGTCCAGGCCGATCACCAGCGCCGACAGCAGCAGCCAGATCAGCGCGGAGGGTTTGGGTCGTACGGTCATGCGCGGGGTCCGCCTCGGGCGAAGGGTGGATGCAACGGAAATCTACGCGGGGACGCCGGCGGCGACGCCGAACGCGTCGCCGCCGCAGCCCGTGCCGCGCAGGGGCGGATCAGAACCAGTGGCGCTCCTCGCCCGGGCCATCGACGTTGCCGGCGCAGCGGCCGCACAGGTCCGGATGCGCCGGATTCACGCCCACGTCGGCGCGATGGTGCCAGCAGCGCACGCACTTCTGCTTGCTGGTGGCCTGCGCGCTGACGAAGATCTCGTCGGTGCTGGCCTCGCGCACCACCACGTCGCCGCTGATGAACAGGAAGCGCAGCTCCTCCTGCAGCGGCTGCAGCTTGGCGGCCGTGGCGGCGTCGGCGGCGACGGTGATCTCCGCCTCCAACGCCGCGCCGATCACGCCGTTGCCGCGCATCGGCTCCAGCACCTTGGCCACCTGCTCGCGCAGCGCCAGCAGCTGATCGAAATCGGCCGCGCTCAGCGGCGCATCCTCCGGCAGCGGCGCCAGGCCTTCGTACCAGGTCGCGAACAGCACGTTGCCGACGTGCGCGCCGGGCAGGTAACCCCACAGTTCGTCGGCGGTGAAGCTCAGGATCGGCGCGATCCAGCGCACGAACGCTTCGGCGACATGGAACATCGCGCTTTGCGCCGAACGCCGGCCATGCGAGTCCTCCGGCATCGTGTACAGCCGGTCCTTGGTCACGTCCAGGTACAGCGAGCCCAGGTCCACGCTGCAGAAGTTCAGCAGCGCCTGCACGATCGCGGCGAAGTCGTAGCGCGCGTAGGCGACCTTGATCTGCTCCTGCACCTCGTAGGCGCGGTGCACGATCCAACGGTCCAGCGCCACCAGTTCCGGCAGGGTGCGCAGATGCATGGCCGGATTGAAGCCGTGCAGGTTGCCGAGCAGGAAGCGCGCGGTGTTGCGCAGGCGCCGGTAGGCGTCGGAATTGCGCTTGAGGATCTCCTGCGACAGCGACATCTCGTTGCTGTAGTCGCTGGAGGCGATCCACAGGCGCAGGATGTCCGCGCCCAGGGTCTTCATGATGTCCTGCGGTTCGATGCCGTTGCCCAGCGACTTGGACATCTTGCGGCCGTGCTCGTCCACGGTGAAGCCGTGGGTCAGGCACTGCCGGTACGGCGCCGCCTGGTCCAGCGCCACGCCGGTCAGCAGCGAGGACTGGAACCAGCCGCGATGCTGGTCCGAACCTTCCAGGTACAGGTCGGCCGGCTTGGGAATGCCGCGCTCGGCCAGCACCGCCTCGTGGGTCACGCCCGAATCGAACCAAACGTCGAGGATGTCGGTGATCTTGTCGTAATCGCCCGCCTCGTCGCCGAGCAGGTCGGCGGCGTCGAGCGTGTACCACACGTCCACCCCGCCCTCCTCGACGCGGTCGGCCACCTGGCGCATCAGCTCGGTGCTGCGCGGATGCGGCTCGCCGGTCTCGCGATGCACGAACAGCGCGATCGGCACGCCCCAGGTGCGCTGCCGCGAGATGGTCCAGTCCGGACGCCCGGCGACCATGCCGGCGATGCGCGCCTGGCCCCAGGACGGATACCAGTGCACGCCCTCGATCGCCTTCAGCGCGTCGGCGCGCAGGTGGGCCTGCTCCATCGAGATGAACCACTGCGGCGTGGCGCGGAACGCGATCGGGGTCTTGTGCCGCCAGCAGTGCGGGTAGCTGTGGACCATGCTCGCGTGCGCCAGCAGCGCGCCGCGCGCGGCGAGCACCTCGGCGATGGTGTCGTTGGCCTTCCAGATGTGCAGCCCGGCCAGCGCCACGCCGTCGGCCGGCGGGGTCGAGGGCAGGTACACGCCGCGGCCGTCGATCGGGTTGATCTGCGCGGCGGTGTAGCGTTCGATCAGGCCGTACTGCCTGGCCGCCACATAGTCTTCCTGGCCGTGCCCGGGCGCGGTATGCACCGCACCGGTGCCGTCCTCGTCGGAGACGTGGTCGCCCAGGATCAGCGGGATGTCGCGCTCGTCGTAGAACGGATGCGCCAGCACCTGGTTCTCCAGGGCCGCGCCGGCGGCGCGGCCGTGCACCACCACCTCGGTCACGCCGTAGCGCTGCAGCGCGCGCTCGGCGAGCGCATCGGCCAGCACCAGCCAGCGCCGGCGGCCGGCGTGGTCCGGGCCTTCGACCAGGGCGTAGCGCAGGTCCGGCCCCAGCGACACCGCCAGCGACGCCGGCAGCGTCCACGGCGTGGTGGTCCAGATCGGCACCGCGACTTCGACACCGTCCGGCAGCGCGACGCCGAACGCGGCCGCCAGCGCCGCGCCGTCGCGCGCGGTGTAGGCCACGTCCACGGTCGGCGACTGCTTGTCGGCGTACTCGATCTCCGCCTCGGCCAGCGCCGAGCCGCAGTCGAAGCACCAGTGCACCGGCTTCACGCCGCGGGTCAGATGGCCGTTGTCGACGATCCGGGCCAGCGCGCGCATCTCGTTGGCCTCGAAATGGAAGTCCAGCGTGCGGTACGGGTTGTCCCAATCGCCGATCACGCCCAGGCGCTTGAAATCGCGGCGCTGGATGTCGATCTGCTCGTTGGCGTACTCGCGGCACTTCTGCCGGAACTGCGCCGCATCCAGCTTGACCCCGACCTTGCCGAACTTCTTCTCGATCGCGATCTCGATCGGCAGGCCATGGCAGTCCCAGCCCGGGATGTACGGCGCGTCGAAGCCGGCCAGGTACTTGGACTTGACGATGATGTCCTTGAGGATCTTGTTGACCGCGTGGCCGAGGTGGATCGCGCCGTTGGCGTACGGCGGGCCGTCGTGCAGCACGAACAGCGGCCGGCCCTGGGCGTTGTCGCGCAGGCGCGCGTACAGCCCCTCGCTCTCCCAGCGGGCCAGCGTGTCCGGCTCGCGCTTGGGCAGATCGCCGCGCATCGGGAAGTCCGTCGCCGGCAGATTGAGGGTGGCTTTGTAGTCCTGGGTCACGGGGATTTACCGGTCGGTGGTCTTCATGGGGGTGTCCGCGCGCGAAGGCGCGGGCGGGTGCGCGCGGTGCGCGCCATCGTCGTCAGCGCGCGACGTCGCAGGCGCCTGCGCGGAGGCGAGCAGGCGGCGCGCCAGGGCGGCGTCGCGGTGCATCTGTTCGGTCAGCGCCGTCAGATCGGAGAACTTTTCTTCGTCGCGCAACTTGGCGACGAATTCCACGGCGATGTGGCGCCCGTACAGGTCGCCGTGGAAATCGAACAGGTGCGCTTCCAGCAGCGGCTCCACGCCCTGCACCGTCGGCCGCGTGCCGAAGCTGGACACCGACGGCCACGGCCGCTCGGTCACCCCGTGCACCCAGGTCGCGTAGATGCCCGACAGCGCCGGCGTGCGCGGGAAGCGCAGGTTCGCGGTGGGATAGCCGAGGGTGCGTCCGAGCTGCTTGCCGCGCACCACGCGGCCGTCGATCGCGTACGGGCGGCCGAGCAGTTCGGCGGCGTGGGCGAATTCGCCGGCCACCAGCAGTTCGCGGATCCGGGTGCTGGAGATGCGCTCGTCGCGCAGGTGCACCGGCTCGATCTCGCCGGCGGAAAAGCCCAGTTGCGCGCCCATCTCGCGCAGCAGCGCGATGTCGCCGCCGCGCTTGTGGCCGAAGCGGAACGCCGGGCCGATCCACACCTCGCGCGCCTGCAGCCGATCCACCAGGGTGCGCTGCACGAAGTCCTGCGCGCTCATCGACGACAGGCGCCGGTCGAAGCGCAGCAGGCCCACGCTGTCCACGCCGAGCTGCTGCAGGCCTTCGACCTTGGCCCGCGCCAGGGTCAGCCGCGGCGGCGGCGCGGCGGGTGCGAAGAACTCGCGCGGCAGCGGCTCGAAGCTCAACGCCACCGCCGGCACGCCCAACGCGCGGGCACGCGCCAGCGCATGGCGCACCAGCGCACGGTGGCCCAGGTGCAGGCCATCGAAGGCGCCGATGCAGACCACGCTTCCCTGCGGGAACAGAGTCCCGCCCTCGACGTCTCTAAACAGCCTGCTCATTCCTCGGTCCGAAGCGCCGGCGCTGGAGTGCGCCGGCCGATGATGCGTAACCGTCGAGTATAACGGGGTGGCGCAAGACTCGGGACCCGGCGCCAAAGCCTGTAGGAGCGGCTTCAGCCGCGACGGCCTTACCGGTAACGCCCGTCGCGGCTGAAGCCGCTCCTATAAAAGCCAGGAAACCCGGGCGAAAAATCCGGCTCCAGGGTCCCCGACCTACTGCTCGCGCAAATCCCGCGGCCGGAACCCCAACGCCAGCAGCGCCAGCAGGTACACCACCCCGCCGCCACCGACCAGCGCCAACAGGCTGCCGATGCGGTGCCACTTGTCCATCGTGGTGAAGCCGGGCAGCCAGTGCAGGCCCAGCCCCAGCACCGCCACCATCGCCGCACAGGCCACGCCCAGCCGCAGCAGGTAGCCGGCCCAGCCCGGCCGCGGCCGGTAGACCTCGGCACGGCGCAGCCAGCGCCACAGCAGCGACAGGTTGATGTAGCTGGCCACCGCGCTGGCCAGACCCAGCGCCAGGTGCAGGCCCGGCACCGCTGCCAGCGCCGCGCGCACGCCCTGCGCGCGCAGCTCGGCCGGCACCCACAGCTGGTACAGGATCGCCAGGAACACCAGGTTCAGCGCCATGTTCGCGACCAGCGCGACCACGCCGGCGCGCACCGGGGTACGGGTGTCCTGGCGCGAATAGAACGCCGGCAGCAGCACCTTCAGCAGCGCGAACGCAGGCAGGCCGAAACTCAGCCCGAACACCGACATCGCCGCCATGCGCGTATCGAACGCGGTGAACTTGCCGTACTGGAACAGCGTGGCCACCAGCGGCTGGCTCAGCAGCATCAGCCCCAGCATCGCCGGCACCGCGATCAGCAGCGTGGTGCGCAGGCCCCAGTCCAGCGCGTTGGAAAAACCGGCATGGTCGGTCTTGACGTGGTGCCGCGACAGCGCCGGCAGGATCACCGTGCCCAGCGCCACGCCGAACACGCCCAGCGGCAGCTCCAGGAAGCGGTCGGCCTGCGACAGCCAGCTCTGCGAGCCGGCGTACAGGAACGAGGCGATCACCGTGTCCAGCAGCAGGTTGATCTGCGCGATCGAGGAGCCGAACAGGGTCGGCACCATCAGCGTCAGCACCCGGCGCACGTCCGGGTGGCTCCAGCCCCAGCGCGGCAGGGTCAGCAGGTCGATGCCGCGCAGCGCCGGCAGCTGGAACAGCAGCTGCAGCGCGCCGGCGACCAGCACCGCCCAGCCCAGCGCCAGGATCGGCACGTCCAGCTTGGGCGCCAGCCACAGCGCGCCGGCGATCATGCACAGGTTGAGGATCACCGGGGTCAGCGCCGGCAGGCCGAAGCGGTGGAAACTGTTCAAGGCGCCGCCGGCCAGCGCGGTCAGCGACACGAACAGCAGGAACGGGAAGGTCAGCCGCAGCAGGTCCACGATCAGCCCGAACTTGGCCGGGTCGTCGCTGGAGCCGGGATTGAACAGCAGCGCCACCTGCGGGGTGAAGATCAGCCCCAGCGCGGTGACCAGCAGCAGGATGCCGCCCAGCGTGCCGGACACCCGCGACATCAGCGCGCGCAGGTCGGCGTGCGGCCGGGTCTCCTTGACCTCGGTGAACACCGGCACGAAGGCGGTGGCGAACGAGCCTTCCGCGAACAGCCGGCGCAGGAAGTTGGGAATGCGGAACGCGACCCAGAATGCGTCGGTGGTCGCGTTGGCGCCGAACGAAATGGTGATAGCCTGATCGCGTACCAGCCCCAGCACGCGCGAGACCATGGTCATGCTGCTGAACGAGAGCAGCCCGCGGAGCATGCGCGGCGCGCTCATGCGGCGACCCTCTTGACAATTGGCTTGACGCAGTTGTTTAGAACCTTCATACTCTCCCGCTTGTTTTTATCCACCACACAGCTTTCCAGGAAACCACCACCGTGGCCAATATCAAGTCCGCCAAGAAGCGCGCCAAGCAGACCGTCGTGCGCAATGCGCGCAACACGGCTCAGCGTTCGATGCTGCGCACCGCCGTCAAGAAGGTCATCAAGGCCCTGGACGCCAACGACGCCGCCGGCGCCGAAGCCGCTTTCGCCGTTGCCCAGCCGATCCTCGACCGTTTCAGCTCGCGCGGTCTGATCCACAAGAACAAGGCTGCCCGCCACAAGAGCCGCCTGACCGCCCGCATCAAGGCGATCAAGAACGCCGCCTAATCGGCCGCGGTTGTTGCCGGAAGCGCCAGCGCTTCCGGCACTACGAAAAAGCCCGGCCTCGGCCGGGTTTTTCGTGTGCGTGCGATCCATCGGCGACAACCGCGACAATCGCGCGCCAGGCCGGCCGCCGCGCTCAGAGCGCATCGGCGGCAGGCGCATTGGCGGCCGCTTCCAGCGCATCCTCGCGCTGGCGGTCGAAGAACGCCATCACGTCCTTCATGATCGGCCAGGTGCCCTCGCGGCCCAGCGCCGAGACCAGATACCACGGCTGGGTCCAGCCGAGTTCGGCGACGACCTGTTCGGCCAGGGTGCGCGCCTCGTCCTCGAACAGCAGGTCGGCCTTGTTCAGCACCAGCCAGCGCGGCTTGGCCAGCAGCTCGGCGTCATGCTTTTCCAGCTCGCGCTCGATCGCACGCACCTGCTCGACCGGCGACACGCCGTCCACGCCACCTTCCATCGGCGCCAGGTCCACCAGGTGCAGCAGCAGACGCGTGCGCTGCAGATGGCGCAGGAACTGCGCGCCCAGGCCGGCACCGTCGGCCGCGCCCTCGATCAGGCCCGGAATGTCGGCGATCACGAAGCTGCGGTAGGCCTCGACGCTGACCACGCCCAGGTTCGGATACAGCGTGGTGAACGGATAGTCGGCGACCTTCGGCGTGGCCGCGGACACCGCACGGATGAAGGTGCTCTTGCCGGCATTCGGGAAGCCGAGCAGGCCGACGTCGGCGAGCAGCTTCAGCTCCAGCTTCAGCGTGCGCTCCTCGCCCTCTTCGCCCGGCGTCGCCTTGCGCGGCGCGCGCGTCACCGAACTCTTGAAATGCATGTTGCCCAGGCCGCCCTTGCCGCCCTGCGCGACCAGCAGCCTGTCCCCGTGCGCGACCAGGTCGCCGATGGTCTCGTCGGTATCGACGTTGATGACCACGGTGCCGACCGGCACGGTGATGACCAGGTCTTCGCCGGCCTTGCCGTACATTTGCCGGCCCATGCCGTTCTCGCCGCGCTGCGCGCGGAACGCGCGCTGGTGGCGGAAATCGACCAGGGTATTGAGGTTCTCGTCGGCGACCAGCCACACGCTGCCGCCGTTGCCGCCATCGCCACCGTCCGGCCCGCCCAGCGGAATGAACTTCTCGCGGCGGAAGCCGATGCAGCCGTTGCCGCCCTTGCCGGCACTGACCTGAATTTCTGCTTCGTCTACCAACTTCATGGGATTTGGGATTCGCGATTCGGGATTGGAAAAACCACCGGATGCCGCAGTTTAGCGGCCCCGGCAAAGAACGGAGGCAACGAATCGGGAACCCAGCGGAATCCGCCGTTGCGAATCCCCAATCCCCAATCCCGACATCCCGGCCACCAAACGAAAAACCCCGCCGAAGCGGGGCTTTCGTCAGCAAGCCCGCGCCGTGGCGCAGGCCCTGGAGGCGAAACGCTTACGCCTCGGCGGTAGCCGCTTCGGCCACCACGCTCACGGTGCGACGCTTCTTGGCGCCCTTCACCGAGAACTCGACCTTGCCGTCGACCAGCGCGAACAAGGTGTGATCGCGACCCAGGCCGACGCCCGAACCCGGGTGGAACTGGGTGCCGCGCTGACGCACGATGATGTTGCCGGCCTCGATGGCCTGGCCGCCGAAGATCTTCACGCCCAGGTATTTCGGGTTGGAGTCGCGGCCGTTGCGCGAGGAACCTACGCCCTTTTTATGTGCCATGACTGCTGCTCCTTACTTCTTGTCGCCACCGGCAATGCCGGTGATCTCGATTTCGGTGTAATGCTGCCGGTGACCCTGACGCTTCATGTGGTGCTTGCGGCGGCGGAACTTGATGATGCGCACCTTGTCGGCACGGCCATGGGCCACGACCTTCGCGGTGACGGTGGCGCCCTTCAGCGCATCACCGAGCTTGATGCCATCGCTGTCGCCCAGCATCAGGATGTTGTCGAACTTGATCTCGTTGCCGGCTTCGACTTCGAGCTTTTCCACGCGGAGCGTTTCGCCCTGCGCGACGCGGTATTGCTTACCGCCGGTTACCAGTACTGCGTACATGACCAGACTTCCTCTGTAGTTATTGTGGTCGCCCCTGCCGTGCCTCGTCGGGCAGACAGGAGCGGAATTGTAGTGGCTTCAGCGGGTTAGGGTCAAGCCCCGGCCCCGGCTCAAATGCAACCCCGGTAACGCGTCACGATTGGCTGAACCGGCAAGCCACGGCAGGCCCCGGATCCTGGCAAATCCGGCAATTGCCCCCACCTGACAAGCTGGGTACGCTGATCGATTGCCGTCCCCTCCCCGCCCCCACGCTGGCCCTGGCTGACGCCCGGCCGGCACAACACGGACTCCTCATGGCGATGGATTTCATCCGCATCCGCGGCGCGCGGACGCACAACCTCAAGAACCTCGACCTCGACCTGCCGCGCGACAAGCTGATCGTGATCACCGGCCTGTCCGGGTCCGGCAAGTCCTCACTGGCGTTCGACACCATCTACGCCGAAGGCCAGCGCCGCTACGTGGAGTCGCTGTCGGCGTATGCGCGGCAGTTCCTCAGCGTGATGGAAAAGCCCGACATCGACCACATCGAAGGCCTGTCGCCGGCGATCGCGATCGAGCAGAAGTCGACCTCGCACAACCCGCGCTCCACGGTCGGCACCATCACCGAAATCTACGACTACCTGCGCCTGCTGTACGCGCGCGTCGGCCAGCCGCGCTGCCCCGACCACGGCTATCCGCTGGAGGCGCAGACAGTCAGCCAGATGGTGGACCACATCCTGAGCCTGGATCCGGAACAGCGCTACATGCTGCTGGCGCCGGTGATCCGCGACCGCAAGGGCGAGCACGCGCAGGTGTTCGAGCAACTGCGCGCGCAGGGCTTCGTGCGCGTGCGGGTGGACGGCGAGCTGTACGAGATCGACGCAGTGCCGGCGCTGGCGCTGCGCCAGAAGCACACCATCGAGGCGGTGATCGACCGCTTCCGCCCGCGCGAGGACATCAAGCAGCGCCTGGCCGAGAGCTTCGAGACCGCGCTGAAGCTGGCCGACGGCATGGTCTCGGTGCAGTCGCTGGACGACACCGCGGCCGCGCCGCACCTGTTTTCCTCCAAGTACAGCTGCCCGGTCTGCGACTACTCGCTGCCGGAGCTGGAACCGCGGCTGTTCTCGTTCAACGCGCCGATGGGCGCCTGCCCGAGCTGCGACGGCCTGGGCGTGGCCGAGTTCTTCGATCCCGAGCGCGTAGTGGTGCATCCGGAGCTGTCGCTGTCGGCCGGCGCGGTGCGCGGCTGGGACCGGCGCAACGCCTATTACTTCCAGCTGATCGCCTCGCTGGCCAGGCACTACAAGTTCGACGTGGACGCGCCGTGGCAGTCGCTGCCGGCGAGCGTGCGCCAGGCGGTGCTGTACGGCAGCGGCGACGAGACCATCAACTTCACCTACTTCACCGATGCCGGCGGCCGCACCCAGCGCAAGCATCGCTTCGAAGGCATCATCCCCAACCTGGAACGCCGCTACCGCGAGACCGAATCGCCGGCGGTGCGCGAGGAACTGGCCAAGTACATCAGCCAGCGGCCGTGCCCGGACTGCAAGGGCGCGCGCCTGAACAAGGCCGCGCGCAACGTGTTCGTCGCCGACCGCCCGCTGCCGGACCTGGTGGTGCTGCCGATCGACGACGCGCTGACGTTCTTCCGCCAGCTCGACCTGCCCGGCTGGCGCGGCGAGATCGCCAGCAAGATCGTCAAGGAGATCGCCGAACGGCTGGGCTTCCTGGTCGACGTCGGCCTGGATTACCTCACCCTCGAGCGCAAGGCCGACACGCTGTCCGGTGGCGAGGCGCAGCGCATCCGCCTGGCCAGCCAGATCGGCGCCGGCCTGGTGGGCGTGATGTACGTGCTCGACGAGCCGTCGATCGGCCTGCACCAACGCGACAACGAGCGCCTGCTCGGCACGCTGACGCGGCTGCGCGACCTGGGCAACACGGTGATCGTGGTCGAACACGACGAGGACGCGATCCGCCTGGCCGACTACGTGCTGGACATCGGCCCGGGCGCCGGCGTGCACGGCGGCGAGATCGTCGGCCAGGGCACGGTGGCGGACCTGCTGAAGGCGCCGCGCTCGCTGACCGGCCAGTACCTGTCCGGCAAGCGCCGCATCGAGATCCCGGCCAAGCGGCACAAGGCCAACCCGAAGATGACCCTGCACCTGCGCGGGGCCACCGGCAACAACCTCAAGAACGTGAACCTGGACATCCCGGCCGGGCTGCTGACCTGCGTCACCGGCGTGTCCGGCTCGGGCAAGTCGACGCTGATCAACGACACCTTGTTCACCCTGGCCGCCAACGAGATCAACGGCGCCTCGCATGCGGTGGCGCCGTACCGCGAGATCGAACATCTGGACCTGTTCGACAAGGTGGTGGATATCGACCAGTCGCCGATCGGCCGCACCCCGCGCTCCAACCCGGCCACCTACACCGGCCTGTTCACGCCGCTGCGCGAACTGTTCGCGCAGGTGCCCGAGGCGCGCGCGCGCGGCTATTCGCCCGGCCGTTTCAGCTTCAACGTGCGCGGCGGCCGCTGCGAGGCGTGCCAGGGCGACGGCCTGATCAAGGTCGAGATGCACTTCCTGCCCGACGTGTACGTGCCCTGCGACGTGTGCCACGGCAAGCGCTACAACCGCGAGACGCTGGAGATTCTGTACAAGGGCTTCAACATCAACGACGTGCTGCAGATGACCGTGGAGGACGCGCTGCGGCTGTTCGAGCCGGTGCCGACCATCGCGCGCAAGCTGGAGACGCTGGTCGATGTCGGCCTGAGCTACATCAAGCTCGGGCAGAGCGCGACCACGCTGTCCGGCGGCGAAGCGCAGCGGGTGAAGCTGTCCAAGGAACTGTCGCGGCGCGATACCGGCCGCACCCTGTACATCCTCGACGAACCGACCACCGGCCTGCACTTCCACGACATCGAGGCGCTGCTCGGCGTGCTGCACAAGCTGCGCGACGAAGGCAACACCGTGGTCGTGATCGAGCACAACCTGGACGTGATCAAGACCGCCGACTGGGTGGTGGATCTTGGTCCGGAGGGCGGCCATCGCGGCGGCACCATCCTCGCCACCGGCACCCCGGAGGAGATCGCCGCGCACCCGGATTCCTACACCGGCCACTTCCTGGCCAAGCTGCTGCCCGCCGGCACGGTGGCCAAGCCGACCAAACCGGCGGCGATGGCCAACAAGCCCGACGCGCTGCCGCCGCGCAAGAGCAAACCCGAGAAGGTCGCCAAGAAGGCGGCCAAGAAGACCACGACCAAGAAGGCCGCACGATGAGCGCATCCCCCACCGAGTCCCCCTCCACCGCGCACAAGCCGCTGGCGCGCGTGCCGATCAGCGTGCGCTGGCGCGACATGGACAGCATGGGCCACGTCAACAACGCCAAGTACATCTCCTACCTGGAAGAGGCGCGCGTGCGCTGGCTGCTGCAGGTGGAAGGCTTCTCGATGCGCAACCGCATCGCTCCGGTGGTCGCCGCGACCAACGTCAACTACCGGCGCCCGATCGTGTGGCCGAACGACATCGTGGTGGAGCTGTTCGTCGAGCGCATGGGCAGCAGCAGCATCACCGTCGGCCACCGCATCGTCGACCAGAAGGACGACAGCGTGCTGCACTCGGACGGCAACGTGGTGGTGGTGTGGATCGACACCGAAACCGGCAAGAGCGCGCCGCTGCCGGACGAAATCCGCGCGGCGTGCAGTTGAGAGGCTGGGATTGGGGATTCGGGATTGGGGATTGGCAAAAGCGGGCCCTGCGCGGGATTGGGCTGGCTAATCCCCAATCCCGCCCCTTGTAGGAGCGGCTTCAGCCGCGACAGACACCGTCCGAAGGGCCAGGCATCGAAACCTGTCGCGGCTGAAATGGCGCCCACACGGATGGGCGTGCGCCGCGAAGCGCTGCAAAATGGGCTTCAGTTCAGGTGGTGCGGACTGTCGGACAGCGCCGGTCGCGGCTGAAGCCGCTCCTACAGAAAGCCGACGATGCAGCGCGCTCGCGACCTGGGGTCCGAGTTCTCTTATGGCTTGCTCGCGCTCACCTTCAATTCGCCCTGCACCTCGCGCCCATCCTCCAGCACGAAGGTGATCGGCAGACTCGCGCCCTCGCGCAGCGGCTGTGCCGGCTGCATCAGCATCAGGTGCAGGCCGCCGGGCTGCAGCACGGCATCGGCGCCGGCCGCCAGCGGCAGGCGCTCGATCTCGCGCATCTTGCTGACCCCGTCCACCTGCGTGGTCTGATGCAGGCTCACATCGGCGAACGCCGGGCTGCGCGCCGCCACCACCGCCAGCGCCTGCTTGCACGGGTTGTGCAGGCGGCCGAAACCGGCGGCCATCGGCATCGCCGCGTTCGGCGGCAGCCGGACCCAGCCCGCCTGCCACTGCGGCGAACAGTCGGCGGCCTTGCCCGCGGCCGGCGCCGCGAGCGCGGCCCCCGGCGCCAATCCGGCCAAACACGCCAGCCCGATGGCCAGCCCCCGTACGCATGCGGATGGTATGAGCTTCATGGCTCTATGATAGCCGTCCCGCACCGCGCCGCCTTCGGAAGCTTTCGCATGACCTCGCTGATCCAGGTTCTCGACCACGGCCCCATCCGCCAGCTGCGCCTGGCGCGCGCGCCGGTCAACGCGCTCGACACCGCCCTGTGCGCCGAGCTGGCCGCGGCGATCGCGCAGGCGCAGGCCGACGCGATGCACGCGCTGGTGCTGTCCGGCAACGAGCGCATCTTCTCCGCCGGCATGGACGTGCCGCACCTGCTCGGGCACGGCGACGACCGCGCCAAGCTGCTCGACAGCTGGCAGCAGTTCTTCGGCGCGGCGCGCGCGCTGGCCGACAGCGCGATCCCGGTGGTGGCGGCGCTGACCGGGCACGCGCCGGCTGGCGGCTGCGTGCTGGCGCTGTGCTGCGACTACCGGGTGATGGCGCGCAGTCCCGACCCGGCGCATCCGCTCACGATCGGGCTCAACGAGACCCAGGTCGGCCTGGTCGCGCCGGAAGGCATCCAGCGCCTGCTGCGGCGCGTGGTCGGCGCGCACCGCGCCGAGCGGCTGCTGGTCGGCGGCGAACTGGTCAGCGCCGAGCGTGCGCTGGACATCGGTCTGGTCGACGAACTGGTGGACGCCGAACTGGTCGTCGCACGTGCGGTGGCGTGGCTGCAGGAACTGCTGCAGCGGCCCCGGCAGCCGATGCTGCAGACCCGCGCGATCGCCCGCGCCGACCTGCGCGCCGCGCTGGCCGACGAGCACATCCAGCTCGAGCGCTTCGTCGACGGCTGGCAGGCGCCGGACACCCAGACCGCGCTGCACGCACTGGTGGCCAAGCTGGGCAAGCGCTGAGCGGTGCCGGCACGCAGGCCGGCGTGGGTGGCCCGGTATAATCGTGGGCACTCCTCGCCCAGGCCTCGCCTCTTGTCCGCCAAGCCGCCCGCCCCCGTCGTCTCCGAACTGATCGAACTGCTGTCGCTGGAACGGCTGGAGGACAACCTGTTCCGCGGCCAGAGCCGCGACATCGGCACCAAGTACGTGTTCGGCGGACAGGTGCTGGGACAGGCGCTGTCTGCGGCGCAGGCGACGGTGGAGAACGGCCGCCGCGCGCATTCGCTGCACGCCTATTTCCTGCGCGCCGGCGACATCGACCATCCCATCGTCTACGACGTGGACCGCACCCGCGACGGCGGCAGCTTCTCGGTGCGCCGGGTCACCGCGGTCCAGCACGGCAAGGTGATCTTCTTCTGCGCGGCCTCGTTCCAGGAGCGGGAAGACGGCGCCACCCACCAATTGAAGATGCCGGAAGTGCCGCAGCCTGAAGACATCGAGCCGACCCAGGCCGCGCGTCCGGACGTGCTGGCGACGCTGCCGATCAAGGTGCAGCGCTGGCTCTCGCGCGGCGGCCCGTTCGAGTTCCGCCACGTCTACCCGCGCGACGAACTCAACCCGCCCAAGCGCCCGCCGTTCCAGCAGATGTGGCTGCGCCTGAGCGAGCCGGTCGGCGACGCGCCGGAACTGCATCAGGCGCTGCTGGCCTACGCCTCGGATTTCCACCTGCTCGGCACCGCGACCTTCCCGCATGGCATCAGCTATTACACGCCGAACGTGCAGATGGCTTCGCTCGACCACGCGCTGTGGTTCCACCGCCCGTTCCGCGCCGACGACTGGCTGCTGTACTCGCTGGACAGCCCCAGCGCGCAGGGCTCGCGCGGCCTGGCGCGTGGCCAGTTCTTCACCCGCGACGGGGTGCTGGTCGCCAGCACCGCGCAGGAAGGCCTGATCCGCGTGGTGCCCGAGGACGGCGCCGCGGCGCAGGTTCCGGCCAAGGACTGAGGCGACGACGATGCGGCAGATCTTCAGCAGTCAACGCGTGGAAACCGCCGAAGGCGTGGCCAAGCTGTTGCGCGACCAGGGCATCGAGGTGCGGCTGAGCAATGGCCGTTCCTACCGCAGCCGTCGCAGCGGCCAGTTCAGCTACATCGATCCGGTGGCGACGCAGGCGCAGCCCACGGTGTGGGTGGTGCACGCCGATGACCAGCCGCGTGCGCGCGCCTTGCTGCGCGAGTCCGGCCTGATCGACAGCACCCGCCAGGACCCGGCGCAGACGCTGCCGTACCTGAGCGAATTCCGCTCGCAGGCCGCCCCGGACACCGGCAAGCGCTGGGCGTGGCGGATCCGCGTCGCGCTGCTGCTGGCGATCGGCGCGGTGGCGCTGGTGACGGTGCTGCGCCATCGCGGCAACCAGGCCGCCGCCCCCGCTCCGGCGGTGGCGCCGGCCGCCACTCCGGCCGCGCAGAAGCCGGCACAGGACAGCGACGAAGAAGTGCGCGTGCGGGTACAGCCGGCGCAACGCGGCAACTGAGCCGTCGTCGGCGGAGGTATCCCTGCTGTTTCTTGCACGGTTGGGATGACCGCTGACGATCGGCGGCCGCGACAGCCGACGAATTCGCACCGCACGTGTGGCGGTTCGCTGGCCGCACTGCTGTCTGGATGCACTGTAGGAGGGGCTTCAGCCCCGACAGGCCGCCAAAGATCGCCGCTTCGCCACAGGGCCTGTCGCGGTTTTGAAAGCGCTCCTACAGGAGCATGGCAACCAACCGTTGCGCCGCGGGAGCGCCGCGTGGACACATGAAAAGCGCCCCTGCGCATTCGCTGCGCAGGGGCGGTTGTCGATCGGCGCCTTGTTGCGTGTTGCGGGATGGAACGATCAGTTCGCGTCGGACGCGGCCGGCATCGGCTTCGCGCCCGGCTTCTGACCCGGCTTCGGGCCGGGCTTGTGCATCCACATCGACTGCGCCGCATCGAACTCGGCGCGGCTGAGCATGCCGTCCTTGTTGGTGTCGGCCTTGGCGAACCATTCGTCGCGATGCTGTTTGGCGCGCAGTTCGAAGTCGGCGCGATCGACGAAGCCGTCCTTGTTCACGTCCATCTGGTCGAAGCGCGCGGCGAACTTCGGATCGGCCTTGGCCTCTTCGCGGCTGATGCGGCCGTCCTTGTTGGTATCCAGCTTGGCCAGCATGGCGCCATGCTCGCCGCGTCCGCCGCGCTCGCCGTGACGGCCATGGCGCGGGAACTCGTCGGGGGTCAGCTTGCCGTCGTGGTTCTTGTCCAGCGCGTCGAAGTGCTCGGCCAGGCGCGGGTTGGCCGCGGCCTCGCTGCGGTCGATGACGCCGTCGCCGTTCTTGTCCAGCTTGGCGAAGCCGCCGGCATCGGCCGGCGCGGCCGGATCCGACGGCGGCGGGTTGGCGGCATAGGCGCCGCCGGACAGCACGGCGAGCACGGCCAGGGCGAGCAGCGGGTTGCGGTAATTCATGGAAAACTCCCTGTGGGAAAGAAGACACCTGCCGGCGCGGCAAGCGCATGCGGCAGTCACCAGCGCAGCGGCGACGGACCGCCAAGCGGGCCGGCGCAGCGGCGCCTTCACTGCAATCAACGCCCCGCGGCAGGCGCGGTTGACCCGCGCCGGGGCGCATTCATGCGGCGGACAGTCGCGGCCGCTGCGATCGCGAAGCGCTATGCTCGCTGCATGGCCATCCACACCGACGCCAGCGACGACCTGCGACTGTTCCAGACCGGCCAGCACGCGTGCGGCTATTGGCCCGAGCGGCAGGCGCGCGATCTGGTGCTGGACCCGCACGACCCGCGCCTGGGCGCGCTGTATCCGCTCGCTCTGAGTTGGGGGTTCCGCCGCTCCGGCGATCTGGTCTACCGGCCGCATTGCGACCACTGCCGCGCCTGTGTGGCGGTGCGCATCCCGGTCGCCGAGTTCGTGCCCGATCGCAGCCAGCGCCGCTGCCTGGCGCGCAATGCCGATATCGACACCCGCATCGTCGCAGCCGAACGCACCGAGGAACAGCTGGCGCTGTACCAGCGCTACCTGCGCATGCGCCACCCGGGCGGCGGCATGGACGAGCATGGCGCGCACGAGTTCGACCAGTTCCTGATCGGCCGCTGGTCGCACGGGCGCTTCCTGGAAATGCGCCAGAAGACTGCGGATGGACAGCGCGGGCCGCTGCTGGGGGTGGCGGTCACCGACATCGCCGAGCAGGCGCTGTCGGCGGTCTACACCTTCTACGATCCCGACGTCGCCGCGCGCGGGCTGGGCACGCTGGCGATCCTGCAACAGATCGCATGGGCCAGACGCGAAGGCCTGAGCCATCTGTACCTGGGCTACTGGATCCGCGGCCACCAGAAGATGGACTACAAGCGCCGCTTCCGGCCATTGCAGGCCTACGACGGGCGCACCTGGCGCGCGTTCGACGAAACCGCCGGCCGCCTCGGCGACTGAGCCTGCCGCTGATCGATCGCGTTGCGCGCGGCACGTGCGCCGCCCTCGCCGAGGCACTGCAGCATCAGCCGACCCGATGCCTTCCAAGGCCGCGAAAACCGCCGGTACCGCGCCCACCACAGCGCAATGCCGGCCGCACGCCGTCATGGCGCCACGGCGCCATCGTTCGGACATGCGCCGCATGCGAACATGCGCGCATGAACCCACGCGCCCTGTTGTTTGCCATGACTCTGCTGTGCGGCGCCTGCTCGCACACCGCCTCCGCCCCGACCGCGACCACACCCGCCGCGCCCGCCGCGGCCGCGTTGCGCCTGGCCACCTTCAACACCTCGCTGAATTCGGACGAGGAGGGCGGCCTGATCGCCGCGCTGCAGGGCGACAGCGCGCAGGCGCGCAAGATCGCTGCGGTGCTGCAGCAGGTGCGTCCGGACCTGGTGCTGCTCAACGAATTCGACTACGACGACGCGCACCGCGCCGCCGACCTGTTCCAGCAGCGCTACCTGGAAGTTCCCCAGCCTCTCGGCGGCGCCGCGCTGCACTACCCGTACCGCTACCTGGCGCCGGTCAACACCGGCGTGCCCAGCGGGCTGGACCTGGACAACGACGGCAGCGTCGGCGGCAACGGCCGCGCGCGCGGCAACGACGCCTGGGGCTACGGCCTGCATCCCGGCCAGTACGGCATGCTGCTGCTGTCAAAGTATCCGATCGATGCCGCGGCGGTGCGCAGCTTCCGCCTGTTCAAGTGGAGCGCGATGCCCGGCGCGTTGCGCCCGACCGTTCCGCCCGACGGGCGCGCGTTCTACAGCGATGCGGTGTGGGCGCAACTGCGGCTATCGTCGAAATCGCACTGGGACGTGCCGGTGCGCACGCCGCTGGGCCTGGTCCACGCCTTGGTCGCGCATCCCACGCCGCCGGTGTTCGATGGCGTCGAGAAGCGCAACGCCGCGCGCAACCACGACGAACTGCGCTTGTGGCGCGAGTATCTGGACAATCGCGCCAGCGCGACATGGCTGTGCGACGACGCCGGCCGTTGCGGCGGCCTGGCCGCCGATGCGCGCTTCGTGATCCTGGGCGATCTCAACAACGACGTCGTCGACGGCGAAGGCCGCCACGACGCGATCCGCGCGCTGGTCGAGCACCCGCGCGTGCTGCACTACCCGACCCCGCACAGCGCCGGCGGCGAAGAAGCCGCGCGCGCCTACGCCGCGCAGGGCATCGCCCACCGCGGCCCGCCGCAGCAGGTCACCGGCGATTTCGGGCCGAAGGCCGGGGCGATGCGACTGGACTACGTGCTGCCGTCCAACGGCTTCCGCTACCTGGACGGCGGCGTGTTCTGGCCGGCCTCCAGCGCCCCGGCCGCGGCGATCGCCGACGGCAGCGACCATCACCTGGTGTGGGTGGATGTGGCGGAGGAGCCGGGATTGGGGAGTCGGGATTAGGGATTGGTGGTGCTGGCGGACGCCGGCGCCTGAGGGATCTGCAGGGCCGCCCCGCCCGGCCTTGATCCAGATCAAGGGCAAGACCGCGCAAACGCTATCCAATGCATCCCGCACCCCGTCGGGATGCGTCACCGGATAGCGAGCATGCGAACGCAACAGCTGCAACAGGCGCTGGAGGGACTCAACGGCGCCACCGCCGACATCGAGGCCTCGGCGCTGATTTCCCTGGATGGACTGATGATCGCCTCGGCGATGCCGCAGGGCATGGACGAGGACCGCGTCGGCGCGATGTCCGCCGCGCTGCTGGCGCTGGGCGAGCGCAGCGCGCGCGAACTGGCGCGCGGCCCGCTGGAACGGGTGCTGATCCAGGGCGAACTCGGCTACGTGATCATGAGCGCGGCCGGGCGCGAGGCGGTGCTGACCGTGCTGGCCAAGCCCAGCGCCAAGCTCGGCCTGGTGTTCCTGGACATCAAGCGCGCCGCCCAGGCGCTGCAGCAGATCCTCTAGGAGCGCCGCCATGCCGCTGCCGCCGATGGATCCGCCGCACGAACCGCACCGCAGCGCCGAGCTGCGCTATCACGACGGCAACCGCCGCGTGGTGCACTGGAGCGACCGCGAAGTGGCCTACCCGGACGGGCGCCTGATCGTGTCGCGCACCGACCTGGACGGCATCATCACCCACGCCAACGATGCCTTCGTCGAACTCAGCGGCTGGCCGCGGGCGACATTGATCGGCGCGCCGCACTGCATCCTGCGCCACCCGGACATGCCCAGGCGCGCCTTCGCCGATCTGTGGAACACGGTGCTGGGCGGCGATAAGTGGCACGGCTACGTCAAGAACCTGCGCCGCGACGGCGCCTGCTACTGGGTCTACGCCACCGCGCTGCCGAACGTGCGCGACGGCCGGGTGGTCGGCTTCACCTCTGTGCGGCGCAAGCCGTCGCGGCGGCGCATCGACGCGCTGCAACCGCTGTACGCGCAATGGCTGCAGGACGAACGCGCGGAGAACCCGGCATGAGCCTCGATTTCCTGGTCGCGCCGGATTTCGCGCCGGAGAACTTCGGCGGCTGGTACCTGCTCAGCACCGTGCTGCAGCGCCGTGCCGGCATCGGCCTGCACCTGCTGATGCCGGCCGATGCCGCCGAACAGAAGCAGTTGCTCGACCGCAGCGTGGTCGATCTGGTGTACGCCAGTCCGTTCGATGCCAGCGCCTTGATCCGCACCCGCGGCTACCTGCCGGTCGCACGCCCGCGCGGGCATGCCGACGAAGTGGTGATCGCCGCCGCCGCGGACGCGCCGGCGCGCTGCGTCGAAGACCTGTCCTACGGCTGCCGCATCGCGCTGACCGACAACCACGACGTGCGCCTGATCGCGCTGCGCCTGCTGGAGCCGGCCGACCTCGATCCCGACCGCATCGCCTGGCGCCAGGCCAGCAGCTATGCCGCGGTGGCGCGACTGCTGCTGGAAGGCGAAGCCGATGCCGGCCTGTTCCTGGCCGACGCCTATCACCGCCTGTCGCGGCTGACCCGCGAGCGGTTGCGGCCGCTGGTGCAGAGCGCACTGTGCGACATCGGCCATGTGCTGCTGGCGCATCCGCGCATCGCCGCGCAATTGCCCGCGCTGCAGGCGCAACTGCTGGCGCTGGGCGACGCGGCGCACCGCGAGGACCAGGGCGTGCTCGACGCCCTCGGCCTGGAGCAGGGCTTCGAGGCGATGGCGATGGAAGACGCGGAATTCATGATCGACCTGATCGACACCTTGCTGGACTGAGCGCCATGGCCAACTGCCCCGTTCCAGACCCGGCCCGCCTGGTGATGCGCACCCATGCGCGCGCGCTGCTGCGCGATCCGCACGACGCCTGCGCGCACCTGGCGCGGCTGCATGCGGCGCTGCAACTGGCCGACGACGAACCGGTGCAAGGCGTGCTCGCCGACCTGTTCGTCGGCCTGCCGCGGCACGACACCGCGCTGCGCCACGCCGCGCTGCAGATGGCCGAGCAGCGCTTGCCGCCGCACGTCGCCGCGGCGTTCCTGCGCCACAGCCAGGGTCATGCGCTGCTGCCGATCACCGCGCTGGCCACGCGCTGGAGCGTGCTGGCGCGGCCATCGGCCGACGTGCCGGCGCGCATGCGCCGGGCCAATCCGGATCATTCGCGGCGGCTGGCCCGCGAAGTGGTGGAAGCGCTGTGCGAAGGCGAGCCGCTGGCCGCCGCGCGCAGCGAGCGCGAATTCCTAGACTACTGCGTCAGCTGCCAGGACAAGCTCGCCTTCATGCTCGCCAGCCGCGACCTGCGCCGCCACGCGCTGGCGCTGGACGACCGCTGGGACCGCGCCGCGCGCTGGTTGCAGCAACGCGACCTGCTCGGCGGCCGCAGCGTTTCCGCCGCACTCCCTCTTCCGACCGCAAGCCACTGGCCATGAACGATCACGATCCCACCTGGCTGATGCCGACGCCGCACGGCGTGCTGCACGCTTTCGCCAGTGCCGCGCCGGACCGCATGCAGCGCGCCTTGCAACTGCTGCTCAGCGCGCATGGCGCGCTGTCGCTGCAGGAATGGCGCATGCGCGTGGACGGCGACGTGCAGCGGCTGCTGCACGAGGCGCGCGAGCGGCAGTGGATCCAGCTATTGCGGCGCCCGGTGCCCGGCCCGGAAATCCGTCTGGACGATTTCGCCCAGCACGTGATCGCGCCGCTGTCGGCCGAACGCCGCGCGGTGCTCGCCTCCGACAGCGGCTTCCGCCTGGGCCATGCCGGGCTGAGCCAGGACGAGGCCGACACGCTGAGCGTAGCCGCGGCCGATTTCTCCGGCTTCGCGCAACGGCAGAGCGCACGCGGCTGGAACGGGGCGCAGGGCTATGTGTCGTTCTACAGCGAGCCGCAGCTGTTGCTGCCGGACTGGTCGTTCGTCCCGTTCTGGGTGGACGGCAGCGGCTACTGGCTGATCCTCGGCGGCGAAGCGCTGCTCAACAACCTGGCGATGGTGGAACTGGTGTGGAGCATCCGCCTGGCGGCGGCGCGGTTCGCGCCGCCGGTGTGAGGGGCCGGGATTGGGGAGTCGGAAAAGCGCTGCCTCAGGCCTTCAGTTCGATGGTCAATGCGGCGGCGGCGTCGCGGGCGGTCTGGCGCGCTTCGTCGATGCTGGCGCCGCGCGCCAGGGTCACGCCGACGCGGCGGTGGCCGTGCACGCTGGGCTTGCCGAACAGGCGCAGCGCGGTGTCCGGAGCCTGCAGCGCGGCGGCGACGTTGCCGAACATCGGCACGCCCTCGCCGTGCGCCAGCAGTGCGCACGAGGCCGACGGGCCGCTCTGGCGGATGACCGGGATCGGCAGGCCCAGGATCGCGCGCGCATGCAGCGCGAACTCGCTCAGTTCCTGCGAGACCAGGGTGACCAGGCCGGTGTCGTGCGGGCGCGGCGAGACTTCGCTGAACCAGACCTCGTCGCCCTTGACGAACAATTCCACGCCGAACAGGCCCCAGCCGCCGAGGTCGTCGGTGACCGCGCGCGCGATTTCCTGCGCCCGCTGCAGCGCCAGCGCCGACATTGGTTGCGGCTGCCAGCTCTCGCGGTAGTCGCCGTCCTTCTGCCAGTGCCCGATCGGATCGCAGAACGACGTGCCGGCGGCGTGGCGCACGGTCAGCAGGGTGATCTCGTAGTCGAAGTCGATGAAGCCCTCGACGATGCAGCGGCCGGCGCCGGCGCGGCCGCCGGTCTGCGCGTACTCCCAGGCCGCGTCGATTTCCGCTTCGCTGCGCAGCGTGCTCTGGCCCTTGCCCGAGGACGACATCACTGGCTTGACCACGCACGGCAGGCCGACCGCGGCGATCGCGGCGCGGTACTCCTCGGGCGTATCCACGAAGCGGTACGGCGAGGTCGGCAGGCCCAGCGTCTCGGCGGCCAGGCGGCGGATGCCCTCGCGGTCCATGGTCAGCCGCGCCGCGCGTGCGGTCGGGATCACCCGCTGGCCGTGCTCGCGCTCCAGCGCCACCAGCGTTTCGGTGTGGATCGCCTCGATCTCCGGCACGATCAGGTGCGGCTGTTCGCGCGCGATCAGTTCGCGCAGCGCCATCGCATCGAGCATGTCCAGCACGTGCGAGCGGTGCGCCACCTGCATCGCCGGCGCGTCGGCATAGCGATCGGCGGCAATCACCTCCACGCCGAAGCGCTGCAGCTCGATCGCCACTTCCTTGCCCAGTTCGCCCGAGCCCAGCAGCAGCACGCGGGTGGCGGAAGCGGACAGCGGGGTTCCCAGGGTGGTCATGGCGGCGGTGCCTGCGCGAAGGAGAGAGAACGCCATTCTACCGGCCGCGCGCCACCGCCGATGCCGCCGGCGCCCCGCTGGCAAGCGCATGACGGGACGCCATCGCTGATCTGCCGCGGCGCCACGGTCGCATCCAGCGCAAAGGTCGGCGAGAACTGCATGGTCGGCGCCGGGGCGATGGTCGGCGCGCACTGCGACATCGGCTACAACGCCTGGATCGGAACGGCGGCCGTGCTGGAGCACGGTGCGAAGATCGGCGCATCGGCATGGGTCGACGCCGGGGTGTTCGTCGGTGCGCAAGCCGTCATCGGCAGCCACGCGACGCTGGGACGGCGGGTGGATATCGCCGCAGGCGTGCGCGTCGGCAAGCGTTGCACCGTCGACGTCCCCGGTTGCTACCGCAGCGATATCGCCGTCGGCACCCATCATCTGGCCACGCTGCGCACGCCCGTGGTCATCGTCGGCGACTGAGTGGGCGCTTGCAGCGACGGGATTCGGGAATCGGGATTGGGGATTCGCAAAAGCGCCGAATCGTGCCGGGGTAGCAGTGCGCGCGGCTGATGCATGCACACCGGCCGACGCCGGCCAAGCCGGCATCCCGGCCGTGGCCGTAGCCGCCGCATGCCTCTCCAAGCCTCGCGACGTCGCCCCTCCGATCCTCGGCAGGTGCCGCGCGCAGCCGCAGGAATGGAGAGTGGCGATTCACCAGGCTCCCCCTGGACCAGCCGGCCCCATGGACCCGCTTCCACGATTCCCCATTCCCGATTCCCCATTCCCAGCCCCTTGCAAACCGATATCAAAGTGATATCTTTCCGCCACACACCTGGGGAGACCGCCATGAAAGAACGCACGCTTCGCTCGCTGCCCGGCATTCCGCTCCTGCTCGGCGTCCTGGCGCTGGCCGGACTGGCGCTGTGGCTGTTCGTGATGGGGATCATCAAGGACCCGGTCAACGGCGGGCCGAGCTCGCTGCCGCTGGTGCTGCTGTCGCTGCTGCTGGGCGCCATCGCGCTGTTCAGCCTGTGCGGCCTGTACACGGTGCAGCCGAACCAGGCCGCGGTGCTGAGCCTGTTCGGCAAGTACGTGGGCACGGTCAAGGACAACGGCCTGCGCTGGAACAACCCCTTCTATTCCAAGAAGAAGGTCAGCCAGCGCGTGCGCAACTTCGAGAGCGGCCGGCTCAAGGTCAACGAACTGGACGGCAGCCCGATCGAGATCGCCGCGGTGATCGTATGGCAGGTGATCGATGCGTCCGAGGCGGTGTACAACGTCGACGACTACGAGAGCTTCGTGCACATCCAATCCGAATCGGCGCTGCGCGCGATGGCCACCAGCTATCCCTACGACCAGCACGAGGACGGCCAGATCTCCCTGCGCAGCCACCCCGTGGAGATCAGCGAGCAGCTCAAGCGCCACCTCGACGAGCGCCTGACCCAGGCCGGCGTGGACGTGATCGAGGCGCGCATCAGCCACCTCGCCTACGCCCCGGAAATCGCCCAGGCGATGCTGCAGCGGCAGCAGGCCAACGCTGTCATCGCCGCACGCACGCGCATCGTCGCCGGTGCGGTGGGCATGGTCGAAATGGCGCTGGCCGAACTGGAGAAGAACGGCACCGTGCAGCTGGACGAGGAGCGCAAGGCGCACATGGTCAGCAACCTGCTGACTGTGCTGTGTTCGGACCGCGGCGCGCAACCCATCGTCAACGCCGGTTCGCTGTACTGATGCGCGAGCCCTGCCACTGCCGTGCGGCAGCCGCCGCACGGATGCAACCGAGCCGCCGCGCATGAGCGAGAAGAAGGCCTATCCGCTGCGCATCAACGCCGACGTGCTGGCGGCGGTGCAGCGCTGGGCCGACGACGAGCTGCGCAGCCTCAACGCGCAGATCGAATACGTGTTGCGCGACGCGCTGCGCAAGGCCGGCCGGCTGCCCAAGCCCGGCGACGACAAGGCACCCGAATCATGAGCAAACGCTGGGAATACCTCACCGTCGAAGCCAAGACCAATCTGATGCTGGGTCTGAAGCTGGAGGAACTGCAGGCCGATTTGAACAAGCACGGCAAGCTTGGCTGGGAACTGGTCAACGTGCTCACCCTGCCGGGCACCAAGCCGCTGCTGATGTTCAAGCGGGAGCTCTGACATGCGCCGGCGCCGCGTTCCCGCCTACGCCCTGGTGGCGCTGCTGGCCCCGCTCGCGGCATCGGCAGCGGCGCCGCAACAGACTGCCGGCGCGCTGTTGGATCGCCTGCAGGCCGGCGACCTCACCGCCGTCGAAGCCCGATTCACCCCGGCGATAGCGCAAGCGGTCCCGCCGGAAAAGCTTGCCGAGGCCTGGCGCAGGCTGTCCGCGCAACTGGGCGCGCTGCAGCAGCGCGGCCCGGCCAGCGAACGCCAGCAGCAAGGGCTCACCGTGATCGAGCAGCGCCTGCAGTTCGAGCGCGGCGCGTTGCTGGCGCATGTCTCGATCGACGCGGACGGCAAGATCGCCGGCCTGCTGTTCACCCCCGCGGCGCCACCGGCCGCGCCGCCGCCCGCGGCCGATGCCGGCTTCACCGAACAGGCGTTCGCGGTCGGTCCGTTGCCGGGCACGCTGGCGCTGCCCGCGGGCAAGGGACCATTCCCGGCGGTGGTGCTGGTGCACGGCTCCGGCCCGCAGGACCGCGACGAGACGATCGGCCCGAACCGGCCGTTCCTCGACGTCGCACGCGGACTCGCCGCGCAGGGCATCGCGGTCCTGCGCTGCGACAAGCGCACTTTCGCCATGCCGGAGCGCTTCGCCGGACGCATGGAGCAAGACTTCACCATGGACGACGAAACCACCGACGACGCGGTTGCCGCGATCGCGGCGCTGGCGCGCACGCCTGGCATCGATCCCAGGCGCATCTTCGTGATGGGCCACAGCCAGGGCGGCATGCTCGCCGCGCGCATCGCGCGCATGTCCGGCAAGACCGCCGGCATCGTTCTGTGGGCGGCGCCGGCGCGTTCGCTGCTGGATCTGTTGATCGACCAGAACCGCTACCTGCTGCAGCTGCAGGTCACGCCGTCGGCGCAGGACCAGGCGCGCCTGGCCGAGATCGAACGGCGCGTGGCCAAGGTCCGTGGCGACGGCGCGGTGGCGCGGACCGATTCGCCGCTGGACTTGCCGGCCGACTACTGGCGGGCGTTCGACAAGGTGGATCCGGTGGCCGACGTCCTGGCCCTGCGGCAGCCGGTGCTGTGGCTGCAGGGCGAACGCGACTTCCAGGTCACTGCGCCGGACTGGCAGCGTTGGCAGCAGGCGCTGGGCGGGGACGCGCGCGCGACCCTGCACCGCTATGCGCAGCTCAACCACCTCGGCATCGCCGGCAGCGGCGCGCCCGGGCCGGCCGAGTACGCGCAACCTGGCCACGTCGATCCGCAGCGGATCGCCGATACCGCGCAGTGGATCCGCGCACAACGATGACCGCCATGCCCAGCCGTTCCCGCGCCGCACCGACCTCCCGCGACTACCGCGTGGCCACGCCCGGACGCCTGCCGCTGCTGGGCCTGTGGCTGCCGCTGCTGCTCGCCGCCGGCCTCGTCGCCGCCGTGGGCCTGTCCAGTCCGGACCGCGGCCATCGCCTGCACTGGGCCACCCTGGCGCTGCTGCCGGCGACCGGCACGGCGCTGAGCCTGTTCTACCTGCGGCGCGGCATCCGCCTGGAGGGAAGCACGCTGCTGGTCCGCTCCAGCATGTTCGCCTCGCGCACCGATATCGCGCAGCTCGATCTGGCGCAGGCGCGCGTGATCGACCTGGCCGAGCGCGGCGAATTCGCGCCGAACCGCAAGACCATCGCCTACACGTTGCCCGGCTTCAAATCCGGCCATTTCCGCATGCGCAACGGCCAGCGCGCGTTCTGCCTGCTCACCGATGCCAGCCGCGTGCTGGTACTGCCGTTGCGCGACGGACGCTGGCTGCTGCTGAGCCCGGAGCAGCCGCGGCAGTTGCTGCAGGACCTGCAACGGCTGGCCGCGCACCGCGGTTAGCCCTACCCTGTGCGGATGCGCCCCGCTCCTGCCCTGCTGCTCAATACCGAATGCATCGAACTGCTGCCGGCCAGCTTGCTGCGCGCGCGCAGCAATGTCGATGCGCGCCTGCTCGCGCAGGCGACCTGGCTGTTGCGGCGCAAGCACGACGGCCGCTATCTGGCGGTCGCCTCCGCGCGCGGGCTGCATGCGCTGCTGCCGCGGCTGATGCACGAACCCGGCATCGACGCGGCGCTGGATCGCCTCGACGCGCTGCCCCTGCGCCGACACTCCGACGACGCCGGAGTGCTGCCGCTGAGCGCCTTGCACGAACGCCTGGCCGGCCTCGGCCTGGACGCCGAGGACTACGCGCGCAGCACCGGCCTGGCGCTGCAGGCCGAACCCGCTACCCTGCACGCCGCCGGCCGCGACCGCTACCGCCGCCCGCTGTGGCTGAGCGCCGGCGCCGCGCGCGCCTGGCCGGCGCTGCAGCGCGCCGCCGCGCGCGACGGCGTGGTGCTGGAGGCGATCTCCGGCTACCGCAGCCACGACTACCAACTGGGCATCTTCGCGCGCAAGTTCGCGCGCGGGCAGAGCCTGCAGCAGATCCTGCAGGTCAATGCCGCGCCCGGCTACAGCGAGCACCACAGCGGCGATGCGCTGGACATCGGTACGCCCGGCGAGCCGCCGGCCGAAGAGAGCTTCGAGCGCACCGCAGCCTTCGCCTGGCTGCGCGCGCACGCCGCCGACTTCGGCTACCGGATGAGCTATCCGCGCGACAATCCGCACGGCATCGTCTACGAACCCTGGCATTGGCGCTGGCATGCGGGAGCGTCGGCATGAAACCCGACATGAAGCATCGCGGTGAACGCAGGTTGCGCGGCAGCCTGGCGTGTTGCGCCCTGGGATTGCTGGCCCTGTCGTTCGCCGCCTCGGCGCAATGGCACGATCGCCAGGGCAAGCCGGTCGCCGACAGCGCCGAACGCGCGCACGACAAGAACTTCGCGGCCAGCATCCACGTCGCCGAGGAAGCCGAGTTCGCCCGCTTCGGGAAAGAGTGGAGCGAGAGCGGCAGCAGCCACGGCCCGCAGCTGCGCACGGCCGCACGCGTGCGCCGCGGCAAACCGCTGCGCGTGGTCATGCTGTATTCCGGCTGCGCGCCCAGTCCCAACAACGGCGGCGCCTGCGACGCGCGGATGAGCATGCGCATGCTCCGGCCGGATGGCCAGGTCGCGCTGCAGGAACCTGCGCGCCCGCTCACCACCGGCGGCAAACCGGCCGCGCCGGGCATGCTGGAACTGGCACCGCTGTCGCTGCAGCTGCGCTTCGAACCGGAAGATCCGCTCGGCACCTATACGCTGCACGCCACGCTCAACGATCCCAGCCAGGATGCCTGGGTGCGCGTGCAGACGCAGGTGGAACTGGTCGCCGACTGACGTACCCGCCCTGCCACTCCCATTGAGAACACCTTGCTTATGGACGAGCACATCGACAAGCAGCGCCGCGCGGCCACCGCCGCCCTGCTCGGTGCCGGCGCCGCCCTGGCCCTGCCCGGATGCGCGCGCGATACGGACGCCACCACGCAGGTCACCGACATCGCCGACATCGACCGCACCGCAGTCGCGCGCGTCGCACGGCCACGCACGACGGCCGACGTCGCCGCATTGTTGCGCGGCAGCAGCGGCGCGGTCTCGATCGGCGGCGCGCGCTACAGCATGGGCGGGCAGATCGCTGCCGCCGGCTCGCTGCACCTGGATCTGCGCGACCTGATCGGGCTGGTGCATCTGGATCCGGTCGCGCAGCGCATCCGCGTGCGCAGCGGCATGCGCTGGCGCGACGTGCAGGACCTGATCGATCCGCACGATCTGTCGGTCGCGGTGATGCAGAGCTACAGCAATTTCAGCGTCGGCGGCTCGGTCGCGGTCAACTGCCATGGCCGCTATCTGCATGCCGGGCCGATCGCGCATACGGTGCAGGCGTTGCAACTGGTGGATGCGCAGGGCGAGATTCATGAACTCGACCGCGTGCGCGACGCCGAGCTGTTTGCCGCGGCGATCGGCGGCTACGGCGGGCTCGGCGTGGTCACCGAAGTGGAATTGGCGCTGGCCCGCAACGACATGCTGGAGCGGCGCGTGCAGCGCGTGGCGCTGGCGGACTATCCGGCATTCTTCGCCGAACGCATCGCCGACCCGCGCGCGGTGATGCACAACGCCGACCTGATGCCGCCGCATTTCGATCGCCCGCTGGCGGTGACCTGGCTGCGCAGCGACGCGGCGCCCACCGACACGCGCCGGCTGGTGCCGCGCGGGCAGGACTACGCACGCGAACAGAACCTGATCTGGGCCGCCTCGGAGCTGCCGCTGGGCGAATCGTTGCGCGAGCGCTACCAGACCGAACCGCTGCTGCACACGCCGGCGGTGATGCGCCGCAACTGCCAGGCCAGCCTGGACGCGCGCTCGCTGGAACCGCGCACCCGGCGCATGTCCACCTACCTGCTGCAGGAATACTTCCTGCCGCTGCCGGCATTCGCCGCATTCGCGCGCGAGATGGGGACGATCCTGCGCAACCACGCGGTCAACGCGCTCAACGTTTCGATCCGCCACTCGCCCGCCGACACCGTGTCGTTGCTGCGCTGGGCGCCGCAGCCGGTGTTCTCCTTCGTGCTGTACTACAAGCAGCGCAGCGGCGCCGCGCCGGACCGGGCCGCGGCGGTGTGGACCCGGCAGCTGATCGACGCGGCGCTGGCGCACGGCGGCCGCTACTACCTGCCGTACCGGCTGCACGCCACACCGCAGCAGTTCGCCGCGGCCTATCCCGAAGCCGAGGCGTTCGCACGCATCAAGCGCCGCATCGATCCGCAGCACCGCTTCCGCAATCGGCTGTGGGACAAGTATTTGCCGGCATGAGGCCGGAGACGATGGCGCGCGCGGCGAGATCTGCGGCGGCCAGACGCCCAAGTCGCCGCGCACACGAACGGCGGCAACGCCCCTGTAGGAGCGGCTTCAGCCGCGACATTCGCCTTGCGGAGAGGAGCTGTCGCGGCTGAAGCCGCTCCTACAGAGGAGTATCGCAATGCCGCTGGACGCCCTGCTCCTGCGAATGCGGCGTGGGCAGCGTCACCGCGGCGCTGAAGTCGGCGATCCAAGTTTCCGCCGCGACGGCCGCTATCCACTCTCTAACAACTCGCTGCAAGGACGCCACGCCGATGCCGGACAATCCCTACGCCGCCCCACATGCGCAAACCCCCGCTCCCGCGCCGTCGATGGCCAAGGCGCCCGACACCATCGTGCGCAAGATCATGGCCGGCTGCATCGTTGCCGGCATTCTTGCGGCGATGGACCTAGTCGCTGCCGTACGCGGATTCGTCGCCGGCAACGCGACGAGCGGCATCACCAGCAGCATCGAAGCGGCGCTGGTCTTCGCGCTCGCCTACGGCCTCTACCGCAAGAGTCGGGTGGCCGCCATCCTGATTCTGGCGTACTACGTGCTGGTGCGCATAGCGTTCCTGGTCGCAGGCAGCCTCAACGGCCTGGGCATGGGCGTGCTGGTCGTCATGGTCTTTCTGAGCGCGGCGCGCGGCACCTTCCAGTACAACGGCTGGCTGCAGCAGGAACGGCGTTTCCCGTCCTCGCAGCGTCCGCGCCTGAGCGACGACCCGCTGTTCCGAACGCCAGCGCCCGCGCCAGCCGCCCAGCCCGCAGCGGAGCGCGCCGCGTCGCCTTCGCCCGCGCCCTGAACGGGTGCCGGCGTCCCCGGCAACATCGCGGCCAGGCGCCGCTCGACGCTACTCCTGCGAGCGCGGCGTGGACGTCGTCGCGGCATCGCTGAAATCGGCGATCTTCCACAGGTAGAACGCCACGTAGCTGCGATACGGGCTCCAGCGCTCGCCGCGGGCCAGCAACTCCGCCGGCGTCGGCGGTCGCTCCAGCCGGTCCACCCGCTGCACGCCCTTGCGCACGCCCAGGTCGTCCACCGGCAGCAGGTCGGGACGGCCCAGGCGGAACAGCAGCATCATTTCCACCGTCCAGCGGCCGATGCCGCGGACCGGCAGCAGCGCCTGCACGATCGCCTCGTCGTCCATGAAGGCGAGCTTGCGCAGCGACGGAATCTCGCCGGCCGCCTCGCGCCGCGCCAGATCGCGCAGCGCCAGCGCCTTGTTGCCGGACACCCCGCAGGCGCGCAGGCCGGGATCGTCGATCCGCGCCAGCGTGTCGGCATGCAGCCGGGTGCTGCCGATCGCCGCCTCGACGCGGCCGACGATGGTCGCCGCGGCCTTGCCGCTGAGCTGCTGGAACAGGATCGCGCGCGCCAGCGCATCGACCGGGTCGAACGGCCTGGACCAGCCCGGCTGCGGCGCGATCGGGCCGATCCGGCGCATCCACGCACCGAGCTTGCGGTCGCGCCGGCTCAAATGGTCGTAGGCGGCCTGGGTATCGAATCCACGCGCGTATCGGGGCATCTCAACGCCTCAGCGCATCCAGCGCGTACAGCGCCCAGCCCAGCATCAGCGTCGTGCCGCCGACCGGGGCCAGCCGCGTCGGCCACTGCGCCAGCGCATTGCCGGCCAGGCTGCCGCAAAACAGCAGCGTGCCGAGCAGCAGCAGCGCCAGGGCGATGCGCGCGAGCAGGCGTTCGCTGCTGCGGCCCAGCGCCGCCAGCGCCAGTCCGTGGCCGAAGGCATACAGCGCGGCGGTCTGCAGATGCGATTGCGCCAGCGGCTCGGCGACGCCGTGCGAGGCGTAGGCGGACAGGCCGATCGCGGCGGCCGCCAGCAGGGCGCCGGCACACACCAGCCAGGAGCGTTTGCGCGAACGCCGATCGAGATTCAGCATGACGATCTCCGTTGCGGCCGGTGTTCCGGCCCCACAAACGAAACGCGCCGCAAGAAGCGGCGCGTTTCGGGTCACTCATCCATCCAGGCGACGGCTTACTTGATCGCCCAGTAGATGTCGTACGTGCCTTCCGGCGTGAACGCCTTGTCCACGCCACCCTTCCAGGCTTCGTACGGACGGTCGGTCACGTCGTAGCCGCTGGTCGCGGCCCAGGCGCGGACCGCATTGCGCGCCGCATCCAGGCCCGCCATGTGGCCGGTGTAGCTGGCGAACGCGGAACGGTGCGCTTCGGTACGCAGGTAGGTGACCGGCGCGCCCTGCGGGATGGTCAGCTTCAGCGGATCGCCGCTGGCGGCGACCGGGGTCGCGTCGACCGGAGCCGCAGGAGCCGCCGCATCGTCCTTCTTGTCTTCCGGCTTGGCCGCCGCGTCCGGCTTCGGCGCGCCGCCGGCACGCTTGCGCACCGGCTGGGTGACGTCGAAGGCGTACTTGTCGGCACCGAAATCGGTGGTGACGATGCGCACCGGACCGGCCGCTTCCAGGCCGTTGGCGTCCATCACCCGCTTGATCCACTCCTGGTTGTCCTTGATGGACTTCTTGATGGTGTCGTTGTCGCGGTCGACGTTGCCGGCGTTGACCACCAGCAGATCCTCGGCCGGGACATCGACGACCTTCAGGTCGGTCAGCGGGGTTTCCTCGGCGCGGTAGTCGACGTTCGGCACGGTGGCCAGCACGTTGCTCAGCCGCGACAGGCCCAGCTTGATGTCGTCGCCGACATGGCGGCTCACGTACAGGCCGGCATAGCGACCGAACAGGTCCCAGCCGTACTTGACCGTGTAGTCCTGGGTGATCTTGACGTTGCGACCGCTCTTGCCGGTCGGCTCGAGCTTGAACGACGTGGTCTTGTCGCTGCCCTTGGTCTCGTCCTCGATGCCGATGACGACCTGCTTGTTCTTCTCGGTCGAGGTGATGGTCCAGCTGCCCTTGCCGATGTAGCCCTCGTTGGAGGCGTAATCGAGGCGGGCGCCGACGCCGGCTTCAGGACCGGAAAGCTTCAGCTGGATACGCGGGTCGCGCAGCACCAGAGGGTTCCAGTCCTTGAAACGACGCAGGCTGTTCACCGTGTCATAGACGATGGTCATGCGCCGATTGGTTTCGACGCTCTCGGACATGTGACGCTCCGAAGGCAGCACCAGGCCGACGATGACGAACAGGCCAGCCACGATCCCCAGTGCGATCAGGAATTCGATAATACGGGTCATTCAGGAGGTCTCCGGGGCCGATCCCACGGCCGGGTTAATGAAGCGAAGCGCCCATCCTAGCAGGCTTCGCGGCTCGTGGTCAGCAGATGGCGACGCGGAATTCGGCATAGTGGCGAAAACCCCGCGAAGGCGCCGTGCAAAGCGCCAGGGCGGCACCGTGCGGGCGACCAGACCATTGTCGCGCAGGCAGCAGTGGACAGGCCGGTGCCGGTGCCGGATCGCGGCGGGCGAGCCTGACGAGGCATGGCGTTCGCGCCTGGGCGCGGGCGATGGCGCCGGTCCAGGCGGCCAGACCAATGCAGGTGGCGGTCTTTAATGTCGGATCGTCGGCCGAGACCATCTCCGAGCCCGGCAGGCCGGCCGCTGCGTTCGTCGCGACTGAAGTCGCTCCCACAATGGGGCTGGCGCGGCGCCGGCACCCGCCAACGGCCGGCGCGCAGCGCCGGGCCGGGTCACACATCCTGTCCGTCAGACCAGCTGCAGTTCGAACGCCTTCAGCACCGCGCGGGTGCGGTCGCGCACGCCCAGCTTCGACAGGATGTTGGACACGTGGTTCTTGATCGTGCCCTCGGCCACGCCCAGCGAGTTGGCGATTTCCTTGTTGGAGAAGCCGCTGGCCATCAGCCGCAGGATCTCGGTCTCGCGGTCGGTCAGCGGGTCGGGCCGGTCCAGGCTGACGAAGTCGTTGCGCATGTGCTCCAGGCCCGACAGCAGGCGCTGGGTCACCGCCGGCTGCACCAGCGAGCCGCCGGCGGCCACCGCGCGGATCGCGCCGACCAGTTGCTCCAGCGACACATCCTTGAGCAGGTAGCCCTTGGCCCCGGCCTTGAGCCCGGCCAGTACCAGCTGGTCGTCGTCGAAGGTGGTCAGGATGATGGTCGGCGGCAGCGCGCCGTTGCGCGACAGCAGTTGCAGCGCCTCCAGCCCGGACATCGCCGGCATGCGCATGTCCATCAGCACCACGTCCGGCTTCACCTGCGGGATCAGCTCCACCGCCTGGCGGCCGTCGTTGGCCTCGGCGACCACCTCGATCCCGCCGTCCAACGCTAGCAGCGAGCGGATTCCCTGCCGCACCAGGGTTTGATCGTCGACCAGGCAGACACGGATCATCACAACACTCCTTGTGAAACGGCGGGCGGCAGCAGGGCGGCCGCGCTCGGGACCGAGGCGCGCAGGCGAAAGCCCGTGCCCTGCGGCGCATCGATTTCCAGGCTGCCACCATACTGGCTCAGCCGCTCGCGCATGCCGCGCAGGCCGTTGCCGGGCAGCAGGGCCTCGCAACCGCGGCCATCGTCGTGGGCGCGGATCACCACCTGCGGGCCTTCGCGGCGCACCTGGATCCACAGGTTGTCGGCCTGCGCGTGGCGCACCGTATTGGTGATGATTTCCTGGGTGCAGCGCAGCAAGACATGCGCACGCTCCGGATCCTCGACGGTCAACGGCTCGTCCACCTGCAGGTGGATGCGCAGCGACGGCACCCGCTCGACCAGCGGCCGCAGCGCCGCCGCCAGGTCGATCGCGCCGCTGTCGCGCAGATGGCTGACCGCCTCGCGCACGTCGGTCAGCAGCAGCTTGGCCAGGGTATGCGCCTGATGCACATGCTCCTGCGCGCGGCCCTCGGTGATATGGCCGGCCACTTCCAGGTTCAGGCTCAGCGCGGTCAGGTGGTGGCCGAGCAGGTCGTGCAGCTCGCGCGAGATGCGGGTGCGCTCGTTGACCCGTGCGCTTTCGGCCAGCAACGCGCGGGTGGCGCGCAGTTCGGCATTGAGCTGGCGCTGCTCCTCGCGGGCCTGGGCCTGCTGCCGCGCGACCAGGCTGGTGACGAAGATGAACATGGAGAAGCCGCCGTACAGCAGCGACTGCATCAGCGCGTCGAACAGCGGAAAGCCGACCAGCAGGTAGTAGACCGGCAGCACCGCCAACTGGCTCAGCACCAGCCACAGCACGCCGATCCGCACCGGCAGCAGCCACGGGATCACTCCCGCCGCCACCATCATCAGGATGCTGCCCAGCCCGCTTCCGGTCAGATAGCTGACCGCCAGCGCGCTGACGGTGAGCAGCAGCAGGATCAGGCGATCGTACCAATGCGCGTGGCCGCCGCTGCCCAGCCCGCGGGTCAGCCAGTAGTAGCTGCCGCCGAAGGCGATGAAGAAGCCGGACATCATCGCCGCCTCCCAGCCGCCACGCCGGTTCACCCCCTCCTCCGGGATCCAGTAGGTGTAGACCAGCGGCATGGCGATCATGGCCCAGGTGAACAGGCCGGCGAAGCGCAGGACGCGGGTATGGCTGAGGTTTCCCAACATGCACGCATCTTAGGATGAACGGCGCGCAATGCACTCCCACGGAAGTCATGCATGCGCGGCTCGCCGCCCCGGGCCACGCGTGCGATAATCCGGCCGGCGGTCCGCATCTGGCCGCGCGCGCATCAGCAACGGAGTCCCAATGTCGATCGTCATCCGCGACGTGCGCGAGCACGAGCTCGATTCGGTCCTGGCCCTGAACAACAACGCCGGACTGGCGATCCTGCCGCTGGATTCGGCCAAGCTGCACCGCTTCTACGAGACCGCAGAATACTTCCGCGTCGCCGAGCGCGACGGCAACCTGGCCGGCTTCCTGGTCGGGTTCGGCGGCGACAGCGATCACGACAGCAGCAATTTCGCCTGGTTTCGCGAGCGCTACCCCGCCTTCTTCTATATCGACCGCATCGTGGTGGCCAGCCGCCGCCGCGGCGGTGGCGTCGGCCGCGCGTTCTATGCCGACGTGCAGAGCTATGCCGAGCTGCGCTACCCGCAGCTGGCGTGTGAGGTTTTCCTGGACCACGGCGCGGACGCGGCGCTGCTGTTCCACGGCAGCTTCGGTTTCCGCGAAGTGGGCCAGAACACGATGAACGAAGTGGAGGTGCGTGCCAGCATGCTGTTGAAGGATCTGTGCAGTTACGCCTGGGTCCGCGAGACCTACGGCGAGCAGTTGCCCGACCTGCCCTGGGTCGGCCATGCCCGTCGCCTGCAACGGGCCCCGCGCCCGACCGGGACCTGAGCGTGTCGTCGGTGAATCTGGATTTCGAGCAGGCAGGCGAACTGAAGATCGGCCAGGTCGGCATCGCCAACCTGCGCATCCGCACCCTGGACGTGGCGCGCCTGACCCAGGAAATGCGCGAGCGCGTGCAGCGCGCGCCCAAGCTGTTCGGCCGCGCCGCGGTGATCATCGATTTCGGCGGCCTGGCGCAGACGCCCGACACCGCCACCGCGCGCGCGCTGCTGGAAGGCCTGCGCGAGGCCGGCGTGCTGCCGGTGGCGCTGGCCTACGGCACCCGCGAGATCGAACAGCTGTCCGAAGCGCTGGGCCTGCCGCTGCTGGCCAAGTTCCGCGCCCAGTACGAGCGCATCGACGGCGGCGCCCCTGCCGCCGCACCCGCCCCGGTCTCGCCGCCGCCCCCGCCGCCGCCCGCCCCTGCGGCGCGCCCGCAACCGGGCCGCATGCAGAAGACCGCGGTGCGCTCGGGCCAGCAGCTGTACGCGGAGAACTGCGACCTGACCGTGGTGGCCACGGTCGGCGCCGGTGCCGAAGTGATCTCCGACGGCAGCATCCATATCTACGGCAGCCTGCGCGGTCGCGCGCTGGCCGGCGCGCAAGGCAACACCGATGCGCGGATCTTCTGCCGAGACTTCCACGCCGAACTGGTCGCCATCGCCGGCCACTACAAGGTGCTGGACGATATCCCCAAGGAACTGCGTGGCAAGGCCGTCCAGGTCTGGCTGGAGCAGGACCAGATCAAGATCGCCGCGCAAGATTGACGCGGCCCTACAACCGAACGTATCAGGAGATAGTCCTTTGGCTGAAATTATCGTAGTCACCTCCGGCAAGGGCGGCGTCGGCAAGACCACCACCAGCGCGAGCCTGGCCTGCGGGCTGGCGCGACGCGGCAAGAAGGTCGCCGTGATCGACTTCGACGTGGGCCTGCGCAACCTCGACCTGATCATGGGCTGCGAGCGCCGGGTGGTGTACGACTTCGTCAACGTGGTGCACGGCGAGGCCACGCTCAAGCAATCGCTGATCAAGGACAAGCGCTTCGACAACCTGTACGTGCTGGCCGCCTCGCAGACCCGCGACAAGGACGCGCTGACCCAGGAAGGCGTGGAGAAGGTGCTCAAGGACCTGGTCGCCGACGGCTTCGAGTACATCGTCTGCGATTCGCCGGCCGGCATCGAGAAGGGCGCGTTCCTGGCGATGTATTTCGCCGACCGCGCGGTGGTCGTGGTCAATCCGGAAGTCTCCTCGGTACGCGACTCCGACCGCATCATCGGCCTGCTCGACTCCAAGACCCGCAAGGCCGAGGAAGGCAAGGCCGTGCCGGCGTTCCTGCTGCTGACCCGCTACAGCCCAGGCCGGGTGGAAGGCGGCGAGATGCTCAGCATCACCGACGTGGAGGAAGTGCTGGGGCTCAAGGCGATCGGCGTGATCCCCGAATCCGGCGATGTGCTCAACGCCTCCAACAAGGGCGAGCCGGTGATCCTGGACGGCGAGTCCCCGGCCGGCCAGGCGTACGACGACGCGGTGGCCCGGATCATGGGCGAAGAGCGCCCGATGCGCTTCATCTCCGTGGAGAAGAAGGGCTTCTTCACCAAGTTGTTCGGAGGGTGAGCATGGGACTATTCGACTTTCTCAAGGCCAAGAAGAACACCGCCGAGACGGCCAAGAACCGCCTGCAGATCATCATCGCGCAGGAGCGCAACCACCGCGGCGGCCCGGATTACCTGCCGCTGCTGCAGCGCGAACTGCTGGAAGTGATCAAGAAGTACGTCAACATCGACGCCGACGCGGTCAAGGTGGACCTGGTCAAGGACGGCGAACACGACGTGCTCGATATCTCGGTGGCGTTGCCGGAAGGGCCGACGCCCTAAGTAGTGGAGCGCGCCATGGTCGCCGACGGCGGCCGCGGCGCGCAGCATGTGCCGCATCGTCGGCGGTGTGTTTGGCATAACATCCTGGCGAGGCTGCACTGCGGTGTCTGCAATTCGCCATGGTTGCGTGCACAACGCCAGCTGCGCCCACCGAACGCATGATCTTTGGCGGCGCGGTGGTCGAATTATCCGCTTGCCCAACCGTGCGCCACCGCGTTGCCGATTGCGTCACGCGCCGCTTCTCCTTGCCGAGCTCCCGATGCAGACCGACGACTCCCGCTCCGCGCCCGCTGCCGAGGTCCTGACCGTCGGTGCCATCGGCCTGGACGCGCCGCGCGCGTTGCTGGCCCGGCATGGACTGATGCTGCATCGGGTCGCCGACGGCGCCAAGATTCCCGGCAGCTACTGGGGCGAACCGGAAGCCGGCGTGATCGCCAGCGACGTGTACGTGCGCGACGACACGCCGGTGCACTCGCTGCTGCACGAAGCCTGCCACCTGATCGTGCTGCCGCCGGAACGGCGCGCGCTGGTGCATACCGACGCCACCGACTCGGTCGAGGAAGAGGATGCCACCTGCTACCTGCAGATCGTGCTGGCCGACGCGCTGCCCGGCGTCGGCAGCGCGCGACTGATGGCCGACATGGATGCCTGGGGCTACACCTACCGGCTGGGCTCCACCCGCGCATGGTTCGAACAGGATGCCGAGGACGCGCGCGCCTGGCTGCTGCAGCGCGGCCTGTTGCCGCAGCCGGACTGAGACCCGCGTAAGCAAGCGCATCGGTCTTCGAGCTCTTGCAGCAACGCCCGCAAGCCACATTGCAGGAGCGGCTTCAGCCGCGGCCAGCGAAAAGCGCGGATGACAACCAGCGGCGCATGCAGTCGGGGCTGAAGCCCCTCCCACAGTGCACCCAGCAACCTGCCCTAAGCGACTGTAGGAGCGGCTTCAGCCGCGACGAACGAAGTGCAGATGCCAACCGGTCCGTACATGCAATCGGGGCTGAAACCCCTCCCACTGTGCACCTAGCAAACTTGCCCTAAGCAACTGTAGGAGCGGCTTCAGCCGCGACGAACGAAGCATGTATGCCGACCGGCGATGCATACAGTCGGGACTGAAATCCCTCCCACAATGCACACAGCCAATTTGCCGCTAGCCCATTGTGGGAGCGACTTCAGGGCACCTCTAATAACCCCCAAAGGCAGGTCGATGCACTTGCGAGACGCCGACACGCCGAGCCACAGGTTTCGGCATCGAGACGTTCGAGATGCCATGGAGTGGCAAAGGCGCATTGGCGGCAGACGGTGGCGTCGCGCCCGCGTTTCTCATGGACGCCTTGGCATCGCGGCCGCTTCGTTCTCCTGTCGCGGCTGAAGCCGCTCCTACACGTGCGCGCCGTGCTCTTGTAGGAGCAACTGTCTTCTCACCCGGTTGCCTCTTGCCATGGTGTGCGATCACGCGCCATGGCGTTGAGGCGGATCAGCAGCACGCGCATGCACGCGGTGATGGCCACCTTAGCGGGCTTGCCGCGTGCCCGTAGCTGGTGATAGCGCTCCTTGAAGGAGGCTTGGGTGCGCACGACGCTCCAACAGGCCATGTAGAGCACCCGTCGGATCGGGGCCCGCCCGCCGCGGATGCGGCGTTTGCCACGGTGCTTGCCGCTGTCCACGTTGTAGGGCGCCACGCCGACCAGAGCCGCGATCTGGCGGCGGTCCAGGGTGCCCAACTCAGGCAGGTAGGCGATCAGGCTGGCCGTGGTGACCTCGCCGATGCCAGGGACCGCGCTCAGCGAGCGCGCCAGTGCATCGTCGAGCTGGTGCTGCACCTGCTTGATCGCCTGGTTCATCCGCTGGAGACGGCGACGCAAGTCGCCGATCTGTTGGATCAGACACTCACGCACCACGGCCAGGGTCGCCTGATGCAACCGACGGCGCTCGTCGTCGCGCTGCTGGACCAGTTGTTCGCGGCGCTGGACCAGCATGCGCAGTTGCTCGCGCAAGGGATCGGGAAGCGGCGCGGGCGCTTGCACCAGCTGGGCCATGCGCGCGAGCAAGGCCGCATCCAGCGGATCGGTCTTGGCAATGGTGCCCAAGGCCGTGGCGAACGCGCGCGCGCGGCGCGGATTGATCCGGGTCACCGGCAGGCCTGCCGAGGCCAGGGCATTCATGACCGCTCGTTCGTAGCCGCCGGTGGCCTCCAGCAGCACGTTGCCGACACACTGCCCGGCAAGATGGTCACACAGGCGTTGGTGGCCCTGGGCGGTATTGGGAAAGGACAGCAACTGGTTCAGGGGAAGCACGTGAACGGCCAAGGTGTCCTTGGCCACATCCAGACCAATCCAAAGAGGCATAAGCGTTAGGTAGACTGAGGGGCAGGAGAGAGCTGCCTCGTGGCTGCCCACGCTTGTGAAGTTCGAGCGAGCGCTCGTTCAACTGTTCGGGCTAGGCAACGAGGTCGATGTGCGGCCGCCCTGGCTCCTACACGTGCTCGAACACTGCGGCCTGTCGGCGTGCCGCACATCGCTCTCCAATCAAACTGTAGACCAACTTCCAGACACAAGCGGCTTCAGCCGCGACAGAAAAAAGGAACACGCCATCGCCACGCGCAGCGTGCAGCGTGCAGCTTCCGGAATGGAGTTGTTAGAGGCGCCCTGAAGTCGCTAGCGCAAGGGACTCGTGGCGAGCCGGCTGGGTGCACTGTGGGAGGGACTTCAGTCCCGACTGCCACCGAGGCGGGATAGCGTCATGGCTTCGTTCGTCGCGGCTGAAGCCGCTCCTACAGGGTGTGCTCCTACAGGGTTCGCTATCCGGACCGCAAGGTGCGCTGCCTGGGCCGCGATGCCGACACCGAGCCGATACCGCTCCAGCGCAAGCGCGCATGCGCTACGCCGCCCCACCGTCCTTCAATGCCGGACTCAGATCCAATGTCGCCCGCGTGCCCTGCCCCGCGTCCGAATCCAGTTGCAGCGACCAGCCCAGGTGCTCGCACAGGCGCGCGATCAGGTCCAGGCCGATGCCGCTGCCCTCGCGGCCGCCGCCGCGGGCCATGCGCATGTAGATGGCGCTGATCTCTTCCGGCGCCATGCCGTGGCCGGGGTCGTCGATGCGCACCACGCCCGGCGCCGGCATCGCGATCTGGATGACGCCCTGGTCGCTGTTTTCGATGGCGTTGCGCAGCAGGTTGCCGATCGCCGCCTGCACGATCGCCAGCGGCGCCAGCACCTCGCACGGCGGCAGCGGCGCCAGCACCAGTTCCAGGCGCTTGTCGGCGCACAGGTGGCGATGGTCTTCGACGATGTCCGGCAGCAACTGGTCCAGGCGCACCAGGTCGCTGCCGCGCGCCAGCCGCGCCGGGTCCTTGGCCAGCACCAACAGCAACGAAATCAATTGGCCGACGCCGCTGGCGGTGCGGCGGATGCGCAGCAGCTGGTTGCGCGCGCTGGGCGGGACGTCGGGCTGTTCCAGCGCCAGTTCGGCGGCGCCGCCGATCACCGCCACGGGGGTGCGCAATTCATGGCTGGCGCTGTCGATGAAGGCGCGCTCGCGCTCGACGAACAGGTCGTTGCGCAGCAGGTAGTCGTTCAACGCATCGGCGATCACCACCTGTTCGGCGCTGGCGCGCGGATGCACTTCGATGCGCTGGCCCGGCCGGTCCGGACGCAGGCTGCCGATGCGTTGCGCCATGTCGGTGAGCGGCTGCACCACCCGGCCCAGGCCCCAGGCCACCAGCGCGCCGAGCAGCAGCACCGCGATCACGTTGGACAGCAGCATCCACAGCGCCAGGTTTTCCTCGTGCTTCTGCAATTCGGTGATGTCCAGCGACAGCGCCAGGCGGCGGCCGCGCACGTCCTGCACCAACACGACTTTCTCGCGCCCCTCCAGCGGCACGTCGTCGTGCAGACCCGGCGCCAGCGCCGCCACCGCCGGCGGCAGCGGTTCGCCACCTTCGTCGCCGTACAGGCTCACGGTGCGGGTATCGATCCAGCGGTAATCCGGATCAACCGCGCTGCGCGCCAGGAAGTGCTCCAGTTCGGAGCTGAGCAGCGAACGCCAGGTCAGCTGCTCGGCCTGGTCGTTGACGATGTAGCCGTGCACGAACACCGCCAGCGACAGCAGCGCCGCATAGCCGACCAGCCACAGGGTGATGCGCTGCCGCAGCCCGGTTCTACGCGGCATGCTCTTGCTCGTGCGGGTCCACCACCGCAAGCCGGTAACCGATGCGCGGCAGGGTGTGGATCAGCTTGGTCGCAAACGGGCCATCCACGCTGCGCCGCAGGTCGTAGATATGCGAGCGCAGCATGTCGCCATCCGGCGGCTCGTCGCCCCACAGCGCCTGCTCCAGGCGGTCGCGGGTGACCGCGGCCGGGCTGGCCTGCATCAGCACTTCCAGCAGCTTGCGGCAGGCCGGATACAGGTGCAGGGTGCGGCCGCCGCGGGTCGCCTCCAGCGTGCCCAGGTCCAGTTGCAGGTCGCCCACACGCAGCAGCTTGCTGCGGCCGCGGCCCTGCGCACGCACCAGCAACGCCTCCAGCCGCACTTCCAGTTCCGGCAGCGCGAACGGCTTGGTCAGGTAGTCGTCGGCGCCGGCGCGGAAACCGGCGATCTTGTCCGGCAGTTCGTCGCGCGCGGTGAGCATGATCACCGGCACTTCGGCATGGTGCTGCTCGCGCATCGCGCGCAGCACCTGCGGCCCGTCCAGGCGCGGCAGCATCCAGTCCAGGATCACCGCGTCGTAATGCTGGGTGGTGGCCAGGTGCAGGCCGGTGACGCCGTCCGGTGCCGCATCCAGAGTGTGGCCGCGCACCTCGAAGTAGTCGAACAGGTTCGCGACCAGGTTCCGGTTGTCCTCTATCACCAACAGCCGCATGGCACTCGCTCGCATTCCGGGACGACGGGGGGAAGCCGCCATGCTAGCGGATACGCGTCGGAGCGCGGTCGGAACGCTGCATCTTGATCGAATCTCGATGAATCCTGGACCGAACCCGAATACCGCCACGGCAACCTGGGCTGAAGCGCCGCACGTGTGGCGCCGCAATCCGACCGGTCTCCGACAAGGCCCGCAACACCATGACACTTGCCACCGTTCGCGCGCCCAGCCCGCCTGCACCCATGCACAGCCCCGCCCTGCCCTTGCCCGCCGTCTCCGCCCTGCCCGCGCCGTCGGCCTTCTACCGGCGGCATCTGTGGCTGCCGCTGGCCGCGGCCCTGCTGGCCAGCACCGTGCTGATGGGCCTGGGCGGGGATTTCTGGTTCGCCGACCTGCTGTACCGCTGGGAAGGCGGCCAGTGGGCGCTGAAGAACGCGGCGCTGACCCGCAACCTGATCCACCACGACGGCAAGCTGCTCAGCACCCTGGCCTGGGTGGCGACGGCCGGCCTGGCGGCGTTGGCCTGGCGCCGTCCCGACGGCCAGCGCTACCGGCTGCCGTTGCTGTACCTGGCGCTGGCGGTGGCGTTGAGCACCGGCGTGGTGTCGCTGCTGAAGTCGCTGACCCATATGGACTGTCCGTGGGACCTGAGCCGTTACGGCGGCCACCTGCCCTACATCGGCCTGTTCGAGGCGCGGCCGGCCGGCATGCCGCATGCGGCCTGCTTCCCGGCCGGACATTCCAGCGCCGGCTATGCCTGGGTGGCGCTGTACTTCTTCGCGCTGGCGCTGAAGCCGGCCTGGCGCTGGCCGGCGCTGGCGGTGGGGCTCGGCGCCGGACTGCTGTTCGGCCTCGGCCAGCAGCTGCGCGGGGCGCACTTCCTGTCTCACGATCTGTGGACGTTATCCCTGAGTTGGGGCGTGGCGTTGGGCCTGTACCGTGTTCTGCTGTGGCAACCACGGGTTTCGGCCCGATCCATGCATGGGGTCTTGCCAGTCGTGAAGGAACGCCGCGCATGAGCATCTCCCTGCCGCATCCCAGCAGCCAGCCCCGCGCCCGCTGGTGGAGCTACCGCCCGCTGCTCAGCAACGAAGCGCTGGCGCTGGCCGCCAGCGCGTTCTTCGCCCTGGTCTGCAACGGCATGTTCTGGCGCAGCGCGATGAGCGGCCACCCCGGCGACCTGAAGCTGGGCCTGTCGCTGTTCCTGCTGCTGCTGTCGGTGCACGGGTTGCTGCTGGGCCTGCTGCTGTGGCGCGGCGTGTCCAAGCCGCTGCTGAGCGTGCTGCTGCTCACCACCGCGTTCGCCGCGCACTACATGAACAGCTACAGCGTCTACCTGGACGCGGACATGCTGCGCAACGTGCTGGCCACCGACCACAAGGAATCGCGCGAACTGATGACCCCGGCGCTGATCGCGCCGCTGCTGTTCTACGCCGCGCTGCCGATCCTGGCGCTGTGGCGGCTGCGCCTGATCCGGCGTCCGCCCGGCAAGGCGTTGGCGATCCGCGCTGGCTTCCTGCTGGCGATGCTGGCGCTGGGCGGGATCGGCGCGATGCTGTCGTTCCAGGATCTGTCGGCGATGATGCGCAACCACCGCGAGATCCGCTACCTGGCCACGCCGATCAACTACCTGGTCGCGTTGCGGCAGAACCTCAAGTCCGACAGCCCCACCCGCAAGGCGCCGAAGCTGCCGCTGGAACACGATGCGATCGCCACGCCGCGCGCGCCGGGCAGCAAGCCGCGCCTGCTGGTGGTGGTGCTGGGCGAAACCGCGCGCGCGCAGAACTGGGGCTTGAACGGCTACGTCCGCCAGACCACGCCGCAGCTGGCGCAGATGGACGTGATCAACTTCCCCGACATGCATTCGTGCGGCACCAGCACCGAGGTCTCGGTGCCGTGCATGTTCTCCCCGTTCGGCCGCCACGACTACAACGAAAGCAATATCCGCAAGCACCAGTCGCTGCTGCACGTGATCGAGCATGCCGGCATCGCCACGCTGTGGCGCGACAACCAGTCAGGCTGCAAGGGCGTGTGCGACGGCCTGGCGATCCAGCGCCTGGACGACGCCAAGGACCCGCAGCTGTGCAAGGACGGCCGCTGCATGGACGAGATCCTGCTGCAGGACCTGGCCGCGCAGGTGCGCGCCAAGCCCGGCGACCGCGTGGTCGTGCTGCACCAGCTCGGTAGCCACGGCCCCAGCTATTTCGAACGCTATCCGGCCAGCTTCCGCCGTTTCACCCCGACCTGCGATACCGCCGACCTGGGCAACTGCAGCCGCGAGCAGATCGCCAGCGCCTACGACAACTCGCTGCTGTACACCGACCACCTGCTGGCGCGCACCGTGTCCACGCTGGAGGCGATGCCCGACTACGACAGCGCGATGATCTACCTGTCCGACCACGGCGAATCGCTGGGCGAGAAGGGCCTGTACCTGCACGGCGTGCCGTATGCGATCGCCCCGCAGGAGCAGACCCACGTGCCGATGGTGATGTGGTTCTCGCCCGGCTTCGCCAGCGACCGCGGCCTGGACCTGGCCTGCGTGCGGGCGCGTTCGCGCCAGTACGCCGATCAGGACAACCTGTTCCCGTCGGTGCTAGGCCTGATGCAGGTCAAGACCGGGGTCTACGAACGTTCGCGCGACCTGTTCGCGCAGTGCACGCCGGCGGGCGCAAGCGCGAGCGCGGCCGGCGCGGCGCGCCGGTAGCGAGCTGCGGGCGGCGGCCTGCCGGGCGCCGCGGCGTGGCGGCCCTTGCGGCGGACCGGGAGGACACACTAGCCTTCGTCGCACTCGTCACCGAAGGATTCGCCGTGAACCACCGCCCTCTGCTGCTTGCGCTGTGCATCGGCGCGAGCGTGCTTGCGCTGTCCGCGTGCCGCAAGGAAGCGACCACCGAGACCGGCACCGCGCCGGCGCCGTCCGCGCCCGGCGAGAGCGCCGACCAGTTCGTCGCCCGCATCAACGAGGAATACCGCGCGCTGCTGCCGGAGCTGACCTCGGCGCAGTGGCTGTCGATCACCTACATCAACGGCGATTCGGAGCGGCTGGTGGCCAAGGCCAACGAACGCTGGCTGACCACCCTCAACGGCTGGGTCGCGCAGGCCAAGCGCTACGAGGGCAAGCCGATGTCCGCCGACAGCGCACGCGCGCTGCAATTGCTGAAACTGATGACCGCGATGCCGGCGCCGCGCGATCCGGCCAAGCTGGCCGAACTGGCCGGCCTGGCCTCGAAGATGGAAGGCGCCTACGGTGCGGCCAGCTACTGCACCGGCGAAGGCGACGCGCGCCGCTGCCGGCAGCTGGGCGAACTGGAGGACGTGCTGCGCCGCAGCCGCGATTACGACCAGCAACTCGACGCCTGGCAGGGCTGGCACGGCACCGCACAGCCGATGCGCAAGGACTATCAGCGCTTCGTCGAACTGGTCAACGAAGGCGCCCGCGAGATGGGCTATGCCGATACCGGCGCAATGTGGCGCAGCGGCTACGACATGCCGCCGGCGCAGATCGCCGCCGAGACCGATCGGCTGTGGACCCAGGTCAAGCCGCTGTACGAACAACTGCATTGCTACACCCGCGGCAAGCTCGATGCCGAATACGGCAAGGACAAGGGTGAAGTCGCCGGCGGCCTGCTGCCTGCGCACCTGCTCGGCAACATGTGGCAGCAGGACTGGAGCAACCTGTGGGACCTGCTGCAGCCCTACCCCGGCGCCGGCAGCCTGGACATCACCGACACGCTGGAGAAGCAGTACCAGAGCAACCTCGGCGCGGCGCTGGCGCGGCGCAATGGCGATACCTCGCCGGAGGCGCGGTTCATGGCCCAGCGCGACGCGCAGCTGCAGAGCGCCAAGCAGATGACCGAACGCGCGCAGGATTTCTACACCTCGCTGGCGATGCCCAAGCTGCCCGACAGCTACTGGGCGCGCAGCCAGTTCATCAAGCCGCTGGACCGCAACGTCGTGTGCCACGCCAGCGCCTGGGACATGGACATGGCCGGCGACGTGCGCACCAAGATGTGCATCAAGCCGAACGAGGAAGACTTCACCACCATCTACCACGAGCTCGGCCACATCTATTACGACCTGGCCTACAACCCGTTGCCGCCGCTGTTCCAGGGCGGCGCCAACGACGGTTTCCACGAGGCGATCGGCGACACCATCGTGCTGGCGATGACCCCGCAGTACCTGCATTCGATCGGCCTGGTCGAAGCGCCGCAGCTCAGCCGCGAGGCGCTGATCAACGCACAGATGCGCATGGCGCTGAGTAAGGTCGCGTTCCTGCCGTTCGGACTGATGATCGACCGCTGGCGCTGGGGCGTGTTCGACGGCTCGATCGCGCCGGAACACTACAACCAGGCCTGGTGGGAGCTGAAGGCCAGGTACCAGGGCGTGGCCCCGCCGTCGGCGCGCGGCGAAGACTTCTTCGACCCCGGCGCCAAGTACCACGTGCCCGGCAACACCCCATACACCCGCTACTTCCTGTCGCACATCCTGCAGTTCCAGTTCTACAAGGGCCTGTGCGACGCGGCCGGCTACAAGGGCCCGCTGTACGAGTGCACCTTCTACGGCAACAAGGAAGCCGGACAGAAATTCTGGTCGATGCTGCAACGTGGCGGCAGCCAGCCGTGGCAGCTCACGCTGAAGGAACTGACCGGCAACGACAAGCTCGACGCCGCCCCGCTGCTGGAATACTTCGCACCGATGCAGGAGTGGCTCAAGCAGCAGAACCAGGGGCAGATGTGCGGATGGGACATGCCCAAGGCGGTGCAGGCCGCCGCGGAGCCGCCGGCGACGACTGCGCCGAAGCCGCAGTAATCGCCGCGGCGTGGCAGGCGACCCACCGACTCAATCGTCGGCCAACCGCGCCCAACGCTCATGGTCGCGCCACACCCCGCCGATGCGCAGGTAACGCGGCGAATAGCCTTCGTGGCGGAAACCGGCGCGCCGCACCAGCGCGATTGAACGCGTGTTGTCCGGCTGGATGTTGGCCTCCACGCGATGCAGGCCCAGTTCGGAAAACGCATAGGCCACGCACAGCCGCAATGCGTGGGTCATCAGTCCGCGGCCTTCGCAGCCGGCCATGGCGTGGTAGCCCAGATAGGCGCTCTGGAAGCAGCCGCCGACGATCTGGCTGAAGGTGAACAGGCCGGCGACCTCGCCGCTGTCGCGCGCGCGCGCCAGCAGCGCGACGTTGCTGCCGTCCAGGGTCTGCGCGTACCAGGCGTTGAAGCCGGGCACGTCGGTGAACGGATACGTCCACGGATGATGCAGGGCGATGCTGGCGCGGTGCGCCTGGATCAGCGCCAGGCCATCGCGGCGCCGCACCCGCGCCAGCGCGACGGCGGCGTCCGCGGCCTGGCTCGCGCTCTGGCCCATGCCTTCAGCCCGGCAACGCCGCGCCGGCGCCACGCTGCATGACCTGCGCGTGGCGGTCCTTGAACTCGTCGAAGCTCAGCCCCTGCGCCAGCGCATCGGCGTGCGCGGCATCCTTCAGCGCATCCGAATACACCAGCCGCACCGGGGTGCCGGCGCGCTCGTGCAGTTCCGCGGCCTGCATGATCAGCGACAGCACCTGCGCGGCGCTCTCGCTCTGCCCGGCGATGCGCCCGTCCATGCCCAGCACCCACTCGCCGTCGCGGCGCACGATGCCGGCCAGCAAGGTGCGCTGCTGGTCGCGCAGCTCGGCATGCGGCTCGATCGCGGTGGCCGCGGCGGCGGCGGCTTCGCTGCGGTGGCGCAGGCGTTCGGCAAGCTTCTTGCGCACGTCGCGGCGCTGCTTGGACTGGATGGACATGCGGTTTCCTCAACGATGACCCGGCGACGATAGCCCAACCGCGGCGCCGGCGTCACACCGGATCGGCCGGCTCCAGCTGCGGCACCTGGCTGCCGGGCCGCGGCAGGCGCTTGCCGCTGCGCCGCTCCCAGCGCCAGAAGCCCCAGCCGATCAGGAAGAACGCGCCCGAGCCCAGCGCCAGGTGCATCGGCCGGCCGCTGAGCAGCGGCGACAGCACCCCGGCCACCACGGTGTTGAGCATCAGCTGGGTGAAGGCCTGCAGCGACGAGGCCAGCCCGCGCTGGCGCGGGTACATGTCCAGCACCGCCAGCGCCAGGATCGGGAAGATCAACGCCATGCCGACACCAGCCACGAAGATCGGCAGCACCGCCCACGGCAGCGCGATCTGCGGCGCGATCACGGTGTAGGCGATGTTGCCGAGCACCGACACGCCGCAGCAGATGAAGCCGATGCGCACCTGCCGCATCGGCCCGATGCGCCCGGCCATGCGCCCGGACAGGAACGAGCCCAGGGTCATGCCGCCGATGGTGGGAATGAACAGCCAGGCGAAATCGCGCTCGGTCCGGTGCAGCAGGTCGATGATGAACACCGGCGCCGAGGCGATGTACAGGAACACGCCGGCGAAGTTGAACGCGCCGGCGGCGGCCAGGCGCTGGAAGCGCGCGTTGAACGCGATGGCGATGTAGTCGCGCAGCAGCGTGCGCGGCGCCAGCGGCGTGCGCGCCTGCGGCGGATGCGTCTCCGGCATCCAGCGCAGCGTGGCGACCAGCAACAGCAGCGAAAACCCGACCAGGAACCAGAAGATCGTCGGCCAGCCGGCGCCGGTGGCCAGGATCCAGCCGCCGATGATCGGCGCGATCGCCGGGGCGATGCCGAAGATCATCGACACCTGGCTCATCAGCCGCTGCGCGTCGTGGCCGTCGTACATGTCGCGGATCACCGCGCGGCCGACGATCATGCCGACGCCGGCGGAAACGCCCTGCAGCGCGCGGAACGTCAGCAAGGTGGGCAGGTCGCGCGACAGCGCGCAGCCAGCCGAGGCCAGCACGAACACCACCAGCCCGCCGACGATCACCCGCTTGCGGCCCCAGGCGTCGGACAGCGGCCCGTGCGCCAGGCCCATCAGCGCGTAGGCCAGCAGGTACACGCTCACGGTCTGCTGGATCGCCACCGGATCGGCGCGCAGGCGCTGCGCCAGCTGCGGGAACGCCGGGAAGATGGTGTCGATCGAGAACGGACCGAACATCGCCAGCCCGGCCAGCAGCAATGCCAGGCGGCGGGTCGAGATCGTCGGGAGCGTCATGCGCAGGATCCTGGAAAGCCGGCCGCACGCAGCCCGGGTGGGCGAACACGCGACGACACCGTCCAAGGGACGGAACGATGGGGAGAGGGAATGCCGCCATGATAGACCCTTGCCAGTGCCGCGTTAAGCGCCGCGGCCGCGGCCACGCCGCAACGGGGCGCAGGCCCGCATGTTCAGCGAGCCGCGGCAGGCCCGCCGGGCGGGCCGTGCGGAGGTCGCCGTGGGCGCCGCCGGCCACGCTATAATCGCCGGGCAGCATGGTGGGAGAAGCGGGGCGACCCGCTGCCGAAGGCGCAAACGCCCGTAATCGCTCAGGCCCGATACCACCCGCACCAAGACTCTGGAGAGACCGGTCCAACCCGGCGCCGAAGGGGCACGAAGCGCAGCGCAGCCCGCCGCCGCTTCCAAACTCTCAGGCAAAAGGACAGAGGGGCAGTGGGAAGACATGTGGCTTCCCGTCGGTCGTGTCCGCAGCTGCGGCCGACGGCGGCATCCGTGCGTCCTCCGCCCTTCGTGCCCTCCTCTGCCGGACCACCGCCATGTCTAACACTCCCTCGCTGCGCGACCTCGAACACCACTCGGCCTTCGTTGAACGCCATATCGGCCCGAACGACGCCGAGATCGCGCACATGCTGCGCACCGTCGGCCACGACTCGCTGGACGCGCTGACCGACGCCATCGTGCCGGGCAAGATCAAGTCGCCGGCTGCACTGGCGCTGCCCGACGCGATCACCGAAGAGGAAGCGCTGGCCAAGATCGGCGCCATCGCCGACAGGAACCAAGTGCTGCGCAGCTTCATCGGCCAGGGCTACTACGGCACCCATACGCCGAAGGTGATCCTGCGCAACATCCTCGAGAACCCGGCCTGGTACACCGCCTACACGCCGTACCAGGCGGAGATCTCGCAGGGCCGCATGGAAGCGCTGATCAACTTCCAGACCATGTGCGCGGACCTGACCGGCATGGAGATCGCCAACGCCTCGCTGCTGGACGAGGCCACCGCCGCGGCCGAGGCGATGACCCTGGCCAAGCGCTCGGCCAAGGCCAAGTCCGACACCTTCTTCGTGCACGACGCGGTGCATCCGCAGACCCTGGAACTGCTGCGCACCCGCGCCGAGCCGCTGGGCATCGTGCTGCGCGTAGGCACGCCGGAGGAAGCGCTGCAGGCCGAGTGCTTCGGCGTGCTGCTGCAGTATCCCGACAGCTTCGGCCACATCGGCGACCACAAGGCATTGGCCGAGGCCGTGCATGCGCGCGGCGGCCTGGTCGCGGTCGCCACCGACCTGCTCGCGCTGACCCTGATCGCCGCACCCGGCGAATGGGGCGCGGACATCGTGGTCGGCAACTCGCAGCGCTTCGGCGTGCCGTTCGGCTTCGGCGGCCCGCACGCGGCGTTCATGGCCTGCCGCGACGCCTACAAGCGTTCGATGCCGGGCCGCCTGATCGGCGTGTCGATCGACGCCGCCGGCAACCCGGCCTACCGCCTCACCCTGCAGACCCGCGAGCAGCACATCCGCCGCGAGAAGGCCACCTCCAACATCTGCACCGCACAGGTGCTGCTGGCGGTGATGGCCTCGATGTACGCGGTCTACCACGGCCCCGACGGCCTGACCCGCATCGCCCGCCGCACCCATCGCCTGGCCGCGATCCTGGCCGCGGCGCTGCGCGGCGCCGGCGTCGAGGTGGGCGAGCGCTTCTTCGACACCCTGCACGTCAAGGCGATCGACGCCGAGGCGATCCACGCCAAGGCGCGCGCGGCCGGCATCAACCTGCGCGCGATCGACAGCGAAGCGCTGGGCATCAGCCTGGACGAGACCACCACCCGTGCCGACGTGGTCGCGCTGGCGCAGCTGTTCGGCGCCCAGGCCGACATCGACGCGCTCGACGCCGCCACCGCCGATGCGCTGCCGCAAGGCCTGCTGCGCAGCAGCGCGTTCCTGCAGCACCCGGTGTTCAACACCCACCACAGCGAGCACGAACTGCTGCGCTACATGCGCGCGCTGGCCGACAAGGACCTGGCGATGGATCGCACCATGATCCCGCTGGGCAGCTGCACGATGAAGCTCAACGCCACCGCCGAGATGATCCCGGTGACCTGGCCGCAGTTCGGCGCGATCCATCCGCTGGCACCGGCGGAGCAGTCCGCCGGCTACAAGCAACTGATCGACGAATTGGAAGCGATGCTGGTCGAATGCACCGGCTACGACGCGGTCAGCCTGCAGCCCAACTCCGGCGCGCAGGGCGAATACGCCGGCCTGCTGGCGATCCGCGCCTACCACCGTTCGCGCGGCGAAGGCCATCGCGACATCTGCCTGATTCCCGAATCGGCGCACGGCACCAACCCGGCCTCGGCGCAGATGTGCGGCATGAAGGTCGTGGTCACCAAGTGCGACGCCAACGGCAACGTCGACGTCGACGACATCCGCGCCCAGGCCGAGAAGTACAGCGACCGCCTGGCCGCGCTGATGATCACCTACCCGTCCACCCACGGCGTGTTCGAGGAGGACGTGGTGGCGATCTGCGAGGCGGTGCATGCGCACGGCGGCCAGGTCTACACCGACGGCGCCAACATGAACGCACTGGTCGGCGTGGCCAAGCCCGGCAAGTGGGGCTCGGACGTGTCGCACCTGAACTTGCACAAGACCTTCTGCATCCCGCACGGCGGCGGCGGCCCGGGCGTGGGTCCGTGCGCGGTCAAGTCGCACCTGGCGCCGTTCCTGCCGCGGACGCTGGGCGGCGACGGCGACGTCGGCATGGTCAGCGCGGCCAGCTTCGGCAGCGCCTCGATCCTGCCGATCAGCTGGATGTACATCACCATGATGGGCAGCGCCGGCCTGCGCAAGGCGACCCAGGTCGCGCTGCTCAACGCCAACTACATCGCCAAGCGCCTGGCCCCGCACTACAGGACGCTGTACACCGGGCGCAACGGCCTGGTCGCGCACGAGTGCATCCTCGACGTGCGCCCGCTGGAAAAGACCAGCGGCATCGGCGCCGAGGACATCGCCAAGCGCCTGATCGACTTCGGCTTCCACGCGCCGACGCTGAGCTTCCCGGTCGCCGGCACGCTGATGGTGGAGCCCACCGAGAGCGAATCGCTGCACGAGCTGGACCGTTTCATCGACGCGATGATCCAAATCCGCGAAGAGATCCGCGCGATCGAGGACGGCCGCCTGGACCGCGAGGACAACCCGCTCAAGCACGCCCCGCACACCGCTGCGCAGGTCACCGCCGGCGAGTGGACGCACGCTTATCCGCGCGAGCTGGCCGCGTTCCCGCTGCCCACGCTCAAGCAGGCCAAGTACTGGCCGCCGGTGGCGCGGGTGGACAACGTCTACGGCGACAAGCACGTGATGTGCGCGTGCATCCCGGTGGACGCGTACAAGGACGACGTGGTGGCGTAACGCCCGCTCGCTGCGCCGTCGACGCCGAACCCGGCCGCACACGTCGCGGCCGGGTTTTTTGTTGCGCGACGCATCGAGTCCGGCATGTCGCTGGACGCCGCGCAAGCGCGAACGCGCCGAACGCTCACGCGCATCCACCGCGCGTGGCGCTTGCCGAACCTGGAGCGACTGCCCGCACGCCACTCCCATGCGGCGCATGCTGATGGACTTCAGCGCGGCGGGACGCGCCTGGCTTGGCGCTTGAGCACCATCGGGGGCGCCGCGCCCTGCGCCAACCGGCCCGCGGCGGCTGCCTTGAGCAGCCGCCGGAAGGTGGGGCATTGCGCATGATGCACGGCAGGACATGCCGCGGCATGGCGCAGTCCCCGGCTCATCAGGCGTAGACGCTTGATGGTCGCGTCGATGTCGTCGGCCTTCGCCGACAGCAGCGTTCTGTCCACCTGCAGCGCACCACCTACACCGAGCATGGCCTGGATGTCGTCAAGCGACAGTCCCCCAGCCTGCCCCAGCGCGATCAGCGCCAACTGCTCGAGCGCGTTCGGCGCGAAATGCCGCCGGCCACCGGCCGCGCGGCTTGCCGAGAGCAGCCCCTTCTTTTCATAGAACCTCAGCGTGGAGGCGGGCACGCCGGTGCGCCTGGCGACTTCGGCGATATCCATCGCACACCTCTTGACTTGAAGTTGACTTCAACTTCTACCATGCCACTGAAGCTCCACTGGATCAATCGGCACAGGAACAGGCATGGCGTGGATGGATGCGGCACGGGTAATGCTGGTCGGGATCGGCGCCACCGCCATCATGGATGCGTGGTCGCTGGCCCTCAGGCACGCGGGCGTGCCCACGCTCGACTACGCCTTGGTCGGGCGCTGGGCGGGACACCTGGGTCGCGGCAGGTTCACCCATGCCCACATCGGCGACGCTGCGGCGATACCCGGCGAGCGGCCATGGGGCTGGGCGATCCACTATGCCGTCGGCATCGCCTTCGCGGCGCTGATGGTGGCCGTGCAGGGCCTTGCCTGGTTGCGCGAACCCACCTTGTTGCCTGCCGTGGCCATTGGCATGGCGACCGTGGTGGTGCCTCTGTTGGTCATGCAGCGGGCCATGGGCGCGGGATTGGCGGCGTCGAAGACGCCCACGCCATTGCGGAACTGCCTGCGCAGCCTGGCGACACACGCAGTATTCGGGGTGGGATTGTTTCTTTCGGCCGCGTTGATCGAACTGTTGGGAGCCTGACATGAACACCGATCGGATCCATTTCCACGATGGGGCGGCCTATGAGCGGTACATGGGAAAGTGGAGCCAGCTTGCGGGGAGCGCGTTCCTCGACTGGCTTGCATCGGAGCCGGACCAGCGCTGGCTGGACGTCGGCTGTGGCAATGGCGCCTTCACCGAGATGCTGGTGGAGCGCTGTCGTCCGGCCTCGGTGCAGGGTGTGGACCCTTCCAAGGAGCAGCTTGCCTACGCGCGCATGCGACCCGGGCTTCGCACCGCGCAGTTTCGCCAGGGAGACGCGATGGCCCTGCCCTACCCCGACAGCACGTTCGATATCGCGATCATGCCCCTGGTGGTGTTCTTCGTTCCCGATCCGGCCAAAGGCATTGCCGAAATGGGACGTGTGGTGCGCCCCGGCGGGACCGTCGCAGCCTACGCCTGGGACATGCCGGGCGGTGGATTTCCCTATGAAGCGCTGCTGGCGGAAATCCGCCGGCTTGGCATTGCGGTTCCGGCGCCGCCGAGCCCCGATGCGTCACGGATGGAGGCCATGCGGGAGTTGTGGGCTGGCGCTGGTCTGATTGCGATCGACACGCGGGAGATCGACGTGCGCCGTACGTTCGCCGGGTTCGACGACTTCTGGGCGACGGCCCAGGGAGCGCCGAGCGTCGGACCGATCCTGGCGACGATGGCGAGCGAGAATCTGGCCATTCTCAAGGCACGCCTGCGGGCGCGTCTGCCCGTGGACGTGTCCGGCGGCCTTACCTGCTGCGCCCGCGCCAATGCGGTGACAGGGCGTGTTCCGCGCTAGCCCCGCTTCGGTGTGGAAGGACGGAGCGTTGGTGCCGGTGGCGCGGCACATGGACAACCGTCTGCGCGTTGTCGGTGTCATGCGCCGCCGGCGAGCGGGTCACGCCCAATCCGCGAGCTAGCCGCGTTCCGTCGAATGCGCATGAGGACGACGCACTGGCCTGAACCCTCCTGCCGCGCGCCGAAAACGCCCAGCGCCGCATGCAGCGCTGGCGTTCTTTGCGAAACGCACCGCGCTCAATCGCGCTCGACCCCGGGATCGAAGGCCAGGCCGTCGCCGACCTGCGCAAGGCAGCGCAGCGGCTGCTTCGGCAACTGATGCCATCGCGTGCGCAGCGCGTCGTCCTCGATGCTGCCGTCGCTGAGCTTGGCCTTGCCGGTCAGGTAGTTCACGCTGAGCTCGTGGACTTCGCCACTGCCGCGGTGCATGCCGTGCACGTCGTAGCCGATCAGCTGGAAGCAGCCCTGCCCATAGCGGAACCGGAACGTGGTCTCGGCCGTGCTCCAGCTGCCGGCGCTGGCGAACTGGTGCAGGTTCACCGAGAACGCGCCGCGCGCGATGGCGGGTTCGGCGCCGTCGAGGTAATCCTCCATGTTGGGCGAGTCCGGGCGCGGAATCAGCGTGTGATCCTGCAGCGCCAGCCGGTACCCGTCGCCCTCGGCGAAGGCCACCGCCAGCATGCGCGGATTGGTGTCGAAACGGTCCGGGCCGAACCCGCTGTTGTCCAGCACATTGCGCGGATCGGCCATCTTCAGCACCAGCAGCAGGTCTGCGCGGCCATCGCCATTCAGATCGCCGCGGCGCTCGAACTCCAGCGTCCAGCCGCCCGGCACGAACGCGGCGGCATCGCGGCCCTGCGCGGGCAATTGCGGATAGGCCACCGCAGGCGGATCCAGCGCTTGCGCGGCACCGGCGACGGCCAGCAACAAGGGAAACCAGGGCCAGGCGAACTTGGGCGGCATCGCAGGATCGACATGCAGGAGCGGAACCGCGATGGTGGCACGATTCGCCGGCGTTTCCACGCACCGGTTGCCGCACGCCCTCAGCCGGGCGCAGCGACGCCCTGCGGCTGCGCCGCCACATCCTGCGCATGCACGCAGCAATTGCGGCCATCGCGCTTGGCGCGGTACAGCGCGGCGTCGGCGTGGTGCAACAGCTCGATCGCCGCCTCGGCGGTGGCCGGGCAGGTGGCGATGCCGATGCTGACCGTGACCATGCCCAGCGGGCTGGCCGGGTGCGGAATCTGCCGCTGCTCGATCGTCGCCAGCAGCCGCCGCGCGATCGCGCAGGCGGCATCGGCTCCGGTATCCGGCAGCACCGCCGCGAATTCCTCGCCGCCGTAGCGCGCCACCGTGGCGGCGTGCGCGGGCAAGGCCTCGGCCAGTGCGGTGGCCACCTCCACCAGGCAGGCGTCGCCGACCACGTGGCCGTGGCTGTCGTTGAACTGCTTGAAGAAATCGATGTCGATCATCAGCAGCGAACAGTCCTGGCCGCCGTCCAGCTCGCGCAGCCGCGCCGCCAGGCCGACCCGGTTGGCGATGCCGGTCAGCGGATCGCGCGCCACCTGCTGCTGCAGGCGGCGAGTGCTCACCCGGCTCAGCCGCTGGATTTCCAGATGCTCGCTGTGCAGGAACGCCACGTGCGCCCCGTACACCATCACCGCCAGGGTCGCGGCGACCATGCCCCAGAAGAAACTCACCCGCGACACGCTGATCGCCAACAGCAGCACCGCCAGCGAGAACACGATCGGCGCGAACGCGGCGATCAGTTCCGCGCTGCGCACGCTCGGCCGCGCCTGGCGCAGCCAGCGCCCCCGCGGCAGCGACGCGACCAACACCAACGCCACGCTTGGCAGATCGATCAGCAGCCCGCCCCACCAGGGCAGCCCGTCCAGCTCGATGCGGTTGTACAGCGCCGCCACCGCGCCGTTGATCCACAGGTAGGCGCTGGCGCTGAAATAGAAATGGCGGCGGCTGCAGCCGCCGGCCCCGAGCAGGCGCAGCGTGGCCATCGACGCGAGCAGCAGATCGATCGCATCGGCATGATTGATGATCAGGCTGACGTCGGGTTCGGAGAAGCCGTTGCTGGACGACAGCGCCAGGTCGATCAGCACGAACAGCAGGCCGGCGCCGACCAGCGACAGCAGCGCGTCCAATGCGACGATCAGCCGCGGCTGCGACCGGTTGAACGAGCGCGCGATCAGGTACAGCGCCGGGATCATCGACGAGCCGGAAAACATCACGCCCAGTTTCTGCAGCGTGGGGCCGTGCAGCGGAAGCAGCAACGCCAGCAGATTGCAGCCGGTCCACAGCATCTGCGCGCCGACCATGTAGCCCAGCAACCGCCAGGGCATCCGGTCCACCGCCGGCGCGCGCCGCAGCCGGCGCAGCACGGCCAGCACTGCCATCGCCTGCACCGCCAGGCCGCACCATTGCGCGGCCGGCGTACCGGTGCCGCCGGCGTGCGCGACCAGCGCATGCGCCAACAACACGCCGATCACGACGATAGGCAAGAACACGTTCGGTCTCCGTCGCACGCCATGCCGCACCGCACCGGCCGCTGCCGCTGCGCCGTCCCCCGCGCCAGCAACTCTCTGGAGAGGGCGGCGCGCAACGGACTATCGGCCGCGCGGCAGCATCCTGTAGCGCTACGTGCGCGCAGGGTCGCACCAGCGTTCGGCGCCCGCGGCGCCTCGACGGCCAGCGCCAGAGGTCTGCCCGCGGTCTGCCGCGGGGGACGCGACGCGAGGTGAGCCATACCGGTGCAGGCAATAGACGCCACGCGCAGCAGCCACTCCGTGCCCTTTGCAGGGCGAAGGTTCGTTTGCGATGGGGCAACATCGTAGTTTCCGGCAGGGACAGCCCCGCCGTGGCGGTCCGGCGCAGCGGCGCCCTAATCAATCGTGGGATGGGCGCGGAAGCGGTCCAACACGGCCTTCCCTGCGCCGACGAATGGCGTCGTCGGCCGCTGGAATCGGAACCGATGCGGGCGCCGTAAGTCGCCCTGTCTAATTTTTCGCCATGTCTCTTGACAGTCTTGTGGCACCGGGCCGGAACAGGCTTATCCACACCCTTATGCAGAAGTCATCCACACCCCCTGTGGACAATGTCGCGATTGCCGGCGCAGCGTAAGTTATGGAGCAAGCGATTGAAAAATAAAAGAAATCCCCAGACGCCTATTGACAAATGCGGATCCATGCCCGGGCCGGCTGCTGTCCCGCAACAAATCCGAGACAAAACTTATCCCGAGGCCTGTCCGCTGCGAGTACGGTTCCGCTTTTCTGGCTGAATGCGCGTTGCCCTGCCTGGCGGCGGCCTGCGCAGATCGCCGAGCCGGCGCCGACATGAAACGGACATAGGCGTTGAGTGACGCGCTTGATGGCTGTCAGGTCATGCGCCTCGGCTGCCCCTTCTTTCTCGGGACCCATGGTCTCTTTTCAGGTGCTGCCGGAGCAGGCGGACCAGGGTACCGGCGAGGAGCCTCGTGCCCCCCCACACCTCGCGAGGCGCTTCGCGCCGTACCCTCACCCCAACCCCTCTCCCGGTGGGAGAGGGGCTCGGCTATCCCTTCTCCTATCAGGAGAAGGTGCCCCGAAGGGGCGGATGAGGGTACGGGCGCAGCCTCATGCACAGAACTCCGTGAGACGCTTTCGCGCCGTACCCTCCACCCCCAACCCCCTCTCCCGGTTGGAGGGGGGCTAGCCGGCTGTTCTTCTATCGCCGGGAGATCGCGCGGAACGCGACAAGACGGCAAACGCGTAGTTACGGCGTCAGGATCACCTTGCGGCAGTCCTGTTCCTTCTTGTCGAAGATCGCGTAGCCGTCGGCGGCCTGCGCCAGGCTCAGCCGATGGGTGATGATCTCGTTCGGCTTGAGCCGGCCTTCGCCGATATGCTCCAGCAGCTCCGGCAGGAACCGCTGCACGTGGGTCTGGCCCATCTTGAAGCTCAGGCCCTTGTCGAAGGCATCGCCGAACAGGAAGCCGTGGATGAAACCGGCATACACGCCGGGCACGCTGACCGTGCCGCCGCGGCGCGTGGCGGCGATGCACTGGCGCAACGCGGTACCGCTGCTGCCTTCCAGCTTCAGCGTCGCCATCACCGTCTCCACGGTGCTGCCCTTGGCCTCGAAGCCGACCGCATCGATGCTGGCATCCACGCCGCGGCCGTCGGTCTGGCCGACGATGATGTCCGCCGGATCGTCGATCTCCTCGAAATTGAGCGGAATCACGCCGTAGGTCTTCTGCGCGAAATCCAGCCGGTAGGGATAGCGATCGACCATGAAGATGCGCTCGGCGCCGAGCATGCGGCAGCACGCGGCGGTCATCAACCCGACCGGACCGGCGCCGAAGATCGCCACGGTGCTGCCCTGGCCGACGCCGGCGTTGAGCGCGGCCTGGTAGCCGGTGGGCAGGATGTCGGACAGGAACAGCACCTGTTCGTCGTGCAGCGCGTCCGGCACCACCAGCGGGCCGACGTTGGCCTTGGGCACGCGCACGTACTCGGCCTGGCCGCCGGCCACGCCCCCGTAGAGATGGCTGTAGCCGAACAGCGCCGCGGGCGGGCGGATGCCCTTCTGGTTGAGCGCCGCGCCCTTGCCGGTATTGGTGGTCTCGCAGGCGGCGTATTCGGTGAGCCGGCAGTGGAAACACTCGCCACAGGCGATCACGAACGGGATCACCACGCGGTCGCCCTTCCTCACCCGCGTCACCGCGGGGCCCACCTCTTCGACCACGCCCATGAACTCGTGGCCGAGCACATCGCCCGTATGCAGATCCGGAATCTTGCCGCGATACAGATGCAGGTCGGAACCGCAGATCGCGGTCGCGGTGACGCGCAGCACGATGTCGTCCGCATCGACCAGCACCGGATCGGGAACGGTTTCGACACGGACGTCTTTGGTGCCGTGGTAGGTGAGAGCTTGCATCGGACTATTCCTCATTGCGACAACGTGTGCCGCAGTGTGGCGGCAGGCAGCGTGCAACCCGGGTGACCATGCCGTGAGCTCAGCGTGGCGGCGCCGCGCAAATTTGTTCATTACCGGATTCAGCAAAGCGAATGCGCATGTCGCCCGCGCGCGTGGTACGCATCGCACAGCGTCCGGCGCGGCCGCAGGCAATCGTATGGACACATGGTCTGCGCGCGTGTAGCGGCGGTTGCGCGCGACGGAAAGAATGGCTTGCGCGAAGCGCTGCGCACCCAGCGACGCAGCGCGGACACTACGATGCGTGTCGGCTCCACGCACGCATGCGACGCGATGGCGACGGCAGGGCCATCTTAGGATTGCGTTCGCGCAGCGTCGCTGGACTCACGCGCCTGTCGGCAGCGCGTCCGGCATCCACTCAGATCCGTGTGGTCGCCAGGAAGCGCTCGCGGTCCTGCTGGGTGCGGCGGCGGATCTCGGCCAGGGCCTGGCTCTCGGTGGCTTCCAGCATCGACTCGAACAGGCGCTGGAAGTGATTGCGCATCGCGTTGCGCGAGGCGGCCGGATCGCGCGTCTTCAACGCTTCCAGGATCGCCGCATGTTCGTCGGTGCGGGTCGCGTCGTCCTGGTGGCAGACGTGCGCATACACCTGGCGCACCCGCGGCAGTTCGTTGCGCATGCGCCAGATCAGATGGATGCAATATTCCACTACCGGGTTGCCGGACAGGCGCGCGATCGCCAGGTGGAAACGGCGGTCGTACTCGCCGGCCATTTCCTCGGTGGTGGCCGGATCGGACATCGCCGTAACCAGGGCCTGCAGTTCCTCGATGTCGGCATCGGTCAGGCGCCCGGCGGCCAGCGCCGCGGCTTCGGCCTCGATCACCGTGCGCGCGGCGGTCAGGTCGAAGGCGGTGACGTCGGGCAGCGCGCCCTGCGCATCGATCGGACGCGGCCGCACGTACACGCCCGAGCCGGTCTTGATCGCGATCCAGCCCTGCGCTTCCAGCGCGATCTCGGCCTCGCGGATGGTCACCCGGCTCACCCCGAACCGCTCGGCCAGATCGCGCTCGCCCGGCAGTCGCGAGCCGGTCGGGAACTCCCCCGATTCGATCAGCGACAGGATCTTTGCGGCGATGGATTGGTAGAGGCGGCTTTCGGACATTCGCGCTAGGGACCGGTCGGTGAATTCCACAGCGGCGCCGGGACGACGCGCCAGCGCCTGCTGCGGCTCGAAAAACGGCGCGGCCCGGGAGCCGCGCCGCTGCGTTCAGAACTTGTATCGTACACCGAAATATGCGCGCCGCCCGTAGCTCACGTACTCGCGGAAGTTGCCGTAGACAGGCTGGGATGCGACGCGCGGTTCGTTGGTCAGGTTCATCAGTTCCAGCGACAGCGACAGCTGTTTGGTGACCCGGTAGCGCGCGCGGAAATCCACGCTGGTGTTGTCGTCGTAGTAGCGGTTCTGCTGCGCGGTGTTGCCGGTGAAGTCCTGGTAGTACTTGGAGCGGTACTTGCCGATCGCCTGCATGTCGAAGCGGCCCAGTTCCCAGTACAGCGAGCCGGACAGCACATGCCGCGAGAAGCCGCTGAGCCCGGCCGGGGCCACGATCGCCGGGATCACCGTGCCGGTGACCGCGTCCACCTGCTCGCCCAGGCGCGGATCCTGGGTTTCGTAATCGGTGTCGGCGTAGTTGTAGCTGAGCTTGAAGCCGAGCCCGTCCAGCGGCTTGGGCAGGTAGGAGAAGCGGTGCGCGGCGCTGAGCTCGAAGCCGGTCAGCGTGCTCTTCTTGTCGGTGGTCACCTGCCGCGGCACCGCCACGGTGACGCTTTGCCCATCGACCACGAAGGTCTCGTCGAACAGCGCGGTCTCGGTGCCGCCGTTGAACTGCTTCCAGTACACCGCGCCGGCCAGCATGCTGTCCTCGTTCGGATACCACTCCAGCGACACGTCGCCGTTCCACGCCATCAGCGGCTTGGCCTCCGGGTTGCCGGTGGCGGTGATGCCGGCCAGCGCTTCCTCCAGGCTTGTGAAGTTCTCGGTGCCGGTGAGGTTGACGTTGCGGCCCGAGCCCAGCGCGGCGATGTCCGGACGCGACATCGCACGGTAGCCGGCCAGGCGCAGCAGCAGGTTGTCGCGCAGTTCGAACGCGGCGTTGGCGCTGGGCAGCAGCTTGTCGTTGCCGGCCTTGGCGACCAGGGTCTGGTAGGTGCCGGTCGGCTGCAGGCGCAAGGTGCCGGCGCCGTTGTCGATCAGGTCCAACTCGGCGCGCACGCCCTGCGAACGCACGTCGGTCTTGACCCAGCGCAGGCCCATGTTGCCCGACACCGGCAGCCCGAACAGCGTGCTGCGGAAATCGGCCATCAGGAACAGCGCCTTGGTCTTCTCCACCACGTCGACGTTGTTCGGATCCATGTAGTCCGGATCCACGCCGGTGGCGCTGCTGCCGCGGAACGCCTCGTACAGGCAGCTGGGATCGAAGTAGGCCCAGCCGGAAATGGTGTTGCCGCTGGCTGCATCCAGGAAATCGTCCTGTGGGAACGGCGCGCGGCAGGCCTGGTTGGCGGCAATGATCTGCGCGCGGCCGGCGCCGCTGGAGGCGATGTCGGTGGTGATGGTGTTGTCGAAGTAGCGGTAGTCGGCCTGGCTGGCGCGCAGGCCGAAGCTGAGCTTGGTCAGCAGGCCGTCCTCGGGTAAGTAGCTGACGTCGAAGCGGCCGGCACGGATGCGGTGATCGTTCTTTTCCTCTTCGGAGGTGACCCGCGCCGCGCCGGTGTAGGCGTCCCAGTCGGTGACGTCGAACGCCGGGTCGAGCGCGATGCTCGGCACGTCGCCGCGCCTCTCCCAGTCGTAGTTGACGTAGCCGGTGGCGCCGCTGCTGATGCCCGGCACCACCGCGTTGTTCACGTCGCGGGCGTTGGCGCGCAGGCGGGTCATGCGCTGGGTGTCCTCGCGCACGGTATGCGAGTAGGACAGGTCGGTGGCGATTTCCCAGGCCACGCTCGGGCGCAGCACGATGTTGAGGCCGCCGCCGGTGTATTCCTCGTTGCGGTCGTACAGGGTCGAGGTGGAATCGATCGAGGTGTTGCCGGAATAGCGGCGCAGCACGCCGTTGTCGTCGACCTGCCGATCGACGATGCCGCGGCGGGTGTTGGACAGGCTCAGGTCGGAACGTTTCTCGTGCCAGTTGCGGTCGGTGTGTTCGTAGTCGACGTTGACCTCGAGCACCTCGTTGGGCTTCCACTGCACCGCGGCGAACTCGGACTGGCGGTCGTTGCGTTCCTGCTTGAGCCGGTAGATGCGGCTGCTCGGCACCAGGTAGTACGGCGCGCCGTTGGCGATGGCGTTGGCGCCGACTTCGGCGCAGTTGGCGTTGCGCACGTTCTGGGTGCCGTCGCAGGCGTACCAGGTGGAGCCGCTGGTCATGCTCTCTTCCGGATCGGTGCCGTCCAGCGCCTGCAGGCCGATCGATACGCCGAGCTTGCCGCCGTTGGAAAACTCGAACTGATCGATGTAGCTGGCGGTGCCGCGCCAGCCGATGCCGTCCTTGTCGCGGTACTTGCTGTCGTACTCGGCCCAGCTGCCGCGCCCGTCGAACTGGAGCGCGCGCTTGCCGTAGTCCAGCGGCTTGACCGTCTCCAGGCCGATGGTGCCGGCGACGCCGCCCTCGATCAGGTCGGCGCGCTGGGTCTTGTAGATGGCCACGGTGTTGATCAGTTCGGCCGGGAACATGTTGAAGTTGACCGAGCGGTCGCCGCTGCCGTTGGTGATTTCGCGACCGTTGAACTGGGTACTGCTGAGGAACGCGCCGAGGCCGCGGATGGAGATCTCCGAGGCGCCGGTCTTGTCGCGTGTGGAGGCGGCGCCGGTCAGGGTCTCGATCGCGTCGGCCAGCGACGGCGCCGGCAGATCGCCGATGTCCTCGGCCGAGAGCACGTCGGAGATCACCGTGTCGTCGCGCTTCTTGTTGATCGAAGACTGGATCGAGCCGCGGATGCCGGTGACCTGGACCTGGTCCAGCGTCGTCGCGCCGCTCGCCGGCGCCGTGGCGGGCTCGGCCGCGGCGGCTGGCGGTTCCTGCGCCCAGGCCGCGCCGCTGGTCAACGTGGCCGCGATGGCGCAGGCCAGGGCGCTGCGCAAGGCACGCGCGCCGGCGCGCTTGGCGGACGGGGCCGCATAGGGGTGCCGCATGGGTCTCTCCTCCCGAGTGAACGCCGTAAGGACTACGGCTTGGGTGCGGAGCCTTTACTCGTATCCGACCAATGTCAACAAATTGGTAGAAATATCCGTCCAGGCCAATTGGTACAGGCAATTGATCTCAATTTATGTGCGTTTGCAGCACGGATTTCGCGCCAAAATGCCTTGCCAGATTATCGATTTTTGGTATGTAAATCTGGTTGACGAGTGTCCGACCTCTGCTACCATCCGGCCCACGGCGGCGCCGCCACGGCACGCATCGACAGGAGGCAGACCATGGCATCGACCGCCGCGCGCAACCGCTTCGCCCTGCTGTTCCTCGCCCTGGCCGCCGGCCAGGCCGATGCCGCCGACATCCTGGTCGCCACCCCGGCCGAATACCGCGCCGCCACCGGCGCCCTGCAGCCCGGTGACCACGTGATCCTGGCCAACGGCGAATGGCGCGACTTCCAGATCGTCTTCACCGGCACCGGCACCGCCGCGCAGCCGATCCGCCTGAGCGCGCAGACCCCGGGCCAGGTCGTCATCACCGGCCAGTCCAATCTGCGCATGGCCGGCGCCTACCTGGAAGTCAGCGACCTGGTGTTTCGCGACGGCTACAGCCCGACCGAGGCGGTGCTGTCCTACCGCGTCTCCAGCAAGGAGCGTGCGCGCTACAGCCGCATCACCCGGGTCGTGGTCGACCGCTTCAACCAACCCGAACGCAGCCGCTCGGACAACTGGGTGGCGATGTACGACAGCCACAACCGCTTCGACCACAACCAGCTGGTCGGCAAGAACAACGCCGGCCCGACCATGGTCGTGGTCCGCGACGCGGTGCAAGGCCTGGACAACCGCCACCGCATCGACCACAACTGGTTCGGGCCGCGGCCGAACCTGGGCGCCAACGGCGGCGAGACCCTGCGCATCGGCACCAGCAACGACGCCAGCTCCGATTCCAACTCGCTGGTGGAGAACAACTGGTTCGAAGGCTGCGACGGCGAAGTGGAGATCGTCTCCAACAAGTCCGGCGGCAATACCTACCGCGGCAACGTGTTCAAGCGTTCGCGCGGCGCCTTGGTGCTGCGCCACGGCGACGGCAACCTGGTCGAGAACAACGTGTTCTTCGGCGACGGCAAGGACGACACCGGCGGCATCCGCGTCATCAACCGCAGGCAAACGGTGCGCAACAACTACTTCGAAGGCCTGGCCGGCGATGGCTACTCCTCGGCGCTGAGCATCATGTACGGCGTGCCGAATTCTCCGGCCAACCGCTACGTGCAGGTGCAGCAGGCCTTGATCGAGCACAACACCTTCGTCGCGGGCAAGCAGCTGTTCTTCGGCGCCGGCAAGGACGACGAACGCACCGCCGCGCCGATCGACAGCGATTTCGCCGACAACCTGATCGTCGCCGAGCACGACCCGGTGCGCGTGCTCGGCGACCTGTCCGGCATCGCCTTCGCCGGCAACCTGCAAAGCCCGTCCGCCTCGCCGCGCCTGCCCGGCGGGGTGAGCGGCCGTCCGCTGACGATGACGCGCGCTGCGACCGGCCTGCTGGTCGCGGCGGACGCCGGCGGCATCGGCGCCGACCCTGCATTGACCTATGTGCCGCGCGAGGACGTCGGCGTGGCCTGGTACGCGAAGGAAACCGTGCCGGTGGCGCTGGACAGCGGCCGCCGCCAGCGCGTGCGGCCGGGCAACGACACGCTCGCGCACGCGGTGGCGGTCGCCGGCGCCGGCGACCGGCTGCAACTGGACGCCGGCCGCTACCAGGTGGACCAGGTCCTGGCGCTGCGCCACCCGCTCAGCGTCGAAGGCCCGGCGCGCGGCCAGGCGCAGATCGCGTTCTCGCGCGGCACCCTGTTCCAGATCGAAGCGGGCGGCGCACTGAAGTTGGCGCACCTGCAGATCGATGGCAGCGCCGCGCCGGACGAGGTGGGCAATGCGGTGATCCGCACCGCGCCCGGCTCCAATGCCGCCAACTACGAGCTGATCGTCGAGGACAGCCGCATCCACGGCCTCACCGTCAACCGCGGCTTCGACGTGATCGCGTTGGGCAAGGGCACCCTGGCCGAGCGCATCGCGCTGCGCCGGGTTGTGGTGGAAGACGTCTCCGGCGCGGTGCTGTCGGCGCACGCGGAGACCGACGACCGCGGCACCTACAACGCGGCGTACGTGGGGATCGCCGATGCGCAGTTCCGCCGCATCGGCGGACCGGTGGTGGACCTGTACCGCGGCGGCCGCGACGAGAGCACCTTCGGCCCGGTGCTGATGATCGAGCGCTCGCACTTCGAACGCGTCGGCGGTGCCGCCGCGCCGTCGCTGCGCCTGCACGGCGTGCAGCGCACCTTTCTGCACGACAACCAGTTCATCGACAGCGCCGCGATCAGCAACGTGCGCACCACCGGCACGCCGCAACTGATCGCCACGCGCAACCAATTCCTCGGCACCCCGGCCCTGCCGGCGCATGCCGACGCGGAGCCTTTGCTATGACCCGACCCACTCGCCTGATGCTGCTGGTGCTGGCCGTCGCCGGCAGCGCGCCCGCCGCCTGGGCCGCGCCCGCGGCGACGCCCACCACCGCGGCCGCGAGCGGCAACGCCGCCACCGACGCCGCACCGGTGCTGGTCACCGCCGCGCAATGGCGGCAGATGGCCAGCGATGGCGCGCGCTATCCGCTGTTCGTGCGCGAACGGGCGCGTGCCGAAGCCAGCCTGCGCAAGGCGATGCAGGCCGGCATCGACGTGCCGTTGCCAACCGATCCCGGCGGCGGCGCCAGCCACGAGCAGCACAAGCGCAATTACCAGGCGATCCAGGCCGCCGGCGCGCTGTACCGGCTCACCGGCGAGCGCGCCTACGCCGACTACGCGCGCGATCTGCTGCTGGCCTACGCCAAGCTGTACCCGACCCTGGGCGCGCATCCGGCCGGGCGCGGCCAGGTGCCGGGGCGGCTGTTCTGGCAATCGCTCAACGACTCGGTGTGGCTGGTCTACGCCGCGCAGGGCTACGACGCGATCCGCGACAGCCTCAGCCCCGCCGAGCGCAGCACCATCGACACGCAGGTCTTCCGGCGCATGGCGCACTTCCTGTGCGACGAAAGCGCGGACAACTTCGACAAGATCCACAACCACGCCACCTGGGCGGTGGCCGCGGTCGGCATGACCGGCTACGTGCTGCGCGACCAGACCCTGGTGGACAAGGCGCTGCGCGGCAGCAGGCAGGACGGCAAGGCCGGCTTCCTCAAGCAGATCGACCTGTTGTTCTCGCCCGACGGCTACTACGCCGAAGGCCCCTACTACCAGCGCTACGCGTTGGCGCCGTTCGTGCTGTTCGCCAATGCGATCGAACGCAACCAGCCGCAGCAACAGATCTTCCAGCGCCGCGATGGGGTGCTGCTGAAGGCCGTCGACACACTGGTGCAGAGCAGCTACGCCGGCTACTTCTTCCCGCTCAACGACGCGATCCTGGACAAGGGCCTGGATACCGAGGAACTGGTCGCCGGCCTCGGCATCGCCTACGCGCAGAGCCACGACGCGCGCCTGCTGTCGATCGCGCAACGCCAGCAGCGCGTGCTGCTGACGCCCGAGGGCCTGGGCGTGGCCGCGGCGCTGGCGCAGGGCCAGGCCAAGCCGTTCGCGTTCCGCTCCGCGCTGCTGCGCGACGGCGCCGACGGCACGCACGGCGCGCTGGCGATCCTGCGCGCCGGCGGCGAGGACGGCCAGACCCTGGTGATGAAGAACACCTCGCAGGGCATGGGCCACGGCCACTTCGACAAGTTGAACTGGCTGTTCTACGACAACGGCCAGCGCGTGGTCACCGACTACGGCGCGGCGCGCTTCCTCAACGTGGAGGCCAAGTCCGGCGGCATCTACCTGCCCGAGAACACCAGCTGGGCCAAGACCACGGTGGCGCACAACACGCTGGTGGTGAACGAACGCAGCCACTTCGACGGCGACTGGCGGGTGGGCGAAGACTACGCTCCGACGCCGCTGCTGTTCGCCCGCGACCAGGACACCCAGATCGTGTCCGCGCGCATGGACCACGCCTACGATGGCGTCAGCTTCACCCGCACCCAGGCGCTGCTGACCCACCCGGAGTTGAGCCTGCCGATCGTGATCGACCTGCTGCGCGTGCACGGCGCCAAGCCGGCGCGCTACGACCTGCCGCTGCATTTCAACGGCCACATCATGCAGGTCGGCTTCGAGGCGCAGCGCGCGCTGGCCGAACGCCCGGTGCTGGGCAAGGCCAACGGCTACCAGCACCTGTGGGTGGACGCGCGCAGCGACGCCTCGCCCGCACCGCGCAGCCTGAGCTGGCTGCTGGACGGGCGCTTCTACAGCTACCGCTTCGGCAGCAGCGCGCCATCACGCGCGATCCTGGCCGAGAGCGGCGCCAACGATCCGGACTTCAACCTGCGCCGCGAACCGATGCTGCTGCAGCGCGTGGACGGCCAGGCCGAGGTCAGCTTCTTCGGCGTGCTGGAGCCGCACGGCGAATACAACGGCAGCGCCGAATACGTGCACGGCGCCGACAGCCGCATCCGCGACATCGCCCGCGTGCGCGGCGGCGACGCCGAGGTGATCGTGCTGACCCTGGCCTCGGGCAAGACCCTGGCGCTGGCGGTGGCCGACGACCCTGCCGCCGAGCGCGAACACAGCGTGCAGGCGCAGGGCCAGCGCTATGCCTGGCGCGGCGGCTATGCGCGCTTCGACCGCGCGGCGGGCGGCAAATGAGCACGTCCGTGTCCGGCAGCGGCGTGGCGGGGCCGAGCAAGAAACGCAGCGCGGTGCGCTGGATGATCGTGGGCCTGATCGCGGTGGCCACGGTCATCAACTACATCGACCGCAACGCGCTGGCGGTGATGTGGCCGGCGATCTCGCAGGACATCGGCGCGACCAAGGAAGACTACGCGCTGCTGGTGACGATCTTCATGTTGTTCTACGCCGCCGGCCAGTTCGTGTTCGGGCGCCTGTTCGACATCATCGGCACGCGCATGGGCTTCGCGCTGTCGATCGCGGTGTGGTCGATCTCGATCGCGCTGCATGCGGTGACCCATTCGATCGTCTCCTTCGGCCTCGTGCGCGCGATGCTCGGGATCAGCGAAGCCGGCGCCTGGCCGGGTGCGGTGAAGGCCAACGCCGAGTGGTTCCCGGCGCGCGAACGCGCGTTGGCGCAGGGCATCTTCAACGCCGGCGCCTCGATCGGCGCGATCGTCTCGGCGCCGCTGATCGCGCTGCTGTTCCTGTGGCTGGGCTGGAAAGGCACCTTCGTACTGGTCGGCGCGATCGGCTTCGTGTGGCTGCTGCCGTGGCTGGTGATCTACCGCGCCGGCCCGGACCGGCACCCGTGGGTGGATGCCGCCGAGCGCGCGCTGATCCTGGACGCGCCGGCCGACGGCAGCGTGGCGGACAAACCCGCTTACCTGCCGAGCCTGCGCCAGATCATGTCGCACCGGCAGAGTTGGGGCATCGTGCTGTCGCGTTTCTTCATCGACCCGATCTGGTGGCTGTTCGTGTCGTGGCTGCCGATCTACCTGGCCGAGACCTTCCATTTCGACATCAAGCAGATCGGTGCGTTCGCCTGGGTGCCGTTCGTCGGCGCGATGCTCGGCAGCCTGTCCGGCGGCTGGCTGTCGGGGCGGTTGATCGCCGCGGGCTGGAGCGTGGACCGTGCGCGCAAATGGACCATCACCCTGGGCGGCGCGATCATGGCCCCGGCGCTGCTCGGCGCGGTGCTCGCCGCCGATCCGACCATCGCGGTGCTGACCATCGCCGCGGTGTTGTTCGGTTTCCAGATCGCGATCGGCAACATCCAGACCCTGCCCGGCGACCTGTTCGACGGCAAGTCGGTCGGCTCGCTGGCCGGCATCGGCGGCATGGCCGCGGTCGCCGGCACGCTGATCACCACCTGGCTGGTGCCGGTGATGACCGCCCGCTCCTACGCGCCGATGTTCATTCTCGTCGCCGCCCTGGTGCCGGCGTCGCTGGCCGCGCTGTGGCTGGTGACCGGCCGCATCGAAAAACTCGACGATCCCGCCACCCGCGGCTGATCGCCTTCCCTTTCCCCACGACGTAAGGACTCATCGCGCATGCAATTCAAAGACAAGGTGGCCATCGTCACCGGTGGCGGCCGCGACATCGGCCGCGAAGTTTCGCTGAAGCTGGCCGCGGCCGGCGCCAAGGTGTGCATCAACTACGCCAACGACGCGGCCAGCGCCGAGGAAACCCTGCGCCAGATCCAGGCCGCCGGCGGCCAGGCCATCGTGCATCGCGCCGATGCGGCGAACGCGCAGGCCGTGGCCGGACTGGTGGCGGCGACACAGCAGGCGTTCGGCCAACGCATCGACGTGCTGGTCAACGTCGCCGGCGGCATGCTCGCGCGCAAGCCGCTGGCCGACATCGACGAAGCCTTCTTCCACCAGGTCATGGACCTCAACCTGAAGTCGGTGTACCTGACCACGCAGGCGGTGGCGCCGCACATGGCCGAAGGCGGCGCGATCGTCAATTTCGCCTCGCTGGCCGGGCGCGACGGCGGCGGTCCCGGCGCGGCGATCTACGCCACCGCCAAGGCCGCGGTGATGACCTTTTCGCGGGCGATGGCCAAGGAACTGGGCCCGCGCGGCATCCGCGTCAACGCGCTGTGCTGCGGCATGATCGCCACCCGCTTCCACGACGACTTCACCAAGCCGGAAGTGCGTGCCTTCGTCGCCAACGCCACCCCGCTGCGCCGCGAAGGCCGTGCCGCCGAAGCCGCCGATGCCGCGGTGTACCTGGCCTCGGACGCGGCCAGCTTCATCAACGGCGCCAACCTCGACGTCAACGGCGGCGTGTATTTCTCCTGATCGCCCGGGGCCTGGCAGCGCGACTGGCATGGAGTACTCCGTGCCGGCGCGCGCGCCGGGTGAAGCCACGATCCATCACCGATTTCGCCAAGCGAGCCAGCGATGAGCGCCACGCGCATGCCCAAGCATCGCGTGACCCGTCCACTCGTAGCAGACCCAGGAGCCACACCATGTTCTTGCGATTTCCACGCGTGCGGCAGTTGTTGTGGAGCGGCGCGGCCACCGCCGCGCTCGCGCTGTGCATGGCGGTACCGGCCGCAGCGGCACCCGCGGCCGAGCGCTGGCTGCCGGCCTGGATCGCCTCGCCCACTCCGGACCGGCTCGATGGTCCGGCCGGCACCTCGCTGCAGTTCGAACGGCAGAGCGTGCGCCAGGACATGCGCCTGGGCATCGCCGCGCAGGCGCTGCGCTTTCGCATCAGCAACGAACTGGGCACCGCGCCGCTGAAGATCGGCGCGGCGTCGGTGCGCCTGGTCGGCAGCGCACAGGCGGCGCAAGCGGTGCTGTTCGATGGCCGCCGCGAGATCGTGCTGCCGCCCGGCGGCGTGTTGCTCAGCGACCCGGTGGCACTGCGCGCGCCGGCACTGGCCGAGGTCGCGCTGACGCTGTATTTCCCCGAGGCCACGCGGCCCGCGGTGCGTCGCACGACGACGCGCGTGGCCGAGGGCGAAGTCGAGGTGAGCGATGCCACCGCGCTGAGCTACCGGCAGAACGTGGTGTCGGCGGTGTATGCGCAGACCACCGCCTCGCCGCGGGTGGTGGTGGCGCTGGGCGATTCGATCACCGAAGGCGCCACCGCCGCACGCGGCAGCAACGGCGACTGGCCGGCGCTGCTGGGCAAGCGCCTGGAGCAGGCCTGCCCCGGCCAGGTGGTGGTGCTCAACGCCGGCATCAGCGGCAACAAGCTGCTCGACGCCGGCCGCAGCCCCAGCGCGCTCGCGCGCCTGGACCGCGACGTGCTGGCGCTGCCCGGCGTCGACCAGGTGCTGCTGTTCGAAGGCATCAACGACATCCGCCATAGCGGGCCGCCAGCGTTCGCGCCAGGGCGCACGGCGGCGGACATGCAACTGGGCTATCGGCAGGTGGTCGAGCGCCTGCGCCAGCACGGCATCGCCACGATCGGCGCGACGCTGACCCCGTTCGGCGCATCGGAACGCTACGAACCCGTTTCCGCCGCCACGCGCCAGGCCTTGAACGCCTTCATCCGCGACGGCAAGACGTTCGACGCGGTGATCGACTTCGACGCGATCCTGCGCATGCCCGACAACCCCGAATCGCTGCCGGCCGCCATCACCCGCGACCACCTGCATCCCAACGATGCAGGCTACGCGCGCATGGCCGACGCCATCGACCTGTCGCTGTTCGGCTGCAAGGCGCACTGACGGGCGAGATCCGGGCGCCGCGACGGTGAGTGCACGAGGCTGCGCCCGTACCCTCATCTGCCCCTGCGGGGCACCTTCCCCGAAAGGGGGGCCATGGTCCCGATTGGAGAAGGAGCAGCCGCGAGCCCCTCTCCCCTCGGGAGAGGGGTTGGGGTGAGGGTCCGGCGCGAAAGCGACTCGCGGAGTTTGAGTGCACGAGGCTGCGCCCGGACCCTCATCCGCCCCTTCGGGGCACCTTCCCCCGAAAGGGGGGCCATGGTCCCGATGGGAGAAGGAACAGCCGACTAGCCCCTCTCCCACCGGGGAGAGGGGTTGGGGTGAGGGTACGGCGCGAAGCGTCTCGCAAAGTTTGAGGTGCCCTGCATGGCAAGGCCACCACACAGAGAACATCAGTCCCGATCGAGGACGCGCCGAGGCCGCCAATCCGATTGGGATAGGCTAGGAACATGCCGACGCACGCCCCACATCGTCCAATCCGCCGCCACGGCCCAGTGCTCCCGCCCACCCCGCGTCGTCGCGTCCACAACGAGCGCGAGGCGCGCCGCCGAGTAGCCGCGTCATGAGTGCCACGCACTTCGACGTGCTGGACCACGCCCCACACGCCTGGTTCCTGCTGCAATCCGGCACAGACCGCTTTCTGGACGTGAACTGCAACGCGTCCGCGTTCGGCTACTCGCTGTTGATCCGTCTCGACGCCGAGGAATGCACACAGGTGCAGCAGGGCGGGCACGCCGCCTGCGACGCCCTGGCCGCACGCATCCGCGACACCGCCTCGCCGCAGCACCCGCGCGACATGTCGCGCGATCACGGCCAAGCGGTTTCCGACGCCATCGCCCGTTGGCGCAAGGAAAGCCGCACCTGAGGACACCATTGCCGCATGCCGCCACGCGGATCCGGTGGTGCATTACCATGCGGCTTCCCGCCCGCGAACCCTGCCCATGCCCGACAGCCTCCACGACCTGCAAGCCGCCCAGCGCGCGTTCGCCGACGCACGCGATTGGGGCCAGTTCCACACCCCGCGCAACCTGGCCGCGGCGCTGTCGGTCGAGGCGTCGGAACTGCTCGAGCATTTCCAATGGCTCACCGACGAGCAGAGCCGACACTTGTCGGACGACAAGAAGGCACAGGTCGGCAGCGAAGTCGCCGACGTGCTGCTGTACCTGCTGCAGCTGTGCGACAAGCTGGGCATCGACCCGATCGAGGCCGCGCGGCAGAAGATGCAGGTCAATGCCGCCAAGTACCCGGTGGACCGCGCCAAGGGCCGCATCACCAAATACACCGAACTGTAGCGGTAGCCAACACCCGCCCCTGTAGGAGCGGCTTCAGCCGCGACAGGTTCTATCCGTAGTTTCTGTCGCGGCTGAAGCCGCTCCTCCAAAGGATTGAACAAGTTTCCGCAAGGCGCTTGCGCCCTATCGCGCAGCGGCCTTCTTCGCGGCACGCTTGCGCGGCGCACTCTTCTTCGCAGCCGTCTTCCTGGCGGTCGTCTTTTTCGCCGTACTCTTTTTCGCAGCCGAGGTACCGGACCCGGTCGTCTTCGCCCGCGTCCGCGCCGCCTTCTTCGCCGCGCTCTTGCGCACGCTGGCGCCCTTGGTCTGTGCGGCCTTCTTCGCCGCCGCCGAACGGCTGCTGGCGGTGCGCTTTTTGGCCGCCTTCTTGGTCTGCGTGGACAAGGCCTTCTTGCCCACCGTCTGCTTGGCGGTCTTGCCTTTGCTGGCGGTCTTCAACGCCTTCTTGGCGCCGCGCGAACGGGTCGGCGACGGCGAGCCGGCCTTGCCGCCCTTTGCTTCTTCCTGCGCGACCTTCTTCTTGGTGGACTTGGAGGCGGTCTTGGACGCACCGGTCTTGACCCCGGCGCGGCGCGCCTTCGACAGGCCGATGGCGATCGCCTGCTTGGTCGATTTCACCTCGGTCTTGCCCTCGCGCACCCGGTCGATCTCCTCGCGGACGAATTCGCCGGCCTGGGTACTGCCGGCCTTGCCTTCGCGCTTGGCGCGCTTGGCGCGGGCGGTGGTGGATTGCGTCGGCATGTCGTTCTCCTGCAACTGGCCGGAACTGGCCATCGCCGCAGGTGTAGCAAGCCCAAAGTAAAGAACCGGCATAAGCCGTGCGAAGCCGATGTGTGTGCGCTGCGCGCGCGATGATTGGAGTTCGTTGCGCCGCCACCGCCGCGCGCACCCCGCTCGTGCAGCGACCTATTGGCGACGCACGCGTCGGGGTGGCGCGTCGTCGGCGGCGCTCGCCGCGTCCGCTGGCGCTGGCGCCGGCTCCCAGCCGAACACGCTGCGCCCGCCGTAGCGATGCGACGCACGACGCTCCTCGGCGATCAGCGCCTCCACCGATGGCCCGCGCGCGTGCGGCTCGAGCAGGCGCGCTTGCGCATCCAACCGACGGATCGCCTCCAGCTTTTCCTCGCGGCCCAGCTTGGCCTGCGTCACGGCGGTCTTGAGCACACCGATGGTGTGGTCGTAGACGCGCGTCGGTACCGGGAATGGATGCCCATCCTTGCCGCCATGCGCCATCGAGAATCGTGCCGGATCGGTGAACCGGCACGGCGCGCCGTGCAGCACCTCGGCCACCAACGCCAGGGCGCGCACGGTGCGCGCGCCGACGCCCGGCACCTGCAGCAGTTCGGTGAAATCCTGCGGCCCGCATTCGGCCGCCGCGGCCAGGTTGCCGTGCAGGCGCCGGGTCACGATGTCGCTGCTGCGTACGTCGTGGTGGTCGGGCAGCGACAGGTGCGGGAGATCGGCCGGCATGCGCACCGGCATCGCCTCGGGCATGGCAGCGAACAGATCGCCACTCGGCGCGAACAGCGCATCGGCTGCCCGATTGCGCGCGTCACGCGCCGCATGCCCGGCAGCCGACGCGCCGTGCGCCGTCGTTGCGCCGGCGTCGAGGCGCGGTGCGGACGCCGGCGCGTTCGCCAAGGACGCTTGCAACGCGCCGTATTCCTGCGCGATCCGATCCGGCCCCAGCGCCTGCAGCAATTCCACCTGCGCCGTCCGCGAGGCGGCGGCGCGATGGTCGGCGAGATTGACGATGCGGCCCTGCCCCGGCCCGTCGATCGCCGCGTGCGGTGCATCGACGAAGCTGCTCAACCCTTCGGACAGCCAGTGATAGCGCCGTGCCTGCTTGCTGGCTCCGTTCATGCCCTGCTGCACCACCACCCACTGCCCGTCGTCGCTGACGATGAAGCCGTGCAGATACAGATCGAACCCGTCCTGCACCGCGGCACTGTCAACCTTCGCCACCAGCCGGCTGGCGCGCGCAAGGCCCGCACCGTCCAGCCCGGTGCGCTCGCCCACCGCGCACAATTCGTCGGGCGTGGCGCGCGAATACCGCCCGCGCCCGCCGCAGACATGGATGCCCAATTCGGCGGACAGCGGCGTCAGCCCGCGCTTCAGCGCGCCCAGCACGCTGGTGGTGATGCCCGAGGAATGCCAGTCCATGCCCATCACCGCGCCCAGCGACTGGAACCAGAACGGATGCGCCAGGCGCCGCAGCAATTCGTCGCGGCCATAGCTGTGCACGATGGCCTGGCACATCACCGCGCCGAGCCGGGTCATGCGCTCGCCCAGCCAGTGCGGCACGCGGCCGCCGTGCAGGGGCAGATCGGCGCTGCCGGAACGTCGGCTCATGCGTGGAACTCCGGAGAAAAACGGACCGCCAGCGTAGCCAGCCCGCGTCGCATCGCGCGATCCGGCGACCGCACCGGGGCTGAGCGATTCAGCGAAGCAGCGACGCGATCTCCACCATCCTGCAGTCGGGGCTGAAAGCCCCGCCACCTCGCATCCCGCCAGCCCACCGCGCGCTCCCCTGCAGGAGCGGCTTCAGCCGCGACCAACGAAGCAGCGCACGTCACGGCGTCGAACGGAGTCGGCGCCGACGCCCTCGCCTGAAGACAAATCCACAGCGCAGATCGCGACGATCCAACGCGCACCGACTCAGCCGCTGCCACGCTTCCGCTTCGCCGCCGCTGACACCGTCGCAACCACCGGCTTACCCGCCTCCTCACCTGCACGCACCGTCGCCAACGTCATCGCGATCAGCCCGCCGATCAGGCGCCGCAGGTCGGCCTCGTTGTCGGCCGAGGCCTTCAGGCTGGTGGTGGCCAGGCGCAGGATGTAGGCCAGGTCCGCCGCCGACATCGGCGCCTGCGCCTGCACTTCCGGCTGCAAGGTCGCCCGCAGCTGCGCCTCCAACTGCGCATACACCTCGGCCAGCGCCTGCGGCGCCCATTCGCCGCAGCGGGCCAGCAACTCGATGCCGTTCTCCGACCCGATCACCGACGCCGTCGGCTCCAGCACCCAGATGTCGAACAGGTGCCCCAGCCGCGTCGCCAGGTCCTGCCCCGGACGCAGCCGCGCACCGGATTCGGCCAGACACCGGTCGCGCTGGCGCAGCACCATCGCCGCAAAGATCGCCTCCTTGTTCGGAAACGACGCGTACAGCGACGGACGCGACATCTGCGCCGCCGCGGCGATGTCGCCGATGCCGACCTTGCGGTAACCGTGTCGCAGGAACAGCTGGAACGCGGCATCCATGATGCGCGTCTCCTTGCTCGACGAAACTGCCACGGGCCCTGCTGATTTTACACTTGACATAATTTGTAAAGTTGTCGACATTACATTTCCAACCAAATTGTAAAGCAACGGAGCCTCCATGAACGCCATCGCCCCGCCGGCCCAGCCCCGCCCGACCCGCGCCTACGCGGCCCTGGAAAAAGGCGGCGCGATGGTGCCGTGGCAGTTCGAGCGCCGCGCCGTGCGCGAAGGCGACGTGGCGGTGAAGGTGCTGTACGCCGGCGTCTGCCACTCCGACATCCACTCGGTGAACCACTGGGGCAACGACTTTCCGCTGGTGCCTGGCCACGAAATCGTCGGCGAAGTGGTGGAAGTGGGCGCGGCGGTGTCCGGGTTCGCGATCGGCCAGCGGGTGATGATCGGCACCATCGTCGATTCCTGCCGCGTGTGCGAGCCGTGCCGCGCGCAGATGGAGGTGTACTGCCGCGAATTTCCGACCACCACGTTCGATGGCATCGACCGCGTCGACGGCAGCCGCACCCGCGGCGGCTATGCCGAGTACTACGTGGCCGACGCGCACTTCGTCTATCCGCTGCCCGACGGCCTGGACCCGGCCGCGGCGGCGCCGCTGCTGTGCGCCGGTGTCACCACCTACTCGCCGCTGCGGCATTGGAAGGTCGGCCCGGGCACGACAGTGGGCATCGTCGGCATCGGCGGCCTGGGCCACCTGGCGGTGAAGTTCGCCCGCGCGCTCGGTGCGCACGTGGTGGCCTTCACCACCTCGCCGAAGAAGGCCGCCGAGGCGCAGCGCCTGGGCGCGCACGAGGTGGTGCTGTCCACCGATGCCGAGCAGATGCGGGCGCAGGCATACCGCTTCGACTTCATTCTCGACACGGTGTCCTCGACCTACCCGCTGGACCCGATGCTGCAGGCGCTCAAACTCGACGGCACGCTGTGCTCGCTGGGCCTGCCGGACACGCTGGACTTCACCCCGGTGCTGCTGGCGATGGGCCGGCGCCGCATCGCCAGTTCCGGCGCCGGCGGCACCGCCGACACCCACGCGATGCTGGCGTTCTGCCAGCAGCATGGCATCGTCGCCGACGTGGAGGTGATCGCAATGGAGCAGATCAACCAGGCCTTCGCGCGGCTGCAGAAAGGCGACGTGCACTACCGCTTCGTGATCGACATGGCGCGCTCGGCGCTGTAGCCGGGGTTCGGAAAATCCGGCGCGCTCCAATGGCTATTCCCTCCCGAGATGCGTTCCATTGGCCCCTGCATCGCTGCAGACGTTAAGCTGGCCGCGACCAGGCAAAGCGCGCAATGACCCGCGACCACAATGACGCACCGCTATTCCCGCTACACGCTATGCCTGGCGCTTTCGAGGACGCTCAACCGCGCAATCACGGAAGACGCCTGCATAAAAGCCCTGTCTGGATTGGCAAGCGGATATTTCCCCGTCCTGGATCAACAGTTGCGTCATTGCTGGTGGCACGACGCTCATAACGGCGAGCCCGATAGCATCTCGGCCGCAAGCGACACGGCCTTGTTCATGGCGGCGTGCGACCGCAATGGATTCCGCCGCGAACAGGCGTTGCGCGAGTTCGGGGCCAGGCCTGGCCGCCTGGCAGTCGCAGCGGCACTGCTGCGTTGCGACGACTGGGTTCCGCAGGTCCAGGCCCAGGCCATCGCGCTACTGCGATCCCTCATCGCGGAAAACAGCGCAAGCCTGTTCGATTTCATCGATCTGTTGTTGGTTCTGCGCGAACGCGAACGCTTTTCCGAACAAGCATGGAACACGCTGATCGTCCCGCTCATGCAGCGGCCATCCAACGTGGATCACTGCTGGACGGCTACCGTTAGCGGCAGTCCACGCGCACGCTTGTTTGCCTACCAGTTGCTCGTTGGCATGGTACCTGCCACGACCGAAGCGGCCAGCTTGCAAGCCGTAGGCGACCTGGCACCGTCGGTCGCCGCATGGGGTCTGTCCATGGCGGCTCATTTGCCATCCGCCGACAAGGTGCTGGCCGCCATCAAGCGCGCATCGCAGCATCCGCTTGCGTCCATCCGCGCCCAGGCGCTACGGCTGCATGTCGAACATGACGCCGCAGATGCCCATGCCGCGGTAGAAGCGGCGCTATTCTCGGCAACGCATTCGCTTCGCAACGCCGCGATCCATCTCTCCAGGACACGCTATGGCGAAGCGCCGCTTCTTCGCTACCGTATGGCGATCGACAGCCAACAGCCGTTCAACGCCGAGGTCGCAGTGATTGCGCTCGCCGACCTGGCGACGGCAGAGGACGCAAATCGACTGCGGAGCTGGATGCAGGCACGCAGGGCTGTGCTGCGGATATCGGCGCTCAACGGTTTGGCCAGGGCCAAGCCCGAGGATCTGCGGTCGCTGGTCAGTTCGGCATTGATGGACAGTTCGCCCAAGGTCGTCCGACAAGCCGTGGCCATTGCCCAACGCGACGTCGGTTTAAACAGGGAAATGCTGCACAACGCCTATTCGCAGGTCACCGCCTCCCCGATCAAACATACGCTGATACGCGCGACGCTCAAGCTGGACAAATGGAACGCGCTGGCGCTGTTGCTGCTATGGCATTACCAGGCCGACGAGGCAACGGCCGACGCCCTGGCGCTGGAGCTGAATCGATGGGTCCGCGACGAGACGAGGCGATTTACGCCACTGGGCGATGGCTTGCGAAATGAAATCCATCGGGCCTTGAAGCAGCGGCGCAGCGATGACACAGGAATTCGCTGGAGCCAGATCGAGTTCGCACTGAACTCGAGTTGATGGCGCGGCGTCGGCCAGGCACCGGTCGCGCTGGCGCAGCGCCATCGCCGCGAAGAGCGTCGGTTTGCGCGCGACAAGCGCGTCGCCGCAAACAGCCGTCGTAGCGCGCGCCACCATGCCCGGCCGCCCCGTGAGCCACTGCGCGGCGGCACGCGAACGCGGCGCGAATTCGCGCGACCGCGACCAGTGCAATCGCCGCCGACAGCGCATCTGCGTACACTTGCGCCGTGATGGAACAAACACCCTACCTGGCATTGCAAGCCACCTGGCCGCGGCAGGGCCGCCACATCCTGGCGCATTTCGATGCCGAGTCGATCGTCGTCTACCAGGCCTACCGCCCATCGATCGCGCAGTTCGCGGTTGCGCAGCAGCGCTTCGGCGGGGAATTCAGCTACGAGCGGATGAGCTGGATCAAGCCGAATTTCCTGTGGATGATGTACCGCTCGGGCTGGGCGCAAAAGGAAGGACAGGAACGGATCCTGGCGGTGCGGCTGCCGCGTGCGTTCTTCGACGCGTTGTTGCGTGCCGCGGTTCCTTCGACATTCGACCCGTCGCGCTTTTCCAGCCACGCCGAGTGGCAGGCCGCGATACGCCATTCCGACGTGCGCCTGCAATGGGATCCCGATCATGCGCCCGACGGCACCGCCCTGGAACGCCGCGCGTTGCAATTGGGCCTGCGCGGCGAGGCGCTGGGCCGCTACGGCGCGCAGCAGGCCATGGCCATCACCGACATCACCGACTTCGTGCACGCACAGGCCGCCAATTTGCGCCACGGCGAGGCGGCGCTGTGCATGCCGCACGAACAGGTCTACCTGCCCGAGGCGAGCGCCGCGCGCGCCATCGGCCTCGACCTCTGAGGCACCGCCGATAGCGGCAACGTACACCGTGCTGCGCGGAGACATGCAGGCGCGGCACTACGGCGATGCACGAGCACGGGCCGCGCCTGGCACCCGGTGCGCGGGCATACTGTCGGCCATCCCGACCGCCGCAGAATCCGATGTCCTACGCTGCACTTCGCCACCTGCTCTCCCCCTGGGGCGAACTGCGCCCGCAACCGGCATCCGACTGGCAGGGACCGATGCCGCTGCCGGTGGGGCTCGCCGATTTCTATGCACAGGTAGGGCCGTGGGGCGAGACCCGCCACGCGCAAGTGGGCCCGACCGGCGTGTCGCTCGACATCGGCGGCAACCCGGTCGACATTCCGCCGCTGCACAAGCTGTGGCAGCGGCAAGCCGGATACCGGTGGAACGCCATCAGCGGCGAACGCCTTGCGGACTGGAGCGAGCAGTGGCTGGTGGTTGCGGACCAGGGCGCGGATCCTGTCATTCTCGACGTCGCCAGCGGCGAGGTCTTGTTCGCGTTTCACGGTGCCGGCACGTGGGAACCGAGGCCACTGGCCGCCAGCCTGGAGAGTGCATTCGGTGGCCTGGCGACCATCGCCAACGTCATGGCGGAACTGGGCGACGCCGCATTCGACGACACCGACGAATTGCTGCCGGCGGCGCGAGCGGCGGTCGCCGCGGCGCTGGCGTCGTATCTGGGCAGCGCGGCGCAGGCCTCGCAATTTCTTGATGCGTTGGAGTGGTACCAAGTCTGAGCTTGCCCGACGCCGACTGCCGCGCGCCCAGCGCAAATGGCGGCCACGGCAGCGCGTCCTGGTGCAGCGAGCCACAGGTCGTCCCGGCGCTGACGAGCCAATCGCGCAGCAACTAGAGGGCCGGCGGATGCCGCTGCACATCGTGCACTGCATCACAGCTTTTCCTGGTCGATCCGTTAGCGTTGCGCCTGGGCCGATGGGGGACTCACGCATGACATGTCGCACCACGCGGCGCGGGCTATTGCTCGGCGCCGGTTCGTTCGCGCTGTTGTCGCAGATGCCGATGGGCTTCGCCTTGCAGCACGGCGCGGCGCCGGCGAAGACCCCGGCCTTCATCGATGCGCTGATCGCGCGCATGACCGTGGAAGAAAAGGCCGGGCAGCTGACCCTGTCCGGCTCGGCGCAGCAGACCGATGCCGCCGCCGCGGCCAACCCGGTCAACGTGCGGCCTACTGCCGAAGGCCAGCTGGCCGCGGCGCGCGCCGGACGCCTGACCGGCATCTTCAACGGCTCCAACGTGCGCTGGCACCAGCAGCTGCAGCAGGCCGCGCTGCAGAGCCGGCTGCAGATCCCGCTGCTGTTCGCCGCCGATGTGATCCACGGCTTCACCACCGTGTTCCCGGTACCGCTGGCCGAGGCCGCCAGCTTCGAGCCGGAACTGGCGCAGCGCACCGCACGCGCGGCGGCGCTGGAAGCCAGCGCGGTCGGCATCGACTGGACCTTCGCGCCGATGGTCGACATCGCCCGCGACGCACGCTGGGGCCGCGGCGTGGAAGGCAGCGGCGAAGACGTGCTGCTCGGCCGCCGCTTCGCGCAGGCGCGGGTGCGCGGCTTCCAAGGCGAGGGCCTCGGCCACGCCGACGCGCTGGCCGCCTGCCCCAAGCATTTCGCCGCCTACGGCGCGGCCGAGGCCGGGCTGGACTACAACACCGTCGACATCTCCGAGCGCACCCTGCGCGAGGTGTATTTCCCGCCGTTCCAGGCCGCGTTCGACGCCGGCGCGGTGACCACGATGGCCGCGTTCAACGAGATCGCCGGCATTCCGGCCACCGCCAACACCTGGCTATTGAGCGAGGTGTTGCGTGGCGAATGGGACTACCGCGGACTGGTGGTGTCCGACTACACCGGCGACCAGGAACTGATCGCGCACGGCTTCGCCAACGATGCGCGCGATGCGGCGCGGCTGGCGTTCCTGGCCGGCGTGGACATCAGCATGCAGAGCGGCCTGTACCTGCAGCACCTGCCCGGCCTCGTCGCCGATGGCGCAGTGACGATGGCGCAACTCGATGCCGCGGTGCGCCGCGTGCTGACGTTCAAGGCCGCACTCGGCCTGTTCGACGATCCGTTCCTGCGCATCGTGCCCGAGCGCGCGCAGGCGCGGCAGCGGCGCCCGGAGACGCTGGCGCTGGCGCGCGAGGCGGCGCGCAAGTCGGTGGTGCTGCTGAAGAACGACGGCGAGCTGCTGCCGCTCAAGCGCCGCGGCCAGCGCATCGCGCTGATCGGGCCGATGGCCGCCAACTGGGTGGACAGCGCCGGACCGTGGACGCTGTTCGGCGGCGACGACAGCGGCAACGATCTGGCCACCGCGCTGCGCGCGCAACTGGCCGACCGCAACGCGCTGCAGGTGGTGGAAGGCTGCGCATTCGAACACAGCCTGCCCGGCGGCGTGCAGGCCGCGGTCGCCGCCGCGGCCAGCGCCGACGTGGCGGTGCTGGCGATCGGCGAGCCGCTGCGCTATTCCGGCGAAGCGCAGTCGCGCACCGAGATCGTCATTCCCCCGGCGCAGCAATCGCTGTTGGCCGCGGTGGCGGCGACCGGCACGCCGGTGGTGGTGGTGCTCAGCAACGGCCGCGCGCTGGTGCTGGACGGCGCGGTGTTGGAAGCGCCGGCCATCCTGGTCAGCTGGTTCCTGGGCTCGGCCTCCGGCGCGGCGCTGGCCGACATCCTGTTCGGCACATACGGACCGTCCGGGCGGCTGCCGGTGAGCTTCCCGTACGCAGCCGGGCAAGTGCCGTACAGCTACGCGCACAAGCCCAGTGGCCGCCCCGACCCGCGCCCGGATGCACTGCAGCCGTTCAAGACCCACTACCGCACCGTGCCCAACGCCGCATTGTTCCCGTTCGGCCACGGGCTTACCTATGGCCGCATCGAATACGGCGAACTGGCGCTGAGCGATGCGCGGCTCGCCGCCGGCGGCACGCTGCGGATCAGCGCGCGCATCCATAACCGCGGTGCGCGCGATGCGGAAGAAGTGGTGCAACTGTACGTCCGCGACCGCAGCGCCAGCGTCACCCGCCCGGTGCGCGAATTGAAGGATTTCCGCAAGGTCGCAGTGGCCGCCGGCGCCAGCGTCGGCGTGGAATTCCTGCTGCGCCGCGAGGACCTGCTGTTCGTCGGGCAGGCGCTGAAGCCGACGGTGGAGCCGGGACTGTTCGACGTGTGGGTAGCGCCATCGGCAGAAGCTGCCGGCGTGTCCGCCAGCTTCGAATTGGTGGACTAAGGACCGGAAGCGCTTCGCAACAGCGAACCCTGTAGGAGCGGCTTCAGCCGCGACAGACAGCATCAGCAAACCGTCGCGGCTGAAGCCGCTCCTACAGGTGCAAAGTGCCAGTCCTGCAGCGGCCGCGATGGAAATGGCGCAGCGCAGCTGTCGACTTGCTGTCCGACCACTGTTGACTGTGCTTCTCTGCAGCCATTGCACAGGCGATGCGACGCGCCTGCGGGAGCCATCCGCAACATTCACATCATTTTGTAGGAGCGGCTTCAGCCGCGACAGGCACCATCAGCAAACCGTCGCGGCTGAAGCCGCTCCTGCAGGATGCAAGGTGCAAACCCTGCAGCAGCTGCGATGGAAATGGCGCAGTGCAGCTGTCGGCTTGCTGTCCAGCCACTGTGGGAGCGACTTCAGTCGCGACGGGCCTTACCGGGAGAGCCCGTCGCGACTGAAGTCGCTCCCACAAGGTTCACCGCCCGCAACAAATGACAGAGAAGGCGCGCTAGCCTTGCATCGCCTCGGCCAGAAATGGCGCAGTCCGGCTACCGGCATGCCGCGCTACCGCCTGCGGCACGCCGGCAACGACCACCTTGCCGCCTTCATCGCCGGCCCCCGGCCCCATATCGATGATCCAGTCGCTGGCCGCGGCCACGCGCATGTCGTGCTCGACCGCCACCACCGTATTGCCCGCTTCCACCAGTCCGTGCAGTTGGCGCAGCAGCGTGTCCACGTCGGCCGGGTGCAGGCCGGTGGTGGGCTCGTCGAGCACGTAGACGGTATCCCGGCGCTGCGCGCGTTGCAGCTCGGTGGCCAGCTTGATGCGCTGCGCCTCGCCGCCGGACAGCTCGGTGGCCGGCTGGCCCAGCCGCAGATACCCAAGCCCCACCTCGCCCAACACCTGCAGCGGCCGCGCGATCGCCGCATCGTCGGCAAAGAAGTCCGCCGCCTGCGCCACGGTCATGCGCAACACCTGCGCGATGTTGTGTCCGCGCAATTCGATCTCCAGCGTCTTGGCGTTGTAGCGCGCACCGTGGCAGGTGGGGCACGGCGCGTATACGCTGGGCATGAACAGCAGTTCCACGCACACCGCACCCTCGCCTTCGCAGGTTTCGCAGCGGCCCTTGGCGACGTTGAACGAAAAACGGCCGGCGTCGTACTTGCGCTTGCGCGCCGCGGGCGTGGCGGCGAAGCGCTTGCGCACATGGTCGAACAACCCGGTATAGGTGGCCAGGTTCGAGCGCGGCGTGCGGCCGATCGGTTTCTGGTCCACCTGCACCAGCCGCCGCACGTGCTGCAGGCCATCGGCGATGCGCCCGTCGGTCGCCACCTGCGCACCGCGCTCCAGCGGATCCACGCCTTCTTCCGGATCGACGCGCTCCTGACCAAGATGCGCGCCGAGCAATTCCACCAATGCCTGGCTGACCAGCGACGACTTGCCGGAGCCGGACACGCCGGTGACCGTGGTGAACACGCCCAGCGGGATGTCCACGTCCAGTGCAGCGACGTTGTTGCGGGTGATGCCGCGCAGCTGCAGCCACGCGCTCGGCGCGCGCGGTGCGTGCGCGATCGGCGCCTGCTCGGCGAACAGATAACGGCGCGTGGACGAATCGGCGACCTGCGCCAGCCCCGCCGGCGGCCCGCTGTACAACACCCGCCCGCCCTGCTCGCCCGCGCCGGGACCGACATCGACGATCCAGTCGGCGTGGCGGATCACGTCGATCTCGTGCTCGACCACGAACAACGAATTGCCCGCCGCCTTGAGCTGATCCAGCGCCGCCAGCAGCGCCTGCGCATCGGCCGGATGCAGGCCGGCGGACGGCTCGTCCATCACGTAGACCACACCGAACAGCTGCGAGCGGATCTGCGTAGCCAGGCGCAGCCGCTGCAGTTCGCCCGGCGACAGCGTCGGCGTGCTGCGTTCCAGGGTGAGATAGCCCAGGCCCAGCTCCTGCAGGATCTGGATGCGCGCCAACAGGTCCTGGGCGATGCGCTGCGCGGCGATGGCCTGTTCGGGATGACGCTTGGCATCGCGCATGCGGCCGTCCGCAGCCGGGCGCAGCAGTTCGGCCACCTGCGTGAGCGGACGCTGCGACAGCGCACCGATGTCGAGTCCGGCGAAAGTCACCGACAGCGCCTCGCGCCGCAGGCGCTTGCCGTCGCAGGTCGGGCATGGCGTGCTCAGCAAATACTGCGACACGCGCTTCTTGATCAGCGGGCTCTGCGTGCTGGCGAAGGTGTGCAGCACGTAGCGGCGCGCGCTGCTGAAGGTGCCCATGTAGGCTGGCTCCTGCTTGCGCCGCAGCGCGCGCTGGGTTTCGGCCAGGGTGAAGCCGGGATACACCGGTACGGTCGGCTGCTCGTCGGTGTACAGGATCCAGTCGCGGGTCTTCTTCGGCAGCTTCGCCCACGGCACATCGACGTCGTGGCCGAGCGTGGTGAGGATGTCGCGCAGGTTCTGCCCGTGCCAGGCCGGCGGCCACGCGGCCACTGCGCGCTCGCGGATGCTCAGCGAACGGTCCGGCACCATCGATGCCTCGGTGGCGTCGTAGATGCGGCCCAGGCCGTGGCAGGTGGGGCAGGCGCCGGCCGGCGTGTTCGGCGAGAAGCCGTCGGCATAGATGATGTCCTGGCCCGGCGGATAGTCGCCGGCGCGCGAATACAGCATGCGCAGCGAATTGGAGATGGTGGTGACGCTGCCGACCGAGGAGCGCGTGCTCGGCGCGCCGCGATGCTGCTGCAGCGCCACGGCAGGCGGCAGGCCTTCGATGGCATCCACATCCGGCACGCCGGCCTGATCGATCAGGCGCCGCGCATAGGGCGAGATCGAATCCAGGTAGCGCCGCTGCGCCTCGGCAAACAATGTGCCGAAGGCCAACGAGGACTTGCCGGAGCCGGACACGCCGGTGAACACCACCAGCGCATCGCGCGGCAGCGCCACATCCACATCCTTGAGATTGTGTTCGCGGGCGCCGCGGACGCGGACGAAACCGGAGGCGGAAGAAACGGGCGGCTTGGGCATGGCTGCAAAATTGGCGAGACCTTGCGCCAGCTTAGCGGGTCGGGTGGAGGTGGCCGTGTAGGCTGGCGCAATGGGTACGGCGTCACGTTCCACCATGCACATCTGCCAATGGCCCTGCACTCTTGCAGGAGCGCTTCGGCCCACCGCTCTTTGAAGCGATTAGGCCCGCCACTTCGCTGGTCGCGGCTGAAGCCGCTCCTACAGGAAAACTTGCGACAAGCCGGCTAGGTGCACTGTGGGAGGGACTTCAGTCCCGACGCGGTCCACAATCAGCACCCTCACCGCTTCGCTCGTCGCGACTGAAGTCGCTCCCACATGGAGCTTGCGACGAACCGGCCGGATGCACTGTAGGAGCGGCTTCAGCCGCGACAGGCAGTCTGGATTGTCGATACATCCCGGTCGGGGCTGAAGCCCCTTCTACAGAAAAAATTGCGGCAAGCCGGCTGGATGCGCTGTGGGAAGGACTTCAGTCCCCGACGCGGTCAGCAGCCACGCTCCTGCCGCTACACATAACGCGGAATCGGCCCCAGCTGCGGCGTCTGATCCGGCAGCTCCACTTCGGTCTCGTCCACATAGCACCAGCCCCAGCCTTCCGGCGGGTCGTAGCCCTCGATGATCGGGTGCGCGGTCTTGTGAAAATGCTTGGTGGCATGGCGATTGGGCGAATCGTCGCAACACCCGACATGGCCGCAGCTGCGGCACAGCCGCAAGTGCACCCAGGGGCTGCCGATCTTCAGGCACTCCTCGCAGCCGCGCGCGCTGGGCGTGACCTCGGCGATGGTGGACAGATGGGAACACTTGGCGGTCATGGGCTGGCCCTCTCGACAATGGCCGGCGCGGCACTGCGCCGCGCCAGGAACTGATGGATCTGCGCGACCACCGCCGCGCCCTCGCCGACCGCCGCCGCCACGCGCTTGACCGAACCGGCGCGCACGTCGCCGATCGCGAACACGCCCGGCCGGTCGGTCTCCAACGGCAGCGCCGGCACCTGCCCAAGTGCAGGCTCGGCACCGGTGACGACGAAGCCGGCATGGTCCAGCTGCACGCAACCGTCCACCCAGGCGCTGTTGGGATCGGCGCCGACGAACAGGAACAGGTGATGCAGGTTGCAGCGATGCGTCGCCCCACTGGCACGATCGCGAAATTCCGCGCTCGCCAGGCGCTGCGCATCGTCGCCCTGCAGCGATACCACTTCGGTGCCGGTATGCAGCTCCACGTTCGGCAACGCGGCGATGCGCTCGATCAGATAGCGCGACATCGACGCCTCCAGCCCGGCGCCGCGCACGATCAGGTGCAGCCGCTTCACCTTCGGCGCCAGGAACACCACCGCCTGCCCCGCGGAATTGCCGCCGCCGACCAAGGCCACTTCCTCGCCCTCGCACAGCCGCGCCTCCACCGGCGAGGCCCAGTACGACACGCCGTTGCCCTCGAACGCGGCCAGGTTGGCGATGTCCGGACGCCGATAGCGCGCGCCCGACGCGATCACCACCGTGCGCGCCTGCACGCGCAGGCCATCGCGCATCTGCAGCTGCAGCGGCGCCGCGCTGCAGTCCTCGGCGGTGGCCGCATCGCAATGCAATTGCGCCACTTCCAGCGGCAACGCCAGCTCGGCGCCGAACTTCAGCGCCTGGTTGTACGCGCGCCCGGCCAGCGCCTGCCCGGAGATGCCGGTGGGAAAGCCCAGATAGTTCTCGATCCGCGCCGACGCGCCGGCCTGGCCGCCGATCGCGCGCTGATCCAGCACCAGCACCGACAGCCCTTCGGACGCCGCATACACCGCGGTCGCCAGGCCGGCCGGGCCGGCGCCGACGATCGCCACGTCGTAGCGCTTGTCGGGGTCCAGCTCCGGCGTCATGCCCAGGCAATGCGCGGCCTCGGCATCGCTGGGGCGGCGCAGCACCTTGCCGCTGGGGCAGACCATCAGCGGCAGTTCGTCGTGATGAATGCCCAGACGCTCGACCAGCGCGCGGCCCTCGTCGTCGTTGGCCGCATCCAGGAAGGTGTTGGGATAGCCGTTGCGGGTCAGGAAGCCCTGCAAGCGCGTCAGCCGCGCCTCGCCCGGCTCGCCGATCAGCACCGAGCCGGCGGTGTCGCCTTCGATCAGCCCGACCCGGCGCAGGATCAACGCGCGCATCACGATCTCGCCGACATCCGCCGAACTGATCATCAGCGAGCGCAGATGCGCCGCATCGAACGGCACCGCCACGCAGCCCTCGGCCCCGGCGCGTCCGCCGGCCAGCGAGGCGCGGCCGGCCAACTGGCTGACCTCGCCGCTGAACTGCCCGGCGCCGTGCTCGGTGACCGGCTTCTCGTGGCCCAGCCCGTCGCGGCGCACCACCGCGATCGTGCCCTTCAGCACCAGCCACACCGGCGCCGGATGGTCGCCGACGGCGAACACTTCTTCGCCCGGCGCGAACGTGCGCGGCGCGCCGCTGGCGAAACGGCGCGCGGTCTCCACCTGCGCCGGCTCGAGCACCGGAAACATCTGATGGCGACGGGTATCGGCCAGGCTCATCGGCATCCTTGTAGGTAACGGGCGACAACCCGCACAGCATGCGATGCGTGCGCGCCGCGGGCAATCACCCATTCTGGGAGGGCCCTCCCCTTCTCCCACCAGGAGAGGGGCCGGGGTGAGGGTACGGGCGCAGCCTCGCGTTCTCAGTGAATGCGGCCGTCTTCGTCGCGGCAAAGCCGCCCTGCATCGCCGCCACGTACACGCAGGTATGGTCCGCACCACGCACCGCAGCCATCGTGCCGGCGCTCTTGTGTTCGACCGGCAACACCCCATCCAGTGGTTGCTGGCAATGCCGATGCCACCCGTCCCACTTCTTTCTCAGGGAACGCTCATGTCCGTCTCGATGTACCGCCTTACCGTCCCGGTGTTCCTGCGCGGCCTGGACGTGCTGCACCGCTATGTCGATCTCGCCGAGCGCCATGCGCAGGACAAGGGCCTGGATCCGCAAAGCCTGGTCGACGCACGCCTGGCCCCGGACATGTTCGCCTTCGCCGGCCAGATCCAGCGCGCCTCGGATACCGCGAAGAACACCATCGGCCGCCTCAGCGACATCGTGCCGCCGAAGATGGCGGACGACGAAACCACCCTGGCGCAGCTGCGCGAACGCATCGCCGCGACGCAGCGCTTCCTGCACAGCGTGGATGCTTCTGCCCTGGATGCTGCACAGGACCGCGCGGTCTCGCTGAGCGCCGGCAAATTGAAGGCCGACTTCACCGGCAGCGACTACCTGCTGACCTTCGCCCTGCCGAACTTCTTCTTCCATGTCGCCACCGCGCACGCGATCCTGCGCCAGCAAGGCGTGCCCGTGGGCAAGCTCGACTACCTGGGGTCGTTCGACACGGCAGAAACCGAGAACGCTTAAAGCCCCTCTCCCCTCGGGAGAGGGGTTGGGGTGAGGGCCGGCGCGAAGCGACTCGCTGATCAAAACACACGAAGCTGCGCCCGCACCCTCATCCGCCCCTGCGGGGCACCTTCTCCCACCGGGAAAAAGGGAACAGCCTAAGCCCCTCTCCCCTCGGGAGAGGGGTTGGGGTGAGGGTCGGGCGCGAAGCGACTCGCGGAGTTCGAGCGCACGAGGCTGCGCCCGTACCCTCATCCGCCCTGCGGGGCACCGTCTCCCACTGGGAGAAGGGAACAGCCGTAGCCCCTCTCCCCTCGGGAGAGGGGTTGGGGTGAGGGTACGGCGCGAAGCGACTCGCGGAGTTCGAGCGCACGAGGCTGCACCCGCACCCTCATCCGCCCTGCGGGGCACCTTCTCCCGATGGGAGAAGGGAACAGCCTAAGCCCCTCTCCCTCGGGAGAGGGGTTGGGGTGAGGGTCGGGCGCGAAGCGACTCGCGGAGTTCGGGTGCACGAGGCTGCGTCCGTACCCTCATCCGCCCCTGCGGGGCACCTTCTCCCACTGGGAGAAGGGAACAGCCGTAGCCCCTCTCCCACCGGGAGAGGGGTTGGGGTGAGGGTACGGCGCGAAAGCGACTCGCTGATCCAAACGCACGAGGCTGCGCCCGCACCCTCATCCGCCCCTGCGGGGCACCTTTTCCCACTGGGAGAGGGGTTGGGGTGAGGGTCCGGCGCGAAAGCGACCCGCAGACCCAACCTCACAAATCCGCACCTGTCAGCGTCGAAGACGGCACCTGTCGCCCCAGGCGACTACGCCAACAAAGGCACCGCAAGCCCACCCGCATCGTCCGCAGCAAACGCCTCACCCGCCAACGCATGCATCCGCGCCACCGCCGCCGCGAACGGCCGCAGCACCGCCACGCCGCGTTCGGCGAACACCGCGTGCAGCGCGGCGTAGTACCACAACGTCCCCTCGCGGCCGGCAGTGAAACGTTCGAACACCTCGATGCCCACCCGCGGATCTTCCAGATCCGCGACGATGCTGCGCGCGTTGTAAAGCTTGTCGCAGGCCGACACCAACAGCACCGCATCCGGCGCCTCGCGCAGATGCGCCAGATACGCCTGCTTGCGGGTGCGCCAGTGGCGGCGCCGGGCCGGCACGTCTTCGTGCGCCGCCTTGCGCTCGGCGCTGGCGTCGGTGCAGCCCATCACGATCGCCGCCACCGCATCGCCGAACTGCGCACGGATCACCGCCTCGTGGCCGGCGCCGCAGTCCTCGACCACGTCGTGCAGCAACGCCGCGATCGCCTGGTCTTCATTGCCGCCGGCCTCCAGCACCAGCGTCGAGACCCCCAGCACATGGCTGAAATACGGCACCGTGCCGCCCTTGCGGAACTGGCCGGCGTGGGCGATGCGCGCATAGTCCACGGCACGCGCATAGAGTTCGGTGAGAGCGGTCATGCGGTCTTCCTGACGGAGCAGACCCCATTATTGCGGAATCCACGCGCCGTCGCGGCAGCAACGGTTCAGCCCGACGGCGGCCGCACCCGGAATACCACGCTCATCCGCGGCGCCACCGGCCTGGCGGTCTTGGGAATGCCGTGCTCGTGGGTGAGCTGCGAGGCGTGGCTCATCGCCAGCAGACTGCCCGGCGCCAGTTCCACGCCGATGGTGCGCCGATCGCCGGCCTTGGCGCGGATGTTCATGCGCCGCGGCGCGCCCAGCGACACCAGCGCGATCGGATGCGGGGCAACCAACGTATGCAGCTTGTCGTTGTGCATCGCCACGCTGTCGCGGCCGTCGCGGTACAGGTTCAGGCCCACATCGGTGTACGGCGCCGGCACCCGCGCCTGCACCGCCGCGTGCAGTTCGCGCAGCGGCAGGTCATCGGGCAACGACTGCAGCCGGTACGAGGCCAGCAGCCGCGGCACGTCCACCACTTGGTCGTACATCGGCCGGCGCAGGCTCTGCCAGCGCGCGCCATCGCGCAGCGCCTCGAACCACGCCTGCGCCAGCGCCGGATCGAGCAGCTGCGGCCAATAGCGGATACCGCCCTCGGCATCGGGCACCAGGCAATGCGGGGCGGCGTCGGAGTGGGCGAACAGATCCATGGGCACAAGATGGGGACGCGGCAGAGAAGGCGCCATCCCAGCATCTGAACGGATCAGCGGCTGCGACGCGGCGAAATGTCGCAGCTCACGATGGGGAATTCTTACTTTTCGCCCGCGCTGCGTTAACGTTCCGCTTGGGAGCATGCAAAATGTCCCGACACCACACCACAGGCGATACGCACGCATGACAGCAGCGCGCAGGACGACGGAAAGCATGACCACAGCAGCCGCCACGCCCCTCCACAGCGCCCACGGCGCCGACGCCTCCGGCAACAACGGCGTCCAGGCGCCCGCCGAGGCGCTTCGCCCACGCCGCGCATCGACCAATCGCAGCGAGGTGTTCCAGTCGCCCCTGTCCGCAGGCGGTGCCGACAGCGACCTGCGCCGCCGCGAGCGCGCGCAATTGGCGACCAGGGTGGCCGCGGTCGGCACGATTGCCGCCGTGGCCGCGGTTGCCGCCCTGATCGCCTGGCGGCGCGCGCGGCGCTAGCCGATTGCGACGCCGGCGTTGCGGCTGCGTCGTAACCGCGGCAGGGCGTCGGATGTCGCCGTAATCGCCTGGCGGCGCAGCCGCCGCTAGATCGCAATGCGTGCGGCAAGGTCGTCGCGCGGTGCAAATCGACATTCTCGTAGTGCGGCGCGCAAGCTTGCCGTCGCGTAGCGTGCGCCTTTGCGCGGCTATCGCGCCATCGCGATCGCCCTTCACGCTCCCTGTCCATTTCGTTCACCCGACCGCATCCGCACGGTTTTCATACTGGGACATCGCTGGCCCTGCCGGGTGCGTCCACCCCGGCACCGCGCCTGTCTTTCCCCCATCGCAAGGAGACCTTGCATGTCCGATACCAAGAATCAGTACACGATGCAGAATCCGCTGACCCAGTTCCCGCAGCCGGAATTCCCCAACCAGACCCAATCCCCGCCCGGCACCGTGCACGCGCTGCAACCGGCCGCCGACCATGGCGAGCAGAGCTACCGCGGCTTCGGCCGCCTGGCAGGACGCAAGGCGTTGATCACCGGCGCCGACTCGGGCATCGGCCGCGCCACCGCCATCGCCTATGCGCGCGAAGGCGCCGACATCGTGCTCAACTACCTGCCCGAGGAGGAAGCGGACGCCGCCGAGGTCGTCGCGCTGATCGAGGCCGAAGGGCGCAAGGCGGTACGCCTGCCCGGCGACCTGCAGGACGAGGCGTTTTGCCGGCGACTGGTGGCCAAGAGCGTAGAAGCGCTCGGCGGGCTGGACATCCTGGTCAATGTGGCCGGCAAACAGACCGCGGTGAAGGACATCGCCGAGCTGAGCACCGAACAGTTCGAGGCCACCTTCCGTACCAACGTGTTCGCGATGTTCTGGCTGTGCAAGGCCGCCGTGCCGCACCTGCCGCCGGGCGCCACCATCATCAACACCACCTCGATCCAGGCCTACCAGCCCTCGCCGATGCTGATCGACTACGCGCCGACCAAGGCCGCCATCGCCAACTTCACCCAGGCGCTGGCGCAGCAGCTGGCCGACAAGGGCATCCGCGTCAACGCGGTGGCACCGGGCCCGGTGTGGACCCCACTGCAGCCCAGCGGTGGGCAGCCGCCGGAGAAGATCCCGGCATTCGGCTCGGAAACCCCGCTCAAGCGCGCCGGCCAGCCGGTGGAGATGGCGCCGCTATACGTGCTGCTGGCCTCCCAGGAATCGAGCTACATCACCGGCGAGATCATCGGCGCCACCGGCGGCCTGTTGCTGTCTTGAGCCAACCAGCCGTGCCCGCCCGCACGCCACGCCTGCAGCGCGATGCCGACGGCACCGCGCCGATCGAAAGTTATGCCGCACTGGGCGACGGCCGTTCGGTGGCGCTGGTCGCCGCCGACGGCAGCATCGACTGGTGGTGCGTACCGACGATGGACGCACCGCCGTTGTTCGATCGCCTGCTCGACGCACGCGACGGCGGCCGCTTCGCGGTCACGCCCGTCGGCGTCACCGAGGTGCAACGCCGCTACCGCGACGGCAGCAACGTACTGGAAACCGTGTTCCGTACCGCCAGCGGCAGCGCCCGCCTGACCGAGTCGCTCAACAGTGGCGAGGCCGGGCGCCTGCCGTGGTCGGAACTGGCGCGGCGGCTGGAAGGCCTGGACGGCGAAGTGGAATTCGAGATCCGCTTCCGGCCCGGCACCCGCGCCGGCAAATCCACGCCGTGGCTGAGCGACACGCCCAACGGCCGCGTCTTCCACGTCGGCCCGGTGATGGCGATGTTGCGCCACTCGCAGGCGCTTACGATTTCCGACTACGACGACCGTGGCGTGCAAGCCCGCCTGCGCCTGCATGCCGGGCAGCGCGAGGTGATCGCGGTGCTGGCCGCGCAGGACGAAGCGCTGCCGGTGCCGCCGCTGCAGGACATCGACGCGCGCATCGAGCGCAGCGACCAGGAATGGCGCGAGTGGACCGGCAACCTGCACTACGACGGCGGCTACCCCGACACCGTGATGCGCTCGGCGCTGGCGCTGAAGTTCCTGTGGTTCTCGCCCACCGGCGCCATCGCCGCCGCGGCCACCACCTCGCTGCCCGAAGGCATCGGCGGCAACGGCAACTGGGATTACCGCTACGCCTGGGTGCGCGACGCGGCCTACACCACCAAAGCGTTCCTGCGCGTGGGCGCACTGCCCGACGCCAAGGCCGCCTTCGCCTGGCTGCTGCGCACCATCGCCAGGCACCGGCCCTGGATCCGCCCGTGCTACACCTTGCAGGGCGACCTGGTGCCGGACGAACGCGAGATCGACCTGCCCGGCTACCGCCAGACCCGCCCGGTGCGCGTCGGCAACACCGCCAACGACCAGCTGCAGCTGTGCCTATATGGCGACGTGTTCGAAATGACCGCGCGCTTCCTCGACCACGGCCACATCCTCGACCCGCACACCGCGCAGCAACTGTTCGAACTCGGCAACGAATGCGCCGACGCCTGGATGCGCAAGGACGCCGGCTTCTGGGAACTGGAAGACGCCCAGCACTACACCATGTCCAAGATCGAGTGCTGGATGGCCCTGCGCCGCGCCAGCGAGCTGGCCGAAGCCGGGCACCTGTCCAGCGCCATGCTGCCGCGTTGGCAGCGCGAGCAGGCGCGCATCCTGGACTGGATCGACGCGCATTGCTGGTCGCAGGACAAACAGGCCTACACCCTGCACGCCGGCAGCGACGCGCTCGATGCCGGACTGATGCTGGCGTCGCGCTTCGGCCTTGGCGAGGTGCGCCGCGATCGCATGATCGCCACCCGCGAAGCGATCCGCCGCGAACTCGGCAACGGCGACGACGGCGCCCTGCTGCACCGCTACAGCGGCATGCAGGAGCGCGAAGGCGCGTTCATCGCCTGCAGCTTCTGGATGGTGGAAGCCTACGGCCTGCTCGGCGAACGCGACGAAGCCAAGCGCCTGTTCGAACGCCTGCTCGACACCGTCGGCAACGACGTCGGCCTGCTGCCCGAACTGGTCGACCCGCACAGCGGCGCCGCGCTGGGCAACATGCCGCAAGGCCTGAGCCACCTGGCGCTGATCCACGCCGCGCTGGCGGTGGGCGGCGAATGACCGGCTTGCCCCTCCACACGCACCGCCGCACGCACTATCCTGCGGCGGCGCACGCGGGCATCATGCGTGCCGGTTTCTTCAGAATCTCCGCATGACCGCTCCCGCCATCCCCTACGCCGTCGGCCAACTCTGGCGCTGCAAGGGCCGCACGCCCGACGAATCGCCCACCCTGCTGATCAACCAGATCGACCAGCATCCCCTGGGCGGCGAGATCTACCACGTGACCCTGCGCGACGTCCGCGTGCGCCAACCCGCCCTGCCGAGCGGCTGGATCGACTCCCTGCCGCATGCACCGGTGATCGCACAGACCTTCGAACGCAGCGACGCCACCTTGATCGGCACCGACACGCCCGACCCGGCCTACCGCGAAGGCTACGCCCAGTGGAAAGCCGCATTCGACGCCGGCAACGCCGGATCGTTCGGGGTCAGCGTGGCCACGATCCTGGAGATCGTCGAGCGACAGTTGAACGGGCAGCCGCTGCGCTGAGTGCTGCGGGGTTGCTGGCAGCGTCAGAGTCAGAGTCAGGGCCAATCCGAGTCTGCTGATCAGCGGGCGCGCGGCATGCGCAATGACGCGCGCCGCAGCCGCGTGTGACAGACAGCGCCCGCCTGTCGGCCTTGTCGAAATCGACAGGCACCGCCGGCCCAACTACAGTGAAGGCCCCGCCTCTCGCCACGCCAGCGGAGCGCGAGGCACTGGGCGCACACAAGGAGAAGCGCATGAAGCCACGGCTCGTCGCCACCCAGATCGCCGGCCTCTTGTTCCTCGCAAGCGCATGCGGCACGTCCGCCGCCGCAAAGAAGACCCCGATGGCCTCCGACGTGCTGGCCGTTCCTGCCGACGTGCCGACCCGTGTGCTGTTCACCTGTGCCCAGGACACCATCGCCCGGTTCTCCGACACCAGCAGTTCCTGGCCCAAGGTCACCCGCAACGACGCCGCTGCCGGCGTGCTGGAATCGGGCGATTTCCCCAAAAAGAACCGCAGCGGCTTCCGCATGCGCATCGAGCGCCCGCGAGGAGCCGTCCAGGCGAAGATCACCCTCAAGGGGGCCGGCGCCTACTTCGCCGACCTGGGCGTGGACCAGGCACTGGCGGACCTCAAGTCCGAGCTGGACACCTGCATCGCCAGCCAACCGCTGTAGTGTGGCTCACCAGGGAAGGAACACCCATGCGCGACTATGCGATCGAAGCACGCTTGCTCTGCATTGTCGGCATCGCCGGCCATGCCTACTGGGTGCTGCGCGACGCGCGCGGCAACGCCCTGGCCGAATTGCACGGCCTGGCCACCGACCGATACACCGGCACGCCGATCCCGATCGGCACCGACGCCCGCAGGCACGCCCTGCGCGCCTGGCACTACCCGCACGACACCGATTATGCCAACGCCATCGGCGCCCAGCCCGACCGCACCAGCTACCTGCGCGACGGCCAGCCATCGCGCACCGCCGCCAGCGGCGACAAGCACGAAATCCTGGCGCGCTGGCATGCGGCGCTACGCGCCATGCCCGAACTCAACGCCCAGGACCTGGACTACCCCAACTACGGCTTCAAGCTGCTCGGCGCCACCATCAACAGCAACTCCGCCTTCCGCACCTTCGGCGAACTGATGGGCGTGCCGGTGCCGGGTTTCTCCCGCAGGCTGCAACCGGGCATCGGCAACTGCATGATGCCGCGCGAGCGCATCGCGGCGCTGTGCTACCGCGAGCAATCGGTGCGAGACCGGCAGCGTGTCGAAGCGACCACATGCGACCTTCCAGTCAGAACCGAACGCCTGCTCGCGGACGGGCAATCGATCACTTGACGGATGGCGCGACGGCCGGGACGGCGGCTGTCTTTTTGACCGCTTCGACCCTGCTCCAACTCAGCACTTGGCTTGCAGGAATCAAGAAGCGCGGTTTGTGCTCATCGCTGATTCCACCAGGCGGAGACACGTAGAAATCCGCCCCCAATCGGGTCAAAACATCGACGGACGGCAGCACATATACGTTCGATCCGGGTTGCGCTGGGTTACAGCTCGCTTCCAGCCAGGTTGCCTTGACGATCTGGCAGCCCTGCTCTGTCAATTGCAGTTGCACGCCTGGTAGCATGCCGATGCCGAGCTTGCGCACTGTGATATCTACTGTGCCGAGCAATGAACCGCTATACAAAATTACCATAAACATCACAGACCCAAAGACCCTAAGGCGCTTAGAAAACTCAATGCGATGGGTAACGTAAATACCCCAATGGGAAATGACGACCATTAATGCCGCAAAGAAGAGATAGATCCAATCCAAGGGCCTAGTTGGAGGTGCCATATAGCTGACGGCAACTCCCGCAAGCGGCCAAAATAGCTGGTATATCATCAGAAATAGCAACAGCGAACCAAGGCGCTTTCGAAAGAATGGCCCGAGCCGACGGACCCAATCCACTTCCGAGAAAGCAAGAAGTAATGCTAAGGGAAGCGACCCGATGCACAATCCAACTCCAACCCCATAAGTTACCAAACTGCCGAATTTCCAATGTTCAAGCCCTAAAAAGATGGTGTAATACAAAGCACTGATCAACGCTGCTAAAGCGAATATCCAAAAGCTGCCAAATACACGCTTTCCTTGCTTTCCTAAGACAAGCTGAGTACGACTACGATTAGATTTCAATCCCTTGCGTGGCGCATCGCCTTGTCTTGGTCTGGGCGGCACTGGCAGCAGATGCTGATGAACCAGAAATCCAATACTCCAGGCAGGTAACGCAAGCACTGCCAGAAGGCTAAAAAGCGCAAGCCCACCCAATAGCGCCACGGCACTCAACACTACGCCAAGATCGCCGAGCGACAACGACGGCACGTAGCCGATGCGCAGGAAGTGGGCCAGCACCATGCCACCGCCCCAACAAGGTACCCACCACTTCAGATCCACCCCGAAGGTCTGGCGCAACATGCGCCACAGCGGCACGGCCGGCGCATTGCGCTTCTCCGGCCGCTCGCCAGCCTCGCCGCCGCTGGGTACATCCACCTTACTCTGCTGCATCATGGCTCCTTAGCGTCTGGCGCCTCGCTCCCGAGCCGGCAAGCATAATGGCGCCGCTGCACCGCGGTCACATTACGGGCGAAGCCACGGCGTCTCCCTACCGGCGCCATCCCCGTGCGCCCAACACTAATGCTGGCGTCGTGCCGGCCACGACACCTCGCGCAACACCATGTCCACTTGCTCCGCGAGCAGTTCCATGCATACCGCCAGCTCGCCCGCACGTACCTTCGGCGCGGCCTCGCGCTCTTCGTCCACAGTGCGTGGCTGCGCTAGTCGCGCTAGGAAACGCATATGATCGCGCAGCTGCTGCAGGCGGTACTGCGCTTCTTCTGGCAGGTAATAGCCAGGATCCGAATCGGGATGACGGGCGGCCTCGGTCATAGCATCTCTCGCCAAACGGCATGAAGATCCACCCGTTTTCGGAGGTGGTAGCCCGCTGTACGAGGAGTTCCTAGGCTCCGTGTAGCAATCCTGCTATCGCAGGCGCGACGCGTCAAGTCGTCTCATCAACTGGGTCTTGCATGCTGCAAGCGATGATTGGCATGCACCTGCTTTGTATACGAATTGCTCCAAAGCACCTTCGGTATTGCGAACCGATCGCGCGCGGCAATGTAAAGACTTGTCAGCCACTGCGCATCGGTTCAAAGTTCGAGCGAGCAACGGAAGGCATTCAGGGGGGAAAGCCGAGCGTGATCGTTTATCAGTCGACCCGCGCCGCGTTCCTGCAAGACTCGGAACAGCAGGCAATCGAGGACATCATCTCCACCGCCTTCCTCAAGAAGACGGGCCGATACGCACCGGAGAGCGAGTTCCGTGCCTGGCGCCACTCGCTCACCCAGATGGCCGACGTCCTCAGCGACGACAGCCTGCCCGCGGACATGGGCGTCGGCATCGAGTTCGGCATTCCGCAGACTGCCAAGCGCATCGATTTCATCCTGAGCGGACTCGGCGAGGCCGAAGAGCCGCGGGCGATCATCGTCGAACTCAAGCAATGGTCCACGTCTACCGTCACCGACAAGGACGGCATCGTGAAGGCGCAACGCGGCGGACCGACCGAGACCGAAGGCCCGCATCCGTCCTACCAGGCTTGGTCGTACGCGGCCCTGCTACAGGGCTTCAACGAGGCGGTGCACGAAGGCGGCGTCCAGCTACAGCCTTGCGCCTATCTGCACAACCACTTCCGCGACGGAAGCATTGACGATCCGCGCTACACCGCCTACACCGACAAGGCGCCGCTGTTCCTGCGCGGCGTGGAAGAGAAGCGCAAGCTGCGCGACTTCATCCGCCAGCACGTGCGCCAGGGCGACAACGGCGATTTGCTCTACAAGATCGAACACGGCCGCATCCGCCCTTCCAAGATGCTCGCCGACAGCGTGGTTGGCATGCTCAAGGGCAACCAGGAATTCGTGCTGATCGACGAACAGAAACTGGTCTACGAAACCTGCCTGGCGCGCGCCGCGCAGGCCAGCGCCAAACGCAAGCAGGTGGTGATCGTCAAAGGCGGTCCGGGCACCGGCAAGTCGGTGGTGGCGGTGAACCTACTGGTTGAGCTGACAAAGCGCGGCACCACCACCAAGTATGTCTCCAAGAACGCTGCGCCGCGTGCCGTGTACGCGCAGAAGCTGGCCGGCCACATTCGCAAAATCGAGATCGGCAACCTGTTCTCCGGCTCGGGCAACTTCCACCAGACCGAACCGAACGTATTCGGCACGCTGGTAGTGGATGAAGCTCACCGCCTCAACGAGAAAAGCGGCCTGTACGGCAACCTCGGCCAGAACCAGGTCATGGAGCTGATCCGCAGCGCGCACTGCACCATCTTCTTCGTCGACGACGACCAGATCGTCACCCTCTCCGACATCGGCCATACCGGCGAACTAAGGCGTTGGGCCGCACACCTTGGCGCCGACGTGACCGAGCTGGAACTCGCCTCGCAGTTCCGCTGCGCCGGCTCGGACGGCTACATCGCTTGGCTGGACAACTTCCTTGGCATCCGCGAAACCGCCAACACCGATTTCGACCGCGACGCCTTCGAATTCGGCATCGTCGACTCGCCAGTAGAACTGCACAACCTGATCCGCGAGAAGAACAAGCTCAACAACAAGTCGCGCGTGGTGGCCGGCTATTGCTGGGACTGGAAGAGCAAGAACAACCCGGATGCCTGGGACATCGAAATTCCGGAACACGACTATCGCGCGCAATGGAACCTTGGAAGCGATGGCAGCTTGTGGGCTGTCGCCGAGAACTCGGTCGAGCAAGTCGGATGCATCCACACCTGCCAGGGACTGGAACTGGACTACGTGGGTGTGATCATCGGGCCGGATATGGCTTGGCGCGAGGGTCAGGTGTTCACTGATCCAAGTCAGCGGTCTAAGCAGGATCGCTCTATCCGCGGATACAAGTCGCAGTCCAAGGGCAATCCCGTTGTCCACGACCGTGTGGGTCGGATCATCCGGAATACTTACAAGACATTGATGAGCCGAGGCATGAGGGGTTGTTATGTCTATATAAGCGATCTGGACTCTAAAGCTGCAATGAAATTCCTAAAGCCATCTGATACGGACGTCCAGCAAACCCTTGCCATAAATTAGCGCATGTTCGGAACACGGGGCAGCATGCATTCCATCAGGAGTTAGTGGGTGAGCATCGCGGGCATACGCTCCAACCGAGGTGACGGCTACCAAACAATGGTGGCGTTTGATTGGGCATTGACAGTTCTATCCGATCCGGGATGTCTTTGGCTTGAGATCGACTCGACAACGTATTCGGTTGACGATGTGGTAGTCGGCAAAGCCGACGGCACTCTGATTGCCTGTCAGTGCAAGAAAAATCAAATCCATTTCAAGGCTTGGTCAATAGTCGACCTTGCGGACGAGCTTGACAAAGCATCCTATTTACTGGGCAATAGCCAGAACTCCGAGGTGCGCTTCTATTCACGCAACAATTTTGGCGACCTCGCGAAATTGAGAGAACACAGCTCGACTCAGAATGATGAAGTCAGTTATCGAGCGAGTTTAGGCAAGGAGCATCAAGCAACAGATAAGGCTTTGGCGGCGCGGCTTGCCACATCCGCACCCGGCCTTTCCTCCTACGAATTCCTGCGCCGCACAAAATTTGTGACTAGTGATGAGATGGATCGAATGGTCGATCTGCTACGCGAACGCTTGCGCAACATGGCGAGCAACCCGGATGCAGCGTTCGATGCCTTTTGGACACACCTGGATCAGCTCGGCGCACGCATGGAGGGCACCAACACATCCGCCACTCGGCACCGATCAACCAAAGACGATCTTAAGGCCATTCTTCATAAAGCTGGAGCCATGCTGGCTCCTCCGATGGATATTTCAGAGGTGCGCTTGTCATTTGCCGATACCTCCGCTATTGGCAGATCATGGCGGAGAGATATTGCGGGGCAGCGGATTTCCATTCCAACCGTGAACGAGTTGCTTACCGCGATCCATGCAAAGAAGCGGGCTATCTTGCTCACTGGGCTCCCCGGCTCCGGAAAGACCTGTGTAATGCTCGCGTTGCAAGACGCTTTGGAGCAACGAGCGCAGACCTGTTCAGGCGTTGCGCCACTCTTCATTCAATCACGTGAATTCGTCGACTTGGCTACGGCGCAAGATCGGCAATCCCAAGGCTTGCCTGAGCAATGGATCGAAAAAGCCGCCCGTCTGGCTGAGAATGCGCATGTAATTGTGGTCATGGATTCGCTGGATGTGCTGTCCATCGCTCGCGAGCATCGGGTGCTGACCTACTTTTTGGCGCAGATAGACCGTTTACTATTGGTTCCAAATGTCACGGTGGTTACTGCCTGTCGCGACTTTGACAGGCACTACGACCGTCGAATTGCCGAAAGGAAATGGGATTGCGAATTGACGTGCCGGCCTTTGGACTGGGATGTTGAAATTGCGCCAATGCTCGACAATCTCGGGATAGCAACCGCCTCTATCGATGAGGTTACTCGCGAACTGATAAAGAATCCACGCGAACTGGCATTGTTCGTCGAGTTGGCACAACGCGAGGGCAGTTTCAATGTGGTGACCAGCCAAGCCTTGGCCCAGCGCTATCTCGACACTATCGTGCGTGCCAATGGCGCACTGGGGGATGCGGCAATACAAGCGATCGAAGCTATTGCCTCGGACATGCTTAATTTACGCAGCCTAGCTGTGCCATATCAACGTTTCGACGCATCGCAAGAAATCCTCCGGGAGCTTTGCAGCCTTAATGTGATGCAAGAAACTCAGGATGGGAAGTTAACGTTTGGGCATCAAACCTTACTTGACGTATTGGTCATCAGTGGAGCGGTTCGCAGTGGCGTCACACTTAATAAATTCATTCAAGGCCTGCCACCCGTTCCTTTCGTCCGTCCCAGCATCCGGAGTTTTGCGGCCCAGTTGGCGCTGGGCGAACGTCGCGAGTGCAGGAAGCAGCTACGCACTGTTTTGACGGGTGACGCAGCCTTTCATATCAGACGCTTGGTTGCGGAATCATTTGCAGAGCAGAAGCCCCATGACGATGACTGGCCCTTTATACGCGACTTGCGCGAAAAGCACCGCGACGTATTCCAGGTAATCTATGGAGCCAGTGCAACTGAATGGCACCATTTCTGGTTAAAGCATCTGGTTCCCGACTTGAAGAGCACACGGGATGCCGAGGGGATGACAAGGCATGTTTATCGAGTAGCGCAATGGGGAAACGCAGATGCCATCGGCGTGCTGGCGTTATGGACAGAAGCGCTATCACTGGATTGGCTGGACAGCAATAGTATTGCAGAGCAGCTTGGATTTCACCTCTCCGGGATTAAATCTGACAATATTGCACTGGTTGTTCCGCTACTTGAGCGGCTGCTCGATCTGCCGCGCTCCGAGCACAGTCCCCTTGGAAGAGTTATCGCACGTTGTGTAGCAGCAGGTGTGGCGGATGACTCGCTACTTTGGCGCTATATCGCAGATGAAATTCGCGACGATAACTTACTTGAGTTCAGGTTCGATAACAAATTACGTTGCAATTCTCACGAATTCGGCGACGGGGAGGAAAGCTTCATCCGTCAACGCATGGAACAGTCCACAACATTGCTGGATTTAGCCTTAGAATCGATTGAGCTGTGGAGCAATTTTCGGTCCTCGCGCCATGGAGAAACAAAAATCGGTTACCGGCATGGTTTTCTGGGCGAAACCTCATACGAGGATACGCACAGCCAGAGAGATATGCCGCATGCGGACAGCATGAATATCCTGTTTGATGCGCTTGAGGCGGCCATCATTCATCACGCAATAATAAATTCAGATTGGTGGCAAAGTAACCGCGAACGCCTATTTTCTAGTCAAGAAGGGGCACTACTGTACTTTGCAATCCTCGCATGCACTGCATCACCTGAAGCCAACGTCGATTTGACGGGCCGCATGTTGCGTGACAAGAATTTATTGGAATTTGAACTCTCCTACGAATTGGGAATATTGATTAAATCGACATTTGCCTTACTTGATACTCGAACGCAAGATGCTGTGACGGCGAATATCTTGACTTTATGGAGTGATGAGGCTTCAGATGGCGCCAGCCGCCCCTGGATATTGAAACAACGAGCTGAATTTATTGTCGCAATCCCTTGCCACCAGCGCTCGCCAGAAGCACAAGAAGTGTTGGAAGCATATGAGATGAGAGCCGGCGCACTGATTCAGCAGCCGAATATACGCTCGCGTGGCGGCTGGGTAAGAGCGCCGTTTTCATATGAGATATTTCTCAGTTCAAGTAATACCGGGGTATTGCGCCTGTTGTCACACTACACTGGTCATGAAAGTGGTTTCGATGACTTTCTGGCTGGTGGTGAACGCGAGGTTGGCGGGCAACTGCGAGAAGCTTCATCTCTTCATCCCGCGCGATTTTTGAATTTTCTGCATAACTATTGGGCAGATATTCCAAAGCGGTTCCGGGATGACATCATGGACGGCGCGGCTACTTATCTGGCTCATCGTTATGGCAATTTGCAACCCAGCGGAACATGGAAGCCTATTGAAGAACCCGATGCTTCCGTCTTGGCAAGCCTTATTCTTGATGGACTGGAAAGGCATCCGAAGCACTGGCTGCACCAGCGTTCCGCAGCTAAAGCGCTGGAAGCCTGTTCGAACGTCATATACGACGCAAAAAATTCCGAACGGTTGATTTTTCTTGCAATAGGCTTTGGAAGCCTTCATGAAGACGACCCCATAAAGGGAGACAACGTCGACATGATCTCCATAGGAATCAATATGATAAAGGGGGATGTTGCCGAAGGCCTGATGATCCTGGCGAATAATCTACATGAACACGGCAATGAATTTCCTGAACTACTGGTTCCTACCTTGCGCCGTTTCGCTAGTGACGAACACCCTGCGATTCGTGCGCTGATCCTGCGCCGCTTGCCGTACATGCAGAGTAAAGCTTTTGATCTTGGCTGGGATTTGTTTCACTTAGCTATGAAGGATGCGAAGGGACTTTGGAAAATCGCGGAGCCCTGTCTTTATTACGCCTACCATAGTCATTTTGAAGTAGTGATGCCTTTGCTTTCGCGCCTTCGTAGCGAGGGTAGCGGAAAAGATCTAAAAACATGGGGACGCATTTCAGCGTTGGCGGCCATGGCCCGGAAAATCGAGTTTGCCAAATTATTGGAAGATTTTGGAGTAATTAATAGAACGGAGGCCTGGCAGGGGGCGGCCACCGTTTGGACAAACATTGAAAACGCACGGCAGCACCGTGAGCAATGCCTTTCAGGTCTGGATGCAGGCTTTAATTCTGGCGCCACTCATGCAGAAGCAGTGGCGGAGCAGATGGGGCATCTTTTCTCCGACAAGTCAGCCTTGATTTCTGTTCCGATAGAGCTGATTCGACGTTGCTTTGATGTATTCAAAGAAGACAAGAACAAAGAGAGAAGACATCATCGCCTCTCCGGGCTTCACGAATGGCTCAATGCGACCTCGCAGCGCGATCCCGAACAAGCCCTAGCTGTAACTGAGATTTACCTAGCCTATGTCAGTCATTGCAAGCCATATCTATATGACCATGAGAATAGTCTTACGCAACTAGTGACCCGTCTATTTGCTGAAGCAGAAGAACGAGAAGAGTCCGACTACGGCGCGATGCTGCAACGTGTGGTGATCGTACAAGACACACTACTTTCGCTGGGAGTCAATGGTGTGGCCGATTGGTTGAAGGCCGCCGAGCGTCCATGACCACAAACAAGTTCATCAGTTCGCCTTTGCGGCGCTTGGTGTGATGTTGACCATCGGCTTTTCCATGTCTCCGGCGTCTCGGTTGCGGGACGCGCACTCAATGATAGCCGCCTCCACGCCAGGGCTTACCGCCAGACTCCGGGTTTAGCCCTTGCGCACCGCGTCCAACCGGGATTCCAGCGCCGCCAACACGTCCTTTGCCTCGACATACCCGCCCGATCGGCGGGCCTTGGCGCGGGACGCCAACGCACGCGCGACGAACGCTTCCTGGTGCTGACGCGGCGACATCTCGCCAAGCACGGACTGCTCGGCGAAGCCGGAGGCAGCTTCGCCTTCATGCGACACCGCCTCGGGCGCTCCGCAAACCGCGGGATCACGCTTGCATCGCAGTTGGGAAGGCGACGTCATCGTGCTCGCCAGCATCGGCAGACAGCGCTACGCACTTCGATCCCACCGAAACCAGCACTCTGGCGCATCAGCCCATCCCGCGTTGCTTGGCTCCCTGCTCTTGCGCCAGCGCTTGGTCCTGCGCCTGGCTCTGTGCCAGCGAGCGCGCATCGAGCGCTTGCAGTTGGGCCAATGACTGTTCCACTGGCGTATTGACCGCCACCTCGGTCGGCATGTCGGCACGCAGATGCGCCGGGTTGCTCGGCTCGCCCTGCACGACGAACACGGTTGCCCCCGCCGCGGCACGCGGCGTCTGCTCGCTCAGCAGCACATGGTCGATGCGCTCCAACCCGTGCTCCTTTGCCAGGTGCGCGAGGCTGGCGCTCATGCGCTCGCTGTGTTCGTCGCTGGCCCTGCCCAAGCGCGCATCCAACTGCCCGACCAGGGTGCTTGCCTGGGCGTGCAACGGGTGCGGCGCTGCCTGCTGTGCCGGCTCGATCTCCGCCCGGGGCTGCCCGCCGTACGGCGGCGCTGCGGGCCGGCCCTCGGGGCGATGGTGTTCCGGCGGCCCTCTCCCGTCCTGCTGGGCCGGTCCTGGCCTGGCGCCTTCCTGCTGGTGTCCATGGTCGCGCTGCTGTTCCCTCACCGGACCTGGCGTCGTGCTGGTCAGCACATATTGCCACCGCGTCTGCGCAGGATTGCCCTGAACGGCTTGCATGAACGTGTCGTAGTCGTCCGCATGTATCGTCTGGCAACCAGCCGAATCGGTGCTGCCGCGCGATCCGCGGTGGATCTTGAACGTGTCGTTGAGGTCTTGCACGCCGTTGACGTCGGCCCGATCGAACCAGCCATCGGCGTTGCTGTCGCGCTGCACCATGCCACGCCCTGCCGCGATGGCGGCTTGGCTCGGCCTAAGCGCGTCTTCCAGTGCCCCGCCCGCTATGGGATTGGGATGTTGCGCCATCTGCATCTCGACCGTGCCGTCACGCAGGCGTCCCAGGTCGCGAATGCCGTCTGCGTTTACATCGTCGCCCTCGATCTTCCTGGGCCGCGCAATGTCCTCGAAACCCGGGGATGGATCCAACCTGCGGGTTTCTCGCCCACCGTCGGCAAACGGACGGTTGCCGGTACTACCGGCGTGGTGATCGTACTGTGCGGTGGGCTCGGTGTTGGCCCGGTCGGATTCGACCACGTGCGGCGTGCCGTTGGCATCTTTCCACAATACGACCAGGCGGTCGTTGTAGATTCCGCCGCCACCACGCGACTCATCACGTGGCGTGGCTGGATTGTCTGCGCGCCGCTGCGCGGGATGAGCGGCATTCTGCATGGTGTCGAACGTCGAGTTTTCTTGCCGCAGGCCCAGGATGACTCTCTGCCCCGGCGTCGCCAGCGCCTGATCGGCTGCTGCATTTCCACGCGTCTGCGCGATGCTGGCATAGACGTCGTACTTTTGACCGTCGGAGAGCGTCGCAATCTCGGCATGCGCGGGGAAACGCGGCTCGCTCGTTCTGGCATTTTGCAGGCGCTGCAACACCTCTCCCGCATTGGGGCTAGGAGGCGCTGCACTATAGCCCGCAAGACTGCGCTCGGCACTGGTGCCGACATAGCGATCCAGGCTTTCCTGCACCACCTCCGGCTGCCCTTGCCGCTGCCGCTCCAGCAGTGCCAGCGCCTCAGCGGGACGATTGGCGTTGAACAGCGCAGCGACTTCGTCTGCGCGCTCCCTGATATTGAATTCTACTACCCGAGCCATCATTGCTCTCCATGCATCGACTAAGGGGTAACGAACCGATCGCCCATCTTGTCCAGTGAGCCGGAACATTCCGGCTCACCTTCAGGGACCGGACGACACGGCCAGTGCAAGCGGTCGACCTTGTCGGTCAACGCGAACCGTCGGCCTTTCCACACCAGGAAGCCGAAATGCACATAGGCCCAATCGTTGTAGTAACGGGGATCGTCGGCCAGCGGCGCATCAGGATCCAATTCGATCACCCAGCGCAGGACGGGAACCGTCCACAAGCGCGACGTATCTAGCAGCGGAATCGGTTCCGCATAGGGGTCGTAGCGGCGGATCTCTGCCTCGCTCAAGGTGGGCGCGGCAGGAAGAACCTGGTCGCTGACGTCAGCCAGCTTGCCATTTGCAGCGAAGCGGAATGCGCGCACTCCAGTGCCGCCCTGGCACTCCAGCGCATGCGCCGTGCACGCCACGCCCTGCACCAGATAGACGGTATCGCGCGGATCGGGCGCCTCGAACGAACGCACCCAGAACGTTTCGGTGGCCAACATGAAATCCGGACGTTTGCCCAAACCGGGCGAAGCAACATATGCCGCGTCGTCCAACGCCTTGAGCCGCTCCTCCTCGCTTTCGGCCAGGTCGGTTGGCGCGAGCGACAGCACGACCTTGGCCAACGGACGCGGCGCCGGCCCGAGGCACTCGTCGGCCGGCAAGAGGACGCTGCGACCAGAAGAGTTGCGTTGCGCCCGCGTCGAACACGTTGCGCCCATGGCCCGCTCCAGAACGAAACGCGTCCACGGCTGCGGCGAGGACGCCGGCACGGCCGGGTAACGGTCCTCGGCTGCAGCAGAGGCCGGCGGAGGCGGCACAGGCGCCGTTGTCGAACGCGCGCTCTCTTGGGTGCAGCCCATGGTGACCAGCAACAGCGTCCCTGCAAAAAATCCACTGGAGCCAACGCGACGCATGTACTTCCTCCGTGTGTACGCAGCACCGAAGCAAAACGACTGGGCTTGTGGCGAGCAAGACCACTGCCCTGGCACGTGGCCCTGTCACGCTGAACGGCGCGTACCTTGGCGCACTATGGGTCGGGAAAAGACCGCATTGCAAGAGCAGTTGTAGACGAAATGCGCATCGCGCACGGACTAGCGTGGTTTGCCTAGCAGCGCCCCTGCTTGGCCTTGCCCTGTATGGCAAGCAGGCCGGCATCGGCCAGCTTGGCGGGATCCTACTGCACCGCACAGGAGCCCCCGCCCGTGGCGGCGATCGGCTTACGCCCCCGACGCCATTTTGCGGCTGCCGTACAGCACGGCCAGCACGCATTGCTTCGTACGGGAGAGCAAGACACCGGCCAGACCCGATGACGGGCGATAGAGCACATGCGAGGGCTGGGCCTTGTAGTAACGGCGGTGACCTTGTTACCCAGAATGGGTTGGTCATTACCCAATTTGGGTATCAGCGCAGGCTTGCCTGGGCCAGGGAAAGGCTCCCTGGCGGCAGCCAGCCCCACTCAACCAGCAACTGCCAAGCCTCACCCCTTCCGCCCCACCAACCACGCCTTGATCTGCGGCACCCGCTGCGCACGCAGCTTCACCCGCGTGCGGATGTCGGCAATGGCCGCGTCCGCATCCCGGCGCGACGTCGCGGCGAGGTTGCGATCGGCATAGGCCTGGATCTTGTCGACCATCTTCAGGTCGACCGAGCCGGCGCCCAGGCGCGGGTAGTAGCGGGCGCGCGAGGTGGTGTCGATCAGGGTGTCCACGCGGGTGCGGTGGGCCACGGCGAAATCGAAGGCCAGGTCCGGGTGTTCGCCTGCGACCGCCGAGATCATGGAGGCGCTGTTGGTGGCGCCGGGCTCGTCGGTCAGCGCCATGTCCAGGGCGCGCTGCGCGAGTGCGTCGTCCTTGGCGGCAGCCAGCAGCAGGTAGTCCTGGTCGCGGATCATCGAGGACGTTTCCTTCTGCGCCATCCGGTGCAGCGCGTCCCAGGTGGCGGCGTCGGCATTGCGCGCGACGATGCCCAGCACGCTGTAGCGCAGTTCCGGCGACAAGGCCGTCGGGTCGGCCTGGAACGCGGCGAAACGGCGGCGCGCTTCGGCGATCACGGTGGCGTCGCCCATGCCGCCGAGCGTGTCGATCAGGTGCGCGCGCAGTTGCTGGATCTGGGCGGAGTCGCCTTCGCGGCCGTCCCAGCCCAGCGTGGCGAATTCCGGCGCCAGCCGCGACAGCGCGTAGCGGCGCCAGGCCGCCTGCGTCTTGGGATCGTCCTTGAACATGTCGTCGATGCCGGCGTAGACCCCGGACACGGTGACCCACAGGTCCGACGCCGCGCCCACCGGCACGGTGTCGGCCAGGCCGAGCAGGTCCGCTTGCGGCTGCAGGCCGACCGTGGCCAATGCGCTGGTATCCAGCAGCACGCCGAGTTGGTCCACCACCGGCAGCGTGGCGAAGCCGGCGGTCAGCGCCTTGAATTGCGCGGGCGCGTACAGCGTGCGGTAGTAGCCCTTCTGCCCGGCGTTGACCAGCACCGGCGCGGTGCAGCCAGGCAAGTGCAGCTGCGCGCTGCCGTCCACCAGCACGCGCACTTCTTTGTCGCCGCTGCGCACGGCCACCGGCACGTGCCAGTGCAGCGGTTGCTTGTCGGGACGATCGAGGGTGTATTCGCCCTGCTCCAGGCGCACGACGGTGGTGCCGGCGTTGCAGCTAGCGGTGACCTTGATCAGCGGCACGCCGGGCTGCAGGGTGAAGTCGTGCGCAACCTGCAGGAATTGCTTGCCGGGTGCGGCGGCGTCGATTTCCTGCCACAGGTCGCCGGTGACGGCGTTGCCGTAGGCGCGCTTCTTGATATAGCGGCGCACGCCGTCGCGCCATGCCTCGGCGCCGACGTAATCCTCCAGCATGCCGATCACCGCCGAGCCCTTTTCGTAGGTGATGCCGTCGAAGGCCTGGCTGGCCTGTTCGACGGTGGCCACGGTCTGCACCACCGGATGGGTGGTGGCGTAGGCGTCGCGGCCCATGGCGGCGCGGCTGACGTAGGCCGGGCCGGTCTTGTCGATGTCCCATTCCGGATGCAGCTTGGCGGTGGTGCGTCCTTCCAGCCAGGTGGCGAAGCCTTCGTTGAGCCACAGGTCGTCCCACCAGGCCATGGTCACCAGGTCGCCGAACCACTGGTGCGCGATCTCGTGCGCGGCGGTGGTGAACACGCTCTGCCGATCGGTCACGTCCGACACCGCCGGGTCCAGTAGCAGGGAATGTTCGAAGGTGAAGATGGCGCCCCAGTTTTCCATCGCGCTGAAGAACTGGCTGCCGCCCGGCGCGGCGATGTTGTCCAGCTTGGGCAGCGGATACGGCACGCCGAAGTAGTCGTTGTATTCGCGCAGCACGTCGCGGCCGGACTCCAGCGCGAAACGCGCCTGCTCGGCCTTGCCCTGCTGGGCGATCACGCCGATCTCGGTGCCGTTGTCGCCCTTGAGCGCGGTGCGTTCGAAATCGCCCACGCTCAGGAACAGCAGGTAGGTGGACATCTTCGGCGTGGTCTGGAACGCGACGCGCTTGAGGCCATGACCGAGGTCGGTGGTCGCGGCCACGGGCATGTTGCCGACCACCATCTGCGCGGCCGGTGCGTTCACCGTCAGGTCGAAGGTGGCCTTGAAGTCGGGTTCGTCCCAGGACGGCAGCAGGCGGCGCGCGTCGGAGTTCTCGAACTGCGTGAACAGCGCGCGGCGCTGGCCGTGCGGGGTGGCGTAGTCCAGCGCGAACAGGCCGTTGGCCTGGGTGTTGATGATGCCGCTGTAGTCGATGGACAGCATGTAGCTGCCCGGCGCCAGCGGCTTGGCGAACACGAAGCTGGCGGTCTGCGCGTCGGCATCGGTGACGACCTTGGCGACCAGCGCGACCTTGGCGTTGCCGCCGGTGAGGGTGCTTTGGCCGAAGCGAATGTCGGCCGCCTGCAGCACGATGCGGTCGGTGGCCTGCAACACGTCGAGTTCGATGCGGACCTTGCCGTCGAAGGTCATCTTGTCGGCGTGAGGCGTGATCTCCAGCGCGTAGTGGCGCGGCCTGGCGGTGCGCGGCAACTGCGTGGTGACCACGGCGGCCGGCGCGGCGGCGGCGCTGGGTGCAGGAGATGCCGGCTGGGCGAACGTGCACGGCGAAACGCTGGCCAAGGCCAGGGCGATGGCGGTCGTGAGGATCTGGCGCATGGGGGCTCTTCGAAGGGGCCGGCGCAGGATACAGACAGCGTGGCGCGTTCGATGCGGCCGCCTGGAACACAGACAGCGGGCAATCAGGTCGGGGCGCCAGGACCCCGCGGTACCGATCCGACGGCAGCGGCTAGGTCATGCCAGTTGCCGGAGTTGCGCCTCGCTGGGAAAGTCGCGCACGCGAAAGCGCGGCGGGCAGAAGTCCGGCTCCTGCTGCATCAGCCCGGCGACCACCGCGACCGCCTTGTCCCAGTCCGCGACCACCACGTCCGCGTCGCCGTCGTCCTTCGGCGCGACGAAGGCGATGCGATCGGCCTTCGGCAAGAAGGTGTCGACATCGCGGGTCCAGGTCGCCAGCGAGAACTGCCGGCCGCTGCCGTCGTTCTCCTCGAACACGCGGTAGGAGGCGACGAAGATGTCGGTCTGGTTCGCGGCGTGGATCTTTTCCAGAAGCTCCTTTTGCAGGGCGTAAGCCGGCGCCTCCATCATGCGCTGCAGATCGGCCTGACGGCAGCGGTGCTCGGGCTGCGGCAGCGCGAACGGGACCATCCGGCGCGCGTCGTCGTAAGTGAAGGCCGCCGCCGAGATGCAACGGCCGTTCTCGGCCGCTTCCAGGCTCAGCTCCAGCATGCCCGCCATCGCGGCTTCGTCGCGGTCGCCCACCACCAGCAGGCAGTCGCGGGTGGGCAGCATGAACACCGGCCGCCCCTTCACCGGCACGCGCTGCAGCACGTCGGGCAGCAACACGCGGCTGGTGTCGTAGGCATCCTGCCACGCGCCCCGGAAAATGCCGGCGGCGACCTCGACGAAGCGGTCCGGCGTGGCGTCGCGCAGGTTGTCGTGGGCGATGGCCAGGGCCTCCTCGAAGGTGATGCCCCAGGTATCTTTCGGCCCGCCGAGCATGCTGGAGGTCGAATCGGGGCGGTCGATCGCCAGCAACTCCACGCAGTCCTCGCTCAGTTCGCGCACGACGGCCGTGAAAGGCGTCTCCCAGCCATGCTTGCGGACATGTTCCAGGCGCATTTCCTCGAACATGCTGCGATGGCGCACGACGGGCATCAGCATCGGCCGCACCTGCTCCAACGTCTCGATCTGGTTTTCTTCGCCGCCCTCCTCCACGAACGCGGCGGCATAGCTGCGCAGCACCTCGGCGCGGCGCTGGCGATCGGCCGCGGTGGTGTAATCGTGGTAGGCGTTGTGCAGATTGATGATGCGCCCGCGTGGCGCGACAAGGCGGAATTCGTCCGGCCGGTACGTCAGCTCCTCCCGATACCCCTGCGCGCGCAACGCCTCCTCGAACAGCTTGGCGAATGTATCCGGGCTGGGTTTGCGCGTGAGCAGTTTGTCGAGCAGTGCTGCGAACATCAGCGGCCTTCCTTGGTGGAGTGTCGTCGTGCTTGTTGCGCACAGAACGCTAGCACAACTGTAGTCGCGACCAAATGCCTGCTCTCGGCTCGCGATTCTCACTCAGCTCAGGCGCCAGCTCGATGCGCGCCAGGCTATCTGGCCAGCTTGCGCGCCACGGGACGTTTGGCTAGCTCACCTGACATGCGCTTTTCCGGATAGACGGATATCGCTCCACGCAATGGCCTTCTCGAAGGCGACCATGCTGGCATAGTGCTGCTCGGCCACGGCATCGAAGTCGGCGCAAGGCTTGTAGTGCGATTTTGCACGCGCCACCCTCGTCATGCCGCAATTCTTACTGTGGCCGCAAAAGAAGCATGGATTGAAGCCGCTCTCGCACAATCCCTGCTCTTCCAGGTTCGGCCACCAGGCCCGGCAGCGCATTCGCGAACGCAGGATTGTCCAGCAACGCTGCAAACGCGTTGGCGACCGCATGCCTCAAAGCTTCCGGCGCCACGGCAAGTTCTTCCGCCAGTTCGGCCCGCCCGTCGACGACATTGAGCACGTCCTCCAGATCGTGGCTGGAAAGAAAGTCGCCCTGACCCCGCGTAGCGAAGGCTTCGAGCTTCGTCGCGACGAACGCAACCGCTGTCACCATCCGTATGGACAAACGCTCATCCAATTCAGCTGACTGAGCGGTTTCCACGGCGTAGGCGTACCAACGATTCGAGAAGCCGAGGACCTCGGAATCCACCGGCATCAGATCGAACACCACGCCAGACTCACGATGCACCCAACGACAGACCACGCCACTTTCCATCTCGCGGGCGAAGCCTTGCGTCTGTACGCGGTCTTCGATACGACGGAACCGGGACCAGTCCAGATCCACCACCGCATCGACGTCGTAGGTAGAGCGAACGCTCTCGGCCAATGGATCTGACAGCAGCAGGCCAACGACTGCGCCACCGAGGAAGACGACCTGCTCGCGCAGTTCGCCTAGCGCAGCGGCGATCACGCGTAGATGCGGCAGGTTGGGATCGTCAGTTCGCATCGCCGAGGCCCAACCGCTGCTTGAGGTGCTTGGCAGCCAATGCGCGCTCGCGCGCGCGGCCGACGCGCAAGGCGTCCTGAAGCGCCAACAATTCGTACAAACCAGGATCGGCCAGCGCAGCGTGCGGCGCATTGGCGGATAACGGCGGCACGCCCGGCCCCTTTGCCGTGCCTTCTGCACTAGGCCATACCGGCGCCTCGCCCGTGACGCTGGCGATATCGACGGACAGCGGCGGCGCGCCGAATGCCGTGGGGATACCTCGCCGCACAGGACCCAAGGTTGCGGGAAACGCGTAGCGCACGCCGTGTACTGCGAATTCATGCAGCGCCGTGCGCACCGCCTCCCATTCGCCGCGCCCTTTCTCGAGCGCCAGACCGGACGCTATGCATCGCTTCACGCTACGGTGCACTTGCGAGGCACTCATCCGCAGCGCTTCGCCCAAGGATGCATACGTCCAGGATCGCCCTGCTTGGGCGACCTGTTTGTACAGCACCACAAGATCCTGGGGCTTGAGCTCCACACCACACCTTTATTCCATATTCCAGAATATGGAATATCTACCCTAGTGTATTGCTTTGCAAGCTTTTAGCCAAAAAAAGAAGGCCCCTTGCGGGGCCTTCCTGCGAAACTCGCTCCGGTAAGCACCGGAACGCAGGATCACGCAAACGGATCCTGCAACACCATCGTGTGGTCGCGGTCCGGGCCGGTGGAGACGATCGAGATCGGGCAGCCGGCCAGTTCCTCCAGCGCGCGCAGGTAGGCGCGGGCGGCGGGCGGCAGTTCTTCCCACACGGTGATGCCGTGGGTGTTCTCGGTCCAGCCGGGGAACTCCAGGTACACCGGGGTGCACTCTTCCCAGCCCTGCGCGTCCAGCGGCGCGTACTCGGTGCGCTTGCCGCGGTATTCGTAGGCGATGCAGATCTTCAGCTTCTCCATGCCGTCGAGCACGTCGAGCTTGGTGATGCACAGGCCGGAGATGCCATTGATGGCCACGGCGCGCTTGAGCGCGACGATGTCCATCCAGCCGCAGCGGCGCGGGCGGCCGGTGGACGCGCCGTACTCGGCGCCGCGGTCGCGGATGCCCTGGCCCACTTCGTCGTCCAGTTCGGTCGGGAACGGGCCGCCGCCGACGCGGGTGGCGTAGGCCTTGGCGATGCCCAGCACGTAGTCGATCGCATCGGCGCCGACGCCGGTGCCGGCCAGCGCGCCGCCGACGGTGGTGTTGGAGCTGGTCACGTACGGATAGGTGCCGTGGTCGATGTCCAGCAACGCGCCCTGCGCGCCTTCGAACAGCACGCGCTTGCCCTGCTTGCGCAAGTCGTGGAGGATGCCGGCCACGTCGGACTTCATCGGCTGCACGTATTCGCCGAAGGCCAGGGCCTCGTCGAAGGTCTTCTGGAAATCGACCGCGTCCACGCCCAGGTACTTGGTCAGCACGAAGTTGTGGTAGTCCAGCGCGGTGCGCAGCAGTTCTTCCAGCTGCGGCGGGTAATGCAGGTCGGCGACGCGGATGCCGCGGCGCGCCACCTTGTCTTCGTAGGCCGGGCCGATGCCGCGGCCGGTGGTGCCGATGGCCTTGCCGCCGGCGGCCTTCTCGCGGGCCTGATCCAGGGCGATGTGGTACGGCATGATCAGCGGCGCGGCCGGGGAGATCTTCAGGCGCGAACGCACTTCCACGCCCGCTTCCTCCAGCTCGCTGATTTCCTTGATCAGCGCGGCCGGCGAGATGACCACGCCATTGCCGATCAGGCACAGCGCGTCTTCGCGCAGGATGCCGGACGGGATCAGGTGCAGGACGGTCTTCTTGCCATTGATGACGAGGGTGTGGCCGGCGTTGTGGCCGCCCTGGAAGCGCACGACGGCGCCGATTTCCTCGGTGAGCAGATCGACGATCTTGCCTTTGCCTTCATCGCCCCACTGGGCGCCGAGCACGACAACTGACTGACCCATGGCTGGGTAACTCCTGGTTTGCTGCGCGACCATCGGGGCCGCACGGGTGTGGTGGCCATGCACGGGTCTTGCCGGCGCCGGCACGGCCGCTCCATCGGGGAGCGTCCAGGCGGCGGCAGACCCTTACACGGAAAAAGCCGGTCGAGGCGCTCGTGTGGAGCGGGCCCGGCCGGCTTTTGTGCATTATCCGGGTTTTGGGTGACGGTCACCACCCCTTGCGTGGCCGCGTTCAGCGATCTGCCCGATCCGCGCGATCGGATGTGGGATGCGGGTCAGGCGCGGACCCACAGCAGCGCCAGCAACCCTATCGCCAGGGCCACGCCGCCGGCGATGCGCAGCTGCGCGGCCGGCATGGCCAGCAGTTGCTGCACCATCCGCTTCCAGGCCTCCGGCGCCACCAGCAGCACCAGACCTTCGAAGACGACGACCAAGCACACCGCTGCGATCAGATCGTGCATGGGGGTGCCTTGAGCGGGGGATGGGTTGAGCGCGTCAGCGCTGGCGCGCTCCGAAATCTGTAGGAGCGGCTTCAGCCGCGACAGGTTCTACGGATACAGGCTCTACGGATACAACCTGTCGCGGCTGAAGCCGCTCCTACAGGGGATGTGGCTGCGGCTAGCCTCCCCGCGTGGAACCGGGATCCGCTTTTACGAATCCTAAATCCCGAATCCCCAATCCCCGCTCGATCAGCGCTCGCTCTTGAGGTACTGCAGGAACGGATCGTTCTTGTCCAGCACGATCACCGCGTTGCCGTCGGCCATGGCGCCGCGATACGCCTCCAGGCTGCGGTAGAACGCGTAGAACGACGGGTCGGCGGAGCCGGCCTTGCCGTAGATGCTGGCGGCCTGCGCGTCGCCTTCGCCGCGCAGCTTCTGCGCGTCGCGCTCGGCCTCGGCGACCAGCACGGTGCTCTCGCGGTCGGCCTGGGCACGGATGGTCAGCGCCTGCTCCTCGCCTTCGGCGCGCAGCTTGCTGGCTTCCTGCTTGCGCTGCGCGCGCATGCGCTCGTACACGTCGGTGATCACCTGGCTGTCGGTCGGCAGGTCGATCTGCTTGATGCGCAGGTCGGTGATCTGCATGCCCAGGGTCTTGCCGGCGGCGTTGATCGTGTTCAACTGCTGCGCGATCAGCTCGCTGCGGTCGCCGGACACCAGCTGCTGCAGGGTGCGCGCGTTGATCTGGTTGCGCAGCGAATCGATGATGATCGGCGCCAGGCGCGCGTTGGCCACCTTCTCGTCGCCGCCGGTGGCGCGGTAGAAGGCGCGCACGTCGGAGATGTAGCCGATGGCGAAGAAGTCGACGCTGACGTCCTTCTGCTCGGCGGTGAAGTAGCGTGCCGGCGGCGTGTCCAGCACCTGGAAGCGGCGATCGAACACACGCGCCGATTCCACCAGCGGCAGCTTGAAGTGCAGGCCCGGCTTGAGGTCGGCGCGGGCCACGCGGCCCAGGTTCAGCACCATCGCGGTCTGGTCTTCGCGCACCACGAAGACCGAACTGAACAGCAGGATCAGTGCGGCGATCGCAACGCTCGCCCACAGGGAAATTCTCATCGCTGCACCTCCTCACGGCCATTCGGGCGCGGCGTGCGCTCCGGACTGCGGATACTTTCGGCCGGGCTGCTGGACAGCGACGGCATCAGGACTTCCTGCGGCAGCGTCGGCATGCCGCCGCTGGCGGACGGCGCCGGCATCGGTGCGGCGCTGGCGCCGCTCTTGCCGCCATCGGCCGGCATCGGCACGTAGATCAGCTGGCGGCCGTCGCCACCGATGACCTTGCGGTTCTCCGCCAGCACCTTCTGCACCGTCTCCAGCCACAGCCGCTTGCGGGTGACCTCCGGTGCGCTCTGGTACTGCTGCTGCAGCAGGGTGAAGCGCTCGGCATCGCCCTGCGCGCGGGCGATCGCCGCTTCCTTGTAGCCCTCGGCGACGGTGCGGGTGCGCGCGGCCTGGCCGCGGGCTTCCGGCACCATCTTGGCGGCGTAGGCCTGGGCCTCGTTGATCAGCCGCTCCTTGACCTGCTGCGCGCCGTTGACCTCGTCGAAGGCCGGCTTCACTTCTTCCGGCGGACGCGCGTCGGGCAGGGTCAGGCCGGTCACGATCAGGCCGGTGCGGTAGGCGCTGAGCGCGGCCTGCAGACGGTCGCGCGCGGCGGTGGCCATCGGCCCGCGGTTGTTCAGCACCACGTTGAGGTCGGCGCGACCGACCTGTTCGCGCACCGCGCTCTGCGCGGCCTGCTCCAGCACCTGGTCGGCGTTGCGCGAGCCGAACACGTACATGCGCGGGTCGTCGATGCGGTACTGCACGTTGAGCGAGACGCTGACGATGTTCTCGTCGCGGGTCAGCACCGGCACCTGGTTGCTGAAGGTCTTGATCTCGGTGGCGTTGACCTTGCGCACCGATTCGATCGGCCACGGCAGCTTGAAGTTCGGGCCCGGCTGCAGGATCCGCGAGAACTGGCCGAAGCGCAGCACCACGCCGCGCTGCTGCTCGCCGATCAACTGGAAGCAACTGAACAACAGCAACAGCACCACCGCCGCCAGCACCCAGCGGCCGATGTTGGCGCCGTCGCCGCCGAACAGGTCCTTCACCGGACCGGGCAACCCGCCCCACTTGCCGCCACCATTGCCGCCACGAGGCTTCCAGGGATTGCGCCCGTGATTGTCCGAGCCATCTCCGCCCTTGCCGCCGGGTGTATTCCAGGCCATGCATGCTCCAAGAAGGTAGGTGGCGGCGCGTCGGTCCGCGCCGGTCACCGTAAGTGAGTCGCCGATTCTACAAGATGGGGCAGATCGGACGTTTCGAAAGGGCTATCTTGGTGCATTCCTTCGCGCCGACCAAGGTGTACGCCATGCCGCTCCCCGCCCGCTTTCCCGCTTTCCGCATCCACCAGGACGACGCCGGCTACCGCGCCGCGGTCGAACCGGTGGGGCTGGACCAGCTCAGCCCTGGCGAAGTGGTGATCCGCGGTGCCTGGTCGTCGGTGAATTTCAAGGACGCGCTGGCCGGCACCGGCCAGGGCAAGATCCTGCGCCGGTTCCCGCTGGTGGGCGGCATCGACGTGGCCGGGCACGTGGTCGCCTCCAGCGATCCGGCGTTCAAGGAAGGCGATGCGGTGCTGGTCACCGGCTGCGGCCTGAGCGAGACCCGCGACGGCGGCTACAGCCAGTACGCGCGGCTGGAGGCCAAGTGGGTGGTGCCGCTGCCGGCTGGGCTGAGCCTGCGCGAGAGCATGGTGCTGGGCACCGCCGGCTTCACCGCGGCGCTGGCGCTGCTGCGCCTGCTCGACAACCGCCAGACCCCGGAGCACGGCCCGCTGTGCGTGACCGGCGCCACCGGCGGAGTCGGCTCGCTGGCGATCGACATCTTCAGCCGTGCCGGTTTCGAGGTGCATGCGGTCAGCGGCAAGGCCGACCGCGCCGAGCACCTCAAGGCGCTGGGCGCCAGCCAGGTGCTGGGCCGCGACGCGCTGCAGACCAGGCGCCCGCTGGAGTCGGTGCGCTTCGGCGGCGGCCTGGACAACGTCGGCGGCGCGATGCTGACCAGCCTGCTGGCGCAGACCGCGCCGTACGGCAACGTCGCCAGCGCCGGGCTGGCGGCGACCCCGGACCTGGACATGACGGTGATGCCGTTCATCCTGCGCGGCGTGTCGCTGCTGGGGATCGGCTCGGCCGGCACCGCGCGCGACCTGCGCGACCGGATCTGGCAGCACCTGGGCAGCGACTGGAAACCGCGCCACCTGGACGCGATCTGCACCCGCCAAGTGGACCTGTCCGGCCTGCCCGAGGTGTTCGCGACGATGCTCGCCGGACAGTCGTTCGGACGCACCGTGGTGCGGCTGGATCCGGCCGCGTAGACGCCCCCGGGGGTTTGTGACGCGCACCGCTTTCCGGCTGCGCGCCGCTGCCACTACACTCGTGCTTCCAAGGGGGAAACACATGGCACGCATCCTGATCGTCGACGATTCGCCGTCGCAGCTGCTGGGCATCCAGCGCATCGTCGAGAAGCTGGGCCACGAGACGCTCACCGCCACCGACGGTGCGGCCGGCGTGGAAGCGGCCAAGGCGTCGCTGCCGGACCTGGTGCTGATGGACGTGGTGATGCCCAACCTCAACGGGTTCCAGGCCACCCGCACGCTGCGCCGCGAGCCGAGCACGCAGAACATCCCGGTGATCCTGGTCACCACCAAGGACCAGGACACCGACCGCATGTGGGGCATGCGCCAGGGCGCCCGCGCCTACATCACCAAGCCGTTCTCCGAGGACGAACTGTCCGAGGTGATCGAGCGGGTGTTCAGTGGCGAGGACCCGCCGAAGGGGTGAGGGGCCGGGATTCGGAATTGGGGATTGGGGATTGGTAACGGCGGGCTTCCGGCGGCGTTGGCTGCAACGTGAAGCTGCGGTGCACGCGGCGCTCCTGTAGGAGCGGCTTCAGCCGCGACAGGTTCCATCCGTAGCTTCTGTCGCGGCTGAAGCCGCTCCTACAGGGGTGCGTCGGTTTCTTTGGCACGCCTACGCCGCCGTGACGACGTTCGATGGCCGATGCGCGCGAGCAGTTGGGGACGTTCTACCGCTACCGAGTCGCGGCTGAGCCGCTCCTACAACGATCGGTTCGACGAGGGAGCTATCGCTGTTGCGAATCCCCAATCCCGAATCCCGCCATCCCGGCCTTCTTCAGATCGCCTCGCCGAACGCCTTGGCCAGATTCCGATAGGCCTTGCGCTGCGCCTCGGTCTCCGGCGCCGGCGCCAGCACTTCCAGTTCCACGATCTGGTCGCCGGCCGGGGTGCCCGGCAGGCCGCGACCGCGCAGGCGCAGCTTGCGCCCGGCATCGGACTCCGGCGGGATCTTCAATTCCACCGCACCGCCCAGGGTCGGCACGCTGATGCTGGTGCCCAGCGCCGCCTGCCATGGCGTCACCGGCAGGGTGTAGAGGATGTTGAGCCCGTCCACCTCGAACTGCGGATGCGCGGCGTATTCGATCTCCAGCAGCAGGTTGCTGCCGCCGTTGCCCTGCCCGCTCAGCCGGATCACCTGGCCAGGACGCACCCCCTTGGGCACGCGCACGTCCAGCTGACGGCCGTTGATGGTGATGCGCACGTTGTCGCCGGCATACACCGCCTCCAGCGGCACCGCCAGCTTGGCGCGGGTGTCGCCGCGCGGTGCCGCGCCCGGGCCGGGACCGGCACCGCCCTGGCGCGCGCGCTGCTGGCGCGCGAACAGGCTTTCGAAGAAATCGCTGAAGCCGCCGCCGGCGCCGCCGTTGCCGAACACTTCCTCGAAGTCGTAGCCCTGCGCGCCGCCGTAGTTGGGCGGGGCATGGAACTCTTCGCCGGGGCGGTAGCCCTGCGCGCGCAGTTGGTCGTAGGCGGCGCGCTTGGGCGGGTCGCGCAGCGCCTCGTAGGCCTCGTTGATGGCCTTGAACTTGTCCTCGGCGCCGGCCTCCTTGCTGACGTCGGGATGGTACTTGCGCGCCAGCCGCCGGTACGCGGTCTTGATTTCGGCGTCGCCCGCGCTGGGCTCCACGCCCAGGGTCGCGTAGTAATCCTTGAATTCCATCCATCACCTCAAAAAGAGTCGGCCCGCCGCCTTGCGGCAACGGGCCGGTTGCATGCTGCGCACCATCGCCCGGCCATTCTACTGGCCGGCCGCGAAGGCGCGGCGACGCCGCGGCGTCGCCGGCGCGGGCGCGGGCGGGCGCTTACTGCACGATCGTGGCCCCGGTGTCGACCTGGATCCGGCGCGGCGTGCTCGCCGGGCGCTTGGGGATGCGCACTTCCAGCACGCCATGGTAGCCGGTGGCGGAAATGTTGTCGGGATCGGCGCTGTCGGGCAGCGCGAAGCGGCGGTGGAAGCTGCCGTAGCGGCGCTCGATGCGCGAGAAGCGCTCGCTGTCGGCGGTGGACTCGCTCTTGCGCTCGCCCCGGATCGACAGGATGCCCTTGTCCATCGACACCTCGATCTCGGACGGGTCGATGCCGGGCAGGTCGGCGTACAGCACGAAGCGCTCGGCTTCTTCCTTGATGTCCACGCGCGGCACCCACTGCGCGGTGACGACGGCCGACTCGTCGGTGCCGCCATTGGGGTCGAAGAAGCGGTCGAACACCTGCTTGATCTCGTTCTGGAACGCGGCCTGGGCCGGCAACGGGCGATAACGGACGATGCTCATCTCGTAGTCTCCTGCAACGTGAATGGGATAAACCCTGACGGGTGGTTCGCGGCGCCGGGCCAGGCCCGCCGCCATGCCTGCCAGATAGGAATGGGCCGGCGCTTTTCAAGAGCTTTGACGCAGCCTTCCCATTAAGATTTCTAGACTCGATTCATCCAAGGAGCCCGACATGCCCATCCAGCCCGGCGAACGCATTCCCGAAGTGGTCCTGCAGCGCATCCGCGAGGGCGTGGAGCAGGTGGATACCCGCAGCCTGTTCGACGGCCACCGCGTGTTGCTGTTCGCGGTGCCCGGCGCGTTCACCCCGACCTGTTCGGAGAAGCACCTGCCCGGCTACGTCGAGCATTTCGAGGAATTCCGCAAGCGCGGCATCGAGGTGTACTGCATGGCGGTCAACGACCCGTTCGTGATGCAGGCCTGGGGCAAGAGCCAGCTGGTGCCCGACGGCCTGCAGATGCTGTCGGACGGCAACGGCGCACTGGCCAAGGCGCTGGGCCTGGAAATGGACGCCAGCAGCTACGGCATGGGCGTGCGGGCGCGGCGCTTCGCGCTGTATGCCGAGGACGGCGTGGTGCGCGCGCTGTTCGTCGAGGCGCCGGGCGAATTCAAGGTCTCCGCCGCCGACTACGTGTTGCAGCATCTCCCCGACTGAACCCTTTCACCCACCACACAGGAACCGGCCAGCCATGTCCAACACGCCAGCCAACGACGCCAAGCCGCTGCAGAACACCGCCGGCCTCACCGATACCGCCACCCTGCGCGCCAATGCGCGCCAGAGCATCGAAGACGGCGCGGTCACCAAGAGCTACAGCGCCGACCGCGAGGCGGTGATCAAGCTGCTCAACGATGCGCTCGCCACCGAATACGTGTGCGTGCTGCGCTACTACCGCCACTACTTCATGGCCTCGGGCATGCTGGCCGATTCGGTGAAGGCCGAATTCCTGGAGCACGCGCAGCAGGAGCAGGAACACGCGCACAAGCTGGCCGAGCGCATCGTGCAACTGGGCGGCGAGCCGGACTTCAATCCCGACACGCTGACCGCGCGCTCGCACGCCGAATACAAGGAAGGCGAGGACCTGCGCGACATGGTCAAGGAGAACCTGATCGCCGAGCGCATCGCCATCGACAGCTACCGCGAGATGATCAACTTCATCGGCGACAAGGACACCACGACCAAGCGCATCCTGGAGCACATCCTGGCCCAGGAAGAAGAGCATGCCGACGAGTTCTCCGACATGCTGGAAGGTTGGATCGGGAAGTAATCCGGCCAGTCGTCTGAATGACATCAGCGCCCGGCAACCGCCGGGCGTTTTTTATGGCAACCGCGGTGAGATCTGCCGATGGCGCCCGCCGCGATCGAATCGGATCGTGCGTCTGTGCAATGAACCGGCGCCCCTGTAGGAGCGGCTTCAGCCGCGACAGAATCCATCCGCAGACCTTGTCGCGGCTGAAGCCGCTCCTACAAAGGCATGCCACGCGAAAGCGCACTGGCGCTTACCGATGTAGTCGCACGGGACACACATCTTGTGGGAGCGACTTCAGTCGCGACGGGCCTTACCGGTAACGCCCGTCGCGACTGAAGTCGCTCCCACAACACTCCCTTGACCGCGCGCAACAAGTCGAATGCCCTGCTTCCCGCGTCGCGCGCGCGCCACGCGCAAGCCCACTCAATGCAACACCCGGAACCGCACCTGTGTCCACGCGCCATTGCTGGCCAGCGCCGTCAGCGTGTGGTCGCCGGCCTCGGCGAATCTGTGCAATGAACCGTCCCCCTGTAGGAGCGGCTTCAGCCGCGACAGGATCCATCCGCAGACCTTGTCGCGGCTGAAGCTGCTCCTACAAAAGGCATGCCATGAGAAAGTGCGTTGGGGCTTCCGGATGTAGTCGCAGGGGACGCACATCTTGTGGGAGCGACTTCAGTCGCGACGGGCTTTACCGGTAACGCCCGTCGCGACTGAAGTCGCTCCCACAACACTCCCTCGACCGCGCGCAACAAGTCGAATGCCCTGCTTCCCGCGTCGTGCGCGCGCCACGCGCAAGCCCACTCAATGCAACACCCGGAACCGCACCTGTGTCCACGCGCCATTGCTGGCCAGCGCCGTCAGCGTGTGGTCGCCGGCCTCGGCGAAATCGCGCTGGAAGTTGCGCGCGCCCTCAGTACGCGCGATCCAGCGTCCGTCCAGCAGCCAGTCCACCGGCGCGGCGGTGCCCAGTGCGCGCACCTGCAGGCGCACGCTGGGGCTGCCCGGCGCGCGCGCCAGCGTGGCGCGGTCGTTGAGGCCTTCGATGCGCAGTACGTCGTTGCCGCCGCGGCCGTCGTCGCGGCAGTCCGGCGCCAGCGCGGGCAGTTGGCCGGCCTGGCGTTCGCTGGCGTGCAGCCACGGGGTCAGCAGCGCCGGCCAGCGCGCCAGTTCGCGCTGCACGGCCTGGTGCGGCCGCGCGCAATCGGGCGACAGGCGCAGGCCGCTGCGCGCGTCCACCTGCACCGTGTCGCGGCCGGCACTCCATAGCCGCGCGTCGCGCTCGGCGAAGGTCGGCGGCACCGCGCCGTCCAGCGCGTAGGCGGAGAAGCGCCGCTGGCACAGCGCCGGCGGGGTCTGGTCGGCGGCGATGCCCAGCGGCCAGCACACGTCCAGCTGCTGCACGTTGCCCGGCATCGGCCGCGGCGCGTTGTCGCCGCGCGCGCGCGGCAGGCTGTCGATGGTCTCGAACATCAGCGGCAGCGCGGTCACCGCGCCGTACTGGCCGGGCAGCGGCGTGCCGTCCGGACGCCCGACCCAGACCCCGACCGTGTAGCGGCGCGTGCTGCCGATCGCCCAGGCATCGCGGTAGCCGTAGCTGGTGCCGGTCTTCCATGCGACCCGCGGGCGCGTGCCGACGTCGAAGGTGCCGATGCCGTAGCCGGGCCGCGGATTGGCCTCGAGGATCTCGCGCACGATCCACGCCGCGCCGGGCGACATCAGCCGCCGGTCGATGACCTTGTCGCTGGCGGTGTAGCGCACGTGTCCGGCGATGCCGTCGCGGTTCAGCGCGGCGAAGGCGCCGACCAGTTCTTCCAGCTGCGCGCCGGTGCCGCCGAGGATCAATGCCAGATTCGGGGTGCTGCCGCGCGGAAACTTCAGGCCGATGCCGGCATTGTTCAGGCGCGCGGCGAAGCGTGCCGGGCCGACCCGCTCGAGCAGGTCCACCGCCGGCACGTTCAACGACAGGCGCAAGGCACTGGCGGCGCCGACCGGACCGTTGAAGGCCTCGTCGAAATTGCCCGGGCGGTAATCGCCGAAACTCTGCGGCGCGTCCACCAGCAGGCTTTCGGAATGGATCAGGCCGTCGTCCAGGGCCATGCCGTACAGGAACGGCTTGAGCGTGGAACCGGGCGAGCGCCAGGCCTGCACCATGTCCACGTCGCCGAGCCGCTTGCGGTCGCCGAACATCACCGAACCGATGTAGGCACGCGCCTGCAGGTCGCGGTTGTCCACCACCAGCAACGCCGCGGAGGTGCGCTCGGGCAGTTGCGAGAAATACGCGCTGACCCGGTCCTCCAGGGTGCGCTGCAGGTCGGCATCGATCGTGGAGACGATGTGCGCGGCGCGCGGCGCTTGCCGGCGCAGGCGCTCGGCCAGCAGCGCGGCATGCATCGGCGATTGCAGCGAGCGCGCCACCACCGGCTCGATGCGCGCGTCGTCGACCTGCTCGCGCGACCATACGTGCAGTTCCACCATGCGCTCGAGCACCTTGTCGCGCGCGGCGCGCGCGGCCTCCGGATGCCGGTCCGGGCGTAGCCGGCTCGGCGCCTGCGGCAGCACCGCCAGCAGCGCCGCCTCGGCCTGCGACAGACGCGCCGCCGGCTTGCCCAGGTAGGCCCAGCTGGCCGCGTCCACACCCTCGATGGTGCCGCCGTAGGGTGCGCGCTCCAGGTACAGCTGCAGGATCTGGCGCTTGCTCAGATGCACCTCCAGCTGCAGCGCGCGCAGCACCTGCTGCGCCTTGCCCCATGGCGTGCGCGTGCTGACGTCGTCCGGCATCAGGATCCGCGCCACCTGCATGGTCAGGGTGGAGCCGCCGGAGACGATGTGGCGCGAGAACACCCATTGCTTGGCCGCGCGCAGCAGCGCCCACGGATTGACGCCGGGATGGCGCCAGAACCAGCGGTCCTCGTAATTCAGCAGCGCCTGCAGGTACAGCGGCGACACGCTCTGCGGCGTGGCCGGGTAGCGCCACACGCCGTTGCTGTCGGCGAAGGCGCGCAACGGCGTGCCATCGGCGGCCACCACCAGGGTGGAGGTGTCGCGCGATTTCGGCAGCGGCAGCGGGAACGCCAGGTCCAGCAGCAACAGCGTGGCCAGCAGCGCCGCCGTGCCCCAGCGCAGCACGCGCCAATGCCTGCGATCCACGTGCGGCCGCGGCAACAGGCGCGTCCAGCGCCGGGTGCGCCGCGCGCGGGGCGTGGCGGCGGAGACGTCCTGTGGCATGCGGGCTCCCGGTGGAAGCGGCTATTTTGCCCGTTGCGGCGCCGCCGGCGCATCCGCGCGGTGCAATTGCACCGCCTGCGCCAGGAACGGCGCGCACAGCGCCTGGGCCGCAGCGTGCTCCACCACCAGATGGTCGATCGCCGCCACCGCGGCCACCAGATGCGGCGCGTGCGCGCCGAGCTTGTCCACGGTGACCACCACCGCGGTCTCGCCGCTGGCCTCGATCATCGCGCGCTTGAACAGCGCCTCCTCGCCGTCCACGCCCCACAGCCCGCGCTCGGCATCGACCGCGCAAGCGCCGGGAAAGCACAGGTCGGCGCGGACCTGGCGCAGTTGCTGCAACGCCTGCGCGCCGACCGCCGCGCCGATCCGCGGATCGATCCGGCCGCCGATCAACAGGATCTCGATGCCCTCGCGCGGCATCAGCAGTTGCGCGATATCCGGCGCATTGGTGATCACGGTCAGCCCCTGCCGCTGCGGCAGCGCGGCGGCGATGGCGCTGTTGGTGGAACCGGCGTCGATCAGCAACACCTGCCCCGGACGCACCAGCGCGACGGCCGCCTGCGCCAGCGCGCGCTTGCGCTCGGCATGCTCCTCGTGCCGCTGCGGCAGCGGCGCGAAGCCCGGCGTGGGCGGCAGCGCGCCGCCGTAGACGCGGCGGCACAGGCCCTGCGCGGCCAGATCGCGCAGGTCGCGGCGGATCGAATCCTCCGACACCGCGAACGCCGCAGCCAGCTCGGTGGCCACGACCCGGCCCTGCTCGCGCAGGCGTTGCAGGATCGCCTGCTGGCGTTCCTGCGGCAGCGCGTCGGCGGCGGCCGTCATGCGCCCGCTCCGGCGCTGCGCAGCGGCAGGCCCAGCGCGCGCAGCTCGGCGCGCAGCGTGGCCGCATCACGAAACTGCAATGCGTGCAACCCCTGCGCGGTGGCGGCGTGCACGTTGCGCGGCGCGTCGTCGACGAACACCGCGCGCGCCGGATCGATGCCGTAGCGCGACAGCAGCAGCGCGAAGATCGCCGGATCCGGCTTCACCAGGCGTTCCTGCCCGGACACCAGGATCCCGGCGAAACGCTGCAGGAACGCATAGCGCCGCAGCGCGACCGGGAACGTCTCCTGCGACCAGTTGGTCAGCGCGTACAGGCGCACGCCCTGCGCGTGCAGCTCTTCCAGGATCTGCACGCTGGCGTCGAGCGGGCCGCCGAGCGTCTCTTCCCAGCGCAGGTGATAGGCGGCGATGCGTTCGGCCTGCGCCGGATGCAGCGCGCTCAATTCGGCGACCGCGTTGCGCCATGGCCGGCCGGCGTCCTGGCGCTCGTTCCACTGCGGCGAGCACACCTCGGCGAGGAAGCGCTCCATCTCGGTTTCGTCGTCGAACAGTTGCCGATACAGATAGCGCGGGTTCCAGTCGATCAGCACGCCGCCGAGGTCGAAGATCACGGTGTCCGGTACGTGCGCGGGAGTGGATGGCATGGTGTGGGTTCCTTCGGATCAGTGCCGCAGCAGCCGCGACCCCATCGCCACCAGCAGCAACAGCCCGGCCACCGCCAGCAACGCGGTGGGCAGGCTGCTGGCGTGGGCGAGGAAGCCGATCAGCGCCGGGCCGGCGAGCAGGCCGGTATAGCCGAGCGTGGTCAACGCGGCGATCGCCACCGCCGGCGAGGTGCCGGGCAGGCGCCCGGCCGCACCGAACAGGATCGGCACCAGGTTCGACACGCCCAGGCCGACCAAGGCGTATCCCAACAGGCCGCTGGCGACACCCGGCAGTTGCGTGGCCAGCAGCAGGCCGCCGGCAGCCAGCGAGGCGCCGGCCGCCAGCATTGCCGGCTGGCCGATGCGCGCGACCACCCGGTCGCCGCCGAAACGGCCGGCCGCCATCGCCACCGAGAACAGCGCATAGCCGACGCCCGCGTAACGCGTCTCCACGCCATGGAACTCGCGCAGCAGCACCGCGCTCCAGTCGAGCATCGCGCCTTCGGCGAGCAGGCAGATGAAACACAGCGCCGCCAGCACCAGTACCACGCCGCGCGGCAGGCGCAGCGGGGTGCGCTGTGCCGGATCGCCGGCGACGACGCGCAGCAGGCCGGAACGCTGCCATAGCAGCAACGCCAGCAACAGCGCCGATACCGCGAGCGCGGCGGCCAACAGCGGGACGCCGACCGCGAGCAGCGCGCTCATCGCTGCCGCGCCGCTCAGCCCGCCGACGCTGAACACGCCGTGGAAACTGGACATCACCGGACGCCCGGCACGTTTTTCGGTTTCCACGCCGTGCGCGTTCATCGCCACATCCAGCGCGCCGAGCGCGGCGCCGAAGTACAGCAGCGCGGCGACCACGCTCGGCAGGGTCGGCGCCAGCGCGACCAGCGGCAGGCCCAGGCACAGCGCCAGCCCGGACCCGACCATGACCGCGCGGCTGCCGACCCGGTGGCTGAGCACGCCGGCCAGCGGCATCGCCAGGATCGAGCCGCCGCCGAAGGCGAGCAGCACCAGGCCCAGGGCGGCATCGTCCAGCGCGAAGCGCGCTTTCACGTACGGCACCATCGGCGCCCACGCCGCCATCGCGATCCCGGACAGCAGGAACACCCAGCGGGTGGCGTGGATTGCAGGCCTGGCGGCGGCATCGGGGAAGACGGGGGTAACGCCAGCCGCTGTGGCGAAGGGTGGATCGGTAGGCATGCGGAAACTGTATCGAAACACGCATAAACGTGCAACAAGGCGCAATATGACGCATGAAAAGACGATCCCGGCCGCCCGTGGCGAACTAGGGCACCTCCAATAACTTCAGGTCGGAGGCTGCACGCTGGGCGTGTCGATGGCGTGGCGTTGTCCTGTCGCCGCTGAAGCCGCTCCTACAGGGGCACGGCGCGCACGCTGTAGGAGCGGCTTCAGCCGCGACAGGAGAACGGAGTGGCCTTCAACGGCAAGGCGTCGAGCCGAAACAAGAAAACCGGCGACGCACGCGCGCTCAAAGAATCAGGAGGCTGGCGCACGGCGCCTGCATGGCGCCGCCCTGCCCCACCCTGCAGGTGCGGCGACATCGCCGCTTGCGCGACTGGATGACAGTGCCGCGCAGCCGGCGTCACTCCCCACGGCCGTCCGCCGCCAGCGGCAGGCGCAGCGTGGCCACGCTGCCGGGCGCATCCGCGCGCGCCTCCAGGCTCAGGCTGCCGCCTTGCGCCTCCAGGATCTGCCGCGACAGCACCAGGCCGATGCCCGAGCCGCCGGGTTTGGTGGTGAAGAACGGCACGAACAGGTTGTCGCTGGGCGGCAGCCCGGCGCCGCCGTCCACCACTTCGATCGACGCAGTGCCGCCGTAGCCGCGCGCGCGCAGCGTCACCGGCGCGCTGCCGCCGGACTCCAGGCCGTTGCGCAGCAGGTTGATCAGGACCTGCTCGAGTTGGTCGGCATCGGCGCGCAAGCGCAGCTGCGGCGCGATCTCGACCCGCACCCGCGCATCGCCGAGCAGCCGCTGCACCCGCGCGCACAGCGGTGCCAGTTCCACGGTGGCCGGCACCGGCGCCGGCAACCTGGCCAGACGCGCGTAGCCGCCGAGGAAGCGCTGCAACGCGGCGCTGCGCTGTTCGATCACGCCCAGGCCATTGCGCAGGTCGGCGTGCAGTTCGGCGTCGAGCGCGTGCGGCGCGGCCGCCAGCAAGCGCCCGAGCGTATCGGCGATCGAACCGATCGGCGCCAGCGAGTTGTTGATCTCGTGGCCAAGCACGCGCAACAGGCGACGGAACGCCTGCGCTTCCTCTTCGCGCAACGCGCGCTCCATCGGCTGCACCAGCAGCAGCCGCCCGGCCTGGCTGCGGCTGCGCAAGGCGGCGTGGCCGATCTGCCAGCGCCCGTGCTGGCCGGCGAAGGCATGCGCGTGGATGCTGCCGGAGGGCAACGCGAACAGGCCGGCCAGGCCCAGCGCCTGCGCCGACTGCCCGACCAGGTGCTCAGCGGCGGCGCCGAGCAGGCGCTCGCCGGCCGGGTTGACCAGGCGCAGGCGCTGGTCCTGTTCGAACGCGAACACCGCCCCGTCCAGCGCCGCCAGGGTCTTGCTCAGCAACTGCAGGCTCTCGTGCGAATCGCGCTGCTCATCCTGCAGCCGCTGCGCCAGGGCGTTGAAGCGCTGCAGCAGGCCCTCGCTGTCGCGATCGCGTGCGTCCTGCGCCACGCGCACGCTGTAGTCGCCCTCGCGCAGCGCCTCGAGCAGGCCGCCGAGGGTGCGCAGGCGCTGGCCGGCATCGCGCTGCTGCCAGCGCCACACCGCGGCCGTCAGCGCCAGCACGCACAGCATCAGTACGGCGGCTTCGGGTGGCCGCGGCGTGCCGACCACGAGGACCAGCGCCAACGCCAGCAGGGCCGGCGCCGCCAGCCACAGCGGGCGCCGCCGTTGCCGCTCAGCCGCCGTCATCGCTGCGCAGGCCGTGCTTGCCCAGTCGCCGGTACAGGCTCTGCCGGGTGATGCCGAGCTGATCGGCGGCGCGCTGCAGATTGCCCTGCTGCTGCGCCAGCGCCTGGCGCAGCAGCAGCGCCTCGGCTTCTTCGAGGGTCAGTTGGGTGGACAAGGCCGGCGCGGCGCCTGCCGCCGGCTGCAGGCGCAGGTCGTCGCTGCCCAGCGTCGCGCCGTCGGCGAGCAAGGCGGCGCGTTCCATCGCGTGCGCCAGTTCGCGCACGTTGCCGGGCCAGGCGTAGCCGAGCAAGGCACGCTCGGCGTCGCGCGCCAGCGCCGGCAGCGGCCGCCGGTAGCGCGTGCAGGCGGCGGCCAGATAGTGCCGCGCCAACGGCAGGATGTCGGCGGCGCGCTCGCGCAACGGCGGCACGCGCAACTGGAAGGTGTTGAGCCGGTACAGCAGGTCCTGGCGAAAATTTCCCGCGGCCACTTCCGCATCCAGATCGGCATTGGTCGCCGCGACGATGCGCACGTCCACGCGCTGCGTGCGCGAGGAACCGAGCCGTTCGAATTCGCCATCCTCGATCGCGCGCAGCAGCTTGGGCTGCTGCTGCAGCTGCAGGTTGCCGATCTCGTCCAGGAACAGGGTGCCGCCGTCGGCCAGTTCGAAGCGGCCGGCGCGGTCCTGCCGCGCGTCGGTGTAGGCGCCGCGCACATGGCCGAACAGTTCGGCCTCGAACAGGGTCGGCGCCAGTCCGCCGATGTTGACCTTGACGAAGGCCTGCGCGCGGCGCGGCGACCACTGGTGCAGCAGTTGCGCGAGCAGGCTCTTGCCGGTGCCGTTCTCGCCCAGCAGCAACACATTGGCGCCGCTGCCGGCGATGCGCAGCAGATCCTCGACCAGGCGCTGCATCGGCGCCGATTCGGCGACGAAACCGGCGGCGCCGTCCTGCAGCAGCAGAGCCTGCGCCTCGCCGAGCCGCTGCGCGTTGCGACGGCTGCGATCCAGCGCGATGCGGCTCTCCAGCACCGCGAGCACGCGCGCGTTCTGCCACGGCTTCTCGATGAAATCCACCGCGCCGTCGCGCATCGCCGCCACCGCCAGCTCGATGCTGGCCCAGGCGGTCATCGCGATCACCGGCAAGCCCGGCCACTGCGCGGCGATCTGCGCGATCAGCGCCAAGCCTTCCGCGCCCGATGTGGTGTCGCGAGCGTAGTTCATGTCCACCAGCACCGCGGCAAACTCGTCGCCGCGCAGGCACGCCAGCGCCAACTCCGGCGACTCGGCGCCGACCATGCCGTAGCCGGCGCTCTTGAGCAGCATGCGCAAGGCCTCGCGCACGTCGGCCTGGTCGTCGACGACCAGGATGCGCGGCGGCGACACAGCCGGCGACTTCATTGCCGAGATCTCATTCCGTTGCCACCCAGTTTTCCAGGCGCAGGCCGCCAACGCGCTCGAATTCGCGCACGTTGTTGGTGACCAGCACCGCATCCACAGCCAGGGCATGCGCCGCGATCAATTGTTCCAGCGCACCGATCGGGGTGCCCTTGCGCTCCAATGCGCTGCGTAACGCGCCGTAGTGGCGCATGGCGGCTTCGTCGAACGGCAGGATGTCCAGTGGCGCCAGGAACTTGTCCAGCGCCTGCCGATTGCGTGGCGATCCGCTCTTGTCCACGCCATAGGCCAATTCGGCGCCGGTGATGCTGGAAATGGCGACCTGCCCGATGCGCAACGCGGCAAAACGGTCGAGCACGCCTGGCGGACGACGATTGATGATGTAGATGCAGATGTTGGTATCGAGCAGATAGAGCGGCTGGCTCATACGGGCCATTCCTCGCGCTTCTGCTGCTGGGGTTGCTCACGCTGCAACTGGAAGCCGGGCTCGAACTCGTCCAGCGCCTCGCGCAGCAATTGCCAGGGCGCTTCCAGGGGCAACAGCAGCACGCCGTTGCCGAAACGCCTGGCGATCACCGCCTCTCCTTCGAAACGCAAGGCCTTGGGCAGGCGGACGGCCTGACTGCGCCCGGACTGGAACAGCTTGGCGGTCGTGGTCATGGCGATCCTCCAACGGAACGGATTGATATATACCGATGATATATACCACCTCGGCAGTGTCAATGCCGTCACTCGCCGTCCTGCCTGCCGAAGCCTCATTCGGCGCGCAACGCCTGCATCGGCGGCACCCGCGCGGCACGCTGCGCGGGCGCCAATGCCGCGAGCAGGCCGGCCGCGGCGAGCACCAGCAGCACCGCGCCGATCGCCAGCGGATCGGCCACCCGCACTTCGAACAGGAAGCGCTGCAGCAGCCGCGACAGCGCCATCGCCACGCCCAGGCCCAGCAGCAGCCCGACCCCGATCTGCAGGCCAGCCTCGCGCAGCACCTGCCGCCGCAGCCGCGCCGGCGGCGCGCCGAGCGCGGCGCGCACGCCGAACTCGTGCTGGCGCGCGGCCACCGCCACCGCCATCACCGCATACAGGCCGACCGCGGCCAGCAGCAGCGCCAGCGCCGCGAACAGGCCCACCAGCAACAGGTTGAGCTTCTGTTCGCCGGTGGTGCTGGCGACCAGCGCCTGCATCGGCTGCAGCTCGGCGATCGGCTGCTGCGGCGCCACTTCGCCGATCGCCGCGCGCAGCGCGCGCTCGTCGGCGCCCAGCGCGCCGGCATGCAGGCGCACCGCGTAGGTCAAGGCGCCGAAGCTGCGCATGATCTGCCACATCGGCTCGCTGATCTGCGCCAGCGGCTGATACACCGTCGGCTCCGGCGGCTCGGCCGGGCTGGTGTGGCGCACGTCGCCGACCACGCCGACCACGCGCATCGGCAACCGGTGGTTGTCGCCGTCGTCCGGGACGGTCACGATCTTGCCCAGCGCCTGGCCGTGCAGGTAACGCTCGGCGAACGATGCACTGACCAGGCAGACCTTCTCGGCGCCGGCCACGTCGCCGTCGGCGATGCCGCGGCCGGCCAGCAACGGGATGCGGAACACCTCCAGGAACTGCGGCGTGGCCACGCGGTACTGGCTGTCGATGGAGGGCGCCCCGTCCACCTCCACGCTCCAGCTCAGCCGCGTGGCCGTCGGCGGATTGCTGGACACGCCGACGCGTTCGATGCCCGGCACCTGCTGCAGCCGCGCGACGATGCGCCGGGTCTGCTCCACCGCATCGCGCGCCGTGACATAGCGCTCCTTCACCGGGGCCAGGGTGAACACCAGCGCAGCGTGGCTCTCGAAGCCCATCGGCACCTCCGCCAGCTTCTGCAGCGTCCGCGTGAACAGCGCCGCGCCGATCAGCAGCACCACCGCGATCGCCACCTGCGCGATCACCAGGCTGCGACCGAGGCGGCCGGCCTGCAGGCTCCAGCCGCCGCGCCCGCCGCCGGCCAGTTCCGTCACCAGGTTGCGGCGACGGCCGCGCACGATGCCCAGCGCCGCGGCCAGCACCGCAGTGGCGCTGCCAGCGAGCAGCGCGAACAACGCGCTGACACCGGTCAGGTGCGCGGCCTCGCCGCGCATCCACAGCAGCGGCACCCAACCGCCGAGCAGGCGCAGGCCGAGCCAGGCCAGGGCCAACCCGGCCAGGCTGCCGAGCGCGCCGATCAGCACGCCCTCGGCCAGCGCCGGCAGGCTCAGCCGCAGCCACGGCGCGCCGAGTGCGGCGCGCACCGCGCTGTCGTGGCTGCGGCCGAGCGCGCGCAGCAGCATCAGGCTGGTCAGGTTGATCGCCGCGATCAACAGCACGCAGAGCGCCGCGGCGAAGAACAGCCACAGCGTGTTGCCGCTGTAGGACGCATACAGGCTGTCCTGCAACGGCAACGCGTTGGGCGGTTCGCGCTGCAGGTCGCGCCACCAGTCGTCGGTCATGTACGGGCTGTTGCGCAGCACGCCCTTGATCACCACCGCGGTCTGCGCGGAGGCTGCCGCTACGCTGACGCCGGGCTGCAAGCGCGCCACCACGATCTCGTTGGTGGACAGGTTGGTCGCGGCCAGGTCCGGCTGCATGTTGCGGATCAGGTCGAACGATTCGGCCCAGGGAAAGTCCGCCGGCAACACGCCGACGATCTGCACCGGCTTGCCCTCCACCTGCAGCGTGCGTCCCACCGCAGCCGGGTCGCCGCCGAAATAGCGCTGCCAGAAGGGATACGCGAGGATCACCGCCTGCGGTCCGCCGGGCCGGCTCTCCTCGGCATTGAAGTTGCGGCCCGCCGCCATCGGCAGACCCAGCGTGCGCAGGAAACCTTCGTCGGCGCTGATCGCCGCCACCACTTCGCTGGCATCGCCGCGGGCGATGTTGGCCGGCACCGGAAACCCGCGCAGGATGCCGATCGCCTGCAGCCCGGACATGCGCCGCAGCGCCGGGTAATAGCCTGGCGCTGCAATGTTGTGGCCGCCGTCGGCCTGTTTGCCCAGCGTCACCAGCTGCTGCGGCTGCGGGAACGGCAGCGGCTTCAGCAGCGCCTGGTCGAGCAGCGCGAACACCGCGGTGGTGGTGGCCACGCCCAGCGCCAGGGTCAGCACCGCCAGCAGCAGGTAGCCCGGCTTGCGCGCCAGCGCGCGCCAGGACTGCCGCGCTTCGGCCAGGTACATGGCGGCGCTCATCGCGCCTGCTCCGCGCTGCGCACCGGCAAGGCGACATCCTGTTCGTGGCGCAGGCGCTCGAAGGTGTCCTCGTCGACGATGCGCCCGTCGAGCATGTGCACGATGCGCTGCGCGCGCCGCGCGAACGCCGCATCGTGGGTGACCATGCACAAGGTGGTGCCGTTGTCGTGCAGCTGTTCGAGCAGTTGCATCACCGCCTCGCCGTTGCGCGTATCCAGATTGCCGGTGGGTTCGTCGGCGAGCAGGATCGACGGGTTGCCGGCCAGCGCGCGCGCCACCGCCACGCGCTGCTGCTGGCCGCCGGACAGCTGCCCCGGATAATGCTTGTGGCGATGGTGCATGCCGACCAGCTCCAGCACCTCGCGCACGCGCTGGCGGATCTGGCCGCGCTCGGCGCCGTCGCGGTAGGTCAGTGGCAGCGCCACGTTCTCTTCCACGGTGAGGTCGGCGATCAGGTTGAAGGCCTGGAAGATGAAACCGATCTCGGCGTTGCGGATGCGCGCGCGACCGACTGCGTCCAGGTCGGCGACGCTGCGGCCGTTGAGCCGGTAGCTGCCGCCGCTGGGCGCATCGAGCAGGCCCAGGATCGACAGCAGCGTCGACTTGCCGCAGCCGGACGGGCCGGTGATCGCGACGAAATCGCCGCGCGCCACGTCCAGCGCGATCTCGGCCAGGGCATGGGTCTCCACTTCGTCGGTGTGGAACACCTTGCCCAGCCCGTGCAGGCGGATCAACGGTTCGGCGGAAGGTACGGTTATTGCGGTCATTCGGGTTCTCCTGGGGCGCTAGCGTAAGCGCAGGGTGTCGTAGGCGTTCCACTGGCTGGTGTCCGACAGCACGACCGGCTCGCCGGCGCGCAGCCCGGCACGCACTTCGATGCGGTCGCTGGACGCGGCGCCGAAGCGCACGCCGATGCGTTGCGCGCGGTCGCCGCCGTCGCGCAGCACGAACAGGGTGCCGGCGGTGTTCGGCGCGGCCAGCGCCGGGCGCGGGATGCTGACCACGTCGCGCAAGGTGCCCAGCACGATGCGTCCATCCACCGACAGGTCCGGGCGCGCGCCCGAGGGCAGCGGCGGCGCCAGCCGCACGTCGACCACCACGCTGCCGCTGCGCACCGCCGGGTCGATCCGCGCCACCTGCCCGGCGACCACGCCGTTGTGCGTGTCCACCGCGACCGGCAGGCCGTCGATGACATCCTTGGCCAGCAGCTCGGGCACCTGCAGCCGCGCCAGCAGGTCGTCGGGACGCGCGACCCGCGCCAGCTTGGCGCCAGCCTCCACGCGCTGGCCCGGCTCCACGTCCACCTGCTGCAGGATGCCGGCGCTGCCGGCGCGCACCTGCAGCGACGCGGCCTGCTGCGCGGCGATGGCCAGCGCGCTGGCGGCCTGCGCGCGCCGCGCCTGGGCGGCGCGCAACTGTGCGGCCATGTTCTGCCGGAACGCTGCCACGCGCTGGGTTTCGATGCCGGCGCGGCCGCGCTGCTGCGCTTCGACGATCTGGCTCTGGGTCAGGTCGATCGCCGAGATCGCGCCGCCGTCGTGGCCGCGCCGGTAGGCCTGCGCCTTGATCTGCGCGAGTTGCAGATCGGATTCGGCCTGCGCCTGCAGCGCCTGCTGGTCCAGCAATTGCGAGGCCAGCGCCGCGTGCAGCGCGGCCAGGTCGGCATCGGCGCCGGCCAGTGCGGCGCGGGCGCGGTCCAGGCCGGCATCCAGCTCGGGATTGGCCAGTTGCAGGATCAGGGTGTCGGCATCCACCCGCGCGCCGGCATCGACCAATTGCTGCTGCACGGTCGCGGTGGCGCCGGCGGTGATCCAGCGGATCTGCCGCGGCACCAGCGTGCCGTTGGCGCGGATCTCGCGGCGCATCTCGCCGCGCGTGGCCGCGTCGATCCACAGCTCGCTGCGCGCCACGCGCGGTGCGGCGCGGCCGGCGCCAAGCGCCGCCACGACCAGCACGACAGCGATGCCGGCGGCCAGCGCCAGCCAGCGGCGCTTGCGGTGCCAGAACGAACGGTTGGGAGACTTCGCGATATCCATGGCCCTTACGGAGCAGGCCGCATGCCAATCGGCGAAGCGCTCTAACTCATTGAAAGGCCTGCATGTCTCCTACGCCGGGCATGGCCGCCGCGTCCGCAAGCGGACGATCGGCGACCGATTCCGTACAGTTGCGCGGCGAACCGCGCACGCTCAGCGCTGTTTTTCGAGCGAAGCGCGGTAGCGCAGCAGGGCTTCCGGTTCGTCGGTCTGGAACGCGCCGATTCCGGCGCGATACAGCCGCCCCCACACCGCATCCGGATCGCGCAGCGCGTCGGCGTCGCCGCCGTAGCCGGCGACGAAGCCTTCCCACAGCGTGTTGACCAGCAACCGCACGTGCTGCTGCCTGGACAGTGCGGCGATCGGCGGCAACTGCTCGGCGCGCATCCGCGGCAGTTCGATCGCCACCGGGCGGACCTTGCCGCCGATCTGAGTACGCACGGTCTGCAACAGATCGTCGGTGCCCGGCGGATTGAGCAGCACCGGGGTGAAGTTGACCCGGTCGAACGGCGGCAGCGACGCCAGCGGCTGGCTGTACACGCCGACCTCGGTCTTGAGCACCACCTGGCGTTCCATGCCGGCGCGCCGCACCGCGTCCGCCACTTCCGAATAGATCGGCGCCTTGACGTCGAGATTGAGCAGGATCCGGCCCTTGGCCGCGGCCAGCATCTGCTCCAGGGTCACCGGATGCTGGTCGGTGAGCGGCGCATCGGCGCCGCCCTCGTCGTCGCGCAGGCGCAGCCGCGACAGCTGCGCCCAGGTCAGCTCGGCGACCTTGCCGCTGCCGTCGGTGGTGCGCTCGACGGTGGCATCGTGAAACATCACCAGGGTGCCGTCGGCGGCGCGGCGGATGTCGGTCTCCAGCATGTCCACGCCCATCGCCACGCAACGCTCCAGGCCGGACAAGGAGTTCTCCGGCGCATGGCCGGGGAAGCCGTGCGCGGGCGCCGGATTGTGGCAACCGCGATGGGCGACGACGAAGATGCCGCCGGCGGGATCGGCCAGGCGCGCCTGGCTGGCGGCGCTGCCGGCAGGCGCGGCAGCGACGGGACCGGTCAGTGCGCTGCCCAGCAGCAGCAGCGGCAACAGAGGGGATTTCATGGCGATGGGCATCCGAAGAAGAGAAGGTGTTTAAAGCGAGGGCGTGAAGCGGATGCCGAACCAGTAGGTGGTCGGCACCGAGTAGGTGTCCTTCAACAGGTTCTCGCCCGGCCCGGTCACGCTGGTGATGCGGCTGTGGGTGACGTTGCTGACCTGGCCGACCACACTGACCTGCTTGTTGACCGCATAGGTCGCCGACAGATCCAGCTGCGAGCGCGGCGCCCAGTACAGATCCTGCCAGCCGATGTTGCTGACGATGGCGCGCAGCGCCTTGCCCTGGCGGTTGTAGGCCGCGCGCAGTTCCAACCCGCCGATGCTGTAGAACAGCGAGGCATTGGCGGTGTAGCCGGGCTGGCCGACCAGGCGATCGACGCTGCGCTGGCGCTGGCTCACGTTCGGTGCGGTGCCGACGCTGTACGGCACGTCCATGTCGCCGTCGAGCAAGGCCAGGTTGGCGCTGGCGCCGAGCCCGGACAGCGCCGGCACGCCGGGCAGCAAGGTGTTGAGCACCGCGCTCAGTTCCAGGCCGCGGATATGCGCCTTGGACGCATTGGCCGGTGTGCTGATCAGCACGTTCGAATAGGTGGTGCCGTTGTAGCTGAACTGGTCGGTGCGCGACAGGGTGAAGATCTCGTCCTGGATACGCTTGTTGAACACCGCCGCCGCGAGCATGCCATCGACCGCGTCGGGCAGGCGCCATTCCAGCGACAGGTCCAGGTTGGTCGACACGCGCGGCTTGATGTCCGGATTGCCCACGGTCACGGTCACGCCCTGCGCGTTGGGGTTGCCGGCATCGGTGCTGTTGACGAAGCCGATCGAGGTGCGCGCGGCATAGGCGTCGTACGGCGGGCGGCCGAGCGTGCGGCTGGCGCCGGCGCGCAGGTCGAGGCTATCGCTGAGGTGGTAGGTCATGATCGCCGACGGCAGCAGGTTGGCGTAGTGCGAATCGGTCGGCGCATCGACGTAGACGTACTTGCCGCTGGCCGTATCCAGCTGGCGCTGGCGGCCGACGGTGGACTGGTCGGTGTCGTCGTAATGCAGGCCGGCCTGGACGTTGAACGCCTCGGCGCGATAGCTGACCAGGCCGTAGGCGCCGAAGATCTTTTCGCTGTGGCTGAAGTTGTCCTGGTTGCTGAAGGCCGATTGGTCGGTGCTGTTGAACGCGCTCAGCGGCGTGGACTGCAGCACGCGCCGTGCCTTGTTCGGATCGATGGTGATCAGGTTCAGGCCCAGATAGCGCAGCGGCGCGTTGGAGGGCGCCAGCACGTCGGCGATGTTCAGTGCCGGCGCGCTGCGGTTCGGCTCGTAGTCGTCGCGGTAGATGTCGAACGACGGCTTGTCGGTGGTGTACGACAGGCCGGCGCCGAAGCCCAGGCCACGGTCCTGTTCGCCCTGGTTGAAGCCGTAGTCCAGGCGCCCGGTGAGGATGCGGTCGCGCGCGCTGCGTTTGTAGTCCGGGCGCCAGTACAACAGGCTGTAGTTGTCGTAGTTGTAATAGGCCTGCGATGCCACCGGGAAGCGCTGGTTCAACGCCGAGGTGTCGTAAGTAAAGGCGTAGTTGGCGCTGGGAACGACGGTGACCCCGGGGCCGGTCTGGCCGACCGCGACCGCCGCCGGGCGCGAGGCGCCAGTGACGTACTTGAACATCTGGATCGGCTCGTCGTAGGTCGCATCCGACCACGAGCCGCGCGCGGAGAACACCTGCCGGTCGTCCGGCCGCCATTCCATGCCGGCCTGGCCGAGCTTGGTGCGGGTGGTGGTGACCTGGCTGGAATAGCCCACCTCGATGTCGCCGGCCGGATAACTGCCGGAGGTCGCGGTCTGGTTGGCGACGCGGTTGCGGTTGCGCGGATCGATGATCAGTTCGTTGCGCTGCATGTCGTCCTTGAAATAGTAGTAACCCGCGGTGACGTAGGCTTGCAGGTCGGCGCTGGGACGCGCTTCGAACTTGCCGGTCAGCCCGTAGCGGTCGCGCTTGTCCATCACGTACCAGTACTTGTCCTGCTGCGGCACCGCCCAGCCGTTGCCGAGGTTGCTGCCGCTTTGCAGCACGCCGTTGTCGTCGTAGAGCCCGTAGTGCACCGTGTCGGTGGTCATGTGGGTTTCGGTGTAGCTGCTCAGCGTCTGGTAGTTGCCCGACAGGGTCAGCCCGTATTGCCGCTCGCTGCCGAAGGTGGTGCTGCCGGTGGCGCCGAGGCGGTAGCCGGGATCGTCCTGGTCGCGCGGCTTGCCGACGTCGTTGGCATGGCCCAGCGACGCTTCGCTGGTGAAGAACGGCTTGCCGCCGTTCTCGAACGCGCTGCGCGTGCGCAGGTTGATCGCGCCGCCGGTGGCGTTGGGATCCAGGTCGGGGGTGAAGGTCTTGATCACCTGCAGTTCACTGACCATCGAGGCCGGCAGGATGTCCAGGCGCACGCCGCGGGTGATCGAGCCGAGCGTGCCGTTCGGCGTGCCCGGCGAGGCCACGGTCAGGCCGTCGATGGTGACGTTGTTGTAGGACGGGCCGAGGCCGCGCAGCACCGGCGTGGCGGCCTCGTCGCGCGGATGCTCGTTGTCGGTCGCCGGCAGCACCGATAGGCCGGGGATGCGCCGCAGCGCCTCGACGATGGTGGTGTCGGGCAGCGCGCGCACATCGGTGGAACTGACCACGTCGGTGATGTTGGTCGCCGCGCGCTTGCTCTCCATCGCCGCGGCATTGGCCTTGCGCACGCCGGTGACGACGACGCTATCCAGGGTCTTGGCGGTGTCGGCAGCCGGCGGCGCTGAAGACGCGGTATCGGTGCCGTCGGCGACCGGCGGCAACGGCGTCGCCGCCTGTTGCGCGAGGGCGGCCTGGCAACTGGCGGCAAGCAGGCACACCAGCAACGTGCGCTGGTGGCGATGGTGCAATCGCGTCATCTCGTATCCCCTGGAAAATGTCGAAATAATTACTAACTTCAAGATAGTTAATTTTATCCAGGGGGCGATGACAGGCCCATGTCATGCGGCGGACAATTGCGAGTGCCCGGGGAGTGACTGTCGATCCGTTGCTGCGGCATCGGCCGCGCGGTGAACCGAGTGGTCCAGAGCGTTGCACGGTGCACGGTGAGCGGTGAGCGTGAGCGGAAGTCTGATGGCTGATATCCGAGGCTGCGCCCGTACCCTCATCCGCCCCTGCGGGGCACCTTCCCCCAAAAAGGGGGCCATGGTCCCGGTGGGAGAAGGAACAGCCCAGCCCCTCTCCCATCGGGAGAGGGGTTGGGGTGAGGGTACGGCGCGAAAGCGACGCGCGACGTTTGGATGCACGAGGCTGCGCCACCGCCATGGCCCAGCTCGGCGCGTAGCGCATCGGCGGCGGTTGCGCGCCAGCACGACCGTCCAAAACGACGATAGGGCCGCAGGGGCCCTATCGTCGTTTTCGTTGCACGCGCCTGGTTGGCGCGTCGTCGGCTAAGGCTGTACGACGCTGATCGTGCCCGGGTTGCTGCGCCCCACCCCGCGCAGGTCGGGACGGTACATGTCCTCGACCAGCGGCGGCGGCACCGTGTAGGTGCCCGGGGTCACCGCGCGCACCAGGTAGAACACCTGCGCCTTGCTGCCCGCCGACAGGCCCAGCGCGGCCACGTAGCGGTCGTCGCGGAACTCCTCGTGCTTGACGTCGGCGGCGTTGGAACGGTCGCTGATCTCGATGCCGTCCACCACCACGTCGGACCACTGCTTGGCGTCGCCCAGGTTGAAGTTCTCGATCTCCAGACCGGCCGGCAGCAGGTCGGTCAGCAGCGCGTCGGGCATGCTCTCGTTGGAGGTCATGGTGACGCGCACGATCAGCGCCTCGCCTTCCTTCAGCGGCCGCGGCGTCCACGGCTTGCCGTCGGTGCCGTACCACTCGCGTTCCACCTTCAGCGTGCTCTCGTCCACGCCAGGCGCGGTGCGCGGAATGCCGGCGATTTCCAGGCTGGCATACATCGGCGCCTCGCCCTGCGGCACGAAGCTGACCCCGCGCGCCAGTTCGGCCTCGCCGAACTGTCGGCCGAAGGCCTTGGCCGCGCCGATCGCCTCGCTGCTGTCGCCGATCGCCAACTGGCCGGACACCAGCTTGCTCTGGTTGGCCAGCAGCGCCTTGCCCATCCGCGCCAGCGCCACCTGCTCCTGGGTGCTCAGCCACAGCCAGCCGCCGCGGCGGCGCGCATCGATCTCGCGGCCCAACGACACCGCCCGCGCGTCGTACTCGGGCTTGGCCAGGCCGCGCTCGTGCAGCAGCGCGATCATCAGCGCGTCGTCGCGGATCACGCTGCCGTAGTCGCCGAAGTAGCGCGGACGGTCGGCGTTGTCCTTGGCGAACCCGGCCGCGATCGCCGCGTCGCCACGCTTCTTGTCGCCCTGCAGCGACAGCGCCACGCCCAGGTGCACCAGCGGCAGGCCGGTCAGCGCCTTGCCGCGGTCGTTGTCGTACAGCGCGCGCAGCGTGCCCAGCGGCGCGCGGTTGACTCGCGCCAGCACATAGCCGGACCAGGCCTGGTTGGCGAACTTCAGGTTCTCGCGGCGGTCCTGGCCGTAGAAGTTGTTGCCGCCGGACAGCAGGTCCTCGCTGAGCCGGTTGAGCGCCTTCTGCAGCACGTTGTCGGGCACCGCGAAGCCGGCGTCCTTGGCGTCGAGCAGGAACTCGGCGATATACGGGGTCAGGCCCGGGTTGACGTAGCCGTCGTCGCCCCACATCGAGAAGTGGCCGCTGGAGATCTGCATCGAAGCCAGCCGGCCGAACGCGCCTTCCATGCGCTCGCGGCGGGTCGCCGCGTCCAGGCCCTTGGCGCCGAGCGTCCTGGCGGTGGCGTCGTCGAGCAGCAGCGCGGCGTAACCCTTGCTGGTGGTCTGCTCGGCGCACCCGTACGGGTAGTTCAGCGCGCCCTGCAGCGCGCTGGCGAACGGGATCGGCGGCAACGCGCTGACCAGCATGCGCGCGTTGACCGAACCGGCCATCAGCCCTTCGGCATCGCCCATGCCCAGCGTCACCGGCGCCAGCGGATCCAGCACGCGGGTCTGCGCACGCAGCACCGCCGGCCACGCCGCGCGCACCGGCAGGTCGTAGCGGCGGTCGACGTTGAAGCCGTTGCCGTTCACCCGCACCCGCACCTTGGCCACGGTGTAGCCCTCCTGCGCCACCAGCGGGAAGCTGAGCGTGGCCTTGGCGTCCTTGCCGAGCTTGGCGCTGCGCGCGTTCTCGGCGATCGCCAGCGGACCTTCGCCGTCCACCTGCACCTTGAACTCGCCCGCTTGCCCGGTGAAGTTCTGCACGTCCAGGGTGACCATACTGCGGTCGCCCGGCGCCATCACCCGCGGCATGCTGGCCTCGGCCACGATCGGCGCGCGCACCAGGGTCTCCACGTCGCGGTTGCCGTAGCGGTCGTCCGAATACACCAGCGCCGACACCCGCAACGTGCCGTTGAAGTCCGGCACCGGCAGTTGCACCCGCGCATTGCCCTTGGCATCGAGCTTCACCGAACCGGAGAACAGGTCCACGGTCTGCACCCGCGCGGTCGGCCGCTTGGCCTGCGGCAATGCCGCCAAGGCCATGTCGCCGCCGAAGCGCAGCTTGCCGGTGCCGCCTTCGAAGCTCTCGATCACGCGGCCATAGATGTCGTAGGCGTCCACGCCCAGGCGCCGCTGCGCGAAGAACTGCGCGTTGGCGTCGGGCACCGGGAAGCGGGTGATGTTGAGGATGCCCACGTCCACCGCGGAGATGGTCACGTGCGCCTGCTTGCCGGCCAGTTCCGGCACGCTGACCGTCACCGGCAGCGGCTGCTCCGGACGCATCTGCTTGGGCGCGACCAAGCCCACCGCCACGCGCCGGCTCTTGCGCTCCATCGGCACGAAGGCCACGCCGACCGCACGCGCCGGGGTGATCTTGCTCGGCGCCGAGCCGCCACGGAACACCAGCGCGGTGACGTAGACGTCGTGGCGCTCCCATTCTTTGGTCACCGGGATTTCGAAGGTGCTGCCCGGCTTCACGTCGATGTCCTGCACGTACAGCATCTTGTCGCTCTCGACCATCAGCACGCCGGGACCGGCATGCGGCGGGGTCAGAGTGACCTTGAGCGTGTCGCCGGCCTTGTAGCCGGTCTTGTCCAGCGCCAGCTTGACCTTGTCCGGGCGCGCATCCAGGCCGCGGTTCTCGTCGCCCCAGCTCCAGCCGGCGTGGAACGGATAGCGCGTGGTCAGGCCGGTGGCCGGGTCGAACACGTCCACCCGGTACTCGCCCCACTCCACCGGGAAGTCGAACTTGGCGGCGACGCTGCCGGCGTCGACGGTGAGGGTCTGCTTGTTCTCGAAGCGGCGGGTGAAGTCGTAGTCCCAGCGGTTGTCGGTGAATGCCCAGTGGTAGTCGCGCAGCTCACGCACCAGGGTCACCTTCAGGCCCTTGGCCGGCTGCGGCTTGCCCTGCGCATCGACGCGCATCACTTCGAAGCGCGCATTGGCGTTGGCGTCGGCGCCGTCCTTGTCGTCGAACAGCGGGCGCACGCCGACCAGCGCCGGCGCCGGCCACAGCACGCGCTTGAGCGTGCGGGTGACGGTGCGGCCGCCGGTCTCGTACACGCTGGCCGAGACCAGCGCGGCGATGGTGCTGGTCGGCTTGGCCTCGTCCGGCAGCGCGATATCCTCGGCGATCTTGCCGTCGGCGCCGAACTCGGTATCGATCACGTCCTTGGCTTCGCGCGGCAGCTGCAGCGTCGGGTCGCCGAAGAAGTAGCCCGGCAGCGCTTCCACCGGATGCTGCTCGACCGCCACCGCCAGCTTGGCGGTGAAGCGGTTGCCGTCGGCCGGTGCGCCGTACAGATAGGCGGCGGTGGCCTGCAGCTTGAACGGCTCGCCCGGCTTGAGCGTCTTCTGCGCGCTGTCCAGGTCCAGCTTCATGCGCTCGGGCAGGAACTCCTCGATGCGCAGGGTCATGCCCTGCACCGCTTCCTTGCTGGACGGATCGGTGCGGAACTCCACCTGCCAGCGCCCGGTCGGCGCATCGGCGGGGATCAGCTGCTCGAAACTGAAATAGCCCTGCTCGCCCGGCTGCAGGCGGGTCTCGCGGAAGATCTTGCCGTCGGGCTGCTTCAGCCGCAGGAACACCGGTTGCGCGCCCTTGCCGCTGGTCGCCACCGGCTTGCCGTCGTTGTCGCGCAGCAGCGCCGACACGCGCACCGTCTCGCCAGGGCGGTACAGGTCGCGGCCGGACCAGGCGAACACGTCGAACCAGGCGTTCTCGCGTCCGGCCACGGCGAACTCGCTCAGGTCCAGCGCCGGCTGGTTGAACGGCAGCATCGACAGGTCGGTGCCGCTGCGCGCCACCAGCACCTGGCCGGCATCGAGCGTGTAGTTCAGCAGCGCATTGCCGTTGGCGTCGGTCTCGCCCTTCAGGAACAGCTCGCCGTCGGCGTTGAGGACGCGCAGTTCCACCTTCTTCAACGGCTCGCCGCTCTGCAGCGAGGCGGTGTGCACGAACAGCTTGTCCTTGTAGGCGCGCGCGTGCAGGCCGATGTCGCTGACGGTGAAGAACGCGGTGTCGTATTCGTTCTCGAACCGGCCCGGGCGCTTCATCACCGCGAAGTACAGGCCCGGCTCCTGCAGTTCCTTGATGTCCTGGATCGGCAGATAGGTCAGCGCGCGCTCGTTCTTGTCGCCGCCGAGCACGAACCGGTTGACGTACACCGACTCGGCCAGCTGCGAAATCGGCGTGTGGTCACTGTAGTCGCTGTCCATTTCCCAGCTGCCGCGGCGGCCGCCGCGCTGGTACTGGGCGAAGAACGCCGGCAGCGAGCCTTCCTTGACCCGCATGAACTCCACGTCCACTTCCGGCACGTTGAGCGAGACCACCGGCAGGCCGCGGCTTTCGCGCGCCGGCAGCACGCTGCCCTGCGAGGCGAAGCCGACCGCCGGCTCCAGTTCGCCGGTATAGACCTTCTGCTTGAGCGGCTTGCCCAGGCGGCTGCCATCGGCGGCGAGCAGGTCGGCGGAGATCAGCACGGTGTAGTCCTTGGCCGCCTCCACGTACGGATAGCGCAGGGTCTTGCCGTCGTCGGACAGCGACCAGGCGCTCTCGTCGGTGCCGACCTTCTCCTCGAAGCGCACCAGCTTGTCGAAGTCCTGGGTGCCGACCAGCGGCCGCGAGAACTCCAGCGCCAGCGACAGCCCGTCGCCCTTCTGGTCGGGATAGGCGCGGACCAGGCCGAAGCCCTTCATCGCTTCCTTTTGCCCCTTGACCGGCTCGCCGCTGGCGTCGGGCAACTGCCCGGATTCGTTGCGCTTGCAGCCGCCCAGCGCCAGCGCCAGGCCCAGCAGCAGGAAGGTGCTCAACAGCCCGGCGCGCAGGAGGCGCCACTGCCGCTTCGAATCCGTGTGCATACGTTCGCTCCGTGAAAGTGGCGGGAGTATAGAACGCGGACGCGACGGCCGGAGGATCGAAATTGCGATTGCGCGCGCGGCGATCGCCGGCGCGTGGCCAGGCGGTCGCGGATGGCGCTGGGCGAGCGCTGCCGGACCTTGCCGGCGGCGATTTTTGCGCGCCGGTTGGGGGTGCATGGTGGCACGCCCGGCGCTCGTGCTTCCTCCGGCCGACATGCCATCGTCGGCGCAGCGCATCGCCGTGGAAACAGCCAAGGAGGCAACAGATTCGCCGAGCCCCGGATGCAGTCGGGACTGAAGTCCCTCCCACAGTGCACCCGGCCGGATGGCCGCGAGTTTCCCTGTAGGAGCGGCTTCAGCCGCGACGCGCGAAGTCTGGAGTCGCGCAGGTTCGGCAATCGGTCCGGGCTGAAGCCCCTCCTTACAGTGCACCCGGCCGGATGGCCGCGAGTTCCTGTAGGAGCGGCTTCAGCCGCGGCGCGCGAAGCGGCGATCGCGCCGTCGCCTCAACGCAACAGGCGCTGCATGTACAGCGCGATCAGCCGTGGCCGGTCCAGCGCCAGGCAGACCTGGGCGTCAGGGGTGCCAGCCGCGGCATGGCCGCGCTCCGCCGCGGTGCCGACGGCGGCAGCGCCGCCGGCTGCGCTCGCGCCGGCCGGCACTTCCCGCGTATACCCCTGATCGTCGACCGCGATGCGCAGCGGCACCGTCGGGCACAGGCTCGGATCGAGCAAGTACGCCACCGGCACCACGTCGAACAGGGTCGGGGTGGCGCTGGCCCAGGGCTGGTCGGTGTCGCGCCACTGGTAGTAGAGCTGGGTCAGCGCGTCGGTCAGCGGATCGCCATGCGCGAACAGCGCGACCCGCTCCGGTTCCTCCAGGGTCACCTGGGTCGCATCCAGCGGCAGCATCACGATCGGCACCCCGGCCGCGAACACGCGCTGCGCGGCGCCGATGTCGGAGACGATGTTGTATTCCGGCGCAGGCGCGCTCGGCGGCCGGTAGCGCGACTTGCCGTAGCCCGCACGCACCGAGCCGCCCATCAGCACCACCTGCCGGAGCTGGGCGAAGCCCTGCGGGTCGCGCTGCAGCGCGCGCGCCGCGTCGGTCAGCGGTCCGAGCACCAGCAAGGTGACCTGCCCGGGATGGCGCCGCGCCTGCGCCAGGATGACGTCCGCCGCATCCGGCGCCTTGCGCGGCAGCGTGCCCTGCGTCGCCCAGCGTGCCTGGCTGAAGGGGATGGTGCTGGTGGTCTTGTGGCCGATCGCCAGCGGGATCTCGCTGCGCCCGGCCTGCTGCAACAAGCGCTGCAGCAACTGCGCGCGCAGTGCGGTGTCGCCCCAGGCCGAGGCGATGCCGAGCACGTCCAGTTCCGGGCTGCGCAGCAGCAGCGCCAGCGCGAACGCATCGTCGATGTCGTCGCCGACGTCGGTGGACACCACCACCTTCTGCGCTGGCGGCGCGGCCGCAGGCGCCGCCGCGGCGGCCGCCGCTGCCAGGGCCAGCAGCGCCAGCGCCCCCCACCGTTTCAGACTGCGCATGCGCGCCTCCCCTAAAAAGAAACCGCCGGCATGATAGCCGGCGGTTCCTGGTACATCGCAACGCCGACCCGCGGATCAGAAATTGGCGCGGAACTGCGCGCCGACGATGCGCGGATCGTTGATGAAGCCGGTGAGGTTGTTGAAGTCGATCGCACCGGTGGCGCGGATCTGGTTGGTGCAGTTGCGGCAGAACACCGACACCTCGTACGCGCCGGCATCCCAGTTGTAGCCGATCTTGGCGCCGCCCTCGAGCAGCGGCTGGCCGACGAACTCGCGCGAGTCGTACAGGAAGAAGTTGATCTCGCTGCGGTAGGACCAGTCGGTGTAGAAAAAGAACTCGGCGTCGTCGCCGACCGGGATGCCGTAGCGCAGGGTCGCGTTGCCCATCCACTTGGCCGCCTGCGGCAGCACGTTGCCGTTGATGATGGCGTTGCCGGCGGCGTTGAGCGGATCGGTCACGGTGCAGGTGCGGCACACGCCGACCGACAGGGTCGGATCCTCGATGCGGGTCCAGTTGTAGGCGCCGCCCAGGGTGAAGCGCAGGTTCTGGGTCAGCAGCGCTTCGAAGTCGAACTCGGCGCCGCGCGCCTTGGAGGTGTCGGCGTTGAGCAGGCGCACGTCGTTGGAGCTGCCGCCGACCGCGGTCAGCTGCTGGTTCTTCACCCGGAAATCGTAGACGTCGAAGCTGAGCCGCGCGCGCTTGTCGAACAGGTCGGACTTGATGCCGATCTCGTACGAATCCACGGTCTCCGGCGCGGCCACGGTCAGCGGCGCGGTCGCCGACGGCACGCCGAAGCTGGCGCCGCGGAAACCGCGCGCGGCGCGGGCGTAGACGTTGACGTTCTCGTTGATGGTGTAGGTGGCGCTGGCGTCGCCGGTGACCTTGGAGTTGTCGGTGCTGCCGGTGGACGGCTCGAGCAGGGTGACGCGGTCCAGCGCCAGCACGTCGAAGGTCTTCTTGTCGTAGGTGTAGCGGATGCCGGCGCGCAGGTCCAGGCGATCGGTGGCCGCGTAGTTCAGCGAGCCGAACGCCGCCCACGAGGTGTTGCGCTGGCGGGTCAGCTGGTAGCTGCTGAGGGTGCCGCCGCCCAAAGTGTTGTAGGTGTAGTTCTCGCCTTCCACCGAATCGTGGAAGTAGTACAGGCCGGCCTGCCAGTTGACCGGGCCGCTGTACTGCGACTCGGCGCGCAGCTCCTGCGAGTACTGGTCCAGGTTCTTGATGCCGCCGGCGGTCTCCACCGGGAACGCGATCACGCCCGGGCCGGACGGCGGCGCGAACACCGCGCCATAGCCGCCGTCGATGTCGCCGCGGCTGTAGTACTTGCCGATGCCCTCGTAGCCGGTGATCGAGTGCAGCACGATGTCGCCCAGGTCCCAGGTCAGGTTGGCGCTGCCGCCGTAGGTCTGCAGTTCCTGGGTGTTCTGTCCGTCGATGGACACCTTGTCCGGGTCGAAGCCGGCGACCAGCTTGTTGCTGCCCGGCCGGAAGATGTTGGCGCGGAACAGCCGCGCGGTGCCGTCCAGATGCCGCGCATGCGCGTTGAACAGCGCGCTGAAATCCTCGCCCGGCTGGAACAGCAGCTGCACCCGCACCGCCGAGTCGGTGTAGCCCTCGAACGAACGGTTGTCCACGGTGTTGTCGACCCAGTCGTCGCGGCGCTGGCCCAGCGCCGACACGCGCGCGGCCCACTTGTCGCCCATGGCGATGCTCAGACCGGTTTCCATGGTCATGGTGCCGTAGGTGCCGTAGGACAGGCTGGCGTAGCCGTCGTTGGCGCCGATGCTGGGCTTGACCGAGTTGAACTTGACCACGCCGGCGGGGGTGTTGCGGCCGAACAGCGTGCCCTGCGGGCCGCGCAGCACTTCCAGGCCTTCCAGGTCGAAGATCGGGAAGCCTTTCAGGAACGCGTTCTCGGCCACCACGTCGTCGTACACCAGCGACACCGGCTGCGAGGCGTAGGTGTTGAAGTCGGTGTTGCCGTAGCCGCGGATGTAGAAGCGCGGGAACACGCGGCCGTTGGAGGATTCGACATTGAGGCTGGGCGCCTTGCCGGCCAGCACGCGCACGTCCGAGCCGCTGGTGGCGATCGCGTCCAGGTATTCCGGGCGCAGTACGCTGGCGGAGATCGGCACGTCCTTGGAGTCTTCCGAACGCCGTTCGGCGGTGACCTTGACCGTATCCAGGCGGGCGACCCCGTCCGTGCTGTCCGCCTGCTGGGCGGCGGCGGAGAACGAGAGAGCGGAAACGACGGCTACGGCAAGTGCGCTGGTGCGCAGCGACCAACTGGCGGACATGGGAACTCCGGAGTGGAATGGGCAGGAGCGAATGCGCGTCGCCGGCAAGCGATGCCGCGCCGCAACATAATTAACACAAAATACACACGCTGTGCATGTCCCGGACACTTGAACGTGTTAAGGGTGAGGGTGCTGACACAGGCCGTGCGCGGTCCCGATGGCCCTGTCACACCATCAATCGCATGCGCGCGCCGCCCGCCCCTGTAGGAGCGGCTTCAGCCGCGACAGGAACTGCGGCAAGACCATGTCTTCGGTGAGATCATGTCGCGGCTGAAGCCGCTCCTACACAAAACGAAACTCCGGGAGTTGCGCCATCACGGCGCCACCGCCCCGCCGCCGGCGCAGCCGGCTCAGCAACTCTCGCCCGGCACCCGCACCCAGCCTTCCATCAGCACCCGCGCGCTGCGGCTCATGATCGCCTTGGTGACGCTCCACTGGCCGTCCGCCTGCTGCTGCGCTTCGGCGCCGACCCGCAAGGTGCCGGAGGGATGGCCGAAGCGCACCGCCTGGCGCGCGCCGCCGCCGGCCGCGCGGTTCACCAGCGTGCCCGGGATCGCCGCGGCGGTGCCGATCGCCACCGCGGCGGTGCCCATCATCGCGTGGTGCAGCTTGCCCATCGACATCGCCCGCACCAGCAGGTCGATGTCGGCGGCGGCGACCGGCTTGCCGCTGGAGGCCACGTAATCGGCCGGCGGCGCGACGAAGGCCACCTTGGGCGTGTGCTGGCGCGTCGCCGCGTCTTCCAGCCTGGCGATCAGGCCCATGCGCAGCGCGCCGTAGGCGCGGATGGTCTCGAATCGGGCCAGCGCCTGCGCGTCGCCGTTGATCGCATCCTGCAGTTCGGTGCCGCGGTAACCCAACGCCTGCGCGTCGAGGAAGATGGTCGGGATGCCGGCATTGATCAGCGTCGCCGCGAAGCTGCCCACGCCCGGCACGTCCAGCGTATCGACCAGGTTGCCGGTCGGAAACATCGCCCCGTCCGCCCCCTCTTCGTCGGCAGCCGGGTCCAGGAAGTCGAGCTGGATCTCGGCCGCCGGGAAGGTCACTCCGTCAAGTTCGAAATCGCCGCCCTCCTGCACCCTGCCGTCCACGATCGGCACCTGCGCGAGGATGGTCTTGCCGATGTTGGCCTGCCAGATCCGCACCGTGACCGTGCCGTCGTGCGGAATGCGCGCCGCATCGACCAGGCCGGCGGCGATCGCGAACGGTCCCACCGCCGCCGACAGGTTGCCGCAGTTGCCGCTCCAGTCGACGAACGGACGGTCGATCGCCACTTGGCCGAACAGATAATCCACGTCGTGGTCGGCGCGCGCGCTCGGCGCCACGATCACCGTCTTGCTGGTGCTGGATGTGGCCCCGCCCATGCCGTCGATCTGCTTGGCGTAAGGATCCGGGCTGCCGATCACCCGCAGCAGCAACGCATCGCGCGCCGCGCCAGGCACCTGCGCGGCGGCGGGCAGATCCTGCAGGCGGAAGAACACGCCTTTCGACGTGCCGCCGCGCATGTAGGTGGCGGGAATGCGGAGCTGGGGAAGGTAGGGCATCAGGGCACCGATTGGGGGCAAGCGGAAACGAACAAGGCGCTAGAACAGCGCGGCCTGGCGCGGCGGCAACAGCGGCCAATGCATCAGGGTCTGGTAACCATAGGGATCGCCGCCGGCCGCGACCAGTTCGATCCGGTCGATGGTCCAGGCGATCGGCGCGATCGGGACCGTCCTGCATTCTTGATCGAGCTGGCGCTTGGCGAAGTAACTCAATGTGACATGCGCGTTGTGGCCCAGGCGATCCGCGATGCCTTCGGCATTCAACCGGCGCTGCACTGCGTCGAGCAGCTCGGCAAATGCGGGCGGCTTTTCGGCCCGGCCCTTCAATGTCCAGTGGATCGAGTTCGCCGGTTCGCCATCGCTGGCGATCCGGTCGAACGTCAGGCTGGCGCTGGAGGCGACCAGCCCGTCGCAGGCGCGCAGCAACTTCTCGCGGCACGCCATCGGGTACTTGTCGGACAACGACTGATGCCAGTTCGCAGGCGCCACCATGGCGCGCGCATCTTCTGCTGTCAGCGCAAACGCATCCAGCCGTGCCGCTATGGCATGGCGAACCTGCGCCGGCGGGCGCGCCATGACGATCAAGCCCGCGCGCATCGGTCAGGCCCCATCGGGAATCTCGGCCTCGACCAGCTGCGCCAGCAGGCTCAGCGACTCCTGCCAGCCGAGGTGGCAGAACTCGACCGGGATCTGCGCGGGAATGCCTTCCTGGACGATGTCCAGCTCGGTGCCGCAGGCCACCGCGCGCAGCTTCACCGTCACCCTCATCTCGCCCGGCAAGTCCGGGTTGTCGAAGATATCGGTATGGCGGATCAGCTCGCCCGGCACCAGCTCCAGGTAGGTGCCGCCGAAGGACTGGCTGGAGCCGGTGCTCAGGTTGGTGAAGGACATCCGGTAGCTGCCACCCACGCGCGCATCCAGCGCGTGCACGGTGGCGACGAAGCCGTGCGGCGGCAGCCATTTGGCCAGCGCCGCCGGCTCCAGGAACGCGCGGTAGATGCGCTCGGCCGGCGCGCGCAGGACGCGGTGCAGGCGGACGGTACCGGGATTGCCGTTGCTCATGGTGGTTTCCTCATCGGTGATGGCGCACGCAGGATGGCACGCGCTCATGACACCGACGAATGGGGTGGACCGGTTTCGACACTGCACCCTCGTGCCCGGATCAGGCGGCAGACGCCTCCAGGAAATCCTGCGCGAAGCGCTGCAGCACGCCGCCGGCCTCGTAGATCGCCAGTTCCTCGGCGGTGTCCAGGCGGCAGGTCACCGGCACGTCCACGCGGGTGCCGTCGGCGCGGGCCATGGAGAGCGTCAGCGTCGCGCCGGGGGTGCGCGCGCCGAGCACGTCGAACACTTCGCTGCCGTCGATGCCCAGGGTCTTGCGCGTGGTGCCGGCGCGGAATTCCAGCGGCAGCACGCCCATGCCGACCAGGTTGGTGCGGTGGATGCGCTCGAAGCCCTCGGCCACGATCGCCTCGACCCCGGCCAGGCGCACGCCCTTGGCCGCCCAGTCGCGCGAGGAACCCTGTCCGTAGTCGGCGCCGGCGACGATCAGCAGCGGCTGCTTGCGCGCCATGTAGGTCTCGATCGCCTCCCACATGCGCACCACCTGCCCTTCCGGTTCCAGCCGGGTCAGCGAACCGCGCTGGACCTGGCCATCGACCACGGCCATTTCGTTGAGCAGTTGCGGATTGGCGAAGGTGGCGCGCTGCGCGGTCAGGTGATCGCCGCGATGGGTGGCATACGAGTTGAAGTCCTCTTCCGGCACGCCCATCCGCGCCAGGTATTCGCCGGCGGCGCTGTCGGCCAGGATCGCGTTGGACGGCGACAGGTGGTCGGTGGTGATGTTGTCGCCGAGCACCGCCAGCGCGCGCATGCCGCGCAACGTGCGTTCGCCGGCCAGCGCGCCTTCCCAGTACGGCGGGCGGCGGATATAGGTGCTCTGCGGACGCCATGCGTACAGCGGCGCCACCTGCGCGGCAGCCAGCCCGCTGCGCGCGAACATCGGCTCGTAGACCTGGCGGAACTGCTCGGGCTTGACGCTGGCGGCGACGATCGCGTCAATCTCCGCGTCGCTGGGCCACAGGTCCTTCAGCGTCACCGGCTGGCCGTTCTTGTTCACGCCCAGCACGTCCTTCTCGATATCGAAACGGATGGTGCCGGCGATCGCGTACGCCACCACCAGCGGCGGCGAGGCCAGGAACGCCTGCTTGGCGTAGGGATGGATGCGCCCGTCGAAATTGCGGTTGCCCGACAGCACTGCGGTGGCGTACAGATCGCGCGCGATCACTTCCTGCTGGATCGCCGGATCCAACGCGCCGCTCATGCCGTTGCAGGTGGTGCAGGCGAAGCCGACGATGCCGAAGCCGAGCTGTTCCAGCTCCGGCAGCAACCCGGAGGCTTCCAGGTACAGCTGCACCGCCTTGGAGCCCGGCGCCAGCGAGGTCTTGACCCAGGGCTTGCGCAGCAGCCCGCGTGCGTTGGCGTTGCGCGCCAGCAACCCGGCCGCGATGACGTTGCGCGGATTGCTGGTGTTGGTGCAGCTGGTGATCGCGGCGATGATCACCGCGCCGTCCGGCATCAGGCCTTGCGCCTGTTCGGCCTTGCCGGACGCCAGCTTGGCCGCATCGGCGATGCCGCGCGCGGCCAGGTCGCTGGTGGCCACGCGCTTGTGCGGATTGGACGGGCCGGCCATGGTGCGGGTCACGCTGGACAGGTCGAACTGCAGCACGCGTTCGTACTGCGCCGCGGCCAGGTCGTCGGCCCACAGTCCCGCGACCTTGGCATAGGTTTCCACCAGCGCGACCTGGGTGTCGTCGCGGCCGGTCAGGCGCAGGTAGTCGATGGTCTGCCGGTCGATCGCGAACATCGCCGCGGTGGCGCCGAACTCCGGGGTCATGTTGGAGATGGTGGCGCGATCGCCCAGGGTCAGCGCGGCGGCGCCTTCGCCGTGGAATTCCAGGTAGGCGCCGACCACTTTTTGCGCGCGCAGGAATTCGGTCAGCGCCAGCACCAGGTCGGTGGCGGTGATGCCCGGCTGCGGCCGCCCGCGCAAGGCCACGCCGACGATGTCCGGCAGGCGCATCCACGACGCGCGCCCCAGCATCACGCTCTCCGCTTCCAGCCCGCCGACGCCGATCGCCAGCACGCCCAGCGCATCCACGTGCGGGGTATGGCTGTCGGTGCCCACGCAGGTGTCCGGGAACGCCACGCCATCGCGCACCTGCACCACCGGCGACATCTTCTCCAGATTGATCTGGTGCATGATCCCGTTGCCCGGCGGAATCACATCGACGTTCTCGAACGCGCGCTTGGTCCAGTCGATGAAGTGGAAGCGGTCGGCGTTGCGGCGGTCTTCCACCGCACGGTTCTTGGCGAACGCGGCCTTGTCGAAGCCGCCGAATTCCACTGCCAGCGAGTGGTCCACGATCAACTGCGTCGGCACCACCGGATTGACCTGCGCCGGGTCCCCGCCGCGCTCGGCGATCGCGTCGCGCAGCCCGGCCAGATCCACCAGCGCGGTCTGGCCGAGGATGTCGTGGCACACCACGCGCGCCGGGAACCACGGGAAATCCAGATCACGGCGGCGTTCGATCAGCTGCAGCAGCGAGGCATCCAGCGTGGCCGGATCGCAGCGCCGCACCAGGTTCTCGGCGAACACGCGCGAGGTGTACGGCAGCGCGGCATAGGCGCCGGGCCGAAGCGCATCGACCGCGGCGCGCGCGTCGAAGTAATCCAGCGGCGTGCCGGGCAGGGATTTGCGGTAGTGGCTGTTCATGGCTGGCTACAGGTTGAGAAAAGCAAAAAAGCAAAACGAAGACGGAATTTCCTTCTCCCACCGGGAGAAGGTGCCCCGAAGGGGCGGATGAGGGTACGGGCGAAGCCTAGTGCAAATGAGTCCCACATGAGGCGGATGAGGGTCCGGGCAAAGCCTCGTGCGCCATACTCCGCGAGACGCTTTCGCGCCTTACCCTCACCCCAACCCCTCTCCCGGTGGGGAGAGGGGCTACGGCTGTTCCCCTTCTCCCTGCGGGACCATGGCCCCCTTTTCGGGGGAAGGTGCCCCGAAGGGCGGATGAGGGTGCGGGCGAAGCGTCGTGCAAATCGAGTTCCCACATGAGACGGATGAGATACGAACGAAGCCCACTGCACTCAAACATCTCGAGGCTGCGCCCGTACCCTCACCCCCGGCCCCTCTCCCGATGGGAGAGGGGGAGTATCACTCCCGCCGGTCGATCGGCACGAACGTCTGATCCTCCGGCCCGGTGTAGTTCGCGCTGGGGCGGATGATCTTGCCGTCGATGCGCTGCTCGATGATGTGCGCGCTCCAGCCGGCGGTGCGCGCGATCACGAACAGCGGCGTGAACATCGCCGTCGGCACGCCCATCATGTGGTAGCTGACCGCGCTGAACCAATCCAGGTTCGGGAACATCTTCTTGATCTCCCACATCACCGATTCCAGGCGTTCGGCGATGTCGTACATCTTGCGGCTGCCCTGTGCGTCGGACAGCTCGCGCGCCACGTCCTTGATCACCTGGTTGCGCGGATCGGACACCGTATACACCGGATGGCCGAAGCCGATGATCACTTCCTTGCGCTCCACCCGCGCGCGGATGTCCGCTTCCGCCTCGTCGGGCGTGTCGTAGCGCTTCTGCACCTCGAACGCGACCTCGTTGGCGCCGCCGTGCTTGGGCCCGCGCAACGCGCCGATGCCGCCGGCGATGGCGCTGTACATGTCGCTGCCGGTGCCGGCGATGACCCGGCAGGCGAAGGTGGACGCATTGAACTCGTGCTCGGCGTACAGGATCAGGCTGGTGTGCATCGCCTGCACCCACTCCTCGTGTGGCTTTAACCCATGCAACAGATGCAGGAAATGGCCGCCGATCGAATCGTCGTCGGTCTCCACCTCGATGCGCCGGCCGTTGTGGCTGTAGTGGTACCAGTACAGCAGCATCGAACCGAGCGACGCCATCAGCTTGTCGGCGATGTCGCGCGCGCCGGGATGGTTGTGGTCGTCCTTCTCCGGCTGCACGCAGCCCAGCACCGACACGCCGGTGCGCATCACGTCCATCGGATGCGCCGACGGCGGCAGCTGCTCCAGTGCCGCTTTCACCGCCGCCGGCACCCCGCGCAGCGAGCGCAGCTTGGCCTTGTAGCCGCGCAGCTCGCTGTTGCTGGGCAGCTTGCCGTGCACCAGCAGGTAGGCGATCTCCTCGAACTGGCTGCTGCGCGCCAGATCCAGGATGTCGTAGCCGCGGTAGTGCAGATCGTTGCCGCTGCGGCCCACCGTGCACAGCGCGGTGTTGCCGGCGGCGGTACCGGACAGGGCCACGGATTTCTTCGGCTTGAAGGCCGGAGCGGCCTGGCTGGCGTTGGTGTCGTTCATGCGTGTTCTCCCGGGTATTGCGGTCGTGTCATCGAGGCGGATCAGCGCGCGGGCGCATCCGGCGGCAGGCCGCCGGCGCGCTCGAGCAATTGCTGCAACATGGCGATCTGGCGGTTCTGCTGCTCGACCAGCGTCGCCCAGTCCTGCTCGCGCAGCTGGTTGAGCTTCTCGTGCACCTGCAGGATCTCCAGCTCGGATTTGATGTTCACTTCGTAATCGTTCTGCGCGCGCAGGCGGTCCACTGCGGCCTGGCGGTTCTGGCTCATCATGATCACCGGCGCCTGGATCGCGGCCAGGCACGACAGGCACAGGTTGAGCAGGATGTACGGATACGGATCGAAGCCGCCGTGCAGCAGCACGCTGTTGAGCACGATCCACGCCAGCAGCACCAGCGCGAAACCGATGATGAAACTCCAGCTGCCGCCGATCTCGGCGACGCGGTCGGCGATGCGCTCGCCGAGCGTGCGGTCGTGATCGGCCTGCTTGACGATGTCGCGCGCCACATGGCGCTTGGCGATGAAACGCTCCACCACCTCGCGCTCGGCGTCGGGCAGCTTTTCCAACTCGGTCTGCAGCAGCTGCCGCGCGGTCTGGCGGCGGTCGATGCGGCCGCGTGGCGGCGTGGTGCCGGCTTGGGTGTTCATGGACGTGCTCGGGCGAGGGAACCGGCGTGGATCATGCGCCCTTGCCGGCGAACAAGGCATCCAGGCGCTGCTCGAAGGCGTGGTAGCCGATGCGTTCGTACAGCTCCTCGCGGGTCTGCATGGTGCCCACCACGTTCTGCTGATGGCCGTCGCGGCGGATCGCCGTGTACACCGCCTCGGCGGCCTTGTTGGCGGCGCGGAACGCCGACAGCGGGAACAGCTGGATCGCCACCCCGGCCTGGGCCAGTTCGTCGCGGGTGAACAGCGGGGTCTTGCCGAATTCGGTGATGTTGGCCAGCACCGGCACCTTCACCGCGTCGACGAAACGGCGGTAGGTGTCCAGGTCGTAGGCGGCCTCGGCGAAGATGCCGTCGGCGCCGGCTTCGACGCAGGCGATGGCGCGCTCGATCGCCGCGTCCACCCCATCCACCTGGATCGCGTCGGTGCGCGCGATCAGGAAGAAATCGGCATCGGTCTTGGCATCGGCCGCGGCCTTGACCCGGTCGGCCATCTCGCCCTGGCTCACGATCTCCTTGCCGGGCCGGTGGCCGCAGCGCTTGGCGCCGACCTGGTCCTCGATATGGCAGGCGGCCGCGCCGGCCTTGATCAGCGCCTTGATGGTGCGCTCGATGTTGAACGCGCTCGGGCCGAAGCCGGTGTCGATGTCCACCAGCAACGGCAGGTCGCAGACATCGGTGATGCGGCGCACGTCGATCAACACGTCGTCGAGGGTGTTGATGCCCAGGTCCGGCAGGCCCAGCGAGCCGGCGGCGACGCCGCCGCCGGACAGGTAGATGGCCTTGTAGCCGGCGCGTTGCGCCAGCAGCGCGTGGTTGGCGTTGATCGCGCCGATCACCTGCAGCGGCGATTCGGCGGCCAGCGCGGCGCGGAAACGGGCACCGGCGGAAACATGCGACATGGCGAACTCCTGAGCGAGGGCGGCGGCCCGCACGGCCGTTCCGCGATGGGCGCCAATCTGGCACCATCGCTGCAGCCGATCAATCTTGATTCAATGAATCAACCTATCAGCGAATGCCGATGCCTCCCGCCGCCGACCGCAACCTGATCTCCGCCGCCGAGGCCTGCGCCCTGCTCGGCATCAGCAGCGCCACGCTCTATGCCTACGTGAGCCGCGGCCTGCTCAGCTCCCGCGCCGGCGCCGACCACCGCAGCCGCGCCTATTTGCGCGCGGAAGTGGAGCGGCTGGCGCAACGCAAGCGCGCCGGCCGCGGTGCCGCGCGTGGCGCCGCGCAGAGCCTGGACCGCGGGCTGCCGGTCCTGGAGACGCACATCTCGCTGATCCGGCCCGACGGCCCCTACTACCGCGGGCGCTCGGCGGTCGCCGCCGTGCGCGAAGGCGCCGGCCTGGAGGACATCGCGCGGCTGCTGTGGGACTGCGCGGACGAGGACCCGTTCGCCAGCCCGCCCCTGCCCCCCTGGCCCCCGCGCGTGGCGCCGCTGGCCGGCGACGCCACGCTGCCGCCGCTGGAGCGCGCCATGGCCTGCATTCCGCTGCTGGCCTTGGAGCTGCGCCAACCGCTCAATGCCGCGCCCACGGTGCGCCGCGAGATCGCCGCCAACTTGCTGCGGCAGAACGCTGCGCTGCTGGTCGGCACCCAGCCGGACACCCGGCCGGTGCACCGCCTGATCGCCGACCGCTGGCGCCCGGGCGATGCCGACTTCGCCGAACTGGTGCGCGCCACCCTGGTGCTGTGCGCCGATCACGAACTCAACGTCTCCGCCTTCGCCGCACGCGTGGTCGCCTCCACCGGCGCGCCGCTGCACGCCACCGTCAGCGCCGGCCTGGCCGCGCTGTCCGGCCCGCGCCACGGCGGCGCCACCGCCCGCGCCCACGCCCTGCTGCGCGACGCCCAGGACGCCGCCGATCCAGCCGCCTTCATCGCCGAACGCTGGCAGCGCGGCGACGACCTGCCCGGCTTCCACCACGCCCTCTATCCGAACGGCGACCCGCGCGCGGCGGAAGTGCTGCGCCTGCTGCGCGAGCGCTGCGGCCAGCATCCGCAGATGCGGCATGTGGAAACGGTGCTGGCCGCCGCGCAGGACTGCAGCGGCCAGGCGCCCAACATCGACGGCATGCTCGCGGCGATCTGCCTCATCCACGACCTGCCCGCCGCCCACGCCCTGGTCCTGTTCGCCGCCGCACGGCTGTCCGGCTGGCTGGCGCATGCGCTGGAGCAGCAGGCGCTGGGCAAGCTGATCCGCCCAAGGGCGCGCTATGCCGGGATGATGCCCGATGGCGCAGCGCCGGGCTGAGCGCGGCGCCGTTCAATGCGCGGCGACCACCACGATCGTTCGCGCGCCTTGCACACCACTTGGCGGCACTGGTTGCACTAGCACGACGGACCAAAGCAACGCCGTGTGCGGCCCCCGTGCACGCCAACGTTCTACTTCTTCGGCGGAGCCGCGCCAGTGTCCGGCGAAGCGGTCACGGTATCGCGCCGAAAGTACAGTCGCGCATCGTCGCGCTCCAGCACCAAGGCATAGACCTCGCCTTGCGCATTGCGCAGAAACTGGCATTCGATCGCATCCGGCGGCGGCGTGGCGATAAAGCGGCTCGGGGTCAGCGCGCGCAACGTCAGCACGGTCTCGTCGCCATCGCTGAGCTGCAGGCGGCCATCGACGACAGCGACGGTCAACGCCGGCGCCTCGAAGGCCGCCAGATTGCCCCGCAGATCATCGGCCAGCGGCTCGCTCCGGTAGCGTCCGGGATAATGCGAGGCCGCGCCCTGGGTCAAATCCATGGCGATGCTGGCGACCGGCGGGGCGAAGCGCGGATCCAGCGCGTCCCAGATCGCATTGCGGATCTCCACGTTCAATTCGCTGCCGCGCGCGCCATTGCTCAGGATCACCAGGCCATCGCCGCTGACCAAGTGACCCTCGATCCATGCGCGGTAGCTGTCGTTGGCGCCACCGTGGTGGAAATAGCGCGCGGCGCCGCTGCCACCCAGGCGCGGCCCCAGCCCATGAATGCTCGGTTGCACCTCGCTCATCATGTCCAGCGCCAGCGGTTGCGGCAGCAGACCGCCCGGCTGTTGGTAGCTGGCGATCAGCGCGGCGACGAAGCGCGCCAGATCGTTGGCGCTGGTCCACAGGCCCGATGCCGCCAGCTCCGGAAAACTCTGCCAGCCGCGCGGGCGCGCCACCGGGCGACCGTCAGCATCATGGGCCATTGCCACATTGGCGACGCCGCGTGCCGACGGATCGAGAAAGCCGCTGCGGTCCATGCCCAGCGGCGCGAAGATCTCGGCGCGTGCCACACGCTCCAGCGAACGACCGGTGCGATCTTCGATGGCCTTCTGCTCTACCATCACCCCACCGCCCGAATAGCGCATGCGCGTTCCCGGCGCATCCACACGGCGCAACGCCTCGTTCTGCGCAGGCGCGACACCCTGCAGCGTCTGCAACAGCGTCGGCAACCGCGCGCCGGGCGCATAGTCCGCGAATCCGTGCACATTGAGTCCGGCGGTATGCGACAACAACATGCGCAGCGTGATTGCGCTCGGATGGTCGCCCACCGGGATCTGCCAGCCGCGCAAATAGGCGTCGACATCGCGATCCAGGTCCAGTTGCCTGCGCGCCACCAGGCGCAGCGTGGTCGCCGCGGTCACCACCTTGCTGACCGAACCGACCGAGAACAGCGTGTCCGCGTCCACCGCATCAGGCGCTTCGCTGGCACGCACCCCGTACCCTTCGGCATAGACGACGCGTCCGTCCCTGAAGACCGCGATCGCCACGCCGGGGACGCCGTAATGCTGCATGCGCTCACGTAGCGACCAGTGCGGCAGCGCCTGGCCCGGCTCCAGCACGCTTGGCCGCAGATCCGCGGCGAGCGCTGCCCGCACGCGATGCTCGACCGCCGCATCCGCATCGGCCGGGAGCGCTGCAGCGTTCCCCGCGCACAGCAGTGTCCAGGCCAGCAGCAACGCTGTACCGATTCGCGCAGTAGCGCAAGTAAGACGTCGTTGTGCCTGCGCCACGCTCGCCATGCCCACTCCTTGGTTGTCGGAACAGCCCGCAACCCATCGCCGCAGGCGACGGTGCGATAAAAGATGTTTCGGCGCTCAGCGCCGTACCGCGACCTCTGGTCCAGCCACTGCGCCATGCTGCTGCAGATAGCGCACCACGTCTGCGCCATGCGCCTGGTTGAGCGGCGAACGCCAGCGTTGCTGATCCGCCCACACCCCAAGGTTGATGTCGGCACCGCGCGCCAGCAACGCACGCACCACCGGCAGATGGCCTTCGCGCGCGGCATTGATCAGGGGCGTTTCGTCGTACTGCACGATGCCGTTGACGTCGGCGCCGGCGTCGAGCAGGCGCTCTACCACCGGCAAGTGTCCTTGCATCGCCGCGACGATCAGCGGGTTGCCGTCACGCAACAGCGCCTGGTTGGGGTCGGCGCCGAGTTCCAGCAGGGTGTCCACCATCGCCAGGTCGCCGGCGCGCGCGGCCTGGATCAGCGGGGTCCCGGAGACATCCAGGTCGGCGAGCGCCGCATTGACGCTGGCGCCTGCAGCGATCAGGCGGCGCACTTCGTCCTGTTTTCCGGTCGCTGACGCCTGCAACAGGGCAGCGACGGTCGAATCGGCCCGCCCCGCCGTCGGTGGTCTACCGACGAGCGGCAGCCGCGGCGTGGCCGCCACGACCGCGACGCCGACGCCAAGCGAGATCGCCGCGCAGCCCAGGGGCCAGCAGACGCGGCATCCATCGACCGGTTGCCGCACTGGGCTGCAGCAACTGATCGATGCGCCGTCGCACGCCATGCCGCCCACCCAGCATGGCGGTGCCGAACGCCCTGGCGCTGCCTAGCGCCGCCCGCGTTTCCAGCGCTGCCACCAGTGCATCGGCATAGCGGCGGCCGCTGCCCATCCGCTTTGCCGCGGCGGCGTCGCATGCCAGTTCGCGGGCCAGGTCCAGCTGCGCGCCCAGCATGCGCAGCGCAGGGCTCCACCAGTACAGCGCAAGGCACAGCCGCTGCAGCAACGACGCCCAAAGATCGTGGCGGCGCACATGCGCCAGTTCGTGATGCAGGATGCCCAGCAACAACGGCTCGGGCAGCGACTGCGCCAGGCCGCGCGGCAGCAGCACGCAGGGACGACGCAGACCGACCAGCATCGGGCCGGACACCGCGTCGGATACGCGAACCTCCACTCGCATCCGCGCAGCGGCGATTGCCGTATCGAACGCAGCGCAAGACACGCCATCGGCGCGCAGGCGTCGCGCTTCCCGGTATGCCGAGCCGAGCCCACGCAACGACCACAGCGTACCCAGCAACCAGAACAGCGCGAGCCATCGCAGGGCATCGGCACGGGGCCACGCCGCGACCACCGTCGCGGGCGTGTCGATACTCTGCCGCGCCTGCGGCATCGGCAACGGGGAACGCGATGCCACCTGTGGCGCCGCTGCGGTCGGCCGCAACGGCATGTCGATCGCCGGCGACAACGCCAATAACGGCGCCACCACTGCCGCAAGGAACAGGCATCCCACGAAACGTGCACGCAGCGCCGCGTTCAGCGGCCGCAGGCGCGCGATGCCCCAGGCCAGCCCCAGCAGCAATGCGCTCTGCCACACATGCTGCAGCGCCAGATGCAGCAGCGCGTCGAGCGTCGTGGTCATGGCTGTTCGTCCTTGTCGGCTGTTGCATCCACACGGCGCCGCAACGCCGCGATCTCATCGTCGCCGAGCGGGTGCTCGTCGATCAGGTGTTGCGCCAACACGTCGGGCGAGCCGTTGAAGAATTGCTTCAGCAACTGCTCCAACGCCTGCCGGCGCGCCTTGGCGCGGCTGAGGGTGGCGCGATAAATGAAGGCGCGGCCCTCGGTGCGGTAGCTGACAAACCCCTTCTTCTCCAGCACCTTGAGCAGGGTCAGCACCGTGGTGTAGGCCACTGGCCGCTGCTGCGCCAACCGATCGGCGACTTCGCGCACCGACGCCTCCTTCCGCTCCCACAGCACTTCGAGGATCTGGCGCTCGGCATTGGTCGGAGAGGAAGAGGCGGGGCGAGCCATGTAGACGACTAACGAATTAGTTGAAACAAGCCTAGGACCTGCTGCTGCGCCCTGTCAACTAAAAAATTAGTTTTTCGCAGACCTGGGGCTGCGCACGGAGCACGCAGCGATCAACGCGCAATGCCACCGACCCGAACCCAAACACTCATCGCCAAAACCAAGCCGGCAGTGTACAAATGTACACCATGAATCCCCTCTCCCCACAGCGCGCCGCCATCCTCGCCTACGTCCACGACTGCGCCGAGCAGGCCGGGCGGCCGCCGAGCCTGGCCGAGATCGCCGAACGTTTCGGCTTCGCCTCGCGCAATGCCGCACGCAAGCACGTGCAGGCGCTGGTCGAGGCCGGGCTGCTGGAGCATGTGCCGCAGCAGGCGCGCAGCCTGCGACCGGCGCAGGCGCAGGCGCGCAGCGGGCTGATGCGGCTGCCGGTGCTGGGCCGGGTCGCCGCCGGCGCGCCGATCGGCGCCGATGTCGGCCTGGACCAGCAATTGCGGCTGGACCGCGCCTTGTTCGCGCTGCGTCCGGACTACCTGCTGCGCGTGCAGGGCGATTCGATGATCGACGACGGCATCCTCGACGGCGATCTGGTCGGGGTGCGCCGTGCCGCCGATGCGCGCAACGGGCAGATCGTGGTGGCGCGGCTGGATGGCGAACTCACCATCAAGCGCTACCGGCACGACGGCGAACGCATCCAGCTGCTGCCGCGCAATCCGGCCTATGCGCCGATCGTGGTGCAGCCGGGCCAGGACTTCGCCATCGAAGGCCATTACTGCGGGCTGATCCGGCAAGGCTGATGGCGGCCGTCGTCGCCCTCGACCGCCTGCTGGCCGAACGCCGGGTCTGGCGCGGCCAGCCGACCGCGCTGCCGCCCAGCGCGCAGCCCACCGGCCATGCCGCGCTCGACGCCGTGCTGCCGGCGCGCGGCTGGCCGGAAATGGCGCTGACCGAACTGCTGCACGCCGCCGACGGCATCGGCGAACTGCAGTTGCTGTGGCCGACGCTGGCGCGGCTGTCGCAGGGCGGCGGCCGCATCGTCCTGGTCGATCCGCCCTATCTGCCCTACCCCGGCGCCTGGGAACAGGCCGGGGTGGCGCTGCCGCAGCTGCAGATCGTGCGCGCCGGCGCGGACGCGGCCTGGGCCGCCGAGCAATGCCTGCGTTCGGGCAGCTGCGCGGCGGTGCTGTGCTGGCCGGCGCAGGCCAACGACAAGACCCTGCGCCGGCTGCAGGTGGCGGCCGAGACCGGGCGCGCGCTGGGCTTCGCCTACCGACCACTGAAAGCCTCGGCCAATCCGTCGCCGGCCGCGCTGCGCCTGGCCATCGATGCCGCACCGGCGCAGCTGCGCGTGCTCAAGTGCCGCGGCGGCATGCCGCCGGCGCGCGCCATCGCGTTGTCCGCGCTGGCCGCGCCGGCGTCGGCTTGAGGGCGCGCGCATGCGCTGGGCCTGCATCCTGCTGCCGCAGCTGGCACTCGACACGGTGCTGCGGCGCTGGCCGACGCCGGACGAACCGCTGGCCCTGCTCGCCGGCCCGCCGCAGCGGCGCACGCTGAAGGCGGTCAACGCCGCCGCGCGCGCGCGCGGGCTGCAGCCCGGGCAATCGCTGGCCACCGCGCAGGCGCTGTGCGACCGCTTCGCCACCGCGCTGCACGATCCCGAGGAAAGCCGCCGCAGCCAGCAGTTCCTGGCGGCGTGGGCGTACCGCTTCAGCTCGCTGGTCAGCACCGACTATCCCGGTGCGCTGCTGCTGGAGATCGAGGCCAGCCTCGGCCTGTTCGGACCCTGGCCGCGCTTCGAGGCCCGCCTGCGCGAGGAGCTGACCGCCCTGGGCTTCCGCCACCGCATCGTGGTCGCGCCGCATCCGCTGGCCGCGCGCGTGCTGGCCAATGCGCACGACGGCATCGCCCTGCTCGACAATGCCGCGCTGCACGGCGCGTTGGGCCAATTGCCGATCGCCCGCGCCGGACTGCAACCGGGCCTGGCCGACGCCTTCGCGCGGATGGGCCTGCGCAAGCTGCAGCACCTGTTCGCCTTGCCCCGCAGCGGCCTGGCGCGGCGCTATCCGCCGGCGCTGCTGCAGCACCTGGACGCCTTGCGCGGACAGGCGCCGCTGCCGCTGCAGTACTACCTGCCGCCGGACCGCTTCGATGCGCGGCTGGAACTGGGCTACGCGGTGGAATCCAGCCAGGCGCTGCTGTTTCCGCTGCGCCGGCTGACCGCCGACCTGGCGGCGTTCCTGGCCGGGCGCGACGGTGGCGTGCAGCGCTTCCAGCTGCATCTGGAACACGAAGGCCTGGACGACAGCGTGGTGCCGGTCGGGCTGCTCGCCGCCGAACGCGATGCGGCGATGCTGTTCGAACTGGCGCGCGGCCGCCTGCAACACGCCAGCGTGCCGGCACCGGTGCAGGCCATGCGCCTGCGCGCCGACGAACTGCCGCCGTTCGTGCCCGCCGCGCGCGAACTGTTCGACGACCGCGCGCAGCAGGCGCTGCCCTGGGAACAGCTGCGCGAACGCCTGCGCGCACGTCTCGGCGACGATGCCGTACACGGCCTGCGCGCGCACGCCGACCATCGCCCCGAGCAAGCCTGGCGCGCCGAATCGGCCAAGCCGGCAGCGTCGATCAAGCAAGGCAAAGCGCCAGCGAGCGCCGCCGCGCTGCCGCGCCCCGGCTGGCTGCTGACCCGGCCGATCCCGCTGCGCGAGCGCGCCCCCGAACGCCTGGCCGGCCCGGAACGTATCGAAAGCGGCTGGTGGGACGACGGCGACGTGCGCCGCGACTACTACATCGTGCGCACTCGCCAGGGCCAGCGCGCCTGGGTGTTCGCGCCGGCCGATGCGCAGGACGCGCTGATGCTGCACGGCTGGTTCGCATGAGCCATACCCCGCCGCACCCGCGCATGCCGCCACGCCTGCGGCTGCTGCCGATGCCGGCGCCGGCCAGCGCGTCGCGCGACCTCGCGGACCCCGCTCTACCCGACTACGCCGAACTGCATTGCCTGTCCAACTTCAGCTTCCAGCGCGGCGCCTCGCACGCCTGGGAACTGTGCGAACGCGCAGTGCGCCACGGCTATCGCGCGCTGGCGATCACCGACGAATGCAGCCTGGCCGGCATCGTGCGCGCCTGGCAGGCGGCCAGGGAGTACGGCCTGCACCTCATCGTCGGCAGCGAATTCCAGCTAGAACACAGCCCCAAACTGGTGCTGCTGGCGGAAACCCTGCACGGCTATCAGCAGCTGTGCCGGCTGATCACCATGGCCCGGCGTCGCGCCGACAAGGGCAGCTACCGCGCGCTGCGCGAAGACTTCGACGGCGACCTGCAAGGCCTGCTGTGCCTGTGGCTGCCACGCGGCGACAACGACGACAGTGCGGACGGTGCATGGCTGCAAACGCGTTTCCCGCAATGTCTGTGGCTGGCGGTGGAACTGCTGCGCGGCCCCGACGACGCCGCGCTGTTGCAGGCGCGCCTGCACCTGGCCCAAACCCTGCAGCTGCCCGCCGTGGCCAGCGGCGACGTGCACATGCACGCGCGCGGCCGCCGCGCCCTGCAGGACACCCTGACCGCGATTCGCCAACGCCTGCCGCTGCACGAAGCCGGCGCCCATCTGTATCCCAACGGCGAGCGCCACCTGCGCCCGCGCGCCACGTTGGCGGCGCTGTATCCGCCCGCGCTGCTGGCCGAAACGGTGCGCATCGCGCAACGCTGCACGTTCGAACTCGGGCAACTGCAGTACGAATACCCGCACGAACTGGTGCCGCCTGGGCACACGCCGACGCAATGGCTGCGCATCCTCACCGAACAAGGCATCATCGAGCGCTGGGGCGAAGCTGGCGCGCCCGAGAAAGCGCGGCGCCTGATCGAGCACGAACTCGGCGTGATCGAACGCCTGCAGTACGAATCCTATTTCCTCACCGTCTACGACCTGGTGCGCTTCGCGCGCTCGAAGAAAATCCTGTGCCAGGGCCGCGGCTCGGCGGCGAACTCGGCGGTGTGTTACGCGCTGGGCATCACCGCGATCGATCCGGACCGCATCGGCATGCTGTTCGAACGTTTCATTTCCGAGGAGCGCAAGGAGCGGCCGGACATCGACATCGATTTCGAGCACGACCGCCGCGAGGAAGTGATCCAGTACATCTTCAACCACTATGGCCGCGAGCGCGCTGCGCTGGCGGCGGTGGCGATCAGCTATCACACGCGCAGCGCGGTACGCGACGTGGCACGTGCGCTGGGCCTGCCCAGCGACACCGTCGATGCACTGTCCTCGGCGCTGGGCCAGCGCGATCCAGTGGAATCGGCTCAGGATCTGCTGCGCGAACGCGGTTTCGACCCGGACACGCCGCTGATGCGCCGGCTGCTGGTGCTCACCGGCCAACTGATCGGCTTCCCGCGGCACCTGTCGCAGCATCCCGGCGGCTTCGTGATCTCCGAGCATGCGCTGCATACCCTGGTACCGGTGGAGAACGCGACCATGGCCGAGCGCACCGTGATCCAGTGGGACAAGGACGACCTGGAGTTGGTCAAGCTGATGAAGGTCGACGTGCTCGCGCTGGGCATGCTCAGCGCGCTGCGGCGCACGCTGGATCTGCTGCGCGCGCATCGGGGCAAGAACTACAACCTGGCGACTATTCCCGCCGAAGACCCAGAGACCTACGCGATGATCCAGCGCGCCGACACCATCGGCGTGTTCCAAATCGAATCGCGCGCGCAGATGGCGATGCTGCCGCGGCTGCAGCCGGAGCGGTTCTACGACCTGGTCATCCAGGTGGCGATCGTGCGTCCGGGCCCGATCCAGGGCGGCATGGTGCATCCGTACCTGCGCCGGCGCAGCGGCGAAGAGAAGCCCGACGACTTGCCCGAGGAACTTCGCGAAGTGTTCAAACGCACCCTCGGTGTCCCCTTGTTCCAGGAACAGGTCATGCAACTGGCGGTCAATGCCGCTGGCTATACGCCGGGCCAGGCCGACCAGTTGCGCCGTTCCATGGCCGCCTGGAAACGCCACGGCGGACTGGAACCGCATCGCGAAAAGCTGATGGATGGCATGCTGAAGAAGAACTACACGGCCGAATTCGCCGCACGCATCTTCGAACAGATCAAGGGCTTCGGCAGCTACGGCTTCCCCGAGAGCCACGCCGCCAGCTTCGCCCTGCTCACCTACGCCAGTTGCTGGCTCAAATGCCATGAGCCGGCGGCCTTCACCTGCGCGCTGATCAACAGCTGGCCGATGGGCTTCTACAGCCCCGACCAATTGCTGCAGGACGCGCGCCGCCACGGCCTGCAGGTGCGCCCAGTCGACGTGCGCTACAGCGACTGGGACTGCAGTCTGGAAACGTATAACCCCGACCCCAAGGTACAGCCGGCGATCCGCCTGGGCCTGCGCATGGTCCGCGGCCTGGCCGAGGACGCCGCGCTGCGCCTGCAGCAGGCGCGCGCGCAGGCGCCCTTCCGCGACCTCGCCGACCTGTGCCACCGCGCCGCGCTCGACGACAAGGCCCGCGCCAGCCTGGCCGACGCCGGCGCGCTGAAAGCACTGGCCGGGCACCGCCACCGCGCACGCTGGGCGGTGGCGGGCGTCGAGGCGCAGCGCCCACTGTTCGAGCCGCTCGACGCCACGCCGGAACAGCAGGTGGCGCTGCCGTTACCCAGCCAAGGCGAAGACATCCGCGCCGACTACGCAACGATCGGCACCACCTTGGGCAAGCACCCCATGGCGCTGCTGCGCCGGCAGCTGGCCGCGCGCCGCTACCGCCACTCCGCCGAGCTGCGCGACTTGCCCCACGCCAGCGCGGTCGCCATCGCCGGCCTGGTGACCATGCGCCAACGCCCGCAGACCGCCAGCGGCGTCACCTTCGTCACCCTTGAGGACGAGCACGGCCTGGTCAACGTGGTGGTGTGGCGACGCCTGGCCGACCGCCAGCGCCAGGCGCTGATCGAATCCCGGCTGCTGCTGGTGCGCGGACGCATAGAGACCGAAGGCAAGGTCCGCCACCTGATCGCCGGCCACCTCGAAGACCTGACGCCCATGCTGCTCGGCCTGGACATCCGCAGCCGCGATTTCCATTGAGCCGGCAAACGCAGCCACGCGTGCCCTGCGCGGCGAACAGACCGGTCACGGCGATTGCGACGGCGCCTCCACGGCCTTGCCGCATGCCTGCGCCGCCCGTTGCACCGCCTCGGCTTCGCCCAGGCCTTCGCGGTAGATGGCGGCAGCCAGCTCGCGCCTGGCCTTGCTCGACCCGATCGAACCGTTGCTGGCGATATCCGACAGCGGCCCGCCCAACTGGCGATATCTGGCCACCAGCTTGGCCGTCGCTGCCGTGCTCGTGCAATCCACCGGTGCCGCCTGCACCGGCGCACCCAACATCAGCAAACACGCAGCAGCTGCACGCACCGCAGCGACCCGCACGGCATCGCCGCGCCCACGCCAACAGCACCGGCGAACAGGCCACAACGGCATCAGGCCGCACGTAGCGTCATCCACCCCATGTGGACAACGCCGCTGCAAGATAGCCACGGCGAATGCCTGCGCCAGCCGTGGTGTGACGAAACCCCGCTGCGCCGGAGCAGGAAACCGAATCCGCGGAACCAAAGGCGTCGGCAACATCGTCGCTGGCTGTCGATCGCGCAGGCACGAACAACGGCGTGCGCCGCCCGATCTGGCACCAGGGACGCCAATGACGCACGCCACGCACCCTGACCGAACCCCCACTCGAGCCGTTACAGGGACCGCGTTTACGGCAGCCTACCCAGCCCGGTCAGCAGCGTCTGCACGCCTTTCCAGCCCCAGTACACCCGATGGCACGCGATCAGGCCGCGCGCGTCGAGATCCATGACTTCCACCAGGTCGACCTGATCGCCCTGCGGCGTTTCTCGCGGATATTCCCACACCACTTGGCGGTGGGACGCATGGCAACGGCCGGTGCGATACCAGCGACCGAGGCGGTTTTCGGGCTGTGCGAAAGAGGCAGCGAAGAACGTCCTGATCGCCTCGCGCCCCTGCAGCCTCCCATCTTGCCGCCCTGCGGAGACCACATACGCCAACGGCGTTTCCAGCATCGCGTCTTGCGCATACAGCGCCATCAGCGCGTCCAGATTCCGTGCGACGACGCTGCGGTGCCATTGCTCGAAGATGCGGCGGGCATCGCCTTCCGCGCCGTTCGACCGCGCTTCGATTCCGCTCATGCAAGACACTCCGAATGTAGTGCGCTGCAGTCTAGGAACATGCGCAGGCCGTCGATTCGATGCGTATCGAAGCGTTCCGGCAAGGCGCGCTCTATGATGGCCGTGCCCGCCAGGAGTGCACACGATGCCGGTCGAACAGCCCAAGCTTGCCGCGACCGCCTTCCTCATCGCCGATCCCGCCCGCGCCGCCATGTTGATGGCGCTGATCGATGGGCGCGCCCTGCCTGCCGGCGAACTCGCCTTCGCCGGCGGCGTCACCCCGCAGACGGCGAGCTCGCACCTGGCGAAACTGCTGGACGGCGGCTTGCTGGCGGTCGAAGCCCAGGGCCGCCACCGCTACTACCGGCTGGCCGGTTCCCACGTCGCGTTCGCCCTGGAGAACCTGGCGACCCTCGCCGCACCCGCCGCACCGCGATGCCGAAAAGCAGGGACCAAGCAGCAATCGCTGGCCTTGGCCAGATGCTGTTACGACCATCTGGCAGGGCGACTGGGCATCGCGGTGACCGAAGCGCTGGAGCGGCGCGCGCTGATCGTCAGACAAGACGACAAGAAATACGCGGTGTCCACCGAAGGCAGCGCGTGGTTCGCGCGGATGGGGCTGGACGTTTCGCGCCTCGTCCCGACCAGGCTCGGCATCGCACGACAGTGCCTGGACTGGACCGAACGCAAGCACCACCTCGCCGGTCCGCTCGGCGTCGAATTGCTTGCGCTGCTTTGCGCCAAACGCTGGCTACGCCGCAGCGACGGCTCGCGCGCGATCCACATCACCGATAGCGGCTGGGCCGGCCTGCACACGGAACTGGGAATCCACCGGCTTGCCGGCGACGAACTGACACTTGCTTCCTGAGCGCCAAACCATTCCGACAGTTGCAATGCGCTCTACGCAGGAGTCTCAGCACCGGATCGCGCGGCAGCGAGGAGCGCCGCGGCCATCGCATAGGGATCCGAACTCACCGGTCGCGAACGACGCCTTTTTTAGAAGGCTCATGCTTCGGAAGCGTCCAGCGCATACCGGCGCTGGCAGTGCTCGCAGAAGAACGCGCGCCGCTGCGCCTTGCCGAGCTGCTTGCGATAGGTCAGCAGATGACCGTCGCGCGGGCAGGTGGTCTTGGTATGCACCTGGTAGTGCTTCTTCAGCACGAAGGCCTTTTTCCAGTTGTAGAAATCGAAGCTGTACTCGCGCGCCTGCGTCACCAGCTCGGCGAGCTTGCGCGGCGGCAATGCCCCGATTTCGCTCTCCGGATGTACGCGGATGCGAAATAGCACCTCGTTCTTGATGATGTTGCCGACCCCGGCAAACACGTCCTGGTCCAGCAACACATCGGCGGCCAGCGTACGCGGCCGCAGGCGCAACTTGCGCCGCGCCTGCGCCGCATCCCAGTCGGGGTTCATCACGTCCGCGGTCCAGTCATAGGCCTCGTCCAGCGCGCCCTCGATGAACTTGATCGAACACGCGTAGAAATTCAGCTCCTCGCCCTTGGCGAAGCCCAGGCTCAACCGCGGCGACGCGTCCTTGCGCGCATTGATCCGGTAGCTGCCGAACAGCAGGAAATGGATGCGCACACTGAACCCGTCGAACTCGATCAGGAAGTGCTTGCCCCAGCTGCGCAGCGACAGGATCTTGCGGCCCAGCATCCGCGCCAGCTCCTGCTTGCTGTTGCCGGACACCCGCAGCACCTTGCGGCCCGCGAACGCGGCCGCCTCTTCTTTCAGGATGACGATCGAAGGACCTTCTGGCATGCCTGCAGTATCGGGAATGGCCGTGAGCCGATCGTGAGCCGAAACGATCCTGTATCGACACGGTGCTTACATGCGCTGTTTGCTGCCTCGAGTTGCAGGCAAGTAAGCCCTGATTGACACGCCTCGACGCACATGTACAATTATTTGTACAACTGGAGCCCGATATGGACACCATCACGTACAGCGCCGCACGCGCCGCCCTCGCAGACACCATGGACCGCGTCATCAACAACCACGAGCCGGTGATCATCACCCGCAGCCGCGAGCAATCCGTGGTCATGCTGTCGCTGGAGGACTACAAGGCGATGGAGGAAACCGCCTACCTGCTACGCAGCCCGAAGAGCGCGCAGCGCCTGCTGGAATCCATCGCCCAGCTTGAGGCCGGTCGCGGCAAGCCGCGCGAACTGGCCGAGTGATGCTGCAGTTCTCGGACAACGCCTGGGAGGACTACCTCTACTGGCAGCAGACCGACAAGAAGATGCTCAAGCGCGTCAACGACCTGATCAAAGCCATCCAACGCGATCCCTTCCAAGGCGTCGGCAAGCCAGAACCGCTGCGCCACGCCCTGGCCGGCTATTGGTCGCGGCGCATCGACGACGAACACCGCATCGTCTACAAGGTCGAGGCCGGCGTCCTGCTGATCGCGCAGGTGCGCTACCACTACGTGTAGCTTCGTTGCTACAGCACGATGCGTAGGTGCTCTGCCGTAACGACGGTTTGCAGGGCCAATGCAGGACAACAAAAAAGCCGGCACATGACCGGCTTTTTCCGTTTCGCGAATCCCCATTGGAAACCAGGAATCTTTTTTGGTGGGCGGTGCAGGGTTCGAACCTGCGACCCTTGCCGTGTGAAGGCAATGCTCTACCGCTGAGCTAACCGCCCGTGTCGCGAGCCGCACATTATAGGGCTGCTGCGGCTGGCGTCAACGGTTCCCGCCGACGCCATGCAGGCGTGGCCGCTACATGGTCTGGGTGGGCTTGTCGGCGCTGAGGGTGCCGGCCAGCTGGGTCTCGATCTTGTTGCGGATGGTCTCGCCTTCGCTGTTGTCCGGCAATTGCACGCCGATGCCGGCGGTGCGGTTGCCCTGGGCGCCCATCGGGGTCACCCAGATCACCTTGCCGGCCACCGGCAGGCGCTCGCTGGAATCGGGCAGGGTCAGCAGCAGGAACACTTCGTCGCCCAGGAAATAGCGCTTGGGCGTGGGCACGAAGATGCCGCCGTTCTTCACGAACGGCATGTACGCGTTGTACAGCGCCGCCTTGTCCTTCACTGCCAGCGACAGGATGCCCTGCCGTCCGCTCGTCGCACTCATCGTTGTCCCCCTCTCCGGACCGGACGCTCGCCATCGCGCCAGGCCAACAACAGTTCCGCGATGGCCAGGTCGCCACGGACGGTGGTGCGCAGCAGGTCGCGGGTGCGATTGGCTGCGTCGAACCAGGTGGCCAGCTTGTGCAATCGCGCCGGGTCGGTCAAGCCGCCCTGCGAGGCCTGCGCCAGCGCCAGGTCGGCGGCATGGCCCAGACGTTGCTCGGCGAAGCCGTCGGCGCTCCAGCGCTGCGCCGCCTCGACCGTGCCCAGCTTGCCCGCGGCGACCTGCTCCAGGTCCGCGGCCACCTGCCGGCGCAGCTTCAAACCGTCCTCGCGCAGCCACTGCGCGGCCAACCCGGGATGGCCACGCGCGGCGGCCAGCGCCTCGCGTGCGGTCTTTTCCGGGAAATCCTGGGCCAGCAGCCAGGCGATCGCCTCGTCGGCCGGCGGCAGCTTGAATTCCAGGCGCTGGCAGCGGCTGCGGATGGTCGCCGGCAGCCGCGCCGGCTGCGCGCTGATCAGCCACAGGTAACGGCCGGGTTGCGGCTCTTCCAGGGTCTTGAGCAGGGCATTGCAGGCGGCGCGGTTGATCGCGTCGGCCGGGTCCACCACCACCACCTGGGCGATGCCGTACTGCGGGGTCAGCGCCAGCTTCTGCGAGATCTCGCGCACCTGTTCGATGACGATCTCGGTGCGCAGCTTGTCGCCGGTGCGGTTGGGAATGAACGAGACCAACTGCAGGTCGGGATGGGTGCCGGCGGCGATCAGCTGCGCGCTGCGCTGGTTCGCGGCCGGCTCGCCCTGGCCGAGCACGTGCGCGGCCAGCTTCAGCGCCACCGCGCGCTTGCCCAGGCCGTCCGGGCCGCAGATCAGCAGGCCATGGCCGAGCCGGCCGGCGTCGAGCGCGGCCACGGTCTGCTCGTAGGCGCGCTGCTGCCAGGGCGCGAACGGCAGCGCGTCGGTCGAAGCGGGGCTCATGGCGCGCGCTCCTGCTGCACCCAGGCAGCCAGCGCCGCGGCCACGTCGTGCGCCACCGCCTGCGGCGGCTGGCTGGCGTCGATGATGCGGAAGCGCTGCGGGTCCTGCGTGGCGCGTTGGCGGAAGCCGGCGCGCACGCGCTGGAAGAAATCGTCCTGCTCGCTCTCGATCCGGTCCGGCCACAGGTCGCGGCCGCTGGTGCGGGCGCGGCCGATCTGCACGTCCAGGTCCAGCAGCAGGGTCAGGCCGGGCTGCAGGCCGACCGCGCGCCGTTCCAGGTCGGCGATCCAGGCGCGGTCCAGACCGCGGCCCTCGCCCTGATAGGCGTAGCTGGAATCGGTGAAGCGGTCGCTGACCACGTAGGCGCCGCGCTGCAGCGCCGGGCGGATCACCTCGCGCACGTGCTGGGCGCGCGCGGCGAACACCAGCAGCAGTTCGGTCTCGGCGGCCAGCGGCTCGGCCGGCTGCAGCGCCGGCGCGTTGTTGAGCAGCAGTTCGCGGATGCGTTCGGCCAGCGGCGTGCCGCCTGGTTCGCGGGTCAGCACCACCTCGTGGCCCTGCGCCTGCAGCCAGTCGCGGATCGCGTTGATCGCGGTGGTCTTGCCGGCGCCCTCGCCGCCTTCCAGGCTGACGAAGCGATGGTGGCGCAGCACAGCGTCGCTCATGGCGTCACCGCCGCATCGCTGCGTGCCTGGCGCAAGCGCTGCAGATAGCGCGCCACCGCCGCGGTGTGCTCGGCATAGCTGGCGGAAAACGCGTGCGCGCCGCTGCCGTCGCCGACCGCGACAAAGTACAGGCTGTCGCCGGGTGCCGGATTGGTCGCCGCGCGCAGCGCGTCGCGGCCGGGCATGGCGATCGGGGTCGGCGGCAGGCCGCTGCGGGTGTAGGTGTTGTACGGCGTATCGGTTTCCAGGTCGCGCTTGCGGATGTTGCCGTCGTAGGCGCTGCCGATGCCGTAGATCACGGTCGGATCGGTCTGCAGCTTCATGCCCTGCTGCAGGCGGCGCGCGAACACGCCGGCGATCTGCGGGCGCTCGGCGGCCAGGCCGGTTTCCTTCTCCACGATCGAGGCCAGGGTCAACGCCTGCTCCGGCGATTGCAGCGGCAGGTCTTTGGCGCGCGCGTCCCAGGCCTCGGCCAGCGCCTTGTCCATGGCCGCATGGGCGCGCTGCAGCACGTCCAGGTCGCTGTCCTCGCGCTGGTACAGGTAGGTCTCCGGCAGGAAGCGGCCTTCCGGGTGTTGCCTGGGCTGGCCGAGCTTGGCCATCAGTTCGCTGTCGCTGAGGTCGGCGGTGGCGTGGCGCAGCGGCGTGGCCGCGTTCAGCGCCGAGCGCAGCTGGCGGATGTTCCAGCCTTCGACGATGGTGAAGCGGTAGTGGATCACCTGGCCCTTGCGCATGCGGTTCAACAGCTCGCGCGGGCTCAGCGCCGGCTGCAGCGCGTATTCGCCGACCTTGAGCTTGCCGGCGGCATCGAGCTGGCGCGCCAACAGTTGCCACTGCAGATTGCTGCCCTGGTCGATGCCGGCCGCGCGCAGCTTGCGCAGCACGCCGTTGAACGAATCGCCGCGCGCCACTTCCACGCTGGGCTGCGCCGCATGCAGCGGCTGGTCGGAGAAGGCGCGATAGCCCTGCCACCACCACGCGCCGGCCGCGGCGGCCAGCAGCGCCAGCGCCAGCACTGTCGCCAGCAGGGTCAGACACCCGCGTTTAGCCCAAGCCACGACCACCTCGAAGCGAATTCAACGGGGTGCAGGATACCGCGCGGCCGGCATCGGCCGGTATCGCGACCGCGCCGCTCACGGTTCCAGCGCGCGCAGCAGGCCGCGTGCCTTGGCCCGGGTCTCGTCGAGTTCGCGCTCGGGCTGCGAATCGACCACGATGCCGGCGCCGGTGCGGAAATGCGCCTGCGCGCCCTCCACTTCGGCGGTGCGGATCAGGATGTTCAGGTCCATGTCGCCGTCGCGGTTGAGCCAGCCGAACGCGCCGGTGTAGGCGCCGCGCGGGGTCTGCTCCAGTTCGGCAATGATCTGCATGCAGCGCACCTTGGGGCAGCCGGTGATGGTGCCGCCGGGGAAGGTGGCGCGGATCACGTCGCCAGGGCTGACCCCGGCACGCAGCCGACCGCGTACGTTGCTGACGATGTGGTGCACATGGGCATAGCTTTCCACCGTCATCAGCTCGTCGACCTCGACGCTGCCCGGCGCGCAGACCCGGCCCAGGTCGTTGCGCTCCAGGTCGATCAGCATCACGTGCTCGGCGCGCTCCTTGGGGTGCCCGACCAGCTCGCGGATGCGCGCGGCTTCGTCGTCGCCGGGCGCGCGCGGGCGGGTGCCGGCGATCGGCCGGGTCTCGACCACGTCGCCGCGCACCGACACCAGCCGCTCCGGCGAGGAACTGACCACCGCGCGGCCATGACTGGCGAACAGGCCGGCGAACGGCGCCGGATTGGCGCGGCGCAGCTGCGCGTACAACGCGGCCGGATCCAGCGCGGCGGCGAAGCGCGCCGACCAGCGCCGCGACAGGTTGACCTGGAACACGTCGCCGGCACGCAGGTAGTCGAGGATGCGGCGCACGCCGTCGACGAAGCGCTGCGGCGGGTCTTCGTCGATCGCCAGCGGCGCGGTCCAGGGCGGCAACGCGGCGGCCCCGGGCAGCGCCCGCAGATCGGCGAGCGCCACATCCAGCAGCCCCGCATGCGCGGTTTCCGCCAGCGCCACGCATTCGCCGCTGGCGTGGTCGCGCAGCAACGCGGCGGGACAGCGCAACGCGAGCGCTGTCGGTGTCGTCGCCTGCCCCTGCGGCAACTGCAGCACCGGTTCGACCTGCGCCGCCAGTTCGTAGTCCAGCAGCAGCGCCCAGCCACCGCGGAACGGCCAGCGTGGCGCGTCGCGTTCGCAGCGTTCGGCCTGCCACTGCGCATCCAGCGCAGCCAGGAAATCGCCTTCGACCACGGCGCCGTGCAGGTCGCGGGTGAGGCCATCGCGGTCCAGGCGCAGGCCCTCGCCGCTGGCGATCAGCAGCAGGTCCCAGCGGCCCTGCGCGGTGCCCGACGCCGCCGATTCCAGCAGCAACGGATAGCGCTGCGGCGCCAGGCGATGCAGCGCCAGCAGATCGGTATCGGCCGGCAGGGGAACGGTACGTAGCATCGGTGATCCGGTGGAAGATGGAGGTGATGCGGACGCAGGCGGCGCGGCGTCGCTCAGGCGCGAAGAATCGGCGTATCTGCAACTGCGCAGCGGTGGATGCATCCGCGGCGACGCAGCCGCGGGATCGCATCAACCGACCGATCCGATCGCGGCTGCGATTGCGCGGACGTGGATCGCCGCTGCGCCAGCGCAAACCCCCAGGCATCGGCGCTGCAAGTCCTCTCGCCCAAAGCTGGGCGGACGCGCCGCCCACCACAAGCGCCTTTCACACTAAAGAACGCGCTCGAATGGCCGGCGAAACGGGACGCTCTTGCCAATCCCGAATCCCCACTCCCCAATCCCGGCTCACTCAAATGCGCTTGAACACCAAGGTCCCATTGGTCCCGCCGAAGCCGAACCCATTGGACATCGCCACGTCGATCTTCTTCTCGCGCGCCACGTTCGGCACGTAGTCCAGGTCGCAGCCTTCGCCCGGCTCTTCCAGGTTGATCGTCGGCGGGATCACGCCGGCATGGATCGCCATCACCGAGAAGATCGCCTCGGCGCCGCCGGCCGCGCCGAGCAGGTGCCCGGTCATCGACTTGGTCGAACTGACCATGGTCTTGTAGGCGTGATCGCCCAGCGCGCGCTTCATCGCCAGCGTCTCGGCCAGATCGCCCAGCGGCGTGGAGGTGCCGTGCGCGTTGAGGTAATCGATCTGCTCGGGATTGAGCTTGGCGTCCTTCATCGCCGCGACCATGCTGCGCGCGGCGCCTTCGCCGTCCTCGCTCGGGGCGGTCATGTGGAAGGCGTCGGAACTGGCGCCGAAGCCGACCAGCTCGGCATAGATGCGCGCGCCGCGTGCCTTGGCGTGCTCGTACTCTTCCAGCACCAGCACGCCGGCGCCGTCGCCGAGCACGAAGCCGTCGCGCTGCTTGTCCCACGGCCGCGAGGCGGCGGCGGGATCGTCGTTGCGGGTGGACATCGCCTTCATCGAGCAGAAGCCGCCCACCGAGGTCGGCGAGGAGCCGCGCTCGGCGCCGCCGGCCAGCATCACGTCGGCGTCGCCGTGCTGGATCATGCGCATCGCGGTGCCGATGGAGTGGTTGGAGGTGGCGCAGGCCGAGACCGCCGAGAAGGTCGGACCCTTCAGGCCCTTGATCAGGCTCACCTGCCCCGGCAGCATGTTGATGATGGTGCTGGGAACGTAGAACGGCGAGATCTTGCGCGCGCCGCCCTCGTGGAATTTGATGGTCTGCTCCTCGATGCCGAGCAGGCCGCCGATGCCCGAGCCGAGGATCGCGCCGATGCGTTCGGCGTTGCTGTCGTCGATCACCAGGCCCGAATCGTCCAGCGCCATGAACGAGGCGCCGACGCCGTAATGGATGAACGAATCCATCTTGCGCGCGTCCTTGGACGAGATGAACTTGGTCGGATCGAAATCCTTGATCTCGCCGGCGATCTTGGTGGTGAACTGCGACGCATCGATCTGGGTGATCGGGCCGATGCCGGAACGCCCGTTGATGATGCCATCCCAACTGCTGGCCAGGTCATTGCCCAACGGCGATACCAGGCCCATGCCGGTTACGACGACGCGACGGCTCATTGCGAAATCTCCTCGCCGCGATGCGCGCGGCGTTGACGCTGTAAAAACACAGGGCCGCATGCGCGGCCCCATGGGATTGTCACGCGGACCGGACCCACGCAGGCGCCGATCGCGATCGAGAACGCAGCATCAGCTCTTGACGTGCGACTTGACGTAGTCGATGGCCTGCTGCACCGAGGTGATCTTCTCGGCTTCTTCGTCCGGAATTTCGCACTCGAACTCTTCTTCCAGCGCCATCACCAGCTCGACGGTGTCCAGCGAGTCGGCACCCAGGTCATCGACGAACGATGCGCTGTTGGTGACTTCTTCTTCCTTGACGCCGAGTTGCTCGACGACGATTTTCTTGACGCGTTCTTCGATGGTGCTCATTGGGATATCGCTCCAGATGGAGTAGTGGTGGTTCGAGTTTAGGATCCCCGCGCTTGGATGTGCGGTGCTCCTGTGAGGGACTCACAAAACGCCATCGGGCTGCGATGGCCGCGTTGGATAGTGTAGTGGAAACCGCCCGGCGCTTGCATCGCTGCACAAACGCCCATCGATCAGCCACTTAGGCGCGGTCCTTGCGCCGCAGGCTTACGGCATGTACATCCCGCCGTTCACATGCAGGGTCTCTCCGGTGATGTAGCCGGCCCCGGGGCCGACCAGGAACGCCACCGCGTTGGCGATGTCGGCCGGCTGGCCGAGCTGGCCGAGCGCGATCTGCTCGAGCAACGCGGTGCGTTGCGCCTCGGGCAGCGCCTTGGTCATGTCGGTGTCGATGAAGCCCGGCGCGACCACGTTGACGGTGATGCCGCGCGAGCCGATTTCCTTGGCCATCGACTTGGAGAAGGCGATGATCCCGGCCTTGGCCGCGGCATAGTTGGCCTGGCCCGGATTGCCGGTCACGCCGACCACCGAGGCGATGTTGACGATACGGCCCTTGCGCGCCTTCATCATGCCGCGCAGCACCGCCTTGGAGGTGCGGAACACGCTGGTCAGGTTGGTGTCGATGATCGTCTGCCAGTCCTCTTCCTTCATCCGCATCAGCAGGTTGTCGCGGGTGACGCCGGCGTTGTTGACCAGGATCGAGACCGCGCCGAAATCCTTGCCGATCGCCTCGATCAACGCCTCGACCGCGGCCGGGTCGGTGACGTCCAGCGCGCGGCCGTGGCCGCCGTGGGCGGCCAGTCGCTCACCGATCGCCTGCGCGCCGGAGGCGGAGGTGGCGGTGCCGACGACGGTGGCGCCCTGTGCGGCCAGGGTGTCGGCGATGGCCGCGCCGATGCCGCGGCTGGCGCCGGTGACGAGGGCGATCTCACCCTGCAATGGCTTGCTCATCTGCTGTTCCTTGGGGGAAGGACGGCGCGCGAGGCGCCGCGGGAAAGGAGACCGCCGCGGGCGTAGCCGCCCGTGCGCGGCAGCGGGATCAGGCGGCCCAAGTCTCGAGCGCGGTGGCGAAGTCGGCCGGCGTGGCCAGCGCGCGCGCGTCCAGCGCCTTGTCGATGCGCTTGATCAGCCCGGTCAACACCTTGCCCGGGCCGCATTCGGCCACGCGGGTGGCGCCGCGCGCGGCCAGCGCCTGCACGCAGCCGGTCCAGCGCACCGGCAGGTACAGCTGCTCGACCAGCGCCTGGCGGATCGCATCGACGCCGTCGTGCACCTGCGCATCCACGTTCTGCACCACCGGCAGTTGCGTCGCGTGCCAGGCCATGCCGCGCATCGCCTCGGCCAGGCGGTTGGCCGCCTCGCGCATCAGCGGCGTATGCGAGGGCACGCTGACCGCCAGCTTGACCGTCTTGCGCACGCCGCGCTCGGCGAGCAGCGCCAGCGCGCGGTCGACCGCCGCCGCGTCGCCGCCGATCACTACCTGGCCGGGCGAGTTGTAGTTGGCCGGCACCACCACCTGACTGCCGGCGGCCTGCGCGCAGACGTCCTCGACCAGCGCGTCCTCGGCGCCGATCACCGCGGCCATCGCGCCGACGCCGGCCGGGGCCGCGTCCTGCATCAGCTGGCCGCGCAGGCGCACCAGGTGCGCGCCGTCGCGCAGCGACAGCGCGCCGGCCGCGACCAGCGCGCTGTATTCGCCCAGGCTGTGCCCGGCCAGCAGCGCCGGACGCGCGCCGCCCTGGGCCAGCCACAGCCGCCACAGCGCCACGCTCGCCGCCAGCAGCGCCGGCTGGGTGTACTCGGTGCGGTTGAGCATTTCCTCGGGGCCGCCCTGGGTCAGCGCCCACAGGTCGACGCCGGCGCCGTCGGAGGCTTCGACGAAGCTGTCGCGCAGCTGCGGATGCAGTTCGGACAGTTCGGCCAGCATGCCCAGCGATTGCGAACCCTGGCCGGGGAAAACAAAGGCGAGTGTGGAATCGGTCACGCGGATGCGCCTGCAAAAATCGAGCGGCGATGATACGGGCGAAACCGGCCATGCGTCTGTACCCGGGCGTATGTGCGCCCGCCGCAGCCGTCACCCTGGCCGCCTGCGCGGCAGCCCTGGGTTAAGTGACCAAACAGGGCGAGCCGCAGCAGTGCGGCGCCGCCGCGGCGTGTCCGGCGCGCGGACGCCGCACCGGCGCCTGGTCCGCTTCGAGGCGTCCGGTCCTTCCGCCAGGCATGCTCAGTCGCGGTCGTGTGCACCGAGCGGGAACAACGCCCGATAAGGCCGCGCTTCGTCCACCGCGCGGGCGAACGACGGCCGTGCCAGCAGGCGTTTGCGGTAGGCCCCGACGTTCGCGAACGTCGCAGCGATCGGATGCGTCCAGTCCGCATAGAACAGGAACGGCGCCGCGGCGCAATCGGCCAGGGTGAACGCGTCGCCGGTAGCCCAGGTCCGGCCGGCCAGCGCCGTCTCCAGCCAGGCATAGGCCGTGTCGAGCAGGGCGCGGGCATCGGCGACCCCGCGCGGATCGCGCTCGCCTTCCGCCCGCAGCCGATCGGACACGATTTTCTGCTGCGGCGTGGAGATGTAGTTGTCGAAGAAGCGGTCCATGAAACGGACCTCGAGCGCCGCATCCGGATCGGATGGCAGCAGGCGCACCGGCCCCGGCTGGTGCAGGGCGAGATGTTCGATGATGACGGTCGATTCGGCGATCGTCCGTTCGCCGTCCACCAGCACCGGGAAGCGGCCGAAGGGCCAGCGCGCGGTCAGTTCGGCCATCGGCTGGGGGTGGTCGGGCGACAGCCGCCGGTACTCGAACGGCGTGCCGTTTTCGTACAGCGCGACCAGGACCTTCTGGCAATAGGACGAGAACGGATGGGCGTAGAGCTGCAGTGGCATCGTCGGTCACCTCGGACAGGACAGGAGCGCAGGCGTGTTGGCCTACGCTGTCCTACGACGACCATCGGCGGCAGGAATCGACATCCACAGAAGCGCTTCGCGCATTGCGAATACCCCTCTCCGGCGACGCATTGCCGGCGGCACGCGTTTCGCGGTGCAGCGGGCCATGCGCCCAAGCAGATGCAGCGGATGCCGAGGCAGGCGCGGCGCGCCAGGCTCCATGCGCCACACGGCCCGGCAGCCGTGTTCAGCGCCGACGAAGATGGGCGCTATCGCCACCGCATCGGGGCTCTGGAGCGAAGCGCCGCGCATGTCCGCAGCGCCGCGCCGCACGTGGCGCGCAGGCCAGGTGCAGCAGGAACCTGCAGGCTCAGTAGCGCAGCAGCGCCGAGCCCCAGGTGAAGCCGCCGCCGAAGGCTTCCAGCAGCAGCAGCTGGCCGCGCTGCACGCGGCCGGAACGCACCGCCACGTCCAGCGCCATCGGCACCGAGGCGGACGAGGTGTTGCCATGGATGTCCACCGTCACCACCACCTGCTCCATCGGCAGGTCCAGGCGCTTGGCGGTGGCTTCGATGATGCGCAGGTTGGCCTGGTGCGGGATCAGCCAGTCCAGGTCGTGCTTGTCCAGGCCGTTGGCCTCGAGGGTCTCGTCGACCACCGCGTCCAGCGCCTTGACCGCGTACTTGAACACCTCGCTGCCCTTCATCTGGATGCCGCCGGCAGAGGCGTCGCCGGTGCCGTCGCCGAGCCCGGTGGAGATGCCGACCGGATTCCACAGCAGTTCCTTCTTGCTGCCGTCGGCATGCAGATGGGTGCTGAGGATGCCAGTGTCGGCGTCGGCGCGCAGGACCACCGCGCCGGCGCCGTCGCCGAACAGCACGCAGGTGGTGCGCTCGGTCCAGTCGACGATGCGGCTCAGGGTCTCGGTGCCGATCACCAGCACGGTCTTGGCGTCGCCGCAGCGGATGAACTTGTCGGCCACGCTGAGCGCGTAGACGAAGCCCGAGCAGGCGGCGTTGACGTCCAGCGCGGCGCAACCGACCGCGCCCAGCCGCGCCTGGATCAGGCAGGCGGTGGACGGGAAGATCAGGTCCGGAGTGGTGGTGCCGACCACGATCATGTCCAGCGCGGCGACATCGATGCCGGCGGCGGCGATCGCCTGCAACGCGGCTTCGTAGCCGAGGTCGCCGGCGGTCTGGCCCGGCGCGGCGATGTGCCGCTCGCGAATGCCGGTCCGGGTGCGGATCCATTCGTCGCTGGTGTCGACCATCTGCGACAGATCGTCGTTGGTCAACACTTTTTCAGGCAAATAGCTACCGGTGCCCGCGATCCTGGAATAGATCCGCTTGCTCATGCTGATTCCTGTTGCCTGTTACGCAGGCCGCCCGCGCGGGCGCGGCCTGTGAAGATGGGTGACTCCGTCCGCCGCGGCGCGATGGACGGGCACGGATCAATCTTCTTCGACCTGCGAGGTCTTGGTGGCGATCACCTTCTTGCCGCGGTAGTAGCCGTCGGCGGTGATGTGGTGGCGCAGGTGGGTCTCGCCGCTGGTCGGGTCGGTCGACAGCTGCTTGGCGCTGAGGGCGTCGTGCGAACGGCGCTGGCCGCGGCGGGACGGGGTGACACGGGATTTCTGCACAGCCATGGGATTGCTCCAAACTCGGTTCGTTTACATCTGTCGTCATTACGTCGCGCAGGACGCGCGCGTCCGGCAACAACCTCAGGCAGCGTCCGGCGGGCCGGCCGCTACTGTTTCTTCAGCGCCGCCAACGCCGCGAACGGGTTGGCCTTGCTCACTTCTTCCTCGGTCGCCGGCCAGTCCTGTTCGACCGCCTCGCTTCCGGGCGCCACCGGCACCAACGGCACCGCCAGCACCAACTCGTCCTCGACCAGATCGGCGGGCCGCAGCTGGCCATCGTCGGGCACCAGCAAGGCCTCGTAATCCGGCGGCAGCGCGGCTTCCTCGTCCTCGCTACGGATCAGTCCCAGCCGCTGCACGGTCGAGACCGGCAGCAGGAAGCGCTGCAGGCTGCGCTGACAGATCAGCGGCAGCTCGGTTTCGAGCGTCAGTTCGACGTAGGACACTTGCAGTACAGCGTCGCGGCCGAATTCCATCGTGTAGCGGCATTCGCCTTCGGTATCGGCCAGGCTGCCTTGCAGACGGGTCATCGCCGAGAGCGGCAGGCGGTCTTCGAAGACCCTGCGCGCTGCGACCATCCGCCAGGCATCCAACAGTTCGGGCACGTTCGCGGACATAAGCCGCAGAATGTTAAGGACTAGGACCAGCGCTGTCAAACCGTCCCGTCATGCTGCTTGCCCGGCCGCGCGCAGCGCCGCAGACTGCCGGCCCCGGCGCCCGCGCCGCCTTGCCCGACCTCGCCGATGCCGCGCCTGATCCTGGCCTCCACCTCCGTCTACCGCCGCGAGCTGCTGCAGCGTCTGCGCCTGCCCTTCGACAGCGTCCGCCCACAGGTGGAGGAGACGCCGCTGCCGGGAGAAGCGCCGCTGGCGCTGGCGCAGCGCCTGGCGCGGGCCAAGGCCGCGGCGGTGGCCGCCGGCGCGCCCGATGCCTGGGTGATCGGCTCCGACCAGGTCGCCGAACTCGATGGCCAGCCGCTGGGCAAGCCCGGCCATGCCGAAGCCGCGCAGGCGCAGCTGGCGGCGATGTCCGGGCGCAGCGTGCACTTCCATACCGCGGTGTGCCTGCTGCGCGGCGCGCGCGCGCTGCAGCTGTGCGACCTGACCGAAGTGCGCTTTCGCGTGCTGCAGGCCGCGGAAATCGCCCGCTACGTCGCCGCCGAGCAGCCGCTGGACTGCGCCGGCAGCTTCAAGTGCGAAGGCCTGGGCATCAGCCTGTTCAGCGCGATCCACAGCCAGGACCCGACCGCGCTGGTCGGGCTGCCGTTGATCGGCCTGGCCGGGCTGCTGCGCGAGGCCGGCTACGTGCTGCCCTAGCCGGCGACGGCCGGCGTCAGCGCTGGCCGATCCGGCACCACTGGTAGGGGTAGCGCGCCTGCCCGACCCAGGACTCGTGGACCGCGCAGGTGTCCAACTGCAACGCCAGCCCGTAGCGGGCCAACTGCCGGTCGGCCAGGGCCAGCGCTTCGCGGTCGCCCGCGGCGATGTCGATGGCCCGTTCCGGCGACAGCGTCCACTGGCAGCGGCCATCGCGCTCGGTCACCGCCGCGCGCACCGGTCGATGCGCCAGGCGCCGCATCAACTGGCAGTCCGGCCCCCGGTCCAGGCCCAGCCGCGCAGCCAGCGCATTGAGCCGCTGCAAGCGCGCGACGTTGCGGTCCACCCTCGCCGGCAACAGCGCATAGCCCTGGCCGCGCGCGGCCAGCATCGCCCGCACGCGCTCGGCATAGGCCGGCGATTCGGGGAAATTGGACGCCACCGACGCATACGCCGCCTGCGCCGGCAGGAACGGGATGCGCCACGATTGCGGCACGTCGCCGACCAACAGCACCAGGCTGCGCGCCGGCTGCGGCATGCTCGGCGCCTGCACCCGGAACGCCGCGCGCGCCCAGCGCTCGTGGCCCCAGTCGCCCCAGCCGTGGAGGGCGACCAGCGCGCAGGCGATCAGCGCCCAACGCGCCGCCGGCGCGGCGACGCGTGCCGGCAGCAACCGCCGCAGCCCGACCCACAGCATCAGCGGCGCCAGCAACTCCGGCACCACCAGGTAGCGCTGGATGCTGAAGACCGACTGCCAGGCCAGGTAGGCGACCACGAAGAACACCAGCAGTGCGCGCCATGCCGGCGCGACCACGTCGCTGGCCGCCGCGGACCGGGGCGGCCGGCGCAGCGCGCACCGCAGCAGCGCGGCCAGGCCGACCAGGTACAGCAACGGCCAGACGATCTGCCGCAGGGCGACCTCGCTGACCCGGTTCGGCGCGAACGAGAAGTGCAGCGGCCAGCTCAGCCACTGCAGCCAGCCCTGCGGCAACCAGCGCGTATCGCTGAGCGCGACCGGCTGCGCCAACGGCGCCAGGAAGTGGCTGTTGAACTGAGGGAACAGCGGGTTGCCGAAGGTCTTCCACACGCCCAGCAACCATGGCCCGGCCAGGATCGCGAAACCGAGCACGGTGACCACGGTCAGCACCGCGGCGCCGCCCAGGCGCTGCCGCGGGCGCCCGCCCGCGACCAGCGCGGCGACGCCCAGCGCGAGCGCAAACAGCACATTGGTCAGCTTGCAGGCCAGCGCCAGGCCCAGCAACGCCCCGGCCAGCGCCCACCACGCCACCGCCACGCCCTGCCCGGCCGCCTGTTGCCGGCGCTGCGCGTGCAGCGCGGCCAGCACCGCGCCCAGCACCGGCAGCGCACTGCTGTTGTCGGCCATGCTGCCGGCGAACTCGGACAGGAACGCGGCGCTGCACATGCCGGCCAGGGCCAGCCATGGCGCCAGCCGCGCGCGGTCCAGGCGCGGATCCAGCACCTGCCAGACGATGCCGGCCAGCAGCAGGAACGCCAGTGCGTGCAGCGCGCCCATCGCGAAGCCCGCCAGCGGTGCCGGCAGGCCGGTCATCAGCGCGTAGTGCAGCACGTCCAGCAACGGATTGAAGTAGCTCTGCAGCTGCGCCGGCGCCAGGTCCACACCGAGGCGGCCATGCAGCGCGGCATAGCCGTTGTACAGGTGGTAATTGCGCAGATCCCAGTTGGCGTCCTGGCCCAGCAGCAGCGACAGCAGGCCGCCGAGCAGCGCCACCGCGATGCCGGCAGCGATCACGTTGCTGCGGTTGTGGAAGGCGAAACGGCGATCCAGCGCATGCAACAGGCGCCGGCGGCGGCTCGGACGCGGCACTGCGGCGCTTGCCGCACTCATGCCTTGTCGCCTTCGGCTGCGGGAGAGGTCGACGGCCCGCGCAACGGCAGCGCCGGGATCGCCAGATAGGCCAGGCGCTTGGCCTCGACCCGGCCGCGCGTGACCGTGTCCAGGATCAGCCCGCAGGCCAGCAACAGGAAGCCGAGCAGCATCAGCGCCGAACACAGGATCGCGGTCGGGAAGCGCGGCACCAGGCCGGTGTGCGCATAGGTGAGCACCAGCGGCACCGCCAGCCCCAGCGCCAGCGCCACGCAGGCGCCGAAGCCCAGCGAGAAGAACAGCAACGGCCGCTCGGCCTTGAACAGGCGCAGGATGGTCAGCAGGATCCGCGTGCCGTCGTGCCAGGTGCGCAGCTTGCTCTGCGAGCCTTGCGGCCGCGCGCCGTAGGCCGTGGCCACTTCCGCCACCGGCATGCGCAACTGCAGGGCGTGCACCGCCAGTTCGGTCTCGGTCTCGAAGCCGGCGGCATGGGCGGGAAACGACTTCACGTAGCGCCGCGAGAACACCCGGTAGCCGGACAGCATGTCGTCGAAGCTGCGGCCGAACAGGAAACTCACGCAGCGGGTCAGCAGCACGTTGCCGGCGCGGTGCCCGGCGCGATAGGCGGCGGCGGCGTCGCTGCGCCGCGCGCCGACCACCATGTCCAGGCCATCGCGTAGCAGGCGCTCGATCAGCGCCGGCGCCATCGTCGCGTCGTAGGTCGCATCGCCATCGACCAGCACGTACACGTCGGCCTCGACATCGGCGAACAGGCGCCGCACCACGTTGCCCTTGCCCTGCAATGCGACCTCGCGCACCTGCGCGCCGGCCGCGCGCGCGATCGCGATGGTGGCGTCGCTGGAATTGTTGTCGAACACGTGGATGCTCGCCGTCGGCAACTGCGCGGCGAAGGCGGCGACGACTTGGCCGATCGTGGCCGCTTCGTTGTGGCAGGGAACCAGCACCGCGATCCGTGGCATGGCCGCAGCGCGGGCGGCAGAAAGACTCGGCATGGGCGGCGGGCGGTCCTGGGCGGCGGGCGTGGAAAGGCGCGCCATGCTATCAGCGCCGGCGCAGTTCGATCGGCTGTTCCCACCAGTCCTCGACGCTGCCGTCGCGGCCATGCAGGCGCAGGCCGAGCCAATGCGTGCCCGGCGCCAGGCCGCTGGCATCGAGTTCGGCGCGGAAACCGACGTTGGGATGGCCCGGATCGGTGGAGATCTTCCAGAACGCGGTGATGTCGTAGCGCTCGCCGTAGCGCGCCTGCGCGGCCACCTTGCCATCGAGCAGCACCTCGACCCGGTCGATGCCCACGCCGTCCTTGAACGCCCAGCCGGACACTTCGAAATGGGGCGCGACCTTGTCGCCCACGCCCGGCGTGTTGAACCAGGCCATCGCCGGCGTCGTGCACGGCCCGGGCAGGCGCTGCGCCGGCAGCGCGAACAACAGGAAGCGCTGGCTGCCGTGATCGCTGGACACCACCTTCGGCGGCGGCAGCGGGCCGACCAGCTCGCACACCGCGTGATAGCGCTGCAGCAGCAGCCGGTATTTCATGTCGCTGGGCGACAGCACCAGCAGCCGCGGCCCATCGCGGCGGCCGTCGCTGAGCAGCCCCCACTGGCGCAACTGCGCGCTGCGCCCGTGCTTGTCGTTCAAGGCATGCGGCAGCACGTGGATATCGGCATCGCCCAGTTCGAACCCGAGCTCGGCACCGACCTTGAAGTTGTCGGCCAGCACCTGCGTGCCCGGCGGCATCGCCGCCAGTTCGCGGCGCACCGCCGAGGCCAGCGGTTTCCAGCCGGCGAAGTTGCGCGGGTAGTACTTGTCGCCGGCGGCATGCTCGCGCACCGACGGCACCGACACCGCCAGGTAATAGCCGAACGCGCCGACCAGGCCGATGCCGGTCAGCAGCCAGGTCGCGCGACGCAGCCGTTTCGGCCAGCCGTTGAGGATCACCGGCGCGGCGATCAGCAAGGCCAGATAGCCCGGCAACGGCCAATGGAAACTGATGCGCTCGGCATCGGTGAAGAAGCCGAGCAGAAAGATGCCCAGCGTGGACACGCCACCGAGCAGGCCGAAGTAACGCCATTGCACGCGCGCGCCGCCGCTGCCGCCGCCACGCGTGGCCACCAGCGCCACCTTCCACATCGCCACCGCCAGCAGCGGCGTGACCAACAGGCCCTGGATCAGCACGAAGGCGATGCCGCTGGGCTGGAAGCTCCATGGATGCCGATCGATCAACTGGAACTTGACCCCGGCCTCGCCATTGTCCGCATTCCAGGCCAGCAGCGGCAGCCAGGCGACGATGCCCATCGCCAGCGCCACCCACACCTGCGGATCGCGCAGCATGCGCCGGCCCTGCGGGATCAGCAGCAACGCGATCGCGCCGACCCCGATCACTCCGGCGAAGCGGTAGTGGCTCAGCGCGCCCAAGGCCAGGCCCAGCGCCAGTTCCACCGCGCTCATCGCATCGATCTGGCGCAGCAGCCGCGCGCTGGCGTCCATGCACAGGATCGTCGCCAGCGCCATCGGCACGTCCGGCAGCGCGAGGATGCCGAGCGTGCCCGACAGCGGCATCAGCAAGGTCAGGCTGCCGGCGCGCCAGCCGGCCACCGCGCCGAACCAGCGCGTGGCGATGCGCGCGATCAGCCACGGCATCGATGCCGACAGCAGCAGGAACGGCGCGCGCAGCGCCAACAGGTGTTCGCCGCCGAGCGCCACGCCCAGCCGCGCCAGCCACGCGGTCAGCCCGGGCAGATCCGAGTAGGCGGCGGCCAGGTGCTGGCCCTCCTGCCAGTAGAACGCCTCGTCGACGAACAACGGCAGGCGCGCGGCCGCCAGCAGCTTGGCCGCGGTCACCAGCACCCACAGCACCATGAAGGTGGTGCGTGCACGTTGTTCGCCTTGCATTGCCTTTAGACTCCCCTAAACCCGTTGCGAGAATGCGATGCCTACTCCGCCCCGCTTGCCTGAAATGCTAACCGATACGCTGCGCGAGGCGCTTGCGCAGGCCCAGCAGCAGGTCAATTCGCTGGTCCTGGGCAAGCCGCAACAGGTGCGCATGGCCTTTGTCGCGCTGCTGTCCGGCGGACATCTGCTGATCGAGGACCTGCCCGGACTCGGCAAGACCACGCTGGCGCATGCGCTGGCCGCGAGCCTGGGACTGAGCTTCCAGCGCGTGCAGTTCACCTCCGACCTGCTGCCGGCCGATGTGCTCGGCGTGTCGGTGTACGATGCGCAATCGCGCCAGTTCCAGTTCCATCCCGGTCCGGTGTTCACCCACGTGCTGCTCGCCGACGAGATCAACCGCGCGCCGCCGCGCACGCAGAGCGCGCTGCTGGAAGCGATGGCCGAACAGCAGGTCACGCTGGACGGCACGACGCATCCGCTGCCGGCGCCGTTCTTCGTCATCGCCACGCAGAATCCGGTGGACCTGTCGGGCACCTTCCCGCTGCCCGATTCGCAGCTGGATCGCTTCCTGCTGCGTCTGGCGCTGGGCTATCCAAGCGCCGAATCCGAACGCGCGCTGCTCAGCGGCAGCGACCGCCGCGACCTGATCGCGCAGGCGCGGCCGCTGCTCAGCGACACCGACATGGCCGCGCTGCGGCACGGCGTGGAACAGATCCACGCCAGCGAGGCGCTGGTCGGCTACGTGCAGGCGCTGCTCGCGCGCAGCCGCCAGCATCCGGGTGTGCGCGTGGGCCTGTCGCCACGCGCCGGCATCGCGCTGCTGCGCGCGGCCAAGGCGCACGCGCTGCTGCTGGGCCGTGCGCATGCGCTGCCGGAAGACGTGCAGGCGCTGTTCGTGGCGGTCGCCGAGCATCGCCTGGTGGCCGAACAGGAATCGGCCTCCGGGCAAGCGCTGGCCAAGGCGATCCTGCACAGCGTCGCGGTGGACTGAGCGGCATGCGCGCACGGCTGCGCGAGGGGCGGCAGGCGCTGGCACGGCTGGCGCGGCCGCGCGATCCCGAGCCGCTGCCGGTGCGGCTGGACCGGCGCCGGATCTACATCCTGCCCACGCCGTTCGGCGGCTTCCTGGCGCTGCTGCTCGGCGCGATGCTGCTCGGCGCGCTGAACTACAACAACAACCCTGCCCTGTTGCTGGCGATGCTGCTCGGCGCGGCCGCCATCGCCAGCGCGATCGCCGCCCACCTGCAGTTGTCGGGGCTGCGCCTGGACGCGCTGTCGGCAGACCCGGTCGCGGCCGGCACGCCGCTGCGGCTGCGCCTGGCGTTGGCCGCCGACGACGCCCGGCACCGCCGCGGCCTGCGCGTGGCCCATGCCGACCGGCACACCTACCTCGACCTGCACGGCGACGGCGCCGCCGAAGCCGACCTGGAACTGCCCACCGAACGCCGCGGCTGGCTCGACCTGCAGCGCATCCGCATTTCCACCACCCAGCCGCTGGGCCTGCTGCGCGCCTGGGCCTGGTTCTGGCCCGATGCGCCGCTGTTGGTCTATCCGCAACCCGAACACGACGGGCCGCCGCTGCCGCACGGCGACGGCACCCCGACCCAGACCCGCCTGCACGCGCTCGGCGAAGAGCTGCACCAATTGCGCCCGTACCGGGCCGGCGATGCGCCGCGCGCGATCTCCTGGAAGCACTCGGCGCGCCGCGACACGCTGCTGGTGCGCGAATACGAACGCCCGATCGGGGTGGACGTGGTACTGGACTGGCGCACCCTGGCGGCGCTGCCCTACGAGCGCCGCATCGCGCGGCTGGCGCGCTGGGTCAACGAGGCCGAGCGCGACGGCCGCCGCTACCGCCTGCTGCTGCCGGGGCAGCCGCCGCTGGGCCCGGGCCGCGGTCCGCAGCACCGGCACCTGTGCCTGCGCGCGCTGGCGCTGCTGCCGCATGGCTGAGCCGCGCTCGCCTGCGCTGCGCGACGGCAGCCGCCAGTGGGCGCTGGGGGCCGGCCTGCTGGCGCTGCTGCCGCTGCTGCTGCAGCTGCCCGGCGCACTGGCGCTGCTGTTCGCGGCGACCGCGCTGCTGATCGGCGCCAGCTCGGCCTGGCGACCGCTGCCGGCCGCGCTGCGCCTGCTGCTGGTGGCGGCGATGCTGGCGGCGATCTACTGGCAGGTCGGCATGCGCTTCGGCCGCGACACCGGCTGCGCCATGCTCGCGGCGATGCTGGCGATCAAACCGTCGGAACTGAAGACCCTGCGCGACGCGCGCAGCCTGCTCGGCTTCGCTCTGTTCGCGCCGTTCGCCGCGTTCCTGCTGGACCAGGGGCCGGTCACGATGCTGCTGGGGTTGGCCGCGGTGATCGCCGCGCTGCTGTGCATGCAGCGCCTGGCCGACCAGGAAGGGCACAGCGCCGCGCCGCCGCTGCGCGGCCAGCTGCGCGGCGTCGGCCGGCTGCTGGCGTTGGGCCTGCCGCTGGCGCTGGCCGCGTTCTGGCTGTTCCCGCGCCTGGGCTCGCCGCTGTGGGGCGTGCCCGAGCGCGCGCTGGCGAGGCCTGGCCTGTCGGACACGATGAGCCCGGGCCAGTGGCTGGACCTGATGGCCGACGACACCCCGGCGCTGCGCGTGCAGTTCTTCGGCCGCGTGCCGGCGCCGGCGCAGCGCTACTGGCGCGGGCCGGTGCTGTGGGATTTCGACGGCAGCACCTGGCGCACGCAACGCGGCAACGATTACCTGCCCGCGCCTGCGGTGCAGACCGGTGCGGCGACGTGGGACTACGAGATCGAGGTCGAGCCGACCGATCGCCGCCAACTGGTGGCGCTGGACCTGCCGCTGCAGGCACCGGAAGGCACCCGCATCTCCGCCGACTACGTCCTGCAGACCGAACGCCCGCTCGGCGCGCTGACCCGCTGGCGCCTGCGCTCGGCGCCGCCGCTGCGCTTCGAGGCCACGCTGGCGCCGGCGCAGCGCCAGCGCGCGCTGGCGCTGCCGCCCGGCTACAACCCACGCACCCTGGCGCTAGCCCGGCAATGGCGGCAGCAGGCCGGCGCCGACGACGCCGCGATCGTCGCCCGCGCGCTGCAGTGGATCCGCCGCGACTTCGCCTACACGCTGGAGACGCCGCTGCCCGGCCGCGACGGCGTGGACGAATTCCTGTTCCAGCAGAAGGCCGGATTCTGCCAACACTTCAGCTCCGCCTTCGTGGTGCTGATGCGCGGCGCCGGCATTCCCGCGCGCGTGGTCACCGGCTATGCCGGCGGCACCCGCAATCCGTTCGGCGGCTACTGGGTGGTGCGGCGCATGGACGCCCACGCCTGGGCCGAAGTGTGGTTGCCGCCGCGTGGCTGGGTGCGCGTGGACCCGACCGCCGCGGTCGCCCCGGAACGCATCTACGACACATTGGAAGACCGCCTCGGCGGCGCTGCCGACGCCCAGGGCGGCAGCGCCGACTGGCACCTGCGCGACGTCGGCGACTGGCTGCGCCGCGGCTGGAACGACCTGGTGCTGTCCTTCGACGCCAACCGCCAGCAGCGGCTGCTGAGCGACCTCGGCATCGCCAAGCTGGAGCCGGCGCAACTGGTCGCCCTGTTCGCCGGCTTCGCCGCGCTGCTGCTGGGCTGGATGGCGTGGCTGCTGGCGCGTGGCGAACGCGAGCGCGACCCGCTGCTGCGCGCCTGGCGTCGGTTGGGCCAGCGTTACGCCAGGCTCGGCCTGGGCCGCGAAGCGCACGAACCGGCGCTGGTGTGGGCGTCGCGTGTGCACCAGGTGATGGAGGCAAACGCGTTGCTTTCGCTCAGCCAGCGTTTCGCCGATTCGCGCTACGCTGGCGCTGATTCGGACAGGGCTTCATTGTTGCGCGACCTGCGCAGGCACCGTCCGCACACCGGAGCATCTCGATGAAGATCCGACTGCTGTTCCCCGTCCTGGCCGTTCTCGCCCTCGGCGCCTGTGCGACCGCACCCAAGCCGCTGCAAGGCCAATTCGCCACCGTCACCCCCCGCGACTCGGTCGCCGGCCAGCAGGTCGGCACCTCGGTACGCTGGGGCGGCAAGATCATCCAGACCAAGCCCGGCCAGGGCCAGACCTGCTTCCAGATGCTGTCGCGGCCGTTGAGCGCCAGCGGCCGTCCGGACAGCGACTCGGCCGACGCCAGCGACGGCCGCTTCATCGCCTGCCGCTCCGGCTTCTACGACCCGGCAGTGTTCGAACCCGGCCGCGAGGTGACCTTCATCGGCCACGTCGCCGGCTACGAGAGCACCCGCATCGGCGAATACGACTATCGCCTGCCCAAGATCGATGCCGACGTGGTCTACCTGTGGCCGGTGGTGCGCCAGGTCGACGTGGTCCCCGCCTACCCGTACGGTCCCTGGGGCCCGTGGGATCCGTGGGGCCCGCGCTGGGGCTGGGGCCGCGGCTGGTGGTAAGGCGTCCGATGGCACGCGTTGTGCCATGATGGAGAAGAAAACGCCGCTGAAAAGCGGCGTTTTCCGTTTGACCGGGAGCGCCGCGACGAATCGCGCGGCGGCGGCCGTTCAGGGCGTGCCGAAGCGACCCAGCGGCGCGCCGGCCAGCAGGTGCAGGTGCAGATGAAACACGGTCTGCCCGGCATGCTCGCGGCAATTCATCACCACCCGGTAGCCGTCTTCGGCCAGGCCTTGCTCGCGCGCGTAGGTGGCCGCGGCCAGCACCAGCTTGCCGACCAGCGTGGCCTGCTCCGGCGCCAGATCGTCGAGGGTGGGAATCTCCACCTGCTTGGGAATGAACAGCACGTGCACCGGCGCCTGCGGCGCGATGTCCTTGAAGCCAAGCACGTCGTCGTTCTCGTACACGATGCTCGCGGGAATTTCGCGGCGGATGATCTTGCCGAAGATGGTGTCCATGGACCGGGCTCGCGCAGCGGAAAGGGGCAGTCGTTATAGCCGAATTCGGTGGCACACAGGCGTTGCGATGCGGGCCGCTACTCGCCTGCGCCGCCGCGCGGAACCTCGTTGCGGCTGCCGAACGCATGCGACAGCGTGCCGCGATCCACGTACTCCAGTTCACCGCCCAGCGGCAGGCCCTGCGCCAGCCGGCTCGGGCGCACCCCGTGCCGGCGCGCCAGCTGCGCCAGATAGTGCGCGGTGGCCTCGCCCTCGACGGTGGAATTGGTGGCGATGATCAATTCGGCGATCTCGCCCTGCGCCAGCCGCGTGCCGAGCCGGTCCAGGCCGAGTTCGCGCGGCCCCACGCCGTCCAGCGGCGACAGCCGGCCCTGCAGGATGAAGTACAGCCCGCGGTAGCCGGTGGCGTGCTCGATCGCCAGGCGGTCGGCGGGCGATTCCACCGCGCACAGCTGCTGGCGGTCGCGGCCGGCGCTGGCGCAGATCGCGCACAGTTCGGTCTCGCTGAAATCGCGGCACTGCGTGCAGTGGCCGACCTTCTCCACCGCCTCGGCCAGCACGTTCGCCAGGCGCAGGCCACCGTCGCGCTCGCGCTCGAGCACGTGATAGGCCATGCGCTGCGCCGACTTCTGGCCCACGCCCGGCAGGACCCGGAAGGCCTCGATCAGTTGTTCGAGCAGGGAAGACATGAGTTGGCGATTTGCACGTCGGGTTCCGGGATCGGGAAGAAGTGGCTTCGCTCTTGCCTTTGCGAATCCCCAATCCCGAATCCCGGCCCCTCAGAACGGCAGCTTCATGCCCGGCGGGATCGGCATGCCGGCCGTGGCCGCGCCCATCCGCGACTTGGACTCCGCGTCGATCTTGTTGGAGGCATCGTTGAAGGCGGCGGCGATCAGATCCTCGGCCATCTCCTGGTCGGAGAGGATGCTCGGATCGATCCGCACCTTGCGGCACTCCTTGGCGCCGGTCAGGGTCACGCTGACCATGCCGCCGCCGGCGCTGCCGGTGACTTCCAGCTGGGCCAGTTCTTCCTGGGCGCGCTGCAGGTTCTCCTGCATCTTCTGCGCCTGCTGCATCAATTGGGCGATGTTCCCACGCATGCTTGATTACTCTTGGTAGGGGCGGATGGAATCGGGCACGACCCGCGCGCCTTGCTGCTGGATCAGCGCTTGCACCGCCGGGTCGTGCAGGAACGCGGTCTCGGCCGCGCTCTGGCGCTCGCCGCGTTGCCGGTGCGAGCGCTCGTGCAGGGTTTCGGCATCGACCGCGATGCCGCTTTCGATCACGATCTTCGGCCGGCTGCCCAGCGCATCGGCCAGCGCCGCGGCCAGTTCGCCGAGCGAGCGCTCGGACTGCAGGTATTCGAAGCCCGGCGACAGCGACAGCCGCAGCACGCCGTCGGCGTGGCTGACGAAGGCCGAATTGGCGGCGAGCTGCCGCGACGGCCCGGTCAGGCCGCAATCGGCGACCAGTTCCAGCCAGTCCTCGGCCGCGTGCAGCACGCGCGGCGCGGCGGGTTCGGCCGGCGCGCGCTCGGCGACGGCCAGCGGCGGCACCATCGCCATTTCCGGCTCGGGCGAGGACGCGGGAGTCGGCGCGACTGGAGCGGTGTTCGCAACGGGCGGCGCTGCCTGCGCAGGTGCCGGTGCCGCGGTTTCCCACGGCGGATCCAGCACCGCAGACGCTGCGACCGGTGCAGGCGCGGGGGTCGACCTGGCGGCGACCGCAGCCGCTGTCGGCGCCGGCGCCATCATCGGTGCGGCGGGCGCGGGCATCGCGGCAACCGACGGCGCGGCGACGCTGGCGGAAGCGGCAGCAGGCGCCGCGGCCACGGGCGCCGCAGGCGCACGGCCTTCCGTGGTACCCGACCCGGACGCGGCCGGCAACGGCGCCGCGCCGGCCGGACGGAACGCCAGCATGCGCAGTACCGCCATCTCGAACCCGGCGCGCGGACTCGGCGCCAGGTACAGATCGCGGCGACCGTTCAAGGCCATCTGGTACCACAGCTGCACGATTTCCGGACGCAGGCGCTCGGCGAACGGCGCCGGATCCAGCCCGTCCACGCCCGTCACCGCCGCGCCCGGCACCAGCTGCCGCACCTGGATGCGGTGCAGCGCCTCGGCCAACGCTTCAAGCACCCCGCCCCAGTCCGGCGAGAACTCGGCCAGCCCGGCGACCACCTGCAGCAGCCGCTGCCCGTCGCCATCGGCCAGCGCCTCGAGCATCGCCCCGACCTGGGTGCGGTCGACCGTGCCCAGCATCGCCCGCACCACGTCGTCGCGCAGCGCGCCGCCGGCGTAGGCGATGGCTTGGTCCAGCAGCGACAGGCCGTCGCGCAGGCTGCCGTCGGCGGCCTTGGCCAGCTGCACGATCGCCGAGGCATCGACCTCGATCTGCTCGGCGGCCAGGATCCTGGTCATCTGCCCCTGGATCTGCTCCTCGTCCAGGCGCTTGAGGTTGAACTGCAGGCAGCGCGACAGCACCGTCACCGGCAGCTTCTGCGGGTCGGTGGTGGCGAGCAGGAACTTGACGTGCTCCGGCGGCTCTTCCAGCGTCTTCAGCAGCGCGTTGAACGCCGCCTTGGACAGCATGTGCACTTCGTCGATCAGGTACACCTTGAACTTGCCGCGCGAGGGCATGTACTGCGCGTTCTCGATCACCTCGCGCACGTCGTCCACGCCAGTATTGGACGCGGCGTCGATCTCCAGCAGGTCGATGTAGCGGCCGGCGTCGATGTCCAGGCACGCCGGGCACTGCCCGCACGGGTCGGCGCCGGTGCCCTGCTCGCAGTTCAGCGACTTGGCGAAGATCCGCGCGATGGTGGTCTTGCCGACGCCGCGGGTGCCGGTGAACAGGAACGCGTGGTGCACGCGCCCGCTGTCCAGCGCATTGGTGAGCGCGCGGACCACGTGCTCCTGCCCCACCAGCTCGGCGAAACGCTTGGGGCGCCACTTGCGGGCGAGAACGAGATAGGACATCAGGCAACCGTCTTCATCTGAACCGCCATTGTGCCACGCCGGGCGCGGCGGATCGTTCAGCGGCCACCGCACGCCGGCCGCAGCGCCCGCGCATCCGGCGCCGCGCGCATGGCCGGCGGCGCCCGGCTCCGCGCAGCGATCGCCTTGTGGATGACGAGCACGGCGGGTAGAATTCCCGCCCTTGCCCGGACCGTTGGCCCGGGCAAGATCCCGGAGAGGTGTCCGAGTGGTTGAAGGAGCACGCCTGGAAAGTGTGTAAGCGTCTAAACCGCGCTTCGGGGGTTCGAATCCCCCTCTCTCCGCCAGATTCGAATTGCGCTTCCCTCGCAGAATGGCTTCGCCGCTGGCGAAAGCATTCAAAGGGAAAGACCGCGCCTCGGCGCGGTTTCGTCTCTATGGTGGCCCCGTCGGCCCCTCGCGACGCTAGATCGAAAACCCCGCCAGGGCCGGAAGGCAGCAACGGTATCGATCGACGCGGGCGCCGAGGTCAGCCGGCGGGGTCGCCACCCTTACTTCCGAAGATAAAGCCGCGCGGGCCGATTCGCGGTGCCTGTCGCGCGGCTCGCGCCTGGTCGTCGGCCACCCTGCGGCTGACACGGCGGGCGCTACGCCTCCGGATGCAACCAACCGGCGTCGCCCTCGCGGTAACGCTCGTGCTTCCAGATCGGCACCCGCGCCTTGACCTCGTCGATGACGTAGCGGCAGGCGTCGAAGGCGGCGCCGCGGTGCGCCGCGGCTACGCCCACCCACACCGCCAGGTCGCCGATCGCCAAGTCGCCGATGCGATGCACGCAGCGCAGGTCGAGGATGTCGAAGCGGGCCAAGGCTTCGTCGGCGATGCGCCGGCCTTCGGCCTCGGCCAGCGGCGCGTACGCCTCGTAGCGCAGGCCATCGACCGCGCGGCCATCGTTGTGGTCGCGCACCCAGCCCTCGAAACTGGCGTAGGCGCCGGCCTGCGCATGCGCCAGCGGCGCGCGCAGCGTGGCGATGTCGAGGGCGCTGTCGGCGAGATGGAAGCGGTGCGTGGCGGACATCGGTCAGCCTCCCGAGACCGGCGGAATGAACACCACTTCGCTGCCCTCGCGCGGCGCGTCGTCCCAGCCCACGAAGGCGCCGTCCACCGCCACGCGCAGGCGCTGCGGCGGCCAACGCAGGCCATGCCGCGCATCGAGCTCGGCATACAGCGCGCGCAGGTCGGCAGCCGCGGTCTGCACCTGTTCTCGCTCGAGGCCCGCCGCCTCGCGCAGGCTGGCGAAATACAGCACCGTCACGCGCACGCTCATGCCGCGCTCCCGACGTCGCGCTTGCCGCCGCGCTTTGCAAGCAGGCGTACCGGGCCGATCGTCATCGCATGGGTCAGCGCCTTGCACATGTCGTAGACGGTCAGCGCGGCGACGCTGGCGCCGGTCAGCGCCTCCATCTCCACGCCGGTGCGGTGCGCGGTGCGCACCGTGCATTCGATGCGCAGTACCTGCGGCGAGGCCCAGTCGATCGCGAAACGGCAGCCGTCGATCGGCAGCGGATGGCAGAACGGGATCAGTTCGTGGGTGCGCTTGACCGCCATGGTGCCGGCGATCACCGCCGTGTCGACGATGCCGCCCTTGGCGCTGTGCAGCGCGTCGGCGCGCAGTTGCGCGGCCACCGCGACCGGAAAGCGTATCCGCGACTCGGCCACGGCGACGCGCGCGGTGACGGCCTTGGCCGAGACGTCCACCATCGTCGGCAGCCCCTGCGGGTCCAGATGGGTCAGCGTGTTGCCGACCGCAGCGGCGTACTTGGCCTTTTCTTCGCTCATAGACTGCGTTGCCGCTCCCACGGCACCATGCTCAGGCGGCGCCGGGAATCGGCGTACCCTGGTGGAACAGCATGCGCCATTCGCCATCGCGGCAGCGCCACAGCGAACTGCGCAGCGCATGCCGCACCGGCGCGCCATCGCCATCGCGGCGCTCGCTGCGGTAGCGCAACTGCGCCAGATCTGGCGCCAGCAACCACGCGTTCAAATCGAACGCACGATAGCGGACCGCGCCGGCCTCTGCCGGCAATTCCTGCAGCAGCGCCTGCCTGTCGATGCATCGCCCGGACGCAGCGAATTCGACGAACGCTTCGTCGAGCAGCGCCGACAACCGCGTCGCCGAGGCACGCGTCGCCGGCTCCAGCAATTCCAGCTCCAGCGCGAACAACCGCTGCTTCAGCGACGCGTCCATTTCGCTCATCCGCCGATCAGGAACATCTCGACGTGCTTGCCGCGCGCCGCCCGCGCATCGCCGCGCAGTTCGCTGTAGCGATCGGCGCGCTGGCTCCACAACGCCCGCACGCGCTCGGCCAATGCGTCCTCGCCGCCGGCCAGGGCCGGCTTCAGATCGGTGCCCGCGGCGGCGAACAGGCAGGTATAGAGCTGGCCGTCGGCCGATACGCGCGCGCGATGGCAATCGCCGCAGAACGGCGCGCTGACCGAACTGACGAAGCCGATCTCGCCACCGCCGTCGACGAAGGCATGGCGCGCGGCGACTTCGCCGGCGTAGTGCGGGTCCAGCGCGCGCAACGGCCAACGTTCGGCGATACGCGCATGCAATTCCGCCGAAGGCACCACCCGGTCGCGGCGCCAGGCATTGCAGGTGCCCACGTCCATGTATTCGATGAAACGCAACACGTGGCCGCTGCCGCGGAAGTGCGCCAACAGCGGCAGCACCTGATCGTCGTTGATGCCGCGCTGGACCACGCAGTTGATCTTCACCGGCCCCAGCCCGGCCGCCACCGCCGCGTCGATGCCCGCCAGCACCTGCGCCACCTCGCCGCGATCGCCGGACATGCGCCGGAAGGTCGCCGCGTCGATCGCATCCAGGCTTACCGTGACCCGACGCAACCCGGCATCGCGCAAGGCCTGCGCGTGCCGCGCCAGCAGCGAACCGTTTGTGGTCATGGCCAGATCGTCGAGGCCGGGAATGCGCGCCAGACGCCGCACCAGTTCGGGCAGGTCGCGGCGCAGCAGCGGCTCGCCACCGGTCAGGCGCAGCTTGTTGACGCCGTTGCGCACGAAGCCGCGCACCAGCGTCTCGATCTGGTCGAACGACAGCCGCGAGGCCGCATCGAAGCCGTAATCGTCGGGCACCTTGTCGGCCGGCATGCAATAACCGCAGCGGAAATTGCAGGCCTCGATCACCGACAGACGCAGGTCGCGCAGCGGGCGCCGCAACCGATCCAGCGGCGCGGCCGGAGCAAGCGGCAACGGCGGGCGCAGCACCGCGCTCACGGCGCCGGCACCTGCGGCGCGCGCGGCGTGTCCAGCGCCACGCATTCGCCCGGCCGCGCGACGCGGTGCCCGCGGGCGCGCAAGGCCTCGGCATCCTCGGCGCTGGCGTAGTGGTACAGCATCATGCGTTGCAGCAACTCGGCGGGATATTCCCGCTCCAGGTCATCCACCCCAGTATGCGACGGGTTGCCGTGAAGACCGCAGTCATGCGCGACCAGTTCGCCGTCGCCGGCATAACGGCTCAGCATTTCCGGGATCGGCCGGGTATCGCCGCTCCACACCAGCGCGCCCTGCAGGCGCAGCCCGTAGGCGGTGTCCGGCCAGTGGTGGCGCACCGGAAACACCTCCAGCCGCACCCCGTCGTGCCAGAACGCATCGCCGACCGCGATCAGCTGGAACGCGTCCCAGAAATTGGCCCCGCCCTCGGCCAGCACGTTCGGGTAGTCGCCGATCCGGCGATGCAGCAGCGGCAGCACCGGCGCCGGCACGTACACCCGCACCTTGCCGCGCCGCGCCGAAAAATAGGCGTCGACGAACAGCCGTTCGAACCCCGCCACGTGGTCCAGATGCACATGGGTCACGAACAGCGCCTGCGGTATCGCCGCGTATTGCGCCTGGTAGGCGCTCAGGCCCTCGCCGCCGCAATCGATGCTCAGCCACGGCGCGCCATCGCGCTCGATCGTGGCCATCGGCGAGCCCAGTTCCACCGCCGAGGCATTGCCGACGCCCTGGAAGCGCAGCGCCCAGGCCATCAGTAACCCCGGCTCCAGGCCAGATCGTAGGCGCGGCGCAGGCGCGCGTAGTCCTTGTTGACCTCGTCCACGCTGCGCTCGCCGCGCAACTTCAACAGCGAACGGTGCAGGCGCTTGAGGTTGCGCTCGCGCCAGCGCGTGGCCGGGATGCGCAGCACGCCGCGGTCGAAATCGATCATCCAGCCGCGGCCGTTGCCATCGAACAGGATGTTGTGCGCGTTGAGATCGGCGTGATCCAGCCCGGCGCGGTGGAAGCGCGCGATCAGCCGCCCGGTCTCTTCCCACGGCGCGCCGCGGCCGGCCACATGCGCGCGATCGGCCAGCGAACGCACCCCTTCCAGCCGCTCCATCAGGATCGCGGCGCGGTAGCGCAGCCCCTGGCGCAGATAACAGGCGGCCAGCGGCCGCGGCACCGGCAGCTTGCGCGCGATCAACGCGCGCATCAGCCGGAACTCGGCGAAGCTGCGGGTACGGTCGGCACCAGTCCACAGGTAGCGGTCGCGGCTGAGCTTGGCGACCACCCCGCCGCGCCGGTACTGGCGCAGCACGCTGGCGCCGAACGGGGCGTCGACGAACCAGGCGCCGCCGCGGCCGCCCTCGTCCACCGGGCGCGCGCGCTCGGCCCAGTACGCGGCCGAAAACAGCGCCGGCTCGGCTTGCCGCAGCCGTTGGCGGTCGAACAGAATGGCGCCATAGCCGCGGCCCTCGCGGTACGGCGTCAGCGCTTCGGTGGCGTCGAATGCAACCATTCAGCGAGTCTAACAACACCATGGCAGCAACGCTCCCTTCGCTGTGCCTGTTGCGCCTGTCGGCGCTGGGGGATGTGACCCATGTGGTGCCGCTGGTGCGCACCCTGCAGCGCGCCTGGCCCGCCGCGCCGCCGCTGCACTGGATCATCGACAAGGCCGGACACAAGCTGCTCGACGGCCTGCCCGGCGTGATCTTCCACGACTACGACAAGCGCAGCGGCCTGGCCGGCATGCGCGCGCTGCGCCGCGAACTGCCGGCGCAGGGCTTCGATGCGCTGCTGCAGATGCAGGTGGCGCTGCGCGCCAACGTGCTGTCCGCGTTCGTTCGCGCGCGCCGCCGCATCGGCTACGACCGCAGCCGCTCCAAGGACCTGCACGGCCTGTTCGTCAACGAACGCATCCCCGACCGCCCCGGCATCCACGTGCTCGACGCCATCGGCAGCTTCTGCGAACCGCTGGGCCTGCGCCAGACCGAGGTACGCTGGGACCTGCCGATTCCCGACGACGCGCATGCCTGGGCGCGGGCGCAATGGCCCGACGACGGCCGCCCGGCGCTGCTGATCTCGCCCTGTTCCAGCCACGTCCGCCGCAACTGGTACGCCGACCGCTACGCCGCGGTCGCCGACCACGCCGCCGCGCAGGGCTGGCGGGTGGTGCTGTGCGGTGGGCGCAGCGACCTGGAGCGCAGCACGGCCGACGCCATCGTCGCGGCCGCGCGCGCGCCGCTGCTCGACCTGGTCGGCCGCGACACGCTCAAGCAATTGCCGGCGCTGCTGCAGCGTGCCGCGCTGGTGATGACCCCGGACTCGGGCCCGATGCACATCGCCAATGCCGTGGGCAGCAAGGTGCTGGGCCTGCACGCGGCCAGCAACCCGCGCCGCAGCGGCCCGTATTCGGACATCCGCTACTGCGTGGACAAGTACGACGCGGCGGCGCGCAAGTTCCTCGGCAAACCGGCCGAGCAATTGAAATGGGGCAGCAAGATCGAATTCGACGCGGTGATGGCGTTGATCGGGGTGGACGACGCGATCGCCGCGTTCGAGCGCTACCGCACCGACCAGGGCATGTAGGCCGGCTTGTGCGCAGGCCGAGCGCGGCCTTACCATGCGCCCGCACGTTCGCCACCCTTGGGTCTGCGGACGCCGCCGTAAGCGTTTACGTCAAGCAACGCGCCAACCGCGCCGGACTCGTCCGGGGCCGTTTCCCGTCAGCGCCTCGGCGCCGCGGGTGGCGCCTTTGCTTCGACCGGCTTACGGAGTTCGCACCATGTCCCGTTCCCCTCGGTTTTTCCCGCGCAAGCTGCATTCCCGCCACGCCGGCTGGGTGATGCCGCTGCTGTTGTCGATCCTGATGACCTGCGTGGTCTCGATGATCAGCACGCTGCGCACGGTCGGTCTGGCGCCGGGCGTGTACGCGCTCTGGCTGGGCGCCTGGGCGTTGTCGTGGCTGATCGCCTTCCCCACCCTGCTGCTGGCGTTGCCGCTGGTGCGCCGGCTGACCGCACTGCTGGTCGCCCGCGCCTGATCCACCGTTCCCGGCCAGCACGGCCGCACCGGGAGGCGGCGACGCCTCCCGGATGCTTCGCTCAGGACGCCGCGCCGCGGTAGTCCTGGTAGGACTTCTCTTCGACGTAGCTGGAGCCCAGCGCCAGGTTGATCTCCTTCTTGATCCGCGCGCGCTCGTCGTTCTCGTAGTACACGCTGCGCGCGAGCTTGATGAACTCCTCGTCGAAGGCCTGCGCCTTCTCCTTGATCCGGATTTCGTCCTCGATCACCCACAGGCGCTCGTTGACCGCCTTCAGCTCCAGGCGCAGGCGGGCGACGTCGCCGCTGGCGGCCGGATGCGCCATCCAGGTCTTTTCCAGCGCCGAGAGCTCGGCGCGCACATTGGCCAGCTTGGCCGCATCGCCGATGCGCTCGGACTTGATCTGCAGAATGGCGATCTTGTCGAGCAGTTCGCCGAAGGACACGGGGACGAGGATTTCGGACATGGGCACACCCAGGCGAGAGTTGAGAGGAAGTGTAACGAGCAGGCCTTAAAGCCATGTCGGCGCAGCGTGGCCGTGGCTTTCAAAAACAAAAGGCCCCTGACGGGGCCCTTTGAAATCTGGCGGGAAGGGGGGGATTCGAACCCCCGAGGCGCTATAAACGCCTGCCTGATTTCGAGTCAGGTACATTCAACCGCTCTGCCACCTTCCCGGGTGGTCCCCGGCGGACCGGGGGCGTGCATCATACGGTTCCCGCCGCGCGCGGACAAGCGCCGCGTCGCCGGGCGGCCCGGCCTCGACCCGCACAGCGCCATGAACCCCGCCTGCCCCGCGGCGCGGCCAGCGATTGCCTGATGTCCGCTTGGCCGCGATGATGCCGTTTGATTGACAGGAAGCCGGGCCGGCCGTGGGCGCGCAATGATCGAATTCGGACATCTCACCCACGTCGGCCTGCGCCGCGAACTCAACGAGGACACCTATTACGGCGACAACGAGCTCGGCCTGTGGCTGGTCGCCGACGGCATGGGCGGCCACGCCTGCGGCGAGGTGGCCAGCGCCCTGGCGCGCGAGGCCATCGTCCGCGAGGTGCGCGGCGGCACGCCGCTGGCGCAGGCGATCCGCATTGCCGACGAAGAGATCATCCGCGCCTCGCGCCGGCGCAACGACACCCTGCCGATGGGCACCACCGTGGTCGCCGCGCGCGTGCAGGGCAACCGTTTCGAGGTGGCCTGGGTCGGCGACAGCCGCGCCTACCTGTGGCGCGACGGCAAACTGGCCCAGCTCAGCCAGGACCACAGCTACGTACAGGAACTGATCGCGCAGGGCGCGCTGACCGCCGAGCAGGCGCGCGCGCATCCGCACCGCAACGTGGTCACCCAGGCGCTGGGCGTCACCGACCCGCTGCACCTCAACGTGGCCACGATGACCGGCGAACTGCGCCCGGGCATGCAACTGCTGCTGTGCAGCGACGGGCTGACCGAAGAAGTGGACGACCGCGGCATCGCCGCCACCCTCGGCCACGACGACTGCAGCGCGCAGGAATGCGTGGATACGCTGGTGGCGGCCGCGCTGGACGGCGGCGGCTCGGACAACATCACCGCGATCCTGGTGCGCTGCCACTGAACCCGGCCGCCGCGCGCCCGGCGCCGCGGCGGCTCAGCCGGCCACGGCCTCGGCCAGCGCCGGCTCCTCGATGTCCCACAACGCGCGCCCGGCCTTCTTGCGCAGCTTTTCCAGCCGCGCCTGATGCGCTTCCAGTTCCGACGCCGTCGGCAGTACCCGCGGCCGCGGCAGCAGCGTCGCCATGTCGAATGCCGCGCGCTGGCCGTCGGCGTGGCTGCTGCGCTCGTCGGCCAGGGCGAAGCCGATCTCCTCCTGCCCCGAGGTCAGCGCGATGTAGACGTCGCTGAGGATCTGCGCATCGAGCAGCGCGCCGTGCAGCTGCCGGTGCGAATTGTCCACGCCCAGCCGCTTGCACAGCGCATCCAGCGAATTGCGCTGGCCGGGGAAGCGCTCGCGCGCCAGCAGCAGCGTGTCGATGACCGTGGCACGGTCGAGGATGCGCCCGTAGGACGCGCCCAGCCGCGACAGCTCGTAGTCGAGGAAGCCCAGATCGAACGAGGCGTTGTGGATGATCAGCTCGGCGCCGTCGATGAACGCCAGGAACTCGTCCGCCACCTCGTGGAATTCCGGCTTGTCGGCGAGGAACTCCAGGGTCAGGCCGGTGACTTCCTGCGCGCCGGGTTCGAAGTCGCAGTCCGGGCGCAGATAGCGGTGGAAGTTGCGCCCGCTGGGACGGCGCTCGAGCAGTTCCACCGCGCCGATTTCGACGACGCGGTTGCCCTTCTTCCATTCCAGGCCGGTGGTTTCGGTATCGAGGATGATCTGACGCATGGGGCTCGCTGCAGGATGAGGCGTGGAAAGGATCAGGACGCGACCGCCGCGCCGCCGGCACGCACCCGCAGCGCCTGGTTGCGCGCCAGCACGTCCACCCGCTCGTTGTCCGGATCGCCGCTATGGCCCTTGACCCAGCGCCAGTCGATGCTGTGCCGTTGCGCGGCGGCATGCAGCCGCTCCCACAGATCGCGGTTCTTGACCGGATCGCCGCCGGCGGTCTTCCACTGCCGCCGCACCCAGCCCGGCATCCATTCGGTGATGCCCTGGCGCACGTACTGCGAATCGGTATGCAGCACGATCTGGCACGGCTCGTTGAGCGTTTCCAGCGCCATGATCGCGGCCATCAGCTCCATGCGATTGTTGGTGGTGTGCGCCTCGGCGCCGGCGACTTCGCGCTCCAGGCCCTTGTAGCGCAGCAGCGCGGCCCAGCCGCCGGGGCCGGGATTGCCGAGGCAGGCGCCGTCGGTATGGATCTCAACAGTCTTCATGTACGTCCAGGAATCAGATGGAGGCGGTCGAACCGCGCCAGCGTACCGGCGCGCGCAGCGGAATGGGGCCGATGCCGGCGGCGGTGCGCTTTTCCGCCTGCAGCAGGCACACCGCGCGCAGCGGCGCGCCGGAGATCGCCGAGCCGACGCCGCCGCGGGTCGGCCAGACCGGCCCCAGGTAGCGTGGCGGATCGGTGCACGGCAACCCGGCCTGTTGCATCAACCCGCGCCAGCTGCCCGGCGGCCGCGCCACCAGGCCCTGGCGCCGCCAGCGCAGCCGGTACGGGCTGACCGCGTTGAGCGCGTACAGCCAGATCCGGCCGCCCGGCATCAGCACCCGCTCGCATTCCTCCAGCAGCGCCGCGGCATCGGTGCCGAGCACATGCTGCAGCACGATCGCGTTGACGCTTTCCGAGGGCAACGGCAGCGGCAGCGTGCATACCAGGTCGCCGGCGTAGCCGCGCGCAGTGCGGTGCAGGCGCACGCCGCGCCCCGGCAGCTCGCGCGCCAGCGGCGCGAATGGCACCGGCGCCAGCCACAACCAGGGCTGCGCAGGGCGTCCGAGCAAGGCGTCGAGGATCAACGGCTGCTCGGCCTGCAGCAGCTGCTGCGCCACCACCGTATCAAACCAGGATGAGACGGCGGCTTGACGGGGGAACGGGGTGGCAGGCATGGTGCCAATTCTATGCGACTGATCGCCCTGCCCGCATTCCAGGATAATTACATCTGGGCGATCGCCGCCGCGGACGGCCGCGCCGTGCTGGTCGACCCCGGCCAGGCCGAGCCGGTGCTGGAAGCCGCCGCGCAAGGGCTGCAACCTGCCGCGGTGCTGCTGACCCACCATCACGACGACCACATCGGCGGCGTGGCGGCCCTGCGCGAGCGCTGGCCGGACCTGCCGGTGTATGCCCCGGCGGACGAGCCGCGGATCCCGTTCGCCAGCCAGCGCGTCGCCGACGGCGAGGCGGTCCAGGTGCTGCAATGGGAGTTCCGGACCCTGTTCGTGCCGGGGCATACCCGTTCGCACGTGGCCTATGTCGGCCACGGTCATCTGTTCAGCGGCGATACGCTGTTCAGCCTAGGCTGTGGACGCATGTTCGAAGGTACGCCCTCCCAGATGTTGGGTTCGCTGCAACGGCTGGCCGCCCTCCCCGGCGCCACGCTGCTGTGTTGCGGACACGAATACACCCTGGCCAATGCGGCATTCGCCGTCACGGTCGATCCCACCAACGCTGCCTTGCGGCAGCGCCATCAGGAAGTCCAGGCCATGCGTCATGCTGCCCGCCCCACTGTTCCCGTCAGTCTCGCCAGCGAAATGGCGACCAATCCGTTCCTGCGCACCGCCTCGGCGGCGATCCAGCAGGCGGTCGGCGCCCGGCTCGGCCGCGGCGCGCGCGACGAAGTGGAAGTATTCGCCGAATTGAGGCGCTGGAAAGACGATTTCCGCGCATGAGGTCGCTGTGTTTGACCGCGGCGCTGACCCTGGCGCTCGCGTCGGCGTCCCCTTCCGCGGGCGCGGCCGCACCGGTCGGGGCGGCGCTGGAGCAGACCGTCGCCGGACTGAACGTATTGCCGATGGACGCCGCGGCGCTGCCGCCAGCGACCACGCGTAACGGCCACACCATTCTCGCCAACTTCCGCGACGGGCTGGCCGACGCGCAATGCGATGGCGGCGCCACCGATGCGCGCTGGAAGCAGCAGTTCGCGCGCGCGCCGGCGCGGCTGGCCAACGAGGACGAGGACGTGCTGCCGCTGTTCGGCTACGTGGTGGACGAATTGCGCGCCGCCGACCTGCCTACCGAATTCGCGCTGATCCCGTTCGTGGAGAGCGGCTACCGCCCTGCCGCGCGCAACAGCGGCGGTCCGGCCGGACTGTGGCAGTTCATCGCCGACACCGCCCGCAACCACGACGTGCCGGTCGAAGGCGGCTACGACGGCCGCCTGTCCGCGGTGGACTCCACCCGCGCCGCGGTGCGTTACCTGAAGACCTTGCACGGCATGTTCGGCGGCGACTGGCGCCTGGCGATCATGGCCTACAACGCCGGCGAGTACCGCGTGCTGCAGTCCATGCGCCGCGCCGGCATGAACGCGCAGAACGCGCAGCCAGCCAAGTTGCCGGGACTGTCGCCGATCACCTACGCCTACGTCGAGAAGCTGCATGCGCTGGCGTGCGTGCTGGAACAGGCGCAGACCCGCGACGAATGGATGGCCTCGCTGGACCGCGAGGTGCCGATCCTGCAGGCGCGCACCCTGCCCGCCGGCATGGCGCTGGACGAGTGGGCGCAACAGCAGGCGCTGCAGGGCAACCAGGTCGCGCGGCTGAATCCGGCGCTGGGCGGCCTGCGCAACAAGAAACGCGCGCTGCCGGTCCTGGCGCCGGTCGGCAACGGCGGCAGCGCCGCCACCGCCGCTGCCGATGCCATGGCCGCGGCGCAACCGCAGCAGGCCGAAGCGCCGGCAACGCGGACCGTCGCCAGCATCGCCGAACCCATACCGCCACGCATGCGCCAGCGCACGCCCGCGGCGCGACATACCCACACCGTCCGCGACGGCGACACCGCCTGGACCATCGCCAAGCGCTACGGCATCACCGTGCAGACGTTGCTGGCGAAGAACGGCCTGTCCGCGCGCAGCGTGCTGCGCCCGGGCATGGTGCTGAGCTACGAGGAATAGGCCGGTTCCGCTGCGGCGGGACTGCGATGGCGGCGCTGCAACATGGCAGGCCCCAGGCAGCAGGTGCGGCATCGAGGCGTTCGAGATGCTCTGAACTGGCAACGCGCATCGGCGATGGGTCGGTGGCATGCTGACGCGTTTTTCCCCATGGATGCCTTGGCATCAAGGCCACTTCGCCCTCCTGTCGCGGCTGAAGCCGCTCCTACAACGTGCGCGCCGTACCCTCTGGAGCGGCATCGAGGCGTTCGAGATGCTCAGAAGTGGCAGCGTGCATCGGCGATGGGTCGGTCGCATGCTGACGCGTTTTTCCCCATGGATGCCTTGGCATCACGGCCACTTCGTCCTCCTGTCGCGGCTGAAGCCGCTCCTACAACAAGCGCGCCGTGCTCTTGTAGGAGCGGCTTCAGCCGCGACAGGAAAACGATACGCCGTCGACACACGCAGCGTGCGGCTTCCGGACCGAGCTATTAGAGATGCCCTTTCAGGCGCGACGGGCGTTACCGACAACCTCACGACGGATGGCTTTACGCCACGCGGAACCGCTCCCCACAGCAAGGAAGCGCTGAGAAGACTCCAACGCATTCCTGGCATGTGGCGAGTCTCTATCAGTCGCGCACGCGCTGCGCGCGCTGCCTGCTGATGCGGCTCATCAACACACGTATGAAGGCGCCACACGCAGCGCGGAATTTTCTTCCAGCGGCTCCGTGCCCCATTCCGGCACAACCGCATCACGGCAATGCGCTCGCGCGGCACGTCGATGCGCGCATCGAGCCGACCGGTCTCCCCGGCGAAAGATCCAGAAACGAACAAGCCCGGCAGGGCCGGGCTTGTTCGCATCACGCATCGGCGGACGCAGCGATTACAGATTCGCTTCCTGCACGCTGACCTTGTAGCGCTTGCGCATCGCGTCGACGTAGGCCTTGGCCGCGGCGGCGCCTTCGATCTGGCCAAGCTGCTGCTTCAATGTCGCCTGCTGTTCCGCCGGCACCTTGCTCAGGTCGCCCGGGTTCACCTTGTTGAGCACGAACAGCGCGTAGCGCTTGGCAGCGCCCGGCATGCCGTTCGCCGACAGCTCGACCTTGCCCACCGACGGCTTGCCCGCGGCCGGCAGCGGCGCGCTGAAGATCGCGCGGTTGGCTTCCGGGCTCGGCATCGGCACGGTGCGCGGCAGCCCCGGCATCGGGTTGATCTGCAGCTTCTCCGGGCCGGCCAGCGCCTGCAGCGTTTCGCCTTTGCGCAGCCTCTCCAGCAGCGCGTCGGCCTTCGCCGCGGCCGCCTTGGCCGTGCGATCGGCATGCACCGCCGCCACCACCTGCTCGCGCACCGTGGCCAGCGGCTGGGTCTGCTCGGGCAGGTGCTGGGTGACGCGGATCAGCACACTGTGGTTCGGGCCCAGGGTGATCGGATCACTGACCGTGCCGTCCTGCACCAGCGTATCGGAGAACGCCGCACGCAGCACCGCCGGCTGCGCGGCGACGCCGCTGGCATCGGCGCGCGAGAACGGCCCCAGGGTCTGCACCGGCAAGCCGACTTCCTTGGCCGCCGGCGCAAGCGCGGTCGGGTTCTTCAGCACCAGGTCGACCAGCTTGCCGCTCAGATCGCTGTAGACCTTCTCGTTGTCGGCCTGCAGCTGCTCGCTGGCCAGTTGGTCGCGCACCTGCTCGAAGCTCTTGCCCTGGCCGCCCTTGACCTCGCGCAGCTGGATCACGTGGTAGCCGAACTCGCTCTTCACCGGACCGACGATGTCGCCGGCCTTCATCGCGAACAAGGCGTCCTCGAACGGCTTGACCATCACACCCTTTTCGACCCAGCCCAGATCGCCGCCGGCGTTCTTGGAGCCCGGGTCCTCGGAATTGGCACGGGCCAGCGCGGCGAAATCGGCGCCGGGCTGCCTGGCTTCGGCCGCGAGCTTGGCGGCCTTGGCCTCGGCGGCCTTCTGCGACGCGGGATCCTTGCCGGCGCTGATCAGGATGTGCGAGGCCAGGCGCTGATCGGGCTCGACGAAGCGGGCCTTCTCGTCCTCGTAGCGCTTACGCAGCACCGCCTCGTCGGCCGGCTTGGACGGCGGCAACTTGCTCGCGTCCAGTTCGACGTATTCGATCGACACCCGCTCCGGCTGCTTGAAATCGGCCTGGTGCGCGTCGTACCACTGCTGCACCTGCGCATCGCTGACCGGCGTGGTGTCGGCCGGCTGTTCCGGCAACAGCGCCAGTTCGACGTCGCGGGTCTCGCCCAGCATTTTCAGCAGGCGCTCGGTTTCCTGCTTGGTCGCGAATGCCGATTCCTGCAACGCGGCCGGGATCAACGACTGCTGCAGGCCATCGCGCACCAATTGGTCGAACATCGCCGGCGTGCGTGGCGGAGTGGCCGACGCCAGCGCCAGACGGTAGCGTTGCGGATCGAACTTGCCGTCGTTCTGGAATGCCGGAATGGTAGAGATGTAGTCGCGGACAGCGGCATCGCCGACCACCACGTGCGCCTGCTCGGCGGCCAGCTTCACCACCTGCTCGTCGATCAACTGGTCGAGCACCTTGCGCTTGTTGTCGGCGCTCTCGAACTCGCGCGGATCGAAGTTCTCGCCCTGCTGCTCGCGCGCCTGCTGCCGCGCTTCCTCGAAGCGCGCGCGGAACTGCTCGGTGCTCACCTCGTGGTGCCGCCACAGGAACGACACCGGCCACCACGACGGTGCCGACGACCACCACGACGGCGGCGCCTGCACCTTGGCGACGTTGTTGGCACCGACGCCACCGAGGTAGCTGCTGTCGATGACGAACAGGAACGGAATCATCAACAGGCCGATGATCGCGGTGGCGATCCAGCCCGAGGTCTTTTCGCGGAGTTTCTGCAGCATTGGTTGGGAACCGAGGCCTGTTGGCGAGCCGCGCAGTTTAACCCGCTTCACGCCCTGCGGCGGAATGGCGTGCTCCGGGGCATGCGCCCGCGCAAAATCCGCGGCCCACATGGCGGTCGCCGGCGAGGCACGGCGGAAAAAAAGAAACCCCCGATCGCTCGGGGGTTTCGCGTACAAAACTGGCGGAGTGGACGGGACTCGAACCCGCGACCTCCGGCGTGACAGGCCAGCATTCTAACCGACTGAACTACCACTCCGCTTTTTGAACGGAGGCAGGCACGAGGCCCGCAATCTCTGGGGATCTGCACGACGCAAGGCGCGGCGGATGCTTCGAGAAACGAAACCCCCGATTTCTCAGGGGCTTCGGTACAACTGGCGGAGTGGACGGGACTCGAACCCGCGACCTCCGGCGTGACAGGCCAGCATTCTAACCGACTGAACTACCACTCCGCTTTTGAAACTTGCCGCTCGGTGCTCTGGTGGGTGCTGAGGGTTTCGAACCCCCGACCCTCTCCGTGTAAAGGAGACGCTCTACCGCTGAGCTAAGCACCCTAGCGAGTCGATTAGTTTACGGCATCCTTCAGCGCTTTGCCAGCCTTGAAAGTTGGATTCTTCGACGCGGCGATCTTGATCGAGTCGCCGGTCTTCGGGTTGCGGCCGGTGCGCTCGGCACGGTCGCGCACCTGGAAGGTGCCGAAGCCAACGAGGGTCACGCTGTCGCCCTTCTTGAGCGCCTTGGTGACTTCGGACACGAAGGCGTCGACGGCGCGACCGGCTTCGGCCTTGGAGATATCCGCAGCGGCGGCGATAGCGTCGTTCAGTTCGGCTTTATTCATTGCTTGATGACTCCATGTGCGGCAGAAAACCGCGGAATTGAGGATCGGGTGTCGGCTTGGCCTGCCTCGTCTGCGACGAGGCCCCGATTGATTTTTTCACTACCAAGCACGCGCGTTCGCAGTGCTCGCAAGTCGTGCATTTATACCAGCGGCCTCCCACCCGCGCAAGCCGAAAAGCCAGCAACGGCGCGGGTTTGAGCCGCTTGGGCGGGCGCGGTTCAGCGCCCTTCAGTGCTTGACGCGCGCGTTCGAGGACGCTTTCGGCTTGGGCTTGCGCCGCTCCGGCTCGCCCTCGGCAGCGGCCGCGGCCTTCGGCTTCAGCGGCGTCTCCAGTGCCAGGTCGAGCACTTCGTCGATCCACTTCACCGGCACGATCTTCAGGTCGCGGGTGACGTTCTCCGGAATGTCGGCCAGATCCTTGCGGTTCTCTTCCGGGATGATCACCGTGCGGATGCCGCCGCGCAGCGCCGCCAGCAGTTTCTCCTTGAGTCCGCCGATTGCCGACACGCGGCCGCGCAAGGTGATCTCGCCGGTCATCGCCACATCGGCCTTGACCGGCACCTTGGTCAGCATCGACACCAGCGACGTCACCATCGCGATGCCGGCACTGGGGCCGTCCTTCGGCGTGGCGCCATCGGGCACGTGCAAATGCACGTCGTGCTTCTGCAGGAAGTCGACCTCGATGCCGAGCCGCTCGGCGCGCGAACGCACCACCGACAGCGCCGCCGAGGCCGATTCCTTCATCACGTCGCCAAGCTGGCCAGTGAGGATCACCGCGCCCTTGCCCGGAACCAGGGTCGATTCGATCTGCAGCAGATCGCCGCCGACTTCGGTCCAGGCCAGGCCGGTGACCAGGCCGACTTCGTTCTGCTCCTCGGCGCGGCCGAAATCGAAGCGGCGCACGCCCAGGTACTTGTCCAGGTTCTTGGAGCCGACGCTGACCCGCGCCTTGTCCTTGCGAACCGCAGCGCCTTTCTTCGCCGGCGTCTTCTTGGCCAGCACCGGCTGCGGACCGGCCAGCGCCAGTTCCTTGACCACCTTGCGGCAGATCTTGGCGACTTCGCGCTCGAGGTTGCGCACGCCGGACTCGCGCGTGTAGTAGCGCACGATGTCGCGGATCGCGTCGGCGGCGATCTCCAGCTCGTCGCCCTTCAGGCCGTTGGCCTTCAGCTGCTTGGGCACCAGGTAGCGCATGGCGATGTTGAGCTTCTCGTCCTCGGTGTAGCCGGGGATGCGGATCACCTCCATGCGGTCGAGCAGCGGGCCGGGGATGTTCAGCGAGTTGGAGGTCGCCACGAACATCACTTCGGACAGGTCCAGATCCACTTCCAGGTAGTGGTCGTTGAACGCGTTGTTCTGCTCGGGATCGAGCACTTCCAGCAGCGCCGAGGACGGATCGCCGCGGAAGTCCATCGACATCTTGTCGATCTCGTCGAGCACGAACAGCGGGTTCTTGCTGCCCACCTTGTTGAGGTTCTGCACGATGCGGCCCGGCATCGAGCCGACGTAGGTCCGCCGATGCCCGCGGATCTCCGCCTCGTCGCGCACGCCGCCCAGCGACATGCGCACGAACTTGCGGTTGGTCGCCTTGGCGATGGACTGACCGAGCGAGGTCTTGCCGACGCCGGGCGGGCCGACCAGGCACAGGATCGGCCCCTTCATCTGCTTCACCCGCGACTGCACCGCGAGGTATTCGAGGATGCGGTCCTTGACCTTCTCCAGCCCGTAGTGATCGGCGTCCAGCGTCTCCTGCGCGACCTTCAGGTCCTTGCGCACCTTGCTGCGCTTCTTCCACGGCACGCCCAGCAGCCAGTCGAGGTAGTTGCGCACCACCGCGGCTTCGGCCGACATCGGCGACATCTGCTTGAGCTTGTTGAGCTCGGCCTTGGCCTTGGTCTCCACCGGCTTGGGCATGCCGGCCTCGGCGATCTTGCGCGCCAGCTCTTCCAGCTCGCCGGGCGCGTCGTCCAGGTCGCCCAGCTCCTTCTGGATCGCCTTCATCTGCTCGTTGAGGTAGTACTCGCGCTGGCTCTTCTCCATCTGCGACTTGACCCGGCCGCGGATGCGCTTCTCCAGCTGCTGCACGTCGATCTCGCCGTCGACCAGGCCGACCAGCATCTCCAGCCGCTCACCCACTTCCAGCGTTTCCAGCAGGCGTTGCTTGTCGGCCAGGCGCACGCCAATGTGCGCGGCGATGGTGTCGGCCAGGCGGCCCGGCTCGTCGATGCCCGACAGCGTCTGCAGCAGTTCCGGCGGCAGCTTGCGGTTGGTCTTGACGTACTGCTCGAACAGCGACATCAGCGAACGCGCGATCGCCTCGACCTCGCGCTCCTCGCGCGACTCGGCCGCATCGATCTCGCTGCCTTCGCCCTGCAGCGCGCCATCGCGTTCGACCACCTTGTCGACGCTGACCCGCGACAGCCCCTCGACCAGCACCTTGATGGTGCCGTCGGGCAGCTTCAGCAATTGCAGCACCTGCGCCAGGGTGCCGACGTTGTACAGGTCCGCCGCCGCCGGATCGTCGGTCTCGGCGGACTTCTGCGCGACCAGCAGGATGCGCTTGTCGGCCTCCATCGCGTGCTCGAGCGCGCGCATCGATTTGTCGCGGCCGACGAACAGCGGGATGACCATGTGCGGGAAGACCACGACGTCGCGCAACGGCAGGACCGGCAGGTCGAGGACTTCGGATTTGGACTGGGCCATGAGGGTTCCGATGTGGGGTGCGGGAATGCGGAAAAGGCGGGCATAAAAATGCCGATGGCCCCGTTATGGGGCCATCGGCTGGACGATGCAAGGGCAGCAAAAAAGCCCCTTTTCTTTCAAGCATTTAGCCAATCGCGAAGACCGCGGCAGGACAGCGCCACGGCTTCACCCGGCACTCACTCGGCCGAGGCCACCTTCGGCGCCGGCGGCGGGGTCTGGTAGATCAGGTACGGCTCGGACTTGTGTTCGATCACCGACTCGTCCACCACCACCTTGCTGACGTTTTCCTGCGACGGCAGTTCGTACATCGTATCCAGCAGCACCGACTCGACGATGGTGCGCAGGCCGCGCGCGCCGGTCTTGCGCTTGAGCGCCTTCTTGGCGATGGCCAGCAACGCATCGGCCCGGAACTCCAGTTCCACGCCTTCCATCTCGAACAGCTTCTTGAACTGCTTGGTGATCGCGTTCTTCGGCTCGGTCAGGATCCGGATCAGCGCCGGCTCGTCCAGCTCCTCGAGCGTGGCGACCACCGGCAGGCGGCCGACGAACTCGGGGATCAGGCCGAACTTGATCAGGTCTTCCGGCTCCACTTCCGCCAGGATCTTGCCGACTTCGCGCTTGCGCTCGGCACTCTTCACCTTGGCGCCGAAGCCGATGCCGCCGACGTCGTTGGAACGCTGCTGGATCACTTTGTCCAGACCGGCGAACGCGCCGCCGCAGATGAACAAAATATTCTTGGTGTCCACCTGCAGGAATTCCTGCTGCGGATGCTTGCGCCCGCCCTGCGGCGGCACCGACGCCACGGTGCCTTCGATCAGCTTCAGCAGCGCCTGCTGCACGCCTTCGCCGGACACGTCGCGGGTGATCGACGGGTTCTCGCTCTTGCGCGAGATCTTGTCGATTTCGTCGATGTAGACGATGCCCTGCTGCGCTTTGTCGACGTCGTAGTCGCATTTCTGCAGCAGCTTCTGGATGATGTTTTCCACGTCCTCGCCGACGTAGCCGGCTTCGGTCAGCGTGGTCGCATCGGCGATCGTGAACGGCACGTTGAGCAGGCGCGCCAGCGTTTCGGCCAGCAGCGTCTTGCCCGAACCGGTCGGACCGACCAGCAGAATGTTGGACTTGGCCAGTTCGACTTCGTCGTTCTTCTGCCGGCTCTCGATGCGCTTGTAGTGGTTGTACACGGCCACGGCGAGCGTGCGCTTGGCGCGCTGCTGCCCGATCACGTACTGGTCCAGCACCTCGAGGATTTCCTTGGGCTTGGGCAGGCTGCTGCGTGCGGACTGCGCCTTCTCCTCGAGCTCCTCGCGGATGATGTCGTTGCACAGCTCGACGCATTCGTCGCAGATGAACACGCTCGGCCCGGCGATCAGCTTACGGACCTCGTGTTGACTCTTGCCGCAGAACGAGCAGTACAGAATCTTGTTGCTGTCGCCGGAACGGCCTTGCCGGTCTTCGCTCATTGCTTCGCTTACCCAGTTACCCCACCCGATGAACGGGGGTTCGATTTCGAGAATAGCACAGGGCCGGGAGGACGCTAGCCCGACCCCGGCCCTGCGGAATACGCTGCGTTTTTCAGTACATGCAAGCCTTATGCCGGCTGGATCGACTCTTCCGGACGCCGCTCCAGCACCTGGTCGACCAGCCCGTAGGCCTGCGCATCGACAGCGCTCTTGAAGTTGTCGCGCTCGGTATCGCGGGCGATGGTTTCCAGCGACTGGCCGGTGTGCTTGGCCAGGATTTCGTTCAGCCGCGCGCGCAGGGTCAGGATCTCGCGGGCGTGGATGTCGATATCGGTGGCCTGGCCCTGGAAGCCGCCCAGCGGCTGGTGGATCATCACCCGCGAGTTCGGCAGCGCATAGCGCTTGCCGGCCGCGCCCGACGCCAGCAGCAGCGCGCCCATCGAGGCGGCCTGGCCGACGCAGATGGTGCTCACGTCCGGCTTGATGTACTGCATGGTGTCGTAGATCGCCATGCCGGCGGTGACCACGCCGCCGGGCGAGTTGATGTAGATGCTGATGTCCTTTTCCGGGTTGTCGGCTTCCAGGAACAGCATCTGCGCCACGATCACGTTGGCCATGTGGTCGTCGATCGGACCGACCAGGAAGATCAGCCGCTCCTTCAGCAGGCGCGAATAGATGTCGTAGGCACGCTCGCCGCGGCTGGTCTGCTCGACCACCATCGGAACCAGATTCAACGCCTTGGTCACATTGTCCACGCGGGAACTCCTGCTTTTAAGTTAATCCCCGCACAGGGATGTGCGGGCTCTTGCGACGGGCCTTATTGCCGGATCGCTTCCTGGAACGTCATCGCCTGCTCGGTGTGCCTGGCGCGCTCGGCGATCCAGTCGATCACCTGCTCCTCCATCACACGGCTCTGCAGTCCACCCATCAATTGGGGGTCGTTGCGGTACATCTCAATGACCTGTTCCGGTTCTTCGTAGGTCGAGGCGATCAGGCGCAGGGTTTCCGAGACGCGCTTGGGGTCCAGGCGCAGCTCGTTGCGGCGGGCGACCTCGCCGACCAGCAGGCCGACCAGCACGCGCTTGCGCGCCGCGTCCACGAAGCCCTGGTGGGCGTCGTCCGGCACCTGGCCCGGATCGCGGCCGGAGCGGCGCATCTGCTCCACCTGCTGCGCCAGCATCGAACGCGCTTCGTTCTCGACCAGGCGCGGCGGCATTTCCACCGACGCGTAGGCGGCGATCAGCTGCTCGCCGACCTCGCGACGCAGCCGGTTCATCAGCGCGCCCTTGAGCTCGCGCTCCAGGTTGATGCGGATGTCCTTGCGGAACTGCTCGGCGTCGCCGCTCTTCACGCCGAAGCTCTTGATGAACTCCTTGTCCACCTCCGGCAGCACCGGCGCGGCGACGTCGACCGCCTTCACGTGCACCTCGACCTGCTTGCCGGCGAACTGCGGCACGCGCCAATCGGCCGGGAAATCGACGGTCAGGGTCTTTTCCTCGTCCTTGGACAGGCCGACCAGGCCCTGCTCGATCGCCGGGAACATGACGCCCGAGCCGATCACGCTGCTGCCCTTCTCCACGCCCTCGGCGGGCAGGCGCTCGTCGCCGGCCTGCGACCAGGTTTCCAGGGTCACCAGATCGCCGTCCTGCGCCGGACGCCCGGCGGGCTGCCAGGTGCGGCGCTGCAGGCGCAGGTTCTCGATCATCTGCTCGATGTCGGCGTCGGTGACCTCGGCGGTGTGGCGGACCACTTCCAGCTTGGCCACATCGATGTCGCCGAAGTCGGGCACCACTTCGAAGGTCGCCACGAACTGCAGTTCGTTGTCGCCGGCGCGGTCGATGCGCGGGTTGCCGGCCAGGCGCAGTTCGTGCTCACGCACCGCCGAGTCGAAGGTCTCGCGCAGCAGGCCGTCCAGCGCCTCGGCGCGGATCTGCGGCCCGAAGCGCTGCTCGATCACCTTCGGCGGGATCTTGCCGGGACGGAAGCCCTTGATCCGCGCGGTGCGCGCGACTTCGCGCAGGCGGCCGCCGATATGGGTCTCCAGACGCTCCTCCGGCAGGGTGAAGGTCAGACGCCGTTCCAAGGTACCGGTGGTTTCGATCGAAGCTTGCATGTGGACTCCTGCCACCGGGAGCCCACGGGGCTCTCGGCACGATGTAGTAAAGACGGGTTGACGCGGGCACGGGACGGCCGCCGCAGCCGGATAGTTTCGCCTATTCCCGCGGTGCCTGCCAGCGCACCGGGTCGGGCCGGTGCCGCTGCAGGCCTGGCGCGGCGGGGGATGCAGCCGGCGGGACCTGGGCGCAGCGGGCCACGCAAGCGCCGCCGGGATGGTGCGAAAGAGGGGACTCGAACCCCTACGCCTTGCGGCACTGGTACCTAAAACCAGGGCGTCTACCAATTCCGCCACTTTCGCGCTGCAGCGCTCGAAGGCGCGCCCGTGCATTGTTGCAGGCCTGCCGGCAAAGAAAAAGGCGCGCGGCGCAGTGGATGGCGCTCTGCCCGGCCGGAGGCCGGGGATGCGGAACTCTCGCCCGCCGATCGGGACACGGCGCCGCAGGCCTTTTGCAATCAAGGTATTAGATCGCCTCACTGCGAAGATCGAGCGTCGAAATGCCGGCGCGGAGCGCATATTCCGCGATCCCGCCGATGGCGAGGGCGCCAGACAATCTCCCTCAGCGCCTGGACGCCCGCCGACGCCCGCGCACCGCCGCCGGCGCCAGCACGAAGGCCAGCGACATCGGCCGGTCGCGCGACGGATCGCGCGGGCGGCTCAGCAACGCACAGAGCCGTTCCAACAGCGCATTGGCCTCGGCCAGTTCCGCCTGGTTGAGCCAGCCCTTGTTGCGCGCCGCCCACAGTTGCCGGCCGGAGCCGTCGACCTCGACATCGTGCTGCTTCAAGGCGGCCTGGAAGTCGCGCTCGGCGACCTGCGTCAGGCCCTTGGCATAGGCGGCCAGGGCCGCCACCGCCTCTGCGCTGGCCAGGTCGTAGGACAGGCGCAGCGGGACGCCGGCATTGCCCGCGAGCCGGAACACCCGCTCCCCGGCCGCGCCCTCGCCTTCGCGCATGAGCCCGCTCTCGGCGAGCAACTGCAGATGGTAGTAGAGCCCGTCCGCAGGACGTCCCAGCTGTTCGGACAGCTCCGCGACGCTGGCCTCTCCACCCAGCGACGCCAGCGTATCGACCAGTTCCTGCCGTACCGGCGACGCCAGGAGACGGATATGCGCCGGATCGCGGATCGCGGCGGCGTCTAACGGGTGTTCGGCTTTTTTCGTCATTTTGAAATTATATGGTATTTTTTCAACACATTCCCAGGGACGCCTCCATGCAAAGCCCGCACTTGCTCCGCGCATTCCTGTTTCTCTTCGCCATCTCGCCAATCCTGGGCGCCGCGTCCGGTCAGGCGGCCGAGCGCTACACCCCGCAGCAACTGCGCGCCGACATCGATGCCCTGGAAGCAGGCATCGCCGCGACCCATCCGCAACCGTCGCATTCGGTCGATCCTGCACGGCTCCAGCGCGCCATCGACGCATTGCGCCAGCGGGTTTCGACCAGCCTGGATCGCGATGCGGCCTGGCGGGAATTCTCCACGCTCAATCCGCTGCTTGCGGACGGCCACTTCTTCGTCGGTTACGCCGACTGGCGCGGCGAGACGGAACACTATCTGCGCGACGGCGGCGCGCTGTTTCCGTTCGAGATCACAGTCGATGCACAGGCACGGGTGCGGATCCTCTCCGCATTGGGCGGCGCCCCGACCGCGTTCGCCGGGCGCCGGGTCGAGGCGATCAATGGCGCCCCCGCGGACCAGGTCGCACGCGCATTGCTGGCGCATGTGCACGGCGACAGCGCGCGCTTCCGTGCCGACCTGCTGTCGCGACGTTGGTGGTTCTTCTACTGGAAGGTGTACGGCGCGCCCCCGACCTTCCGGCTGACGCTCGCCGGGCCGCAGCAGGCGCGGCTGCGCATACCCGCAAGCCATGCACGCCCTTCGATCCTGCTCGGCGAGGACGATTTCGACCGGCAATTCGCCTTCGAACTGCGTCCGGACGCCGCCGCGGTCATGACGATCCGGACCTTTTCGTGGCCCGAGCCGGCCGCATTCGTGGCGTTCGCGCGCCGTGCGTTCCAACAGATGCAAGCCAACGGCACGCGAACGCTGATCATCGATGTGCGGCAGAACGGCGGCGGCGACGATGCGATGTGGCTGCAAGGGCTGCTGCCCTACCTCGCCGACCGCCCGTATCGCTGGGCATCGCGCTACACCAAGAAAGCGCTCCGCGACGACCCGGCGAAGCACGAGCGGCAGGGCGAGGTCCTGAGCGGAACCGTGGACACCTGGGCGACTCCGCAGACCGCAGATCCGCTGCACTTCGGCGGCAAGGTCTATGTGCTGATCGGCCGCGGCACCTATTCCTCGGCGGTGCTGTTCGCCGACACGATGCAGGATTTCGGCTTCGGGACGCTGCTCGGCGAGGGCGCCAGCGTCAGGAGCACGCAGACCGGCGGCGTGCAGAAGATCGCGCTGCCGCACACCGGCCTGGTGCTGTGGGCGCCGCGGCTGCTACTGGTGCGGCCGTCGGGAGCGGCGACGCCGATCTGGCTCACGCCGGACATCGTCCTCGACGACGATCCGCTGCGGCCCGACGCGATGGTGGAGGCGGCACTGGCGATCGCGGCGGCGAGGCACTGAGCGTGGACGCACGCGCCATGCCATCACAGCTGCGCCAAAAAAGATTGGCGCATAAAAAAACAGCCACTTGGCTTGCGCTAAGTGGCTGTTTTATTTGGTGGGCCGTCAAGGATTCGAACCTTGGACCTATTGATTAAGAGTCAACTGCTCTACCAACTGAGCTAACGGCCCTGAAACTGAGTCGCGCATTTTATGCGCTTTTTTGCTTCGTTGCAACACCCCGCGAAGCAGCGGGTCACGCGATCAATGGGGTGGCTGAGGGGACTCGAACCCCCGACATCTGGAATCACAATCCCCACCGAGCTTCCCAGTCTACAACGTTTTGGAGCGTTTGTGACGCCCCGGGTGACGCACAGGTGACATCTCGGACGGTAAAGGTGACGCGCCCTAATAACCCTGCCTATAGACAGAACCTTCCCCCGCGGAGGACGAAGACCAAGCTCCCTTCAAGCTACCAACAATCCCTAGATAGGGATAGTATAGCCCCGCCGCAGCGGTAGCACTTAAGACTCCCTCCTTCAGTTCACCTGGAGGGAGCTTCAAGTCCCCCCCTGACGGTGCCGGTTTTCGCCAAGTTCCACCCTAAGCCTCCGCCTTACGGCGGGGGCGGTTTTCGTTTGCCCACATTATCTCACTTTAGGGATTCATGCCTAATATGCAACATACCGCCCAAGCACTTCACAACCGACAGCTGCAGCTTGAAGCCGAATCCACTTCTCTCGGGATCGCTCGATACGAAAAGGCCGCCAAGAACACCGACGAGGCCGACACCGGCCCCGGAAGGAAGCTGGTCATGCAGGCAGTCGCCAGGACCGGCGAGGCCATCCGCGCGTTCGTAGAGAAGGCGAAGACTGGCGGCGGCGGCAGGCGCCACACCGCCGTGAAGTGGTTGGAGCACCTCGACCCGGAAGGCTGCGCCTATTTGACGGCGACGGTCTGCGTCAATGCGCTGACGGGCGACAAGGCCAAGTTGATCGCAGTCGCTCGCTCCGTCGGCTCCGCCATCGCACAGGACGTGAACTACAAGAAGCTGAGGGACAACCACGCCGGCCTCTACCGGGTGATCCAGCAGCAGCTCAAGAAGTCCACCTCCGCACACCACGCGACCGGCGTGATGAACCACGCGCTGGCGAAGACCGAGACCGAGCTGTTCATCTTCTCCCCGGAGGAAGAGACGCTGGTAGGCATGAAGCTCATCGAGCTGTTCATCGAGGCGACCGACCTGGCCGAAATCGTCGTGACCCGACCACGTAAGAACCAGACCGTGGCGACCCTGCAAGGTACGCCCGCGATCATGGACTGGCTTCAGAAGGCCCACGAGAGCGCCTCCATGTTCCTGCCGGTGTGGATGCCGATGCTGGTCCCACCGCGCGACTGGACCACCCCGCGCGACGGCGGATACCTGACCGACATCGGCGGCCGCGCCGACCTAGTCCGGACCAGGAATCGCGCCTACAAGCGCGAGCTGGAGCAGGCTGACATGCCGAACGTCTACCGGGCGGTCAACCTGATCCAGTCCACCGCCTGGAAGGTCAACAAGCCGATCCTGGAAGTGATGCAAGACGCCTGGGCGATGGGCGGCGGCTTCGCCGACCTCCCCTCCCGCGATCTGCTAGAGCTGCCGGCCCAGCCGGAGCTGCTGGCCACCGACCCCAACTTTTATAAGGAGCACCACGCCGCCGAGTTCAAGGACTGGAAGCGCAGCCGCGCCGAGGTCTACGAGGAGAACGCCCGCGGCATGTCGCGGCGCCTGTCGGCAGCGCAGAAGATCGCGCTGGCGATGAAGTTCAAGGATGAGGAAGCGATCTATTTCCCCCACAACCTCGACTTCCGCGGCCGCGTCTACCCGATTCCCTCGATCCTGACGCCGCAGGGCGACGACCAAGCCAAGGCGCTTCTTACCCTGGCCGAGGGCGTGCCGCTCGGCAAAGACGGCGCGTTCTGGCTAGCGGTCCACCTCGCCAACTGCTTCGGCGTGGACAAGGTGTCCTTTGACGAGCGCGTGGCGTGGGTGAAGGCGAACGAAGAGATGATCCTCGACTCCGCCTTGTCCCCACTCGACGGTCAGAGGGCCTGGTCCAAGGCCGACTCCCCCTTCTGCGCACTGGCGGCCTGCTTTGAATGGCTGGGCTACACCATGAACGGCTACGCGCACGTCTCGCACCTGCCCGTGGCCCTCGACGGCTCCTGCAATGGCCTGCAGAACTTCTCCGCGATGTTGCGGGACGAGGTCGGAGGAGCGGCAACCAACCTGCTACCGGCAGTTACGCCAGCCGACATTTACACAAAGGTTAAGGACGTGTCCGCAGTCCGCATCAAAGCGGAAGCCGAGGCCGGCGACGCCTGCGCGGTCTTTTGGGACGGCCTCTTGACGCGCGGCATCGTCAAGCAGCCTGTCATGACCCTACCCTACGGCGTCACCAAGTCCGGCATGCGCGGCCAGGTGCTCGCCAACGCGAAGAAGGAGGGTCTCTCTCCGTCCAACGAACAGGCCGCCTACTTGGGCGACGTGCTGTGGGACTGCATCGGCGAGGTCGTCGTGGCGGCGCGCCAAGCGATGGACTGGTTGAAAGATGCGTCCAAGGTCGCCTCATCGTCGGACCTGCCCATTGCGTGGACCACGCCAGCCGGCTTCCCCGTCCTCCAGGAGTACCGGGAGGACCTCGGCAAGACGATGGATACCCACGTCGGCGGCAAGCGGGTGCAATTAACCCTGGCTATTGACGGGACCAAACTCGACCGTCGTCGGCAGGGCCTGGGCATCTCGCCCAACTTCGTTCACTCCTGCGACGCGAGCCACCTGATGCTCACCACCTGCATCGCCGCTGACAACGGCATCAAGAGCTTCGCGATGATCCACGACTCTTACGGCACGCACGCCGGCAACACCGCCTGGCTGGCCGCTGCGCTCCGGCACGCATTCGTCCGTCAGTACGAGGGCAACGTGCTTGGGGACTTCCGCAGGGAGCTTGCCGAGCAGCTCCCCTCAGAGGTTGCCGCTGACCTCCCGGACATTCCGCCCGTAGGCGGCCTGGACCTCTCCGCAGTGCTGGAGAGTGCCTACTTTTTTGCCTGATATATCCCTATTTAGGGATATATCCCTACAAAGGATTCTTCTATGAGCATCAATTTCAACGCACGCCTGGGTACGTACGTGGCCCAAGACAACATCGGCCAAGTGGTCGCGGTCTACGACCCGAAGGTCCACGGCACTGTGGAGGAATTTCGCAACAGCATGGGCCGCAGCGAGTGACAGAGCCGCGGCTCCGCTCGCACGTCCTCCACTCCCGAAGCGCGCACGCGGCCAGCCGCGGCGCCTTCGCGGCTCTGAGTGGAGTGCAGATGGTCGAGCACCCCGCAGACCAGCTAATCGGGCTGGCCTGCGCTTTCCGCTTCACCGCCGAAGCCTGCGGCTACTCGCCGACCGGCCTCCTGGCGCTGACCGAACGTATGGAAGCGGACTGCCGCTTCCGCGAACTCAACACCCTCTCGGCCGTCCGCAAGTACGCCGAGGAAGAACTGGCGAAAAAGCTGCCTTGAACGAAATCGAGCGCCTGCTGGAGCGGGCCGAACTTGAGAGCGAGCTGTACGGCGCGGTCTCCACATCCACCGAAGCTCGCCTGATCGAGGCCGGCTACATCATCGACACCAACGAAACCCATGACCCAGAAGAAAGCGAATAAGCGTTACGTCTCCCCTACCGGCGTGGCTATCTGGCCGCGCCTGAATGCACCCGACACCAAGTTCAACGCCGACGGCGAGTTCTCCGCCAAGCTGGCGATGGATGAATCCGACGCCGAAGTCCAAGCGTTCATCAAGAAGATGACCGTCGTGCGCGACGAGGCGTTCGAGCAGTTCAAGTCCGAGAACCCGAAGCACAAGAAGGCCACGCTGGTGGACTTCTGGGGCACCGAGGTGGACGACGAAGGCGACGAGACCGGTCGCATCACCTTCAACTTCAAGATGAAGCACAAGGTCAAAGCCAAGAAGACCGGCAAGGTCTACACCCTGGTCCCGTCGATCATCAACGCCAAGCGCGAAGTTCTGAAGAACCCGCCGAACATCGGCGGTGGCTCGATCCTGAAGGTCAGCTTCGAAGCCATCCCGTACTTCGCGGCGGCGGACAAGAAGTTCGGCATTTCACTGCGGATGGTCGCGGTGCAGATCATCAAGCTGGTCGAGTTCGGCGGCGCCAGCCGCGCGGCCGACGACTTCGACGAGGAGGAGGGGGACGACATCGCGGACGGTGCAGACCGCAGCGACGACGACGACTCGGACGACGACTCCAGCGACGGAGATGATGGCGACGACGGCGACTACTAAGCCCTCGTCAAAGGTCACGAAAGGGGCGGCTCCGGCCGCCTCTTTCCGTTTCCCCATCGACCCCGTCCCGGCTTCTCGGCCCCGCGTTACGCGCTGGGGCACGTACCACACGAAGACTTACAAGACCTGGCTGGAAGCAGCAGCCGAGTACCTGGCAACCACCCGCGCCAAGCTCCCCGAAGGGAAGCTGCATGTGGTCCTGGAGTTCGTTTGCCACCGCCCGAAAACCACCAAGCTGGTCACCCCGAAGGGTGACATCGATAACTACGCCAAGGCGCCCCTCGACGCCATAACGCATGCCGGCATCTGGCCGGACGACAAGTGGATTGTGAGCCTCTACGCCTCCAAGCGCTTCGTCGAGGAAGGCGAGCAACCGCATACGTCGTTGCAGGTCTACCTGTGCGACTGAAGAAGATGACCTCCCCCGACCAACTGTTCGTGACCGCATCCATGACTCGGCCCGACCACAAGGTCACTGGCGCCGAACTGGCGCGAATCCACCGATCCCAGGGCTTCTCCAAGATCGCAGTCCACTTCGTCGTCGAGCGCGACGGCACCGTCCACCACGGCCGCACCCTTGATGAACCCGGATGCCTGGCAGCCGGAGCGAACCACCGCTCTCTGCAGGTGTGCCTGGTGGGCGGCGTCGATGAGTCCCTGACCCCAACCGACAACTTCTCCGAGCAACAGCGATCCGCGCTGCGGCGACTCGTGCGTAAGCACGGTTTGCCCGTGGCGTTCGACCGCGTGTGCCCTCTACAGGAAACCTAGCAATGAAACTGTCCCGTCAAGCCAATCTGATCGTCGATCACCTCTACACCAACCAGCACATCACCTCGTGGCAGGCCGAAGGCGTGTACCGCGTTCGCCGGCTGGCATCGCGCATCACCGAGTTGAAGCGCGCTGGCTACGACATCCGCAAAGAGCGTTGCCAGGACGCGACGGGGCAGTCCTACACCCGCTACTCCTTCACCCGCGCCCAGAAGCGGCGTGGCGCGCCCATCAACACGCCGAGCAAGGAGCAGCCGCGCTTTCTGCTGGACCGCGTGATCGAGCTGTACCGCGCGTACTGCAAGAAGGAACTGCACATGGACGGCGATGACCTCGACATCGAGTCGGCCGACTTCCGCACGTTCGTCGAGGAGGCCAAGTGATGGAACTGATCCCCAACGCGATGCGCTTGGCCTTCGACAAAGCCACCGCCGAAACCCCGAAGACCGAGCGCAGCCGGACGTACGCGATGGTCCGCTCGGCGCACAGTCGCAAGCTGGGCGTGACCCGCCGCAAGACCATGTGGTCGGTCGAGCGTGTCAGCCGACGCTGAATCTCACTGCGTCGCCAAGGAGCCGTGCCCGAAGTGTGGAAGTCGCGACAACCTCGCGCGCTACGACGACGGGCATGGATTTTGTTTCGGCTGCAGTCACTACGAGCCGGCAACTGGTGACGCGACACGCACTCAATCAAGGCCACGCATGTCAGACGAATTCGCACAGGGCGAGGTATCCGCCCTGGCCGCGCGCGGTCTGCTGGAAGAAACGTGCCGCAAGTTCTCCTACTGGGTAGGCAAGAACAAGGACGGCAAAACCTGCCAGATCGCTAACTACCGCCGCGATGGGCGCACCGTCGCGCAGAAGCTCCGCTTCAAGGACAAGAAGTTCGCCTTCATTGGCGACTCCAAGCAGGCCGGGCTATTCGGCCAACACCTCTGGCAACCAACCCGCCGCCTTGTCATCACCGAAGGCGAGATTGACGCACTTAGCGTCGCCCAGGTTCTCGGCCTGAAGTGGCCCGTGGTGTCCGTTCCAAACGGCGCACAGGGCGCAGCCAAGTCCATCAAGCGCGAACTTGAGTGGGTGGAGGCGTTCGACGAAGTTGTCATCATGTTCGACATGGACGAGCCGGGCCAGGCCGCCGCACAGGAGGTCGCCGCCATCCTCTCGCCGGGCAAGGCGCGCATCGCCCAGCTGCCAATGAAAGACCCGAACGAGATGCTCAAGGCCGGAAACGGAGAGGCCATCGTCTCGTGCATCTACGAGGCACAGACGGTTCGCCCCGACGGCATCGTGACGTTCGGCTCGGTGCGTGAGAAGGCACTGGCGCCGGTCGTGGTTGGCATGCCTTGGCCGTGGGATGACTTGACCACATACACCCTGGGCCGCCGTTACGGCGAAATCTATGGGTTGGGTGCCGGAACCGGCATGGGCAAGTCAGACGTGTTCGACGAAATCATCGTGTTCACGGCGACCACCTGCAACGAGAAGTGCGGTGTACTGAAGCTGGAGCAGCCGCCCGCCGAAACCGCGAAGCGTCTGGCGGGCAAGTACGCCTCCAAGAGGTTCCACGTACCGGACGCAGGCTGGTCCCAGCAAGAGCTGGAGGACGCGTTCGACATTTTGGACAGCACCGGCAACGTGGTCCTCTACGACCACTTCGGGACCACCGACTGGGAAGTTATCGCCTCAAAGATGCGCCACATGGTCGTCGCCGACGGCGTGAAGCACATTTTCCTGGACCACCTAACGGCCCTGGCGGCCGACGCCGAGGACGAGAAGAAGGTCCTGGAACAGGTGATGGCCGCGCTGGCGAAACTGGCGATGGAACTCAACGTCTGCATCTACTTCATCTCGCACTTGACGACGCCCGAGAAGGGTTCGCCGCACGAGGAAGGCGGGCGCGTGACCATCCGTCAGTTCAAGGGAAGCCGCGCCATCGGCTTCTGGTCGCACTTCATGTTCGGCTTGGAACGCGATCAGCAGGCCGGCAACGAACGCATTCGCACCACAACCACCCTACGTGTCCTGAAGGACCGCTACACCGGCCAGGCCACGGGCAAGTGCATCTACCTCGCATACGACGAGCAGACGGGCCGCCTGGTCCCGACCACCGATCCGTATGAGGACGATGATGACGGCAGCAACTTCGGCGACGAGTCCGGCTCTCCCTACTGAGCCGCTCCGCAGCCACGACGGCTACATCCCACACGACGCCTCGGCTGCACTCGCAGCGAGCATGGCGTTCCCGCTTGAACTCCCCAAGACGCGCGCCACGGCGGTCTCCCGATACGGGAAGCCGGCACGGCGAGTGCGCGTCCATATCCACGTTGAGGAAATACCCGAATGAGCTTCAAGAACATCTGCCTCGCCCTGCACGCCTTCCTGACGCCGGCTCCGAGCGTGGACGCCATCGTCGCTGACCTGGACCGCACCCTGGGCAAGCTGGACGCCGCCGAACGCAAGTTGCAGGACCGTGCCGCCCTCGCCGAGAAGAAAGCGGCGGCGCTGGTCCAGTCGGCCGTGAAGTGCCGCATCCACGCGGGCCGCGCGCGACGCGTCGCCACGCGCATCTCGGGCATCATCGAATGACCTACGGCGCCTACATCGCGGGCATCTTCCTGGACATCCCGGATGCGGCGCGGGGCGTCGCCATCCTCGGTGGGGGCGCCCTTCGTTCGTACTACGATGGCACCGACGCGAAGGACTACGACCTGTTCTTCCGGTCATACCAGGACTACCTGATCGCCTTCGCTGCGTTCTCGCAGCAGGGTGACCGCTACATGGAGCTGGTGGCTCCTCCGGGGACCTCGCAGTTCCATGACCTGAGCACCGGCCGTCTGTTCAACTTGGTCGGCTTCCACTTCGACACGCCGCAAGGCCACCGAGATTCCTTCGACTTCCGCTGCTGCATGTTCGCGGCCTGGTTGGAAGGTCTCGTCCCCCTCTCCTCTGAGCACCCTGACGCCGCATCCGACGCCAAAGCCAAGCGCCTAGTCGTCATGAACAACAACGGCGACGAACGCACCTACGCCCGGATGCAACGCTACAAGGGATACGGCTACCGCCTGGACCTGGGTCTCGACGAAGACCTGTCTCACCGACCGGTCGACGTTCCGCTGCCGTGTTTTGAGCGCATCAAGCAACTGCTGAAGAGCTACCCCAAAGCAGCGCGAGGTATCGGCTCCGATGGCCTGGCTGGTATTTGACAACGAAACCAACGGGCTACTCGACGAACTCAACACGATCCACTGCATCTCCCTCCAAGAAGTAACTCCGGAGGGTGTGCCGGTGGGCGAGGTGTTGTCAGCCAACCGCGTAAACGGCGAGCTGACTATCGAGCAAGCGTTAAAGCTGCTGGAAGAAGCGGAGGTGGTGATCGGCCACAACATCATCAACTTCGACATCCCGGCCATCCAGAAGCTCTATCCAGGCTTCAAGGTCAAACGAGCGCTGGACACGATGCTGCTGTCCACCCTGCTATGGCCGGATCTTCGCGACCGAGACTTCAATGCAGCCAAGAAGAACCCCGGCAAGCTGCCCGGCCAGTTCATCGGCCGGCACTCGCTGGAAGCCTGGGGCTACCGCCTCGGTGAATGGAAGGGCGACTACTCCGCGTCCATGAAGGCCAAGGGTCTCGACCCGTGGGCGGCCTGGAACCAAGAGATGGACGACTACTGCGACCAAGACGTGCGCGTCACGCAGAAGCTCTTTGCCCTGCAGATGACCAAGGGACTGTCGCAAGAAGCGATTGATCTGGAGCACGCCATCGCGCCGATCCTCCAGCGCCAGACCGCCTATGGGTTCCTGTTCGACCAGAAGAAGGCCGACAAGCTGCAGCGCGAGTTCCTCACCAGCAAGGCGCGGCTCACCGACGAGCTGTCGCGGGTGTTCCAGCCTTGGCGTGAAAGCCTTGGCATGTTCGTCCCGAAAGTCAACAACGCAAAGCTCGGCTACGTCAAAGGTGTGCCACAGGAGAAGTTCAAGTCGTTCGTGTTCAACGCAGGCTCACGCGACCACATCGCGAAGCGCCTAAAAGCGTTGCACGGCTGGAAGCCTATGGTGTTCACGCCAGAGGGCCGGCCGAAGATCGACGAAGAAACGCTCGGGCACCTCAAGTACCCAGAGATTCCCATGTTGCTGCGCTACCTCACAGTAACGAAGCGCGCAGGGCAGCTGGCCGAGCCGCCGCCGAAGCTCAAGAAGGACGGCACCCCAAGCAAGTCTCAAAAGAAGTCCGAAGCATGGATCGCACAGGTCAAGCAGGATGGCCGCATACACGGCCGAGTAAACCAGAACGCTGCGGTCACCGGACGCATGACGCACTCCGGCCCGAACATGGCCCAGGTCCCGAAGGTCCAGAAGAGCAAAGACGGCATCCTGTTCGGCGAGCCAGGCGGCTGGGGCTATGAGTGCCGCGAGCTGTTCCATGTGCCGAAGGGCAAGAAGTTGGTGGGCGCCGACGCATCGGGCCTGGAGTTGCGCTGCCTGGCTCACTTCATGGCCGCATTCGACGACGGCGCCTACGCAAGGGTGCTGCTGGAAGGCGACATCCACGCGGTCAATCAGAACGCGGCTGGACTGCCCACGCGTGACAACGCCAAGACCTTCATCTACGCCTTCCTCTACGGGGCGGGCGACGAAAAGATTGGGTCGATCATCGGCAAAGGCCGCAAGGCCGGCAAGGAGCTGAAGCAGAAGTTCCTGGAAGGACTGCCGGCGCTCGCCAAGCTGGTGAAGGGTGTCAAGAAGCGGGCCAAGACCAAGGGCTACCTGATCGGCCTCGACGGCCGAAAGCTGCACATCCGCAGCGACCACGCAGCACTGAACACGCTGCTGCAGTCAGCCGGTGCCCTGGTCATGAAGAAGGCCCTCCACATCCTCGACACGCGACTGCAGGAAGCCGGCATGGTTCCGGGCGTGCACTACGAGTTCGTCGGCAACATCCACGACGAGTGGCAGATCGAGGTGGACGAGGACAAGGCCGATTTCGTGGGGCAGACCGCCGTAGCCTCCATCCGTGCTGCAGGTGACTACTTCGGTTTCCGCTGCCCACTCGATGGCGAGTACAAGATCGGCAACAACTGGGCAGAAACCCACTGACGAAACGACGCACCTACGATCCAGCGGGTGTTCTCTTGCGCTGCGCTAGGCGGCGGGCGCAGAAGCGCGGCCTCCCCTTCGACCTGATCGTCGAGGACATCAATGTCCCCCGCTTCTGCCCCGCCCTGGGCATTCCGCTGTACCGGGCTTCCGGTCGGCGAGCGCAGGGGCCGAACTCCCCCACCCTGGATCGCATCACGCCTGAGCTTGGATACGTGCGCGGCAATGTCCGCGTCATCTCTAGCCGGGCCAACCAGATCAAGTCCGACGCCACACCAGCAGAGCTATTGCAGGTGGCTTGTTTCTACCAGGAGAACACCTGAGCAACGCCCCCAAGTGAACCCGAAGCTACTACTCCAGGCCCTCGCCGGCCTGCTGTTACTCGTCGCGCTCGGCGCTGGCGGGTACGCCGTGTGGTCCTACCGCTCCATGACGGAGCGCGTCACCTCCCTTGAGGGGACCGCACGCGAATACGAAGACCTCAAGAAGTCGGTGGATGCACTCCAGAAGGAGGCCGTCCTCCGCGCCTCCCTCGACAAATCAATCCGTGACTCACGCGCCGCCGTGAATCGTTCCGTGGAGACCGCATCCAATGAAACGCCTGTTGTCGCTGGCTATCTGCACCAGCGCATTCCTGACGAGCTGCGCAACGCCCACTTCGCTGATCGAGCCGTACCTCCAGCCGTGCGTCATTGACGGCGAACACGCGTCTCTCGACGCGGTGATGGCCGATCCCGCATCCACCACCTACGACCTCTACCACTTCGGCGGCAACGCCGAGGATGCCCTTGCGCGCTGCAACGCCGACAAGGAATCCATCAAGCGCCTCCAGGAGGGCAAGCGATGAGCAGCAAGACAACCCTCGTCCACTTCGTGGGCGGCCCCGCCGACGGCGAGAAGCGCCACATCGCCGAGTACATGGGCACCTTCCGCGTTGCGGAGTCCCCCGAACTGGGCCTCTGCGCGTCGAATTCGACGGCGCCGGAGCGGGTGATCGCCAAGGTCCATACCTACGTCATCCGCCAGGTAGGCCGCCGCTGTGTCGTGGCGGTCCACGAGGACTTGGCGTGAGGGAGCGGCTACTCTTATTCACTGCGGTGTGCAGTTTTCCTGGTAAGAGCGCCTTCCTCTTCCACTCCGATGCATTCTCCATCCAGACATGGTCGGACCTTGAGCGCGCTGGGCAAGACGCGGTCGCCGAGGCATGGGCAAACATCGCCGACTGTCCGCCGCCTGTCGTCGTCGGGTACTTGGAGGGCGGCCTGGCCCTGACACTTGAGGGCCAGCGGTGATCCGTGCCCGGCCGATCCTCCTGATCGACGCCGACGTGCTTCGCTACTACATGGCCTTCAAAAACACGAAGTCCATCGACTGGGATGGCGACGGCGAAACAATGGAGGTCTATCAGCCTGAGAAGGCGAAGGTCGAAGTAGCCGAGTACATCGCCGAGCTGGTCGAGAAGTTCAAGGCCAGCGACTACGTGCTCCCGCTTTCGTGCCCTGAGCACAACTTCCGCAAAGACGTTGACCCAACGTACAAGCAAGCCCGCCACCAAAAGACTAAGCCTGTTCTGTGGCATGCCCTGGACGAGTTCATCCACGAAGAGTTCGCCGACAAAATCGTCAAGCGTTACGCCCTGGAGGGCGACGACATCCTCGGCACCCTGGCGACCCATCCGGCACCGAAGCGGTGCCCCGGCCCCCGCATCGTCGTGTCGATCGACAAGGACCTGCAGACGATTCCCTGTCGGCTCTACAACCCGAACAAGCCCGACCTCGGCGTGCGGACTATTTCGCAGCACGACGCGGATCTGTTCTGGATGAAGCAGACCCTCATGGGCGACACGACCGACAACTACCCCGGCTGTCCGGGCATCGGCGCCAAGCGTGCTGACGAGGCCCTCATGCCGGTCCACGAGGAGTACCGCGAGTGCTCCCCCCAAGAGCACCTGCAGGCGCTCTGGAAGGCCATCGTGACGGTCTACGAGAAGAAGGAACTGACGGCCGACGCCGCTCTAGTTCAAGCACGCCTCGCGCGAATCCTGCGTCACGGCGACATCAACTACAAAACCAACAAGGTGAAATTATGGCAACCCTGATCCTGTTCTTGACCGGCCTGTCGTGGCTGGTCCTCTCGTTCAACACAGTGGCCTGGGGGGCGACCATTTTGGCCGTCCGCCGCCGTCCGTGGATGGCGGACTATCTCCGCCTGAACTGGCTCGACGCAGCCGCGGCGTTGGCCGTGTGCTGGCTGCTTGCGGGGTGGCTCTCGTGAAGCGCCTACTCGCAGCTTATTTCGCCCTTTACGCCATCGGCATCACGCTAACCGCGGGCTTCTGGGTCGGAGTCATCTGCCTCGTCTACCGCCTGCTGCAGAAGCTCACCTGATGTCCGACCGCCAACTCGCGCTGTTTCCCAGAGTGGGCCGTATGAAGATCATCGGGATAGCGGGCAAGGCAGGTTCCGGCAAAGACACTCTCGCCGGATACCTGGTAGCGAACCATGGATTCGTGCGCGTTGCGCTCGCAGATCCGCTGCGCCGCTTCGTCTCGGATATCACCGGCCTAAGCATGGATGAGCTGACCGCAGGTCCTATGAAAGAAGCCCCGCTGCAGTGGCTGGGCGGGACCTCCCCGCGTCGCTTGATGCAGACCGTAGGCACAGAGTGGGGTCGCGACATGATCGACCGGGACCTGTGGCTCAAGGTGGCTCGTCGCCGGATCGAAGCGGCCGATGCCGCTGGCGCAACGGGCGTGGTGATCCCCGATATCCGCTTTGAGAACGAGGCGATGCTGGTCCGGGGTATGGGAGGCGAAGTGGTCGTGGTGGAGCGCCCTGACGTGGCTGCAGTTACTACGCACTCCAGCGAGAGGCCGCTGGCATCTGGTTGCGTGGACAGCGTAATCCCCAACGACGGATCGCTGCGAGACCTCGAAATCTACGCGCTCGGCTTGGCGAATTAACCCTGCCTCTAGAGGGAAAACCCACGGGTTTTCCCAATTTTAGTGTCCATCAAGTTCACCAAGAGAACCCATGAATATCCCGCTAACCGCCGACGAGCTGATAGACGAACTGGCGCGCGTCTACCCCGAGGTCGTGTTCGACCCGGAACTTCCCCGCGAGGAGTTCCTGCTCAAGTCGGGCGAACGGCGCCTGATCCTCCGACTGCTGGCCGCGCGCGAGCAGGAACACGAAGACGCCCGAGGCGGCCGCTGATGTGCAGCTCCCCCAAGGTGAAGGAGACCAAGACGGAGACTCCGGACATCCTGGTCACGGCACGTGACGGCGCTGGAGCCTCGCAGTCGGCTCAAGCCCGGAAGAAGTCCGGCCTGCGCACCGACCTGAACTCCCAGCTCTACCAAGGACTGACCATTCCGCGTGGCTGACGCCGCCAAGATCGCCGTTTCCGCAAAGGAACGCTACGACACGCTCAAGACCAACCGAAACGACGCCGAGACCCGCGCCAAAGCGTGCGCCAAAGTCACCATCCCGTCCCTTTTCGTTGACCCCAAGCAGAAGTCACAGACCTTTACCACGCCCGTGCAGGGCACAGGTGCCCGATGCACCAACGCCGTAGCCAATGCGCTGCTGCTGGCCGTCCTGCCGCCCAACATCACACCGTTCACCCTGAAGCCTGACCTGTCCGAATCGGACAAGCTCATGCAAGAAGCCGGCATCCAGAAGGGGGAACTTGAATCGGCGCTCTCGGAAATCGAGCGCGCCGTGATGGACGAAATCGAAGCCGGCGCACAGCTTCGCTCGGTCTTGGCGGAGGGCTTCAAGCACTCCGCCGTGATCGGCAACTGGCTGCTGTATGTGCCCGACGAAGGCCCCGGCAAGCTCTACCCGTTGACCTCCTACGTCGCGGACCGCGATGGCTTGGGCAACGTCCTGGAAATCGTCACCATCGACATGATCGCCGTGCAGCTACTGCCGGCAGAAGTCCGTGAGTCGATCCTGGGCAAGCTGTCAGAGACCGAGCGGCAGAAGAAGCTGTCGGAGGACACCGAGCTTTACACCCGTGTGTACCGCGACGAGAACAACGAGAACTGGCTGTGCTACCAAGAGGTCGAGGGTGAAATCATCACCGGCTCCGATGGCACGTATCCAATCGACGCTCCGCCGTGGATTCCGCTATCGATCCCCCGACCGACCTCTGAAGACTACGGCCGCGGCCTGATCGAAGACTACCGCGGCGAGTTCGAAACTCTTGAGGCGCTCCGAAAGGCGCTCCGCAAGGGCGCTGCAGCAGCAGCGAAGATACTCTTCTTCCTGAAACCTACCTCTCCGATGAAGCCGGAACAGCTAACCAAGGCTGAGTCTGGCGCATTCGTCCGCGGCGACAAGAACGACGTGTCCCTGCTGGGCCTGGAGAACAAGCTGCAGGACCTCTCATTCGTCCGCAGCGAAGCCGACAGCACCGCCCGCAACCTGGAGCTGGTGTTCGGCGTGGGCACCGCTATCCAGCGGAGCGGCGACCGAGTGACCCGAGAAGAGATTCAGTATCTCGCCCGTGTTCTCGAAGACAACCGAGCGGGCGTCTACTCGATCCTCGGTCCAGAACTGATGCACCCCCTGGTGCGCCGCATCTTGTTCCGCCTGCAGAAGAACGGGGCAATCCCTGAACTGCCAGACGGACTCATCAAACCGCGCATCACCGTAGGCGTTGCCGCACTCGGCCGCGGCCACGACTTCCAGAAGCTAGTCGAATTTGGCGAGACCGCCAAAGGCGTAATGGGCGAATCGGAAGCAGGCCGGCGTATCGACTGGGGCGAATGGCTGTCCCGCCTGGGCGCAGCCGCTGACATTTCCACCAAGGGCCTGGTCCATGACCCCGAGACGGTCCAGCAGAACGACCAGGCATCCGCAATGCAAGAGGCCGCTGTGCGCGCCGCACCGAACATGGTGAACGGAGCGATGGCAGGCGGGCCTCCGAATATGGAGCAGTAATGCCGAAAGCAAAGACCGCGCCCGCAGCCGCAGACGTGGCGACCACTACCGTTGCCTCCGAGGCACCGGCGGTTGAAACCAACACGGCTCCGGCCGTTGCACCTGAAGCGCCGAAAGAGAACCCGAAGCGCAAGTCGTTCCCCGTGGTGACCCGCAAGGGCGCCGTCGTGGTGACCGAATTCGTTGACGGCACCATTCACTACAACGCCGTGGGGGCCGCCAAGTGACCGACGCTGTAACCGAAGGCCAAGACGCCATGTCCGGCGCGGGCGAGCAGACCGGGACCGCAAATCAGTTCGGGGGCTACTCCTCCGTCGAGGAGCTGGTCGCTGCCCACGCCGCACTCAAGGCCACGCAGGTCGAGCCGACCGGCAATTCCGGCCTGACCGCGAAGAAGGAAGAAGAGGCATCCGCAGGTGCCGAAGACAAGGGCGACGAATCGGCCACCACCGACGAAGCCGCTGCCGACGCACTGAAGGCCGCCGGCCTGGATCAGACCGTGTTCACCAAGGAGTTCGCCGAGACCGGCACCATCTCCGCGGAGAGCTTCGCGTCCCTGGAGAAGGCCGGCTTCCAGAAGGACCTCGTCGAGGTCTACCTGGACGGTCTGAAGGCTCGACAGGCCACCTACGAGGCAAGCATCTTCGCCCCCGCTGGGGGCAAGGACGGTTACACCAAGCTTCTGCAGTGGGCCGGTAAGAATCTTGAGGACGCCGACATCGACGCCTTCAATTCAGCAGTGACATCGGGCGACGCCGCCCGTGCCAAGCTGGCAGTCGCCGGCCTGGCCGCGCAAGCGAAGCAGGGCACCCCTACCCTGCTGACCGGCAAGGCTGGCGCAGCCGATGGCGTCAAGCCCTACGCCTCTCGCGCTGAAGTACAGGAAGCGATCCGCAACCCGAAGTACCGCACCGACCCAGCGTACCGCGACGCCCACATGGCTCGCCTGCGCGTCTCCAGCCTCTACTGATCCGCCCCAAACCCATTTCGCGCCGCCCTCGTCAATGACCAGGGCGGCGCACACCTATTCCCAAAGGAAACTAAATGACCGATTCCATCCCGAGCCGCCTGGGTCAGATCAACAAGCAGGGCGACGAATGGGCGTTGTTCGTCAAGAACTACACCGCCGAGGTCGATTCCTCGTTCGTGGAAAACTACAAGCTGGAGGGTCGCGTTATGACGCGCACGATCCAGGCCGGCAAGTCCGCATCGTTCCCGGCAATCGGCAAGGTCGGCTCGCGCTACCACGTGCCGGGCACCGACATCCTCGGCTCGACCGTGGACCACAACGAGCGCATCCTGACGCTCGACCCGATGCTTATCTCCGACGTATTCATCGCCAACATCGACGAGGCCATGAATCACTTCGATGTGCGCGGCGAGTACACCCGTTTGCAGGGCGCCGAGCTTGCACTGCAGCGCATGAAGAACGAGCTGCGTTGCGCCATCCGTGCAGCCCGGATCACCGAGTCGGTGGTTGACGGCCAGCCAGGCGGCCTGCGTATCGTCAACGCCGCGATGCTGACCGACCCGGTCGTGATCGCCAAGGCGTTCCGTGCGGCTCGCCAGAACTTCGACGAGAAGGGCGTGAGCGAGAACAGCGCCGAGTTCACTGGCGCGCTGCGCCCGGCCCAGTACTACTTGTTGACGGAGAACAAGGACCTGATCGACCGGGACATCAACACCGAGTCGAAGGGCAGCTACAACGATGCCGTGATCGCATCGATCGCTCGTATCCCGCTGCTGAAGGTCAACGCTCTGCCGGGGACCGACGAGACCGCCGATGCTTCGCTGCAGGCCAAGTACCGCGGCGACTACAGCGGCACTGCTGGCGTCATCTTCCACCGCTCGGCGGTCGGAACCCTGCAGCTCCTGGGCCTGTCTGTCGAGGACGTGTACCAGGGCAACAAGCAGGGCACCCTGATGCTGTCGAAGTACGCGCTGGGCCACGGTGAACTGCGTGGCGACGGCGCTGTCGAGCTGTCCACCAAGTAATCGACCACCAACCGGGGGCCTCTCAACAGGGGCCTCCGGTTTTTTTTCACTTCCTGAGAACCGCATGGACCTGACCCCTACCACCGAGCTTGACGCCGTTAACGAGATGCTCGGCGTGATCGGTGAGCAGCCCGTAAGCGAGCTGGAGGCCGTGGGCAACACCGACGTTGCCATCGCCATCCGCACCCTTCGCGGCGTATCGCGCGAAGTACAAAGCGCCGCCTGGTGGTTCAATACCGACGACAGCTACACCTTCGTCCTCAACACTGAGGGCAAGGCTCTGCTGGTCAACCAAATTCTGAGCATCCGGCCGACCGGCCGAGGTGCCGCACGCATCACCCACCGCAACGGCTTCCTCTACGACCTTTCCAATGCGACGGACGTGTTCGAGGCCGCTGCTGCACCGACCGCCAAGGTCGTGTGGTTCTATGACTACGAGCTGCTGCCAGAGACGGTACGCCGATACATCGCCATCCGCGCGGCGCGCATCTTCCAGAAGAACGTGCTTGGCAGCGAGTCCCTCAACGGATTCACCGAAGACCACGAGGACGCCGCCCTCGCGCTCCTGAAGGACGAAGCCTTCGACTTCGAGTTCGCAGCCGGCGCCAACTTCCTCAACGACGACACCGACACCTCCGCCATCGCAACCCGCACTTGAGTCTCGAAACCGGAACCTATCCGTCCTTCTTGGGCGGTGTCTCCCAGCAAGACGCATCCGTCCGCAACGCAACACAAGTCGCCGATGCCCACAACGCCTGGCTCCACGCCGCGATGGGCACCGGCAAGCGCCCGGCAGCTCAGTTTCTCAAGGTCCTGGGCAACGACATCGATCACATGGCGCACTTCCACTCTATCGTCCGCGACCAGGCTGAGCAGTACCTGGTGGTCGTCGAAAATGGCAGAGTCCGCGTGTTCGATCACGAGACCGGCTACGAGTACGACGTGCTAATGGCTGAAGGCTCGGCCGCATACCTGACCACAGACAAGCAACCTTGGTCCGTGTTCCGCGCCTGCACCCAGGCCGACACCACCTTCGTGGTGAACACTCAGGTCACCGTCAAGATGAGCGCTGAAAAGGCGCCTGGTCGGATCACCGGCAGCGTCCAGGTCTTCACTGATCTACCCAAGCCTGAAAAGAACGTTGTGGTCCCCAATGGGGTCATCTACGAAGTCATGGGAGCCAACGGCAACAACGCCGACAACTTCGTCGTCCAGCGTGCCGGCAAGGGCGTGTGGCAAGAGATAGCCCGTCCCGGTGCGCTCAACACGTTCGACAAGACCACGATGCCGCACCTGCTTAAGCGCATCCCCGATGTGACCCACGGGGATGGCTTGGTCTTCAGCTTCGGCCCGATGGATTGGGACAAGCGCCTCGCAGGTGACGACACCACCATCGGTCCTCCGAGCTTCGTGGACGAGAAGATCCGCGACGTGTTCTTCCACCGCGGCCGCTTCGGCGTGCTGTCCACGGAGAACTGTTGCATGTCGGAGATTGATCACCCGTTCAACTTCTGGCGTACCACCACCCAGCAGCTCCTCGACAGCGATGTCGTGGACTTCGCGGTCAACTCCCGCGGCGTGGCGCAGCTTCAGTTCGGCGTGCCGTACCAATCGGCGCTCCTGCTGTTTGGCGACAGGTCCAACTTCCAGATGACCGCCGACCCGATGCTGACCCCGAAGACTCCAACAGTGAACGAGCTGGTCAACTACGAGTGCTCGCTCTACGTGCGCCCGCAGCTGCTGGGTGACACCCTGTACTTCGCGTCCGACTCGGGTGCCTACACGGCGATCCGGGAATACTTCGTCAACGACGTGTCGATTACGGGCGACGCAGCTGACGTGACTGCGCACGTACCGCGGCTCGTGTCCGGCAAGCTCCGGTCGATGGCCGCCGTGCCCGGCGCCGACTGCCTCCTGGTCGCGCCTGTCGATTCTCCATCGCAGCTCTACGCGTACTTCGTCCGCTGGTCCGGCGACGAGAAGTCGCAGTCCTCCTGGTCGCGCTGGGACATTTCCGGCGTCGGCCGTGTAGTCCACATCCATGCGGTCGCCGATGACGTGTTCGTCGTGGCCCAGTCGCCCGGCGGCGGCGTCGAACTGCTGAAGCTGTCGCTGTCCTTGATCCAGGAAGACGGCGACTTCGCAAAGGCGTATTCGTTCCTGCTGGACCGCATGGCTGTGCTGCAGCCGAGCTATTACGCCTTCGGCAACTACACCGACATCAACCTCCCGTACACCCTCGCAAGTCTAGCGGGCCTGACCATCGCAAAGACCGATGACTGGGCGCAGCCGGGCGAGCTGCTGGACATGACGGGCGCCGCGCTCATCAACGGCGGCATGGGCATCCGCTTTCAAGGCAACCTGGCGGAGGGGCGCCTGGCTGTGGGCCAGAACTACGACTTCTCCGTGGAGCCATCGCGGGCCTATCTGCGCGACGGCAGGAACAACTCGGTCCTGGTCGGCCGCCTGCAGATCCGCGACATAACTGTGGCATACAAAGACGCCGCGTTCTTCGAGGTTGAGGTCATCACCCGCGGCCGCGAGCGCGACCCGCAGTCCTACCTGGCATCCAACGCTGGCCTGATGACTGGTGTGGTTATAGGCGACGCTTTGTTCCGCACCGGAACCCCGACGTTCCACTCCGGCGAGCGACGGTTTCCTGTCCAAGCACGAGCGGACAACTGCCGCATCGTCATCAAAAACCGTCTGCCGTTCCAGTGCTGGTTCCAATCCGCGCAGTACCGCGCACTGTTCTCTTCAAGGAGCACCGTTTGACCGTTCTCGAATACCGTCCGCCGACCTCGGGGGACATCCTGAGCGTCGCCGCTCGTATGCGGGACGCCGACGTTCTGGAGGTCGCCGCCGCGTGCGGCGACACTCCACATCAAGCTTTGCTGCGCTCATGCGATGACGCAGACGCCGTGTTCTGCATCGTCCTGGATGGGCACCCGGAGGGCATCTTCGGCGTCTCCTATCCGGGCGGACTAGGCGCCACAGTGTGGCTGCTGGGTACCGACGCCCTGAGCACCATCCCGCGACTCATGCTTACCGAGGGGCAGCGGATTGTGGACGGCTGGTGTGACGAGTTCTCCGTGCTGCACAACTTCGTGGACGACTCGAATGAGCCGTCGAAGCGCTGGTTGGCCGCGCTGGGATTCAACTTCTCCGAGCCGCTGCCCTACGGCCCCTCGCAGGTCCCCTTCCGCTACTTCTACAGGGCCGGCCATGTGTGACGGCGGCACCTTCTCGGTCCCCATTGCAATGGCGATCATCGGCGCAGGCACTGCTGTCTACCAGGGCAAGCAGCAGGCCAAGGCCATCCAGAAGCAGATGGACAACGAGCAGAAGCAGATCGACTCGAAGGCCCAGGTCGATACCAACAACCGCATGGCCGAGATGCGCGCATTGCGTGCAACGGCGCGCGCATCGGCAGCAGAGGCGGCAGTGGGCGGCAACTCGCTTATGGCCATCGACTCGGACATCCAAGCCCAGGCCGGGCGCGACGTGGCGATAGTCGAAGACAACCGCAAGCGCGGCGTCGAGACAGCGAGCATTGACGCCCAGGCGCGCGCGCGCGTGAACAAGGCCGAGACCATTGGCGGCGCCGCCACGTCGCTGGCGGGTGGTGCATCCAGCGCCTACGGCAATTACCAAATCAAGAAGCGAGGAGACACCTGATGCCCCGTTCGAATTCGCGTGGCATCCAACGCCGCGCGGTAGCCGAGACCCGCGCGACCGCACCTGAGCAGTACCAGGTCCAGACGAGCGGTGCCGAAGCACAGAGCTACTCGGCAGTCTCGCAGGTCACTGCAAGCGTGCTCGGGCGCCTGTCCGCTGCCGCCAACGGCGTGGTCCAGCAGCGCGCCGTACAGCAGAACCGAGAGGACAGCGTCGCCGGTCAGGCAAAGCGCACGCAGGAGACCGTCGAGGGCACTGCCGCGCAGTCGAAAGACGCGCTGTCTAGCTACACCCCGGCATTCCGCCGCGGCTACTACGTGTCCGAAGCGGCCAACAGACTGTCCGAAACACGCCTGTCGCTGACCAAGCAGCTTGCGCAGATGGAACCTGGCGACGACCCGCAACCGATCATCGAGCAAACGATGGGCGGCCTGCTGAAGCAGAAGGAGTTCCAAGACCCCCAGGTCATGGCGCAGCTCCAGCCCGCCATCCAGCAGATGCGCGAACAGGTCCTTCAGGTCCACGCGAAGTCTGAGGTCGCTGAACTGCTGGAACGCCAATCGGAGAACATGACGAGCCTGGCCCGCACGTGGGTGCAGGATGGTTCGCTCCGCTCGCCGGAAGGCCGCACGAAGTTCCGCGAGATGCTCAACACTGAGCAGTTCGCCTACCTCGACCACGACGACGCCGACGACATCATCTCGGCCGCCTATGTGGACCTGATCCAGTCGGGCGAGGTCGATGTCACCTCGGCCACCGAGGCCCTGAAGCAGACCAGCGACGGCGAGAGCGTCCCGCTATGGGATCGCAAGAACAAAAATGGCTCCTCTTGGGCAGACCAATTCACCACCGCAGCGAAGGCCGGCGCGGCGATCCAGCGCAAGGCTTACGAAGAGAAACAGGCCACAATCCAGGCTAGCTTCGAGTCGGAGTATCAGGCGGCGGCCAGTTACGGGCGACTTTCCGACGCGAAGATCAACGCCACCGCAGGCCGCCTGGGCCTGGTCGGCACCGACCGTCTCTCCTTCGTCCGCCACTGGATCGACCAGAACCAGGCCGGCATTCGCCGCCTGGAGCAGGAAGCCAAGGAAGCCGCGCGCCACCGCGAGGTCATCGCCACGCTCAACGCCGGCAACGGACTGACGCTGGAAACCGCGCGACTGGAGAAGTCCGCGGGCGCTGAGTGGACCGCTGCCGTCAAGAGCGGCGACCCCAAGGCGCAGGCTGGAGTGATCGCGAGATACACCAAGTACGGGGTGGTCATCCCTGCCCTAAAAGACCTGATCGGACGGACCACCGCCGGCAACCTGACGCAAAACTACGCCACATACAAAGCCATCGCCGACGTTGATCCCATCGTTGCGGCCCGCTACGTGTCAGACGACAACGCTGTCCTGTTCCAGGAGTACCACGAGAACAGAGCGACGTTCGGGATGAGCGACCAGGAAGCCTTGGCGGCGATCCAGCGGCCCGAACAGAAAGCGGTTCGCAGCGAGGTATCCACACGCATCGGCCGCGCTGCGACGGCGTTCTTCAAGAAGACCGACGAGATGCCCGACGGAACTCCGCTACCGCCGTGGATGCAGGCCCGCGTGCAGAATGAGGCCACACGTCTCGCTATGCGCAATCCGATGGCACCGCCTGAAGTTGCAATTTCGGCAGCGTTCGCACGTGTCAAAGGCGATATGACAAAGGTCAACGGTCGATGGGTTGCTCGTGGCGGCATGCGCTCCGGCGCAGAGCCTGGCGTTGATCTTTTCGTGAAGCGCGCGGCCCAGGAGGCAGTTCGCCAAGGGATCATTCCGTCCACTGCAGTGGACAAGGTGTACGCAGCCCCGGCCCAGGACGATCCCAATGTGTTCATTTTGCTGCGCGGCGACCAAGGCTCTGACGGCATGCCGATCATGAGCAAGGACAAAGTACCGCGCCCGGTCGTGTTCGATCCCAGGCAGACCGCCGCCCGAGTCCAGCAGTGGCAGCGAGACGAAGCTGAGAAGCAAGCGCGCTTTGACCAAGAGCATAAGCCGAAGAACACCGTCTTCGGCATAGACCCAGCTGCGGCCGTCGCCCAACGCACCGCCAAGGGCGACCCGACCCGCAAGCCGTCTGTGCAGAAACTCGGGGACAAGGCGCCGGAGTTCAACCAAGCCGAACGTCCTGCGAGCACCGACTTGTTGGACTACCTCTCAACCTTCAAGGACTAGGAACTGAATGCCGACCAGCATCTTCGACCTCGCTGTACCCGAAAAGCGCGACATCAATGAAGTCGTCGCCGAAGCGGATATCCGCAACGAGGGCGGCCACGTCGCCCGCTACATGCGCCGTAAAGAAGCCGAGCGTGTTGCTGAAGAGCGCCGCGACGGCGCGGAATTCGGGGAGCTGGTCGGCGCTGCCCAGGTTAAGGGTGGCATCGGCTTCCTCCATCGCGGCTGGCAAGAAGATCATATCGCCAAGTACGACCCGGACTGGAAACTTCCAGACGACTTCCAAGAAGAGATGGCGACATACGGCATCTCGCCTGGTCAGTGGGAACTCTTCGGCCGCGCGACATCACAGGAGCACTACGAGCTGCTGCGAGAATTCGCCCTCCAAAACGAGATGGTGAAGGAAACTCAGTCCCAGTTCGGCGTGGCGGCGAACCTGGCCGCAGGCTTCACTGACCCAGTGGCCTTCGCGGCCGATGCTGCTACCGGCGGCCTCTCTCGCGCCGCACGCGCGGGGCGCATGGCAAACGCCGTTCGCGCAGGCTTGGTCGCAGCCGGTACCAACGCCGTCATGGAGCTGGGAAACTCACAATTCGACGCGGAGGTCACTGGCGCGGATGTGGCCCTCTCGGCTGCCTCGGGCTTCGTACTCGGCGGCGCACTCGGCGCACATCGCGGTGAGAAGTGGGCACACCCTGAGAAGGTGATGGATCTAGCGCGCCGCGACATCACCGGCTCAGCGCAGAGCATGGGCGCAGCCAAGGTGGACGGCATCGCAGACAACCCGGTGCCGGGCATCTCCGAGCGCAATCTCTCTGACGCAATGGAAGAGCACCGCGCGCGGGGCGTGGACGAGGCGGGCATTCGGCCGGCCTTCGCTCCTGCCCGCCTCTCGCTGGCAGCCAAGATGGGCAATCTAAAGGACTCGACCGCACGCGGCGTATCCCGCTGGCTATTCCGAGATGGCGTCGGCTACACCGACCGAAACCTCGCGGTGAAGCAGTCAGCCGGCGAGTACGCGGCGCTGAACCGCTCGGTCCTGGAGACGCAGATGCACCGCGGCTACCAGGCGGCGTGGACTGAGGCCCGCAAGGCGAATGGCCTGTCCCGCTGGGATCGCGGCGGCGAGATGGAGTGGTCCCGCAAGGTGGCCGACGCGCTCCGCGGCGTAAAATCGGACGACCCAACCGTGACCCAGGCAGCGAGCGCGTTGCGTCCTGTGCTGGACGCCACGTTCGACCTCGGCGTCCGCTCGGGTGTACTGGAGCACGGCAGCAAGAACCTCGACTACTTCCCCCAGGTCCAGTCCAAGCAGGCGTACCAGCGCATCTTCGGAGAGCTGGGGCTGAGCGAAGACCAGGGCGTTGAGCTGTATAAGCAGGCCATCATCGCCGACATGCGGAAGAACGGCGACGCGAGCAAGCTGGAGAAGTTCGACGAAATTGCCGGCGACTACGAAGGGACTTCGGACCGTGCGCTTCGTGCGCGCGAGAAGGCAGACGACTTGGGCGCGCTGACCGCGGACCGCCAGGCGGCCGTCCGGTCCGCCGAAGAGGCAATGGACGCCCTGAAGGACATGCCCGGCAAGATGGGCGAGCGTCGCCGCAAGGCTGCCCAGCGCCGCATTGAAGACGCCACACGCAAGCTACAGCGCCACGACGAGCGCCTGGACAATGCCAAAGCCGGCCTGAAGGACGCGCTGGAGCACGAGCAGAAGACGCTGCACGCCAAGAGGCAGGCCAAGGCTTTGGCCGACGACGGCGGCGTAGACGAGGAGCTGGCAGAGCTGTATGCGCGCGCCCTCATCAAACGCGGCTCGCAGCTTGTGACCGGCGAAACCTCCGCGCCCCTGCGGCCGCTCAACACCGAATCAGTGGAAGAGCTGACCGAGGCCCTGCGGGATGCTGGCGCGAGTGCCGAGAAGATCGCTTCGGTCCTGGGCCGTTACACCGCGCAGATGCAGGAAGGCGCTAAGGTCGGCGCCGCGAAGAAGCGCATCCGCTTCGACCCAAACACGCAGATGGCATTCAAGAACCGCTTCGGCGACGACGTGACCCTCAAGGTCACGGACTTCCTCGACAGCGACGCCACGCGTGTCATCTCCTCGCACATCCGCGAGGTGGTCGGCTGGTCGGCATTGGCCGAGAAGGGCGGCGTCCGCAACAAAGCGGAGCTGGATGCGCTGAAGGGCTTACTACGCACGGAGGCAGTCAAGGCCGGGGACAACCCCGAGACCACGCTCCGCATGCTCGACATCGGCGTCAAGTCGGTGATGGGCCGGACTACCGAAGAGAATCCGCACAGCACGTTCTCGCGCTGGTCGCGTGCCCTCCGGGACACGCAGTTCCTACGGGTGATGAACCAAGTCGGCTTCACGCTCTTCACTGAGCTGGGGCCAGTTGTCGCACACGCCGGGCTACTGAACACCGCTAAGTCGATCACATTCATCGGGGACTTCCTACGCCGCGGTGCGGACGGACAACTCAAGTCCGGCGAGGCTCGCTTCATTGAGGACCTCATCGCGACCGGCACCGAGCATCTGCGGAACCCGCCCTTCCTCCGCGTGGAGGATGACGCCTTCATGCCCTCCGTCTACGGCGACAGCCGCTTCGGCCGGGCAATGGAGAACACGACAATGACGGCGCAGCGATTCACCAGCGTCATGTCGGGCATGGCACCGATGAACACGGCCCTGCAGCGCATCGCGGGCCGAGCCACGCTGATGAAGCTGCTTCAGCTATCCAACGACGCACGCCCGCTCTCGAAGGGCATGGTGCGCCGGTTGCGCTCCTACGGCCTCGACCAGGATACGCAAGACACACTGTTCGCGTCCCTCAAGGGCATCAAGAAGGTCGAGGACATCACCGAGGCAACCTTGGGTCTGGCAGACCGCGAGCGAATCGCCGCTTTCATGTACCGCGTTACGCGCCAGCAAGTTCTGGAGGGCGACGCCAGCGATTCCATCATGCTGATGCACTCGGCAGGCGGAAAGCTGGTGACACAGTTCCGGTCCTTCATGGCCTACAGCTACGAACGTCACCTCCTGAACTCTGCCTATCACTGGCAGGACTGGCACACGTACCAGATGGTCATGCTGTCCGGCTCCATCGCGGGGCTGCAGTGGGCCGCACGTACCTACCTCAACACGATGGACGATCCCGAGAAGCGGAAGGAGCTGATGACCTACAAGAACTTCGCCGCAGCTGCAGTATCGCAGTCGTCGTGGGGCGGCATCGTGCAGCCCCTTGTTGACACCGCCCTGCCCCTCATGGGGGAAGACCCGGTATTCGCCAACGCCCGATCTACGGGCCTGTCTACGAACGTCGTGGGCGGTATCCCGGTCGTGGACTTCGCAAACAAGCTGGTGGCTGCGGCTTCGCTGCCAGCGCAGGCGCTCCGCGACGACCGCGAAGTGACGCGAAAAGAGCTGGAGAACGCCGCGAAGCTCCTGTGGTTCTCCAATCTCACGGGCTGGCAGAACATCCAACGCATGGCTCTCAAGGAGGCTGAGGAGCGCGGCTGGCTCGGCGACGGGACGGAAGAGTCTGCCGCACGCCGCGAGGAGCGCGAGGACGACAAGAACGCATGGACCGCAAAATCCCTCTTTGGCTTGGACACTGAATGATTGAAATGAGTCGCGGCCTCTCCTTCGTGGCATACAGCTACGAGGGAGGGCCGCTGCGCTTTGCCTGCACGTTCCCCTACCTCAAGCGGGAGCACGTGCGGGTGCTGGTAGGCGACCCCGCCTCCCCCCGAACGATTCTCGGCACGTGGATCAACTCCACCACCGTCGTGATTCCTGAGCAGTCCGAATACCTGGAGACGCCTTACAGCGTCCTCCTCCGTCGCATCACCCCCATCGACGACCAAGCCGTCCACTTCCAGGACGCCGCACAGCTTCCTGCAACCCAGCTCAACACAGCTGTTCGTCAGCTTCTCTACATCAACCAGGAGATGCGCGAGTTCGGCCTGGACGGCCATGGACTACCAGGCAGCGGCATTCCTGGAGGAGGCGGTGGCAACGTCCCCGACATCCAGACGATCATCGACCAGGTGGTCCAGTCGCCGGCCTATCAAGTACTGCAGGAGCGCATCCCGGAAATCGACGCCAACGCCGAACTCATCATGGAGGAGCTGCTGCGCTCCAACGAGTTCTTCGACACGAAGCGCGACTACGGTGACCGCATCTCCGAAGCCACCACACGCATCGCGCTGATTGAAGACGGCGACAAGGTGACGGCTGAGCAGATCACCACGCTGCTTGCGCGAATCACCCGCAGTGACGCCGACATCGCCGCGCAGTTCTCGCAGGTCAATCGCGCCATCGCAACCGAGACAGAAGCGCGGGTGCAGTCCATCACCGACTTGCATGCCCAGATCACCACTGAGACCGGCACGGCCGTTGCCCAGGCGGTGGACAGCATCGAGGTGATCGTCAATGGCGTCGAGTCGCGAGTGACCACTACGGAAGGCCGCTTAGCCTCACACGACGACGCACTCGCAGCCGCCAGCCAGGCCCTTGAGGTCGTCGCCGACGATGCGCAGGCGAGCACCGAGTGGCGCCAGCTCTTTGCTGCCCAGTACGGGCCGGTCGGCGCGAGCGGTACTTCCGTCGCGGCGGCAGTGAAGAACCAGATAAACACCAAGGCCACCCCGGCTGAGGCGCGCAGCATCGCTGCAGAATCGGTCACGGCTTTCGCCAACGGCACCTTCGCGGCCCTGCAGCAGCAGTACACCGCCTACGTGACCGCCAACGACCAGAAGTGGGGTGCCACGTGGTCCCTGCGGATCAACGGCGGCGACATCAACAACCCCATCGTGGCCGGCTTGGCCCTGAGCGCGACGCCGACCGGCTCGGACTTCGTGGTCCAGTCGGATCGCTTCGCCATCACCACGCCGAGCATCGGCTATGCGGCTCGCAAGTTCCCCTTTGTGGTGGGCACCGTGGGTGGTCTGAGCACCGTGGGCATCACCGGCCAACTCGTCGTCGATGGCTCGATCACCGCTGACAAGCTTCGGGTGAACTCCCTGGCCGCCATTACAGCCAACGCAGGCACGATCAACGGCGGCACCTTCAAAACGCACACGCTGGACGAGAACGGCAACGTCCTCAATGCTGCCGAGTTTCGCGTAGAGCTGTCCAACGTTGGCACATGGCCGGTATGGGTGGGCGCTGGCGACAAGAACGAGAACAACGCTGTGTTTTGGGTGGACCGCGCGGGCAACGCCGGATTCAAGGGCCGGGTCTCCGCACCGAACATCATCGGCAACTTCCAGCGCTACTCGACCTACAGTTGGTCCGGAGTCATCCAGGGTGCCGCAGGTGCTACGCCTGTGTTGGCACTAGAGGCTCCCGTGCTCCTTGGAGAAAGCCACGCCCCCATGCTCATTCTTGAGCTGGTATGCAACAACGGCTACGGCGATCCCTGCAGCGCATACGCGAAGCTGCAACGTCAGGTGGGAAATGCATGGATCGACTTAAAGATTAAGAACCTCTACCTACGAAGTAACCAGGTCGAGACCTTCCACTACCTCGTGATGGACTCTCCGACAAGCGCAGCACAGAGCTACAGAATCGTGCTCTCTGACTCAGGGAGCCGCTTCAGCAACTTCCAACTCGTGGAGGTTACCGGCTACGCAGTCGGCCTCCGCTAATCAACAAGGACCAAATGGCAGATACACCAGGCTACGTTTCCAATTCCGTGCTCGCCCAGCGAATCTCGGAGTTGGTCGATCGCTGGAATCGACGCGAGAACCAGATGATCGCGTTACTGACTCAACCCGCAGGCGAAGTCACAGTCACTGACGGGGTTGGCGTCGATCACACCCTACCGTCCTTCCTGCAGCTGTCCGCCGACGTTGCGGAGCTGGTGAACGACCTGACTGGCTCGGTTTCGCAGGCTTCGGACTTCGCCAACAATGCAAGGCTATATGCCGAAAGCGCCCAGGCGTCCTCTCAAGATGCTGCGGCTAGCGCTGACACTTCGGCGGAAAGCGCTCAAGAGGCGGGCAGCCACAGTGCAGCGGCGGCCTCAAGCGCGACCGCCTCTGCTGACACAGCAAGCGCGTCGGCAAGCTATGCCGACGCATCCGCCACTCACGCAAGCGCATCCGCAGCATCCGCAAACGCATCGGCCGCTAGCGCAAACGACGCGGACCAGTACGCCACCCGTGCAGCAGATAGTCGCAGCAAGGCGCTGGCATCCGAGAACGCGGCTTCCGCCCTGGTGGACCAAGCCGACGCTGCTGTGAGGTCCGCCGAAGGCTGGACCGACAAGTCGCGCTCATGGGCGACCAATGCGCCAGGCATCCCTGTCGAGGACGGCGAATACAGCGCACGCCACTGGGCAGCGCAGGCGCAGGCATCCGTCCTCGGCTCCTTGGTGTACATGGGGAGCTGGGATGCGAGCACTGGGAGCTTCCCGCAAGTGCCGGTCAAGGGTCACTTCTGGAAAGTAGGCGTAGCCGGCCGAGTAGCCGACGAAAACTACAACGTCGGCGACCAGATCGTCTACGACGGATCGGCGTGGGACAAGATCGACAACACCGAGCAGGTCACTTCCGTAGCCGGCAAGCAAGGAGCTGTCGCGCTCACCTCCGGCGACATTGGCGGACTGGGCGCTATGGCGACAAAGGACAAGGCCGCATGGACCAGTGACCTCTCCGGGATTCCCCCGACATTTCCTCCAAGTTCCCATACGCACACCAAGGGTGATGTCGGGCTATCGAACGTGGACAACACGAGCGACACCAGCAAGCCGGTGTCCAGTGCACAGCAAGCGGCACTCAACACTAAGGCTAGCTTGGCGGGCGCCTCGTTCACAGGAACGGTCGGCCTGGGCGGAGATACCGGGCTGAGCTACGCCCACACGAAGAATCGCCTCCTTATCCGCAATGACGATGGAAACGTGACCATCGATGCGGTCACCCCCAGCAACACGGCCTTCGACACCCTCCGCTTCCGCGGCTCGAACTTCCTGTTCAATGCGCAGGCCGTATGGCATGGCGGAAACTTCAACCCAGCAACCAAAGCCGATCTGGCCGGAGCTTCCTTTACCGGCAACGTCACCGCACCGAACCTCATCGCAGGCGGATCAGGTAACGGCGCATTCGTTCAAGTGGGAGATGACGCGCGGCTGGTAGACGTGGGTAAGGGCCACACAGCGGCTATTCAGAGCACCACCAACGGCAACGTCGGCTTCCTCCAGTTTGGCACTGGTGGGGCGCTAGGGTGGGATGGTTCCAGATTCACCTATAACTCAAACGAGGTGAAGCACACAGGCAACACTGGCTACTACGGTACCGGCGCAATCCAGCATTCGGACTGGAACAGTCAGGCAGTCACGGCTGGTGTGTGGATGGCTACCGGTTCGACGAACTCTCCCGACAACTCGTCGTGGTGGCTTGGATACGTATCAGTCCACAACGGAGACTGGATTCAGCAAGAGGTCGTTTCGTTTACCGAGTTTCCTCCGCGCCGCTACAAACGCCACAAAGCAGGCGGCACATGGCAGCCGTGGCGTCAGATGGCGGAGGTAGTTGTCTCCACTTCAGACCCAGGCGGCTCCGATGGTGTCCTCTGGATTCAGCCGTAAATGAGCGGCTGGAACCTCAAGTGGGGCGGAGGCTGGCGACAGCCCTCCGCCGTACGCCTCAAGTGGGGCGGACAGTGGATCACCCCGAGCACAATCCGCCTCAAGTGGGGCGGCGCTTGGGTGACCGTGTTCACCGCCTACGTGGCCGTGTCCGGCTCCGCGAGCGCTTCCAGTACCAGCTACAACCTCGGCCTTGCCTCAACTCCGCGCACGCGCGGCATGTCCACAAGCGCATCCGCAAGCGCGCGCGGTGGAAACGGAAACTACAGCTACTCGTGGTTCGTGGCTGGAAGCTCCGGCGTTACCGGCGCCTCTGTCTCAGGTAGCGGATCGTCTGCCACCGTAAGCGCCACCGCAACGCTGAATGCAGCTGGCTCAGTGACTGTCGGCTGCACCATCTCCGACGGCGTCTCGTCCGTAACGGTCTACGCCATCGCCAACTTCAACTACTACAACGCTGTCTAACTCAAAGGAAAACTTGACCAAAGACGAACTGACGCTCCTCGGCACTCTCGGTGCCGTAGGGGCGCTCATCGGCATCGGAAAGATGCTGGTGTCCGATGCACCCCTCAAGCCGCGCCAGGTCATTGGCCGCGCAATACTGCATGGCGGGCTTGGCCTCGCGGCCGCGGCCGTCGTCGTTGCAATCCCCGGCATCTCGCTGGTCGCACAGGTGGGCATTGCCTGCGTGTTCGCCTCGCTGGGCACCTCCGCTTTGGAGGCCATCTTCAACCGGTACATGAAGAAGTGAGCAAGGCCAGCAAGGATTCGATGGAGCGCCTACACGGCGCCATCGCTGACAAGCTGTCCGAGACCATCGAGGGCATGGAGGCTGGCGACAAGGGCCTGGCCGCGCTGCTGAACGTGGCCCGCCAGTTCCTCAAGGACAACGGGATCGACTCTGTCGCAACTCCCGACTCGTCAACCGCCCGTGTCGCCGATGCGGTCACCAAGCACCCGTTTAACCCAGCTGAGGCCCTGAAGCACCACTGATGGAGCCGACAGGGATCACTTCCCTGCACGCGATCCACCCATGGGAAGACTTCCGCAACTTCGCCTTCGACCTGTGGGCGCACCTGAACCTCCCGTCGCCGACGCCCGTCCAGTACGACATCTGTTCGTATCTGCAGCACGGGCCAAGGCGCCGGATGGTTCAGGCGTTCCGGGGCGTCGGCAAGTCCTTCCTGACGGCTGGATACGTGTGCTGGCTTCTGTGGAAAGATCCGCAGCATAAGGTCATGGTCGTGTCCGCGAGCAAGGAGCGTGCTGACGCATTCTCAGTGTTCGTAAAGCAGATCATCGAGACCTTCGAGCCGCTGTCCCACCTGCGCCCGCGCAGCGACCAGCGCAACTCTAACTTGGCCTTCGATGTCGGCCCGGCGTTGCCCGACCAGTCTCCATCGGTGAAGTCCGTGGGCATCACGGGCCAGCTCACTGGCTCTCGCGCCAACACGATCATTCCCGACGACATCGAGGTCGTGAAGAACTCGCAGACCATCGTGCAGCGAGAGAAGCTCGCCGAACTCATCAAGGAGTTCGATGCAGTGCTGAAGCCGGGCGGCCAGGTCATCTTCCTGGGCACCCCGCAGACTGAGGAGTCGCTCTACAACAAGCTGCCTGCGCGTGGCTACGACATCCGCATCTGGCCCGCGCGATTCCCGAAGGACCTCAAGCAGCGCATCGCCTACGGCGCACTGCTGGCTCCGATGATCGCTGAGTTGTTCGACGAGAACCCAGGCGTGGCCTGGATGCCCACCGACTCTCGCCGCTTCGACGAAGCAGACCTCCTGGAGCGCGAGGCGTCCTACGGCCGCTCGGGCTTCGCACTGCAGTTCATGCTCGACACCACACTGTCCGACGCCGAGAAGTACCCGCTCAAGCTGGGCGACTTCATCGTCATGGACGTGGATCGCGACGTTGCTCCGATCCGCGTTGTGTGGGCTTCGGGCAAACAACAGGTGATCGAGGAGCTGCCTTCAGTGGGCTTCTCGGGCGACCGCTGGCATTCGCCGCTGTACTTGGCGCCGGAAATGGAGGAGTACACCGGAGCGCTCATGACCGTTGACCCCTCCGGTCGCGGTAGTGACGAAACCGGCTACTGCGTGACGAAGATCCTCCGCGGCATGATCTACCTGCGCCGCTCGGGTGGCTTCAAGGGCGGCTACGACACCACGACTCTGGAGGGCCTGGCGCACATCGCGCGCGCCGAGAAGGTCCAGCACATCCTGGTCGAGTCGAACTTCGGCGACGGCATGTTCAACCGGCTGTTCGAACCGGTGCTCAAGCGCATCTACCCGTGCTCCCTGGAGGAGATTCGCCACACCACGGCGAAGGAGCGGCGCATCTGCGACACGGTCGAGCCGGTCCTCAACCAGCATCGCCTGGTCGTGGACAAGGCCCTGATCCGTGCTGACGCAGATGCGGACAACCACCACTACCAATTGTTCCACCAGCTCTCTCGAATGACCCGCGACCGTGGCGCTGTAAAGCACGACGACCGAGTTGAGCCGCTCGCCATGGCGCTCGCCTATTGGGCCGATCAGCTCGCTCGCAATGTCGAGGACGAGGAATCGCGCCGGGCGGAGGAGCTGCAGGACCAGGACTACCTCGACTTCATCCAGGCCGTCACTGGCCGCGCTGTGGACGAAGCCAACTTCTACGACAACTTCTAGGATTCAATGACCCCTGCAACCCAACTGTCGGCCCCGCTCGTGAAGACGAGCGAGGGCTGCAGGCTTGTCGCCTACCTCTGCCCCGCTGGTATCTGGACCATCGGCTACGGCCATACCAGTAAGGATGTCTACGCCGGCTTGAAGATCACTCAGGAACGCGCGGAGGCGCTGCTGGCGACCGACCTGGCCGCTGCCGCGGCCATCGTCCGCAAGTACGTCCGCGTGCCTCTCACAACGCCGCAGGAGGCTGCACTGGTGTCCTTCGCGTTCAATGTGGGCATGGCCCGGTTCTCTGGCTCCACGCTCGTGCGCCGACTCAACCAAGGCGACTACGCATGCGTCCCCGCGCAGCTCGCTCGCTGGAACAAAGGCACCGTCAGGAGCCAGCTCGTCGTGCTTCCCGGCTTAGTTGTTCGCCGCGCGGCAGAGTCAGCTCTTTGGAAGACCTCCGAATGAGGCGCCTACGTACCTTGCTCTTGGAGGCTTTACTGGCGCTGGCGCTAGGACAGCTTCTGTACCAACTTGTTGCTCACTTTCGGTGACATCCTTTGTCTCTTTTCTGATGGCACTGCACGCGGCCATTGGCGCGCGAGTAACGTTCCATGCGATATCGCTGCTTCTACGTGATCGCTTGGTCGTAGCACTTCGCCGACTTTCCTAAAACTCACGCAATGGTTCGCTTGGTAGACAAACTCAATGTGTCAATTAGTAGACAAAATCCGATTTGTCAATTTGCGTCAATTGCAGCCCATGCGGTACGCGAGTAGCGTTTTAATCGCGGCTCGGATGACCCGACCGCCTATTCGACAATAAGGAAATTACTGCCATGCTTTCTCGTGTATTTCTTCAGAAGCTGAGCTTCGCATGTGTCTTCGGTCTGAGCATTGTTGCCGGCGCTGCATCTGCGCAGCAGGAAAACTGGGTCATCACCTCCTCCACCACGACTTTTCAAGCCGGTTCTCCCGAGCTGAGCGCTCTTAAAGTTTGGATGAAGCAGCACTACAGCCGCGATAGCAAGTTGCCGCTCGGCGACGTGGATCGGTTGGGCACCGTTACAGTCACCAAGACGATTCTGCAGCCGGACCGTGCGACCGCCAGTGGTATCGGCTCAAATCCGCCAATTACCTCCCTACCACCTGGGGGGCAAGCCGGTGATTCAATTACGGTAAGTTCCTGCATCAATAAGCAGCAGGAGTCTTGGACCTTCGTGTGGGTCACTGACAAAAACGGCAACGGCACTTGGGCACTTCAGGCGTACCACGGAGTGAATGTGAAGTCTTGCCCTACTCCGGGCACCTAAGCCGAAGCAAAGCTAGCCAGAGTTCCCCAGCCGAGGCACATGGACGTGCCGCTGCTGAAGGTGCTTATCACAACAGGCCGCGGCGGTTAACCTAAAGAGCACTGTAGTTCCCCTTTAGGCTATCCACTCGTGTTTCTCAAGCATTGCCCCGCAGTCCTGACCTTCTCCATTCTGGCCGGGTGCGTTCAATCCCCTCCTCCGCTGCCTCCCGCGGCCCCCAAGGGTCTGATGGTGACTGCTGACCGCAGTCGAACTATCGTCGTTGGCGACACGTTTACCTGCGAAGGCCCCACGAGCGCCCACCCCGGAGACGGCGAGCTGCCTGACGCAGTCACCGCCTGGGTGGTATGTGTTCCGAAGGCGCCCTAAAAACGCCACATCACTACGTGCGGTTGTGGATTAGACAGCCCCGCGGCCTGTCCTGATGGTCTCCACGATGCTGGTTATCGAGTGGGCCTCCCTCTGGTAGCCGTCAGCGTGAGCAAGCCCGTAGGTTTCACCGACAAGCGGGGTAGTCGCCGCAGCTGCCTGCGCTCCGGTTGCTAGGACCTTCTCTACCATCTGCAACGTGACATCGTCTGCGGTGCTCAGAATCGCTTGGAGCGCGCCGGAAAGCGCATTAGCACGTCCTTCGAGTGAAGCCACCATCTTCAACAGCTCGTTATCGCTCATATCGCCCACCAAATGTTTGTCGGGAATTTCCGTAAGGGTATCTGACTCCGAAACGTCGCGCTGATCCCCCTCCGGGGGGCCGGCCACACACCGCCAGCACCGCGGCTGGCCTCTTCCCGAGCACTGCGCGTCACCTGAAGTGGCACCTGCCGCGCTAAACACCTGATTTGCCACGCCTCGCGATGGATTCCCTATCCATTCGCCACCACTTGGCGCACTGCCTGCGCACACTCGGCGCATTCGATGCGCTTTGCATGTTTGCGCGCCTGTCCTTGCCTATCTGTCGTTTTGCTCGCACGGCACCTGCCGACCACTGGCAGCACACCTTCCGGACCACTGCCGGCACTCTGCCCGCGCGCTCCGCCCTGGACGCACGCCGAGTACCGCCCGTGCCTCCTTGTAGTGCGCCGGCCGTGCCGACATTCCCACGCGCGCGCGCGCTGTCTATGGGATCGACTCCCACGCGCCTGGCACTGTGACAAGTCCCACACTCTTCAAAATATCCCTAAATAGGGACTTGACCCACATTAGGGATTGTATTACCTTATTTCCACCGGCAGCGTTACCGCCGGGCTGAACCACGAGCCGCCAAGTGCGGCGCTAGGGGAAGCGATCCGATACAACCGGCCCCGGCCCGTGCATAGCGCTACCGGGGCGGCCACCGAAAGGAACCGCAGGACTAGCCGAAAGGCCCCAGCGGAAACCACGAGGGCCACGGCGGCGAAGAGGCCGCACGGTTCGGGGGCGCTCTTGTCGGTTCATTATCCCTATATGGGGATATATATTGACACCGGGACAATCCCTAAGTAGGATATGTCCCACGGTTCGGCAACAACGGACCAGCATCAACCGGGCCTTGGGAGTGCTGCAAAGCGCCCTAACCGGGAGGAAGCGAAGCGCTGTAGTAGCGCTTCGGGTACCCGATCCAATGATCGGGGCCGCCCTTGCACGGGGCTTTAAACACGGTGCGGCACATGCAGCTAAGGGCCGGTAACCAATCTCCGCCCCAGCGACGCCGGACAGACGCATCCGGGGCAACGTCGAGGGGATGAATATGGCAAGGGAGAATTGGGGCGCACTGCATAGAAAACTGGCACGGCCAGATATTCCCACAACGTGGGGAGTCTGGCCGATCAAGCCTCTGATCGCATCGGGGGTTTGATCGGCTTGATTCAATCAGAGGAGACGCGGGAGTGCTCGACGCAATCGCATACGAAATCCCGAACGAAGACGTTATGAACACCGTGCGCTGGGAACTCGCTTGCTACCGCACGAGCATTGGCCGCACCGAAGCTTTGTCTGAATTATCCCTATTTAGGGATATATCCCCAATCGAGGAATGAAGGATGGCTGTCCTATCGCGCAGGAGGAACGGCAGAAGATCGGGCGCCGGCACTGGGCGGCCGGGATACCAAATGGCCCTTTCGGACACAACGGCCGCCGCAGCTGGCGGCCATACGGAGCATGGAATGAGCATTGATAAATACGCTGCGCCCCTGGAGCGCACGCTGGCGACTGCGCTGGTGGACCGGGCGTTAGCCGAGGGGCTGCTGGTGTCCGTCTTCGACGGTGGAGAGTTGGTGGTCAGCAGGTCGAACGACAGGACAGAGGTGCTAGAGGCCCTGGCGTCCACTGACGAAGACCGCCTGACCCTGCGGAACCCTGACGGGTCAATCTTCGGGCGCGTCTGGCTCATCTGGGGGAACGGCGCGGACCTCTTCAGCGACTGGTCCGATTCCGGCGAGCTAGACGACATGGTGTGGTCTATCATTGAAGCGCACGCACCATGAACGAGGAGGACGCCTTGAAGCTGACCAAACTGCGCGCCGAAGTGCGCAAGCTCAACCGCGAATCCGACAAGCTCATGCTTGAGACTCGCTGGTATCCGATGGTGGTCACCACGGCGCTGTTTGCGGCCGTTGCCGCGGTCATCAAGCTGTTCACCTAACCAGCACGGGCGCTGCCCTAGCGCCCCACCGGGCGGGCTGCCATAGGCCCCGGTGTCTGGTGGTGAAACTCTAGCTAGCACGCCTGGCTCGCCATAGCGGCGAACGCCTTGCGCTGCTGTAAGAAAAATCCTAAATCACCTGAGCCGCCCTTGAGGCGGCTTTTTGTTGTCCGGAGAAAGCAATGGACGCGCAAAAACGCATCATCGACCGCGACATAGATCAGTACACGGCGGATATCGAGCATCATTCTGCGCTGCTACTGCGCTGCGCCAGTGGGCAGGAATGGAAGCACCGTCAACGGATGAACTCCGCCGCCGCAGTGCTGAGTGCCCTGCGGGTGTACCACGAAGCTCTGAGGGATTCTGCATGACCGCCCCCCGCATCTACTTGGCCTGCCTGGCCTCCTACAACAACGGCCGCCTGCATGGCCGCTGGATCGACCTGGACGGCGCCAACCTGGACGACGTGCAGGGTGAGATTGCTGCGATGTTGCGCGAGTCGCCGTATCCAAACGTGACCGTTGAATGTCCCGAGTGCGACGGAGAGGGTTCGCTGGTGAGCGACGGCTCGACGAACCCGATTACTGTTGTCACCTGCGAAACCTGCAAGGGCACCGGCAAGGTTCCCAGCGCCGAGGAGTGGGCTGTACACGACAGCGAGGACCTGCCGGCCGGCTTCCGGGACACCGAATGGCCTGACTTAGCCAAGCTGATCGATCGGCTGGAGGAGCTGGAGGATCTGACCGACGACGAGCGGGAAGCCTTCGATGCCTTCGCGGAGGTCGAGGAGGAGCCGAGTGTCGAGACATTCCGCGAGCGGTACATCGGCGAGTTCAAGAGCTGGGCGGATATGGCTGAGCACTTCGTGGAGGAGTCTGGGCTGCTAAGCGAGGTACCTGAAAACTTTGCGCGCTACTTCGATTATGAATCTTATGGCCGGGATATGAGGGTATCTGGTGGAGCTTTCGAAAGCGATGGGCACTATTTCTGGAACCTTTGAAGTTTCAGGTGGCGCTGGAATGCAGTCTTGACATTACGATTCGCCCGCTTGATGCGCCCCTCACTGTCGCGCAGCGCTTCGAAACTAGACCCTTGAGAGCTTGCGTAAGCATCGGCCTGCGATATTCCGACCAAACTCTTTGCATACATCCGAATGTGGTCGTGATCCATTTTTACCAACTGCATGAAGCGCGTAACGTCTTCATCGAAGAGAAATGGAGCCTCCAACAAGCAGTCTTCAAACGTGGCCACAACCTTTTCAGGAAGCTCTTGGTACTGTCCTTCCGGCTTGTCATTTCTGTCACGGTGTGGCGGCCCCCTTCGCGCACGTATCTCCTCCATTAAACACTCAAGCATCGCGACAGTAGCCTTGTAAACCCGAAGCCTACGGTCATACGAATCAAGTCTAAGTTTTACGTCATTCGTATGCCACTGTGCCACTGCGACGGCTACGCCGAGTGCCGCCACGCCTGGCCCAAGGCTGGCCTTCATAAACTCCAAAAAATCTAGCATCAACCTTTCCCATTACAAACAACTGAATCAACGGCCGCCCAACAAGACAGCGCGCAACGTGTCCAATGCACTAGCGGTCCAGTTACGGTTGAACAAGAACGTCTAGATATCGCATGCGGTTGCCGCGGGCTTTGCCTTGGTATCCTGGCTCAATCTGTGCGATGTGATCCAAGTGGCCCTGCAAGCTCCTAATGTTGGCAGGATCAACTTCGGACGGATCTGCAGAACCTATTGCTTGATATAGCTCTTTAACCATCTTGTGCTGTCCGGCGGGCGCCGAAACGCGTCCATTCAACACAGAAACTCCGGTTATGAACTTCTCCTCTGACGCACGTATCACTCGGGATTTTCGGCAATGCATAGTGAGGCCAAACTGCTTCATCAGGCGCCTCACCCATTCCAAATCAGTTAGAGACGCGTTGGGCATAGTTATGACTATGTCGTCAACATAGACAGTCATTTTTCCACCGCGTTGCGTTACCCGATCGTACAGCAGATCCAACATCGGCTTATGGCAATAAAAGGAAAGCACTTCGCTATGAACGCCACCGGTAGGGACGTGCCGGCCGTGGTAGCAGCACACCTCGGCCAGTATTTTTGCAATATCGTCCGAGCACTGCATAACTTGAGAAAAAAAGCGCCATACATGGGACGCGGTGGTAGACGGGTAGAAAGATTTTATGTCTAGCTTGAGGGTCGGGAAAGGAGCTAGATGCTCCTGAGCATTCGTTAAAAACGAGCGCCGCCTAACGCCAGAATGCCGATAGTTTGGCGGCGTTATACGGCGCAGAAGAGTCGCGATACGTGCGTGAACCCGCCTCAGCGCGGGGCACGCCTCCTGCACGAGCCTTCCGTCATTGTTCCATACTTTGTACGCGCCAGGCTTTCGACAAAGCTCAAGCAGCTCCTCAGCCGATACTTTTAATCGACTAAGCAGCTGCCCTTTGCCTTTAATTGCGTACAGCCCGCACTGATCGAGTGAATACTGCTTCTTTGGCTTCTCCAGCCTGGGCGGGCGCCGCTTCCGATTCTTCGGCATCTGATTCGTCCTCATCAGCGCTAACCCACTCAAAGAATTTTAGTAGTCGCTTGGCGTGGGCGTTTTCCTGTGCTTCCACACCGCCAGCTCGTTCTTTAAACAACAAAAAAGTTGAAGCAGGAACCTTAAAAATCTTGGAGTACTCGTCCAGAAGCGCCAAAGACGGCGCTTTTTTCCCGTGCTCAATCTCATTTAGATACGAGGTGGAAATATTAAGCCTCCGAGCAAGCTCCACCTGCTTCATTCGGTGAAATTCTCGCGTTAGCCGCAAGGCTCTCTCAATCATGGTCTTCTCCAAACTTTTAAAAGAGAAGGCGTGCGTTAAAAGTCATCTCGAAGCAGCTTCACAAGATCCATAATGAACCTAAGAAGAGCCAAAGACCACATGGAACATTGATATACAAGCTTGTTCCGAAGGGCTGCCTTTACTACTTTGAGAGAACGATAACGCCAGGTGTGCTGTCGGGTACTAGTTTTTTTAGCCATGCTGTTAACTCCGAGTTACGGTCCTGGGACATCCCAGAACTCGCCCTCGCTAACCCAGAGTCGGGTCAGACAGCGCACCTCACCTTCCTTCCAACGTGACGACGAGCCCCTCGCTCGTCGTCACGTATCCCGTCACGACGCGCATGGATCATCGGCTACCCGACTCTCCGGTCAACGGGAGGGCGGGAACGGTTAGAAGCTTTTCAGCTTCCACAGATCTTTCGATCCACTTTTTGCGAGGGTAGCGATGCGACCCTTTTCAGTACCGTAGAGACACTATAGCTCAGGCGGAAAAAATTCGCAAATAGCGAAGCTTCTTCGTTAATATATCATTCATCATCTGGTCGCCAGGCATTCCTGGCACTCGCCATAAATAGAGTCTTGCCTATGTCAACCGCAATGAGGATCAGTGTTCCGCGCTCGACCGCAGTCACTGAAGTTGTGTATCAGCTACTTCTGTCCGAAACGGAAGCTGAGTTCTTGATAGACCTCCTGAGGGATGTCGGGGGCGATCCAAAGGAGTCGGCGCGCAAGTACGCCCAGGACATGCTGATCGAACTCGTGGATCTTCTGGGCGAAGGAACACGAAGGTTCGCGCGCGCCGATGGCAGCGCCTGTATCGCATACGCCGCCGAGGCGAACCTACCCTAGCGACGCCCCCGCTGTGACATCAGCGGAGGGCCATTGGCGGAGTCTGCCTGCCACGCGATCTCCGCCCGCAGCCGGCTCTGGTTCGTGATAGCCCACCGCTCGGCGAACTTGCAGGCAATCGTGTACGTCTTTGCCCGACCGTACGGGTTTCTGTACTCCAAACCGCGCTGCCGGTTAACGGAGACCCCCCAGTCGCCTGGAACACGCTTTGTAACCATGGCGACGATCTGCTGGCCTATCCGCAGATGGTGCTGCCCGAACGACTCGTAGAAGTACCAGTCGAAGTCCGACGGCATCTGATATTTCTCTTTGTAATCAGTCATATAGAGAAGTAGGCATCTTAATTTAAGCCCTATTGAGCCGGCCGCCCGTCTCAGCTGGTGCGACCGACGCCCCACAAAATCTCACTGCCGAATGCGACTGATGCCGTGCCGCACTCGCCCGCGAAAGGAAGCCATGTCCGCAACGATCCTGATCTTTGATTCCCTAGGCCGCCCGCTCGTCTTTTTCTGTGAGATGACGGGGCGCTTCAGTGCCCATCAGCGGGCCGTGCCCCGCGACCAGTACGACGAGGAGGAGGAGGAGCTGTGAGGCTCATCGACCGCTTGGCCCAAGAATTGGGGATTTTGGCTGTGAAAGCGATCTTCCTAGGCTTCCTGATCGGTGGTGTAGGGCTGCTTGTGGGCGCCCTGCTTGCAGCAGTGTTGAGGGGTGCTTGACCAACGTACAGCTCCAACGGTGACGCCGCATAGAAATTCGCCCGAATTCGGGACATAGCCCTAAACTGAACGTTGAGAAAGGCACTAGTGAAGTATCTCAAGACGCTGCAAGCACTCCTTGCCGGAAAGACCAGAATCTCAGTAATCCCCGCAACTCCGAACCAGAAAGGGTTTTGGCGGGATCGCCTAGACGCTGACCGCGTCTATTTCGGCGTGGGATCGTTTATTATCGCAATTGAGGGATACAACCCTTAAGCGCCACAACGGGGTGGCGCCCAACTAACTGACACTGGACCGCCACATGACTGCCCTGACAACTGACGAACTTGTCCACATTCTGCACGTCGCCTTGGAGGAACTTCGTCACGACGTGGACACTGATCTTCTTGCGACTAAGTTGCTGTGCCTCACCACTGCCTACGAGCACCCTGGACTACAACAGGCTGACATCGGCAAGCACGTGAAGGACCTCAGCACCTCCTCTGCCTCGCGTCACGTCATGGACTGGAGCGAGTACGACAGGTATGGCAATCCGAGCCTCGGCTACTTGTCGCAACTACCTGACCCGGCCAACCGGCGCCGCAACTTGCTCTTCGTGACTCCGAAGGGCCAGCAGTATCTGACCAGCCTAACCGACCGCGTAAACAAGGCGCTTCAAAAGCGCGCCGCACGCGCGGCATCTGCATAAATGGAGATTCAATGCCGCTTCGCCTCAAAGGCAAGGCTCCTCGCGAAGGGGAGGCCGACCGCCGCTATTACTTGATCGACGTGCAGGTCGGCCTACGGCGACCTCGCATCTCCGCCGGCACGCGCGACCGAGTGCTTGCTGAGCGCAGGGAACAAGCGGTTCTTGACGCCCTCCGGGACGACCCCAACGTCACCAAGCTGGAGCTGAAGCGCATCGTACGTGGCGAGCGGCTCGCAGCCATCCAGGAGCGCCGCAATGAAGCGCGCGCCTGGACACTGAAAGAAGCTTGCGACACCTGCATCCGCGACCGCGGAGAGGGTGGTTGGGGTCGCGCCGATTCGGTGGAGACCTACAAGATCAACTGCAAGAAGGCTCAGGAGTATCTGGGCTTCGACACTCCGGTCGCCTTCATTGACCAGGACAAGATTGACGACTACGCCGACTTCCTCCTCAACGAGGTCGAAAACGCGGAAGCCACGGTGAACCGCAAGCTGTTTGCCCTCATGCACGTCCTGGCCTATGCCAAGGCCCACAAGCAGTATCCCAGCGACCTCCCCAAGTGGAAGCCCTTCAAGGAGGACGGCAACGCCCGCCAGTTCGTGCTGACCGCCGAGGACGAGAGGACGCTCTTCACCGCCGTCGCCCGCCTCGACGAGCGCGAGGACGGTCCCAAGGGCGGCAACCCTGTCGTGCGCGACGCCGCCGGCTACGTGGACTACTTCACCTTCCTCGCCGACATCGGCTGCCGCTCCGGCCAGGCCCTCAAGGTACGTTGGCGGGACATCGACTGGGAGCTGCAGCCCGGCGTTGTGGGCGTCAAGTTTTGGCGCAAGGGCGAGCAGAAGGGAGGCCGCGTGCGCACCATCCCCTGTACCGACCGGGTTGTCCGAATCCTGAAACGCCGAAAGGCCCTCAAGGGAGACGGCCCGTTCTCGGAGCTTCGCCGCGGCCGCGGTACCGAACTGTGGAAGATGGCGAAAGCCAAAACCGACCTGAAGGGCGAGGCGGAGTGTGTGCCCCACTGCCTACGCCACACCTGTGCGACGCGCTTGCTGGCCCGCACAGGCGATCTGAAGCTGGTTCAGGAGTGGCTCGGCCACACAAAGATCGAGACCACTGCGGCCATCTACGCGAAGGTCTTGGTGGAAACGAAAGTGCGAGCACTGAGCGCGCTGCAGGAGGGATGGAATGGAGCGTCACCAATCCCTAATCCGGGAACAATCCAGGACAGCAACATATCCCTAAAAAGGGATATTGAGCAAACAACTCATTGAAAACATTCCGTTTTCAATGAGAAGTAAGAGAAGAAATGGGGTGGCTGAGGGGACTCGAACCCCCGACATCTGGAATCACAATCCAGTACTCTAACCAGCTGAGCTACAGCCACCATTGAACTCTTGCAACACCCTGTCCGGCGCCGGTGTGGCGCGCCCGACAGGAATCGAACCTGTAACCGCCGGCTTAGAAGGCCGGTGCTCTATCCGGTTGAGCTACGGGCGCCCGGGCCGGATTGTCGCATTCCTCTCCGCCGTTGGACATCGGATTGGTCGGGGTAGAGGGATTCGAACCCCCGACATCCTGCTCCCAAAGCAGGCGCGCTACCAGACTGCGCTATACCCCGGCGGAACATCCCTCGCGGCCGAGGCCGGAAAGGTCGGCTATTGTGGGAACCTCGCGGCCCGGTGTCAACGGCACATCGCGTTACCGGCGCCTGCGCTATGCTCGCCGCTTGTGGCCGACACGGGCCAATCGTCTTTTTTACAGGGAGAAACAGCATGATCCGCAGCGGCAACCCCGCTTTGAAGGAATCCACCTTCCTCGACCTCGGTAGCGGCGCAGTGGTCTCGCGCGACGGCGAGGCGATGACGCTGAACGGCACCATCCACAAGACCGGCGCCTTGCTGCTGCTGACCGTACTGACCGCCGTGTTCGCCTGGAGCCAGTCGATCTCGGTCGACGGCGCCGGCAACGAAGTGATCGCACCGGGCATCATCGGCTATGTGCTGGGCGGCGCCATCGGCGGTTTCATCCTGGCGCTGATCACCACCTTCAAGAAGACCTGGGCGCCGATCACCGCGCCGCTGTACGCGCTGGTGGAAGGCTTCTTCCTCGGGTCGATCTCGGCGCTGTACGAACACCGCTTCAACGGCATCGTGCTGCAGGCGGTGCTGCTGACCTTCGGCACCCTGTTCGCGCTGCTGTTCGCCTACCGCAGCGGCATGATCAAGGCTACCGAGAACTTCAAGCTGGGCGTGGTGGCGGCCACCGGCGGCATTGCGCTGGTGTACCTAGCCACCATCGTGCTCGGGTTCTTCAATATCCAGATCCCCTACATCCACGCGTCCGGCACGGTCGGCATCCTGTTCAGCCTGTTTGTGGTGGTGGTGGCGGCGCTGAACCTGGTGCTGGACTTCGACTTCATCGAGAGCGGCGTGGAACAGGGCGCGCCCAAGTACATGGAGTGGTACGGCGCGTTCGGGCTGATGGTCACCCTGGTGTGGCTGTACATCGAGTTCCTGCGCTTGCTGTCGAAGTTGCAGTCGCGCAATTGAGCCGGGAGTCGGGAATCGGGATTGGGGAATCGTAAAAGCCCGACTCTTCGGTTGCCGATCGAAGTCTGAAGAACGAAAAAGGGCGCCGCGAGGCGCCCTTTTTCGTTGCTGCGGTCGTCGCTGCGCTCAGAGGCGGCTGGCGATGGCCTTGGCGAAGCCCATGGTGTTGCCGCTGCCGCCCAGGTCCGGGGTCAGCCCGTCCTTGGCTTCCAGGGTGGCGACGATGGCGTTGCGCAGGCGCTCGGCGTTCTGCGGCTGGCCGACGTGGTCCAGCAACTGCGCCGCGCCCAGCAGCAGCGCGCACGGGTTGGCCTTGCCCTGCCCGGCGATGTCCGGGGCCGAGCCGTGCACGGCTTCGAAGATCGCCGCGTCGACGCCGATGTTGGCGCCCGGCGCCAGACCCAGGCCGCCGACCAAGCCAGCGCACAGGTCCGACAGGATGTCGCCGAACAGGTTGGTGGTGACGATGACGTCGAACTGCTCCGGGCGCATCACCAGCTGCATGCAGGCGTTGTCCACGATCATTTCCTGGAACTCGATCTCCGGGTAGTTCGCGGCCACTTCGCGCGCCACCTTCAGGAACAGGCCCGAGGTGGATTTGATGATGTTGGCCTTGTGCACCGCGGTGACCTTCTTGCGGCCGGTCGCGCGCGCCAGGTCGAACGCGTAGCGGACGATGCGCTCGGAACCCTTGCGGGTCACCTTGGCCATCGACACCGCGGTCTCGCCGTCGGCCGACACTTCCTGGCCTTCGCTCAGGTAGGCGCCTTCGGTGTTCTCGCGCACGGTGATCAGGTCCACGCCGGCGCCAAAGCGCGACTTGGTGTTCGGGAACGACTTGGCCGGACGCACGTTGGCGTACAGGTCGAACTGGCGGCGCATGGCCACGTTGATGGAGCTGAAGCCCTCGCCGACCGGCGTGGTCAGCGGGCTCTTCAGCGCGATCTTGTTCTTGCGGATCGAATCCAGGGTCGCGGCCGGCAACAGGTCGCCGTGCTTCTCCAGGGCGACCAGGCCGGCGTCGGCGTACTCGTAGGTGAGGCCGGCGTTCAGCGCGTCGAGCACGAACAGCGTGGCATCCATGATCTCGGGGCCGATGCCATCGCCACGAATGACCGTGATTGTCTGCGTCATAGGATTGGGGTTTCCGTACAGAGGGGGAGCGCGCCGACCGGAAGCCCGGGCTGCAGGCGCAAGGAGGTTTCACCAGTAATTATGCCCGAAGCCGGTGAAGGCCCCCAAAACCAGGCAGGCGCAAAACGCAGCGCGCCGCCCGCAGGCGGCGCGCACCAGGCCGATCCGCCCGGCCTTGCTTCAGCCGTGCGCGTGCTCGGCCGGCGCAGCGGCGGCGCCCTCCTCGAGCTTGTCGAGGAAGTCCACCGCCCGCCGCAGGTGCGGGATCACGATCGAGCCGCCGACCACCAGTCCCACCGAGAAGGTCTCGAAGAACTCGTCGCGCTGCACCCCGGCCTCCTTGCACTGGGCAACGTGGTAGCTGATGCAGTCGTCGCAGCGCAGCACCAGCGAGGCCACCAGGCCGAGCAGCTCCTTGGTCTTCACGTCCAGCGCGCCGGCCTGGTAGGTCTGGGTGTCCAGGGCGAAGAAGCGCCGCACCACCTGATTCGGCTCGGCCAGGATGCGCTGGTTCATGCGCTGGCGGAACTCGGTGAACTCGCGCACCCGGTCTTGGCCGTCGCCGCCCTCGCCGCCCGCCTGCGCTGCGCTCATGCCTGCGCCTCGGGCGCCTGGCCATCGAGCAGCGGCTGCAGCTTGCCGGCGCGGTGCAGCGCCATCATGTCGTCGTAGCCGCCGACATGGGTGTCGCCGACGAAGATCTGCGGCACGCTGGTGCGGCGCGCCAGCGCCACCATCTTCTCGCGCTCGGCCGGGTCCAGGTCGATGCGCACTTCGGTCCAGCTGCGGCCCTTGCTCTTCAGGAAGTTCTTGGCCGCCACGCAGTACGGGCAGACCGCGGTGGAATACAGGGTGATCGGCGGGCCGCCGGCCTGGCCGTCATCGGTAGGTTGGGTGTCCACGGGAAACTCCGGGCAAGAAATGGGGTCCAAGCCACTATGGTAGCGGCCAGGTGGATTTTCGAGTCCGCTGCCGCAACACTGCAGATCACCCCGGTTCAACCACCCTGGATTCACCCGCCGCCGCCGCGGCGCCCTGCCCTGCCCTGGAGCCTCACTTGCGCCCGCTGCCGCTTGCCTTCGCGATCACCCTGGCTACCGCCGCCGCCATCGCGCCGGCGCAGGAGAACAAGCTGCCGGACATCGGCTCCTCGGCCGGCGAGCTGCTGACCCCGGCGCGCCAGGCCGAATACGGTAAGATGATGCTGGCCGAGCTGCGCAACTACGACTACGTGCTCGAAGATCCGCTGATCGACGACTGGCTGCAGACCATGGGCACCCGGCTCGGCGCCAACAGCGACCAGCCGCAGCAGAAATACACGTTCTTCATGCTGCGCGACCGCCAGATCAACGCCTTCGCCACGCTGGGCGGCTACGTCGCGGTCAACGCCGGGCTGGTGCTGACCGCCGAGCGCGAGGACGAGGTCGCCGCGGTGCTGTCGCACGAGATCGCGCACATCACCCAGCAGCACGTGCTGCGCGGGGTGGAACGGGCGCAGCGCGACCAGGTGCCGATCCTGCTCGGCATGCTCGCCGCGGTGGTCGCCGCGCAGCAGGCCGGCGGTCGCTCCAGCGGCGACGCCACCCAGGCGGCGATCGCCAGCGGCCTGGGGCTGATGCAGCAGCGCCAGATCGACTACACCCGCTCCAACGAATCGGAGGCCGACCGCCTGGGCATCCGCACCCTGGCGCGCAGCGGCTACGACGTGGACGCGATGGCCGGCTTCTTCGAGCGCATGTCGCTGGCGATGCGCGGCAACCAGGGCGGCTACAGCACCCCCGATTACCTGATGACCCACCCGGTCACCACCACCCGCATCAGCGAGGCGCGGCAGCGCGCCGAACAGATGAAGAAGAACACGGTGACCCTGACCACCAGCGTGCCCGGCGGCACCCTGCAGGAACGGGTCGATCCCAACGACGTGTCGCTGAGCCAGCCGCTGGGCGCGCCCAGCAATCCGTTGCTGCCCGGGCGCCTGCAACTGCCGTTCGAGACCTATTCGCGCGGCGCCAGCGGCCAGTTCGACTGGGCCCGCGAGCGCCTGCGCGTGCTCAGCGCCAACACTCCGGCCGATGCGGTCCGCGAGTACGAGGGCCTGCGCCAGGGCAGCAAGCAGGGCCTCAGCGACGCCCAGCGCTACGGCCTGGCGCTGGCCAAGCTGCGCGGCGGCGGCAGCCCGCAGGACGGCATGCAGACCCTGGAAGACCTGCTGAAGGCGCACCCGGACAGCTGGTGGCTGAGCCTGGCGGTGGCCGAGGCCGAATCGCGCAACGGCCGCAGCCAGCAGGCCAACCAGCGCTTCGACGCCCTGCTCAAGCGCCTGCCGAGCAACCGCGCGGTGGCGCTGACCTATGCCACCGCGCTGAACGAGCAAGGCGGCCGGGCCGCCGGACAGCGCGCGCAGGCGGTATTGCGCCCGCTACTGAGCGCGGCCGCCGACGATCCGGTGTTCCAGCGCACCTTCGCCCGCGCCTGCGAGCTGGCCGGCGACGGCAACCGCGCCGGCGAAGCCTATGCCGAGGCCGCCTACCTGAACGGGCGTCCGGAGCAGGCGCTGATCCAGTTGAACAATCTGAAGAAGCGCGACGACCTCGATTACGTGGCGCGCGCACGCATCGATGCGCGCATTGCCGCGATCACCCCGACGGTGCTGGAACTGCGCCGCCAGGGGGTGCAGGATCCGGATGTGAAACAACGCTGAAACGCCATGTGGCGGCAGTCATCGAATAGTAATAAAACCGTAGTCTACTGGCGACCTCTCCTCCCCAGTCCCTACGGTGCCGTCGTGCAGAAACGCATCCTGATCGTCGACGACGAACCCGCCATCCGCGACATGGTGGCGTTCGCCCTGCGCAAGGGCGACTTCGAACCGGTTCACGCCGGCGACGCGCGGGAAGCGCAGACCTCCATCGCCGACCGCGTTCCCGACCTGATCCTGCTCGACTGGATGCTGCCCGGCACCAGCGGCCTGGAACTGGCCCGGCGCTGGCGCAAGGACGCGATGACCCGCGAGGTGCCGATCATCATGCTCACCGCGCGCGGCGAGGAAAACGACCGCGTCGGCGGCCTGGAAGCCGGCGTCGACGACTACGTGGTCAAGCCGTTCTCCGCCCGCGAGCTGCTGGCGCGGATCCGCGCGGTGATGCGCCGTACCCGCGACGACGACGAGGACGGCAGCGTCTCGGTCGGCACCCTGCGCATCGATGGCGCCGCGCACCGGGTGTTCGCCGGCGACGCGCCGGTGCCGATCGGCCCCACCGAATACCGCCTGCTGCACTTCTTCATGACCCACCCCGAGCGCGTCTACAGCCGCGCGCAGCTGCTCGACCACGTCTGGGGCGGCAGCGTCTATGTCGAGGAGCGCACCATCGACGTGCACATCCGCCGGCTGCGCAAGACCCTGGAGCCGTTCGCGGTGGAGAACATGGTGCAGACGGTGCGCGGTTCCGGCTACCGCTTCTCCTCGTCCATCTGACTGTCGCCGTCGCCTGCTATAAACGGCGGACGACGAATACGATCCATCGCGACAGAGCGCCCCCGATGCCCCGCAACATGCGTTACGCCTGGCTCAAGACCCTCGGCACCCTCGCCGTCATGCTGTTGCTGGCGGTGCTGGCCGGCTGGGTCGGCGGCCACGTGTGGATGGCGCTGACCCTGACCTCGCTGGCGGTGATGGGCTGGCACTATTGGCGCCTGCGCCGCGTGCTGCGCCGGCTGACCGCGCGCCAGCGCTGGGAACCGCCGGCCGGCACGGGGGTGTGGAACGAACTGGACCGGCTGCTGTACCGCAGCCAGGCGGAAATGCGCACGCGCAAGCGACGCCTGCTGGACATGCTGCGCGCCTACCGCGCCGCCGCCGCCGCGCTGCCCGACGCGGTGGTGGTGGTGGACCGCAACAGCCAGCGCATCCAGTGGTTCAACGAAGCCGCCGGCACCCTGCTCGGCCTGCGCCATCCCGGCGACCTCAACGTCCCGGTGGTGGAACGCCTGCAGCCGCTGCCGCTGGCGCACTGGCTGGCCGGCGGCCGCAACGCCGAGCCGATGCTGGACACGCCCTCGCCGATCGACGACCGGCTGCGCCTGAACCTGCGTTTGATTCCCTACTCCGACGACTACTGGCTGCTGGTCGCGCGCGACGTCAGCAAGCTGCTGCAGCTGGAGCAGGTGCGCCGCGATTTCGTCGCCAACGTCTCGCACGAACTGCGTACGCCGCTGACCGTGGTGCACGGCTACCTGGACATGCTCGATCCGGAGGATTTCCCCGATTCCGGGCCGATGATCGCCGAGATGCGCAAGCAGTCGCAGCGCATGACCCAACTGGTCGAAGACCTGCTGACCCTGTCGCGGCTGGAATCGCAGGAGCACGCCAACGAAGAGAGCATCGCGATGGCGCCGATGCTGGCCACGCTGCGCCGCGAGGCCGAAGCGCACAGCCAAGGCCGGCACCGCATCGAGGTGCACGACGAGGCCGATCTGGACCTGGTCGGCTCCAACAAGGAACTGCACAGCGCGTTCTCCAACCTGGTCACCAATGCGGTGCGCTACACCCCTGCCGGCGGCTCGGTCAGCATTCGCTTCGCCCGCGAAGGCGACGGCGCGGTGCTGTCGGTGCGCGACAGCGGCTACGGCATCCCGTCGCACCACCTGCCGCGCATCACCGAGCGCTTCTATCGCGTGTCCAGCAGCCGTTCGCGCGAAAGCGGCGGCACCGGGCTGGGGCTGTCGATCGTCAAGCACGTGCTGGGCCTGCACCAGGCTCGGCTGGACATCGAAAGCGAAGTCGGCAAGGGCAGCACGTTTTCCTGCCACTTCGGCGCCGGACGCGTGCATCCGCGGCACGACCATGCCACTCTGACCTCCGCCTAACGAGTAACGCCATGCCACGCGCTGCCGCTTTGCCGCCCACGCCACCACCGGATGTTCCCAGCGACCCGCTGCGCGACCCGTCGCTGTATCTCAACCGCGAACTGTCGCAACTGGATTTCAATTTCCGGGTGCTGGCGCAGGCGCAGGATCCGAGCGTGCCGCTGCTGGAACGGCTGCGCTTCCTGTGCATCTCCTGCACCAACCTCGACGAGTTCTTCGAGATCCGCGCCGCCACCGTGCGCCATGCGCTGGAATTCGGCTTGCCGCCGGCGCCGGACGGGCTGAGCTCGAGCGCGATCCTCAACACCATCCACGACCGCGCCGCGCAACTGGTCGACCACCAGTACCGCTGCTGGAACGAAGTGCTGCGGCCGGCATTGAAGGACGCCGGCATCGGCGTGCTCGGCCGCAACAGCTGGAACGCGCGGCAGAAGCGCTGGCTGCGCGCGTATTTCCGCAACGAGATCATGCCGGTGCTGTCGCCGCTGGGCCTGGACCCGGCGCATCCGTTCCCGAAGATCCTCAACAAGTCGCTGAACATCGTGGTGGTGCTGAAGGGCACCGACGCGTTCGGCCGCATCGGCCACCTGGCGATCGTGCGCGCGCCGCGTTCGCTGCCGCGCATCATCGAGTTGCCGGAAAGCCTGTCCGAGGGCGGACAGAGTTTCGTGTTCCTGTCCTCGGTGCTGTCCACCTTCGTCGACGAACTGTTCCCGGGCATGGAAGTGACGGGGTCCTACCAGTTCCGCGTGACCCGCAATTCCGAACTGGTGGTGGACGAGGAGGAAGTGGAGAACCTGGCGCTGGCGCTGCGCGACGAGCTGGTCAACCGCGGCTACCGGCCGGCGGTGCGGCTGGAGATCGCCGAGGACTGCCCGAATTCGATCGTGCGCACCCTGCTGCAGAACTTCCAGTTGCCGGAAAACGCGGTCTACCGCATCAACGGTCCGGTCAACCTGAGCCGGGTCAACCAGGTCTACGATCTGGTGCAGCGCCCGGAGCTGAAGTATCCGCCGATGAATCCGCGCACGCTGCGCGACAGCGACGGCATCTTCGCCATCGTCGCCGCCGACGACGTGCTGCTGCACCACCCGTTCGACGCGTTCACCGCGGTGCTGGACCTGATCAAGCAGGCCGCGGTGGACCCGCAGGTGCTGGCGATCAAGCAGACCCTGTACCGCACCGGCAAGGACTCGGGCATCGTCGATGCGCTGGTGCTGGCCGCGCGCAATGGCAAGGATGTGACCGTGGTGGTCGAACTGCGCGCGCGCTTCGACGAAGAAGCCAACCTGGGCCTGGCCGATCGCCTGCAGGAAGCCGGCGTGCAGGTGGTGTACGGCGTGGTCGGCTACAAGACCCACGCCAAGATGCTGCTGATCGTGCGCCGCGAGGGCCGCAAGCTGCGCCGTTACGTGCACCTGGGCACCGGCAATTACCACAGCGGCACCGCGCGCGCCTACACCGACCTGAGCCTGATCACCGCCGACGTGGAGATCTGCAACGACGTGCATCTGCTGTTCCAGCAGCTGTCCGGACTGGCGCCGAAGATCCGCCTCAAGCGCCTGCTGCAATCGCCGTTCACCCTGCACCCGGGCGTGCTGCACCGGATCGAGCGCGAGACCAAGCTGGCCCTGGCCGGGCGCCCGGGCCGCATCATCGCCAAGATGAACGCGCTCAACGAGCCGCAGGTGATCCGCGCGCTGTACGCGGCGTCGCAGGCCGGCGTGAAGATCGATCTGATCGTCCGCGGCGCGTGCACGCTGCGCCCCGGCGTGCCGGGCGTGTCGGACAACATCCGGGTGCGTTCGATCGTCGGCCGCTTCCTCGAGCACAGCCGCATCTACTGGTTCGGCAACGACGGCGCGCCGGAACTGTTCTGCGCCAGCGCCGACTGGCTGGAGCGCAACCTGCTGCGGCGCGTGGAGACCTGCTTCCCGATCCTGGATCCGGATCTGATCAAGCGCATCCATCGCGAGGTGTTGCAGAACTATCTGGCCGACAATCTCAATGCGTGGGAACTGGATGCCAGCGGCGCCTATCGCAAGCTGGAACCAGGCCAGGACCAGCCGCCGCATTCGGCACAGCTGACCCTGCTCGACGGACTCTGAGCCACGCCGCCCGCGCGCCGATGGACGGCCCCGGCCGTGCATCGGCTACCATTCCGCCCATGCCTTCCATCTCCCCGTACACGCCGCTGCGCGATGGCGACCTGCTGGCCGCCATCGACCTGGGTTCCAACAGTTTCCACATGGTCGTGGCGCGGTATCAGCTCGGGCAGCTGCGGGTGGTGGACCGCCTGCGCGAGACCGTGCGCATGGCCGACGGCCTGGACAACAAGGGCGGGCTGTCGGCCGAGGCTCGGCAGCGCGCGCTGGAATGCCTGGCGCGCTTCGGCCAGCGCATCCGCGACGTGCCGTCGCTGCGCGTGCGCGCATTGGCCACCAACACCGTGCGCCAGCTGCGCTCGCCGCAGGCATTCCTGATCCCCGGCGAAACCGCGCTCGGCCATCCGATCGAAGTGGTCAGCGGCCGCGAGGAAGCACGCCTGATCTACCTGGGCGTGGCGCATGCGCAGCCGCCCAAGCCGGACCAGCGCCGGCTGGTGATCGACATCGGCGGCGGCTCCACCGAATTCATCATCGGCCGCGGTTTCCAGACCTTGGAACGCGAAAGCCTGCAGGCCGGCTGCATCGCCAGCACGCGGCGCTTCTTTCCCGGCGGCAAGCTGTCGAAGAAGAAATGGAAGGACGCGCTGACCGAGATCGGCGCCGAGTTCCAACAGTTCGCGAGGCAGTACCGTGCGCTGGGCTGGCACGAGGCGTTGGGATCGTCGGGCACGCACAAGGCGATCGGCGAGATCTGCGCGGCGATGAAGCTGACCAAGGGCGCGATCACCGCCGAGGCGCTGCCGCAGTTGCGCGACCGTCTGCTGCTGGCCAAGCGCATCGAGGACATCGACCTGCCCGGCCTGTCCGCCGACCGCCGGCCGATCATCGCCGGCGGCGTGCTGGTGCTGGAGGCCGCGTTCCAGGCCCTGGGCCTGCAGCGCCTGATGGTGAGCAAGGCGGCCATGCGCGAAGGCATCCTGTACGACATGCTCGGCCGCGGCGGCGAAAACGATCCGCGCGAGACCGCGATCGCCGCGCTCACCCAGCGCTACGGCATCGACGAGGCGCAGGCGGCGCGCGTGGAAGCGACCGCGATGGCGTTGTTCGCGCAGGTCGCCACCGACTGGGCGCTGGATGCCGACGACGGGCGCATGCTGAGCTGGGCCGCGCGCCTGCACGAGCTCGGCCAGGCCATCGCGCACAGCCAGTACCACGTGCACGGCGCCTACGTGCTCGAGCACTCCGACATCGCCGGCTTCTCGCGGCAGGAGCAGCAGGTGCTGGCGACGCTGGTGCGCACCCATCGCCGCAACGTGCCCAAGACCGCATTCGACGCCCTGCCCGACCGCCTGCTGCTCAGCGCCAAACGCAAGGCCGCGCTGCTGCGGCTGGCGGTGCTGCTGCACCGCGCGCACGAATCCGAGCCGATCCCGTCGCTGGACCTGAAGGCCAACGGCGACGACCTGCACCTGATCCTGTCGCAGCCCTGGATCGAATCGCGGCCGCTGCAGCGCGCCGACCTGATCGGCGAGGTCGAGGGGATGGCGGGACTGGGGATCAATTTCCGGCCGTTTGTGGCTTGAAAGCCGGGATTCGGGAATAGGGATTCGGGATTCGTAAAAGCCGTGCTGCCAGAGCGCTTCTTGCGAGCCGGATTGTTCTCACCGGAGAGATGGCTGATGGAAGCGCGGCTAAACGCCTTGGGCCGGCGTCATCATTCCTACATGCGCCGGACATGTTCGCTTCACCGCCTCGCGCGAAGCTTTGGCAAACCGGAGCCCGAGCATGCGCTACGCGATCGTCACCGAGACGTACCCCCCTGAGGTCAACGGCGTCGCGCTGACCGTGCAGGGGCTGGAACTGGGATTGCGTGCGCTCGGCCATCAGGTCGACGTGGTGCGGCCGCGCCAGGCCGGCGACGGGCACGACGACGATGCGCTGCTGGTGCGCGGCGCGGCGCTGCCGCGTTACCCCGGCCTGAAGTTCGGCCTGCCCGCGCCGCGGCGCCTAGCGCGGCTGTGGCAGGCCGTGCCACCGGACGCGGTGTACATCGCCACCGAAGGCCCGCTCGGCTGGTCGGCGTTGCGCACCGCGCGGCGCCTGGGCATCCCGATCGCCACCGGCCTGCACACCCGCTTCGACGAATACCTGCCGCAGTACGGCGCCGCCTGGCTGCAGTCGACCGCGCTGCGCTGGATGCGGCGCTTCCACAACCAGGCCGACGCCACCCTGGTGCCGACCCGCGAACTGCTCGGCTTCCTCGCCGAACAAGGCTTCGCGCGCGCGCGCCTGTTGGCGCGCGCAGTGGACAACCGCCAGTTCGAACCGCAGCGCCGCGATCCGCACCTGCGCCGCGAGTGGGGCTTGGGGGACGACGGTTGCGCGGCCCTGTACGTTGGCCGCATCGCCTCGGAGAAGAACCTGCCGCTGGCGGTGCGCGCGTTCCGCCAACTGCAGCAGGTGCGGCCGGAAGCGCGCTTCGTCTGGGTCGGCGACGGCCCGATGCGCGAGCGCCTGGCGCAGGAAAACCCCGACTTCATCTTCTGCGGCGTGCAACGCGGCGACGCGCTGGCGCGGCACTTCGCCAGCGGCGACCTGTTCCTGTTTCCCAGCCGCAGCGAAACCTTCGGCAACGTGACCCTGGAAGCGATGGCCAGCGGCGTGGCCACGGTCGCCTTCGATTACGGCGCGGCGCGCGAATACCTGCGCGACGGCATCAACGGTGCGGCGGTGAGCGACGACGACGGTTTCGTCGCCGCCGCGGTGCGCCTGGCCAGCGACGACGCCCTGCGCCGGCAGCTAGGCGAGGCCGCCTGCGCGGCGATGCAACAGCTGCGCCCGGAACAGGTCGTGGCCGATTTCGAAGCGCTGCTTGGCGAACTGGCGTACAGCAGGAGGTCCCATGTCGACGCGGCTTGAGATTCTGCGCGGGCACGAAACCCGCTGGTGCCGGCAAGCCAACCATTGGTGCCGGCGGCGCTCGGTGCGGCGCTTCTTCGCGCTGATCAGCCGCCTCGGCGACGGCGTGTTCTGGTATGCGCTGATGACCTTGCTGGTGGTCTGCGACGGCATGAGCGGCGTGTTCGCCTCCGCGCACATGGCCGCCACCGGCGTGGTCGCGCTGAGCCTGTACAAGGGCCTCAAGCGCTGGACCCGGCGCCCGCGCCCGTACGCGGCCGACCTGCGCATCCGCGCCTGGGTGGCGCCGCTGGACGAGTTCAGCTTCCCGTCCGGGCACACCCTGCATGCGGTGTCGTTCGGCATCGTCGCCCTGGCCTATTACCCGTGGCTGGCGCCGCTGCTGATTCCGTTCATCGTCTGTGTGGCGCTGTCGCGGGTGGTGCTGGGCCTGCACTACCCCAGCGACGTGCTCGCCGCCACCGGCATCGGCGCGGCGCTGGCCGCGGCGTCGTTGTGGGTGGTTCTGTAGCCGGGATTGGGAATTCGGGATTGGGGATTCGCAAAAACGGGAGCTGACGCCGGCACGCCGGACGTTGCCAGTCCCGAATCCCCAATCTCCAATCCCGGCTCCATTACAATGCGGCAATGACCACGCTGTTCATTTCCGACCTGCACCTGGATCCGGCCCGGCCGGCGATCACCGCGCTGTTTCTCGATTTCCTGCGCGGCGAGGCGCGCAACGCCGAGGCGCTGTACATCCTCGGCGACCTGTTCGAGGCCTGGATCGGCGACGACACGCCCTCGGAGGCGGCCGACGCGGTGGCGCTGGAACTGCGCGCACTGCACGAGGCCGGGGTGCCGGTGTTCTTCATGCACGGCAATCGCGATTTCCTGCTCGGCGCCGACTATGCGCGCCGCGCCGGCATGCGCCTGCTGCCCGATCCGTGCGTGATCGATCTGTACGCCGAGCCGACCCTGCTGCTGCACGGCGACCTGCTGTGCACCGACGACACCGCCTACCAGGCATTCCGCGCGCAGACCCGCGACCCCGCGTTCCAGCAGCAGTTCCTGGCGCAGCCGCTGGCCGCGCGCATCGCCTATGCGCAGCAGGCGCGCGCCGCCAGCCAGGCGCGGCAAGCGGAAATGAAGCAAGGCGACCGTGCCCAGTTCGAGACCGTCACCGACGTGGCGCCGGACGAGGTCGTGGCCAGCTTCGCGCGCTACGGCGTGGCGCGGATGATCCATGGCCATACCCACCGCCCCGCCGTGCACACGCTGGACGTCAACGGGCGCAGTTGCACCCGCATCGTGCTCGGCGACTGGTACGAACAGGGTTCGGTGCTGCGCGTGGACGCGCAGGGCTGCCGGCTGCAGCAGCTGTAGACGGCAGCGGCGAGAAACGCGCGCACGGAACCTGCGGGCGCTACGGCATACCGCCGGCGTTGTCGCGCGCACGCTGCGCATAGCCGACGAAATCGCCTTCGGCCACGTCGTACCACAGGATCTCGCCCGAGCGTTCGACCCGGTAGCGGTCCCTGACCGGTGCGGTCTGCGGATCGCCCGGGCAACCGTCGCCATGCTTCTCGCGTACCGCGAAATCGATCGCGGCCGACTCGCTGGCGGCGGGTTCGGCGGTCGCCGACGGCGCTGCAGCGGCGTCATCGGCCACAGGTTCGGCATCGGTCTCGGCGGCGTATTGCAGGCACTGCGCATCGGCATAGACATGGTCGGCCGCCAGACGCGTCTCCAGCATGTCCAGCGCATGGGTTTCGTCGAACGCTGGCGCTGGCGCGTTACCCGCGGGAGGTGCGGTCGCGGGGGCCGCAGCGGGCGCCGGCGCCTGCTGCGGTGCGGCCGGTGGATCCGCCGGGCCACAGCCCATGCTCAACATCGCCAGCGCCAAGGCCGCCGGCAGGCCAATGCTCTTCAACACCATCGCCGATTCCAGGAGTAATGAGCGGTGCACGCCCGGCGCTGCCGGACCTGTCGTCGCGCAGCATAGCCGAAGCCGGACGCCGCGGCGCCCGGCCCTGGAAGATCGATCGGCAAGTGGGGCGTCCCGGCACAGGCCTGGCGCGGCCTGCACCGGAACGCCCCTGAGACACGCTAGCTCAACGGAACGCGGCGACCGTGGCCTTGGTATTGACCAGCACGCGCTGGTTGTCGGCCGAACTGGCATTGCCCATCGGCACGCCGCCGTAGGAAATGTTCGGGTTGGACCAATAGTTCAGGCGCGGGCAGCTGACGCTGCAGTTGTAGGCCATGATCGTGCGCCAGCTGTTGCCGTAGCGATAGCCGTGGCCGTAGGCGTACGGCGAGGTGCTCGAATCGGTGGCGATGTCGTGGCGCGCGCTCTGCAGATGGCCGATCTCGTGGGCAAAGCTGTAGTAGCCGGTGGCGCAGTCCCAGTACACCGCGGCGAAGGCGGTGGCGGCGGTCGAGCCGATGCCGGAGGCCAGGCCGCAGTAGGCGCTGTTGTCGATGATCAGCACGCCGACGTCGGCGGCCACGCTGTTGCGCGTGGTGTGGATGCTGTCCATGTAGCCGTCGCTGGTGCCGCGGAAGCGGCTCAGGTCGGTGCTGAAGTCGCCCGACTCGGTATAGCTGGTGGTCTCGTAGCCGGCCAGCTGCATGGTGATGCCGACGTTGCTGTTGGTGTAGCCCTGGTTGGACTCGGCGACCGCCAATTGCACCAGCGACTGCATGTTGCCGCCGTAGCTGGTCACCGCCTGGTTGGTGGCCACCACCAGCACGCGGATGGTCGCCGGCGAACCGGACGAGGCGGCCGCGGTGGTGGCGCGGTCGTCGACCACGGCCTGCGGCATCTGGATGGTCGGCAGCAACGCGTACTCGGCCGGATGCTCGGCCGGCATGCGGCTTTCGTCGACCTCGACCAGCACATGACCGCCGCCGGTGATCGGGCGCAGATGGAACAGCGTGCCGTTGCTGCGGATGCTGCCGGTGATGGTGTCGCCGCTGCGCACCAGGATCGCCGAGTTCAGCGGATCCAGGCCGGAGCGCGCGCGCGCCTTGGCTGCGGCGGCGTTGCCGAGATTGCCGTACCAGATGCTGTTGCCGCCTTCCAGCTGCTCGGTCCTCAATTGCGTCGCGGTGATGCGCTTGCCCAGCAGGTCCAGCTCGAGTTGCGCCTGGCTGGCATCCACCGCAGCGGCGTCCACGCGCACGCTCTGCACCGCGCCGGTGGACGGATTGGCCAGCACCCGGCTCAACGCGGGCTCGCCGGGGATGGACTTGGAAATGTACTGGCTGCTCTGGAACAGGGGTTTTCCGGCCGCGGAAGCGGAACCGGCAACACACAGGGCAAGCATCGCGGTAAGGCAGCACATCGACTTCATGTCGTACTCCCAGGGGTGGTGAGAAGAGACGGAGCGTCGTCCCTCGCGCAGCAGGCGTCAGGGCACAATGCACGGGGGAATCCGATTAGCCGCTCAGCCAGCGTTCAGCGCAAGCAACAAATCGATCGCGTCTCCACTCAGAGATGGCCATTCCAGTTGGCGCCGTGATCGGCATCCAAGCGTCGCCGTCACAGCCCGATCGGCACGGCGACGCATGCAGCTGGCGATCGTTCGGAACCGTCGCGCCGGCGGCCGGACGCCTTGCAGCCGCGTACCGCCTCAGCCGGCCTGGCGCTGCAAGGCGAGCAGCTCGTCCTCGTCGAAGCCGGCCAGCAGCCGCGCCGGCAGGTTGAACGGGCCGTGCAGGTAGCCGCCGGCGTATTCGCGCAGCAGCTCGGCGAACCGCGCGCGCGGCTCGATGCCGGCACGCGCGCAATACCAGCGGTACCAGCGCGAACCGGCGGCGACGTGCGCCACTTCCTCGCGCAGGATCAGTTCCAGGATCTCGACCGTCGCGGCGTCGCCCAGCGCGCGCAGCTTCACGATCATGCCCGGGGTCACGTCCAGACCGCGCGCCTCCAGCACGCGCGGCACCAAGGCCATGCGCGCCAGGCCGTCGTGCGCGGTCTTCTCGCACATCTCCCACAGCCCGTTGTGCGCGGCGAAATCGCCATAGTCGTGGCCCAGCGCGCGCAGCCGGTCGCGCAGCAGGGTGAAGTGGCGCGATTCGTCGGCGGCCACCGCCACCCAGTCGGCGTAGAACGCGTCGGGCAAGCCGCGAAAGCGGTAAACGGCGTCCCAGGCCAGGTCGATCGCGTTGAGCTCGATGTGCGCGATCGCATGGATGAAGGCGGCGCGGCCTTCGGCGCTGCCCAATCCGCGCCGCGGCAGTTCGCGCGGATGCACCAGCAGCGGCCGCGGCGGACGCCCCGGCATGCGGATCGGTTCGGGCTCGGCGGCCTCGGCCGGCACGCGCAGCGCACCGGCGGCGAATGCCGCAGCGTAGCGCTGGGTCAGGGCGACCTTGTCCTCGGGGGCGCTGGCGGCCAGGCACAGCCGCGCCGCCTGCAGCAAATCCCCAGCGGCATGCGCGTCGTGCATCCGTGCGCCACGCCAGGCCGCGTCAGGCGCGGCGCTTCTTCTTCGCTTCGTCCGAACGCAGCTGCATGATGCGCTCGAAATAGCCCGGCTCGATGCCGGTGGTGTATTCGCCGTTGAAGCACGACGAATCGAAGGTCTTCAGTTCCGGGTTGCCCTCGCGCACCGCGGTCTCCAGATCTTCCAGATCCTGGTAGATCAGCCAGTCGCAGCCGAGGAATTCCTGGATCTCCTGCTCGCTGCGGCCGTGCGCGATCAGCTCGTCGGCCGCCGGCATGTCGATGCCGTAGATGTTCGGGTAGCGCACCGGCGGCGCGGCGCTGGCCAGGTACACCTTGCGCGCGCCGGCCTCGCGCGCCATCTGCACGATCTGCCGGCTGGTGGTGCCGCGCACGATCGAGTCGTCGACCAGCAGCACCACGCGGTTGCGGAACTCCAGGTGGATCGGATTGAGCTTGCGGCGCACCGATTTCACCCGCTCGACCTGCCCCGGCATGATGAAGGTGCGGCCGACGTAGCGGTTCTTGACGAAGCCCTCGCGGTACTTCACCCCGAGCACGTTGGACATCTCCAGCGCGGCGTCGCGCGAGGTATCCGGGATCGGGATGATGGTGTCGATGTCGTGGTCCGGGCGCAGGCGCAGGATCTTCTCGCCCAGCTTCATGCCCATGCGCATGCGCGCCTTGTGCACCGAGACGTTGTCGATCATCGAGTCCGGGCGCGCGAAGTACACGTACTCGAAGATGCACGGGGTGTGGTCGGTGGGCGAGGCGCAGACTTCGGAGAACAGTTCGCCGCGGCCGGTGATCACCAGCGCTTCGCCGGGACGCACGTCGCGCAGGCGGGTGAAGCCGAGGATGTCCAGCGCCGAGGACTCGGAGGCGACGATGTATTCGTCGCCCTCCACGCCCTCGCGCTTGCCCAGCACCAGCGGACGGATGCCGTGCGGGTCGCGGAACGCCACCAGGCCCAGGCCCAGCACCACGCTGACCACCGCGTAGCCGCCCTTGCAGCGGCGGTGCACGCCGGCCACCGCACGGATCGCCGCTTCCGGGGTCAGCATGCGCTGCGCGTCCAGCTCGTAGGCGAACACGTTCAGCAGCACCTCGCTGTCCGACTCGGTGTTGATGTTGCGCCGGTCGGCCTCGAACACCTGCTGGCGCAAGGCCTCGGTGTTGATCAGGTTGCCGTTGTGCGCCAGCGCGATGCCGTAGGGCGAATTGACGTAGAACGGCTGCGCCTCGTCCATGCCTTCCGAACCGGCGGTGGGATAGCGGCAATGGGCGATGCCGACCCGGCCTTCCAGCACCGCCATGCGCTTCTCGTCGAAGACGTCGCGGACCAAGCCGTTGGCCTTCTGCACGCGCAGGCGGGTGCCGTCGGCAGTAGCGATGCCCGCGGCATCCTGCCCGCGGTGCTGCAGCACGGCCAGGCCGTCATACAGTTGCGCTGCGACATTCTGATTGCCGACGATTCCGACGATGCCACACATGTGAACGCTCTCCGCGGCGATCGCGCCGCTATTGGGAAGGTGGCCGTGCCTGGCCGTTGGATTCGACCCGTGCCGGGTCGTTTGCTGCCGGACGCGCCTGCGCCGGATCGATGTTCGCAGGCAACGCCTGCGTCGGATCGCCGCCGGGCTGCGCGGACTGGGCTCCCGGACGCCCCAGGGCCTTGGACACCACGTCCTGCAGGCCACTGGCCGACAGGGCGTTGCCCAGGGCGGCATTATCGCCTGCCAGGGGCAACTTGCCCAAATCCATCTGCTGCACGTTCTGTTGCAGGTTCATCTGCGACATGTTCAGTGTCGGCATCTGCGGCATGCGCCAGTCCGGCAGCTGCGCGCGCATCCAGTGCACGCCGGGGCTGAGCACCGGCAGCACCACCGATTGGCGCCAGGCCGGCTCGCGGGTCAGCGGGGTGAAGCTCATCAGCAGCACCAGCACCGCGGCGAAGAACCCGCCGCGCAGCGTGCCCAGGCCGAAGCCGAGCGCGCGGTCGGTGCCGGACAGTGCGGTGGCGCGGACCGCGCTGCGGATCACCATGCCGATGATGCCGACCACCGCCATCGTCACCACGAAGGTCAGCGCGTAGCCGCCCAGATAGTAGGTCAGGCTCGGATGCGCGCCATCGGCCAGCCAGCGCCCGGCGTCGCCGCCGAACTGGAACGTGGCCCAGCCGGCCAGCAGCCACGACAGCGTGCCGACCACGATGCCGACGAAGCCGCGCAGCGCGCCGAGCAGCGCCGACACCAGGATCACCGCCAGCAGCACCATATCGATCATGCGCGCCTCTCGCGGTCGGACCGCGCCATGACGGCGGCAGTGCGCCGCGGCTCCCTTCCCTGGTACATGCTTGCGACTCCGTGGGCCGAAGCCCGGTCAAGGGTGTGGACGTACCATACCGCTGATGCCGACCTTCGATGCGACCTGCGCGCGCAGCTGCTCGGCATCGGCGCGATTGGCGACCGGGCCGACCCGCACCCGGTTCAAGGCACCCTTGTCGGTGCGCACCTGCTCGACGAAGGCGCTGAATCCGGCGGCGCGCACCTTGTCGCGCAAGGCGTTGGCGTCCTCGGCCTTGGCGAAGGCGCCCAGCTGCACGGCGAAGCCGGTGCCGGAGGCGGCCGGCACGCTCGGGGCCGGCTTGGCCGCCGCGACCGGGGCCGGCGTCGTGGCCGGTTTGGCCGGCTCGGGCTTGGGCGGTTCAGGTTTGGGCTGTTCAGGTTTGGGCGCCGCTGCGACCGACGGCTTGGCCGCGGCCACCGGCTTGGCCGGCTCCGGCGGCAGGGCTTCGGTCTTGGCCGGCGCCGCAGTCGCTGCCGGCGTCGCGGCGGTCGCCACCGAGGACGCGCTCGGCGCATCCAGGGTCACCACCTGCGCGTTGACGTCGTTGCGCACCTTCACCGCCTGCAATCGCACCGACTCGGCCTGGGCGCGGTCGGCATACGGGCCGATGCGCACGCGCCAGGCCTGGCGCCCGCCGATCGTGGCCGCTTCGCGGAAGCCCGGCAACTGCGCCTGCTTGAGCCGCGCGATCACCGCGTCGGCGTCGGCCGGGGTGGAATAGGCGCCGAAATTGACCGCGTAGTTGCCGGCGGCGACGGTCGGCGGCAACGGCTGCGCGGCGGCGGCGGCGGGCGCGGCCGGCGTGGCCAGGTCGGCGGCGTCGGGGTTGTCCTGTACCGGCGCCGGCGTCGCGGCCGGCGCGCTGGCCATGCCCACGGCACCGCCGCTGGGCGCGTCGCCCGGCGTCACCAGCGGCAATTCGCGGGTCTGGAACTGGCCGTCGGCCGGAGCGTCCGGGGCCTTCAGCGGAACATTGGCGGTGCCGCTGTCGGGCGCGGGGCCCTTGACCAGCATCGGCAGGAAGATCACGGCGAGCGCCACCAGAACAAGGGCGCCAATCAGTCGCTGTTTCAGGACGGTATCCACGGAAAGCTTGAGGGGGCGGCATGGCGGAGTGCCGCAGCGATTATAAGGTCGGGCCGGCTGCCGGCGGGGTCAGCCGGCTGAATGCAGCCAGTGCAGGGCCTCGGCGGCGGTGTGGAACGAGCCGAACACCAGCACCCGGTCGCCCGGCCGCGCCTGCGCCAGGGCCAGCTGCAGCGCTTGCGGCACGCCGTCGGCGAGGCTGGCGGCGGCGGCCTCGGTCCCGGCCAGGCGCGCCTGCAACTGCGCGCCGCTCTGCCCGCGCGCGCCCGCCAGCCCGGCCAGATGCCAGGCGGAGACCTGCCCGGCCAGCGCCTGTACCACGCCGGCCGCGTCCTTGTCGGCCAAGGCCGCGAACACGGCATGGGTGGCGCCGGCGCAGGGCTGCGCCTGCAGCGCCGCGGCCAGTTCGCGCGCGGCCTGCGGATTGTGGCCGACATCGACCAGCACCTCGACGCCGTCGCGCAGCAACGGCTGCAGGCGCCCGCGCAACTGCGCCGCGGCGACACCCTCGGCGTAGGCGGTGCGCGGCAAGGCCCTGCGCAGCGCGCGCAACGCGGCGATGGCGGTGGCGGCGTTGGCGCGCTGCACCGGCGCGCGCAGCTGCGGCCACGGCAACTCCAGCTCGGTGCCGACGTCGCGCCAGCGCCATAGCTCGGCATCGATCGGCTCATGGAAGAAATCACTGCCGGCGCGGATCGCGTTGGCGCCGATCGCATAGGCGCGGCGCAGCACGCTCGACGGCGGATCGATCTCGCCCAGCACCAGCGGTTTCCACGGCCGGGCGATGCCGACCTTCTCCGCGCCGATCGCCTCGCGATCGGTCCCCAGCCAGTCGGTATGGTCGATGTCGACGGTGGTGATCACCGCCACGTCGGCGTCGACCAGATTGACCGCATCCAGGCGCCCGCCCAGGCCCACTTCCAGCACCGCCAGGTCCAGCCTGGCCTGCTGGAACAGCCACAGCGCGGCCAGCGTGCCGTATTCGAAATAGGTCAGCGGGGTATCGCCGCGCACGGCCTCCACCGCCTCGAAGCCGGCCACCAGCTGCGCGTCGCTGGCCTCTTCGCCGCCGATGCGCACGCGCTCGTTGTAGCGCAGCAGGTGCGGCGAGGTGTAGCTGCCCACGGTCCAGCCGCCGGCGCGCGCGATCGCCTCGACGAAGGCCACGGTCGAGCCCTTGCCGTTGGTACCGCCGACGGTGATGACCTTCTTCGCCGGCCGCGCCAGGCCCATGCGCTCGGCCACCGTGCGCACGCGCTCCAGGCCCATCGCGATGTTCTGCGGGTGCTGCTGCTCGATATAGGCGAGCCATTCGGGAAGGGACTTTTTCATCTGCGTATTTTCAGCCTTTCGATGAGGCATCGCTGGAACGCTCCCTCGCCTCGTACAAGCAACGGCTTTCGCGCTGGCGCGCGAGTCACTTTTCTTTGCTTGTGCAAAGAAAAGTAACCAAAAGAAAGCACACCCGGGCGCCGCGCCCTCCGCGCTTCGCGCTCCGGGTGCGCACGTGGCCTGGGCATTTTTCGAAGGCACATCCATGTGCCTACGAAAAACGGCGCGCATCGTGCGCGCCGCCCCTTCGGGGTTTTCGCCCAGACCACGTGCCGCGGCTCACGGGACCCGAGAAGCGAAGCAAAAGCAAAAACGTGCACTGTGCTGGGACTCTGAGCCGCCAACCAAATTTGCGGATTTCGCCGCCTACAGCGCCCGATGCTTGGCTTCGCCGAAGAACGGCGTGTGGTGCGCGCAATCGTTCAGACGCACCACTTCCAGATGCTCCACGTCCGGCCCTTCCAGCAGGTTCAGCGTGGTCGGCGCCTGGCGGAAGCTCCACAGCTTGGCGATCGGCAGGCCCAGCACCCGGCACAGGATCACCCGGTTGACCGCATCGTGCGCCACCACCAGCAAGGTGTCGTCCTCGCCCAGGCCCTCGGCGGCGCGGGTCAGGCCGCGCCAGGAACGGTCCAGCACCTGGCGCAGCGATTCGCCGCCCGGCATCAGCACCGTGTCCGGCTCCTCGCGCCAGGCGCGCAGGCGCGCCGGGTCCTTGTCGTTGATCTCGCTGGCGAGCAGGCCTTCCCATTCGCCGTGGGCGATCTCCTGCAGGTCGGAATCGGTCAGCAGCATCGCTTCGCGCTGCGCGCCCAACGCGTAGCGGGCGGTGCTCTGCGCGCGCGACAGCGGCGAAGCCACCGCGCGGGTCAGCGGCACGTCGCGCAGGCGCGCGCCGAGCGCCTGTGCCTGCGCCTCGCCGACCGGCGACAGCGCGATGTCGATCTGGCCCTGGTAGCGGCCTTCGGCGTTCCACGGGGTTTCGCCATGACGAGCGAGCAGGATGCGCATGCGGTGGAATTCCGTTGGGGGGAGAGGGGGCCGTCTCGCGAACGAAAACGGAGCGGCATGATACCTGCTCCGTCGCCGGAAACCCCCGAACCGCATCCCGCTCCGCAGCCGTCGCCCTGCGCAGTTTGGCCACGGGCCGGCTGCGCGGCGGCGGACAGGCCGTCGCCGCGCCCGGTGCCGTCACTGCGTCAGGTTCAGTTCCTTCAGCAGCCGCGGCGCCGGCGCCACTTCCTGCATGATCCAGTGCAGATAGCGCGAATCGACCGCGATCATCCGGGTCATGGCCGGGTCGAACACCCAGTTGGAACTCACCGATTCCCAGTTGCCGTCGAACGCCAGGCCGACCAGCTTGCCCTGCGCGTCGAGCACCGGCGAGCCGGAGTTGCCGCCGGTGATGTCCAGGTCGGACAGGAAATCGACCGGCACCGAACCCAGCCGCTTGTCCTCCAGCCCGCCGTAGCGCTTGGCCTTGGCCGCGTCGAGCAGGGCCTTGGGCGAGTCGAACGGATCGGCGCCGGTGTCCTTGGCCAGCACGCCTTCCAGCGTGGTGAACGGGGTGTAGGCCACGCCGTCCTTGGGCGTGTAGCCCTTGACGTTGCCGAAGGTGATGCGCAACGAGGAGTTGGCGTCCGGGTACACCGACTCGCCCTGGCTCTTCTTGTAGTCGGCCAAGGCCTGCAGGTAGCGCGGACGCGCCAGCAGCTCCTCGCCTTCGCGGCGCTTTTCCTCGTGCTCGATCTGCAGCAGCGCCGGCATCAGCGCGACCGCGTAGCGCAGCGCCGGGTCGTCGCTGGATTCGAACGCGGCCCGGTCGGCGCGCAGCCACTTCAGGCGCTCCTCGGTGCTGCCCAGCTTGGTGCCGGCCAGCCGCGCGGCGGCGGCCTGCGCATCGGCGCCGGCCAGCCACTGGTCCAGCGCCGGCAACCGCTGCGCCTTCGGCAACTTCAGGTACTGGTCGAACCAGTAGCGCTGCAGTTGCCCGTCCATCGATGCGACGTAGCGGCGTTCCATCTGCTTCTGCGCGCCCTCGATCTCCGGCAGGTCGCGCTCCTGATAGCCGGGCTCGCGCTCGGCGTCGGGTTTGGCCCGCTCGATCGACAGGCGGTACAGCGACAGTGCGCTGCCGAGCACGCCGGTGCGGCGCATCTGGCGCAGGATCAGGTCGCGGTCGCGGGTGGCCTTGGCCTGCTCGTCCAGCGCGAGCAGCTGCGCATGCGCCTGCAGCGCGGCGCGGCCGTCGCGGCCCTGGCGCTTCAGCCAGGCCAGCACCGCGCGTTCCTCGGCCTGCTTCTGCGCGGCCGCGTCGATGCGCTTGAAGCCTTCCAGCTGCCCTTCGTAGTTCTTGGCGACGTTGTTCCAGCTGGCCATCGTCGCCGCGTACTTCACCTGGATGTCCGGATCCTGCTTGCCGGCCTGCTCCACCAGCGCGATCAGGTCGCGGTACTGGCGCGCAGCGGTGGGATAGGCCCAACTGGCGGTGGCGTCGAATTCCGAGGCCAGCGCATAGCGGTTGGTGCGGCCCGGATAACCGGCCACCATCACGAAGTCGCCGGCGCCCAGCGGCTGGTCGGCGAACTTCAGGAAGTGCCTGGGCTGGTACGGCACGTTGTCCTTGGCGTAGGCCGCCGGCTTGCCGTCCTTGCCGACATAGGCGCGGTAGAACGAGAAATCGCCGGTGTGGCGCGGCCACATCCAGTTGTCGACGTCGCCGCCGAACTTGCCGATGCCCGACGGCGGCGCGTAGGCCAGGCGCACGTCGCGGATTTCCAGGGTGCGGAACAGCCGGTAGGTGTTGCCGCCGGCGAAGCTGTACAGCTCGCAGCGGTAGCCGGCCTCGGCTTCGCAGGCCGCGACCTGTGCCTTGTCGAACGCCTCCAGCGCCTGGGTGCGCTTGAGCGCGTCGCTGCCGGCAGCGGCCATCGCCGCCTTGGCCTGCTCGGTGACATCGCTGATGCGGTCGAGCACATAGATGCGTGCGTTCGGCCCGGCGCTGAGCTCGGCGCCATTGCTGGCCGCGCTGAAACCGTCGCGTATCAGGTTCTTCTGCGGCGTGGAATTGAGCTGGATCGCGCCGTAGGCGCAATGATGGTTGGTCACCACCAGTCCCTGCGGGGACACGAAGCTGGCGGTGCAGCCGCCCAGCGACACCACCGCGCCCATCGGATCGCCGGTCAGGTCGGCCAGTTGCTGCGGCGACAGCTTCAACCCGGCCTGCTGCAGCTGGCCGGCGATATCCGGCAATTGCTGCGGCACCCACATGCCCTCGCCGGCATGGGCGGCCTGGGCACAGGCCAGGGTGGCGATGACGGCGACAGCCAGCAGATTCGAACGCATCGAATGGATTCCTTCGCGACAGGCATGAAATAGACGTTAGATTGTAACGAATGCAACCGATGCCGCGACCATGACCAACGGCACCCCGCACGCGCCGCAACATGGCCGCGGCGGCGGGCGGCTTATACTTCGCGCCCTCTCAACCCCGAGTCTTGCACCGCCATGGCGCAAACAATGAAGGCGCTGGTCAAGCGCGACGCAGCCAAGGGCATCTGGCTGGAACAGGTACCGGTGCCGGTACCCGGCCCCAACGAGGTGCTGATCAAGCTGGAGAAGACCGCGATCTGCGGCACCGACCTGCACATCTATCTATGGGACGAATGGAGCCAGCGCACCATCAAGCCCGGCCTGACCATCGGCCACGAATTCGTCGGCCGCATCGCCGAACTCGGCTCGGCGGTCAGCGGCTACCAGGTCGGCCAACGCGTCTCGGCCGAAGGCCACATCGTCTGCGGGCATTGCCGCAACTGCCGCGGCGGCCGCCCGCACCTGTGCCCGAACACGGTCGGCATCGGCGTCAACGTCAACGGCGCCTTCGCCGAATACATGGTGATGCCGGCCTCCAACCTGTGGCCGATTCCGGACCAGATCCCGTCCGAACTGGCCGCGTTCTTCGATCCCTACGGCAACGCCGCGCACTGCGCGCTGGAGTTCGACGTGATCGGCGAAGACGTGCTGATCACCGGCGCCGGCCCGATCGGCATCATCGCCGCCGGCATCTGCAAGCACATCGGCGCGCGCAACGTGGTGGTCACCGACGTCAACGATTTCCGCCTGAAGCTGGCCGCCGACATGGGCGCCACCCGGGTGGTCAACGTCGCCAATACCTCGCTCAAGGAGGTGATGGCCGACCTGCACATGGAAGGCTTCGACGTCGGCCTGGAGATGAGCGGCAACCCGCGCGCGTTCAACGACATGCTCGACTGCATGTACCACGGCGGCAAGATCGCCATGCTCGGCATCATGCCGCGCGGCGCCGGCTGCGACTGGGACAAGATCATCTTCAAGGGCCTGACCGTGCAGGGCATCTACGGCCGCAAGATGTACGAGACCTGGTACAAGATGACCCAGTTGGTGCTGTCCGGCTTCCCGCTCGGCAAGGTGCTGACCCACCAGCTGACCATCGACGAATTCCAGAAGGGCTTCGACCTGATGGAAGAAGGCAAGGCCGGCAAGGTGGTGTTGAGCTGGTGACGTCCGGCGCGGCGGCGATGATGCCGCGCGCTGCGTGCCGAGACCTGCGTGATCGGCCGGCGACGTACAAAGAAGAAGGGCGCCGCAAGGCGCCCTTCTTCGTTCGCGATGGTGTGGCGCGGATCAGAACGCGATCGTCGCCGAGACCGCGAAGCGGTGGTCGGCCAGCTTCTTGGTGAAGTTCTGGTTGCCCTTGTCGTCGGTGTCGTAGTAGCCCACGTTCAGCGCCAGCGGACCGACCATCTTGCCGACGCTGACGCTGTAGTCGGTGTAGTCCTGGTACTGCGCCAGCGCGCTGGCATAGGTGGTGCGACCGACGTGCGCGCCGATGCTGAAGTCGTTCGGCAGGGTCCAGTTCCCGTCCAGCGCGTAGTAGAAGCTGTCCTCGTCCAGGCCGTAGACGTCGTCGGTGTAGGCGACGGTCAGCGCGTAGGTCTTGAGGAACTTGGTCTTGGTGATCAGTTCGTTGTAGTTCGAACCGCCCGCGCCGGGATAGCCGTAGCGGTTGACCATCACGTCGAAGTTCCAGTTCTCGGAGAAGTCGACGTTGTAGCCGATGAAGCCGTCCACTTCCCAATCCGGGTCGCCGGCGCCGAAATCGACGTTGGAGCCCCAGGTGCCGACGTACAGGCCGAACGGCGAGGTGTAGGTGAGGCCGGCCTGGAACGCGGGGCCTTCGTTGGTCTGCGAGACGCCGCGGAACACGTAGTCGCTGACCACGCCATAGGAGCCGGTAATCGGCGAGGCAGCGGCCTCGTCCTGGGCCAACGCACTCAGCGGGGAGGCGGCCAGCGCCACGGCCAGGGCGACACCAAGCTTGATCTTGTTCACCGGTAATTCTCCTACAGGTTGACGAGGGGGTGGTTCCAGCGCGCGCTGCAATGCTGGCTTCACACTTCTTTAACCCGTTTTTTCTTGCAGTGCAACACTTTCAAGACAAACCAAGTCATCGCAGGCCTTGCGGCGGTACGCGTCGGGTCAGAACTTGTCTACGCGATGCGTCCACGGCCAGCCCAGCGTCCAGGGCCTGGCGTGCTTTGCATCTGCTACCGGTAAACCTGTGGGAGCGACTTCAGTCGCGACAGGCGTTACCGAGAAGGGCGGGTCACGACTGAAGGTCACCTCTAATAACTCCCCTTCCGGAAGGCTGCACGCTGCGTGGCGATGGCGTGTTCCTTTTTCTGTCGCGGCTGAAGCCGCTCCCACAAGAGCACGGCGCGCATGTGTAGGAGCGGCTTCAGCCGCGACAGGAAGACAAAGTGGCCGTGATGCCAAGACGTCCATGAAAAACGCGGCCGCAACGCCACCGTCTACCGCCAATGCGCCTTTGCCACTCCATGGCATCTCGAACATCTCGATGCTGGAACCTGCGGGCTGGACATGTCGCCGTCTCGCAAGTGCATCGACATGCTTTTGGAGGAGTTATTAGAGGTGCCCTTCAGTCGCGACGGCTTTACCCATTAGGCCGGTCGCGACCTGAAATCGCTCCTATCCAGACTGAAGTCGCTCCCTATCCCAGGCCGCAGCGGCTCGGATCCGTATCCGGATCCGAACCGCTACCCGGGCTTCTGCGCGAACACGCCGAAGCGGCGTGCGCTCAGCTGCAGCGCCTGGCCTGGCGCATAGCCCATCGTGCCCTCGCCCGCCGGCACCTCGACTTCCACTTCGTCCTGGCCATGCGCCAGCTGCGCGCGCAGGCGCAGGCGCGAACCGCTGCGTTGCGCCGACAGCACCGTCGCCGCCCAACCGCTATCGCTGGGCGCCAGGTCCTCCGGGCGCACGTACAGATCGACCGGGCCGCTGGACAGCGGCGTGTCCGGCGCCGGCAGCGCCAGGCCGGCGACCTGCAGCTGGCCATCGCGCAACTGCGCCGGCAACCGGTTCACCGCGCCGACGAAGCCGTACACGAACGGCGACACCGGCCGGTCATAGACGTCGGCCGGGCTGCCCAATTGCTCGATACGCCCGCGATTGAGGATCGCCACGCGGTCGGCCAGCTCCAGCGCTTCTTCCTGGTCGTGGGTGACGAACACCGTGGTCAGCCCGGTGCGGTCGTGCAGCTCGCGCAGCCAGCGCCGCAGGTCGCGCCGCACCTGCGCGTCGAGCGCGCCGAACGGTTCGTCCAGCAGCAGCACGCGCGGCTCGATCGCCAGCGCGCGCGCCAGCGCCACGCGCTGGCGCTGGCCGCCGGACAGCTGCGTCGGGTAGCGCGACTCCAGTCCGTCGAGCTGCACCAGCGCCAGCAACTCGGTCACCCGCGCGCGGATCGCCGGCTCGGCCAGGCGCTCGGCGCCGCGGCGCACGCGCAGGCCGAAGGCGATGTTGTCGCGCACGGTCATGTGCCGGAACAACGCATAGTGCTGGAACACGAAGCCGACCCGGCGCGACTGCACCGGCAGCCCGGTCGCGTCGGCGCCGTCGATCAGCACACGTCCCGCATCCGCATGTTCCAGCCCGGCGATCACCCGCAGCAGCGTGGTCTTGCCCGAGCCGGACGGCCCCAGCAGCGCCAGCAGTTCGCCCTGGCGGATGTCCAGGCTGACGTCGTCGAGCGCGACGAAATCGTCGAAACGCTTGCCCAGGTGCTGTACGCGGATGGTCATCGCAACCTCAGTGTCGGTGATTGGCAGCCAGCGATTCGCCGTGGCGCCATTCCAGATAGGACTTCAGCGCCAGGGTCAGCAGCGCGGTCAGCGCCAGCAGGCTGGCGCAGGCGAACGCGGCGCTGTAGGCGTATTCGTTGTAGAGAATCTCCACGTGCAGCGGCAGCGTATTGGTGCGCCCTCGGATATGTCCGGACACCACCGACACCGCGCCGAACTCGCCCATCGCCCGCGCACTGCACAGCAGCACGCCGTACAGCAGGCCCCAGCGGATGTTGGGCAGGGTCACCCGCCAGAACATCTGCCACCCGTTGGCGCCCAGGCTCAACGCCGCCAGTTCCTCGTCGCTGCCCTGCTGCTCCATCAGCGGCATCAGCTCGCGGGCGATGAATGGGAAGGTGACGAAGGTCGTCGCCAGCACGATGCCGGGCAGCGCGAACACGATCCGCGGCAGTTGCAGCAGCACCTCGCCGAACACCGGCAAGTGCAGATGCCAGCCCTCGTCGATCAGCGGCCAGGCCCAGCCGTTGCGTCCGAAGATCAGGATGAAGACCAGGCCGGCGACCACCGGCGACACCGAGAACGGCAGGTCGATCAGGCTCACCAGCAGGCGCTTGCCCGGGAAGCGATGCTTGCTCACCGCCCACGCCGCGGCCACGCCGAACACCAGGTTCAGCGGCACCACGATCGCGGTCACCAGCAGGGTCAGGCGGATCGCCGCGAGCGCGTCGGGATCGGAGATCGCCCGCCAGAACACGCCGACACCGCCGCGCAATGCCTCGGCGAACACCAGCAGCAGCGGCAGGAACAGGAACGACAGCAGGAAGCCCAGCGCACCGAGGATCAGCAACACCTGCACCCACCACGGCTCGGTGGTGACCGACGCGGCGCGGCGGCGGACGGCGGGCGGCGATGCGCTCAACGCATTCTCCGAAAACGGGATGCTCAAGGTGGACACGGTATCGTTCATCTCAATGCGCCGCCAGACCGCGCCGCGCCAAGCGCGCCTGCACGCCATTGACCACCAGCAGCATCAGCAACGACAGCAGCAGCATCGCCGCGGCGATCGCGGTGGCGCCGGCGTAGTCGAATTCCTCCAGTCGGATGGTGATCAGCAGCGGCGCGATCTCGGTCGCATTGGGCAGGTTGCCGGCGATGAAGATCACCGAACCGTACTCGCCGATGCCGCGCGCGAACGCCAGCGCGAAGCCGGTCAGCACTGCCGGCCACAACGCCGGCAGCACCACGCGGCGGATGGTCTGCCAACGGCCGGCGCCGAGCGTGGCCGCCGCCTCTTCCACTTCGCGCTCGGCCTCGGCCAGCACCGGCTGCACGATCCGCACCACGAACGGCAACCCGACGAACACCAGCGCCACCACGATGCCGAGCTGGGTATAGGCGATCTTCAGCCCCAACGGTTCCAGCCAGCGGCCGACCCAGCCGTTGCCGCCGTACAGCGCGGTCAGCGCGATGCCGGCCACCGCGGTCGGCAGCGCGAACGGCAGGTCGATCATCGCGTCGAACAGGCGCTTGCCGGGAAAGCGGTAACGCACGAACACCCAGGCCACCCAGGTCCCCATCACCGCATTGAACGCGGCAGCAACGAAGGCGGTGCCGAAGCTGACCCGCAGCGCCGACAGCACCCGCGGTTCGCTCCACACCTGCCACACGCCGTGCCAGCCCAGGCCGCTGGTCTTGAGCACCACGCCCAGCAGCGGGATCAGCACCACCAGCCCCAGCCAGGTCAGGGTGATGCCCAGGCTCAGGCCGAGCCCGGGAATCACCCTGCGCCGCGACGGAGCGCGCGTGGCGGCGACGGCGTTCACTCCCATCGCGTCACTTGCTCGCCTGGATCTGGTCGAACAGGCCGCCATCGTTGAAGTGCTCGGCCTGGGCCTTGGCCCAGGAGCCGAACGCCTGGTCGATGGTCACCAGCTGCACCTTCGGCAGGCGCGCGATGTCGGCGCGATCGGCGTACTCGGGATGGCGCGGGCGGTAGTAGTGCTTGGCCGCGATCTTCTGCCCTTCCGGCGAATACAGATACTTCAGGTAGTCCTCGGCGACGTCGCGGGTGCCGTGCTTGTCCACGTTCTTGTCGACCACCGCCACCGACGGCTCGGCCAGGATCGACAGCTTCGGCACCACGATCTCGAACTTGTCCTTGCCCAGTTCCTCCTGCGCCAGGAACGCCTCGTTCTCCCAGGCCAGCAGCACGTCGCCGATGCCGCGCTGGACGAAGGTGGTGGTGGCGCCGCGCGCGCCGGTGTCCAGCACCGGCACGTTGCGGAACAGCGCGCGCATGTAGCCGAGGATGCGCTCGCGGTCGCCCTTGAAGATGTGGTCGGCGTAGGCCCAGGCGGCCAGGTAGTTCCAGCGCGCGCCGCCGGAGGTCTTCGGGTTCGGCGTGATCACCGACACGCCGGTGCGCAGCAGGTCCGGCCAGTCCTTGATCTTCTTCGGGTTGCCCTTGCGCACCAGGAACACGATGGTGGAGGTGTACGGCGCGCTGTTGTCGGGCAGGCGCTTGGACCAGCCCGGATCGATCAGCTTGCCCTTGTCGGCGATCGCGTCCACGTCGTAGGCCAGCGCCAGCGTCACCACGTCGGCCTCGACCCCGTCGATGACCGAGCGCGCCTGCTTGCCGGAACCGCCATGCGAGGTCTCCACGGTGACCTTGTCGCCGCTGTGGGTCTGCTCCCAGTGCTTGGCGAAGGCGGCGTTGTAGTCGCGGTACAGCTCGCGCGTGGGATCGTAGGACACATTGAGCAGCTGCACGTCGCGCGCGACGGCGCTGCCGGCGAACGCGCACAGCGCGAGCGCGAGCAGCGGGCTGAATCGGCGCGGCAGGAGGCTGGGCATGGGCGGATCTCCGGAAAGGGGTCGGGGGGGCACGGGCGGTCCGGCCATGCAACCACGGCCAGTGCGCCATGCTGCGCAGCCGCATCCGTGCGGTGAAATGACTTCGCCGCCGATGCTTATGCCATTTTTGCATGACGCCCACCGACCTTCGCACACGCCGCGTTAAAATCTCCGCTTCTCCTGCCTGCGCGTGCCCGTCATGACCGATTCCAGCCTCACCCAGCACTACGCCGACGAACTGGACGCGATCCGTGCGCAGGGCCTGTTCAAGTCCGAACGCATCATCGTCGGCCCGCAGTCGGCGGAGATCGTGCTGGCCGACGGCCGCCGCGTGCTGAATTTCTGCGCCAACAACTACCTGGGTCTGGCCGACCACCCGGCGCTGATCGCCGCGGCCAAGGACGCGCTGGACACCCACGGCTTCGGCATGGCCTCGGTGCGCTTCATCTGCGGCACCCAGGACCTGCACAAGCAACTGGAAGCGCGCATCGCCGCGTTCTTCGGCACCGAGGACACCATCCTCTACGCCGCCTGCTTCGACGCCAACGGCGGGCTGTTCGAGCCGCTGCTCGGCGAAGCCGATGCGATCATTTCCGATGCGCTCAACCACGCCTCGATCATCGACGGCGTGCGCCTGTGCAAGGCCAAGCGCTTCCGCTACGCCAACTGCGACATGGCCGATCTGGAAGCGCAGTTGCAGGCGGCCAATGCGGCCGGCTGCAGGACCAAGCTGATCACCAGCGACGGCGTGTTCTCGATGGACGGCTTCATCGCCCCGCTGGACGAGATCACCGCGCTGGCGAAGAAGTACGGCGCGCTGGTGCATATCGACGAGTGCCACGCCACCGGCTTCCTCGGCGCGACCGGCCGCGGCTCGGCCGAGGTCAAGGGCGTGATGGACCGGATCGACATCTTCACCGGCACCCTGGGCAAGGCCATGGGCGGCGCGCTGGGCGGCTTCACCACCGGCCGGCGCGAGGTGATCGAACTGCTGCGCCAGCGCTCGCGTCCCTATCTGTTCTCCAACTCGCTGCCGCCGCACGTGGTCGCCGCCGGGATCAAGGCCTTCGCGATGCTGGACGCGGCCGCCGACCTGCGCGCGCAACTGGTCGAGAACACCCGCCACTTCCGCGAGCGCATGGCCGCGGCCGGCTTCGACATCAAGCCCGGCACCCACCCGATCTGCCCGGTGATGCTGTACGACGCTCCGCTGGCGCAGCGCTTCGCCGAACGGCTGCTGGAGGAAGGCATCTACGCGATCGGCTTCTTCTTCCCGGTGGTGCCCAAGGGGCAAGCGCGGATCCGCACCCAGATCAGCGCCGCGCATACCCGCGAGCAGCTGGATCGGGCGATCGACGCCTTCGTGCGCATCGGCCGCGAGTTGAACGTCATCCCCGCCTGAGCATGCGCACGGCGCTGCGCCAACGGCTGTTGCTGGCGGCGCAGACCGATGCACAGGCGCAACCGCTGCAGGACGGCTGGGAGACGCGCTGCCTGCATTGCCGCCGGCGCCTGCGGCTGCGTGCCGACGGCGAACCGCTCGGGCACTGCACGCTGGAACACGTGGTGCCGCAGGCCTGGTTCGGCCGCCGCGCGGCAGCGCCGCTATGCAACCTGGTCGGCGACGATCCGAATGCTGCACGCAATCTCGCGCTGGCCTGCGCCGGCTGCAACCACGGCAAGGGCCGCGATCACGATGCGCGCGGCCCGCAGGATGCGCGCGCCTACGCCGTGGTCGCCGCCCTGCTCAGCGCGCGGCTGGCGCGCTGGCGGCCGCCGCCGGCGCCAACGCACTGACTTCGGCGGCACTGAGTTCGCGCCAAGCGCCCTTGCCCAGTTCGCCCAGCGCCAGCCCGCCGATCGCCACCCGCACCAGGCGCAGCACGCCCAGATCGAGTTCGGCCAGCAGGCGCCGGATCTGCCGATTGCGGCCCTCGTCCAGCATCACTTCCAGCCAGGCGTGCTTGTCGCCCTGGCGCAACAGCCGTACCTGCTTGGCGCGCAGCGACTCGCCATCGGCGACGACGCCGGCGCACATGCGCGCCAGCAGGGCCGCATCGGGCAGCGCATCGACCTGCACGTGATAGGTCTTGTCCGGGCCGCTGGCCGGATCGGCGACCCGCGCCGCCCACTGCGGGTCGTTGCAGAACAGCAGCAAGCCCTCGCTGGCCTTGTCCAGGCGCCCGACCGGCGCCAGCCAGGGCAAACCGGCGCCGTCGAAACAGCGGTAGACGGTGTCGCGGCCGCGCTCGTCCTGCGCGGTGGTGACCAGGCCGCGCGGCTTGTTGAGCATCAGGTACAGGCGCTGCGTGGCCGCCAGCGGCACGCCATCGAGCGCCAGGCGGTGGCGGCCGCGCAGGATCGGGAATTCGGGATCGGTGACGGTGCGGCCATCGACCGCGACGCGGCCGGCGGCGACCCAGCGCGCGGCTTCGGTACGCGAGCACAGGCCGAGCTTGGACAGCGTGCGCGCCAGGCCGTGGCGGGCCTCGCCGGCTGCAGCCGCGCGCGGCGAGCGCGGGCCGCCGGCCGCCGGCACCGAAGTGCGCGAGGCGGGGCGGCGGGAACGCGAAGGAGGCTTCACCACGCGCCTCGTACGCAGGCGCGGTCGGCGACCGCGCGCAGCGCTTACTGCTTGTCGACCGGCGCTGCGGCGTCGGGCGCCGGTGCGGCGGCGGCCGGCACGGCGGCTGGCGCCGGGCGCGCCTTGACCACGCGCACGCCGCGCGCCTTCATCCAGGCGTCGAACTCTTCGGCGGTCATGCGCTTGCCGTTCTGGCTCATGTCGAAGCGCCACGGCGTGTTGTCGAACGCGGTGGTCGGCTTGTACGCGGCCGGATCGTTCGGCTTCACCGCGCCGCCGGCCGGCATCGCATTGGCCAGGCTCTGGCAACCCTCGGCGCGCAGCCGCAACAGCACCCGGTCCAGCGACTGATCGCTGCTGTAGGACTGCGCCAGCACGCCGCTGGGCATGCCCAACTGCAGATTGCGCGTGTACAGCTCCGAGGCGATCGGCGCACCGACCGTGGCCGGCAACGGCAGCGGCTTGGGCAGCACATCGCCGGAGCAATCCGGTGCGGCATGGGCGGCAGGGATCATGGCGAGACCAAGCAGGCCGGCCGTAACGATACGCAGCATCGGTTTTTTTCCATTCAGGCGAGACGACGCCGCGAGTGTAGGCAGGGCCAGGCGCAGTTTCAACCGATACCGGCACTGCATGCGCTAAATAATTGGGAAGGCTGAAAAAGTTCAGCTTGAAGGAGGGCGTTTCCGGTTCCAGCGCCCTCCTGTAGGAGCGGCTTCAGCCGCGACGTGTCCTCTCCGATAAGGTTGATGTCGCGGCTGAAGCCGCTCCTACAGAAACCGCGCTGTTTCCCTGGCGCACAAAAACAAAGCCCGGCGCGAGGCCGGGCTTTGCTTGAAGCATGAAGCGTCCGATTAGTTCTGGACGTTCAGCTCGGTACGACGGTTCTTCGCACGGCCTTCCGGGTTGTCCGAACCATCCGGGTTGGTGTTCGGCGCAATCGGGCGGCTCTCGCCGTAGCCGATCGGACCGACCAGACGCGAAGCGTCCACGCCATTCTTGGTCAGGTAGTCGTACACGGTGGTCGCACGACGCTCGGACAGCTTCTGGTTGTAGGCGTCGGTACCCTTCGAGTCGGTGTGACCGGCGACCTCGACCTTCAGGTCGGGGTAACGCTTCAGGATCTCGGTGGCCTCGCTCAGGATCGCGATCGCGTCCGGACGCAGGGTCGACTTGTTGAAGTCGAAGTTCACGCCCTTCAGGTCGATCGAGACCGGCACCGGGCAACCGTCCGGACCGATGGTCTGGCCAGGCTGCGAAGCCGGGCACTTGTCGTCGCAGTTGTTGACGCCGTCACCGTCGTCGTCCAGGTCCGCGCAGCTCGGGGCAGCGGTCGGAGCCGGGGCGGCAACCGGGGCAGCCGGCGGCGGGCCGAGCGGGATCACGACGCCGACCGAAGCCAGCACGTCGCCGAACCAGTTCTCGGACGGAGCGGCAACGCTCTGGTCGTCGAAGTCAGCGCGGTAGGCCACTTCGGCACGCACGGCAACGCGCTTGTCGAAGGTGGTCTGCAGACCGACGCCGGCCTTGGCGGCAAAGTTGCCGTCCTTGCGCTGGCCCGGGGACACGGCGCCGCCGGTGTCGAACTCTTCTTCCGAACGCTGGTAGCCCAGACCGAACAGCAGGTACGGGTTCCAGCCACGGCCTTCCTGGATGAAGTGGCGACGCAGGTCGAACGAGATGCCGTACTGGCTCCAGTTCAGGTCCTGGTTGGCGTCGAAGTTCGGGTTCTGATAGTTCAGTTCACCGTCGATCGACCAGTTCGGGCTGACGAACTTGCCCAGACCCAGGGTGACGAACGGAGCGTCGTTGGTCAGACGGTCGTTGTCCTGGAAGTTGAAACCGGCCGAACCGGTCAGGTACCAGCGGTCGTCGAATTCCTGTGCGGACGCTGCCTGGGCGACGGCCAGACCGCCCAGCAATGCGGCGGTGAGAATTTTCTTGTTCATTAATACAGCTCCTTGTTTCGGGGATATAGAAACCGATAGGGCATGGTTCAGTACAGATGTCTCGTCACATCCAGACGGCCGTTCCGCACGCCATCGCCGCGCACATTATGCTCGGCATGGTGAAGACCGCGTTAACAGGCACGTAACATGTGAAACCCACGACCAGACCCTGAGCGGTCGTGGATACACCGTATACAGCTTCATGAAATGATGCAATGCGGTGCTTGCGACGCTGCCCGCGCTTGTAGACAGCGTGCCGGTTTTGCACGGCCGTCTCACTCCAGGCGCTCCCAGGGTGGCGGGTCCGCCAGCTGAATCTGCATGAACTCGACGAAGGCGCGCACCCGCGGCGGCACCAGCCGGCGCTGCGGCATCACCGCGTAGATGCCGGTCTCGGCGATCGTGTACTGCGGCAGCACCTGGCGCAGGCGCCCGCTGCGCAGGTCCTGCGCCACATGCCATACCGAATGCAGGGAGATGCCCTGTCCGTTCAGCGCCGCGTCGCGCAGCACTTCGCCGAAGTTGGATTCCAGCGGCCCGCCGACCTTGACCGCGACCTCGCCCTCGGCGCCATGGAGGTGCCAGGTGTCCTGGCGGCCTTCGGCGCCGGTCAGCAGCAGGCAGGCGTGCGCGGCCAGGTCCGCCGGCGTGGCCGGTTCGCCGTGACGGCGCAGATAGTCGGGAGCGGCGCACAGCACCCGGCGGTTGCCGGCCAGGCGGCGCGCCACCAGGCTGGAATCGCGCAGCGCGCCGATGCGGATCGCCAGGTCGAAGCCCTCGCTGACCAAGTCCACCACGTTGTCGCTCAGGTGCACGCTCAGCCGCAGCTGCGGATACAGGGCCATGAACTGCGGCAGCAGCGGCGACACGTACTGGCGCCCGAACGAGGCCGACATGGTCACCCGCAAGGTGCCGGCGGCGCTGCGGCCGGCTTCGCGCAGGCCGCCGGCCAGCGATTCCAGGTCCTCGACCAGCGCGCGGCCCTGCTCGGCCAGTTGCAGGCCTTCGGGCGTGGGATGCAGGCGCCGCGTGGTCCGGTGCAGCAGGCGGACGCCGAGATCGCGTTCGAGCCGCTTCAGCCGCTGGCTGGCGACCGCCACCGACAGGTCCAGGCTGCGCGCGGCGGCGCTGATCGATCCCAGGTCAAGCACCCGCAGGAACAGGGCGATGTCGCCGATCCGGTCCATTTTATCGATCTTGTTGAAAGTCACTCAATATATTGCCTGTTTCTGCTTAGAAAGTACGAATCTAGGCTGTGCTCCGTCCTGTCTTCCGGAGCCGTCATGGCCTCGTTCCCCACACATCCGCCGGGCGCCACGCCGCCGCGGCTCCCGCTCGCCTTGTTCGCGCTGACCGCCGGCGCGTTCGGCATCGGCACCACCGAGTTCGTGATCATGGGCTTGCTGCTGCAGGTCGCGGCCGACCTGCAGGTCAGCGTCCCGGCCGCCGGGCTGCTGATTTCCGGCTATGCGCTGGGCGTGTTCATCGGCGCGCCGCTGCTGACCGTGGCCAGCCGGCGCTGGCCGCGCAAGCGCGTGCTGGTGGCGCTGATGCTGGTGTTCACCGCCGGCAACCTGGCCTGCGCGCTGGCGCCGGACTACGCCACGCTGATGGCGGCGCGGGTGGTCACCTCGCTGGCGCACGGCACCTTCTTCGGCGTCGGCGCGGTGGTCGCCACCGGCCTGGTGGCGCCGCAACGCAAGGCCTCGGCGATTGCCACCATGTTCACCGGGCTCACCGTCGCCACGCTGCTCGGGGTGCCGGCCGGCGCCTGGCTGGGCCTGCAGTTCGGCTGGCGCGCGACGTTCTGGGCGGTGGCCGCGATCGGCCTGCTGGCCACCGTGGTGATCGCCGCGCTGGTCCCGGCCAGCGACGACGCCACACCCGCGCCGCCGCTGCGCGCCGAACTGCGGGCGGTCGGCCGCGCGCCGGTGCTGCTGGGCCTGGCGACGACCGTGCTCGGCTATGCCGGCGTGTTCACCGTCTATACCTACATCCAGCCGATCCTGACCCGGGTCACCGCCCTGGCCGACAGTGCGGTGTCGCCGCTGCTGCTGGTGTTCGGGGTGGGCATGATCGTCGGCAACGTGCTCGGCGGGCGCCTGGCCGATCGCCATCCGCGCCAGGCCTTGCCGCTGACCTTGGGCCTGTTGGCGCTGGTGCTGGCGGCGCTGGCCTTCGCGTTGCGCTCGGCGCCGGCGATGACGCTGGGGGTCGGCCTGCTCGGGGTCGCCGCATTCGCGACGGTGGCGCCGCTGCAGCTGTGGGTGCTGGGCAAGGCCGGCGACGCCGGGCGGCACCTGGCATCAAGCCTGAACATCGGTGCGTTCAACCTGGGCAATGCGCTGGGCGCCTGGCTCGGCGGACTGGTGATCGGCCACGGCGGCAGCCTGGCACAACTGCCCTGGGCGGCGGCGCTGGTCACCGCGGCCGGGCTGGCGGTGGCGCTGCTGGCGCTGCGCCTGTCGCCCGTATCCAAACCTGCGCCAGCGGCGGCCTGCGCCGCGGGCGGTGCGGCATGAGCCGGCCGCTGCGCCAGGCCGCGCTGGCCACGGGCTTGCTGGGCGCGCTCGCGTTGCCGGCCGGCGCCGCCGAGCGCGACTGGGTCGCGACCTGGCAGGCGAGTCCGCAGCCGCTGTGGGCCGCCGACTTCCCGTTCCCGACCCAGACCCCGTTCAACCTGTGGCGGCAGACCGTGCGCCAGGTGGCGCGGGTCAGCCTGGGCGGGGAGACGCTGCGGGTGGAACTGTCCAACGCCTACGGCCGCGAGCCGCTGCAGATCGGTGCCGCGCACCTGGCGCTGGCCGGTGACGGCGCGGCGATCGTGCCCGGTTCGGATCGCGAGCTGCGCTTCGGCGGACAGCGCGCGGTCACCATCCCGCCCGGCGCACCGGTGCTCAGCGATCCGGTCGCCCTGAGCGTGCCGGATCTGGCCCGGCTCAGCGTCAGCCTGTACCTGCCGCAGCCGACCGCGCCCTCCACCTTCCATTGGGAAGGGTTGCAGAGCGCCTGGCTGGCCGCAGGCGAGCGCACCGCGGACGCGGCGCTGGACGATGCCGCGGCGCTGCCGGTGCGGCTGTTCGTCAGCGGCATCCAGGTGCGCCGCGCCGACGCCGCCGGCGCGGTGGTGGCGCTGGGCGATTCGATCACCGACGGCGCCGCGTCCACCCCGGGCAGCGACCGGCGCTGGCCGGACCAGTTGGCCACGCGATTGGCAGCGCAGCGCGTGGCCGTGCTCAATGCCGGCATCTCCGGCGGCCGCGTGCTGCGCGACCGCATGGGCAGCAATGCGCTGGCGCGGCTGGATCGCGACGTGCTGGCGCAACCCGGGGTGCGCACCGTGGTGCTGCTGATCGGCATCAACGACATCAGCTGGTACGCCACGCCGTTCGCGCCGAACGATGCGCCGGTCTCCGCGCAGGAGCTGATCGCCGGTTACCGGCAATTGCTGCAGCGTGCGCAGGCGCGCGGTCTGCGCGTGATCGGCGCCACGCTGACGCCGTTCGAAGGCGCGTTGCCCGACACGCCGATCACTGGCTACTACAGCGCGGACAAGGAACGCGTGCGCCAGCAGGTCAATGCGTGGATACGCGATGGCAACGGTTTCGATGCGATCATCGATTTCGACGCCCTGCTCCGCGACCCCGCGCACCCCACCCGCATGCTGCCCGCGTTCGATTCCGGCGATCACCTGCACCCCGGCGATGCCGGCTACGCCGCCATGGCCGACGCCGCCGCGCGCGTGCTCGGCGACAACGCCGACCCGCATCGCGCCGCGGCTGCGCCCCGCTGATCGCATCTCCCTTCCCTTCCCCACAGAGGAATCCTCACCATGGAATACCGTCATCTCGGCGCCTCCGGCTTCAAGGTCCCCGTACTCAGTTTCGGCACCGGCACCTTCGCCGGCGCGGACTCCTTCTTCGCCTCCTGGGGCAATTCGGACGTGGACCAGGCGCGGCGCCTGATCGACATCTGCCTGGAGGCCGGGGTCAACCTGTTCGACAGCGCCGACATCTATTCCGGCGGCGCCGCCGAATCGGTGCTGGGCGCGGCGATCAAGGGCCGCCGCGACCAGGTGCTGATCTCGACCAAGGCCACCTTCCGCTTCGACCGCGACGATCCGAACAGCGTCGGCTCCTCGCGCTTCCACCTGCTGCGCGCGGTCGATGCCGCGCTCAAGCGCCTGGGCACCGACTACATCGACCTGTTCCAGCTGCACGGCTTCGATGCGAAAACGCCGGTGGAAGAAACCCTGTCCACGCTCGACGACCTGGTCCGCGCCGGCAAGATCCGCTACCTGGGCGTATCCAATTTCTCCGGCTGGCACCTGATGAAGTCGCTGGCGGTGGCCGACCGCCATGGCTGGTCGCGCTATGTCGCCAATCAGACCTACTACTCGCTGATCGGCCGCGACTACGAGGAAGAGCTGATGCCGCTGGGGCTGGACCAGGGCGTCGGCGCGGTGGTGTGGAGTCCGCTGGGCTGGGGCCGGCTGACCGGCAAGCTGCGCCGCGGCCAGCCGCTGCCGGACAGCAGCCGCCTGCACGACAAGAAGGTCACCGAGGCCGGCCCGCCGGTCGAGGACGAGCGCCTGTACCGGGTGATCGACGCGCTCGAGGCGATCGCCGCCGAGACCGGCAAGAGCGTGCCGCAGATCGCGCTGAATTGGCTGCTGCAGCGGCCCACGGTGAGCAGCGTCATCATCGGCGCGCGCAACGAGGAACAGTTGCGGCAGAACCTGGGCGCGGTCGGCTGGAATCTCGATGCCGCGCAGGTGCAGCGGCTGGACGACGCCAGCGCGGTGGTGCCGCCGTACCCGTACTGGCATCAGCGCGGCTTCGCCGAACGCAATCCGCGGCCGGTCTGAGCGACCACCCCGCGCGCAATAACCGCTTCCCCCCTCTTGGAGACACCGATGAAAGCCGTCGCCCTGACCCGCTACCTGCCGATCGACGATCCGCAGTCGCTGTTGGATACAGAATTGCCTACCCCGCCCACCGCCACCGGCTTCGACCTGCTGGTGCGGGTGGAAGCCGTTTCGGTCAATCCGGTCGACACCAAGGTGCGCGCGCCCAAGCCGCAGGTGGAAGCGCAGCCCAAGGTGCTGGGCTACGACGCCGCCGGCGTGGTCGAGGCGGTCGGCGACGAGGTCGAGGGCTTCGAGCCCGGCGACGAGGTCTATTACGCCGGCGACATCACCCGTTCCGGCAGCAATGCGCAATACCAGTTGGTGGACGCGCGCATCGTCGCGCGCAAGCCGGCGACGCTGGATTTCGCGCAGGCCGCAGCGCTGCCGCTGACCACGCTGACCGCCTGGGAACTGCTGTTCCAGCGCATGCCGTTCGACTTCGACGACGAGCGCAACCGCGGCCGCCGGCTGCTGGTGATCGGCGGTGCCGGCGGGGTCGGCTCGATCGCGATCCAGCTGGCGCGGCACGCCGGCTTCGAGGTCATCGCCACCGCGTCGCGCCAGCAGACCCGCGACTGGTGCCTGCAACTGGGCGCGCACCACGTGATCGACCATCGCCAGCCGTTGGCGCCACAGCTGCAGGCGCTGGGCATCGAACAGGTGGATGCGGCGCTGAACCTCGCCGACACCGATCGCTACTGGGACGCGCTCGGCGAACTGATCGCGCCGCAGGGTCACGTCGGCCTGATCGTGGAACCGGCCGGGGCCTTGCGCATCGGCGATCCGTACAAGGCCAAGTGCATCGGCATCCACTGGGAAATGATGTTCGCGCGGGCGCGCTTCAAGACCGCCGACATGATCGAGCAGCACCGCATCCTGGCGCGCGCCGCCAGCCTGATCGACGCCGGCGCGCTGCGCACCACCCTGACCGAGACGCTGGCGCCGATCGACGCGGCCAATCTGCGCGAGGCGCACCGGCGCCTGGAATCGGGCAGCACCATCGGCAAGCTGGCGCTGGTTGGCTGGGGCTGAAACGCGTTTCGGAATGCCTGCGCCGGTCGTGATGCAACGGCCGCGCAGACGGATCGATCGGCGACGTCCGCAGGCAGACGGCACGGCACGCGGCCGCGCGCCGAACGCACCCCGAGCGCGGCCATAGACCATGGCCGCGCCGGGGCCGGCGCTTATTCGACCGACACGGTGCCCGAGCGCGGATAGACGCGATAGATGCGGTTGTTGCTGTTGGAGCGGATGCGGATCTCGTCGCCTGCCACGCCGTCGAGATTGGCGTAGCCGAGCAGCGTCCACGACGTGCCGAAGCTGCCGGCACCGTTGATGGTCTGCAGGGTACCGCTGGCCGGACGCAGGATCAGCAGGTTGCCGCTGCCGCCGCCCTGCGCCATCGCGACCTCGTTGCCGGCCGCGCCATCGAGGTCGCGCACGCCGTTTTCCAGGGTCGCGTACTGGCTGCCGATCCAGTAGCTGTTCAATGCGCCCGATTTCAGCGAATAGATCTTCACCTCGCTGGGCAGCGCGAGCAGCAGCTCGGCGCCGGCGACGCCATTCATGTCGCTGGCGCAGTTGGCGATGTCGGCGCAGATCTTCCAGTTGGTGCCGTTGGTGACCCAGGTCGTGCGCAGTCCCGCGTTGCGGCCATAGACCACCAGGTTGCTGCCGGCTTCCAGCGGAATCTCGCTGCCGGGCAAGCCGTCCATGTCGGCGACGGCGCCGGCGACGACCCGCGAGGCGGTGCCGATGTAGTGATCGGTGATGCTGCCGTTCCTGGGATAGACGATGCGCAGCAGGGTCGGCGTGGTGATCGCGATCTCGTTGCCGGCGATGGCGTCCACGTCGGCGAAGGCGCCGATGTCCCAGGTGCCGGCGCCGATGTAGATGGCCGCGGTGGTGCGCGCGTAATGCTTGACGATGGTGAGCTGGGTGCCCTGCTTGAGCACCACCTCCGCGCCAGGCGATCCGTCCACATCGGTGACGGCGGCCAGCGTCCAGTAGGTATTGCTCAGCGGATAGCGGGTGGCCGTATTGCCGCTGACCACATTGATTTCGCTGTAGCCGTTGCATACCGCTTCCAGGGTGCCGTTGCCGTCCAGGTCGGCGGTCTGCATCAATTCGCCGTAATAGGCGGTCGAGGTGCTGCACGACTGCGCGACGGCCAGGACAGGCGCGGCCGCGACAGCGGCCATGAACAGCGCGAAGCCCACGTTTCGGATCGGATGGCGCATGGGAACCTCCAGTCAGGGGACAGGCCGGCGACGGCCGCGGAGCCGATGCGGGAATGCCGCATCCAGGCCACCGACGATGACGAAGGACGACGCGCCTCCCCCGCCGCCGGCGCTGGACAAAACCCGTTTCTGGGATTGCCATCGTGTGCCTGGCGTTCGCGGTGCAGGACCGCGCCGTCAGCCGCAGGACCGCGCGCCCTCTTGCCGTAGCCCGGATTTCGCGTCACCCTGCGCGCTTCCGTACGCCAGCGTATCCAAGCCATGTCGCCCGCCTCCGGCCAGCCCCACCCATCCCCCGCCTACCCGCACCTGTTCGCTCCGCTCGACCTGGGCTTCACCCAATTGCGCAACCGGGTGCTGATGGGCTCGATGCACACCGGCCTGGAGGATCGCGCGCGCGACTTCCCCAAGCTGGCCGCGTACTTCGCCGAGCGCGCCGCCGGCGGCGCCGGACTGATCGTCACCGGCGGCTTCGCGCCGAACGTGGTCGGCTGGCTGAAGCCGTTCGGCGGCAAGCTGTCGTGGCCGTGGGAAGTGCGCCCGCACCGCCAGGTCACCCGGGCGGTGCACGCGCATGGCGCCAAGATCTGCCTGCAGCTGCTGCATGCCGGGCGCTACGCCTACCACCCGCTGTCGGTGGCGCCATCGAAGCTGAAGGCGCCGATCAACCCGTTCACCCCGCGCGCCCTGTCCGCACGCGGGGTCGAGCGCCAGATCGGCGCCTACGCGCGCGCCGCGCGGCTGGCGCGCGAGGCCGGCTACGACGGCGTGGAAGTGATGGGCTCGGAAGGCTATCTGATCAACGAGTTCGTGGCCCCGCGCAGCAATCGCCGCGACGATGCCTGGGGCGGCGACGCGAGCAGGCGCATGCGCTTTGCTGTGGAGATCGTGCGCCAGATCCGCGAAGCCTGCGGACCCGACTTCATCATCATCTACCGGCTGTCGCTGGTGGACCTGGTCGAGGACGGCAGCGACTGGCAGGAGATCGTGGCGCAGGCGCAGGCGATCGAAGCGGCCGGCGCGACGCTGATCAACTCCGGCATCGGCTGGCATGAAGCGCGCGTGCCGACCATCGCCACCTCGGTGCCGCGCGCCGTGTTCGCCGGCGTTACCGCCAAGCTCAAGCCGCATGTGCGGGTGCCGCTGATCGCCACCAACCGCATCAACATGCCCGACGTTGCTGAGCGCATCCTCGCCGGCGGCGGTGCCGACATGGTGTCGCTGGCGCGCCCGCTGCTGGCCGATCCGCAATGGCCGAACAAGGCGCGGCGCGGCCAGGCGCAGGCGATCAACACCTGCATCGCCTGCAACCAGGCGTGCCTGGACCACGTGTTCGAGAACAAGACCGCCAGTTGCCTGGTCAATCCGCGCGCCGCGGCCGAGACCGAACTGAACTACCTGCCCACGACGGCGCCCAAGCGCGTCGCCGTGGTCGGCGCCGGCCCGGCCGGACTGGCCTGCGCCACGGTGGCCGCCGAACGCGGTCATCGCGTCACCCTGTTCGACAGCGCCGCGGAGATCGGCGGCCAGTTCAACGTGGCCAAGCGCATTCCCGGCAAGGAAGAATTCCACGAGACGCTGCGTTACTTCCGCCACCAGCTCGAGGCCACCGGCGTGGACCTGCGCCTGCACACCACTGCAGACGCGGCGCTGCTGGCCGATTTCGACGAGGTGGTGCTGGCCACCGGCATCGTGCCGCGTGCGGTGGAGTTCCCCGGCGCCGATCACCCCAACGTGGTCAGTTATCTCGATGTACTGCAGGGCCGGGTGCAAGCGGCGGACAAGGTCGCGATCATCGGCGCCGGCGGCATCGGTTTCGATGTCGGCGAATTCCTGGTCCATGCCGGCGAGTCCACCGCGCTGGACCCGGCACGGTGGATGGCCGAGTGGGGCGTGGATCCGCAGTTCGAGACACGCGGCGCGTTGCGCAAGCCGCAGCCGGAAGCGCCGGCGCGCAAGGTGTGGCTGCTGCAGCGCAGTGCCGGCCGTCCCGGCGCGCGCCTGGGCAAGACCACCGGCTGGATCCACCGCGCCACGCTGAAGGCCAAGGGCGTGACCATGCTCGGCGGGGTCGAGTACCTGGGCATGGACGACGCCGGCCTGCGCATCCGCGTGGACGGCACCGAACAGTTGCTGCCGGTCGGCACCGTGGTGGTCTGCGCCGGCCAGGAGCCGCGGCGCGACTTGCACGATGCGCTGCAGGCGGCCGGTCGCAAGGTGCATCTGATCGGCGGCGCGGACGTCGCCGCGGAACTGGATGCCAAGCGCGCCATCGCCCAGGGCAGCCGCCTGGCGGCGCAGTTGTAGGCGCGCCTACCTGGAACAGGGAAACGGCGCGCGCAACGCCTGGATCACCGCGAGCGAGGCGCGCTGTCGCAACTGCGCCGGCGGCAACGCGCTGAGCGCGGTGTACACGCGATCGGCCAGTTCGTGCTGCAGTACCCCGGCACCGGCGCACCACTGCACGCGTTCGGTGCCATCGGCGACGCCGGCGATGTAGAACTTCGCCGCTGCGCTGTCCTGGCGGCGACGGCATTCGGCCCGTTGCGGCTCCAGCCCGGCAACGGCATCCGGATCGCCCTTGAGCAGATGCAGCAAGCGCATCCCGGAGAGTTAATGGACATCGGCATCCGCCGTCTGCGCAGGCGCCGCCAGTGCAGGCGGCGCGCCCCAAGCCGCCAGGCAAAGCGCGAACAGAAACAAAATGCGCAGTGACATGAACACCTCCTCCGAGGGCCCGAACCGCTGCGCCCGATCCTAGCAGCACCGATCCGCACGCCGGACTCGGTGCTGTCGCATCGCACCGCTATAAGGCGTCAGATGCACCGGACTTCGCCCGCCTCGCCCGCATTGCCTGCGCTGCCGCGCACGGCCCTGGCCGCGTATGCCTGCGCGCATTTCGGCAAGAGCCTGCTGTGGTACGCCGGCGAACTGCTGCTGATCTATTCGCTGACCGAACACGCAGGATTGCATGCGGTCGCCGCCGGGCTGGTGCTGGCGCTGGGCCTGCTGGTCAGCGCAGCGATCGGTCTCGGCGCCGGCTGCAGTCTGCGCCGGCGATTGCGCGAGATGGTCAGTGCCGGGCACCTGCAATGGCTCGGCCTGAGCGCGGCCGCGCTGGCGCTGCTGCTGGTGTTCGCCGCGCCGCTGCTGCCGGCGCCGCTGCGGTTGGGCTACGTCTTGGTGCTCAGCCTGCTGTTCCGCATCGCCTACGCCGTCTGCGACGTGGCGCAGAACACCTTGCTGAGCCTGGTGCGTTGGCCATGGCGCGGCCACGACGGCGCCAGCGCGTTGCGCCTGGCCGGCAGCGGTATCGCGGCGCTGCTTGTCAGCATGATGATTGGCGCGATGCTGGCGCGCGGCGCCGACGGCGCGGCCTTCGCGCTGCAGTCCTGCGCCTTGTTGGCCGCGGTGGCGATGGTGTGCGCATGGCAGCTGCGACGCGCGCTGCGACGCGATGGCGTACCGCCTCCACGCGCCGACGCCGACGCGCCGACAAGCACCGGGCCGACGCCGCGCTGGCGCGCGATTCCCTGGCAACCATTGCTGCTGATCGCCGCGCTCTCGTTGACCCTGCCCACCTTCACCAAACTGGCGCCGTACGTGGCCGCCTATGGCCTGCTGTCGCCAGGCTGGGGCAGCGCGGTACTGATCGCCTATGCGCTGGGATCGGTGCTGGTGCAGCCGCTGGCGGCGCGGCTGGGTCGGCGGCATTCGCCGCACCAGCGGCTGGCGAGGCTCGGCGCGGCGCTGCTGTTGAGCGCATCGCTGTTCGCGCTGGCGCTGCCGGCGATGCCGCAGTGGAGCCTGCTGGCGGCCGCGGCCATCGGCGCGATCGGCGGCAGCGGCGGCCAGCTGGTGTGGGCCTGGCACGCGCAATTGACCGCCAAGCGCGCGGTCGCCGAGCATGCGCTGTGCTTCGCCGCCCTGGTGGCCAGCGCGCAGGTGGCGCTGGCCGTCGGCATCGCCGCGATCGGACTGTTGCTGGGAGCGATGGACTATCGCGCCAGCCATTGCGAATTGCTGCGCTGGGCGATGGCCGCCGGCCCGCTGGCCTGCAGCGCATTGTGTCTGCTGTTGGCATTGCTGGCCGGACAGCGACCGCTCTGGCGGAGAACACGCGCTGCGACAGCGTGAGCGATCACCGGATGCCCTCGCCCACATCGCGCCGCAAAGCATGCACACGCCGTTGTCGCTCACCGCACCCGGGCAAGATGCATTGCATGCATTGAATGGTGCGCTGACGACGCCCCACGTTTCCGCAGCGCACACGATCCAGCGATCGGCCGGCCGCGCTGCGATGCTGCCCGCACTGCAGAAGTCGATGGCTACACCACGTGCAACGCGGTGCACGCAGATGTTCGCCGCGCCAAGGCTCAAACCCACGCCACGCATTTCAGCGTCGGATGCATCGGTATCCGAATCGTTACGCGCAGCAAACGGCGGCCGTCGATGCGACTTCCACCTGCGGCGAATGCCCGCGAGCAAGCATCGCTAGGCAATCATTTCTAAACGCACAATGTCGCCTCTCGGTGCGATGGAACCCATCGCGCATGCCACCGGGCAGCAGAACGCGATGCACGCATCGCGCGCCGTCTCTTCGTTTTCACACGTCATGTGGGGCGCAACGACGCTGCACCGCAACAGAGAGAGCGTGAACCCTGTCAACCACCCAGGTTCAGTTGCGATTGTGGAAGCGGCGCCTATTGTGCGCGCCACTTCGATCCGCCCATCTTGGCGGATCCGCCGGCCTCCAGATTGCGCCGGCACCCGGGCGGCCCGTGACAGGCCGCCTCCCCATGACGCCAAGCCGCATCGCTTTGCCGCGCCACCCGGTGCAGCCCCGATGACGGCCCATACGGAGCAAGGAGTTATATGAAACTGGCCTGGATACTCTGGCTTTCGCAACTGTTGCCGCAACCCGCCGCCGATTCGCTGTGTTTGAGCACCACCGTTTACCTGGAAGCGCGCGATCAGACGCTGCGCGGCCAGCAGGCGGTCGCCGAAGTGGCGCTGCGGCGCCTGGACAGCGGCCTGTGGGGCAATTCGATGTGCCAGGTGGTCACCGCGCGCAAGCAGTTCGCGCCAGGGCTTGTGAAACCCGGCACCGAACTGAAGAACGACGACGCCTGGGCCGATGCGGTCAATGTCGCCTTCGCCGCCGAGCGCAACTGGGCGCTGCCGCAGGGCCAGCGCAAGGAGATCGTGCCTGGCGCCAGCCACTTCGCCGCGCATGCGATCGCCAGCCCGAGCTGGCGCAATGCCTACCAGGTGGCGACGATCGGCGACCACACGTTCTACCGCGTGCAGAAACTGCGGCCGCGCAACGCTTCCTGAGCGGCTGACGCGGCGCTATCGCCAACCGCACGAAGGGCCGGGTACGCTTCCCGGCCCTTTGTTCGTGCGGAGTCCGCAATGAAGCTGTATACCAAGCCCGGCGCCTGCTCGCTGGCCGACCACATCGTGCTGCGCTGGTCGCAACTGCCGTTCGAACTGGAAGTGCTCGACGCCGCAACGATGAAGGCGCCGGACTATCTGGCGATCAATCCCGCCGGCGCGGTGCCCGCGCTACAGGTGGACGACTGGGTGCTGACCCAGAACTCGGCGATCCTCAACTACGTTGCCGATATCGCGCCAGCGGCGCAGCTGGCCGGCGATGGCGGCGCGCGCAGCCGTGCCGAAGTGCAGCGTTGGCTCGCCTTCCTCAACGCCGACGTGCATCCCGCCTTCCATCCGTTGTTCGGCAGCACGCGCTACCTTGAGGACGCGGCAGTGATTGCACGCACCCAGGAACACGCGCGCGAACGCCTGCGCACGCTGTACGCGCGCGTAGACGCTCAGCTGGCGACGCAGCCGTGGCTCGCCGGCGCGCAGCGTTCGATCGCCGACGCGTATCTGTTCGTCACCTTGCGCTGGGCGAAGGCGATGAAGATCGAACTGGGCGCCCACCTGCAGGACTTGTTCGCGCGCATGGCGGCCGATCCGCAGGTGCAGGCGGCGCTGCAGGCCGAAGGGCTGAATTGAATCGGCGCAATTAGCGCGGTTGTACCGATCGATTTGCAGGCAACGAACGTGTAGGAGCGGCTTCAGCCGCGACATGCTCCATCGGGCGAATCCTGTCGCGGCTGAAGCCGCTCCTACAACGGCGAGCATCGCTTGCGCACCATTGCACGCCGACATCTGCGTGCGCGACACTGGCGCTCGGTCTTCGACTACTGCGGGTCCGGGCCGAGCGTGTCCTGAAGCCAACGCGCGGCCAGCGCCGGCGACTTGGCCTTGCCGAGCGCGGCGGTGAACTCCGGCAGCAATGCTTCGAGCGCGGCGGCATCGCTGCAGCGTTCGATCCGCAACTGCATGAAATAGCCTTTCAGCCCCAGATGCTTGCGCACCGCTTCGCTCATCGCGTCGTAAAGACGCGAATAGCGTTGCGCCGCTTCCTGCGATACCGGCGTATCGCCAGGACTGGCCGACGGAGGGATGGCGTCGGCCAGCGTCGTCGTCGATGCCACGGGCGACGCGCTCGATGCCGGTATCGAAGGCGGTGCTGCAGGCGCAGCCGCCACACCGCCGCCGCGGGCGATCAGACCCATCTGCTGCAGCTGCGCCAAGGCGTCTTCCGGCGCATGCAGGCCGGCGACGATCTGCTGCAGCGCGTTGTCGTCCTTGTGCCCGTCCACCACCAGCAGGATCGAGCGCAGTTGCGCCGGCAAGCGGCGCGCGCGGTCCGCGATCTCCTGCCGTCCGGCGTCGGTCTTGGCATAACGCTCGCTCATTCACCGCCCTCCCCTGTGATCGCGCGTCGGCAGCAGCCGGCGCGCTTGTTGCGCGATGCAGTGATGCCTCAGCGCGCCAGCACCCGACGGATCTCGTCCAGCGCGCCCGGATCGTCCAGCGTCGACAGGTCGCCCGGATCGCGCTGCTCGGCCAGCGCCTGCAGCGAACGCCGCAGCAGTTTGCCCGAGCGCGTCTTCGGCAATGCCTGCACCAGATACACCTGCGCCGGCCGCGCGACCGCGCCGAGCCGCTCCACCACGCACTGCCGCACCTGTTCGGCGATGGATGCGGCGGTATCGGGCGACGCCTGTTGTTTCAGCGTCGCGAAGACCACCGGCACCTGCCCCTTCAGTTCGTCGTGCATGCCGATCACCGCCACCTCGGCTACCTGCGCGTGGCCGGCGATGGCTTCTTCGATCTCGCGCGTGCCCAGGCGATGGCCGGCGACGTTGATCACGTCGTCGGTGCGGCCGAGGATGAAGGTGTAGCCGTCGTCGTCGCGGATCGCCCAATCCAGCGAGCTGTACAGCAGCTCATCGAAATGGCTGAAATAGCTGCGCAGGAAGCGCGCATCGTCGTTCCACACCGTGGTCATGCAGCCCGGCGGCAGCGGCGGTTCGATCACCAGCACGCCCTTGCGCCCGGCCGGCACTTCGACGCCCTGCGGGTCGACGACCTTCATCTTGTAGCCGAGATTGGGGAAGCCCGGCGAACCCGGTTTGACCGGCCGCATTTCCAGTCCCGGCAGCAAGGTCAGCGCCGGCCAGCCGGTTTCGGTCTGCCAGTAGTTGTCGATGATCGGCTTGCCCAGCGCTCCGCCGATCCACAGCGCGGTCGGCTCGTCCAGCGGCTCGCCGGCCAGGAACAGGTACTGCAACGCGCTCAGGTCGTGGTCGCGGATGTGGCGCACCGGATGTTTCTTCAGCACGCGGATCGCGGTCGGCGAGGAAAACATGGTGCGCACCCGGTATTTCTCGCACAGCGCCCACCACACGCCGGGATCGGGATTGACCGGCAACCCCTCGTACAGCAGCGAGGTGCAGCCGGCGATCAGCGGGCCGTACACGTTGTACGAATGGCCGACCGCCCAACCGACATCGGAGGTGGAGAACATCGCCTGCCCGGGCGCGCAATCGAACACCGTGCGCATCGACAGCGCCAGCGCCACCGCATAGCCGCCGACGTCGCGCTGCACGCCCTTGGGCTTGCCGGTGGTGCCGGAGGTGTACAGCAGATAGCTGGGTTCGTTGGACTCCAGCCACGCCACCGGCACCTGCACGTCGCCGACTTCGGCGCGCAACTCGGCGTAGTCGACGTCGCGCCCGGCAACGCGCGGCTGCGCCGGATCCAGTCCACGCGAGACGATCAGCACCTTCTGCGGCGGCGCGCTGGCTTCCGCGCAGGCGGCATCGACCAGCGGCTTGTACGGGATGACCTTGCCGCCGCGGCTGCCGGCATCGGCGGCGATCAGCAGCTTCGGCGCCGCATCGTCGATGCGCAGCGCCAGGTTGTGCGCGGCGAAGCCGCCGAACACCACCGAGTGCACCGCGCCGATGCGTGCGCAGGCCAGCATCGCGAACACCGCCTCGGCCATGTTCGGCATGTAGATGACCACGCGGTCGCCACGCTGCACGTCCAGGCGCAGCAATACTGCAGCGAAGGCGTTGACCTCCGCGTGCAGCTGCGCATAAGTGAACTCGCGGGTCTGCCCGGTCTCGCTGGACACCGCCACCAGCGCCAGTTGCGCCGCGCGCGCTGGCAGGTGCCGATCGACCGCGTTGTGGCACAGGTTGGTCAGGCCGCCGCCGAACCAGCGCCGGAACGGCGGGTTGTCGTACTCCAGGATGTTCTGCGGCGGCCGCTGCCAGTCGATAGCCTTGGCCTGCTCGGCCCAGAACTCCTCCGGCTGCTCGATCGAGCGCCGGTACAGCGTCGCGTAGTCCATGCCGCCCCTCCCAAGGCAGGTGCACCGGCTCCGAGCATAATCCTTTGGCGGCCTGGGCGTCGTTCAGACCTTGGTCGAAGGGGCTCGCGGAGGAGCCCGAGTCGGTCGTGTCGCGAAGCGCTATCGATTTGGCCGGATGACGGGAGTCTACGACGCGCCTGGACCGCCCCTTGCGTTATCGACCGTCAGCCGGCCGGATCGCCGATCAGGCTTGAAGCGCAATGCCTTCTTTTCCACCAGATGCCACGAGGCGGCCGCCAGCGCAAAGGTCGCAGGAATGGCGATGACCAAGAGTTCGAAACAAGGCGTCCGCCTTCCCATGAGCGCGACTGCAATTTGCTGCACGGGCCACGCATAGATGTAGATACCATACGAGAGATCGCCGAATCGCGAGATGTCGCGCATGCCCGCCCACGAGCGCAAGCCAATCGCAATCGCCAGCGGCGGGACGATGAAGACAAGACCCAGCGTCGTTTGATCGATGCGTAGCAATGCACAGCCTATCGTCAAGGACAAAAGGCCTGGCAACGTTTTGCGAAGGATTGGATACGCTCGCAGCAGGCTTCCTGCCGCGAAGAAGAGCCCAAAGTCCGCCAGGAAACTCGCGCCATCCTGTGCGCCCGACAGCACGAAATAGCAAAAGATCCCTGTCGCCAACACGAGCGATGGGCGCCGGGTGGCGACGCCTGCCAAGAGAAGTAGCGCGTAGCAGCAGACCTCGTACTTGATCGTCCAGAGGGATCCATTCGTACGGTGCCTAGGATTATCTGGAAATCCCATCAGCCCAAGCGCAGCGATCACTGCCAACGTTAGCGGGATCGACACACACAGGGCAGGCAGCACGCGCAGCGTTCGGCGAGCACAGAACCGGAAAACGTCAGGGTCTTTCAGCCAACTGGAGGTGACCAGGCAGCCACTGATCGAGAAGAAGATGAGCACACCCAGATTGCCGAACGAGTGGTCGCCAACGAACATCGGCTCCGTACGTCCGGATAGCGCGAACTGATGGCTGACCAGGACGAGCAACGCGCCGATCAAACGCAGCGCATCGAAATTATTGCGCGCAGACGCACTCATCCTCGCTCCTTCGCGGATTGCAGTCATAGGTCACGTGCCGCCATGCGCTTGCCAGGCGTAACAGCGCCCGGTTGCACGAAGCAGGCCGAGCTCCGTCGAAACGACAGTTGCTCGGCGCGGCATCGCGCCGAGGTGGAGCGGGCCCACCTGTCGGCACAACCCCAAGCAAGGCCACTGCCGCTACAGGATCCCGATGTCCTTCAACCAGCGCTCCACCAGCCCGGGCCACAGTTCCACAACGGGATGCGGAGAAGGACGCAGGCCGAACGCATGGCCGCCATTGGCGAACAAATGCACTTCGGCCGGCACGTCCGCCTCATGCAGTGCCTGCGCGTACAACGTGCTGTTGCAGACGTCATCGATGGGGTCGTCCCAGTTCTGCAGAATGAACGTCGGTGTCGTGCGGCTGGTGACCGTGAAGCCGGGATCGAACTTTCCATCGCGACACAGGTGTCCGGGATACGCCGCGATCGCGAAGTCGGGCCGACTGCTCAGCGTGTCGGCCGCATCGACCGGCGCGTAGCTCGATTCGAAGATATTGCTGGTCTGCGCCACCAGGAACCCGCCGGCGGAAAAGCCGATCACGCCGATGCGCTTGAGATCGATGTGCCATTCGGCCGCGTGCGCACGTACGAGCCGAATCGTGCGCTGCGCGTCCTGGAAGGCGAATGGCACCTTGGGCGTGACCGCGCAATTGCACGCCTTGTCGTAATGATGGTTGCCGCCTGGCACGCGATACTTGGACAGGATGCAGGTCATGCCGCGCGACGTGATCCAGTCGCAGATTTCCGTACCCTCCAACGTCATGGCCAGCATCACGAAACCGCCGCCCGGGTACACCACCACGGCCGCTCCCGTATTGGTTCCCTTCGGCGGGTACACCGTCATGGTGGGCACACTGACATCGAAGATGCCTTGCGAACTGCGGCCGACAAGGGCGCCAGGGTCTTCCTTGGTCAACACGCTTTCGGGTTTGCGCGTGGTTTCCCGCGCGTCCGGCACCGCATGCGGCCAGATCGGCATCTGCTTCACCCCCGCCGGCGCCTGCCAAACTTCGATCCTTGGCGCTGCCTCGGGAGTCTCGACAGCCGGCGCCGCCGATGCGGTGCACGCCGCGATAAAAGCACCAACCACACACGTCACGCGCCACTGGATTCGCTTCATTTCCATGCCTTCCGAAAAGTGCTCGGCGCTATAGTGCGATCGGTCAGGCGTGCGTGCAAAGGATGTTATCTCTTGGCAGCTTCAAGTAAATCTAATGGCAAGGCCATGGGGGTTGCGGTGTCGTTGAATGCCTTGAAGGCCTTTGAAAGCGCCGCGCGGCATCTGTCTTTCACCTTGGCTGCCGAGGAACTGTCGGTGACGCCGGCCGCCATCAGCCATCAGGTGAAATCGCTCGAGGAGCGCCTGGGCGTTCGCCTTTTCCGCAGAACCTCCAAGGGCTTGCTGATCACCGACGAAGGCCTCGCCCTGGTGCCGACACTGAGCGAAACCTTCACCCGGCTCGGGCGGCTGCTGGAACAATTCGAGCGCGGCCACCGCCGCGAGGTACTGACCGTCAGCGTCGTTGGAACGTTTGCAGTGGGATGGCTGCTGCCGAAGCTGGAAGACTTCGAGCAACTCTATCCGTTCGTCGACCTGCGCCTGCTGACCAATAACAACCGGGTCGATGTCGCCGGAGAGCGCCTGGATTTCGCCATCCGTTTCGGCGACGGCGCCTGGCATGGCATGCAGGCGGAACATCTCATGGATGCGCCGCTGTCGCCCATGTGTTCGCCGGCAATTGCCGAGCGCCTGCAAACGCCAGAGGACCTGCGGTACGTCCGGCTGTTGCGCTCCTACCGACCGCAGGACTGGGCGGCGTGGTTCGATGCCGCAGGCATGGCGCCGATTCCGCCGCGCGGCCCGATGTTCGATGCCTCCGCCTTGATGGCACAGGCGGCCATCGATGGATACGGCGTGGCATTGGTGCCGGCGTGCATGTTCGAACGCGATAGCGACAGCGGACGGTTGGTCCGGCCATTCCCCGTCTCGGTGAATACTGGGGCCTACTGGCTGACGGCATTGAAGAGCCGTCCTGTCACGCCGGCAATGGATGCATTCAAGCAATGGCTGCTATCGCATTCGACCCAAGGCACTACTTGATGGGCCTCGGGCTGCATTCTCGCGTGCCGGGATCGGCGTCGCCCATGCCGTGCGCGATCAGCAGCGTCCTTCGGCGGCGATCAAGTGGCGCCAGGACGCAAGCGTCCGAGCTTCGGACCGCTTACGGGTCGACCGTGAAAAGGACGTGCCGTCCCTCGGACGCTGCGGTTTGATACAGGGCGCGAACGCCCTGGAACCATTCCCATGTGTACTGGAAGTCCGCGTCCGTCAGCTCCATTCCGTAATCTTCCGAATCAATCCCGTCGTACAACGCCCTGAACTGATCCGGTGTGATCTTCATTGCAGCCAACGCCACATCCTTGACTTGCTCCGGCGTTTTCAGACGGATGATGTAGTCGTCTCGACCATAAAGGGACTGTCCGCCGAGAACGACATGATTCAGTGGATACCGCCCCCCGTCATCGCAGAGCAGTCCGCCGGAAAGCGCACGATGCATCGCATCCCACGCTTTGTCGCTCTCGGCGACATAAGCTTGGAACTGCTCGAAATATCGCGGCTCGATGTCTTCCTGGATCAGCGCGAGGCGTTCGTCATCCGTTTGCTTGGACACCAAGGACGCGACGTCGTCGGCAGACAGCGCAAAATGTACGCCGAGATAAGCCATAGCTTCTCCTTGGAAGTCTGATACTCACGGCAAACGGCGCCGCAAAGCCGCGCCCGCGTGCCCGAATCGCCGGATGCCGCCGCTACTGCCCCGGCACGGTAAATGTCACCACCACATTCTTCGGCGCTTGCTGGAAGCGCGTGGCCACAGAACTCTTGCTGAGTTGCACGATCTGCTCCAGCGGCTTGGGCGGCACGCCCTGGAAGTTGACCGTGACCTGGACGAGGGAGCCGTTCGCCCAGTTGAAGCCGACCATCGGCTTGCTACCGACCGACTTCTCCAGGTCGGCGGCCACTTCCTGCGAATGCGCGTACGCATTCCTCATCGTGTCGACCGCACCGCAGGACGTGAGCGCCAGCAGCAGCGGCGCCAGCAGCAAGGTCGATCGCATCCTGCTCTCCTGAATTGGCCAACTACTGTTTCTGCACAGCCGCTTTCGCCGCCGCCGCGCGCGGCGGCGCATTCTTCACATAGCGATCGAACCACTCCAGCATTTCGGCCACCACGTCTTCGTTGGACTCGCGCGCGCTGTACCAGTGCGGTTCGAACGGCAGCAGCACCAGCCGCGCGGTGCCGCCGAGGCCGCGGATGGCCTGGAACATGCGCGGGGCCTGGGTGGTCTCGGTGCCGGGATTGGCGTCGTCCATGCCGTGCACCAGCAGTAGCGGCTCGTTGATCTTGTCGGCATTGAAGAACGCCGAGGCCTGCGCGTACACGTCCGGCGCGGCCCAGAACGAGCGCCGCTCGTTCTGGAAGCCGAACGGGGTCAGAGTCTTGTTGTAGCTGCCGCTCGTCGCCACGCCGGCGCGGAACAGCTCGGTATGCGCCAGCAGGTTGGCCGCCATCAGCGCGCCGTGGCTGTGGCCGGTGACGCCGATCCGGTCGCGGTCCACCACACCCAGCGCCACCGCCTTGTCCACCGCCGCGGTGGCGTTGTCCACCAGTTGCTGCAGATAGGTGTCGTAGGCGGTCTTGGGATCGCCGACGATCGGGAACGCGGTGTCGTCGATGATCGCGTAACCGGCCAGCAACAGCAGCTGGTAGGAGCTCAAGCGGGTGAAATCGCGTTCGTTGGCGCCGCTGACCTGGCCGGCCTTGGACGGGTCGGCGTAGTCCAGCGGATAGGCGTACAGGATCGCCGGCACCCGCGTGCCTTCCTTGTAGCCCGGCGGCGTGTACAGGGTGAACGACAGTTCCACCCCGTCCTTGCGGGTGTAGGTCACCAGCCGCTTCTTGATCTGCCGCACCAGCGGCGTCGGATCGGGAAAGCGGGTGACCGGCGCGATGCTCGATGCGTAGACCGCTTCGCCCGCCGCCGCAGCGGGCTGGGCCTGGCCCAGCGCACGCAGGTACACGTTCGGCGGATCGGTCGGCGACTGGCGCCAGGTCAGCAGGCGGGTGGTATCGTCGCCGGCGAATCCGGCGAACACTTCGTCCACGCTGGCGTCGCTGCGGAACAGGCGCTCGGTCTTGCCGCTGGCCAGGTCGTAGCGGTCCAGGAACGCACGGTCGCCAGCCGGCGTCGCGCCCTGACCGCTCAGGAACAGCGCGCCGCGGTCTTCGTGCAGCACCGCTTCGCCGTTGGCCAGCACGCGCAGTTCCGGCGTGCCGGGATCGGCGTACAGATCGTCGGTGGACAGGTCGAACAGCACCCGGCTTGGCGCGCCGGCGCGGTCGGCGTCGAGCAGCGTGGTGCGCCGCCAGTGGCGGTTCTCGTCGTATTCGTCCAGCAGCGCCTGGCTGCCCTGGGCGAACCAGGACAGGCCGGCGTAGCGTTGGGTCACCCGCGCCAGTTCGCGCGGCTTGGCGGTGAACGGCGCCGCCAGGGTCAGCAGCTTGTCGCGCGCAGGCACGGTCGCCTTCCAGTCGCCGCCATCCAGCGCCTCGGCCCAGACCAGCGTGGCCGGCTGGTTGGCGCGCCAGGCGTACGCACGCGGGCCGGTCGGCACGCCGTGCACCGGCACCCGTTCGGCGACCGGCAGATCGGCCAGCACGCGCTCGCTGCCATTGGACAGATCCAGCACCGCCACGTCGTGGGCGAAACGCGCATAGGTGGTGACATAGGAATACGGCCGCTTGAGCCGCTCCACGCGCACGTGGCGGCCATCGGGCGCGCCGTCGACCGCGGTATAGACGGCCGGTGCGCCGACCTTGCTCTGCTTGCCGCTGGCCGCATCGACGGTGAGCAACTGCGAGGTGGCGTAGTACGCGAACAACGCCTCGTCCTCGGGGCTGGACAGCGTGTCGCGCGCCTCGTAGGTACTGCTCTCGCCCTTGCCCTGGATGGCTTCCTTGACCTCCGGACCCAGCGGCACCGCCGCCTTGCGCGGCGCGGCGCCCAGGTCCTGCGGCACGGTCTTCAGCAGCAGCGTGTCGCTGCCGCCCAGCCACTGGATCTCGCCGCCCAGCACCGGGTTGAGCTGCACGCCATCGATACGGCGCACGTTGCCGGTGGCGACGTCGCCCAGCCATAGCTCGACGCGATCGGCAGCGGTGTTGTTGAAGGCGAAACGGCGCCCGTCCGGCGACCACACCGGCAGCGCCGGACAGGCACCGGCCGGCAGGGTCACCGCGGTCTGCCTGCCGCTGGCCACGTCGACCAGGCTGAAGCCTTCCAGGCAGGCGCGGATGCCGTAGCCGTTGGACATGTCGTGGCGGCTGTGGCTGCGCAGCTCCACGCGCACGCCGGCCAGCTTCAGGTACGGCTCGGCGACGCGCGCGATCGGCGGATACTGGGTGCGCTGCACCAGCAACAGGGTCTTGCCGGTGGGGTCAAGCCGCGGCGACGGATTGAGCGGCGCACGCATTACCCCCAACAGCGGCTCGGGCGGCTGACGGTAACCGCTGTCGGCGGCCGAAGCGGCGAGCGGCAACAGGCTGGCGAGCGCCAGCGACAAGACCCACCGGTACGGCACGACCATGACATTTATCCCCTGGCGAATGGCTGTGAAAACGTAGCACACCGCTGGTGTCCCAGTGACTCCCGACCTCGGCATCTTTTGGAGGAGTGGCTCGGGCTGGATGAGATGAAGGGCCAATTGTTCCCTTCTCCCATCGGGACCATGGCCCCCTTTTCGGGGGAAGGTGCCCCGAAGGGGCGGATGAGGGTACGGGCGAAGCCTCGTGCACCCAAACTCCGCGAGACGCTTCGCGCCGGACCCTCACCCCAACCCCTCTCCCGGGGGGAGAGGGGCTATGCACGCTCGGCTATTCCCACCGGGACCATGCCCCCCATTTCGAAGAAAGCGACCCGCTAGTTTTTAGAGCCCCACAACGCAGAACGCCGGGCAGAGCCCGGCGTTCGGTAACGCGATCGCGGAGGCGATCAGCCCAGCAGGTGCGCCACGCCGCTGCGCTCTTCTTCCAGCTCGGCCAGGGTCTTGTCGATGTACTTCTGGCTGAAGTCGTCGATCGGCAGGTCCTTGACCAGGGTGTACTCGCCGTTCTCGGTGGTCACCGCGAAGCCGAACATCACGCCTTCCGGAATGCCGTAGGAGCCGTCGGACGGCACGCCCATGGTCACCCACTTGCCGTTGCTGCCCAGCACCCAGTCGCGCACGTGGTCGATGGCGGCGTTGGCGGCCGAAGCGGCCGAGGACGAGCCGCGCGCTTCGATGATCGCCGCGCCGCGCTTGCCCACGGTCGGGATGAAGGTGTTGGCGTTCCATTCCTGGTCGTTGATCGCCTCGGCGATGGAGGTGCCATCGACGGTGGCGAAGCGGTAGTCCGGGTACATGGTCGGGCTGTGGTTGCCCCACACCACCAGCTTCTCGATGCCGCCGACCGGCTTGCCGAGCTTGCCGGCCAGTTGGCTCAGCGCGCGGTTGTGGTCCAGACGCAACATGGCGGTGAAGTTCTTCGGGTTCAGGTCCGGTGCCGACTTCATCGCGATGTAGGCGTTGGTGTTGGCCGGGTTGCCAACCACCAGCACCTTGACGTTGCGGCTGGCGACCTTGTTCAGCGCCGCGCCCTGCGCGGTGAAGATCTTGGCGTTCTCCAGCAGCAGGTCCTTGCGCTCCATGCCCGGGCCGCGCGGACGCGCGCCGACCAGCAGGGCGATGTCGGCGTCCTTGAACGCCACTTCGGCGTCGTCGGTGCCGACCATGCCGGCCAGCAGCGGGAACGCGCAGTCTTCCAGCTCCATCATCACGCCCTTCAGCGCGGCCTGGGCCTTCTCCATCGGCAGCTCGAGCAGCTGCAGGATCACCGGCTGGTCCTTGCCCAGCATTTCGCCGGAGGCGATACGGAACAGCAGGGCATAGCCGATCTGGCCGGCAGCGCCGGTCACAGCAACACGTACGGGTGTCTTCATGGGGGGTTCCTCTGCTAAAAAAGGGATAAGGGGGTCAGTAGACGCGGTAGCCGAGCGGCTGCAGGTGCGCGTCCAGGGCGGCGCCGCGGTCATCAGCGATGCGGTAGCCGTCGATCACGTGCTGGCCGACCACCGTGATCGGCACGCCTTCGCGACCCAGGGCGGCGGCGGCCAGGCGGCCTTCCTCCTGCTCCACGTCGAGCACGCGGTAGCGGACCTGGGCACGTTCGAAATCGGCCTGTTGCCGGCGGCAGTAACCGCACCAGTCGGCGGCCAGCATGACGATGCCGTCCTCGCCGGTGAGCAGCCGCGGATCGCCGGCCGCCAGCGTTGCCGGCGCCGATGTCGTCCCCGCGCTGCGCCACCACGCATGCACGCCGCCACCGATTCCGAGCAGCAGCAGACACAGCAGGAGGGGACGCATCGTCATCGAGGGTCGGGCGCGGCAATCAACCGGGAAATGTTAGCACGCAGGCCATCTGCGACCGGCCGCCAGGGCCGGTCGCTGGGGCACTCAGGCGCCGAGCACGCGGTTCCACTCGGCGACGCGGTCGGCCTTGGCCGCCAGCACCGCATCGGCGTCGCCTTCGATGGTGATCTTGTTGATGACATCGCCCTGGGCGACGCTGTCGACCACGTCCAGGCCCTGGGTCACCTTGCCGAACACGGTGTGCTTGCCGTCCAGCCACGGGGTGGCGGTGTGGGTGATGAAGAACTGACTGCCGTTGGTGCTGGGACCGGCATTGGCCATCGACAGCACGCCGCGCTCGTGGCGCACGCCGTTGTTGGTCTCGTCCTCGAAGCGGTAGCCCGGGCCGCCGCGGCCGGAGCCTTCCGGGCAGCCGCCCTGGATCATGAAGTCGGCGATCACGCGGTGGAAGTTCAGCCCGTCGTAGAAGCCGCGCTTGGCCAGGTTCACGAAGTTGGCCACGGTCAGCGGCGCCTTGTCGGGATACAGCTCGATCGTGATCGGGCCGCGGGCGGTGTCGAAATGGGCGATCAGGGACATGGGATTCCTTGGAAACGGGGGCGTCATTTGGGGCGCATAGGATACACGGCGGCCTGTTTGGCCCGCTTCCGGCACCGCAAGGTGGTGCCTGCACCTGCAGCCTGAATCCTGAACCGGCAGGCGCGCCGGGATACAGGTATAATAGGCGGCTTCCTCTCCTTCCTTCTGGCGCCGGCTGGCCCCCTTTCGCATGTCCATCGAAAATCTTCGCAATATCGCCATCGTCGCCCACGTCGACCATGGCAAGACCACCCTCGTCGACTGCCTGCTGAAGCAGTCCGGCACCCTGTCCGAGCGTACGGTGCTGGCCGAGCGCGTGATGGACAGCAACGACCAGGAAAAGGAACGCGGCATCACCATCCTGGCCAAGAACACCGCCATCACCTGGCAAGGCAACCGCATCAACATCGTCGACACTCCCGGACACGCCGACTTCGGCGGCGAGGTGGAGCGCGTGCTGTCGATGGTGGACACCGTGCTGATCCTGGTCGACGCGATGGACGGCCCGATGCCGCAGACCCGCTTCGTGACCCAGAAGGCGTTCGCGATGGGCTTCAAGCCGATCGTGGTGGTCAACAAGATCGACCGCCCCGGCGCGCGCCCGGACTGGGTGATCGACCAGGTGTTCGACCTGTTCGACAAGCTCGGCGCGACCAACGAGCAGCTCGACTTCCCGATCGTCTACACCTCGGCGCTGAACGGCTACGCTTCGCTGGACGATAGCGTGCGCGACGGCGACATGACCCCGCTGTACGAAGCGATCATGCAGCACGCGCCGAAGCCGGACGTGGATCCGGACGGCCCGTTCCAGATGCGCATCAGCCAGCTGGACTACAACAACTTCGTCGGCGTGATCGGCATCGGCCGCATCCAGCGCGGCGTGCTGAAGAAAAACATGCCGGTATCGGTGATCGACCGCGAAGGCAAGAAGCGTCAGGGCAAGGTGCTGCAGGTGCTGGGCTTCCTGGGTCTGGAGCGGATCGAGCAGGACAGCGCGCAGGCCGGCGACATCGTGGCCATCTCCGGCATCCAGGAGCTGACCATCTCCGACACCGTGTGCGCGCTGGACGCCCCCGAGGCGCTGCCGCCGCTGACCGTGGACGAGCCGACCATCTCGATGACCTTCCAGGTCAACAACTCGCCGTTCGCCGGCAACAAGGACCTGTCGGGCGGCAAGTTCCTGACCAGCCGCCAGCTCAAGGACCGGCTGGAGCGCGAGACCGTGCACAACGTGGCGCTGAAGGTGCAGCAGCTGGAAGACGCCGACAAGTTCCTGGTCTCCGGTCGCGGCGAGCTGCACCTGTCGGTGCTGATCGAAAACATGCGCCGCGAAGGCTTCGAGCTGGCGGTGTCGCGTCCGGAAGTCATCATCAAGGAGATCGACGGCAAGATGATGGAGCCGGTCGAGCAGCTGGTGGTGGACATCGAGGAGCAGCACCAGGGCGGCGTGATGGAGAAGCTGGGCACCCGCAAGGGCCAGCTCAAGAACATGGAACCGGACGGCAAGGGCCGCGTGCGCCTGGACTACATGATTCCGGCGCGCGGCCTGATCGGCTTCCAGAACGAGTTCCGCACCCTGACCCAGGGCTCGGGCCTGCTGTTCCACGTGTTCGACCACTACGGCCCGAAGGAACAGGGCGCCATTGCCAAGCGCCAGAACGGCGTGATGATCGCCAATGCGCCGGGCGCCACTCCCGCCTACGCGCTGGGGCCGCTGGAAGAGCGCGGCCGCCTGTTCGCCGCCGAAGGCGACAACGTGTACGAAGGCCAGCTGGTCGGCATCCACTCCAAGGACAACGACCTGACCGTCAACGCGATCAAGACCAAGCCGCTGACAAACATGCGCGCTTCGGGCAAGGACGACGCGATCAAGCTGACCCCGGCGATCAAGTACACGCTGGAACAGGCGCTGGACTTCATCGAGGACGACGAGCTGGTCGAAGTCACCCCGAAGGAAATTCGCCTGCGCAAGAAGTTCCTGACCGAAAGCGATCGCAAGCGCGCCGGTCGCGCGGGCTGATCGCCAAGCTCCCGTGGCCAGCAAGAAGGCGTACAACCCGGATCCGCACGCGCATCCGGGCCTGCACCTGATCGCACTGCTGGAGGCCGGCAAAGGCCTGCTGGCGGTGCTCGCGGCCACGGGCCTGGAACTGATGGGCCCGCTGCCGCTGCGCGCGGCGGTGGGCCGGCTGATCGTGCGTTTCAGCCTGGATCCCGAGCACGGCGCGCTGCCGTCGCTGCTCACCATGATCAATCCCGGCGCGGTGCACCTGGCCGCCGCCGGCATGCTCGCCTACGGCGTGCTGCACATCGTCGAAGCCTGGGGCCTGTGGCGCGCCAAGGCCTGGGCGTCGATGCTGGGCTGCATCTCCGCCGCCATCTATCTGCCGTTCGACATCTACGCCATCGTGCGCCATCCCGGCTGGGCCGCGTGGGCGGTGCTGGCGATCAACCTGGCCGTGGTCGGCATCCTGGCCCGCGACCTGATCCGGCGCCGACGGCGTCCCGCGCGCTGACGCAGGCGGGCGATCGCCCGCAGCGGTTTGCCAATCCCCATAGCGCTGCGTAGCCTCCAGGAGAACGACTCCCGGGGAATGCGCCGATGCGTCTGCTGCCCGTCCTTTTGCTGTGCGGCACCCTCGCCGGCTGCCGGCACGCCGCCCTGCCCGAGACCACCGCGACAGCCCCACCCGCGTTCGCCTACGCCGAAGCCGACATCGCAACGCTGCAGGCGCAGATGGCGCGCGGCACGCTCGACAGCGCCAGCCTGACCGCGGCCTATCTACAGCGGATCGAAGCACTCGACCGGCAGGGACCGGCGCTGCGCGCACTCATCGAACTCAACCCGCGGGCCCTGGACGAAGCGCGGCAGCTGGACGCCGAACGCCGCGCCGGACATCTGCGCGGCCCGCTGCACGGCATCCCGCTGGTGGTGAAGGACAACATCGATGCGCGGCCGATGGCCAACTCGGCCGGATCGCTGGCCCTGGCCGACTTCCATCCGCCGCACGACGCGTTCCTGGTGCAGCGCCTGCGCCAGGCCGGCGCGGTGATCCTGGGCAAGAGCAATCTCAGCGAATGGGCCAACTTCCGCTCCAGCACATCCAGTTCCGGCTGGAGCGCGCGCGGCGGGCAGACCCGCAATCCCTACGTGCTCGATCGCAATCCCTGCGGTTCCAGCGCCGGCACCGGCGTGGCCGTGTCGGCCAATCTGGCCGCGGCCGGCATCGGCACCGAGACCGACGGCAGCATCGTCTGCCCGGCCGCGGTGAACGGCCTGGTCGGACTGAAACCGACTGTCGGCCTGGTCAGCCGCGACGGCATCATCCCGATTTCCGCCAGCCAGGACACGGCCGGACCGATGGCCCGCAGCGTCGCCGATGCGGCGGCGCTGCTGAGCGTGCTCGCCGCACCCGACCCTGCCGACCCGGCCACTGCCTCGGCACCGCGCCCATCCGGTTACGACTACAGCGCACACCTGCGCCGCGACGCGCTGCGCGGCGCGCGCATCGGCCTGCTGCCCTCGCCACTGACCCAGACCGCGGACATCGCCGCGGCGCAGGCGCGCGCGGTCGCCGCGCTGCGCGCCGCCGGCGCCACCGTGGTCGATGCGCGGATTGCGACCGCCGGGCAATGGGACGACGCCGAACTGAGCGTATTGCTGACCGAGTTCAAGGCGGGCCTGGAACGCTACCTCGACACGCGCCAGGCGCCGTTGCGCAGCTTGGAGCAGTTGATTGCGTTCAACCGCGCGCATGCCGGACGCGAGCTGGCGCACTTCGACCAGGCCCTGTTCGAACAGGCGCAGGCCACCCGTGGCGTGGACGACCCCGCCTACCTGGAAGCGCGGGCGAAAGCCCGGCGCCTGGCCGGCGTGGACGGCATCGACGCGACGCTGCGCGCGCAGCGCCTCGATGCGCTGATCGCACCGACCACCGGCCGCGCCTGGAAGACCGACCCGCTGCATGGCGACGACTTTCCCGGCGCCAGCTACGGCGCGGCGGCGGTGGCCGGCTATCCCAGCCTGACCGTGCCGATGGGCGCCAGCGACGGCCTGCCGCTGGGCCTGCTGTTCATCGGTACCGCCTGGAGCGAACCGCGGTTGATCGAACTGGGTTACGCCTACGAACAGCGCAGCCGCGCACGCACGCCGCCGACCTTCTTGCCGACGCTGCGATCTGCGCAGGCAGCGCACGACCCCTAAAGCGGATAGCGCCGCAAAGACACCAAGCCGAACGCACGGTTGGCAAGCGCGTTTTTGTAGGAGCGGCTTCAGCCGCGACAGAAGCCTACCGAAAGCACATGTCGCGGCTGAAGCCGCTCCTACAGGGTCAAGCGCCTGCGAGCAAACAGGAGGAACCTGCAAGGCCAAGCGCTACCGCACCAATGCAGACGGCACGAAGAAGCCAGGTCACACCACAACGCTGCGCTACGCCGTATCCGGCTTCGGCGCGCCCGCGTCGAGCGCCCCCGTCGCCGCCGGAGCGCCATCCTCGGCGCCGGGCGAGCGCATCGCTGCCGAGTCGCTGGCCGTCGAGGGCGGCCGTGACGCCGTGCGTGCCGCGTCCGAGGAAATCTCCGCGCGCAGCTTCGGCAAGGCATACGGATGCTCGCGGGTCAGGAAATCGATCATGCGCTCGCGCACGATGCAGCGCAGGTCGAACGCATCGCCGGAGTTGCGCGCGCTGACCAGCAGGCGCACCTGGATCGTGCTCTCGCTGGTCTCGGTCACCTGCGCCACGCAGACCTGGCCATCCCACAACGGCTCGCTGTTGCAGATCCGCTCCAGTTCGGCGCGCACTTGCGCCATCGGCGTGCGGTAGTCCAGCCACAGGAATGCGGTGCCGAGCAGATCGGCGCTGCTGCGCGTCCAGTTCTGGAACGGGTTCTCGATGAACCAGGTCAACGGCACCACCATGCGCCGCTTGTCCCAGACGCGCACCACCACGTAGGAACTGCCGATCTCCTCGATGCGGCCCCATTCGCCTTCGACGATGACCACGTCGTCGAGTCGGATCGGCTGGGTCAAGGCGATTTGCAGGCCGGCGATCAGGTTGCCGAACACCGGCTTGGCGGCGATACCGGCGACCAGGCCGATGATGCCGGCCGAGGCCAGCAACGTGGTGCCGATCTGGCGGACCGCCGGAAAGGTCAGCAACACCACCGAGGTACCGAGCAGGATGATCGTGCCCATCGCCACGCGTGCCAGCACCCGGGTCTGGGTCTGGACGCGGCGCGCGGTCAGATTGTCGGCCACCTCGATCGGATAGCTGCGCAGGATCGCCTTTTCCAGCGCGGCGATGCCGCGTACCAGCAGCCAGGTCACGCAGCCGATCATGCCGATGTGCAGCAGGTGCTGCAGGTCGGTCAACGCGCGCTCGTCCAGCGGCGTGGATTCCAGCGCGAAGCTGAGCATCAGCATCGGCAGCAGGAACGCCATCGGCACGCTGACCACGTTGATGATGCGGGCACGCCGGTAGTCGCGTCCGCGCATGCGCTGCGCGATGCGCAGCAACAGCCACCAGGCGAGAAAGCCGAGCACGACCGCGGCGCCGATCGGCAATGTGTAATCGCGCCACGGGATCCAGTCGAGATCCAGTTTCAAGATGCGCTCCTTGAAGGGGGGAGGAGTCGCGACAGTGTGGCAAAGCAAGCATAAGCATCGTGTCGAGCGCTGCGTCGCGCCGCGATCGCAACGCGCGCGCACGATGCAGATACGAGGCAGGCCCGCTCATCGCTGGCAAGCAGCGCACCGTGCGTGCCGCAGTGCATGACCGACGTGCGCGATCGTGCGCAGTCCTGGCGGCGGCAAACAACTCGCCAACGAGCCGCTGCAGACCATGCGTCTTCGGCAACGTCCGACGCTGGAAGCAGCAAGCATGGCGCCTTCCAGGACCGGACGCGCCGACATCGGCGGCTGGCGCGCAGCGCGCCGGCAAGCGCGCTGCGATGAGCGTGTGCGGCCCTCAGCCCGTCGTCAGCGGCACATTGCGTCCGTTCTGCTTGCGCACGATCGCCAGCGCGATCTCCAGCGATTGCTCGTAATTCAGGCGCGGATCGACGCTGGAGCGGTAGGCCCGCTCCAGGTCGCGCTCGGTCAGCTCGCGCGCGCCGCCGGTGCATTCGGTGACGTCTTCGCCGGTCAGTTCCAGATGCACGCCGCCCAGCCGCGTGCCGGCCGCGGCGTGGATGTCGAACGACTGCTCCACCTCGCCCAGCACGTTGGCGTAGCGCCGTGTCTTGTAGCCGTTGCTGGTGCTCTCGGTATTGCCGTGCATCGCATCGCATACCCACAGCACGCGGCGGCCGTCGCGCTTCACCGCGTCGAGCAGCGGCGGCAGCTTCTCCGCGATCTGCGCCGCGCCCATGCGGTGGATGAAGGTCAGCCGGCCCGGTTCGTCCTCGGGATTGAGCACGTCGATCAGGCGCAGCAACTGGTCCGGCTGCGCCGACGGCCCGACCTTGATCGCGATCGGGTTGCGGATGCCGCGGAAATATTCCACGTGCGCGCCGTCCAGCGCGGCGGTGCGCATGCCGATCCACGGATAGTGCGTGCTGAGGTTGAACCAGCCCCACTGCCGCGGCACTTCGCGGGTCAGCGCTTCCTCGTACGGCAGCAGCAGCGCTTCGTGCGAGGTGTAGAAATCGACCCGGTTGAGGTTGTACAGCTGCGCGCCGGACAACGTCTCCATGAAGCGCACCGCGTCGCCGATCGAGGCCACCATCTTCTGGTAGTCCTCGGCCAGCGGCGAATAGCCGACCCAGCTCAGGTTCCAGTATTCGGGATGGTGCAGGTCGGCGAAGCCGCCGTCGATCAGCGCGCGCACGAAGTTCATCGTCATCGCCGACCGCGAGTGCGCGGTGATCATCCGCCGCGGATCGGGCACGCGCGCCTGCGCGGTGAACTCCGGGCCATTGACCACATCGCCGCGGTAGCTGGGCAGGGTCACGCCGTCGCGGGTCTCGGTATCGGCAGAGCGCGGCTTGGCGTACTGGCCGGCGTAGCGCCCCACCCGCACCACCGGCAGGCGCAAGCCGTGTACCAGCACCAGGCTCATCTGCAGCAGCACCTTGAGCCGGTTGGAGATCGTGCCGGACTCGCAATCGCTGAAGTTCTCCGCGCAATCGCCGCCCTGCAGCAGGAAACGCTTGCCTTCCTGCGCCTCGGCCAGCTGCTTCTTCAGCGCGAAGATCTCCCAGGAGGTGACCAGCGGCGGCAGGTGGCGCAATTCGCCCAGCGTCGCCTCCAACGCCTGCGCGTCCGGATAGACCGGCATCTGCAACGCGGGTTTGCCGCGCCAGCTTGCGGGCGCCCAGGACGGCGAAGCGGATTCGGGCGCGGCGGCGGGGACGGACAGGTTCATGAAAGGACTCCTTGGCAACCTGCGATGTTCGCAGAGCCTGGCCGCGACGCAAAGCGCTGCGTGACGCGCTCGCACAGCCATGGCCGGCAATCGGCGCTGGACATGAACGCCAGGCAAAGCATGCAGCCCAGCCATGACTTCCGACCTAGGCCAGGGGTGCTGCGAAAGTAGAATGTTATTACATAACAAATACGTCCTCCTCCATTCCAGGTCTCGCCTACGCCATGACGCCCCGCCCCCTCCCCGCCGCCATCGCCCTCGTTCTGCTGGCCGCACCCGGCCTCGCGCTCGCCGCCGATGCGGTTGCCGCTGATACCGGCACCCAGCACACCACCGACCTGGATGCAGTCACCGTCACCGCCAAGCTGGAAGCCGCGCGCAACGCGCTGTCGCCGGACATCGGCAGCAGCCAGTACACGATCAGCGCCGAGGACATCGAGCGCCTGCCGCTGGGCGCCTCCACCCCGCTCAACCAGGTGCTGCTGCAGGCGCCGGGCGTGGTCCAGGATTCCTATGGCGGCATCCACGTGCGCGGCGACCACGCCAACCTGCAGTACCGCATCAATGGCGTGCTGATTCCCGAGTCCATCTCCGGCTTCGGCCAGAGCCTGGACCCGCGCACGATCAAGAGCATCAAGCTGCTCGACGGCGCGCTGCCTGCGCAGTTCGGCGACCGCACCGCGGCAGTGGTCGACATCACCACCAAGAGCGGCGTGGAACTGGGCAACGGCGGCAGCGTCGGCATCACCGGCGGCTCCTACGGCACGCTCAATCCGAACGCCTCCTGGTGGGGCAGCAGCGGCCGCTGGAGCTGGTTCGTCAGCGGCGACTACGAGCAGAACAAGCTGGGCATGGAGAATCCGGTCAACAGCCGCGAGCCCGACCACGACAAGACCCATCAAGGCAAAGGCTTCGCCGACCTCAGCTACCTGATCGACGAGAACACCCGGCTCAGCCTGCTGGTTGGCTATGCCAACAACCGTTTCCAGATCCCGAACAACCCGGGCCAGACTCCCTCCTACGACTACCTGGGCACCACCGACTTCGATTCGTCCAAGCTCGACGAGAACCAGCGCGAGAACACCCGCTTCGGCACCCTGGTGCTGCAGGGCTCGCTCGGCGCCACCAGCTACCAGCTGTCGGCCGGTCAGCGCTACAGCAGCGTCGCGTTCTCGCCCGACGTCGCCGGCGACCTGATCTTCAACGGCATCGCCTCGCAGGTGAACCGCAGTAACCGCGCCAACACCGTGCAGGCCGACTTCTCCACCCCGCTCGGCGATGCGCACACGCTGCGCTACGGGGTATACGGCAACTTCGAGCACGCCGTCGCCAGCAACAATTCCTATGTGTTCCCGGCCGATGCCGACGGCAACCAGACCAGCAACGTGCCGATCTTCATTCCCGACGCCAGCCGCTTCCACGCCAGCACCTACGCGCTGTACCTGCAGGACGAATGGAAGATCGGCGACGACTGGACCGTGAACTACGGCGTGCGCGGCGACCGCTACAAGGCCTTCGGCACCACCGAAGGCCAGCTCAGCCCGCGCCTGGGCGTAGTATGGCAGGCCAGCGCCGATACCACGGTGCACGCCGGCTACGCGCGCTACTTCACTCCGCCGGCCAGCGAACTGATCTCCACCAGCGACATCGCCCTGTACGACGGCACCACCAACCAGCAGTCCACCGCCGGCGGCGCGACCACGCCGCTGAGCGAGCGCAGCGACTATTACGACCTGGGCATCTCGCAGGTGGTCAACGAGCACCTGACCCTGGGCCTGGACACCTATTACCGCAAGGCCGACCGCCTGCAGGACGAAGGCCAGTTCGGCGCCGCCTACGTGTATTCCACGTTCAACTACCGCTATGGCCGCATCCGCGGCGCGGAGTTCAGCGCCGACTACAGCAATGGCCCGGTCACCGCCTACTTCAACGTCGCCTACAGCAAGGCGATGGGCAAGCGGGTCATGACCAGCCTGTACAACTTCGATCCGGACGCGCTGGCCTACGTCTACGACAACTGGATCCACCTGGACCACGACCAGAAGTTCACCTCATCCGGCGGCATCAGCTATGCGATCGACGACGCCAGCCGGATCGGCGCCAACTACCTGTTCGGCAGCGGCCTGCGCACCGATACCGACACCGTGCCCAACGGCGGCGAGCTGCCGGCGTACTTCCAGCTGAACCTCAGCGCCGGCCACGACTTCGCGCTCAGCGCGCATCCGCTGCACGCGCAAGTGGCGGTGCTCAATGCGCTCGATCGCGCCTACCAGCTGCGCGACGGCGGCGGTATCGGCGTGTTCGCTCCGCAATGGGCGCCACGCCGCGGCGTCTACCTGAGCCTGCAGCAGGACTTCTGAGACGCGCGCGCCGTCAGGCCGTGCCCGAGACGGGCCGGCCTGGGGGGTGCATAGATGCATGGATGCCTGCGGCGCAACGATCTTTCGCAGCGGCCGCGCCACCGCTGCTCGCTGATGCACGTCATACGTTTGCCGCTTGGATCACCTGTAGGAGCGGCTTCAGCCGCGACAGAAGCTACGGATGGAACCTGTCGCGGCTGAAGCCGCTCCTACAGGTGCGCTGCCTCAGTTGAAGGCGAGGCGCGCAGCACGCGGCAATCTCAGTGCAGCGAACGCCGCCTGGCCTTGAACCCGGCATACAGCGCGAACAGCGCCAGCACCACGAAACAGATCAGGCACCACATCGGCATCGACAGGCCGAGGAAGCGCCAGTCGATACTGCCGCAGTCGCCGGTTCCGGTCAGCACCCGGCGCAGCACTTCGAACGGCCCCATCGTCTCGCGCAGGAAGCTCAGCGGCGGCCCGCATCCGGCCATCGGATCGGGAAACAATTGCACCGACACGTGCTTGGTGGAAATGCCGGCGCCGATGGCCGCGGCCAGGAACGTCAGCACGCCATAGACCTTGCGCCCGCCGCTGCGGGCCGGGCCGTGCAAGGCGCCGACCAAGAACAGCAGACCCAGCGCGGCGAACGCGATGCGCTGGAAGATGCACAGCGGACAGGGCTCGATGCCGAGCTGCACCTGCACGTAGATCGCATAGCCCAACAGCGCGGCACAGATCAGAAAACCGAGAAAGAACTGCGCGCGGAAACTCCAGCGTAACGGATTCATCGGACTCGAACTCGCATCGACGATTCGCGCATTATCCGCGATCGTGCGCTCCATCACCATGTGTCATGGCGCTGTTGGGCGCCCCCACCCAAACGGCGACCGCGCTGACCAGTCCCCGATCTCGACTCCCCAATCCCGGCCCCAAAACAAAAAAGCCCGGACATGCCGGGCTTCTTGCTGACGCGGTGCGGACCGGATTTACTCGGCCACTTCCTCGGCGATCGCGGTCGGGCGATCGACCAGCTCGACGTACGCCATCGGCGCGTTGTCGCCGGCGCGGAAGCCGCACTTCAGGATGCGCAGGTAGCCGCCCGGACGCGACTGGTAACGCGGGCCCAGCTCGACGAACAGCTTGCCCACCGCTTCCTTGTCGCGCAGGCGCGAGAAGGCCAGACGGCGATTGGCGACGCCATCGACCTTGGCGATGGTGATCAGCGGCTCGGCGACGCGACGCAGTTCCTTGGCCTTCGGCAGGGTGGTCTTGATCAGCTCGTGCTTGAACAGCGAGGCGGCCATGTTGGAGAACATCGCCTGGCGATGGGCGCTGGTGCGGTTGAACTTGCGGCCGGATTTCTGGTGACGCATGGTGTCGGTTCCTATGGAAAGTTGAAACTGCTGGAGATCGCTGTCGCCGTCCTGGCGTTGAACAATGGACTGCGGATGGTCCGAGCCGGCCGTCCCTGACCGGACAACGCCGCGGGCTTGAGGACCCGTCGGCGTAGGTGTGCAACTGATTCAGTACGAGGCGCCGCGCGGGCGCCCGTGCCTCCCTCCCTGGCGGTCTTACCTGGACTCCATGGAGTCCTGCCCGGCCATCCATGACCGGACCTGCAGCGCGTCCGTGGCCGATGCCGGTGCGGCATCGGCCAGGGTGCGACTGCTTAGCCGAGCATGCCGTGCTGGGCGACGCCGGCCGGCGGCCAGTTCTCCAGCTTCATGCCGAGCGACAGGCCACGCTGGGCCAGCACTTCCTTGATCTCGGTCAGCGACTTCTTGCCGAGGTTCGGGGTCTTGAGCAGTTCCACTTCGGTCTTCTGGATCAGATCGCCGATGTAGTAGATGCTCTCGGCCTTGAGGCAGTTGGCCGAACGCACGGTCAGCTCCAGATCGTCGATCGGACGCAGCAGCACCGGATCCACGCCGTTGCTGGCCGGCTTGGCCGCGCCACGGTCGCGATGGGTGAAGTCGCCGAACACCGACAGCTGATCGCTGAGGATATCGGCGGCGGTGCGCACGGCTTCCTCGGCATCGATCGTGCCGTTGGTCTCGATGTCCAGGACCAGCTTGTCCAGGTCGGTACGCTGCTCGACGCGCGCGGATTCGACCGCGTAGGCGACGCGGCGGACCGGCGAGAACGACGCATCCAGGATCAGGCGACCGATGGTGCGGGTCTCCTCGTCCGGACGGCGACGCGCGGCGGCCGGCTGGTAGCCGAAGCCACGCTCGATCTTCAGACGCATGTTGATCGCCATGTCCTTGGTCAGGTGGCAGATCACGTGGTCGTTGTTGAGGATCTCGACGTTGTGGTCGGTCTTGATGTCGGCGGCAGTGACCGTGCCCGGACCCTGCTTGGACAGCGACAGCGTGGCGCTGTCACCGGTGTGTATGCGGATGGCCACGTCCTTGAGGTTGAGCAGGACATCCAGCACGTCCTCCTGCAGCCCTTCGACCGTGGTGTACTCGTGCAGCACGCCGTCGATCTCGACTTCGGTGATCGCGAAGCCGGGGATCGAGGACAGCAGCACGCGACGCAGGGCATTGCCCAGCGTGTGCCCATACCCGCGCTCCAAGGGCTCGATTACGACCTTGGCGCGGTTGTCGGTAAGGCGTTCGATCTGCGGCCCACGGGGGCGCAGAACCTGGTTGGCGGTAACCGTCATGTTGCGGGTTCTCCTGACGAGCCTCCGTTGCCGGAGGCTCTCCAATGTGATTACTTCGAATACAACTCGACGATCAGCGCTTCGTTGATGTCAGCAGGCAGGTCCGCACGATCCGGCACGGCCTTGAAGATGCCGCTGAACTTCTTCGAATCGACCTCGACCCAGGACGGGTTCAGGTCGTGCGTTTCGGCAACGGTCAGCGCTTCCTGCACGCGAAGCTGCTTCTGCGCCTTTTCCGACAGGGCGATCGCGTCGCCGGCCTTGACCTGGTACGAGGCCAGGTTCACCGACTTGCCGTTGACCAGCACGCCACGGTGCGACACCAGCTGGCGCGCGGCCGGGCGGGTGACGGCGAAGCCCATGCGGTAGACGACGTTGTCCAGGCGGGTTTCCAGCAGCTGCAACAGGTTCTCGCCGGTGTTGCCCTTCTTGGTCGAGGCCTTCTTGTAGTAGTTGCGGAACTGACGCTCCAGCAGACCGTAGATACGCTTGACCTTCTGCTTTTCGCGCAGCTGGGTGGCGTAGTCGGACAGCTTGCCCTTGCGGGCAGTCGCGCCGTGCTGGCCGGGCTTCTGCTCCAGCTTGCACTTGGAGTCCAGCGCACGCGCCGGGCTCTTGAGGGAAAGATCGGCGCCTTCACGGCGCGCGAGCTTACAGGTAGGACCGATATAACGAGCCATTTCTTATCGCTCCTTTAGACGCGACGCTTCTTCGGCGGACGGCACCCGTTGTGCGGGATAGGCGTCACGTCGATGATGTTGGTGATCTTGTATCCGACGTTGTTCAACGAACGGACGGCGGACTCGCGACCCGGACCCGGGCCCTTGATGCGCACTTCCAGCGACTTCACGCCGTAGTCGAGCGCAGCGCGCCCGGCCTTCTCGGCGGCAACCTGCGCCGCGAACGGCGTGGATTTGCGCGAACCGCGGAAACCGGCGCCACCGGAGGTCGCCCAGGACAGTGCATTGCCCTGACGGTCGGTGATGGTCACGATGGTGTTGTTGAACGAAGCGTGGACGTGGGCGACGCCGTCGGTGACGACGCGCTTGATCTTCTTCTTGGTTTTTGCTGCTGCGGGCTTAGCCATGTCTGTCCCTTACTTCCTGATCGCCTTGCGCGGGCCCTTGCGGGTGCGGGCGTTGGTGCGGGTGCGCTGACCACGCAGCGGCAGGCCACGACGATGACGCAGGCCGCGGTAGCAGCCCAGGTCCATCAGACGCTTAATAGCGATGCCCACTTCGCGACGCAGGTCGCCTTCGACGATGTACTTGCCGACTTCGAGGCGCAGGCGCTCGATTTCCGGCTCGGACAGGTCACGGATCTTGGTGGTCGAGGTCACGCCTGCGGCTTCGCAGACCTTCTTCGAACGGGTACGGCCGATGCCGAAAATGCTTTGCAACCCGACCCAGACATGCTTCTGGGCTGGCAGGTTGACGCCTGCAATACGCGCCATGACGCGGTTCTCCAACTGAGTGGTGGCCCGACGGCGCACTACGGCGCCATCCGGCAGGATGGATCAAAAAGTGAACTTGTAAGTCTAGCAAGGTCTCGGGTTACATGGAAGCCCGTGAAACCTTTCGGTTCCGCAAGCCCGGCATGGGGAGTGTGCCCATGCTCCGGCGCCGGACGTCGTTGGCCAGGGTGAGGATCCACCTCGGCCGCCCGCGCTACTCCAGCGCAGGACCACCACGTCGCACCCACGCACGAGACCGCTGCATGGGCCGCCCTTCAAGTGGGAAGACTGCGCCCGGGAACCGGGGCGTCTTCACCGAAGGAAGTCAAATTATAGCAATCAACCGCGGGCGAAACCGCCGCCGCGCGAGCCACCCTTGAGGTTGGCCTTTTTCAACAGGCTTTCGTACTGGTGCGACATCAGGTGCGCCTGGATCTGCGCAATGAAGTCCATCACCACAACGACCGCGATCAGCAGCGAGGTGCCGCCGAAATGGAACGAGGTTCCGAGCTGCGCGCGCATGATTTCCGGCAGCAGGCAGACGATCACCAGGTACAGCGAGCCGGCGGCGGTCAGCCGGGTCAGCACGCCGTCGACGTAGTCGGCGGTGGCCTTGCCCGGACGGATACCCGGGATCAGCGCGCCGGACTTCTTCAGGTTGTCCGCGGTTTCCTGCGAGTTGAACACCAGCGCGGTATAGAAGAACGCGAACCCGATGATCAGCGCGGCGAACACGATCATGTGCACCGGCTCGCCCGGGCCCAGCGCATTGGCGATGCGCTGCAGCCAGCTGCCGAAGGTGCTGTTGGAGGCAGCCTGACCCGACCACATCGACAGCGTCGCCGGGAAGGCGAGGATGCTCGAGGCGAAGATCGGCGGAATCACGCCGGCCATGTTCAGCTTCAGCGGCAGGAACGAGGTCTGGTTCATGTACGCATTGCGGCCGCCCTGGCGCCGCGCGTAATTCACCGTGATCCGCCGCTGCCCGCGCTCGACGAACACCACGAACAGGGTGAAGGCGAGGATGGTCAGCACGATCAGCAACAGCGAGATGAAGCTCATGTTGCCGTCGCGGTAGGCTTCCACGGTCTGGATCGACGCCGCCGGCAGGCCGGCGACGATGCCGGCGAAGATGATCAGCGACACGCCGTTGCCGATGCCGCGCTCGGTGACCTGCTCGCCGACCCACATCAGGAAGATGGTGCCGGCGGTCAGCGCGATCACCGCGGTGAGCACGAAGCCCATCCCCGGTGCGTACACCACCGGTGCGCCGCCCGGTGCGGTCTGGTTCTGCAGCGCCAGCGCGATACTGCCGCCCTGCACCACCGCCAGAAGCACCGCGCCGATGCGCGAATACTGGGTGATCTTGCGTCGGCCGGATTCGCCTTCCTTCTGCATCGCCTTCAGCGACGGGAAGATGTGCGTGGCCAACTGGATCACGATCGATGCCGAAATGTACGGCATCACGTTCAGCGCGAAAATGCTGAAACGGTGCAGGGCGCCGCCCGAGAACATGTTGAACATGTCCACGATGCCGCCGCCCTGCGCCTGCATCAGCGCAAGCATGGCTTCGGGATTGACGCCCGGCACCGGCACATAGCAGCCGATGCGGTAGACGATCAATGCGCCGACAACGAACAACAGACGCTGGCGAAGTTCAGTGAACTTGCCGAGCCCGCCGCCGAGATTCCCCATGCCAGCCTGCGCCATCTGCGTGTTACTCCTGCACGCTGCCGCCGGCAGCTTCGATTGCCGCCTTGGCACCGGCGGTCGCGGCGACACCCTTCAGCACGAACTTCTTGGTCAGTTCGCCCTTGAGGACGACCTTGGCCTTCTTCGCGGTGCTCGGGACCAGCTTCGCGGCGCGCAGCGCAGCGAAATCGATCTCGCCTTCCGGCAGGTTGTCGAGCTGGTAGGACAGCACTTCGGCGGTGTCCTTGGCCATCTTGGAACGGAAGCCGATCTTCGGCAGACGGCGCTGCATGGGGGTCTGGCCGCCTTCGAAGCCAGCCTTGATCTTGCCGCCGCCCTTGCGCGCGAACGAGCCCTTGTGGCCGCGGCCGCAGGTCTTGCCCAGGCCCGAACCGATACCGCGACCGACGCGGGTGCGCTCGGTACGCGCGCCGTCGGCGGGCTTCAGATCATTCAGATGCAAAGTCATGGTCGCTTACTCCTCAACCTGGACGAGGTACTGAACCTTGTTGATCAGGCCGCGTACCTGCGGGCTGTCCTTCAGTTCACGCACATCGTTGAGCTTGTTCAGGCCCAGCGCACGCACCGACAGGCGGTGACGCGACTGGGTACCACGAAGGCCGCGCACCAGGCGCACCTTCACCGTCTTGTTGGACTCATTAGCCATGGTTGAGTTCCTCCACCTTCTTGCCGCGCTTGGCCGCAATGCGCGCCGGCGACTGCATGTCTTCCAGGCCGCGCAGCGTAGCGCGCACCAGGTTGATCGGGTTGCGCGAACCGACGGCCTTGGCCAGCACGTTCTTGACGCCGACCGCTTCCAGCACGGCGCGCATCGCGCCGCCGGCGATGACGCCGGTACCTTCCGAGGCGGGCATCATGAACACGCGCGCCGCGCCGTGGCCGGACTTCACCGCGTGCCACAGCGTGCCGTTGTTCAGATCGATGTTGAGCATGCCCTTGCGCGCATATTCCATCGACTTCTGGATCGCGACCGGCACTTCGCGCGCCTTGCCGTAACCGAAACCGATCTTGCCGTTGCCGTCGCCGACCACGGTCAGCGCGGTGAAGGTGAACTGGCGACCGCCCTTGACCGTCTTGCTGACGCGATTGACCGCGACCAGCTTTTCGATCATGCCATCGTCGACTTTCTCTTCGCGGTTGCGGTCGCGATCACGACCCCGCGGTGCACGCTGCTCTTCAGCCATTGTGTATTCCTTGGTAGTTGAAAGATTTACGGCTTGCATGCCGCTTGTAGTTGTTGACTGGAACCGTGTTCCCCGGGCGCGCGCACAAGGCGCGCCAAGGTCCGATGCAGCCCGCATCGGCAGGTCGGGCGCGGCATGAACGCCGCACCCGCAAGGATCAGAACTGCAGGCCGCCTTCGCGCGCGGCGTCGGCCAGCGCCTTGATGCGGCCGTGGTAGCGGTAGCCCGAGCGGTCGAAGGCGACCTTCTCGATGCCCGCGGCCTTGGCGCGCTCGGCGATCAGCTTGCCGACCTTGGCGGCCGCCTCGCTGTTCTTGCCGCTCTTCAGGCCGTCCTTGACGTCGGCCTGCAGGGTGTTCGCCGCAGCGATCACCTTGGAGCCGTCGGCAGTGAAGACCTGCGCGTACAGGTGCTGGCCGGTGCGCAGCACCGACAGGCGCGCGACGCCGAGTTCGCGGATGTGCGCACGGGTCGACTTGGCGCGACGCAGGCGGGCGATGTTCTTGTTGATGGTCATGTCTGTGTCCTACGGAAGCTGAAGGAAGCGGGGCTTTTCGTTTGCGAGCCCGGCGATGGACGACCGGACTCCCAGCGGATGGACCTGCATTAGGCCTTCTTGGCTTCCTTGCGAATGATGGCTTCACCGGCGTACTTCACACCCTTGCCCTTGTAGGGCTCCGGCGGACGGAAACCGCGGATCTTGGCGGCGACTTCGCCGACGCGCTGCTTGTCGGCGCCCTGCACCAGGATCTCGGTCTGAGTCGGGGCGGCCAGGGTGATGCCTTCCGGCGCCTTGAACACGACCGGGTGCGAGAAACCGAGCGCCAGGCTCAGGTCCTTGCCCTGCATCGTGGCGCGGTAGCCGACGCCGACCAGCTCGAGCTTGCGCTCGAAGCCTTCGGACACGCCGTGCACCATGTTCGCCAGGATCGCGCGAACGGTACCGGTGATGGCGATCTGCGACGGCTCGTTCGCCGACAGCGTGGCGACACCGTTTTCCTGCTTGATTTCGACGCCAGCCGGCTTCGGCAGCGACAGGGTGCCCTTCGGGCCCTTGACGCTCACCAGCTCGGGCTGGACATTCAGTTCGACGCCCTTCGGGAGGGAGATCGGCTTCTTGGCTACGCGGGACATTTACTTACTCCTTCCCTTAGGCCACGAAGCACAGGACTTCGCCACCGACGCCGGCCTGACGGGCCTGCGCATCGGTCATGATGCCCTTGGACGTGGAAATGATGGCAACGCCCAGACCGCCGAGAACCTTCGGCAGTTCGGCCTTACCGCGATACTGGCGCAGGCCCGAACGGGACACGCGCTTGAGCGTATCGATGACCGGACGGCCCTCGAAATACTTCAGCACGATTTCCAGCTCGGACTTGTTGTTTTCGATCTGGTTGACGCGCAGGTCGCCGATATAGCCTTCGGCCTTCAGCACTTCTGCGATCGCTACCTTGATCTTGGAGGACGGCATTTTCACCGTCGGCTTGCCAACCGCGGCCGCATTCTTGATGCGGACCAGCAGGTCGGCGATGGGATCAGTCATGCTCATGGTGTCTACCTTTGAGTGCACCGATATCCGCTTTCGCGAAAATCTTGTGATGTGAAGCTGTGGAATGAAGCGGTGATATGCAGCGTAGAACGTCCTGGAGAAGGCCAGGGCCTACTGCGACTCGCCCTGCTAGGCGCAGGCAAGGAGCGGGATTATACGACAAAAAGTCCGACTTGCGTCGGACTCGTTGACGGAACAGCAAGCGGGCGGTCGATCGCCCCGCCCCGAACTCCGCGAACGGAGCCGGGACCGCCGGTTGTTACCAGCTGGCCTTGCGCAGGCCCGGCACGTCGCCGTTCATCGTCGCCTTGCGCAGCATGTTGCGGCCGAGGCCGAACTTGCGGTACACGGCGCGCGGACGACCGGACAGCTCGCAACGGGTGCGCTGGCGGCTCGGCGACGAATCGCGCGGCAGCTTCTGCAGCTTGACCACGGCCTCGGCCTTCTCGTCGTAGGACGAGCTGTCGGCGGCGATGATCTTCTTCAGCGCGTCGCGCTTGTCGGCGAACTTCTTCGCCAGCTTCTTGCGCTTGATGTCGCGGTTGACCATGGAGGTCTTTGCCATCTGTAAATCCTCGGGATTCGAGATTGGGGATTTGAGATCTGCGGAAGCCGGGTGGCGGGCCTGACGCCCTTCCTCCCGAATCCCGAATCCCGAATCCCGGCGTCAATCAGTTACGGAACGGGAACTTGAACGCTTCGAGCAGCGCCTTCGCTTCGGCGTCGGTCTTGGCGGTGGTGGTGATGGCGATATCCATGCCGCGGATCGCATCGACGGCGTCGAAGTCGATTTCCGGGAAGATGATCTGTTCCTTCACGCCCATGTTGAAGTTGCCGCGACCGTCGAAGGAGCGACCGGACACACCACGGAAGTCGCGCACGCGCGGCAGCGAGATGTTGATCAGGCGATCCAGGAACTCGTACATCTTGGCGCGACGCAGCGTGGTCTTGCAGCCGATCGGCCAGCCGTCGCGGATCTTGAACGACGCCACCGAGATACGCGACTTGGTGACGACCGGCTTCTGGCCGGAGACCTTGGCCATGTCGGCCACGGCGTTTTCCAGGATCTTCTTGTTCGTCGCCGCCTCGCCCACGCCCATGTTCAGCGTGACCTTGACCAGCTTCGGCACTTCCATCGGATTGGTGTAACCGAACTTCTTCATCAGAGCCGGTACCACTTCTTCCTTGTAAATCTTTTCGAGACGGGAAGTCATTGTGTCATTCCTCAGGCGTCGAGCGCCTCACCGCTGGAGCGGAACACACGCAGTTTGCGTCCATCCTCCAGCACCTTGAAGCCAACGCGCTCGCCCTTGCCCGTCGCCGGGTTGACGATCGCCACGTTGGAGATATGGATCGACGCTTCACGCTCGACCACGCCGCCGGCAACGCCTGCCTGCGGGTTCGGCTTGGTGTGGCGCTTGACGATGTTCGCGTTGGAGACGATCACCCGATCGCCGTCGACGCGGACGATTTCGCCCTGCTTGCCCTTGTCCTTGCCGGCAGTGACGACAACCTGGTCGCCCTTCTTGATACGGTTAGCCATGTGTATGTCCTCCGCTCACAGCACTTCAGGAGCGAGCGAGACGATCTTCATGAACTTCTCGGAACGCAGCTCGCGGGTAACAGGCCCGAAGATGCGCGTGCCGATCGGCTCCTGCTTGTTGTTGAGCAACACCGCAGCGTTGCCGTCGAAGCGGATCAGCGAACCGTCGGGACGACGCACACCCTTGCGGGTACGCACCACGACGGCGTCGTAGACTTCGCCCTTCTTGACCTTGCCGCGCGGGATCGCGTCCTTGACGGTGACCTTGATGATGTCGCCAATGTGCGCGTAGCGGCGCTTGGAGCCGCCGAGCACCTTGATGCACATCACTTCCTTGGCACCGGAGTTGTCGGCGACGTCGAGGTAGCTCTGCATCTGGATCATGATTCAGATCTCCCTTATTCGGCCGAACGGGTGACGATTTCCACCACCCGCCAGTTCTTGGTCTTGGACATCGGCGCAATCTCGGTCACGCGCACCACATCGCCTTCGTTGCAGGCGTTGTCGGCGTCGTGCGCATGGAGCTTGGTCGAGCGCTTGATGTACTTGCCGTACAACGCATGCTTGACCTGACGCTCCACCAGCACGGTGACGGTCTTGTCCATCTTGTTGCTGACGACGCGGCCTTCGACCGTGCGCAGCGTCTTGCTTTCGTTAGTGTCGCTCATGGCGGCCATCCTTACTTCGTGCTGCCGATCAGGTACTTCACGCGAGCAATCTCGCGGCGCACCCGGCGGGTTTCGTGGGTCTTCGGCAGCTGCCCGGTGACCTGCTGCATGCGCAGGGCGAACTGCTCCTTGCGCAGATCGGTCAGGTGGGCCTTCAGATCGTCAGCCGACTTCTCGCGGAGTTGTTTGATGTCCATCAGCGTACCGTCCGGGTGACGAAGGTGGTGGTCACCGAAAGCTTGGCAGCGGCCAGGCGGAACGCCTCGCGCGCGACATCTTCGCCGACGCCTTCGATTTCATAGATCATGCGACCGGGCTGGATCTGGGCGACCCAGTACTCGACGTTACCCTTACCGGAGCCCATTCGCACTTCGATCGGCTTCTTGGTGATCGGCTTGTCCGGGAACACGCGGATCCACATCTTGCCGCCGCGCTTGACGTAGCGGCTGATCGAGCGGCGCGCCGCTTCGATCTGGCGCGCGGTCAGCTGACCGTGCGCGGTGGCCTTCAGCCCGTACTCGCCGAAGCTGACGGCGTTGCCGCTCCATGCCAGGCCGTCGTTACGGCCCTTGTGCATCTTGCGGTATTTGGTTCGCTTGGGTTGCAACATTGCCGTTACCTCGCTTCACGAGCCGGACGCGACGGACGGTCACCACGGTCGCCGCGATCGTTACGATCGTTGCGCGGGGAATCGTCCTGCTTTTCCTGGCCAACCTGGGAGAAATCGAAGATCTCGCCCTTGTAGATCCAAACCTTGATGCCGATGATGCCGTAGGTCGTCTTGGCTTCGGCGAAGCCATAGTCGATGTCGGCACGCAGCGTATGCAGCGGCACGCGGCCTTCGCGGTACCACTCGGAACGGGCGATTTCCGCACCGTTCAAGCGGCCGGCGACGTTGACCTTGATGCCCAGGGCACCCAGGCGCATCGCGTTGCCGACCGAGCGCTTCATCGCGCGGCGGAACATGATGCGACGCTCCAGCTGCTGCGCGATCGACTCGGCGACCAGCTGCGCATCCAGCTCCGGCTTGCGCACTTCGGTGACGTTGATGTGGGCGGGGACGCCCATCATCTCGCTCACTTCCTTGCGCAGCTTCTCGATGTCCTCACCGCGCTTGCCGATCACCACGCCCGGACGGGCGGTGTGGATCGTCACGCGCGCGGTCTTGGCCGGACGCTCGATCAGGATCTTGCTGATGCCCGCCTGCGCCAACTTCTTGCGCAGCATTTCGCGAACCTTGAGGTCGGCCGCCAGGTAACCGGCGAACTCGCCCTTGTTGGCGTACCACTTGGAATTCCAGTCCTTGGAGACACCCAAGCGGATTCCAATCGGATGAACTTTATGACCCATCGTCTTTATCCTTTCCGCTTACTTGGCGGCGCCCACAACCACAGTGATGTGGCTGGTGCGCTTGAGGATGCGGGTACCGCGGCCTTTCGCCCGCGCCATGAAACGCTTCAGGGTCGGACCTTCATCAACCATGATGGTCTTGACCTTCAGCTCGTCGACATCCGCGCCCTGGTTGTTCTCGGCATTGGCGATCGCCGACTCCACCACCTTCTTGATCAGGTGGGCAGCCTTCTTATCCGAGAACTTCAGCAGGTTGACCGCCCGCTCGGCGGAAAGACCGCGCACCTGGTCGGCGACCAGGCGGGCCTTCTGCGGGGAGATGCGCGCAGTGCGCAGGATTGCTTTCGCTTCCATCGTCATCTCTCCTTACCGGCTCGACTTCTTGTCGCCACCGTGACCCTTGAAGGTCCGGGTGACGGCAAATTCGCCGAGCTTGTGGCCGACCATGTTCTCGTTGACCAGCACCGGAACGTGGTTCTTGCCGTTGTGCACGGCGATGGTGAAACCCACCATCTCCGGCAGGATCATCGAGCGACGCGACCAGGTCTTGATCGGACGCTTGCTGCCGGCCGCGGCCTCCACCTTCTTGACGAGGTGGTGATCGACGAACGGGCCTTTCTTGAGTGAACGTGCCATGGTCGATTAGCCCCTACGATCGCGGACGATGAATTGTTCGGTGCGCTTGTTATGGCGCGTCTTGTAACCCTTGGTCGGCACACCCCACGGGGTGACCGGATGCGGATTACCCTGACCGGCCTTCGCCTCACCACCACCGTGCGGGTGATCGACGGGGTTCATGGCCGCACCGCGAACGGTCGGACGCACGCCGCGCCAGCGCTTGGCGCCTGCCTTGCCCAGCTTCTCGAGGTTGTGCTCGTCGTTGCCGACTTCGCCGATGGTGGCGCGGCACTCGACCGGCACCTTGCGCATTTCGCCGGAGCGAAGACGCAGGGTGGCGTAGATGCCTTCACGCGCGACCAGCTGCACCGCGGCGCCGGCGGCACGCGCGATCTGCGCGCCCTTGCCCGGCTTCAGCTCGATGCCGTGCACCGTCGTACCGACCGGAATGTTGCGCAGCGGCAGGGTGTTGCCGGTCTTGATCGGCGCATCCGAACCCGCGATCACCTGGTCGCCGGCCTTCAGGCCCTTCGGCGCGATGATGTAGCGGCGCTCGCCGTCGGCATAGCACAGCAGGGCGATATGGGCGGTGCGGTTCGGATCGTATTCGATCCGCTCCACGCGCGCCGGAATGCCTTCCTTGTTGCGCTTGAAGTCGATCAGGCGGTAATGCTGCTTGTGGCCACCGCCGACGTGACGGGTGGTGATGCGGCCATGGTGGTTACGACCACCGGACTTGCTCTGCGGCTCGAGCAGCGCGGCATGCGGCGCGCCCTTGTGCAGATCGGGCGTGACCACGCGCACGGCCGAACGACGGCCTGCGGAAGTGGGTTTGAATTTCATCAATGGCATGGGATGGACCTCAGGCCTTGGCCGTTACGTCGATGGACTGGCCTTCGGCCAGACGCACGTACGCCTTGCGCCAATCGCCGCGACGACCGCTGCGCGAACGGAAGGACTTGTTCTTGCCCTTGACGTTCAACACGTTGACCGACTCGACCTTGACGTCGAACAGCTGCTCGACCGCGGCCTTGACATCGGCCTTGGTGGCTTCGCTCGAGATCTCGAAGACGTATTGATTGGAGAGTTCCTGCAGGCGCGCGGTCTTTTCGGAGACACGCGGAGCACGCAGCACGCTGAAGATTTTTTCGTTGCTGCTCATGCCAGCCACTCCTCGACCTTCTTGACCGCATCGGCGGTGATCACGACCGTATCGGCCCCGACCAGCGACACCGGATCCAGGCCCTGCACGTCACGCACTTCCACATAGGGAAGGTTGCGCGCCGACAGGTACAGATGCTCGGACGCTTCTTCGGTCACGATCAGCGGGCGCTTGCCCACTTCCAGACCCTTCAGCTTCTCGATCAGGCCCTTGGTCTTGCTGGCCTCGACGTCGAACGCATCGACGACCATCAGGCGACCCTGGCGGTTGAGCTCCGAAAGGATCGCGCAGATCGCGGCGCGATACATCTTGCGGTTCACCTTCTGCTCGAAGCTGCGCGGCTTGGCCGCGAAGGTCACGCCGCCGCCGACGAAGATCGGAGCCGTCAGCGCGCCGTGGCGAGCGCCGCCGCCCTTCTGCTTCTTCGACTTCTTGGTGGTGCCGTTGACTTCCGAACGCGTCTTCTGCGCCTTGGTGCCGGCGCGGCCGGCGTTGCGATAGGCGACGACGACCTGGTGAACCAGGTCCTCGCTGAAATCGCGACCGAACACGGCGTCGGAGACCGAGACCTTGTTGTTGCTACCCGTGATAACGAGTTCCATCGTCATCTCTCCTTATGCCTTGCTAGCCGGACGCACGATCACGTCGCCACCGGCAGCGCCAGGCACAGCGCCGCGAATGGCGATGAGGCCACGCTCGACGTCGACCTTGACCACTTCCAGATTCTGCGTGCTCTGCTGCACCGCGCCCATGTGGCCGGACATCTTCTTGCCCGGGAAAACGCGACCCGGGGTCTGGCGCTGACCCAGCGAACCCGGGGCGCGATGCGACAGCGAGTTACCGTGGGTGGCATCGCCCATGCGGAAGTTGTACCGCTTGATGGTGCCCTGGAAACCCTTGCCCTTGGTGACGCCCTGGACGTCGACCTTCTGGCCGACCTCGAAGATGTCCGCCTTGATCTCGCCGCCGATGGCGTAATCGCCCAGCTGCGCGTCTTCAACGCGGAACTCCCACAGGCCGCGCCCGGCTTCGACCTTCGCCTTGGCGAAGTGGCCGGAAGCAGGCTTGTTGACCAGCGCGGCGCGACGGGCGCCCACGGTGATCTGCACGGCACTGTAGCCGTCGCTCTCGACGGTCTTGAGCTGGGTGATGCGGTTCGGGGTCGCTTCGATCAGGGTCACCGGGATGGAGCGGCCGTCTTCGGTGAAGACGCGGCTCATGCCGGCCTTGCGGCCCACGAAGCCCAACGAATATTTCTTCGTCATGGTCGTAGTCCTCAGGTCAACTTGATCTGGACATCGACGCCCGCCGCGAGCTCGAGCTTCATCAGCGCGTCCACGGTCTTGTCGTTAGGGCCGATGATGTCGAGCACGCGCTTGTGCGTGCGAGTCTCGTACTGGTCGCGCGCGTCCTTGTCGACGTGCGGCGAAACGAGAATGGTGTAGCGTTCGATCTTGGTCGGCAACGGGATCGGGCCGCGCACCTGCGCGCCGGTCCGCTTAGCCGTCTCAACGATCTCGCTGGCCGAACGGTCGATCAGACGATGATCGAACGCCTTCAGCCGAATCCGGATCTTCTGATCCGCTTTCTGACCGGTCTTTTGCTCCGCCATGGCGGTGGGTTCCTTCGTTAAAAGAGCGACGGGCAAGGCCTCTGGGATACCTGCCCCGATTATTTCCTGATGTCGTATGCCGCCGAGCATCCAGCTGGCGAGGGCCATTCCTCCGCCCAAAAACTGAGGCAGACCAGTTACCCGGCCTGCCCAGACGGAAAAGTATAATGCGCAGATAAAACAACGTCAACAGCGCAAGGCCGTTGATTGCTTCATGCAGCGCGACCTTCCCGGTCTGGCGAACACGAGGGGCGTCCTGCCTCTCTTTTCGCGGTGTATCCGGCACCCTACCCAGGAATGCCGAGCCGCGTATTATAGCGGCTGTTTCACCTGCCCGCAACATGTCGCGGCAAGAATCTTGTACCGCCCCGCCCTTGCGCGAAAACGACGAAGGGCCGGCTTGCGCCGACCCTTCGCTGAACCCGACGACCGAAGCCGCCTGCACATCGTCAAACTGCGGCGACCGAGGTCGCCGCAGCGGGCATTACTTGATGATCTTGGCCACCACGCCGGCGCCGACGGTACGGCCGCCTTCGCGGATCGCGAAACGCAGGCCTTCGTCCATCGCCACCGGGTTGATCAGCGTGACCACCATCTTCACGTTGTCGCCCGGCATCACCATCTCCACACCTTCCGGCAGCTGGCACGCGCCAGTGATGTCGGTGGTGCGGAAGTAGAACTGCGGACGGTAGCCCTTGAAGAACGGGGTGTGACGGCCGCCCTCGTCCTTCGACAGCACGTACACCTCGGCTTCGAACTCGGTGTGCGGCTTGATCGAACCCGGCTTGCACAGCACCTGGCCGCGCTCCACGTCGTCACGCTTGGTGCCGCGCAGCAGCAGACCGGCGTTGTCGCCCGCCTGGCCCTGGTCCAGCAGCTTGCGGAACATTTCCACGCCCGTGACCGTGGTCTTCTGCGTGGCGCGGATGCCGACGATTTCGATTTCGTCGCCCACCTTGATCACGCCGCGCTCGATACGACCGGTCACCACGGTGCCGCGGCCCGAGATCGAGAACACGTCTTCCACCGGCATCAGGAACGGCTTGTCCACGTCGCGCTGCGGCTCCGGGATGAACGTATCCAGCGCATCCACCAGCTTCAGGATCGCCGGCACGCCGATCTCGCTCTGATCACCGTCCAGCGCCAGACGCGCCGAACCGTGGATGATCGGGGTGTCGTCGCCCGGGAAGTCGTACTTGCTCAGCAGCTCGCGCACTTCCATCTCGACCAGCTCAAGCAGCTCGGCGTCGTCGACCATGTCGGCCTTGTTCAGGAACACCACGATGTGCGGCACGCCGACCTGGCGCGACAGCAGGATGTGCTCGCGGGTCTGCGGCATCGGGCCGTCAGCGGCCGAGCACACCAGGATCGCGCCGTCCATCTGCGCCGCACCGGTGATCATGTTCTTCACGTAGTCCGCGTGGCCCGGGCAATCGACGTGCGCGTAGTGGCGCGTCGGCGATTCGTATTCCACGTGGGCGGTCGAGATCGTGATGCCGCGCGCCTTCTCTTCCGGCGCCGCGTCGATCGCGTCGTACGCCTTGAACTCGCCGCCGAAGCGCTCTGCGCCGATCTTGGTCAGCGCCGCGGTCAGCGTGGTCTTGCCGTGGTCGACGTGACCGATGGTGCCGACGTTGACGTGCGGCTTGGTGCGCTCGAACTTACCCTTTGCCATGATGTATTTACCTTGTAATTCGTAATTGGGGACAAGGGAGCGGGATGCGGGACTGGCGATGCCCGCGTCCCGAATCCCGTCTCGCTAATGTCAGCTTTTCTTGATGACCGACTCGGCGATGTTCGCCGGCGCTTCGGCGTAATGGTCGAATTCCATCGAGAACGTAGCGCGACCCTGCGACATCGAGCGCAGCGTGGTGGCGTAACCGAACATTTCGCCCAGCGGCACCATCGCGTTGATCACCTTGCCGGACGGACTGTCGTCCTGGCCCTGCAGGATGCCGCGACGACGGCTGACGTCGCCCATCACGTCGCCCAGATAGTCTTCCGGGGTCACCACTTCGACCTTCATGATCGGCTCCAGCAGAACCGGGTTGGCCTTGTTGAAGCCTTCCTTGAAGCCCATCGAGCCGGCGATCTTGAACGCCATTTCCGAGGAGTCGACGTCATGGTACGAGCCGTCGATCAGGCGCACCTTGATGTCCACGATCGGGTAGCCGGCCATCACGCCGTTGGCCACCGCTTCCTGGATGCCCTTGTCCACCGCCGGGATGTATTCCTTCGGCACCACGCCGCCGACGATCGCGTTCTCGAAGGTGTAGCCCAGGCCACGCTCCTGCGGCTCGATCTCGAGCACGACATGACCGTACTGGCCCTTACCGCCGGACTGGCGCACGAACTTGCCTTCCTGCTTGACCGCCTTGCGGATGGTCTCGCGGTAGGCCACCTGCGGCTTGCCGACGTTGGCTTCGACGTTGAACTCGCGCTTCATGCGGTCGACCATGATTTCCAGGTGCAACTCGCCCATGCCGCGGATGATGGTCTGGCCGGACTCTTCGTCGGTGTTGACGCGGAACGAGGGATCTTCCTGGGCCAGACGGCTCAGCGCGATACCCATCTTTTCCTGGTCCGACTTGGTCTTCGGCTCCACCGCCATCGAGATCACCGGCTCCGGGAACACCATGCGCTCCAGGATGATGATGTGGTCCTGCGCGCACAGCGTGTCGCCGGTGGTGACGTCCTTCAGGCCCACCGCCGCGGCGATGTCGCCCGCGCGCACTTCCTTGATCTCTTCGCGATTGTTGGAGTGCATCTGCAGGATGCGACCCACGCGCTCCTTCTTCGACTTGACCGGGTTGTACACCTGGTCGCCGGAGTTCAGCGTGCCGGAGTAGACGCGGAAGAAGGTCAGCGAACCCACGAACGGGTCGGTCATGATCTTGAACGCCAGCGCCGAGAACGGCGCGGTGTCGGTGGCCGGACGGCTGTCTTCCTTGTCGTCCTCGTCGATGCCCTTGACCGGCGGACGGTCGCTGGGCGACGGCAGCAGCTGGATCACGCCGTCGAGCATCGCCTGCACGCCCTTGTTCTTGAACGCGGTGCCGCAGTACACCGGCACCACTTCCACCTTCAGGGTGCGCTCGCGCAGACCATTGATGATCTCCTCTTCGGACAGCTCGCCCTCATTGAGGTACTTGTCCATCAGATCTTCATTGGCTTCGGCCGCGGCCTCGACCATGAACGCGCGCGCCTCGACGGCCTTGTCGGCCAGGTTGGCGGGGATGTCACGGTACTCGAACACGGTGCCCTGCGAGGCGGTGTCCCAATGGACGGCCTTCATCTTGAGCAGGTCGACCACGCCCTCGAAGCCGTCCTCGGCGCCGATCGGCACCTGCATCGGCACCGGGTAGGCACCCAGGCGCGACTTCAGCTGCTCGACGACCTTGTCGAAGTTGGCGCCGGTACGGTCCATCTTGTTGACGAAGGCAAGACGCGGCACCGCGTACTTGTTGGCCTGGCGCCACACGGTCTCGGACTGCGGCTGCACGCCGCCGACCGCGCACAGCACGAACACCGCGCCGTCGAGCACGCGCAGCGAACGCTCGACTTCGATGGTGAAGTCGACGTGCCCGGGGGTGTCGATGATGTTGAAGCGGTGCTGCGGCAGCGACTTGTCCATGCCGCTCCAGAACGCGGTGGTCGCGGCGGAGGTGATGGTGATGCCACGCTCCTGCTCCTGCTCCATCCAGTCCATCGTCGCGGCACCGTCATGCACCTCGCCGATCTTGTGGCTGACGCCGGTGTAGAACAGGATGCGTTCGGAGGTGGTGGTCTTGCCGGCATCGATGTGAGCCATGATGCCGAAGTTGCGGTAACGCTCGATGGGAGTGTTGCGGGCCACAGGGAGCCTCTCAGAATTCTTGGATTGCGGATGGCCGAACGCCGCCTTGCGGCGGCCTTCGGATTTGTGCGGCGCTCAGCGGCGCCACTAGCAGCACATGTAGATTGTGCTGACGGGCCCTGTTTCCAAGGCCCGGAAGGTCACCAGCGGTAATGCGCGAACGCCTTGTTCGCTTCCGCCATGCGGTGGGTTTCTTCACGCTTCTTGATGGCGCCACCACGGTTTTCCGAGGCGTCGACCAGCTCGGCCGCGAGCTTGCGCGGCATCGAGTTCTCGCCGCGCTTGCGCGCCGAGTCGATCAGCCAGCGCATGGCCAGCGCCATGCGACGGGAGGAACGCACCTCGACCGGCACCTGGTACGTGGCACCGCCGACGCGACGCGACTTGACTTCGACCGCCGGAGCGACGTTGTCCAGCGCCTTCTGCACCAGCTCGACCGCGTTCGGGTTTTTCTCGCCGATGACGTCCATTGCGCCATAGACGATCTTCTCGGCGACCGACTTCTTGCCGCTCAGCATCACCATGTTGATGAAACGGGCGATGGTTTCGCTGCCGTGCTTGGGATCCGGCAGGACGGTGCGCTGCGGAGTAGAACCTTTACGAGACATTTGTGCTTTCCCTTAGCTCTTCGGACGCTTGGCGCCGTACTTGGAACGACCCTGGCGACGCTTGGCGACGCCGGCGGCATCGAGCGAACCGCGCACGGTGTGGTAACGCACGCCCGGCAGATCCTTGACGCGACCGCCGCGGATCAGGACCACGGAGTGCTCCTGCAGGTTGTGGCCTTCGCCGCCGATGTAGCTGATGACCTCTTCCTGGTTCGTCAGGCGCACCTTGGCGACCTTACGCAGGGCCGAGTTCGGCTTCTTCGGGGTGGTGGTGTACACGCGCGTGCAGACGCCACGGCGCTGCGGGCACTTGTCAAGCGCCGGGGAGGCGCTCTTGTAGGTGGTCGCCTGCCGCGGCTTGCGGACCAGCTGGTTGATCGTCGCCATCAGTGGATTCTTCTGATTGAGGCCGTGGGGCCTGGATGCGTGAAAACGAAGGCAGGCCGAAGGACGGCCTGCCGAGACAGGAAAGTATAGCGGGCAAGTAAAAGCTCCGTCAACTCAACGGAAACTTAACTTGCTGGTCCATCCCGGACCGGAACACGGGGCGCGTCCGCTGCGCCCCCTTTCGCTTGGTACGACCGGCCCCGCGCACGGGGCCGACCGGCTCACTCTTCGCTGCTGGCAGCCGCCGGTGCGGGCGTTTCGACCGCCGGCTCGGCGTTGCCGCCGGACAGGGTCTGCATCTCCGATTCGGTCAGGCCGCTGGAGTTGCGACGGCGCAGGCTGTGGTAGGCCAGGCCGGTGCCGGCCGGGATCAGACGGCCGACGATCACGTTTTCCTTCAGGCCGCGCAGCGTGTCGCTGGTGCCGCGGACCGCCGCCTCGGTGAGGACGCGGGTGGTTTCCTGGAACGACGCCGCCGAGATGAACGACTCGGTGGCCAGCGAGGCCTTGGTGATGCCCAGCAGCACCGGGTCGTACTTGGCCGGCAGCTCGTTGCGGGGCACCAGGCGGGCATTTTCCTCGATGACGCGCTGGCGCTCGGCCTGCTCGCCGTTGAGGAACTTGCTGTTGCCCTGGTCGGTGATCTCGACCTTGCGCAGCATCTGCCGGGTGATGACCTCGATGTGCTTATCGTTGATCTTCACGCCCTGCAGGCGATACACGTCCTGGATTTCCTTGACCAGGTAGGCGGCCAGCGGCTCCACGCCGAGCAGGCGCAGGATGTCCTGCGGGCTCGGCTCGCCGTCGACCACGGTTTCGCCCTTGGCCACGTGCTCGCCTTCGAACACGATGATCTGGCGGTACTTCGGGATCAGCTCTTCGTGTTCCGAACCATCGGTGTCCTTGATGATCAGGCGCTGCTTGCCCTTGGTGTCCTTGCCGAAGCTGATGATGCCCGAGCGCTCGGCCAGGATCGCCGGATCCTTCGGCTTGCGCGCTTCGAACAGGTCGGCCACGCGCGGCAGACCACCGGTGATGTCGCGGGTCTTCGACGCTTCCTGCGGGATCTTGGCGACCACGTCGCCCACGCCGACCGGCGCGCCGTCCTGCAGGTTGACGATCGAGCGCGGCGGCAGCAGGTACTGCGCCGGCAGATCGGTGCCCGGGATGGTCAGGTCGTTGCCCTTGCCGTCGACGATGCGCACGATCGGGCGCAGGTCCTTGGCCTGGGTGCCGCGACGCTTCGGATCGGTGATCTCGCGCGAGGCCAGGCCGGTCAGGTCGTCGGTCTTCTCGATGACGGTGACGCCATCGATGAAGTCGATGAAGCGAATGAAACCGGCCACTTCCGACACGATCGGGTGGTTATGCGGATCCCAGTTGGCGACCGACTGGCCGGCCTTGACCGCGTCACCGTCCTTCGCGGTGATCGTGGCGCCGTAGGCCAGCTTGTAGCGCTCGCGCTCGCGGCCGTGGCCGTCGAGCACGGACAGTTCGCCCGAACGCGACACCGCCACCAGCGAACCGTTGGCGTGCTCGACCGACTTGAGGTTGTTGAACTTGATCGAACCGGTGGTCTTGACCGTGATGTTGTCCACCGCCGCCGCACGCGAAGCCGCGCCGCCGATGTGGAAGGTACGCATGGTCAGCTGGGTACCCGGCTCGCCGATCGACTGCGCGGCGATGACGCCGACCGCTTCGCCGATGTTGACCAGGTGACCGCGCGCCAGGTCGCGGCCGTAGCAGCGGGCGCACACGCCGAACGAGGATTCGCAGGTGATCGTGGAGCGCACCTTCAGCGTCTGCACGCCGGCCTCTTCCAGCTTGGCCACCCACTGCTCGTCGAGCAGCGTGTTGCGGGTGACGATCGGATCCTCGTCGTTGCCCGGCAGGAACACGTCCTCGGCCACCACGCGGCCGAGCACGCGATCCTTCAACGGCTCGACCACGTCGCCGCCTTCCACGATCGGAGTCATGGTCAGGCCGTCGCTGGTGCCGCAATCGGGCTCGGTGATGACCACGTCCTGCGCCACGTCGACCAGACGCCGGGTCAGGTAACCCGAGTTGGCGGTCTTCAGCGCGGTATCGGCCAGACCCTTACGCGCGCCGTGGGTGGAGTTGAAGTACTCCTGCACGTTCAGGCCTTCGCGGAAGTTGGCCTTGATCGGGGTCTCGATGATCGAGCCGTCCGGACGCGCCATCAGGCCGCGCATACCGGCCAGCTGACGGATCTGCGCCTGGCTACCACGCGCGCCGGAGTCGGCCATGATGTACAGCGAGTTCATCGACTTCTGGTCGATGGTCTCGCCCTTGGCATTGACGACCTTCTCGGTACCGATGGTGTCCATCATCGCCTTGGCGATGCGTTCGTTGGTACGCGACCAGATGTCCACGACCTTGTTGTAGCGCTCGCCGGCGGTGACCAGACCGGACTGGTACTGCTCCTGGATTTCCAGCACTTCCTGCTCGGCTTCGCCGAGGATGCCCTTCTTTTCCGACGGGATCAGCATGTCGTCGATGCCAATCGACACGCCGGCGCGGGTCGCGTAGGCGAAGCCGGTGTACATCAGCTTGTCGGCGAACACGACGCTGTCCTTCAGACCCAGCTGGCGGTAGCTGGAGTTGATCAGGCGGCTGATGTTCTTCTTGGTCAGCTCGGTGTTGGCCAGCGCGAACGGCAGGCCTTCCGGCAGGATTTCGGCCAGCAGCGCGCGCCCGATCGTGGTGTCCACGATCGAGGTCTTCTTGCTGCGGTTGCCGTCCTCGTCGATCACCGTCTCGGTGATGCGGACCTTGACCTTGGCGTGCAGTTCGACCACGCGGTTGTCGTAGGCGCGCTTCACTTCGGCGATGTTGGCGAACACCATGCCCTCGCCCTTCTTGTTCTCCAGGGCGCGGCTCATGTAGTACAGGCCCAGCACCACGTCCTGCGACGGCACGATGATCGGCTCGCCGTTGGCCGGCGACAGGATGTTGTTGGTGGACATCATCAGCGCGCGCGCTTCCAGCTGCGCTTCCAGCGACAGCGGCACGTGCACGGCCATCTGGTCACCGTCGAAGTCGGCGTTGAACGCGGTACACACCAGCGGATGCAGCTGGATCGCCTTGCCTTCGATCAGCACTGGCTCGAACGCCTGGATGCCCAGACGGTGCAGGGTCGGCGCACGGTTCAGCAGCACCGGGTGCTCGCGGATGACCTCTTCCAGGATGTCCCAGACTTCGGCTTCTTCGCGCTCGACCAGCTTCTTGGCGGCCTTGATGGTGGTGGCCAGGCCGCGACGCTGCAGCTTGGCGAACACGAACGGCTTGAACAGCTCCAGCGCCATCTTCTTCGGCAGGCCGCACTCGTGCAGGCGCAGGGTCGGGCCGACCACGATGACCGAACGGCCGGAGTAGTCCACGCGCTTGCCGAGCAGGTTCTGACGGAACCGGCCCTGCTTGCCCTTGATCATGTCGGCCAGCGACTTCAGCGGACGCTTGTTGGTGCCGGTGATGGCACGGCCGCGGCGGCCGTTGTCCAGCAGCGCATCCACCGATTCCTGCAGCATGCGCTTTTCGTTGCGCACGATGATGTCCGGCGCGTTGAGCTCGAGCAGGCGGCGCAGGCGGTTGTTGCGGTTGATGACGCGGCGGTACAGGTCGTTCAGGTCGGAGGTCGCGAAGCGGCCGCCGTCCAGCGGCACCAGCGGGCGCAGATCCGGCGGCAGCACCGGCAGCACGGTCATCACCATCCACTCCGGACGGTTGCCCGACTCGAGGAAGGCTTCGACCAGCTTGATGCGCTTGGTCAGACGCTTGAGCTTGGTTTCCGAACCGGTGCCGGCGATCTCTTCGCGCAGACGGGTCATTTCCGACTGCAGGTCGATCGTGCGCAGCAGCTCGTACACGGCCTCGGCGCCCATCGCGGCGTCGAAGTCGTCGCCGTGCTCCTGACGCGCGGTCAGGAACTGCTCTTCGGTCAGCAGCTGGCGGCGCTCCAGGGCGGTCAGGCCCGGCTCGGTCACCACGTAGGCTTCGAAGTACAGCACGCGCTCAATGTCGCGCAGGGTCATGTCCAGCATCAGGCCGATGCGCGACGGCAGCGACTTCAGGAACCAGATGTGCGCTACCGGCGAGGCCAGGTCGATGTGGCCCATGCGCTCGCGGCGCACCTTGGCCAGGGTCACTTCGGTGCCGCACTTCTCGCAGACCACGCCACGGTGCTTCATGCGCTTGTACTTGCCGCACAGGCACTCGTAATCCTTGATCGGGCCGAAGATCGCGGCGCAGAACAGGCCGTCGCGCTCGGGCTTGAAGGTACGGTAGTTGATCGTTTCCGGCTTCTTCACTTCGCCGAAGGACCACGAACGGATCAGGTCCGGCGAGGCCAACGCGATCTTGATCGCGTCGAAGTCCAGCGTCTGGCGCTGCTGGTTGAAGAGGTTGAGCAGGTCTTTCATGGTGTTTCTCCGAAAGGAGGAATACGTGTCGATGGGCTGTCAGAGCGCTGCGGCGGCGCGGATGCCCTGCGGCATCCGCGCCTGCGCGATCAGTCTTCCAGTTCCATGTTGATGGCCAGCGAGCGGATTTCCTTCACCAGGACGTTGAAGGATTCCGGCATGCCCGCGACCATCTCGTGCTCGCCGTCGACGATGTTCTTGTACATCTGGTTGCGGCCCTGCACGTCGTCGGACTTCACCGTCAGCATTTCCTGCAGGGTGTAGGCCGCGCCGTAGGCTTCCAGCGCCCAGACTTCCATTTCGCCGAAACGCTGGCCGCCGAACTGCGCCTTGCCGCCCAGCGGCTGCTGGGTGACGAGCGAGTACGGACCGGTGGAGCGCGCGTGCATCTTGTCGTCGACCAGGTGGTTCAGCTTCAGCATGTGCATGTAGCCGACCGTGGTGTGGCGATCGAACGCCTCGCCGGTGCGGCCGTCGTACAGCTGGGTCTGGCCGCTGATCGGCAGGTCGGCGAGCTCGAGCATGTGCTTGATCTCCGCTTCCGTCGCGCCGTCGAACACCGGGGTGGCCATCGGCACGCCGTCGGCCAGGTTCTTCGACAGGGCCAGCAGCTCGGCATCGCTGAACTGATCCAGGTCCACACGATCCTCGCCCAGCTTCTGGTCGTGGTTGTAGATCTGGGTCAGGAACTTGCGCAGGTCGGCGACCTTGGCCTGGGCCTCGAGCATGTTCTGGATCTTGCGACCCAGGCCCTTGGCGGCCCAGCCCAAGTGCACTTCCAGCACCTGGCCGATGTTCATACGCGACGGCACGCCGAGCGGGTTCAGCACGATGTCCACGGTCTCGCCGTTGGCCATGTACGGCATGTCCTCGATCGGCTGGATCATCGACACGACACCCTTGTTGCCGTGGCGACCGGCCATCTTGTCGCCAGGCTGGATGCGGCGCTTCACCGCCAGGAACACCTTGACCATCTTCAGCACGCCCGGGGCGAGGTCGTCGCCGGCGGTGATCTTGCCGCGCTTGTCGGCGAAGCGACGCTCGAATTCCTTCTCGTGCGCCTGGATCTGCTTCTGCGCGCGCTCGATCGCGTCGGACGGCTCCTCGTCCTTCATCCGCAGCGCGAACCAGTCGGACTTCTTCAGCCCGTCCAGGTACGCGTCGGTGACGGTGTCGCCCTTCTTCAGGTTCGGACCGCCGTTGGCGACCTTGCCGATCAGCTGGGTGCGCAGACGCGCATAGATCGCGCTTTCCAGGATGCGGAACTGGTCGTCGAAGTCCTTCTTGACCCGCTTGATCTCGTTTTCCTCGATCTGGCGGGCGCGCTTGTCCTTCTCGATGCCGTCGCGGGTGAACACCTGCACGTCGATGACGGTGCCGTCCATGCCGGGCGGAACGCGCAGCGAACTGTCCTTCACGTCGGACGCCTTCTCGCCGAAGATCGCGCGCAGCAGCTTCTCTTCCGGGGTCAGCTGGCTTTCGCCCTTCGGCGTGACCTTGCCGACCATGATGTCGCCGGCGCGCACTTCGGCGCCGATGTACACCACGCCCGACTCGTCCAGGCGGTTCAGCGCCTGCTCAGACACGTTGGGGATGTCGGCGGAGATTTCCTCCGGCCCCAGCTTGGTGTCGCGCGCCACGCAGGTCAGCTCTTCGATGTGGATCGTGGTGTAGCGATCCTCTTCCACCACGCGCTCGGAGAGCAGAATGGAGTCTTCGAAGTTGTAGCCGTTCCACGGCATGAACGCGATCAGCATGTTCTGGCCCAGGGCCAGCTCGCCGATGTCGGTCGAGGGACCGTCGGCCAGCACGTCGCCGCGCGCGATCACGTCGCCCACATTGACCAGCGGACGCTGGTTGATGCAGGTGTTCTGGTTGGACCGCGTGTACTTGATCAGGTTGTAGATGTCGACGCCGGCATCGGTGCCGCCGCCGATCTCTTCCTCGTTGACCTTGACCACGATGCGGCCGGCGTCGATCTGCTCGATCACGCCGCCACGGCGCGCGTTCACGGTCACGCCCGAGTCGCGCGCCACCGCCCGCTCGATACCGGTACCGACCAGCGGCTTCTGCGCACGCAGCGTCGGCACGGCCTGGCGCTGCATGTTCGCGCCCATTAGCGCGCGGTTGGCGTCATCGTGCTCCAGGAACGGCACCAGCGCCGCCGCGATGGACACGGTCTGCATCGGCGACACGTCCATGAAGTGCACTTCCGCCGGCGGCTTCAGCAGCGACTCGCCCTGGTAGCGGCACGGCACGAACTGCTCGGTCAGGCGGCTCTTGGCATCGTGCAGCGCGTTGGCCTGCGCGATCACGTACTCGTTCTCTTCGATCGCCGACAGGTATTCGACGTCGTCGGTGATCTGGCCGTCCACGACCTTCCGGTACGGCGTCTCGAGGAAGCCGTACTGGTTGGTGCGGGCATACACCGCCAGCGAGTTGATCAGGCCGATGTTCGGGCCTTCCGGCGTCTCGATGGTGCAGACGCGGCCGTAGTGGGTCGGATGCACGTCGCGCACTTCGAAGCCGGCACGCTCGCGGGTCAGACCGCCCGGGCCCAGTGCGGAGACGCGGCGCTTGTGCGTCACTTCCGACAGCGGGTTGTTCTGGTCCATGAACTGCGACAGCTGCGAGGAGCCGAAGAACTCCTTGATCGCGGCGGCCACCGGCTTGGCGTTGATCAGCTCCTGCGGGGTCAGGCCTTCGGACTCGGCCATCGACAGGCGCTCCTTGACCGCGCGCTCGACGCGGACCAGGCCCACGCGGAACACGTTCTCGGCCATTTCGCCGACCGAACGCACGCGACGGTTGCCGAGGTGGTCGATATCGTCGACCACGCCGCGGCCGTTGCGGATCTCGGTCAGGACCTTGATCACTTCCAGGATGTCGGAGCTGTCGCCGTGCTCGGCGACCAGGCGCTTGGACTCTTCGTCGTTGCGCTCGCCGAAGTACTTCTTGTCATACAACACCGACTCGCCGGTGACTTCCTTGCGGCCGACACGGCGGTTGAATTTCATGCGGCCGACCGTGGACAGGTCGTAGCGCTCGAAGGTGAAGAACAGGTTGTGGAACAGGTTCTGCGCGGCGTCCTTGGTCGGCGGCTCGCCGGGACGCATCATGCGGTAGATCTCGACCAGCGCTTCCAGCTGGGTCTTGGTCGGATCGATGCGCAGGGTGTTGGACAGATACGGACCACGATCCAGATCGTTGACCCACAGCGTGCCCACGGCGTCGACGCCGGCCTTGCGGAACGCGGTCAGCTGATCTTCGCTGATCTCGTCGTTGGCGCTGGCCAGCAGCTCGCCGGTAGAGGCGTCGACCACGTCGTGCGACAGGATGCGGCCGACCAGGTACTCGTCGGGCACGGCCAGCGCGGCGACGCCGGCGGCTTCGAGCTGCTTGACGTGGCGCGCGGTGATGCGCTTGCCGGCCTCGACGATGACCTTGTCGCCATCGGCCAGGTCGAAGTTCAGCGTCTCGCCGCGCAGGCGCTCGGGCACCAGCTCCAGCTGCACGCCTTCCTTGGGGTCGATGTGGAAGGTGTTGATCTCGAAGAACTCGGCCAGCATCTCCTCGTTCGAGTAGCCGAGCGCGCGCAGCAGGATCGACACCGGCAGCTTGCGGCGGCGGTCGATACGGGTGAACAGCGCGTCCTTCGGGTCGAACTCGAAGTCCAGCCAGGAGCCGCGGTACGGGATGATGCGGGCGCTGTACAGCAGCTTGCCCGAGCTGTGGGTCTTGCCGCGGTCGTGATCGAAGAACACACCCGGCGAACGGTGCAGCTGCGAGACGATGACGCGCTCGGTGCCGTTGACGATGAAGGTGCCGTTGTCGGTCATCAGCGGGATCTCGCCGAGGTAGACCTCCTGCTCCTTCACGTACTTGATGGCCTTGGTCGAGGACTCGCGGTCGTAGATCACCAGGCGCACAGTCACGCGCAGCGGGGCGCCGTAGCTCATGCCGCGCTGGCGGCATTCACGCTCGTCGAACACCGGATCGCCCAGCTTGTAACCGACGTACTCCAGCGCCGCGTTGCCGCTATAGCTGGAGATCGGGAACACCGATTTCAGGGCCGCGTGCAGGCCGTGGTCCGAACGCTTGTTCGGGTCGGTGTTTTCCTGCAGGAATTCGCGGTAGGAATCCACCTGGATCGCCAGCAGGAACGGCACTTCGAGGATCGAGCGCTGCTTGCCGAAATCCTTGCGGATACGCTTCTTTTCGGTGAACGAATAAGACGTCATGAGGTATCACCTTGGCTGTGCGGGCCGCGCGTCCGCGGCCCTGAGTGAACATAAATTGTCAGTTGGAAGTCGCTGGTATTGCCGGCACCAGCACGCCTTCTCTTGCTACTTCCAACTACCAACTCGGTGAGGCCGAGATTGGGGATGACGGGATTCGGGATGGGCTAAACCAGCGCCATCGAATCCCTAATGCCGAATCTCAAATCCCGGCTTTGCAACAACGGCCAAAGGCCGGGGACTTGCGTCCCCAGCCTTCGATGCATCACCTGACACGCTGGCGATGCAAGATGCCGATTACTTGATTTCGACGGACGCGCCGGCGGCCTCGAGATCCTTCTTGAACTTCTCGGAATCTTCCTTCGACACGGCTTCCTTGACGGTCTGCGGAGCACCTTCGACGAGGTCCTTCGCTTCCTTCAGGCCCAGGCCGGTGATGGCGCGGACGGCCTTGATGACTTCGACCTTCTTGTCGCCGACAGCCTTCAGGATGACGTTGAACTCGGTCTGCTCTTCGACCGGGGCAGCAGCAGCGGCCGGGCCGGCAGCGGCGACCGGGGCGGCGGCGGAGACGCCAAACTTCTCTTCGATGGCCTTGACCAGCTCCATCACTTCCATGAGGGTCTTTTCGGCGATTGCGTCGACGATCTGTTCGTTAGACAGGGACATTGTGATTACCTTTCGAATTTTTTCTGGATGAGGTTCTAGTGAACCGTTTCAGGTGTCGCGAACTTAAGCCGTTTCGGCCGGGGCTGCTTCCGCTGCGGCGGGGGCTTCTTCGCCACCACCGAGCTTGTCGCCCACGGCCTTGACCGCGCGTGCAAACATGCTCGCCGGCTCGGCGAGGACGCGTGCCAGCATGGCCAGCGCCTGCTCGCGGGTCGGCAGCGATGCCAACACCTCGAGGTGAGCGGCCGGATACAGCTGGCCACCCATCGACACGACCTTGGTCTGCAGCTTGTCGTTACCCTTGGCGAATTCCTTGATCAGACGACCGGCAGCGCCGGGTTCTTCCGTCGAGAACGCATACAGCAGCGGACCGACCAGCGCGTCCTGGACACACTCGTATTCGGTACCGGCAACGGCACGCGAGGCCAGGGTGTTCTTGACAACACGCAAGTACACACCGGTTTCGCGCGCCTTCTTGCGCATCGCGGTCATCTGGGAGACCGTGATGCCGGCGTACTCGGCAGCAACCAAGGAGTGGGCCTTCGCGGCGACGTCGGCCAGTTCGGCGACGACTTCTTGCTTCTGGGACAGATTGAGAGCCATTGCACTCCTCCGTTAAAGCTGGGAGTCGGGATTGGTGATTCGGGATGCGTCAGGAGCAGCGACGCCGCTCTTGCCAATCCCTAATCGCAAATCTCGAATCTCTGCTTCAAACTTACTCCGCTTGCGGCTCCTGCCGCTTGCGGTCCTGGGCGGCCTCCATCCTGGATGCCGGGGACGCCGAATGGCATCCCAGTTGGTGGCCGTTCCAGACCTGGAGTGAGCGCGCCCGGGAAACCCCGAACTGGCCTGCACCAGAAAAACTCCAGAAAGGCGGCACCATCTACGCCGGCGCGTCCCCGAGGGGACTGGATTAAGCGATCCCGCTGGACCGACGGCGACTCCTTGCCATGTCGAGCTTCCGTGCCCGTCGTCGGTATGCGCAGACCGCGCCTGCGGTCTTTGACGGCTTCGCTCCGGGTTGCCCCTCGGCGACGCCTTCAAAAGGGTGGAACCGGCGGTGCGCCTCGCGGAGCGCCGCCGTATCGCGAATTACTTCAGGGACAGCGAAGCCTGATCGACGGTGACGCCCGGACCCATGGTCGAGCTCACCGAGATCTTCTGCAGGTAGGTGCCCTTCGAGGTCGCCGGCTTGGCCTTGACCAGATCCATCAGCAGCGCCTGCAGGTTGTTCTTCAGCGCGTCGTCTTCGAAGCTGGCCTTGCCGATGGTGCAGTGGATGATGCCGGCCTTGTCGGTGCGGTAGCGCACCTGACCCGACTTGGCATTCTTAACCGCTTCAGCCGGATTGGCCGACACGGTGCCGACCTTCGGGTTCGGCATCAGGCCGCGCGGGCCCAGCAGCGTACCCAGCTTGCCGACGACGCGCATCGCGTCCGGGGTGGCGATGACCACGTCGTAGTTCAGGTCGCCGGCCTGCATCTTCTCGGCCAGGTCGTCCATGCCGACGGCTTCGGCGCCAGCGGCCAGGGCTTCGTCAGCCTTGGCGCCGGCCGGGGCGAATACCGCCACGCGCACGCTCTTGCCGGTACCGGCCGGCAGCACGGTGGAACCGCGCACCTGCTGGTCGGACTTCTTGGCATCCACACCCAGGCGCACGGCCACGTCGACGGCTTCGACGAACTTGGCCTTGCTGGTGGACTTGATGATCTTCAGCGCTTCGTCGATCGAATACGCCTTGCCCGGCTGCACGGCAGCACGGATTGCTTTCTGTCGCTTGGTCTGTGCCATCGCTTAACCCTCCACCGTCAGGCCCATGCTGCGGGCGGAACCCGCAATCGTACGCACCGCCGCTTCCAGCTCGGCTGCAGTCAGGTCGGCTTCCTTCGCCTTGGCGATCTCTTCGAGCTGCTTGCGGGTGACCTTGCCCACCTTTTCGGTGTTCGGGCGCTTGGAACCGGAGGTGACGCCTGCGGCCTTCTTCAACAGCACGCTCGCGGGGGTGCTCTTGGTGATGAAGGTGAAGGTACGGTCCGAATAGGCCGTGATGATGACCGGAGTGGGCAGGCCCGGCTCCAGCTTCTGCGTGGCGGCATTGAACGCCTTGCAGAATTCCATGATGTTCAGGCCGCGCTGACCCAGCGCAGGACCGACCGGCGGCGAGGGATTGGCCTGACCGGCCTTCACCTGCAGCTTGATGTAACCGACTACTTTCTTTGCCATTTCAGTGGTCTCCGGGTGCTAGCGCCCAATTGCAGGCTCCCCATCGCGACGGGAAAATCACGTGTCCCGCCATCACGTTTGAAGTGCGCAGAAAGCCGCCTCGCGGCGGCTTCCGGTCCTGCCAGGCGGCGAGCCTGGACAGCGAGCCGCGCAGTATAGCAGAGATTTTGGCGTCCGGCGCAGCTGCGCCGGCGCGGGCTCAGGCCTTCTCGACCTGGCCGAATTCCAGCTCCACCGGGGTGGACCGGCCGAAGATCAGCACCGCAACGCGCAGGCGACTCTTCTCGTAGTTGACTTCCTCGACCACGCCGTTGAAGTCGTTGAACGGACCATCGGTGACGCGGACCATCTGACCCGGCTCGAACAGCACCTTCGGACGCGGCTTCTCCACGCCATCCTGAACGCGCTGCAGGATCGCATCGGCCTCTTCGTCGCGGATCGGCAGCGGACGATCGGCGGTGCCGCCGATGAACCCCATGACCTTCGGGGTTTCCTTGACCAGATGCCAGCTTTCGTTGTCGATGCGCGGGATGCCGCCTTCCTCGTGGGTCTCGATCTGCACCAGCACGTAGCCCGGGAAGAACTTGCGCTCGGAACGGCGCTTCTGGCCGGAGCGCATTTCGATCACTTCCTCGGTCGGCACCAGCACGTCGCCGAAGCGCTCCTGCATCTCGTCACGCGCAATGCGGTCGCGCAGCGCTTGGGCCACGGACTTCTCGAAGCCTGAATAGGCGTGAACGACATACCAACGCTTCACTGCTGCACTCTCCTCAACGACTCACGAACCACTGCATCAGCTTCTGGATCAGGAAATCGAACCCGCCCAGCAGCAGACTCAGAATGATCACCACCACGATCACGACCCAGGTGGTGCGGATCGCTTCCTGACGGGTCGGCCAGACCACCTTGCGCAGTTCGAACCGGGACTCGGACACGAACTCGCGGGCTTCGCGCCCCTTGACGGTCAGCAGGAACACCGCAGCGCCGGCGACCAGGCCGACGATGACCGCCAGGCCACGCAACGGACCGGACCAGCTTCCCAACTGCGTCGCACGACTCGGCTCGCCGAACCAGAACCAGACAAACAGGCCCGCGACCACCAGCAGCGCAGCGATGACGTACTTGACGATATCGCCACCGGAGGAAGCGGTGGTGCCTTTGGAATGCTCGATCTTGCTGTTCATCCGACTCTTGCGGCTATGCGACCAAGGTCACTGGATAGGGTGCGGCAGATTGGCACGCCAGGAGGGACTCGAACCCCCAACCTGCGGTTTTGGAGACCGCTGCTCTGCCAATTGAGCTACTGGCGTATGAAGAACGACTGCACTTCCCTTAGACGGCGAAGGCGGACCGAAGGTTCCGGCCCGCCCTTCGCTGAACCCGACGACCGAAGCCGCCTGCACATCGTCAAACTGCGGCGACCGAGGTCGCCGCAGCGGGCATTACTTGATGATCTTAGCCACCACGCCGGCGCCGACGGTGCGGCCGCCTTCGCGGATCGCGAAACGCAGGCCTTCGTCCATCGCCACCGGGTTGATCAGCGTGACCACCATCTTCACGTTGTCGCCCGGCATCACCATCTCCACGCCTTCCGGCAGCTGGCACGCGCCAGTGATGTCGGTGGTGCGGAAGTAGAACTGCGGACGGTAGCCCTTGAAGAACGGGGTGTGACGGCCGCCCTCGTCCTTCGACAGCACGTACACCTCGGCTTCGAACTCGGTGTGCGGCTTGATCGAACCCGGCTTGCACAGCACCTGGCCGCGCTCCACGTCGTCACGCTTGGTGCCGCGCAGCAGCAGACCGGCGTTGTCGCCCGCCTGGCCCTGGTCCAGCAGCTTGCGGAACATTTCCACGCCCGTGACCGTGGTCTTCTGCGTGGCGCGGATGCCGACGATTTCGATTTCGTCGCCCACCTTGATCACGCCGCGCTCGATACGACCGGTCACCACGGTGCCGCGGCCCGAAATCGAGAACACGTCTTCCACCGGCATCAGGAACGGCTTGTCCACGTCGCGCTGCGGCTCCGGGATGAACGTATCCAGCGCGTCCACCAGCTTCAGGATCGCCGGCACGCCGATCTCGCTCTGGTCGCCGTCCAGCGCCAGACGCGCCGAACCATGGATGATCGGGGTGTCGTCGCCCGGGAAGTCGTACTTGCTCAGCAGCTCGCGCACTTCCATCTCGACCAGCTCGAGCAGCTCGGCGTCGTCGACCATGTCGGCCTTGTTCAGGAACACCACAATGTGCGGCACGCCGACCTGGCGCGACAGCAGGATGTGCTCGCGGGTCTGCGGCATCGGGCCGTCAGCGGCCGAGCACACCAGGATCGCGCCGTCCATCTGCGCCGCACCGGTGATCATGTTCTTCACGTAGTCCGCGTGGCCCGGGCAATCGACGTGCGCGTAGTGGCGCGTCGGCGATTCGTATTCCACGTGGGCGGTCGAGATCGTGATGCCACGCGCCTTCTCTTCCGGCGCCGCGTCGATCGCGTCGTACGCCTTGAACTCGCCGCCGAAGCGCTCTGCGCCGATCTTGGTCAGCGCCGCGGTCAGCGTGGTCTTGCCGTGGTCGACGTGACCGATGGTGCCGACGTTGACGTGCGGCTTGGTGCGCTCGAACTTACCCTTGGCCATGGCTGCTTCTTCTCGGTGATCGTAGAAAGATTTGGAGACTGAATATGGTGCTCACGAAAGGAATCGAACCTTCGACCTCCTCCTTACCAAGGAGGTGCTCTACCGACTGAGCTACGTGAGCGTAGTTCTATTGTGACACAAGCGCGTTCAATGGAGCGGGAGACGGGAATCGAACCCGCACCATCAGCTTGGAAGGCTGAGGTTCTACCGTTGAACTACTCCCGCTACGGGATGACGCACTGCCACAACAAAAAAACTGGTGGAGGGAGGTGGATTCGAACCACCGAAGGCGTAAGCCAGCAGATTTACAGTCTGCCCCCGTTGGCCGCTTGGGTATCCCTCCAGCTACCCGTCCCGACTAGGCCGCGAGGCCGAAATCAGTCCGGGGTGAAACAGCCCGCTATTCTTCCCTGACATCCCTGCCTTGTCAACAGTATTTTGACGCGATGTCGCAGGAAACGCGCACTGCGCGCGCCGCGCCCGCGGCACGCCGCGAACGCATGCATGCGGATCAGACATTGAAGCGGAAATGCAGCACGTCGCCTTCCTGCACGCGGTATTCCTTGCCCTCCAGGCGCAGCCGCCCGGCCTCGCGCGCGCCGGCCTCGCCCTTGTACTTGATGAAGTCGTCGTAGGCGATGGTTTCGGCGCGGATGAAGCCCTTCTCGAAATCGGTGTGGATCACCGCAGCGGCCTGCGGCGCGGTCGATCCGGCCTTCACCGTCCACGCGCGCACTTCCTTGACCCCGGCGGTGAAATAGGTCTGCAGCCCGAGCAGCGAATACGCCGCGCGGATCACCCGGTTCAAGCCCGGCTCGGCCAGGCCCAGGTCGGCCAGGAAGGTGTCGCGATCGGCGTCGTCCAGCTGCGACAGCTCTTCCTCAATCGCCGCCGACACCGGCACCACTTCGGCACCCTCGGCGGCGGCGCGCGCGCGCACCGCATCCAGGTGCGGGTTGTTCTCGAACCCGTCCTCGAGCACGTTGGCGATGTACATCACCGGCTTGAGCGTGAGCAGGAACAGATCGCGCACCAGCGCCTTCTCTTCCTCGTCCAGGCCCACGCTGCGCCCGGCCTTGCCGTCGGCCAGCGCGGCCTGCAACTTGGCCAGCACCGGCTTGCGCGCGGCCGCGTCCTTGTCGCCGCCCTTGGCGCTGCGCTCGGCGCGGTTCAAGGCCTTCTCGACGCTGTCCAGATCGGCCAGGGCCAGCTCGGTATCGATGGTCTCGATGTCCGAGATCGGATCGACCTTGTTGTTGACGTGGATGACGTCGGCGTTCTCGAAGCAACGCACCACGTGGGTGATCGCATCGACCTCGCGGATGTGCGCCAGGAACTTGTTGCCCAGGCCCTCGCCGCTGGCCGCGCCGGCGACCAGGCCGGCGATGTCGACGAACTCGACCGCGGTCGGCACGACCTTCTGCGGATTGATGATCTTGGACAGCTCGCCCAGCCGCGGATCCGGCACCGGCACCACGCCGACGTTGGGCTCGATGGTGCAGAACGGGAAGTTGGCCGCAGCGATGCCCGCCTTGGTCAGCGCATTGAACAGAGTCGACTTGCCGACGTTGGGCAGGCCGACGATGCCGCATTTGATGCCCATGGTTCACTTCCGGGATTTGGGATTCGGGATTGGAGATTCGCTAAGCCGCACGCCTGCGAATCCCCAATCCCCAATCACGAATCCCTGCTCGTATGCAGCCGCTTCATCGCCTCGTTGAAATCGCCCTGCACCGCCAGCGGCAGCACCGCGATGGCGTCGTCGATGGCGCGGTCGATCAGGATCTGGTCGTCCTTGCCGGCACGTCCCAGCACCCAGGGGACGACCTTGTCCTTGTGGCCGGGATGGCCGATGCCGATGCGCAGCCGATGGAAACCGGCATGCCCGAGCAGGCGGATGGTGTCGCGCAAACCGTTCTGTCCGCCATGGCCGCCGTCGAACTTGAGCCGCGCCGTGCCCGGCGCCAGATCCAGCTCATCGTGCGCCAGCAGCGCCTGCGCCGGTTCGATCTTCCAGTAGCGCAACGCGGCGGTCACCGACTTGCCGCTGAGATTCATGAAGGTGGCCGGCTTCAGCAGCCACAGCGACTGCCCGGCCACATCGACCTTGGCGGTTTCGCCGTACAGCTTGGCGTCCACGCTCCAGCGCGCGCCGGCCCGCTCGGCCAATTGTTCGACAAAACGAAACCCGGCGTTGTGCCGGGTGTTCGCGTGTTCGGCTCCGGGATTACCCAGACCGACGATCAGACGCAGACCAGTCATGCCGCAGCATCGCCGCAGCGCCCGGACCGCACGGGCCGGGCGCTGCGCAGGCGATTACTTGCCGTCCTTCTTCGCCGGCTCGGCCGCGGCCGGAGCATCGGTCGCTTCCGGTTCGGCTTCGACACGGCCGTGCTTGGCGATGACCACCGCCACGTCGTGCTCCTTGCCCAGCTTCAGCTCCGGCAGCTCGACGCCGGCCGGCAGCTTCAGGTCGGACAGGTGGATCACGTCGCCGACGGACAGCGCGGACAGGTCGACTTCGACGAACTCCGGCAGGTCCTTCGGCAGGCACACGACCTGAATCTCGTTCAGCTCGTGGGTGACGACCACTTCGGCCGACTTGCCGGCCGGCGACACGTCCTCGTTGAGGAAGTGCAGCGGCACCGACGCGTGCAGCGCCTCGTTGTCGTTCACGCGCTGGAAGTCGATGTGCATGATCAGCTGCTTGAACGGGTGGCGCTGCATATCGCGCAGCAGCACCTTCTGCACGTCGCCGTTCAGGCTCAGGCTGAGGATCGACGAGTAGAACCAGTCGTTCTGGCTGGCGAGCCAGACTTCGTTGTGGTTGAGCTCGATGTTGACCGGCTTCAGGTCGCCACCGTAGACGATGGCGGGGATCAGGCCGTCGCGACGGAGGCGGCGGCTCGCACCCTTACCCTCGACCTCGCGGCGCTGAACCTTGATTTCATGCGTGGTTGCCATTTGCGTTTACTACCTTGGTTGAATGAACCGCCTCGCGGCGGTTTTGAGGACTCTTCCGCGACCAGAAGAGTCTGTGTGGAGCAGGGATTGGGGATTCGGGATTGGGGATTCGCAGAGCAAGCGCCGTTGCAAATCCCCAATCCCGAATCTCCAATCCCCGCCCTTGAATCAATCGACGTACAACGAACTCACCGACTCGCCGAAGGCGATGCGGCGAATGGTTTCGGCCAGCAGCTCGGCGACGCTGAGCTGGCGGATCTTGCTGCAGCCGCGCGCGGCGTCGGACAACGGAATCGTGTCGGTGACGACCAGCTCGTCGAGCTGCGAATTGGTGATGTTGCTGACCGCCGGGCCGGACAGCACCGGGTGGGTGCAATACGCGGCCACCTTCAGCGCGCCCTGCGCCTTCAGCGCGGCCGCCGCGGCGCACAGGGTGCCGGCGGTGTCGACGATGTCGTCGACCAGCACGCAGGTCTTGCCCTCGACGTCGCCGATGATGTTCATCACCGTGGACACGTTGGCGCGCGGGCGGCGCTTGTCGATGATCGCCAGGTCGGCGTCGTCCAGGCGCTTGGCCACGGCGCGGGCGCGGACCACGCCGCCCACGTCCGGCGACACCACGATCAGGTTGTCGGTGCCGTAGGCGCGCCAGATATCGGCCAGCAGCAGCGGCGAGGCGTAGACGTTGTCGACCGGGATGTCGAAGAAGCCCTGGATCTGGTCGGCGTGCAGGTCCACGGTCAGCACGCGGTCGGCATTGACCGCGGTGAACATCTTCGCCGCGACCTTGGCGGTGATCGGCACGCGCGAGGAGCGCATGCGCCGGTCCTGCCGCGAGTAGCCGAAGTACGGCACCACCGCGGTGACGCTGGCGGCGCTGGCGCGCTTGAGCGCGTCGATGATCACCAACAGCTCCATCAGGTTTTCCGCGCTGGGCGCGCCGGTCGGCTGGATCACGAACACTTCCTGCCGGCGCACGTTCTCCTCGATCTCCACCTGCACTTCGCCATCGGAGAAGCGCGACACCATCGCCTTGCCCGGACGCACCCCCAGCTCCTTGCAGATGCTCTTGGCAAGCGGCTTGTTGGCGTTGCCGGAGAACACCAGCAGGTTACGTTGATCTTGCATGAGAGTGTCTCGGGCGGCGGCGGCGGCAAAGAACTGCGGAACGAAAGAAACAGCATGAATCGGAAAGCCAGGCGGAGCGACGCTTCTGCCTGTTGAACCCCCGCACATGGATGTGCGGGCTCTTGCGAGGGACTCGCCCCGTTGACCCCCCGCACATGAATGTGCGGGCTTTTGCGAGGGACTCGCATAATTGGCAGGGGCGGTAGGATTCGAACCTACGAATGCCAGGATCAAAACCTGGTGCCTTGGGCCTCTTGGCGACGCCCCTGCATGAAACTGTTGCTATGCCTCCAGCGCATCGAGCAGCGGCGAACGGGCCACGCCGCCAGCCACCCAGGCGCGCACCCCCTTCGGCAAGGCCGCCAGCGCGCGCATGGCGGCGGCGCGATCGGCGAACTCGACGAAACACCCGCTCCCCGACCCGGTAAGGCGCGGCGTGCCGATCTGCGCAAGCGCCTGGAACACGGCCTGGATGGCTGGTTCGCGGCGGAGCAGCACCGGCTCGAACGCATTGCCGAGCAGGAAACCTGAAACGAAGTCGGCCATTTTCGCGGGCGCAGCATCCCGCGTCAAATCCGGGGCCTGGAACAGCGCCGCGGTGGGTACGTGAACCCCCGGATCGGCCAGCACATACCAGGCCGGCGGCAGGGGCAATGGCGTCAGCCGCTCGCCCACTCCCTCGGCCCAGGCATCGCGGCCGCGCACGAACACCGGCACGTCCGCACCCAGCGCCAGGCCCAGGCCGGCCAGCGCGTCCTCGTCCAATCCTGCATCCCATAACGCGTTCAGCGCGACCAGCGCGGTCGCCGCGTCGGACGAGCCACCACCGAAACCACCGCCGGCGGGAATACGCTTTTCCACGCGGATGTCGACACCTTGGGCGATCTTGGCATGCTTTTGCAGCAGTCGCGCCGCCCGCACCAGCAGGTCGTCGGCTTCGACAACGCCCGGCACGGAGTCGCCGAGCCGCGCCACCACGCCATCGGCGCGCACGCGCAGATGAACGGTGTCCCCCCAATCCAGCAGGCGAAATACGGTTTGCAGCGTGTGGTAGCCGTCGGCGCGGCGGCCGGTGATCTGCAGAAACAGGTTCAGCTTCGCCGGGGCCGGCCAGGCCGACCAGCCACCCTCTCCCACCGTGCTCATGGCGCGGCGAAGTCCCAATGGTCCAGCAGCAGGCGCACCTTGGCGTCGCCGTTGCGCGCCTCGATGCGCCGCGGCAGGGCCGGACGGCCGTCGCTGGGCGGATACCATTCCTGGAACTGGATCTCCCACCCCATCTGCCGCAGCGCCTGCGGGCGCCCCTCGGCGTCGTAACTCACCTGCTCCGGTGCGCCTGCGTCCAGCGCAACCTGTCCGCGCACCCAATCCGGCAGCAAATTGACCGGAATCTCCCAACCTGTGGCTTCCAGCAGCAGTTGCTGCGCGTCCTCGCCGGCGCGCGGACCGCCGTCCAGCCCTTCCAGGCGGCCGCCCCCGCGCTGGCTGTCGCCGGTCAGGCGCCAGCTCTGCCGGGTCACCGGTGCACTGAGCTCGATCCGGTACTCGCGCTGCTGCTGCGCCCAGTCGATGCGGCCGCTACCGCCGTTGCGGCCCTTGGTGATCGCCACCCGGCCCTGGAACGACCACTGCGGATGCGCCTGCAGCCATGCGCCGCGGGCTGCCTCGGCCTGGCGCGCGGCCTCGCCCAGCGGCGCGCTCGCCGCCGGCGGTGCCTGCCGCGGCGCCAGCGACGTACAGCCGGCCAGCGCCAGCAGCGCCGCCAGCGCCCATGCCGCGCGCAATACCAGCCTCACGGCGCGACCTTTTCCATCGCTCGCTGCAGCGCGCGATTCTTCGGATCGAGCTTGCGCGCTTCGTCGAAGTATTTATTTGCCTCGTCGTGCTTGCCCTGCTCCCACAGCACCTGACCGATGTGCGCGGCGATTTCCGGATCCTTGAACAGAGTCCAGGCGCGGCGCAGCTGCACCAGCGCTTCCTGGGTCTTGCCCAGCCGATACAGCACCCAGCCGTAGCTGTCGATGATCGCGGCGTTGTCCGGATCGGCGGTGCGGGCGCGATCGATCAGCTGCAGCGCCTCGCGGTAGCGATGGGTGCGGTCGGCCAGGGTGTAGCCGAGCGCATTGAGCGCGGCCACGTTCTCCGGCTCGGTGACCAGGATCTTGCGCAGGTCGGCTTCGGCGCGGTCGATGCGGTCGCGCCGCTCCCAGGCCAGGCCGCGCGCGTACAGCAACGCGTTGTCGTCCGGATAGGCGGCCAGGCCGCGCTCGAACACCTGCAGCTCGCCGGCGTCGTCGCCACTGCGCTGGCGCAATTCCGCCTCCAGCACGTAGGCGTCGCGGCGCGCGGCATCGTCGGCCTCGGCATCGTCCTGCAGCGCACGCGCCTCGGCGAAGGCGGCGTCCTTCTGCCCGAGTTCGTACAGCGCCCCGGCGGTGCGCAGCCGCGCTTCGTTGCGCAGCGGGCCGCCCGGCACGCCGCGGTACCAGGTCACCGCCTCCTGATAGCGCTTCAGGAACTCGGCGATCTTGCCGAGCAGCAGGCGCCGCTCCGGGTCCGGCTGCGCCGCCCCCTTGCGCACTTCCTCGTACAGCGCGCTCAGCGCCGCGTTGTCCTGCAGCTTGGCCAGCATCGAGGCGCGCAGGCCGTAGTTCTGGGTGTCCTGCGGACCGAGCGCCAGCACCCGCGCCGCGGCGGTGGTATCGCCGATCGCGTCGTAGGCGTAGGCCAGCGCGCCGCGCAGGTCCGGGTCGCGCTGTGCCTTGGGCTCCACGCCCTGCAGCAGCGCCCGCGCCTGCTCGGTCTTGCCGGCCTGTTGCAACTGGGTGGCGTGCAGCAGGGCCACGCGCGGCTCTTCCGGGAAGCGCTTGACCAGCTGATCGACGATGCGCTCGGCCAGCTTCGGCTGCTCCAGGCGCAGCGCCAGGCGCCCGAACTCCTGCCAGGCCTCGAGCTGGTCGGGGATGGCGTTGGCGTCGAGCAGTTGGTCCAGCACCTTCGCCGCCACCTCCGGATCGCGGTTGCCGCTGACCAGCGCCACCAGCGCATAGCGCCAGCCGCGCGCGTCCTTGTCGCGCAGCAGCGCCACCAGCAGGCCGCGCGCCTGGCGCAGATTGCCGTTGCGCAGCGCGAGCGAGGCCTCGGCGCCGCGCATCGCCAGCGACTCCGGCGCACGCTGGCGCCACAGCGCCAGGGCCTGCGCCGCGGCCGCGTTGTCGTTGGCCAGCATCGCGATACGGGTTGCGCGCTCGGCCAGGCCGGCATCGCCGGACGCCTCGTTCGCCGCCTCCAGGTACCAGTGCGAGGCATCGGTCAGCTGTCCGGCCTGCAGCGCGAACTCGCCGGCCAGCACCGGCGTCAGCGAGGACGCAGCGGCGCTCGGCGGCTGCTTGGCGGCGGCCGCTGGGGCAGCGGCGGTGGCGCCGAGGGCCGGCAGCGCGGCGAGCGCCGACAGCAATAGAACGATACGGATGCGAATCAATGCGGGCATCGGGGGCAACCGGGCCGTAAAATGGGGCCCTGAATGGCCAGCAGCTTATCGCAAGCAACTGAACAGATGACGTTGTGGGTGCTCGGATTGAACCACCAGACCGCGCCGGTCGACCTGCGCGAACGGGTGGCGTTCGCCGGCGATGCGCTGCCGCGCGCGCTGCAATCGCTGCGCGCCTTGCCCAACGTCGCCGAGGCCGCCTTGCTGTCCACCTGCAACCGCACCGAGCTGTACGCGATCGCCGACGACGCGCAAAGCCTGGCCGACTGGCTGGATTCGCACGCCGCCGGCCTGCATGGCTACCTGTACCAGCACCAGGACGCCGATGCGGTCCGCCACCTGTTCCGCGTCGCCACCGGGCTGGACTCGATGGTGCTGGGCGAGCCGCAGATCCTCGGCCAGGTGAAGGACGCCTGGGTGCTGGCGCGCGAGCACGGGGCGATGGGCAACCGCCTGGACCGGCTGTTCCAGCAGACCTTCTCGGTGGCCAAGCGCGCGCGCACCGACACCCGGGTCGGCGCCAATCCGGTCTCGGTGGCCTCCACCGCGGTGCGCCTGGCACAGAACTCCTTCGCCCGGCTCAGCGAATCGACGGTGCTGCTGGTCGGCGCCGGCGAGACCATCGAGCTGGCCGCCAAGCATCTCAGCGAAGGCCGCGTGCGGCGCCTGCTGATCGCCAACCGCACCCTCGCCCACGCCCAGGAGCTGGCCAGCCGGCATGGTGGCGTGGCGCTGCCGCTGAACGAGCTGGAACGGCATCTGCAGGAAGCCGACGTGGTGTTCTCGGCCACCGCCGCGCGCGAGCCGGTGGTGACCCGGGCGCAGGTCGAGCAGGCGCTGCGCGCGCGCAAGCACAAGCCGATGCTGCTGTTCGACCTGGCGGTGCCGCGCGACATCGAGGCCGGCGTGGCCGACCTGGCCGATGCCTATCTGTACACCGTGGACGACCTGGAACGCGCGGTCGAGGACAATCGCCGCGGCCGCCGCGAAGCGGCCGAGGCCGCCGAGGCGATCATCGACCTGCAGGTGCTGCGCTACATCGAGACGCTGCAGGCCAGCACCCGCCAGGCGCCGCTCAAGCGCCTGCGCGCGCACGGCGACAGCACCCGCGACGACGTGCTGGCTAAGGCGCGGCAGCAACTGGCCAACGGCAAGCCGGCCGACGAAGTGCTGGAATTCCTCGCCAACACCCTGACCAACCGCCTGCTGCATCCGCCCACCGCGGCGCTGCGCGAGGCGGCGCTGCGCGGCGATGCCGAGCTGGCCCGCGCCGCCGAGCGCCTGTTCCCGGAAAAGCCGGGCTATTTCCACCCCATTCTGAAGACCGATGACGCCGACCCTGCGCCGTAAGCTGGAGGCGCTGGCCGAGCGTCGCGAAGAACTCGAACGCCTGCTGTCCGATCCCGAGGTGGTAAGCGACAACGCGCGCTTCCGCGACTACTCGCGCGAATTCGCGCAGCTTGAGCCGGTCGCCACCGCGCTGGCCGACGAGGCAGCGGCCAAGGCCGACCTGGCCGCGGCCGAGGCGATGCGCGCCGATCCGGAACTGCGCGAGCTGGCCGAGGAGGAAATCGCCGCCGCCCACGCGCGCCTGGCAGCCCTCGACGAACAGCTGGCGCTGCTGCTGGTGCCGCGCGATCCGCGCGACGACGGCAACCTGTTCCTGGAAGTGCGCGCCGGCACCGGCGGCGACGAGGCAGCACTGTTCGCCGGCGACCTGTTCCGCATGTATGCGCGCTACGCCGAACGCCAGGGCTGGAAGGTGGAAGTCGAATCGGACAGCCCTGGCGAGCACGGCGGCTACAAGGAGATCGTGGCGCGCATCGTCGGCCGCGGCGCCTACTCCAAGCTCAAGTTCGAGTCCGGCACGCACCGCGTGCAGCGGGTGCCGGCGACCGAGTCGCAGGGCCGCATCCACACCTCGGCGGCAACGGTGGCGATCATCCCCGAGGCCGACGACGTGGAAGAGATCGCGATCAACCCGGCCGACCTGAAAGTGGATACGTTCCGGTCGTCCGGTGCCGGCGGCCAGCACGTCAACAAGACCGAATCGGCGATCCGCATCACCCACGTGCCGAGCGGGGTGGTGGTCGAATGCCAGACCGAGCGCAGCCAGCATGCCAACCGCGACAAGGCGATGAAGCGGCTGAAGGCGCAGTTGCTCGACGCCGAGCGCAGCAAGCAGGCCGCGGCCGAGGCGCAGGACCGCAAGCTACAGGTCGGCAGCGGCGACCGCAGCCAGCGCATCCGCACCTACAGCTTCCCGCAGGGCCGCATCACCGATCACCGGGTCGATGGGCTGACCCTGTACGACCTGCCGAACGTGATCGAAGGCGACCTCGATGCGCTGATCGAGCGCCTGAGCCACGAGCACCAGGTCGACGAACTAGCGCGACTGAGCGACAGCCCGTGAGCCGGCGCATGCGCCGCGCCACTGCGCACGCGCCGCTCGCCGCACGCGCGTGAGCGGCAGCGCGCCGGACGAACTGCGCCGGCTGCAGGACGCGGTCCGCCGCGACCCACAGGACTTCATCGCCTGGGTGATGCTGGCCGACGCCGAACTCGGTGCCGGCGCGATCGCCGCCGGCGAACAGGCCGCGTTGCGCGCGTTGCAGCTGCGCCCGGCGCATCCGGAGGCCCTGGCGCGGCTGGGCCGCGTGCGCTGGATCCAGGGCCGCCATGCCGAGGCCGCCGCCGCATTGCGCCAGGCGCTGCAGCACGCGCCGCAGCATCCGGGCATCGCCCTGTGGCTGGGCCATGCGCTGGAGGACAACGGCGAGGCCGAAGCCGCCGCGCAGGCCTATGCGCACGCGCATGCGCTGTTGCCGCAGGAACCGTCGATCGCCGCGCACCTGCTGAACTGGCGACGCAAACTGTGCGATTGGCGCGAGCTGGACGCGCTGTCGCAGCAGGTGCGCGGCGCGGTACGCCAGGGCCATCCGGCGATCGAACCATTCGCCTTCCTCAACGAAGACGCCACCGCCGCCGAACAGCTGCACTGCGCGCGCAACCGCGCGCTTGGATTGGCGCGGACGCTGGCGCCACTGCCGGCGGCGACGCTGCGCCGCGCCGGGCCCTTGCGGCTCGGCTTCCTGTCCAACGGCTTCGGCGCGCATCCCACCGGCTTGCTGACCGTGGCCCTGTTCGAACGGCTGCGTGCGCACGCCGACCTGCGCGTGCAGCTGTTCGCCTTGAACCGCGACGACAGCAGCGCGATCGGCACGCGCCTGCGCGCCGCGGCGCACGCCTGGCACGAGGTCGCCGGACAGCCGCACCGGGCGATCGCGCAAGGCATTCGCGAGGCCGGCATCGACATCCTGTTCGACCTGCGCGGCTGGGGCGGCGGCGGTGCGCCGGAAGTGCTGGCACTGCGTCCGGCACCGCTGCAGGTCAACTGGCTGGCCTACCCGGGCACGTCCGGCGCGCCGTGGATCGACTACGTCATCGGCGATGCGTTCGCGTTGCCGGATGCGCTGGCCGCGCACTACAGCGAGCGCGTGCTGCGCCTGCCGCGCGCGTTCCAGCCATCGGACGACAGTCGCCGGATCGGCACGCCGCCATCGCGCCGCGACTGCGGGCTGCCCGAGCACGGCACGGTGTTCTGCTGCTTCAACAACAGCTACAAACTGACCCCGCGCAGCATGGCGCGCATGCTGGCTATACTGGGCCAGGTGCCGGACAGCGTGCTGTGGCTGCTGTCCGGACCCGGCCAGGCCGATGCGCGGCTGCGCGACGCCGCGCGCCGCGCCGACGTGGATCCGGCGCGGCTGCGCTTCATGCCCAAGCTGGCGCATGCCGATTACCTGGCCCGCTACCGGCATGCCGACTTGTTCCTGGACACCCATCCGTACAACGCGCACACCACCGCCTCCGACGCGCTGTGGGCCGGCTGCCCGCTGTTGACCTGCCCCGGCACGACCTTCGCCGCGCGCGTGGCCGGCAGCCTCAACCATCACCTGGGCATGGACGGGATGAACGTCGCCGACGACGCCGCCTTCGTCGCCAAGGCCGTGCAGCTGGGCCGCGATCCGGCGGCGCTGCACGCACTGCGCGACACGTTGCAGCAGCGCCGCGCCGGTGCCGGCCTGTTCGACATGCGAGGCTTCGCTGCGGACTTTGCCGACCTGTTGCGCGAGACCGCGCGCCGGCACGGCTGGAACGGCCCGCAGTAGCGCGCGCGTCGCCAGGCATTGGCGGTGCCGGCACCCGGCACGCCGGAAGGATGCGTTCGCCTCCGGACCACATGGCGACGGGCTGCTTGCGCCAGCAGTGCAATTCTTCGCGCAGCACGAGCGGCAGCCGACCACGGCTTGGCGCCAGCGATCGCCGTGCGCTGTCGAAGCGTCCTGCATGCAGAACCGCTTGACCTGAAGCATGGTTGAGGTTCGACACTGCGCGCGCCTTCCGTTCGCGCACGCTCCGATGCCATCACGCCTGTCGCCCGATCTCACCTCCCCGCATGCACGCAGCGTGCTGGTCGCCCACGCCTCGGCACCGGTCTGCGCGACGCTGCTCGCACGCCTGCACGCCAATCCCGGCGCCGGCCTGCATGCCGTGGCCTGGCTGCAAGCGTTGGGCGCCGCGCCAGACCTGCTGTACGCGCAATGCTGCGACGACGAGGCCACGCCGTTCGGTCGCAGCCCGCGCCCGCGCGCGCCGGCGCCGCGACTGACGCTGCGCCGCTACCGGCGCATCCGCAGCGGAGTGTCAGATCCGCAACGCCTGCCCGGCTGCGTCGTGGTGACCCGGCTGGCGACCCGCGACGCCGCGCAGGCACAACGCCACGCCGATGCGGCCTTCGCCGCGCTGCAGGACGGCGCGCACGCGCTGCGCGGCCTGATCGCCTCGCACCTGCACCTGTCCGACGACGGCCTCAGCCTGCTCGACTATGCCGAATGGAGCAGCGCCGACGCGCAGCGGCGCGCTGTGCAGCGCGAACCCGAGCGCCTGCCGCTGGCGTCCCACCCAGCGGCGAGCGTCGCCCGTTACCGGCCACGTGCGCTGACCCTGACCGGCGCCCGGACGCAGTCCGCGCCCGCACGCGCCTGAACCGGCTTCGCCCTCGTTCCGCGACGGCGCCTGTACGGATGCCGCCGATGCGTGCCGGCAGGCTATACGCCGACCGGACGAGCCGCTAGGCTTCGAACATGAGCGCCAAAGCCGATTTCATCGCGTTGAACCTGTGCGTGCTGACCGTCTCGGACACACGCAGCCTGGCCGAAGACAGTTCCGGCGATTACCTGGTGTCGGTGCTCGGCGAGGCCGGCCACCGGCTGTACGCGCGCGAATTGCTGCCCGACGACCACTACCGGATGCGCGCCGTGGTCTCGGCGTGGATCGCCGATCCGCAGGTCGACGGCATCCTGGTCACCGGCGGCACCGGCTTCACCGGCCGCGATTCCACCCCCGAGGCGCTGCTGCCGCTGCTGGACAAGCAGATGCCCGGCTTCGGCGAGCTGTTCCGCGCGATCAGCTTCGAGGAGATCGGCACGTCCTCGCTGCAGTCGCGCGCCTTCGCCGGCCTGGCCAACGCCACCTTCGTGTTCTGCCTGCCCGGCTCGACCTCGGCCTGCCGCACCGCCTGGGAAAGGATCGTCGCCGCGCAGCTCGACGCGCGCACCCGGCCGTGCAACCTGGCCACGCTGCGCCCCCGCCTCAAGGAATGACCTGGAACCGCGCATGTCCCTGGACACCACCCTGCGCCTGCTGGCCAAAGCCAGCGGCATGACCGCCGCGGACATCGCCGCCGCCATCCCGCGCGCCGGCGCGGCCACGGTCAAAGCCTGGATGGCCGGCGAAAAGATGCCCGGCCGCGACCAGCTCAACGCGCTGGCGCGCGCCTTCGGTGTTCCCGCAGGCGCGCTGCTCGGCGAACTGGCCAGCCAGCTCGACCCGGCCCGCACCCGCGGCGAACACGATCTGTTGCAGGCCTATCGTGCGCTCGACAGCCGCCAGCAGGGCGCGCTGCTGGAAGTGGCGCGCAGCATGGCCGGCACCCGCACGAGACGCAGCAAATGAGCAAACTCAAGCGCAAGCGGTACCAGGCACTGATGCAGCCGCTGCAACTGGAACTGGCGGCGCTGGCGCAGGGGCTGCAGCACAGCGGCGAACGCGTGCTGGTGCTGTTCGAAGGACGCGACACCGCCGGCAAGGGCGGCGCGATCCAGGCCATTGCCGAACACCTGAATCCGCGCCAGTGCCGGGTGGTGGCGCTGCCCAAGCCGACCGATCGCGAAAGCACGCAGTGGTATTTCCAGCGCTACGCCACCCACCTGCCGGCCGCCGGCGAAATGGTGCTGATGGACCGCAGCTGGTACAACCGCGCCGGGGTCGAGCGGGTCATGGGTTATTGCAGCGACGCGCAATACCAGGCCTTCCTGCGCCAGGCCCCGCTGTTCGAGCAATTGCTGGTCGACGACGGCATCCGCCTGTTCAAATACTGGCTGTGCGTGGACCAGGACCAGCAGGAGAAGCGCTTCGCCGAACGCCTGCACGATCCGCTGAAGGGCTGGAAGCTGTCGCCGGTGGACCTGCAGTCGCGCGCCCAGTACGCCGAATACACCCGCGCCCGCGAAGCGATGCTGGAGGCCACCCATCGCGACCAGGCGCCATGGACCCTGGTCGATTTCAACGACCAGAAGCGCGGCCGCCTGACCCTGATCCGGCATCTGCTCGACCAATTGCCCGACACTCCGCTGCAGGAACCCGATCTGGAACTGGCGCCACTGAAGCACAAGCCGCGCAAGGAAAAGTTCGGCGTGTTGGAGCCGATCGCGTCGTATCCGGTTTGAGCCGGGATTGGGGATTGGGGATTGGGGATTGGGGATTGGGGATTAGGGATTCGGCCCGCCCCCGACGTGCAATGGCTTTCTGTAGGAGCGGCTTCAGCCGCGACCGGATGTCTCCGCAAAGCCTCGGCCAGACTGAAACTCTTCTGTGGCGGCACGCGGTCATGTGGGAGGGACTTCAGGACACCTCTACTACTCCATTCCGAAGCTGCACGCTGCACGTGGCGATGGCGCCTTCCTTTTTTCTGTCGCGGCTGAAGCCGCTCCTACACATGCGCGCCGTGCTCTTGTAGGAGCGGCTTCAGCCGCGACAGGAGGACGAAGTGCCGTTATGCCGAGGTGTCCATGAAAAACGCGGCCGCAACGCCGCCGTCTACCGCCAATGCGCCTTTGCCACTCCATGGCATCTCGAACGTCTCGATGCCGGACCTGCAGGCTGGGCGTGTCGCGTCTCGCAAGTGCATCGACATGCTTTTGGGGGTTAGAGGTGCCCTTCAGTCCCGACGCGCTACCGGCAAGGCCTCGTCGGGACTGAAGTCCCTCCCACAACGGGCCACCGGGATCTCCGCGCAGTCACCCGATCGCGAAGCCCGCCGTCACCGGCTCCGGCCACGGCTCGCGCAGCACCTGCTCGACCAGGGCTGCCGGTGGGCCGTGCTGCAGCCAGTCGGCCAGCGCCTCCAGCGCCGCTTCCTCGCCGGCGGCGACGACGTCGACGCGGCCGTCGGCCAGGTTGCGCGCGTATCCATCCAGCCCCAACGCCAGCGCGCGCTCGCGGGTGGAGGCGCGGAAATACACGCCCTGCACCCGGCCGGCGACCAGGAAACGGGCCGCCGCCATCAACCTGCAGCCTTCGCCTGGCCGGCGACCTTGCCGCCGGCCGCGGCGATCGCCGCCTCGATGTCGTGCGCATTGACCGGTCCCAGGAACTGCTTGGCGACCTTGCCGTCCGGGGCGATCAGATAGGTCATCGGCAGACCGCGCGGGGTGGCGAAATCGGCCGGCGGCGCGTAGGTGTCGAGGATCGCCACCGGGTAAGCCACCGGGTGCTCCTTCAGGAACGCCTGCATCTCCGCCGGCTCGATGTCCTCGTAGGCCAGGCCCACCACTTCGATGTTGTCGCGCATCACGTGCAGCGCCGACAGCTCCGGCATTTCCTTCAGGCACGGCGCGCACCAGGTGGCCCAGAAATTCACCACCACCCACTGCCCGCGATGCGCGGCCAGGTCGTAATCGCTGCCGTCCACCGCCTTCACCTTCAGCGTCGGCTGCGGCCGGGTTTCCTGCACCACGTTCGGCCCTTCGCCGGCGGCGGGCGCGGTCGGCGCAGCGGGCGCGGCAGGCGCCGCCGGGGCGGCGGGAGCCGTGGGCGCAGGCGCGCCCGGCGCGGCGCCATCGGCGGGCGCGGGATGCCGATCGCAGCCGGCCAGCAGCACGGCGGCGGCGGCGAACAACGGGAACAGGATGCGCGGGGTCATGCGAGGTCTCCGATATCGGTGTAAAGATCGCCGACGCGACGTTTCAGCACGTCGCGCAGCGGCATGCGCAATTCGTCCAGCGCGCGCCACGCCGCCTGCCCCAGCGCGTCGTCGCGGCACGGCAGATAGGCTTCGGCGATCGGGATGCGCAACTGGCAGTTTTCGTAGAGCTCGGTCAGCGGCACGTCGGCCAGATCGCGCGCCAGCAGCCATTCGCCATGCTCGGCGCGGCTGAGCAGGCGGATGCGCTCCAGTTCGCACAGCAGTTCCTGCACCAGCGAATCGGTCAGCATCGGCTCCAGCTCCAGGATCCGGTCCTCGTGCAGGCCGTGGCCGTCCTTGCGCGCCTGCGCGAAGCGCCCGAGCAGGCGCAGCAGGCCGTAGATCTCGTAGCCGGCCGGCAAGCGCATCGATGCCGGCTGGTAGCGGAAAGCGGCGATCGAGGACGCCAGCGAGGCGCCGAGCAGGATCCCGATCCAGCTCAGATAGATCCACAGCAGGAAGATCGGCACGAACGCGACCGTGCCGTAAATGCGCTGGTAGGACTGGAAACTGCCCAGGTACAGGCTCAACCCCCACTTCACCAGTTCCAGCAGGGCCACCGCCAACAGCGCGCCCGGCACCGCGTGGCGCAGCTTGACCGTGTGGTGCGGCACCACCCGGTATACCAGGGTGATGCACACGAACTCGATCAGCACCGGCGCCAACGACAGCGCCAGCCGCGCCAGCAGGCGGCCTTCGCTGGTCTTGAACAGCGGCAGCGCGAAGAACTGCGCCGACGCCGCCAGCGACGCCGCGGCCAGCAGCGCGCCCAGGGTCAGCACCGTCCAGTACACCAGGAAGCGGGTCAGCCGCGGCCGCGCCGAGACCACCCGCCAGATCCGGTTGAAGGTCTGTTCGACGCTGTTCAAGGTGATCAGCAGCGACACCATCAGCGCGATCGTGCCGGCGCTGGTCAGCTGCCCGGCACTGGCCGAGAACTGGCGCAGATAGGCTTCCACCGAGCGCGCCGCGGCCGGCACGAAGTTGGAGAAGATGTAGTCGCTGAGCCGGTCGCTCCACTCGTTGAACACCGGGAACGCCGACAGCACGCCGAACACCACCATCGCCAGCGGCACCAACGCGAAAATGGTGGTGTAGGCCAGCGAGGCGGCGGCCTGGAACAGGCGGTCGTCGAGGAAACGGTGCCACAGGAATCCGGCGAAGCTGCGCATCCGCGCGCGGTCGCGCACCCGCTCCGTCCAGAGATTGACCGTATCCAAAGGCTGCATCGGGCAAGGGTACCCGATGCGCACGGATGCCGGCATCGCCGATACTGGCGGCCGTTCTGGTGCAAGCAAGCGAGGGCCGCATGGCCGAGATCCTGGTCCTGTACTACAGCCGTGGCGGTTCGGTGGCGCGCCTGGCGCGGCAGATCGCGCGCGGCGTCGGCGAAGTGCCCGGCATGGCAGCGCGCCTGCGCACGGTGCCGCCGGTGGCCGCGGTCACCCAGGCCAGCGCACCGCCCGTGCCCGACAGCGGCGCGCCGTACGTGGACGCCAGCGACCTGCGCGACTGCGTCGGCCTGGCGCTGGGCAGCCCTACCCGCTTCGGCAACATGGCTGCGCCGGTCAAGCACTTCATCGACGGACTCGGTGCCGAATGGGCCAGCGCCACCCTGGCCGGCAAGCCGGCGGCGGTGTTCACCTCCACCGCCTCGCTGCACGGCGGCCAGGAAGCCACGCTGCTGTCGATGCACCTGCCGCTGCTGCACCACGGCTGCGTGATCGTCGGCATTCCCTATACCGAGCCGCTGCTCAGCAGCACGCGCAGCGGCGGCACCCCGTACGGCGCCAGCCACGTCGCCGGCGCCGACGACGACCCGCAACCCAGCGAGGAAGAAGCGCAGCTGGCGCGCGCGCTGGGCCGGCGCCTGGCCGGCATCGCGCAACGCCTGGCGGCGCCGTGAGCGCCGCCCGCCTGCGTGACGCGCTGACAGCCACGCTGCTGGTGCTGGCGCTGTTGTACGCGGCCTGGTTCCACGACGATCGCCACCGCCTCGCCGCACTGCTGGTGTTCGCGCTGCCGCCGCTGCTGCTGGCCATCGGCGTGCTGCGCGGCTCGGCGGTGGCGCGGTTCTGGGCCGGCGTGTTCGGGCTGTTCTGGTTCAGCCACGGGGTGATGGCCGCCTGGAGCCACCCGCCGCAGCGCGCCTACGCCTGGGCCGAACTGCTGCTGGCGTTGCTGGCGATCGGCCTGTCCAGCGCACCGGGCCTGCGCGCGCGTTTCGCCCGCAAGCGCGGCGCCAAACCGTCCGCCGGCGACACGCCCTGAGCGGCGGCCGCCGGCCTGCCGGTATCATGACGGCCCTGCGCGACCGCGGCCGCGCCCCGTCATGCTCTAGGAACCGGCAATGGAAGAACTCCTGATCGTCACCACCGGCGGCACGATCGACAAGATCTATTTCGACGACAAGTCCGACTACCAGATCGGCGATCCGCAGATCGGCCAGATCCTCAAGGAACTGGGCGTGACCTTCCGCTTCACCGTGATCCCGATCATCCGCAAGGACTCGCTGCATATCACCGACGAAGACCGCGAGTTGATCCGCGCCACCGTCGCCGCGCAATCCGCGCGCCACGTGCTGATCACCCACGGCACCGATTCGATGGTGCAGACCGGCAAGGTGCTGCAGAGCATCGCCGACAAGACCATCGTGATGACCGGCGCGCTGAACCCGGCGCGGTTCCGCGGCTCCGATGCCGAATTCAACATCGGCTGCGCGGTCGGCGCGGTGCAGTCGCTGCCGGCCGGGGTCTACATCGCCATGAACGGGCAGATCTGGGACCCGCAGAAGGTGCGCAAGAACGTCGCCGCGAACCGCTTCGAGCCCATCTGAAGCGCGATGTCCAAGGCCACCCGCGCAACCCGGGCATTGGACGCGGCCGGCGTCGCCTATCGCCTGCATCCCTACGACTACGAAGCCGAAGCCGGCGCCAAGGGCCTGCAGGCGGCGCAGGCGCTCGGCCTGGCGCCGGAGCGGGTGCTGAAGAGCCTGATGGCATGGGTCGACAGCAACGCGGTGTGCGTGGTGGTGCCGTCCGATCGCCGCGTGCAGCTGAAGAAACTGGCCGCGGCCGCGGCCGGCAAATCGGCGCGGATGATGGACGTGGCCGAGGCCGAGCGCCGCAGCGGCTACAAGGTCGGCGGCATCAGTCCGCTGGGCCAGCAACGGCCGGCGCCGGTGCTGGTCGAGCGATCGGCGCTCACGCCGGGCAGCGTGTGGTTCAACGCGGGGCAGCGCGGCCTGCTGCTGGAAATCGATGCCGAGCGCTTGCTGGACGTGCTGCAGGCGCGCGCCTGCGACCTGTGCGAATGATGCCGCTCAGTAGCTGGCGGTCACGCCGACCCCGGCCACTGCGGTGATCGCCTTCACCCGCACGTAGTAGGTGCCGGCAGGCAGGCTGAGCGTGCAGCTCTCGGCATTGGCCGCGGCGATCGACCTGCAACCGTAGAGCGCATCGGTCGGCAGGCTGCCCGCGCGCAGGTACAGGTCGGCGTTGCCGCTCCCACCGGCCAGGGCCAGCTTCAACGACGGTGTGCCGGCCGGCACGGTGACCTGGTAATACAGCGAGGTGCCGGCCTTGAGCGCCAGGCCGCCCAGCGGCACGCCGCGAACCAGGGTCTGCGCCTTCAGCGTGGCCGCCACCGCCGCACCGGCATTGACCAGGCCCGCGCCACAGCCCAGCGTGCAGGGCACCGGCAGAACACTGGCGGTCGCCTTCAGGCGCGCCTCCAGGTCCGCCGGGGTCAACGGGTTCAGCGCGGCCGACAGCACCAGCGCGGCCACCCCGGCCACGTGCGGCGCCGCCATCGAGGTGCCGCTGTAGGACGCGTAGCCGGCCGCGGCCGGCGCCAGGGTGCCGGTGTTGAGCGTGGACAGGATGCCCTGCCCGGGTGCGGCGATATCCACGCCGGCGCCGTAGTTGGAGAAACTGGCGCGGGCGCCGGTCGAGGTGGTCGCGGCCACCGCGATCACGTTCGGGCAGTTGGCCGGCACGCTGCCGGCGACGTCGCTGTTGCTGTTGCCGGCGGCAACCACGACGTTGGTGCCGCGCGCCACGGCGGCCGCGATCGCGCTGGCCATCGTCGCCGAACAGGCGCCGCCGGCGCCAAGCGACAGGTTGATCACCTGGGCCGGCGTCGGATTGGCGGGAACGCCGGCGACGCTGCCGCCCGACGCCCAGACGATGGCGTCGGCGACATCGGACAGGTAGCCGCCGCACTTGCCCAGCGCGCGCACCGGCAGCAGCCTGGCATTGAACGCGGTGCCGGCCACGCCAGCGGCGTTGTTGGTGGCCGCGGCGATGGTGCCGGCAACGTGGGTGCCGTGCCAGCTGGACGCCGCGCCGGGCGTGCCCGCACCGCAGGTGCCGGCCGCATAGCCGTCGCCCGGATCGGCCGCATTGGCGTCGCGGCCGCCGCCATCGCCGGCGACCAGTGGATCGCTGATGAAGTCGTAGCCGGGCAGCACGTTCGCGGCCAGGTCCGGATGCGCGGTGATACCGGTATCGATCACCGCCACCACCACGCCCTTGCCGCTGGCCACGTCCCAGGCCGGACGTACGTTGATCGCCGCGGACGTGGTGCCGAAGGCCCATTGCTGGGACAGCCCCGGGTCGTTGGGAACCAGCGTCGGCCGCAGCAGCAGGTCCACTTCCACGCTCTTCACCGCCGGATCGGCGGCCAGGCGGCGCATCAGCGTCTCGGCCTCGACCCGGTCCAGGGCGCGGTCGGCGCCGACCACATCGGCGCCGGTCGCCAGCCGTCGCAGCGAGGCCAGGCCGAGCGCGCGGCCGCGGCGCGCCGGCAGGATGCGTGCGGCGTCCGCCAGCGGCGCCGCGCGCGCCGACAGCGCCGGACGCGCACCGTCGCGGTAGGTGACGATGAAGCGCTGCGGATTCGGCGTCGATGCCAAGTCCTGCAGGGCGATCTCGCCGGCGGCGGCGGTGCCGGCACAGGCCGCCAGCAGCAAGACGGAGACGATTGCGGCGCGGCGGCCGCGGCAAGTGAACGCACGCTTGGACATCGGACTTCCCCCCTGAAACGCATGGCGCAGTCGGCCGTGCCTGGCGCCGGGCGGAAACACCGCGAAGCGCGCATCGGCCGCGACGGCGGCGCCGCCGCAGCCAGTAAAGACGGTCCTGCGTCCTGGATATCGGCATGGCACGCAGCCAGCGCAGGGCGGCGCCTTGCCGATGTGACGATCTGGGACGGCCAGCGAACGCAGACTGCGGACTGCGGAGGCAGATCTCCTGACCGGCAGCGACGGCCGCCCTCCAGGCAACGAAAAGCCCCGCGCCAAAGCGCGGGGCTGTGGTCTGCGCGTCGTCCAGAGCGTCCTGCCCTGCCGCTGCGCGCGTCGGCCGATGCCTGCGCGGCGCCGCCGTCCAGGCGGACGCCGCGCCGCGGGCGGATCAGTAGTTCGCGGTCAGGGTCACGCCCGAGAACGTGCTGTACGCCTTGAGCCGCACGTAGTAGGTGCCGGCGCTGGGCGAGTTGAAGGTGCAGGTCTCGTTGTTGCCGTTGAGATACGGACGGCATCCGTAGGTGCTGTCGGTCGGCGCGCTGCCGAGCCGCACGTACAGGTCCGCATCGCCGCTGCCGCCGGAGATGGTGACGGTCAGCGAACTGACCCCGGACGGCACCGTCACCGTGTAATTCAGCTCCGACCCGGTGCTGGCGCCGAGCCCGGTGACCGGCACGCCGTCCTGCAGCGTGTTGCCGGTGGGAGGCGTGGTGGTGCCGCCGCCCAGCGCGGCGGTCACCGCGGCATTGGCGTCGAGCAGGCCGGCGCCGCAGCCCTGCGAGCAGGAGAAGCTGGCCGCGGTGCTCTTGATGGTGCTTTCCACCTGCGCCGGGGTGAGCGGGGTCGGCGCCACCGACTGCATCAGCGCGACCACGCCGGCCACGTGCGGCGTCGCCATCGAGGTACCGTTGTAGGACGCGTAGCTCGCATTGCCCGGGGTGGTGGTGCCGTCGTTGAGCGTGGACAGGATGCTCGACCCCGGCGCGGAGATGTCGATGCCGGTGCCGTAGTTCGAGTAGCTGGCCTTGGCGCGCGAGGACGTGGTCGCGGCCACCGCGATGACGTTGGCGCAGTTGGCCGGCACCGAGGTGGAGACATTGGCCGAGCTGTTGCCGGCCGCCACCACCACGGTGGTGCCGCGGCCGACCGCGCCGTTGATCGCGTTCTGGTAGGTGGTCGAGCAGGTGCCGCTGCCGCCCAGCGACATGTTGATCACTTCGGCCGGGGTGGTGTTGGCCGGCACGCCGCTGACGGTGCCGCCGGATGCCCAGGTGATCGCGTCGGCGATGTCGGAGGTGTAACCGCCGCACTTGCCGAGCACGCGCACCGGCAGGATCTTGGCGTTGTACGCGGTACCGGCGACGCCGGTGCTGTTGTTGGTTACCGCGGCGATGGTGCCGGCCACGTGGGTGCCGTGCCAGCTGGAATTGGACGCCGGCGAGCCGGAATAGCACTCGTTGGCCGCGGCCCAGTCGCCTTCGTCGGCCGGATTGCTGTCGCGGCCGTTGCCGTCGCGCGCGTCGGCGGCGACGCTGATGAAATCGTAGCCGGGCAGCACGTTGGCGTTGAGGTCCGGATGGCTGGTGATGCCGGTGTCGATCACCGCCACGACCACGCCGGTGCCGGTGGCCTGGTCCCAGGCCGGGCGCACGTTGATGCCCGCGGTGGTGGTGCCGAACGCCCACTGGTTGGACAGGCTGGGATCGTTCGGGGTCAGCGCGATGGTCATGCGCTGGTCGACCTCGACGTATTCGACATTCGGGTCGGCGGCCAACTGGCGCATCAGCGTTTCGGCTTCGGCATGGTCGAGCGGCCGGTTGGACTGGATCACTTCCGGGCCCACCGCCAGGCGGCGCAGGCTGGTCAGCCCCAGCGCGCGGCCGTTCTTGGCCGGCATCGCCGCGGCGACCGATTGCAGCGTCGCGCGCAGCGACGCCGAGGGGGCGGCGGCGGACGCGCTGGCGATGCCGACGGGGGCGGCGTCGCGGGTCTTGACGATGAAACGTTGCACGGTCGGCTCGGCGTTGAGCCCGGAGAGGTTGACGTCGCCGGCGAACGCCGGGGTCGCCAGCAACAGCGAAGTCAATGCGGACGCTCCCAGCACGATCAGCCAAGGACGCTGGCGCGAACCACGTTGCGAAATTTCGGACATGCGGAACTTCCTTTTCGTTGATTGCACCTGACGGTGATGTTTCGCGCTGCGGATGCCTAAACAGGCACTGAATCCGGTTGCAGCGCGAGTCCCAGGCCGGCCCCCTGTTGCCAGCCGTTCATCCGACGCTATCCCAATACAGACCCGTATGGACGAACCATTTATCGTCCAAATTTCGTAAGCGTGACGATCGTCAACATAAGGACCGGTATCGCTCGCGCTGTTGCGACACCGCGGCAACCACGATGGCGCGAGGAGACAGTCCCGGGACATTTTTGCGCAGCGCGGTGTGACCACGCGCCAAGGCGGACAGCCGCTCTCCCGCAAGAGCAGGGCGTCTGGACAGCGACAGGGCCGGCGAACGCCATGCCAAGCGCCAGCGCCGGGTTGCGACGCGCATTTGGGAAGCCCGCGGAGGCGCGGGACCGCATCAGCCAGGCGATCTGCCGGGTCGGCCTGGCAGGATGTGCATGGCGTTTTCGGGAACGGACGACGCCTACGGGAAACCGAATCGATGTCGGGCGCAGTCTGCGCTACGCCCGGGTCGGCGCCCGCCAGTAATCTCGGCGGGCGCGAGAAACGCCAGGGCTCAGCCCAGCCGCACCAGCCAGCCGTGGCGGTCGGCCACGCGGCCGTACTGGATGTCGGTCAGTTCCTGGCGCAGCGACAGGGTCACCGGGCCGGCCGGCGCAGCCAGGTCGCCGACCTCGAAATCCTTGCCCTTGAGCTGGCCGATCGGCGTCACCACCGCCGCGGTGCCGCAGGCGAAGACCTCCGCGATCGCGCCGGAAGCCACGCCGTCGCGCCACTCGTCGATGGTCACCTGGCGCTCGACCACCTGCATGCCGCGATCGCGCGCCAACTGCAGGATGCTGTCGCGGGTGATGCCCTCCAGGATGCTGCCCGACAGCGCCGGCGTGACCAGGCTGCCGTCGCGCATCACCAGGAACACGTTCATGCCGCCCAGCTCTTCCAGGTATTTGCCCTCGACCGGATCCAGGAACAACACCTGCGAGCAGCCCTGGGCCTGCGCCTGCTGCTGCGGCAGCAGCGAGGCGGCGTAGTTGCCGCCGCACTTGGCCGCGCCGGTGCCGCCCTTGGCCGCGCGCGCATAGTCGGTGGACAGCCAGATCGCCACCGGCGCCACACCCTTGGCGAAGTAGGCTCCGGCCGGGCTGGCGATGACGTAGTAGCCGGCCTTCTGTGCCGCGCGCACGCCCAGGAACGCCTCGTTGGCGATCATGAAGGGGCGGAAATACAGGCTCGTCTCCGGCGCCGACGGCACCCACGCGGCATCGACCGCGATCAGCTGGCGCAGCGATTCGACGAACAGCTCCACCGGCAGCTCCGGCAGCGCCAGGCGCTGCGCCGAGCGCTGCAGGCGCTTGCCGTTGGCCTCCGGGCGGAAGGTCCAGATCGAACCGTCGGCATGGCGGTAGGCCTTGATGCCCTCGAAGATCTCCTGCCCGTAGTGCAGCACCGAGGCGGCCGGATCCAGCGCCAGCGGGCCGTAGGCGCGGACCTGGGCGTCGTGCCAGCCCTGCTCGCGGTCCCACTCGATGGCGACCATGTGGTCGGTGAAATAGTTGCCGAAGCCCGGCGCGCCGAGGATCTGCGCGCGCGCCTCGGCGCTGCGTGCGGTCGTGGACGGGATCAGGCGGAACTGCGAAGACGGCTCGGTAGCGGACACCGGGGTTTCCTGTGGTAGTCGAGGGACGGTCGTGCCGCTGCGTCATCGAGTGCAGCGGCGGCGCCTGGTCCGGACCCGGGTCGCGCAGTCGTGCGCGGGTCAGAGCATGCCGGTTTCCAGACGCGCGGCCTCGGACATCATATGCCGGCCCCACGGCGGATCGAACACCAGTTCGACATCGGCCTCGGCGATGGTCGGGATCAACTCCAGCTTGCTGCGCACGTCGTCGACCAGGATCTCGCCCATGCCGCAGCCCGGCGCGGTCAGGGTCATCTTCACCTCGACCGTGCGCTGGCCATCGTCGCGATGCTGCACGCCGACCTCGTAGACCAGGCCCAGGTCGACGATGTTGAACGGGATCTCCGGATCGAAGCAGGTACGCAGCTGTTGCCAGATCAGCGCCTCAACCTGTTCGTCGCTGGCGTCTTCGGGCAGGTCCAGGCCCGGCGGCGGCTCCTTGCCGATGGCGTCGCCGTCCTTGCCGGCGATGCGGAACAGGTTGCCTTCCACGAACACCGTATAGCTGCCGCCCAGCGCCTGGGTGATGTAGCCGTAGCTGCCGGCCGGCAGGGTCACCGCGTCGCCTTGCGGCACCATCACCGCCGCGCAATCGCGTTCGAATTGGACAGGTTCGCTGCTGCGTGAGTACATGGGGGCGATATGGGGGCTGGCCCCGCCGGTGCAAGTCGTCCAGTTTATCCGAGTGCGCGGGGTACGCGGCGAAGGGTATCCTGTGCGGATTCTCCGGGAACCTCGCATGTCGCCCTCTTCCACGCCGGCCAGGACGTCGCACTGGCTATGGCCCTTGCTGCTCTGCCTGGGCTGTATCACCGCCCTGATCGCCTGGATGCTGGTCGCGCTGAGCCTGGGCCACCAATCCGGCTGGATGGCGGTGCTGGTGGCGCTGGAGGTCGCCTGGATGCTGCGCCTGGGCACGCTGCCGCGCGGCAAGCTGCGCATCGTCGTGGCGGTGCTCGCCACCGCGCTGGTGATCGTCGCCGCCAACTGGGGCATCGCCGCCGCGCACGTGGGCGCCTGGCTGGGCCTGGATACCTGGGATTCGTCGCTGAAGCTGGGCGCGCGCTACGCCTGGACGCTGAGCGTGCTGGCCAATCGCCCCGGCGACGTGCTGTGGCTGGGCATCGGCCTGATCGTGGCCTATTTCAGCGCGCGTTGAGGCAGTGGTCGCGGCCGAAGCCGCTCCCTGCCCCGGCTGCAGGAGCGGCTTCAGCCGCGACAGAATCCACGGGCGCCGATCACCGGCGCCGCTTCAATGCCCGCCGTCCAGCGCCTTCAATTCGCTGACCAGCGCACCGGCCGCCTCGGCGCCGTCGCCGTACAGCATGCGCGTGTTGTCGGCGTAGAACAGCGCGTTCTCGATCCCGGCAAAGCCGGTGCCCTTGCCGCGCTTGATCACCACCACATTCTTGGAATCGACCACGTCCAGGATCGGCATGCCGTAGATCGGGCTGGCCGGATCGGTCTTGGCCACCGGATTGACCACGTCGTTGGCGCCGATCACCAGCGACACGTCGGTGCTGGGAAACTCGGGATTGATGTCGTCCATGTCGGCGATCAGGTCGTAGGGCACGCCGGCTTCGGCCAGCAGCACGTTCATGTGCCCGGGCATGCGCCCGGCCACCGGGTGGATCGCGAACTTGACCTTGACCCCGCGCTCGATCAGCCGCTGCGCCAGCTCCCAGATCTTGTGCTGGGCCTGCGCCACCGCCATGCCGTAGCCGGGCACGATCACCACGCGTTCGGCATAGGCCATCATCGCCGCCACGTCGCCGGCCTCGATCGGCTTCTGCGCGCCGCTGATCTCCTGCGCCTGCCCGCCGCCGCCGAAATTGGAGAACAGCACGCCGCTGATCGGCCGGTTCATCGCCTTGGCCATCAGCCGGGTCAGCAGGATGCCGGCCGCGCCGACCATCATGCCGGCGATGATCAGCGCCTCGTTGCCGAGCACGTAGCCCTCGAAGGCCACCGCCAGACCGGTGAAGGCGTTGTACAGCGAGATCACCACCGGCATGTCGGCGCCGCCGATCGGCAGCGTCATCAGCACGCCCAGCGCCAGCGCGACCGCGAAGAACGCGACGATCGCCACCGGGCTGAGCCCGATCGCGGCCCAGGCGCCCAGGCCCAGCATCGCCACGAACACCAGCAGGTTGAACGCCTGCTGGCCGGGGAAGGTGACGCGCTTGTCCAGCCGCCCGTCGAGCTTGGCCCAGGCGATGATCGAGCCGGACAGCGAGATCGCGCCGATCGCCGAGCCGACGATCGCCAGCGCCAGCGTGGTCGCGTCGGGCTGGCGCGCGGCCAGCGCGGCGATCGCGCTCTCGCTCCAGTGCGAGGTGTCGCGGTGCGCCAGGAACGAAAAGCGCAGCAGTTCCACCGCGCCGATCGCCGCGGCCGAGCCGCCGCCCATGCCGTTGTACAGCGCGACCATCTGCGGCATGTCGGTGATGGCGACCTTCTTGGCCGAGATCCAGGCCGCGCCAGTGCCGATCACGATCGCCAGCAGGATCAGGGTCAGGTTGTGCAGGCCGGGCAGCAGGAACGTCGCCGCGGTCGCCAGCAGCATGCCGAAGCCGGCCCAATGGATGCCGCTGCGCGCGGTCTTGGGCGAGGCCATGCGCTGCAGGCCGAGCAGGAACAGGGTGGCGGCCACCAGGTAGCTGGCCTTGACCAGCCAGGACAACGCCTCGGCGGTGGTCAGGGTCACGGCTTGGACTCCGGCTTCTTGCTGGACTTGAACATTTCCAGCATGCGCTCGGTGACCACGTAGCCGCCGGCGGCGTTGCCGGCGCCGAGCAGCACCGCGAGGAAGCCGACCGCCTTCTCCAGCGTGGTGTCGGCGTGGCCGAGCACCACCATCGCGCCGATCAGCACGATGCCGTGGATGAAGTTGGAACCGGACATCAGCGGGGTGTGCAGGATCACCGGCACCCGCGAGATGATCACATGCCCGGCGATGGCCGCCAGCATGAAGATGTACAAGGCCACGAAACCGTCGCTCATTCCGCTTCTCCCGGGCGCCGCGCCCGACCGTCGCAATCATAACCGCGTGCTGAATCCGTGGGCGACCGGTGCGCCTGGCCAGTGCAGGCGTCCGCACGGCGTTCGGCGCGGCACGCCGGCGCTGCAACCGGTGCCGCCGCGCCGATAGCGCGGCGTCGGGCACGCTTCCGTGCTGCGGCCCGGTCAACCCCGGCGGCGGCGATGCGTTATCCACGGCATCCCCGCGTCAGGAAGCTAAGCTGTGCTGGTGAGCACGCCCGCCCTAGAACCCCCGACGACCGACCTCGACAGCGATGGCGCCGCGCGTCCGCTGCCGGCGTCGCTGGACGCGTTCTTGGCCGAGATCGGCCCGCGCGCGTTCCGCTTCGCCGAGGCCGGGCTGCGCCAGCGCGAGGATGCGCTGGACGCGGTGCAGGACGCGATGATCAAGCTGCTCGCCTACCGCGAGCGGCCGGCGCAGGAATGGACGCCGCTGTTCTGGAGCATCCTGCGCAGGCGCATCATCGACCTGCAGCGTCGCCGCGGCTTCCGCCTGCGCTTCTGGGCGCCGGCCAGCGAGTACGGCGAGGACAGCCAGCCGGACTGGGCCGACGAAGGCCCGACGCCGCCGCAGCGCCACGAGCAGCGGCAGACGCACGCGCGGCTGGTCACCGCGTTGCGCACGCTGCCGGCGCGGCAGCGCGAGGCCTTCACCCTGCGCGTGCTCGAGGAGCTGGACGTGGCCACCACCGCACGCGCGATGGGCTGCTCCGAAGGCTCGGTCAAGACCCATCTGTCGCGCGCCCGCGAGGCGTTGCAGAAACTTCTGGAGGACGTCCGGTGAAACCCGACACCACACAATCGGCCGCGTTCGACGCGCAGATGCGCCGCGCGCACCAGGCCTCGCTGCAGGCGTTGCCGGCAGCGACCCTGGCGCGGCTGCGCGCCGCGCGCCACGGCGCCAGCCGCGCCCACGCTGCGCCGGCGCGGCGCTGGGGCTGGCTGCTGGCGGCGGCGCCGGCCCTGCTCGGCGCCACCTTCGGCGTGCATCTGCTGCTGCGCCCGGCGCTGCCGGTCGCGGTCCAGGCGGCGAGCGTCGCCGGCGTTCCCGCCGCGGCCGCGGCGTCGGCGAGCGTCGCCGCGCAAGGCGACAACGACGACGCCGTGGCCGGCCTGCTCGACGAAAACCCCGACCTGTACCTGTGGCTGGGTTCCGATACTTCGCTGGCGATGGAATGAACACGATGAAGCGCCTGATCCGCCTCTCCCTGGCACTGGCCCTGCTGGCCGGCACCGCTCCGTTGGTGGCGTTCGCCGCGCCGCCACCGCCGCCGGCGGATGCCGACGCCGATGCGGGTCCGCCGCTGCCGGACTGGGAGCACCTGAGCCCGCAGCAGCGCGAGCTGCTGATCGCGCCGATGCGCCAGCGCTGGAACGACGCGCCGCAGCAGCGGCGCAGGATGTTCGAACACGCACAGCGCTGGCAGAGCATGACCCCCGAGCAGCGCGAACGCGCGCGCAAGGGCGCACGCCGCTACGAGGACATGAGCCCACAGCAGCGCGAAGAAGCGCGGGTGCTGTTCGAACATCTGCGCGCACTGCCGCCGGAGCAACGCAAGGCGCTGCGCGATCGTTGGGAAGCGATGACCCCGCAGCAGCGCGACGCCTGGATCAAGGCCAACGCCGGCCCGGACACCAAGCCTGGGCCGGGTTCGAGGTGACCCTGTCGCAAACGCGCCAAGGCGGCTGCAGGATTTTTCGACGCCGTCCAGACGCGATCGCCGCGGCCGCAGACTGATCGCGGGATCGATCGCGTGACAAGAACGACGAGCGAACAAGGCTGCGGTCGATCGAATCGGCCGCCATAAACCGGACGGCAGCGCGCATCGCCCAAGTCGAAAAATGCTGAAGCAGGTCGACCCGGAAGCTTCACTCGGGGATCGGCAGCTGGCGGCCTGTTGTGGGAGCGACTTCAGTCGCGACGTGCTTTACCGGTACGCCCGTTGCGACTGAGGCGTACCTCCAACAACTTCAGTCCGGATGCCGCACGTGCGCGTGTCGATGGCTTGGCGTTTTTCCTGTCGCGGCTGAAGCCGCTCCTACAAGAGCGCGACACGCATGCTGTAGGAGCGGCTTCAGCCGCGACAGGAGGACGAAGTGGCCGTGATGCCAAGGCCGCCATGGGAAACCCGCACGCAACGCCACCGCACCCCATCCTGGTGCGGCTCTGGTACTTCACGGCATCTCGAGCGGGGATCTGCAAGGGACGCATCGGCGACTCGCAAATGCATCGACATGTTTCGGGGGATTACTAGAGCGCTCCGAAGTCGCTCCCGCAGGTCGCCTGCTGCCTGCGGCACCGCCAACTCCGACAGCGCCCCCAATAGCCCGCGTGCGGCTGACACTGCCGCGATCAAAATGCCGCGATCAACCCGTCCAGCGCGTCTTGCTCAGCAACTCGTCGTCCCAGTCGTAGGCGATCGCGCCGTCCTTCAGGAACAGCGCGACGAAGTTGTAGACGTTGCGCGCATACATCTCGCTGGCGTGCACCGCGCCCATGCTGGCCAGGTCGAGCGGGCCGGCGACGATCACGCCGGCGTGTTCGATGGTGTCGCCGGGGCGGGTCAGTTCGCAGTTGCCGCCGGTCTCGGCGGCCAGGTCCACCACCACGCTGCCAGGCTTCATGCCCTCGACCATCGCCGCGCTGAGGATCTTCGGCGCCGGCCGCCCGGGCACCGCGGCGGTGCAGACCACCACGTCGATGCCTTTCAGGTGCTCGGCCAGGCGCCGCTGCTGCTCGGCGCGCTCCTCTTCGGTCAGCTGCCGCGCATAGCCGCCCTCGCCCGCCGCGCTGACCCCCAGGTCGAGGAACTTGCCGCCCAGCGATTCGATCTGCTCGCGCGTCTCCGGGCGCACGTCGAAGCCTTCGACCTGCGCGCCCAGGCGCTTGGCGGTGGCGATGGCCTGCAGGCCGGCGACGCCGGCGCCGACGATCAGCACCTTGGACGGGCGGATGGTGCCGGCGGCGGTGGTCAGCATCGGGAAGAAGCGCGGCGCCAGCTGCGCGGCGATCAGGGTGGCCTTGTAGCCGGCCATGCCGGCCTGCGAGCTGAGCACGTCCATCGCCTGGGCGCGGGTGGTGCGCGGCAACCGCTCCAGCGGGAACGCGACCAGCTCGCGCGCCTGCATCGCCTCGGCGCGCGCCGGGTCGGCCTGCGGCTGCAGGATGCCGACCACGCCGGCGGCGGGCTTGAGCTGGCTCAGCGCGGCGACCGGCAGCGGCTGTACGCACAGCACCAGATCGGCCTGCGCCGGGGTCGCCGCATCGGCGAGCTGCGCGCCGGCCGCAAGATAGGCCGCATCGACGAAACCGGCGGACACGCCGGCACCAGGTTCGACATGCACCTGCGCGCCGAGCGCAACCAGCTTCTTCACCGTCTCCGGCGTCGCCGCCACGCGGCGTTCGCCGTGCGCCGACTCCTTCACCACCAGCACCTGCACTGCCATGCGATTCCCCGTGCGTTGCCCGCCTAGTCGGCGCCGATGCTACAGGGTCCGCGCGGCGATGGCAGCGCCGGGCGCGCGGTCCGGCGGCGGCTTTTGCAGGAGCGGCTTCAGCCGCGACGGCATTCCCGAGAAAGCGCGGCCGCGGCTGAGGCCGCTCCTACCAGGGCATGCATAGCGCACGCGGCGGCCGGCACGGCGGCGAGGCAGCCTCGCCGCCTGCCCACGGCGCTCAATGCAGCGTCGCGTTCTGCGGATCGAGCCGGTCGATAACGCCTTGCATCGCGCTGTCGAAGGCGCCGTCGTTGATGTGGCTGCGCAGCCGGCCCAGCCGCACCATCACCGCCAGTTCTTCCGGCGAGGCCACGCAGAAGCGCACGCCACGGCGGTTGACGAACAGCAGCCGCGCCGAGATCGGGCTCACCCACGACAGCTTGCCGGTCTGCACCTTGCCGTCGCGATCGATGAAATCCAGCCAAGTGCCGATCGCCATCTTGCGGAAGCGGTCGGCGTCGGCGTTGTCGAAGTCGTCCACGGTTTCCGGCGGGGTCAGTTCCACCGGCTGCGCCTCCTGCACCGGCGGCTGCGGCAGCGCGACCTGCGGCAGTTCCGGCAGCGGGCGCTCCAGTTCCGGGCGCAGTTCGGCGACCGCCTGCAGCGTGTCGTGGAGCACGTTGATCGCCGCGGCGGCGGCCTCGGCATGCAGGCCCACGCTGGCGAAGACCTTGGTCAGCGCGCCCTGCCAGGCCTGCAGCCAGGGCTTGCCGACGATGTGCCGCTGTGCCTCGGCCGCTTCCTCGAGCAGGCCGTCGGCCAACGCCAGCGCATCGCGCACACCGGCGCCGTCCTCGCCCTCGCGCAGCACCGCCATGGTCAGGTGGTGCTGCCACGGCTGGCGCAGGAAGTCGTCCAGCGTCTGCGGCAGTTGCCGGCCCTGCAAGCGCACCTGCAGTTCGGCCTCGGCGCGCTGCCGCGCCAGCTCCAGCTTTTCCTGGCCGCGCTGGGTCTCGGCGGCGCGGCGCTCGGCGATCTCGATCCGGCGCCGGTGCTGGGCCAGGAAATCGCGGAACTCCTCTTCCAGGGTCAGGAAGATCGCCAGGTTCTCGTTGAACTCGGCGACCAGCCGCTCGATGATCTCCTCGACCTTGCCCATCAGCACGCGCTCGGCCGGGCTCTCGCCGGTATTGCCTTCGCAGGCCTCGGCCAGCGAGTTGAGCAGGCGCCGCGCCGGGTGGGTCTTCTGCACGAACATGCGCCGGTCCAGCAGCGCGACCTTGACGAACGGCACCACCAGGCGCCCGATCAGCTCGCGCGAGCGCCCTTCTAGGTCGCGCTCGTCCAACATCACGTCGAACAGCATGCCGACCAGGTCGATCGCGTCCTCGTCCACCGGGTCCAGCCGCGCATGCGCCGGGTCCACGCCGAACTGGGTGGCGTTGGACAGCACCTCGCTCTTGAGCCGCTGCGCCAGCGATTCGCCGTCGTCGCCGATCGCCGCGCGCAGCGTGGCGCTGGGCGTGGCCTGCAGCAGCGACAGCACCGAGATCATCTCGCGCTGGCTCAACGAGCGCTGTTGCCCGACCGCGGCAGTGGCCGCGGCGGTGGCGTTCTCGCGCACGCTGCGGGTCTGCTGCAGCAGTTCGTGCAGCGCCTCCAGCAGCACGCCCTGGCTGCCGCCAGGCAGGTTGGCGCCAGCGTCGGCATAGCCGTCGGCGGCCTGCAGGCGGCCGCGGCTTTCGGCCCAGCGGTCGACGAAGCGGCTGGCCCAGGCCGGCGCGTACTGCTCGTCGTACTCGCCCGACTCGCCGGCAACGCCGCCGTCCTCGCCGAATCCTGGATTGTCGCCGCGTGCCTGGCGCTCTTCCTGCGGCGCCGCGCGCCGCGGCGGCGGCGGACGCGGCCGCGAGATTTCCGGCATCACGCCGGCCCGCGCCAGGCTGTCGTCCAGCTCCTGGTAGAGCTTGCCGATGCCGCCGGTGAGGTCGCGCTCGCACAGCTTGATCAGCACCAGCCGCACTTCGGGCGCGAAATCGCTGGTGGAGAACGCGGCATGCACCGCCACGCCGATGTGTTCGGGGCCGACCGGATTGGTGTCGGCGTCCAGTTCCAGGCCGCCGGCGATCCAGCCCAGGCGGCGGTCGATGCGGCTGAGCACCGGTTTCCATTCGCGCAGCAGCACGCTGGCCAGGTTGCGCACCGCCAGCCGCGATTCCAGTTCATGTTCGGACACCAGGCTCAGGCCCTGGCCGTAACCGGCCAGCGCCACTTCGGCCGACAGCGGCGCGCCGGCGTCCAGCGCCTGCCAGGCCTGGTCCAGTTGCGCACGGAAGCGCACGGCGATTTCGTCGCGGCGGCGGCGCAGCTCGCGCATGCCGTCCAGGAACAGCAGCTGCGAGGCGCCGGCGCCCTCCGCGCGATCGAACAGGACATCGTCGAAATGCGCCAGCGCGGCGGCGAACGCCTGCCCCAGCACCGGCAGCATGCCGTCGCGCGCCTGCATCAACAGATGCGGGTCGCGCGCGGGATGTGCATGCGGCGAGCTGGGGCTGAAACTCATGCGCGAAGGCTCCGCGCCGGGAGCGGCGCAAGGAAAAGAGTAAAAGGAAGTCGAACGGACGCGGCCCCTGTTTCCGCCTCTGCATGGTAGGCAAGGTACCTGAACAGCAACCGTGACGCGCTACACATTTTACGCTCCGAACGTGACCTCGTCCGTCATCCTAGGCGGTCTTTGCGTAACGCCACCTGCAAGACCGTGCGAAACGCCGCCTATCGCAGTGCGTTCAGGCCGCGACCGCGACTCGGTCCAACCGGTCCACCGCACCCTGCATCGCGCTGTAGAACGCATCGTCGTCGCGATGCAGGCGCAAGCGATCCAGCTGCACCATCATCGCCAGCGCTTCCGGCGAGGCGACGCACAGGCGGCCGCCGCGCCGGTTGACGAACATCAGCCGCGACGAGATCGGGCTGACCCAGGACAATTTGCCCGGCTGCACGCGCCCTTCGCGATCGACGAAGTCCAGCCAGGTTCCCATCGCCAGGGTGCGGAAATACTCGGCGGTGGCGTGGTCGAAATCGGTCGCCTGCGCCGGCTCGGGCAACGCCGGCACGGCCTCGGCGGCCGGCGTTTCGGGAGCCACCATCGCCGGCGCTGGTGCCGGCGCCTGCAGCGGACGCGCATGCGCCACATCGTCCAGCGCCGCCTGCAGGCCGAGCCAGGCGGCCTCGGCGGCGGCCGCGTCCAGGCCGACGCTGGTCCACAGCCGCAGCAGTTCGGCGCGCTGCGGCTGCAGCCAGCCGCCCGCCGGCACGCCGCTGCCGGCCTGCGCCTGGCGACATTGCGCCAGCACCGCATCGCCGAGCGCCAGCGCCGCGCTCACCGCTGCGCCATGGCCGTCGTCGCGCAGCGCCGACTGCTGCACGTATTGGCACCACGGCTGGCGCAGGAAGGTGTCGATCGGCGCCGGCAAGGCCATTCCGTCCGCAGCGCCCTGCACGCGTTCCTCCACGGCCTGTGCGGCCAGGCGCCGCGCCTTGTCGCGGCGCTCCTCGGCGCGCTGCAGCTCGGCCGCACGGCGCTCGGCGATCTCCACCCGGCGCCGGTACTGCTCGTAGGCGCTGGCGAATTCCGCCTCCAGGGTCAGGAACACCGCCAGGTGCTCGTCGAACTCGCTCACCACCCGCTCCACCACCGCCTGCGCCTGCGCCTGCAGCACCTGCTCGATCGCGCTCTCGCCGGCATTGCCGTCGCAGGCGTCGGCCAGCAGATTGAGCAGGCGCCGCGCCGGATGCCCGTCGCGCACGAACAGGCGGCCGTCGATCAGCGCCACCTTGGCCAGCGGCACCAGCATCTGTCCGAGCAGTTCGCGTTGCGCCGGTTGCAGCACGCACTCGTCGAGCATGACCTCGAACAGCAGGCCGACCAGGTCCAGCGTGTCCGCGTCGGCCGGCTCCAGGCGCGTGCTGGCCGGGTCCAGTCCCAGCGACGCGCCGGTCGCTACCACCTGCCGCCGCAGCCCCTGCGCCAGCGGTCCGCCGTGTTCGACGATCGCGGCGAAGCCGGCCAGCGGCGTGGTCTGCAGCAGCGACAGCACCGACAGCAGTTCGCGCGGCGACAGGCTGCGGCGCGCATCGTCGTCAGGGTCTGAGGCGACCGGCTGCGCTTCGTGCAGCAAGGCGCGCAGCGCCGGCGGCAGCACCTCCTGCTCGTCGCGGGCGTGCGCGTCCAGCACCCGCGCGGCGCGGCGCTGCGCGGCCGACAGCGGCGCGGCGGCATGCCAGCTCTCGAAGAACCGGGTGATCCAGTCGGGCGCCGCGTCGTCGCCGCTGGCGCCGTTGCGCGGGATCGCGCGGCGGCGGGCGCGCCCCTGCGGCAGCGAGCGCGCCCGCGCGACCTGGTCCAGGCGCTGCTCCAGCCGCGCGTACAGCTCGCCGACGCGCTCCTGCAGCTCCTGTTCGCAGATCTTGACGATCGCCAGTTGCACCTGCGGCGCCAGTACCAGTCCGTGCAGCGCCGCATACACCGCCGCACCGACGTGCTCGGGACCGAACGGGTTGTTGTCGGCATCGATACGCTGGCCGCCGGCGATGAAACCGAGGAACCGGTTGAGCCGCATCAGTTCCGGGCGCCAGCGGTGCTGGATCGCGCCGGCCAGGTTGCGCACGGCCAGGCGGACGTCCAGTTCCTGTTCGGAGACCAGGCTCAGATCGCCGCGCTCGCGTGCCAGGGTGCGCTCCACCGACAGCGGGCGACCGGCTTCCAGGGCCTGCCAGGCCTGCGCCAGGTGGCCGCGGAAGCGCGCCGCGATCGGCTCGCGCTGCTGCCGCAGCAGCTGGATCGCCTCGAAATAGTCGTTCTGCGTCGGCCCCGCGCGCTCGGCTATGCGGAACAGCGCATCGGCGAGCACGTCCAGCACCTCGCCGAACGCCCCGGCGAGCGGCACCGACACCACGTCCCGGACCTGATCGAGCAGGTCCGAGTTGCGGCTGGGCAGCAGCTCCTCGGCAAATTCGGCGATTGTCATGGCAGAGTGATACGCAAGCGCAAGTGAGACCGATGTCAATTCGGAAGTTAGCGGCAGATCGAGGATGAAGCTTGACTCTCCGTGTAACCGCGGCATCCGCTGCCGCTTTTGGGCACGCGACTATAATCCGGCGCCCGCCCCACGGAATCGAGACTATGCGCACACTTCATTCGCTGCAAGCGCTGGATGAGCGCCGCTCGGTGCCATCCAAGCAATTGGGCGAGCCGGGACCCGACGCGGCGACCCTGCTGGCCATGCTGCGCTCGGCGGTGCGCGTGCCCGATCACGGCAAGCTGGTGCCGTTCCGGTTCCTGCGCATCGCCGGCCAGGCGCGCCTGGCGTTGGGCGACTTCCTGGCCGAGCGCACGCTGCAGCGCGACCCGGGGGCGCCGCCCGCCGCGGTGGAGAAGGATCGCGAACGCTTCGCGCACGCGCCGCTGGCGATCGCGGTGATCGCGCGGCTGCAGCGCGAGGCGAAAGTGCCGGAGATCGAGCAATGGCTGACCGCCGGCTCGGTCTGCTTCGCGCTGCTGCAGGCGGCGCAGGCCTACGGCTTCGGCGCGCAGTGGCTGACCGCCTGGATGGCTTACGACGACGCGGTGGCGGCGCGGCTGGGCCTGGCCGAGAACGAACGCATCGCCGGGTTCATCCATATCGGCACGCCGCGCATGCAGGTGCCGGAGCGCGAGCGTCCGGATCCGCAGCAGCTGCTGAGCGATTGGACGCCGTGAACGCAGCGGCACCGACGCGGCCGCTGTATCTGGTCGATGCCAGCCTGTACGTGTTCCGCGCCTGGCACTCGATCCCCGACGAGTTCCAGGACGCGCAGGGCTGGCCGACCAACGCGGTGCACGGCTTCGCCCGCTTCCTGCTCGACCTGCTCGAACGCGAGCGCCCGCAGCACATCGCGATCGCCTTCGACGAAGCGCTGGACAGCTGCTTCCGCAATCGCCTGTACCCGGCCTACAAGGCCAACCGCGCGCCGGCGCCGGACGCGCTGCGGCGCCAGTTCGCGCACTGCAAGGCGCTGTGCGCGGCGCTCGGCCTGGGCGTGTTGGCGCATCACGACTACGAGGCCGACGACCTGATCGGCAGCGCCCTGCACAGCATGCGCGGCGGCGGCTTCCACGGCGTGATCGTGTCCGCCGACAAGGACCTGTCGCAACTGCTGCTGCTCGATCTCGACCAACAGTGGGACTACGCGCGCGGCCAGCGCTGGGGCCTGGCCGGGGTCAAGGCGCGGCACGGCGTGCACGCGCACCAGATCGCCGACTACCTGGCGCTGACCGGCGACGCGATCGACAACATTCCCGGCGTCACCGGCATCGGCGCCAAGTCCGCGGCGATCCTGCTGGCGCATTTCGGCGACCTGGACACGCTGCTGGCGCGCATCGACGAAGTGGCGTTCCTGCGCCTGCGCGGCGCGGCACAGATGGCGGTGCGCCTGCGCGAGCAGCGCGAGCACGCACTGCTGTGGCGGCAACTGGCCACCATCGCCCTGGACGCGCCGCTGCACTCGGCCGCACCCGGCTTCGCCCGCGGCCAAGCCGACGCCGACATGCTGCACGGCCTGTGCGAAGCGCTGCGCTTCGGCCCGCTGACCCGACGCCGCCTGGTGCAGGCGGCGGGGTTGGCGGCGGTCGGCGAGTAGACCCCGAAGCCCAAAGCAGGCCCTGTCTAATAACAGGGCCTGCCGACCTCACTGCCTGGGCTGAACGCTCAGGCTCTGCGCGACGCTGTTTACGGTGGATGCTCTCATTTCCGGGTTGTTCTGCGAGAACGTGTTGAGCATCGCCGTGGCACGAGTGTCACCGCGCTGCTGTGCGGCCACCAGCGCGCCTGCCATGTACTCCGGGGCCCGATCCACGCCCAGCTCGTAGCGCGCACGTCCATCGAGATAGGCACCGAAGGGACTGGGATCGGACTGCGCCACCTTGGCCGCAAGCAAAATGGCGTCGAGCGCAGGACCGGTGCCGGAGCTGGAATCCTTGACCGCCGACGGCGCTGCACTCGCCGAGGTGATCGCCCGATCTGCATAGAGCATCTGTGCCTTGATGTTGCCCGAGCTCGCCATGGCTTTGAGCTCGCTATCCGTAAGCATCCTGCTCTCCAGAATCTCCGAGGGCAAAGGAATACCCAACGCGGCCATCCGCTTCAGCTCATCGGGCGAGGCGAACTCCAGCACGCCAGCATATTTCGCATTGAAAGATGCGACGTACTGGCGATCCTCTGCCGATAAGCTACCCAGATAAGTTTCCCAGCTCTGAGCCACTGGCACCTGCTCGTTCGGTTGAAGCGCGTAGCGACTAGGCACCTCGACGTTTTCCGCGCCAGGTACGATGGCACCCTTAGCCGGTGCCGTTGGGGACGCCGCCGGCTCTGACGCTTGCTGTTGCGTTGTCGGCTGCGGATTACACGCAGCAAGCACCAGTGCGATTGCTGTAGATGTAGAGGTTGCGCTGAATAGTGCTTTCACGATGTTCTCCTTAGAAGCAGCCGTTCGCGCGCATGTCCGCTGCAAATTGTGCACAGTTTCGTGACGCTGGACAGTTCCACGCTGCTGATCGGCGCCGCGCTGGCGGGCGTCGGCCTGATCTCGACCCACGAGGCCTGGATCGCCCACCATCTGGCGCAGGGCGACCTGGTCGCCGCGCTGGAGGACTGGTGTCCTCGATTCCCCGGGCTATGCCTCTACTACCCTGGCCACCGCCACGTCCCCGCCGCGCTGCGCGCCTTCATCGACGTACTGCGCGAGCACGACGCCGCGCATGCCTTCCCGGCGAAGCGGTAGCGTGCCGCTCATGGCGCCTGGCGCTCTGCCCTCAGCGAACACGGCACGCGGCGCGCGGCGCCATGGCATCGTCGCGACGTCGAAGGCCCTACACTTCGGTCATCGGGTGATCGCGAACCGCGGCGCCCTCTTCCTTCCTCAGCAGAGCGAACGCCAGCCATGACCCGCCAAGATTCCCCGCCCCGCGTCGTCTACGAAGGCAAATACCAGCGCATGGTGGTGCGCGGCACCTGGGAATATTCCGAACGCGTGCACGCCGGCGGCCTGGCCGCGATCATCGTCGCGGTGACGCCGGACGACGAGGTGCTGTTCGTCGAACAGTTCCGCGTGCCGCTGCAGGCGCGCACCATCGAGATGCCGGCCGGGCTGGTCGGCGACATCGACGCGGGCGAATCGATCGAGGTGTCGGCGGTGCGCGAACTGGAAGAAGAAACCGGCTGGACCGCCGACCACGCCGAGGTCCTGATGATCGGCCCGACCTCTTCCGGCGCCAGCAACGAAAAGGTCGCCTTCGTTCGCGCCAGCGGCCTGCGCAAGGTCGGCGACGGCGGCGGCGACGCCAGCGAGGACATCACCGTGCACACGGTGCCGCGCGCCCGCGCGGCGGCCTGGCTGGTGCAGAAGATGGGCGAAGGCTACGAACTGGACGCCAAGCTGTGGGCCGGGTTGTGGATGATCGAGCACCAGTTGGACGGCACCCCGCGTGGCTGACCGAACCGCGAACGCCGCCGCGCCGTCCCTGCTCGGCGCCGGCGATCCGCCGCCCTATCGGGTACTCCAGGCGCAGGGCCGTTCGCCCTACCTGCTGATCGCCGACCACGCCGGGCAACAGGTCCCGCAGGCGCTGGCCGGTCTGGGCCTGCCGCAGCGCGAACTGGACCGGCACATCGGCTGGGACATCGGCATCGCCGGCGTCACTGCCGAGCTGGCGCAGGCGCTGGATGCGTTCGTGATATTGCAGACCTATTCGCGACTGGTGATCGACTGCAACCGGCCGCTGTCGGCGCCGGGTTCGATCGCCGAGGTCAGCGATGGCACCGTGGTGCCCGGCAACCAGGGGCTGGACGCCGCCGCGCGCGCGGCGCGCGCCCGCGAGATCTTCGCGCCCTACCACGCGCGCATCGCCGCGGAACTGGACCGGCGCCGCGACGCCGGCCTGGCCACCATCCTGATCGCGATGCACAGCTTCACTCCGACGATGGCGGGCCAGTCGCGGCCCTGGCATGCCGGCGTGCTGTACCAGCGCGACACCCGCTTCGCGCACGCGCTGCTGGCCGAACTGCGCGCCGAGCCGGGCCTGGTGGTCGGCGACAACCAGCCGTATTCGGTCAGCGACGCCACCGACTACGCGATCCCGGTGCATGCCGAGGCGCGCGGCCTGGCGCACGTGGAACTGGAGATCCGCCAGGACCTGATCGCCGACCCGGCAGGCCAACGGCAATGGGCGCAGCGCTTGCTCAGCATGCTGAATCGGTTGCAAGCTGCCTTCACACCGGGCTGAGCGCAGGCTGCGCACTCTCGGTGCATTGCCGTCCAATCGGGCGCCCCCTCGCTGCATGCACCGGACCCCTGCCCCCATGCTCATCCGCCTCGGCTACGAGATCCGCTACCGTTTCCTGCAGCCGACCCCGGTGCTGGCGATGCTCGACATCCACGACAGCCGCCGCACCGACATCGTCGTGGCCACCGCGTTGCAGACCGAACCGGCGATCCCGCTGCGCGGCTATCGCGACCAGTTCGGCAACAGCTGCACGCGCATGCTGGCCCCGGCCGGCCTGCTGACCCTGCGCGCCGACGCGGTGGTGCGCGACAGCGGCCTGCCCGACCAGTACCGCTATGACGCACAGCAGACCCCGGTGGAGCAGTTGCCGGACGACACCCTAATGTACCTGCTCGGCAGCCGCTACTGCGAGACCGACCTGCTCAGCGGCATGGCCTGGGACCTGTTCGGCACCGCGCCGACCGGCTGGGCGCGGGTGCAGGCGATCTGCGACTACGTGCATGCGCAGATCGAATTCGGCTACGAGCACGCGCGGCCGACCAAGAGCGCGGCGCAGGCGCTGCAGGAAGGCCGCGGCGTGTGCCGCGACTTCGCCCACGCGGCGATCGCGCTATGCCGCTGCATGAACATCCCGGCGCGCTACTGCACCGGCTATCTGGGCGACATCGGCGTGCCCGCCTCGACGGCGCCGATGGATTTCTCCGGCTGGTTCGAGGCGTTCCTGGACGGGCAGTGGTACACCTTCGACGCGCGCCACAACCTGCCGCGCATCGGCCGGGTGCTGATCGCGCGCGGCCGCGACGCCGCAGACGTGGCGATCAGCAACACCTTCGGCTACAACACGCTGGAATCGTTCGTGGTGTGGACCGACGAGACCGACCAGGCCCGGCTGGATCCGCGTCCTGCCAGCGCCGCGGGGGGCGCCAGCAACGGCGCGGCGGCGCTGCAAACCGAGGGTCTTTACCTGTAGGGCGCTTTCGCCCCAGGCGTAGCCGCCTCATCCCGCAGTGACGTGCGGGATCGGAGCATTGGTCGCGGCTGGCCGAGCATCGGTCGCGACGGACAGGCCGGCATTTGTGGGAGGGACTTCAGTCCCGACTGCAGCGCACTGTCGGCACTTCGCCAGCGCCTTCGTCACCCCGCCGACCAGCTCTTCCCGAAAAGCGCCATGGTCCCGTCGCGAAAGAAGCGGCGCGCGCTGCATGGCCGGCGCCGACACACCACGGCAAGAGCGCGCAAACGCCGCCCCTTAGCATCGCCGGACTCGTCGCCAGTCGGAGTTTTGCCGTGCCCGTTCGCCGTCGCTGTCCACCTCTTCTGCTGCTGGTGCTGATGCTGCAGGTCCCGGCGTTCGCGCAACAGGTGGCCACCGACCCGCCGACGCAATGGCAGGCCGATGCCAAGGCCAACAAAAAAGCCGCCAAGCAGGCCGAAAAGGCCGCCGAACGCGCGCTGCCGCGGCAAAAGGGCTCTGGCGGCCCCGCGCCCGACGGCGAAGGCCCCGGCGGCGGTCGCGGCGGCCCACCGGGCGGTCCAGGCGGCGAAGGCGGCCCGCCGGGCGGCCCTCCCGGCGGTGGATCCGGCGCACGCCGTTCCAACGGTCCGCTGCAGATGCTGCGTCCGGAGATGGACTTCGCCGCGCCGCTGAGCGACACGCTGCTGCTGTACCGCACCCGCGAATCGGTGGTGTTCGGCCGCCCTGACAGCAGCGAGGTGGTGATCCTGCCGCTGTCCGGCGCGCGCGTGCAGATCGCGCCCGGGGTGCAGGCGCTGCTGCACGACAATCCCGACGGCATGGTGGTGGAAATCAGCACCAGCAACGGCATCCGCGTGTCCTACCGCTACACCGCCGATGCGCAGGATGCGGACAGCCTGCGCGTGCATATCCGCGCCGAAGGCCATGCCGAATCGCAGCGCGGCGGCGTGTTCGAAGTCGATCGCATGTATCACCGGGCAAACGCGGCAAAAAGGAAGGGCTGAGGGGGGCGCCACAACCGGCAGCGACGGCCACGCGCAGGCGCAAGCCGATGGCGGATGCCGCGCGGCCGGCCGGAACCGGGCAGACGGTGCGGGCGTTGCCGCATGCCGTGCGCCGCCGATGCGGCACACGGCGTGCCGGCCTCAGGCGAAGGCGTCGGTGGCGCGCACCAGGGCGTCGACGTTCTCCACCTCGAACGCGGAATGGCCGGCGCTCGGCGTGATCTGCAGCGTCGCCTTCGGCCACGCCTTGTGCAGCTCCCACGCGCTCTGCAGCGGGCACACCACGTCGTAGCGGCCCTGCACGATCACCCCGGGGATGTCGGCGATCCTGCCCGCGTCGCGCAGCAACTGGTCTTCCACCTCGAAGAAGCCGCCATTGACGAAGTAGTGGTTCTCGATGCGCGCGAACGCCAGCGCGAACTGCGCGTCCTCGTGGCCGCTGACGAAATCCGCATCCACGTGCAGGAAGCTGGTGGCGCCTTCCCACACGCTCCACGCGCGCGCCGCGGCCAGGCGCGTGGCCTGGTCGTCGCTGGTCAGGCGGCGGTGGAAGGCGGAGATCAGGTCGGCGCGCTCCACCGGCGGGATCGCCGCGACGTAGTGTTCCCAGGCATCGGGGAACAGACGGCTGGCGCCTTCCTGGTAGAACCACTCCAGTTCCCAGCGGCGCAGCATGAAGATGCCGCGCAGCACCAGCTCGGTGACGCGCTGCGGATGGGTCTGCGCATAGGCCAGCGCCAAGGTCGAGCCCCAGCTGCCGCCGAACACCTGCCAGCGTTCGATGCCGAGCGTTTCGCGCAGCTTCTCGATGTCGGCGACCAGATCCCAGGTGGTGTTGTCGACCAGGTCCGCATGCGGCGTGGAGCGGCCGGCGCCGCGCTGGTCGAACAGTACGATGCGGTACTTGGCCGGATCGTGGAAGCGGCGCATCTTGGTATTGCAACCGCCGCCCGGCCCGCCGTGCAGCAGCACCACCGGCTTGCCCTGCGGGTTGCCGCACTGTTCGTAGTACAGCGTGTGGCGCGCGTCCACCGGCAGCATGCCGCTGTCGAACGGTTCGATCTCGGGATATAGCGTACGCATGGCGGTTCCTGCGGAAAAACCCGATTTTAGCGAGGAAGCGGCGGCACCGCCCGCGCCTGCATCCAGACGCAGCCGTCAGCGATCGCCTCAATCAGCCAGCCAACGCCCCAACGTGACCCGGTCGCGCGCTTCCAGGTCCTGGTGGGTCGCCACGGCATCGAAGCCCGCATCGGCCAGCAGCGCGCGCACGGCCTCGCCCTGCTCCCAGCCATGCTCCAGCAGCAGCCAGCCGCCCGGCAGCAGGTGCGCCGATGCGCCGGCGGCGATGATGCGGATGTCGTCCAGCCCGTCGGCACCGGATGCCAGTGCGCTGGCCGGTTCGTAGCGCAGGTCGCCCTGCGCCAGATGCGGGTCGCCGGCGGCAATGTACGGCGGATTGCTGGCGATCAGGTCGAAACGCTGGCCGGCCAGCGGCGCCAGCCAGGGGCCGTGGGCGAAGCGGACGTTGTGCAGGCCGTGCGCACGCGCATTGGCGTGCGCCACCGCCAGCGCCGCTTCGCTCAGGTCGGTGGCCAGCACCTGCGCCTGCGGCCGCTCGCTGGCCAGCGCCAGCGCGATGGCGCCGCTGCCGGTGCCCAGGTCGGCGGCGCGGCGGCCCGGCACCGTGTCCAGGCGCTCCAGCGCCAGTTCCACCAGGCGCTCGGTGTCGGCGCGCGGGATCAGCGTGGCCGGGCCGACCGCCAGGTCCAGCGTCCAGAAACCGCGGCGGCCGGTCAGGTAGGCCACCGGCTCGCCCTGCGCGCGCCGCGCCAGCAGGGCGCCGAAGCGCTCGGCGGCATCGGCGGGCAGCGGGTCGCGGGCGTGCGCGAACAGCCAGGCGCGGTCGCGCTGCAGGGCGTGGACCAGCAAGGCTTCGGCGTCGGCGCGGTCGATTTGCGCGCTAGCCGCGCGCAACAGGGACTCGGAGGTGGGGGCGTTCATCGACGTCACGATGCCGCAGCGGTCCGGAAAAGCCAACGTGGTAGAACGTCGGACCTGCGCGTTCCCCCGCAGCGCAGCAAAGAGCCAGGCTTGAATAGCGATAGGCACGACCTATCTATTCAATTCCATCAATCGATTTGAGGTATCTATCGCCCCCTCCTATCATGAGCCTCGTTCTATCCCCCGTCCCCCTTCGCAACCACGAGGAAACTCCATGTCTCTGATCAACACCCAGGTCCAGCCGTTCAAGGCCAACGCTTACAAGAACGGCGAATTCATCGAAGTCACCGACGCGGACCTGAAGGGCAAGTGGTCGGTGCTGATCTTCATGCCGGCCGCCTTCACCTTCAACTGCCCGACCGAAGTGGAAGACGCCGCCGACAACTACGCCGAGTTCCAGAAGATCGGCGCCGAGGTCTACATCGTCACCACCGACACCCACTTCTCGCACAAGGTGTGGCACGAGACTTCGCCGGCCGTCGGCAAGGCGCAGTTCCCGCTGGTCGGCGACCCGACCCACCAGCTGACCCGCGCGTTCGGCGTGCACATCGACGAGGAAGGCCTGGCCCTGCGCGGCACCTTCGTGATCAACCCGGAAGGCGTGATCAAGACCCTCGAAATCCACGACAACGCGATCGCCCGCGACGTCACCGAGACCCTGCGCAAGCTCAAGGCCGCGCAGTTCGTCGCCTCGCACCCGGGCGAAGTGTGCCCGGCCAAGTGGAAGGAAGGCGAAAAGACCCTGAAGCCGTCGCTGGACCTGGTCGGCAAGATCTAAGCCGCGCCCCACTCCCATCTCCGCCGCTTCGGCGGGGGTGGGGGTGAACCGCAGCCCGCGTCGCGGCCGCTACGCCCGCCTCACGCCAGCCACCGGCAGCGCGCGCCGGCTGCGGTTCACCCCTCCTCCCAATTCTTTACGGCGGTCTGCCCCTGCGGCAGCAACGCCTTCCCTTCGCTTTGCCCATCGCCAGGAGTCCGCCATGTTGGATGCCGATCTGAAAACCCAGTTGAAGGCTTACCTGGAGCGGGTCGTTCGGCCCATCCACATCACCGCGTCGGTCGACGACGGCGCCAAGTCGCGCGAGATGCTCGACCTGCTCGAAGACCTGGTGCTGCTGTCCGACAAGATCAGCCTGGACGTGCACCGCGACAGCGGCGAGCGCACCCCGTCGTTCGCGCTGACCAGCCCCGGCCACGACATCCACCTGCGCTTCGCCGGGCTGCCGCTGGGCCACGAGTTCACCTCGCTGGTGCTGGCGCTGCTGCAGGTCGGCGGGCATCCGTCCAAGGCCACCGCCGAGGTCATCGAGCAGGTGCGCAACCTGCCCGGCGAATACGTGTTCGAAACCTATTTCTCGCTGTCCTGCCAGAACTGCCCGGACGTGGTGCAGGCGCTGAACCTGGCCGCGGTGCTGAATCCGAACATCAAGCATGTGGCGATCGACGGCGCACTGTTCCAGGACGAGGTGGAGGCGCGGCAGATCATGTCGGTGCCCACCGTATATCTCAACGGCGAGGTGTTCGACCAGGGCCGCATGAGCCTGGAGCAGATCGTGGCCAAGCTCGATACCGGCGCGGCCAAGCGCGATGCGGCCAACATCGCGGCCAAGGCGCCGTTCGACGTGCTGGTGATCGGCGGCGGCCCGGCCGGCGCGTCGGCGGCGATCTATGCCGCGCGCAAGGGCATCCGCACCGGCGTGGCGGCCGAGCGCTTCGGCGGCCAGGTGCTGGACACCATGGCGATCGAGAACTTCATTTCGGTGCAGGAGACCGAAGGCCCGAAGATGGCCGCGGCGCTGGAGCAGCACGTGCGCCAGTACGACGTGGACATCATGAACCTGCAGCGCGCCGAGCAGCTGATTCCGGCCGGCGCCGACGGCCTGGTCGAGATCAAGCTGGCCAACGGCGCGTCGCTGAAGAGCCGCAGCGTGATCCTGTCCACCGGCGCGCGCTGGCGGCAGATGAACGTGCCCGGCGAGGACCAGTACCGCAACAAGGGCGTGGCCTACTGCCCGCATTGCGACGGCCCGCTGTTCAAGGGCAAGCGCGTGGCGGTGATCGGCGGCGGCAATTCCGGCGTGGAAGCGGCGATCGATCTGGCCGGCATCGTCAGCCACGTGACCCTGGTCGAGTTCGACGGCAAGCTGCGCGCCGACGAAGTCCTGCAGCGCAAGCTGCGCAGCCTGGGCAACGTGGACATCCTGGTCAACGCGCAGAGCACCGAAGTGCTCGGCGACGGCAGCAAGGTCACCGGCCTGGTCTACAGGGACCGCGTTGGCGGCGACGTCCACCGTGTGGCGCTGGAAGGCATTTTCGTGCAGATCGGCCTGCTGCCCAACACCGAATGGCTGCAGGGCACGGTGGCGCTGTCGCCGCGCGGCGAGATCGTAGTCGACGACCGCGGCCAGACCTCGCTGCCCGGCGTGTTCGCCGCCGGCGATGCCACCACGGTGCCGTACAAGCAGATCATCATCGCCATGGGCGAAGGCTCCAAGGCGGCGCTGAGCGCGTTCGACCACCTGATCCGCAGCAGTGCGCCGGTCAGCAGCGCGGTCGCCGAAGCGGCCTGATCCGCGACCGCCCCGCGCCGCGACCCGGCGCGGGGCCTATGCTGTCCAGGGGGCGACTGGCCCCACGCCGAGCGCACCGCCAAGGAACCTGCCGATGAACCTGCGTGATCTGAAATACCTGGTGGCGCTGGCCGATCACAAGCATTTCGGGCGCGCCGCGGCGGCCTGTTTCGTCAGCCAGCCGACGCTGTCCACGCAGATCAAGAAGCTCGAGGACGAACTGGGCGTGCCGCTGGTCGAGCGCGCGCCGCGCAAGGTCATGCTGACCCCGGCCGGGCGCGAGGCGGCCAGCCGCGCGCGCGGCATCGTCGCCGAGATCGAGCAGATGAAGGAAGCGGCGCGGCGCAGTCAGGACCCGGAAGCGGGCACGGTGCGCCTGGGCATCTTCCCGACGCTGGGCCCGTACCTGCTGCCGCACGTGATCCCGGGCATCCGCGAGCGCTTCCCGCAACTGGAGCTGCTGCTGATCGAGGAAAAGAGCGACGTGCTGCTGACCCGGTTGCGCGAAGGCCGGCTGGATGCGGCGCTGCTCGCGCTGCCGCTGCACGACGACCAGTTGCACACCGAATTCCTGTTCGAGGAACCGTTCGTGCTGGCGGTGCCCGATACCCATCCGCTGGCCAAGCGCGATTCCCTGAGCCTGAGCGAACTGCATCAGCAACGGCTGCTGCTGCTTGAAGATGGCCATTGCCTGCGCGAGCAGGCCCTGGACGTGTGCCACCTGTCCGGCGCGCTGGAAAAAGCCGAATTCCAGGCCACCAGCCTGGAAACGCTGCGGCAGATGGTGGCCGCCAATGTCGGCGTGACCTTGCTGCCGCTGCTGGCGGTGCAGCCGCCGGTGACCAACTCGTCCAACATCCATCTGCTGCGCTTCGACGATGCCTCCGGCCCGAGCCGGCGCATCGCGATGCTGTGGCGCCGCAGCTCGGCGATGAGCGATTTCCTGGAGCAGTTGGCGACGCTGTTCAAGACGCTGCCCGAAGCGCTGCTGTCGGCCAAGGCCGCGCCTAGCGCAGCCACCGCCCCCGTCGCCGACGCGCCGCCACGCGTCGCCGCACTCTGAGCCCAGCGCGGCAGCGTCGCGGCAATCGGCGCCGGCGGCGCTAACGTCCGGTACGGCCGGACGATGCGACAATCCCCCATGCCTGCTGTCTGAGCATTGCGATCGGCCCAATGGCCGACCGCGTGCGACAGCCAGCGCCATCCCGGCGGCGCCTCGCAGCGCCGCCTTTTTCATGACCCAAGGAGTTTGCCATGTCCTCTCAACCGCAAAGCGGCCTGCCCCCTTCGCTGATCGTGTCCAGCCACGACCTGGCCCGTCTGGAGGCCTTGCTCGAATCGCCCGCACTGAAGCAGCACCCGGCCGCGCTCGCGCTGGGCGAAGAACTCGGCCGCGCCACCGTGGTGCCGCCCGAACAGATTCCCACCGGCATCGTCACCATGCACTCGCGCGTGGAATGCGAAGACGAACTGCACGGCGAACGCCACCAGTTGACCCTGGTCTATCCACACGAAGCCGATGCCGCGCAAGGCCGCATCTCGGTGCTGGCGCCGGTCGGCAGCGCCCTGCTCGGCCTGGCCGTGGGCCAGTCGATCGACTGGCAGGCCCCCGGCGGCCGCGCGCTGCGGCTGCGCGTGCTCGCGGTGCAGCCGGCAAGCGACTTCGCGCACGCGGCGGGTTAACGTGCGCGGGCTTATCCTTCACTCCACCCGTTCCGAGAACTATCGATGACGTCTTCCGCTCCTTCCAAGCTGGCTCAGCTGCGCGAGTTGTCCGTGGTCGTGGCCGATACCGGCGACTACGATGCGATCAAGCGGCTCAAGCCGGTCGATTGCACCACCAATCCGACCCTGGTGAAGAAAGCCCTGGACCTGCCGGTCTACGCCGAGCTGATCGACGAGGCGCTGGCCTGGGCGCGCAGCCAGGACGGCGACCACGCCGCCCTGGTCGACGAGATCGCCGACCGCCTGACCATCGGCGTGGGCAGCAAGCTCAGCGCGCTGGTGCCCGGGCGCGTGTCCACCGAAGTGGACGCCGACCTGGCCCACGACACCGCCGCCACCATCGCCAAGGCGCACAAGTTCATCGCCATGTACGCCGAACGTGGCGTCTCCAAGGACAAGGTCCTGATCAAGGTCGCCGCGACCTGGGAAGGCATCGAAGCCGCGCGCCAGCTGCAGAAGGACGGCATCGACTGCAACCTGACGCTGATCTTCAACCGCACCCAGGCGCTGGCCTGCGCCGAGGCCGGCGTGTTCCTGATCTCGCCGTTCGTCGGCCGCATCCTGGACTGGTACGTGGCCAACGGGCAGACCCCGGCCAACATCGACGAAGACCCGGGCGTGCGGTTCGTGCGCGGGGTCTACGACGAATTCAAGCGTCGCGGTTCGCAGACGGTGGTGATGGGCGCCTCGTTCCGTTCCACCGCGCAGATCGAGGCGCTGGCCGGCTGCGACCGCCTGACGATCTCGCCGGACCTGCTGGAAAAGCTCGACGCCGACCATGGCGAGCTGGCGCGCAAGCTCTCGCCCGGCCAGGCCGACGGCGCGCAGATCGTGCCGATCGACGCCAAGCAGTTCGCCGCCGACCTGGCCGCCGACCCGATGGCGACCGAGAAGCTGGCCAGCGGCATCGACACCTTCGCCAAGGACCTGCAGGCGCTGCGCGACACGATCCGGCACAAGCTGGCTGCCTGACCGCGGCTTGCAAGGCACGACCTCCGAGCGGCGGCAACGCCGCTCTTTTTTTGCCGGGAATGGGGAAACGGGAATAGGGAATGGGCGATGCGGGTGTCCGCGTGGCTGCCGATTGCCGGCTCGATCCCGTCGGGAGAGTCGACTGCGCTGCGCAACGCTGCAAAACAAGTGCAGGCGCAGCGCAAATTAGCGACGACACGGTCGGCACGCCTTGGCGCCGCCGCAACTTTTCGCCGGCTATGCTCCGTGCTCCACAGCAGAGGAACGGCAATGGCAACGATCGCGGTAGTGATGGTCGACGGCGTGGCGGATTGGGAGATCGGCACCATCCTGCCGGCGGCGCGGGCCTGGTTCGGCGACGAGATCCAGATCGCGAGCATCGACGGCAAGCCGCTGACCTCGATCGGCGGGCTGAACCTGTACCCGGAGTACGCGTTGTCGGACCTGTCGCCGCTGGATGCGGACCTGTGGCTGTTGCCGGGCAGCGAGCGCTGGCAGGCCGGCGAGATTCCCGGGCTCAGCGCGTTGCTGCAGCAACGCATCGACGCCGGCCGCGCGGTGGCGGCGATCTGTGGCGCCACCATCGCGCTGGGCTACGCCGGGCTGCTGGATACGCGGGCGCACACCAGCAATTCCGAGGCGTTCCTGCGTGAGCACGTGGGGGTCTATGCCGGCACCGCGCATTACCTGGAGCGCAAAGCGGTCAATGCCGGCGGACTGATCACCGCACCCGGCACGAGCCCAGTCAGTTTCGCGCTGGAATGCCTGCGCCAGCTGCATCCGGACCGCGAGGAACAGATCGCGCAGGTGCAGCAGATGTTCGCTGCCGAATTCGTGTGACGCAGCGCGCGCCGGCTGAGACCGGCGCGCGCAATATCAGCCGACGCATGCGCGCCGCGCTGACTCAGGCCTCCAGGCCGAGCGGACAGGTCACCCCGGTGCCGCCCAATCCGCAGTAGCCGCCCGGATTCTTGGCCAGGTATTGCTGGTGCTCGTCCTCGGCGTAGTAGAACGGCGGCGCCGGGAACAGGATCTCGGTGGTGATCTCGCCGTAGCCGGCCGCACGCAGGCGCTGCTGATAGGCATCGCGGCTGGCGATGGCCGCGTCGTACTGCGCCTGCGTGCTGCAGTAGATCGCCGAGCGGTACTGGGTGCCGGTGTCGTTGCCCTGGCGCATGCCCTGGGTCGGATCGTGGCTTTCCCAGAAGGTCTGCAGCAATTGCTCGAAGCTCACCGCCTGCGGATCGTAGACCACCAGCACCGCCTCGGTGTGCCCGGTCTGCCCGGAGCACACTTCTCGGTAGGTGGCGTTGGGCGTTTCGCCACCGGCGTAGCCGACCGCGGTGCTGAACACCCCGGGTAGCGACCAGAACTTGCGCTCTGCGCCCCAGAAACAGCCCAGGCCGAACTGCACCTGCTCCATGCCGGCGAAGGCGTCGCGCAGCGGGTGGCCGTTGACGAAATGGCGGTTGTGCAGCGGCAGCGGCTCGGCGCGGCCGGGCAGGCTTTCGCCCGGGCGCGGCAGGCGCTGCTTGAAGGCACCGATTCCCAACATGGCGCGGACTCCTGGCATCGAAAGGGATGCCTCTTTGATGGCGCTGCCGGCCCCGGCTTTCAAGGTGCACGCAACCGCCGTGCGCTCAAGCTGGCGGGCCGATTGAAGGCCGGGATTGGGGATTCGGGATTGGGGATTCGTAAGAGCCGCATGCCCGCTTTTGCGAATCCCCAATCCCGAATCCCCAATCCCAGCCCTCAACTACATCGCCCGCGTCACCTGCCCGCCCAGGCCCATTGCCATCAGCACTTCCTGCGCCTTTTCCAGCAGTTCGTCGGCCACGCAGACCTGCACCACGCCGAACGGCAGTTCGCCGGCGCCGCCGAGCAGCGCCTCGCCGAACACGAATGCGGTGATGCCGGCGTCCTCCAGCGCGTGCTTGGCCAGGTGCGCATCGATCAGGTGCTGGGCGCGATAGGCGATCTGCATGACGCGCCCTCAGCCGCACGCGGCGACTTCGGCGGCTGCGCCGGCGCGCCATTCGCGCATGGCCGGCAAGGCCTCCAGGGCCGCCATGTACTGCGCGGCCGGTGCCGGCACTTGCACGCCGTAGCCGGCGAAGCGCACCGCGACCGGTGCGAACATCGCGTCGACGATGCCGAAGTCGCCGCACAGGAACGCCCCGCCGGCACCATGGGCGTCGCGCAGCGTGGCCCACAGCTGCACGATCCGCGCGATATCGGCCTGCGCCTCGGTGTCCCAGCGGTGGTCGTCGGGCACGCGGCAGGCCTGCATCGGCAGTTGCCGGCGCAATGCCAGGAATCCGGAATGCATCTCGCAGGCCGCCGCCCGTGCCTGCGCGCGCACCACCAGGTCGGCCGGCCAGCCGCGGCCGCCTAGCCAGCGCTCGTTGGCATACTCGCAGATCGCCAGCGAATCCCACACTTGCAGCGCGCCGTCCCAGAGCGCCGGAACCCGCCCGGTCGGCGAGTAATCGCCGATGCGGACGGCGAATTCGGGCGTGTTCAGCGGCAGCGGCACTTCCTCGAACGGCACCGCGAAGTGCCGCAGCAGCAGCCACGGCCGCAGCGACCACGAAGACAGGTTCTTGTCGCCGATGACCAGACGGGGAAGCGGCATGACGCGATCTCTGGAAAGGACGGACCCGCAGCGTACGCGGCGGGGCGCAAGGCGGCTAGCCGGAAGCGCGCGGTTTGATGTGTCGACGCTCTCTCCACCGCCAGCCCGCACGTGGGCGACGCCCCCCGGAACATGGACCCGCCGCCAACATGGGGTAAATATTTGTTTACTTGTAGACTGTTGCGTACCCAATTTGTTGACCCGCGCATGTCCGAGACCCCCGCCACCGATGCCACCGCCCCGGCAGAGAAGAAAGACTTCATCCGCCAGATCGTCCGCGAGGACCTGGCCAACGGCAAGCACGCGGCCATCCGCACCCGCTTCCCGCCCGAGCCCAACGGCTATCTGCACATCGGCCACGCCAAGGCGATCTGCCTGGATTTCGGCATCGCCGCCGAGTTCGCCGGGCGCTGCAACCTGCGCTTCGACGACACCAATCCGGCCAAGGAAGACCCCGAGTTCGTCGCCGCGATCCAGGACGACGTGCGCTGGCTGGGCTTCGACTGGGCCGAACTGCGCCACGCCTCGGACTACTTCGAGGTGTACTACCTGGCGGCCGAGAAGCTGATCCGCGACGGCCACGCCTTCGTCTGCGACCTCTCCGCCGAGCAGGTGCGCGAGTACCGCGGCACCCTCACCGAGCCGGGCCGCAATTCGCCGTACCGCGAGCGCAGCGTCGAAGAGAACCTGGACCTGTTCCGGCGCATGCGCGCCGGCGAGTTCCCGGATGGCGCGCGCACCCTGCGCGCCAAGATCGACATGGCCAGCGGCAACATCAACCTGCGCGACCCGGCGCTGTACCGGATCAAGCACGTCGAGCACCAGAACACCGGCAACGCCTGGCCGATCTATCCGATGTACGACTTCGCGCACTCGCTGGGCGACGCGGTGGAAGGCATCACCCACTCGCTGTGCACGCTGGAATTCGAAGACCACCGCCCGCTGTACGACTGGTGCGTGGACAAGGTCGATCTGGCCGGCGATCCCGAGCTGCTGCAGCCGCTGCTGGACAAGGGCCTGCCGCGCGAAGCGGCCAAGCCGCGGCAGATCGAATTCTCGCGCCTGAACATCAACTACACGGTGATGAGCAAGCGCAAGCTGACCCAGCTGGTGGCCGAGCAGTTGGTCGACGGCTGGGATGATCCGCGCATGTACACCCTGCAGGGCCTGCGCCGGCGCGGCTACACGCCGGCGGCGCTGCGCCTGCTGGTGGACCGGGTGGGCATCAGCAAGCAGAACTCGGTGATCGATTTCTCGGTGCTGGAAGGCTGCCTGCGCGAGGACCTGGATGCGGCCGCGCCGCGGCGCATGGCGGTGATCGACCCGCTCAAGCTGGTGCTGGCCAATCTGCCGGAAGGCCACAGCGAGACGCTGACCTTCTCCAACCATCCCAAGGACGAAAGCTTCGGCCAGCGCGAAGTGCCGTTCTCGCGCGAGCTGTGGATCGAACGCGAGGATTTCGCCGAAGTCCCGCCCAAGGGCTGGAAGCGGCTGGTGCCGGGCGGCGAAGTGCGCCTGCGTGGCGCCGGCATCGCCCGCGTCGACGAGGTGATCAAGAACGCGGCCGGCGAGATCGTCGAGCTGCGCGGCTGGCTGGATCCGGAATCGCGTCCGGGCATGGAAGGCGCCAACCGCAAGGTCAAGGGCACCATCCACTGGGTCAGCGCGGCGCATGCGGTGGAGGCGGAAATCCGCCTGTACGACCGCCTGTTCTCGGTGGAAAAGCCCGACGACGAATCCGACGGCAAGACCTACCGCGATTACCTCAACCCGGACTCCAAGCGCAGCGTGCGCGGCTACGTCGAGCCGGCCGCGGCGCAGGCCGCGCCGGAGCAGGCGTTCCAGTTCGAGCGCACGGGTTACTTCGTCGCCGACCGCTACGACCACCGCGCGGACGCGCCGGTGTTCAACCGCAGCGTGACCCTGCGCGACACCTGGACCGGCGGCCAGGGCGCGGCCTGACGCAGCGCGCGTGCGGCCGCATCACGGCCGCGCGCGCTAGCGCTCAACCTCGCATCCATTCGACGATCGCGGACGCGCGATGAGTCCACTGTAGGAGCGGCTTCAGCCGCGACAGGCGCCATCTGGAGGACCCGCTGGTCGCGGCTGAAGCCGCTCCTACAACGGCAGCACGCCGATAGGCATCGGCTGCCGCTCCACCCTTCCCTCACCGCCACCAGCGCGCTAGCGTAGCGTCCATGTCGCCCGCCCCCACCCTGAGCCTGCGCAGCTACGGCCGCGACGGCTACGCCCACCAGCACGCGCATGTGCAGATCGTGCTGCCGCTGCGTGGCGAACTGGAGATCGAGGTGGGCGGACGCGGCGGCCGCCTGGATGCGTTCCGCGCAGCGGTCGTCGCACCGCACACGGCGCACGCGCAGTCGGCCGATGGCGACAACCACTTCCTGGTGCTGGACTGCGATGCGGCCGTGTTCGACGACGCTGCACTCGAACGCCTGCAGCGCGCGCCCTTCCTCGACCTGCCGCCGGACCTGCAACGCCTGCTGGCCGCGCTCGATCGCGAGCAACCCGGCACTGGCACGGGCTTCGGCGCCGAAGCCTGCGCAGCGCTGGCGCTACGCCAGTTGTGCACGCAGCGCCGCGCGTGGACACGGCTGCAGGCACTGTGCCGGTGCATCGAGGATGCTCCAGGCCAGCCTTGGCCGGTGGAGCGCATGGCCGAGACCGCGCACCTGAGCGTGAGCCGCCTGCATGCGCTGTTTCGCGAGGCGCTGGGGCGCACGCCGCAGGACTGGCTGTCGGCGCGGCGGCTGGACTGGGTGCGCCGGCAGCTGGCGTACGGCGAGCGACCGATTGCGCAACTGGCGCTGGACAGCGGCTATGCCGACCAGAGCGCGCTGACCCGCGCGTTGCGGCGCAAGACCGGGCACACGCCCGCCGCCTATCGGCGCCGCCATCGGGCAGCCTGCGTGGCGGACCAGTAGTCTGGGACAAGCCGGGGCGGCACGCGCACGCCATGCTGCGCACTAGGCAACGCAGGAACAGGCACGGCATGCGCAAGCGTTTATGGGCGGGAGTGGGCAGCGGCGTGGCGGCCGGCGCGCTGTGGGGACTGGTGTTCCTGGCGCCGCAATTGCTCGCCGGGTTCTCGCCGCTGCAGCTGTCGGTGTCGCGCTACCTGGCCTACGGCATGGTCGCCGCGCTGCTGCTCGCGCCGCGCTGGCGCGCCGCCACCGGTGCGCTCGGGGCGCCGGAATGGTGGGCGCTGCTGCGGCTGAGCCTGCTCGGCAACATCGTCTACTACGTGCTGCTGGGCAGCGCGGTGCAGTGGGCCGGCGGCGCGGCCACGGCCCTGATCATCGGCCTGCTGCCGGCGGTGGTCACGGTGCTGGGTTCGCGCGCGGCCGGAGCGATGCAGTTGCGCCGGCTGGCCGCGCCCTGCGCGCTGTGCGTGCTCGGCGTGGCGCTGGTCGCGGCGCAGACGCTCGACGCCGCGCACCCGGCGCAGGCCAGCGTGGGCACGCGCGCGGCCGGGTTGGCGTGCGCGGTCGGCGCGCTGGCGTGCTGGGCGGCGTATTCGGTCAAGAACGCCGGCTGGCTCGCGCGCCGGCCCGACATCTCCGGGCGCGACTGGTCGATGCTGACCGGCGTGGTCACCGGCGTCTTGGCGCTGACCCTGGCGATTCCCGCATTCGCGTTCGACCACGCACACACGGCGGCCGAGTGGGCGCGGTTCTGGGGCGTGGCGATCGTGCTGGGCGTGTTCGCCTCGGTGATCGGCAATGCCTGCTGGAACCATGCCAGCCGGCTGTTGCCGCTGACCCTGGTCGGGCAGATGATCGTGTTCGAAACCGTGTTCGCGCTGCTCTACGGTTTCCTGTGGGAAGCGCGCTGGCCCACCCCGCTGGAGGCCGTGGCGATCGCCTGCCTGCTGGTTGGCGTGCTGTGGTGCGCCTGGCTGCACGCGCCTGCGCAGGCGCGCAAACCGGATGCAGCATTGGGTTAAGGCACGCGGCCTAGACTTCGAGCGTCATTCCCGGCACCAGGAGATTCCACCATGTCCGCTGCGTTGCGCACCTCCTGCATCAGTCTTGCGCTGCTCGCCCTGCTCGGCGGTTGCGACATGGCGCCGTCTTCCGCCCACTCGCACGCCGACGCGGCGCCCGCACCGGCTTCGACACCTGCATCTCCAGTGGCGCAAGGCAAGTGCGACACCGTGCCCGACCACGCCTACGCCATGCCCGCCGCCCGCTTCGACGAAACCGCGCAACAGTTGGCGCACGCCACCGGCTGCGTCATCGTCTACGACGATCCGTCGCTGGCGCCGCTGCAGGTCAACGCGGTGAAAGGGCGGATCAGCATCCGCCAGGCGATCCACCAGGCCCTCGACGGCACCGCGATCCAGGTCAGGCAGGAAACCGCCGATACGATCGCCGTCGGCCGCCGCTGAGTTGCCGGCGCCGCGGCCAGGCGCGTTACGATGGCAGCGGTCTCTCGCACGGAAGGTCGCCATGTCCAGTCGTTTCGCGCTGTTGCTGTGCTGCCTGTGCCTGTTCGCCGGCACCCTCGTCTTCAGCGGCTGCGCGCGCAGCGAAAGCGCCAGGCCCGCCGCGCCCGGTTTGCCGGTGAAGGTGGACACCACCTGCCGCACCGACGCCGACTGCGCGGTCAAGGACGTCGGCAACTGCTGCGGCGCGATGCCGGCCTGCGTCAACCGCGACAGCCCCACCGATCCGCAAGGCGTGATGGCGCAATGCCAGGCCAGCGGCCGCATGAGCGTGTGCGGCTCGCGCGCGGTCAGCGGTTGCCAGTGCGTGGCCGGGCAATGCAGCGCCAAGGGCATCCAAGCCGATACACTGCGCGACCCGCAACCTGCCGAACCCGTCCGCTGATGCTCTACGCGCAAGTCCACCTCACCCTGCCCGCCTGGATCCACGACGCGGTCGATCCGCAGGCGGTCTATCCCGGCGACGCCGACAAGGTGGCACTGGCGGTGGAACTGTCGCGGTTGAACGTGGACGCCGGCAGCGGCGGCCCGTTCGGCGCGGCGGTGTTCGGCCCGGACCATCGCATCATCTCGGTCGGGGTGAACCGGGTGGTGCCGCAGACCACCTCGCTGGCGCATGCCGAAAACATGGCCTACATGCTCGCCCAGCAACGGCTGCAGACGCCGCGGCTGAACGCGGCGCTGTCGCCGGTGACCCTGGCGACCTCGGCGCAACCGTGCTGCCAATGCTACGGCGCCACCATCTGGGCCGGCATCGACCGCCTGCTGATCGGCGCCAGCGCCGAGGACGTGATGGCACTGACGCCGTTCGACGAAGGCCCGCTGCCGGCGGACTGGATCGGCGAGCTCGAGCGCCGCGGCATCGACGTGGTGCGCGGCCTGCACCGCGACGCCGCCTGCGCGGTATTGCGCCGCTACGGCGAACTCGACAGCCCCCGCTACTGACCGCCGCCCGGCCAAGGCTTCCTCCATGTCCTCCCTGAACGGCCTGCTGTGCTACTGCCGGCAAGGCTTCGAGCCCGAGCTGGCGGCCGAACTGAACGACCGCGCCGCGCGCGCCGAGCTGCCCGCCTACGCGCGTACCGAACGCAACAGCGGCTACGCGCTGCTGCTCTGCGAGACCGCCTTGCCGCCGCGCGCACTGCCATGGCGCGGGCTGATCTTCGCGCGGCAGAAACTGCGCCTGCTGGCCGAACTGCGCGAGCTGGATCCCAGCGACCGGATCACGCCGATGCTGCAGGCGCTGGCCGGACATAGCCGCTTCGGCGACCTGTGGGTGGAGCATCCGGATTCGGACGAAGGCAAGCAGTTGTCCGGCCTGGCGCGCAGTTTCGGCAACGCGCTGCGTCCGGCGCTGCGCAAGGCCGGCCTGCTGAGCGACAAACCGCAGCCGAAGCTGCCGCGCCTGCACGTGTGCTTCCTCGCCGGCACCCACGCCCTGCTGGCCGTGGCCGACAGCGACGACAGCGCGCCGTGGCCGCTGGGCATTCCGCGCCTGAAACTGCTGACCGAGGCGCCCTCGCGCTCGGCGCTGAAACTGGAAGAGGCGTTGCTGGCGCTGCTGACGCCGGAGGAGCGCGAGACGCTGCTCAAGCCCGGCATGCGCGCCGCCGACCTGGGCGCCGCGCCCGGCGGCTGGACCTGGGTGCTGACCCGCCAGCACCTGCATGTGACCAGCGTCGACAACGGCCCGCTGCGCCAGCACGTGCTCGACAGCGGCCTGGTCGATCACCTGCGCGCCGACGGCTTCCACTGGAAGCCGCCGCAGGCGCTGGACTGGATGGTCTGCGACATGGTCGAACAACCGCGCCGCGTCGCCGAGCGCATGGGCACCTGGTTCCGCGAAGGCTGGTGCCGGCATGCGATCTTCAACCTCAAGCTGCCGATGAAGAAGCGCTGGGACGAGACCCAGCTGTGCCTGGACCTGTTCGCCGAGCGCGCCGAGCGCCCGCTGCAGATCCGCGCCAAGCAGCTGTACCACGACCGCGAAGAGATCACCGTGCTGGCGATGTCGGTCTGACGTTGCGGGCGCCCACTGCGCCCGCCAACAGCGCCTCCTGTAGGAGCGGCTTCAGCCGCGACAGGACGTTACCGGCGAGATCCTGTCGCGGCTGAAGCCGCTCCTACAGGAAATCGAAGCAAGCGTACCCAACGTCGCGCGGCCGTGGCCCCGCAACCACCGCGCCGCTACAGCACGATCCGCTTGCCGCCCTCGCGTGCGGAGCGCTGGATCGCATCGATCACGCGCATGTCGCGCAGGCCTTCCTCGCCCGGTGCGCGCAGCGGCGTGCCGTCGAGGATCGCCAGCGCGTCCTCGTCCATCTGCAGCGCCTGCTGGTGGCGCACCTTGGCATCGAACACGCGGCCGTCGCTGGCGCTGCCGCGGATGCCGTCGTAGCTCTGGAACGGCGCCAGTTCGTACCAGCCGCGCTCGCACTCGGCGCGCAGCCGGTTCATGTTGCGGCCGAAGCTGGTGGCGCAGTCGGCGAGCACCTCGTGCGGGAATTCCAGCTTGAACTGCATGTGCTCGTCGACCTCGTCGAACAGCGCCGGCCGGTCGGTGGAACGGTGCGCGCTGACCGCCAGCGGCTCGGCGCCGACCGTGTAGCGCGCCGCATTGAGCGAATACACGCCCATGTCGTACATCGCGCCGCCGCCGAACTGCGCGCGCAAGCGCCACGGCCGCTGCGCCGGATCGGTGTCGCCGTAGCCGTTGAAGCCGGCCTCGGCGCGCACCGTGCGCAGCGCGCCGAACGGGCGCTCGCCGGCCAGCGCGATGATCCGCCGCGTGTTCGGTTCGTGCTGCATGCGGTAGCCGATGCTCAGCCGCACCTTGTTGCGCGCGCAGGCGGCGATCATCGATTGCGCCTCGTCGGCATGCATCGCCATCGGCTTCTCGCACCACACGTGCTTGCCGGCCGCAGCCGCGCGCACGCTCAGCGGCGCATGCAGATGGGTCGGTGTGACCACGTAGACCACGTCGATGTCCGGGTTGTCGGCGATGCGCTCCAGGTCGTCGTAGTTGTAGACGTTGCGATCGGGAATGCGGTAGCGCGATTGCCACTGCGGAATCTTGTGCGGCGAGCCGGTGACGATGCCGGCCAGCCGGCAGTGCCTGGTCAGCGCCAGGCCCGGCGCCAGGCGCTCGGTGGCATAGCTGCCCAGCCCGACCAACGCCACCCCCAGCGGCTTCTTCGGCTTGCCGCGCGGGGCCGCCAACAGCGGCGATCCCAACAGCCCTGCGCCCGCCGCAGACAACCCGGCGAGCAGCACACGGCGACGATTCGGCGAGGACAGCGACATGCGGATCTCCCTGGCGCCCGGATGCGGACCGCCCGAACCTTAACGCATCCAGCGCCCTGCGTTGTGAGCGCCATCCCGGCCGCGCCGGCACGTCTGGCACACTGCGCGGCCCTGCATCGCTTCGGGTCGGTCCATGTCCATTCGCCTGCCGTTTCTCGCCGTTGCCGGCGCTGTGCTGCTGCTCGCCTGCGGCGCGGCGCCCGCCGCGGACGCCGACCTGTTCCGCGCCCGCGACCTGATCGGCGACGGCGTGTTCACCCACGGCATCGAAGGCCCGGCGAGCGGCCCGGACGGCGCGCTGTACGTGGTCAACTTCGGCCACGAAGGCAGCATCGGCCGGGTCGGCTTCGCCGCCGATGGCCGCGCGCAGGCCGCGCTGTTCGTGGACCTGCCCGCCGGCAGCATCGGCAACGGCATCCGTTTCGACCGCGCAGGGCGCATGTACGTGGCCGACTACGCCCAGCACCGCATCCTGCGCATCGCGCCGCACAGCACGCGCATCGAGGTCTATGCCACGCTGCCCGGCGCGTTCCAGCCGAACGACATCGCCATGGCGCCGGACGGCACCCTGTACGCCAGCGACCCGGACTGGAAAGGCAACGGCGGCCAGCTGTGGCGCATCGACCGCGACCGCAGCGCGCACCTGATCGAGACCGGCATGGGCACCACCAACGGCATCGAGGTCAGCCCCGACGGCAAGCGCCTGTACGTCAACGAGAGCGTGCAGCGCAGGATCTGGGTCTACGACCGCGCCGGCGACGGCAGCCTGTCCAACAAGCGCCTGCTGCTGGCGTTCCCCGATTTCGGCCTGGACGGCATGCGCTGCGACGCCGACGGCAATCTGTACCTGGCCCGCTACGATGCCGGCAAGGTGCTGGTGCTCGACCCCGCCGGCAAGGTCCTGCACGAGATCGCCACCAAGGGCCGCAAGCCCACCAACGTGGCCTTCGGCGGCAAGGACGGGCGCGACGTCTACGTGACCCTGCAGGACCGCGGCGCGATCGAGACCTTCCGCAGCGATCGCCGCGGGCGCGAATACGGCCGTTAATCCCTACAATGCCGTTGGGATGCGCATCGCATCGTCGTCTCAGTCCGCGCAATCGCGGTAGGGCATCCTGCCTGCACTGACTGGAGGGCCGCGCACATGCAGCCGATCGAACTGAAAGACCCGGCCGGCTTCGCCGACGAATTCCTGCGCCTGACCCTGTTGCAAGGGTTCCAGTCGCTGACCAAGCGCGACCTGGAGTTGCTGATCTTCGTGCTGCTGGAGCGCGACGGCGCGATCTCGCGCAGCGATTCCAACAACGCGGTGGCGCTGCGCCTGCGGGTGACCCCGGCCAAGGTGAAGGGCCTGCGCCGCGACGGCTATGCGCGCTGGCGCGCGCTGGTGCCCGAAGACGGCGACGCGGCCCTGGAGCGCATCGTGGCGACGGTGCTCACCGAAGACAACCTGCGCGCCGGGGCCAAGCACGTCAGCGAACGCAGCAAGAAGGAAGGCTTCCTGGCGATCCGCATCGAGCATCCGGACGACCAGCAGCGCTTCGAGCAGGCGATCGTCGATGTCGGCGCGATGCCGGTGTACGAGCGCAACCGCGACGTGGTCGCGGTGCGCTTCGACACCTTGCTGAAGATCGCCGAGCGCTGGGGTTACCTGCAGCCGGAACCGGAAAAGGTGGTGCGCGAGCTGGAGAAGCTCACCCCGACCGCCGAGGAAGTGGCGGACCTGTTGAAGAAGGACGTCGGCAAGCTACGCTGGGAGGATGTGCGCCGCGCGCTCAACAGCCTCGGCGCCAAGGCCATCGCCAGCACCGCCGAGGGCGGGCTGAAGGGACTGCTGAAGCTGGCGTTCCCGTTCATCCCCGGCTGAGCCCGCGGCGCTTTTCCACCATTCGCACCATCGGAGTCCGTTGTGTCCATGCCCCGCCGTTCGTCCCTGTTCCTCGCCCTCCTGCTCGCGGCCGCCACCGTGCCGGCCGCCGCGCAGAACCTGCGGTCCACCTCCAGCGCCGTCACCGAGCCGTTGCGCGACGTGCCGGTCGGTGTGGTGTCGCAGCCGCTGAGCAGCGGCGAGGTGACCCACCAGGTGCGGCTGGACATGCCACAGGGCCAGGCGCCGGTCACCGTGCGCACCATCCAGCCCGACCGCGTCGCCGGCAACTACCGCATCGATTTCGACGCGCTGGACAGCGACCACGATGGCTACATCAGCCGCAGCGAAGCGCAGGCCAACCCGGCGCTGGCCGACGAATTCGATGCGCTGGACCCGCAACGCCGCGGGCGCCTGAGCCGCGAGCAGCTGGCCGGTTGGCTGGCGCGGTAGCTGAAAGGGTTGGGATCGCGGGCCGGGGATTCCTAAGGGCCGGACTCCATGGCACCGGCAATGCACACGCATGGCCTTCGGCCCCGGTTACGGCGTCTTCGCAGCAGCCTTGCGCCATGCGGGTCCATATCTCCTTTCCGAGGACGCTTCGAGCGCGGATCGCGGCTGAAGTCCTCTCCATGCTTGAGATACACCTACGCGCCGAACGCGTCGTCGGGCAACGATCGAACACGACGTATCGTGGTGGAAGATCGCGCCCTGCAGATTGAACAAATCCCCGCGGCACGCGGCGGCGGCGAATGCGCATGCGCGGGACTGGATCCGGCTGTGGGAGAGCAATAGATCACCGATTGCACGCGACGCTGCATCGGCGACCTCATGTCCGTTCTGGCCTTCGCAGTGTCCGGCGAGCGCCTTCGGCCGACAGCGCGCAGCCGCACCATCACAGCCGGGCCACCGCGCTTCGGCGGCCAGCTGCCGATCTCGCATGCGGCTAGCGTCCGTGCAGGAGGGTGTCCAACCGGCGCCGGCCTTCTTCGATCGCCGCAACGCCGTGGCCTGCAGGAACGCTTTCGAACAGCGCTTTCCCGATCGCCATTCGGCGTTCGCTCAGCGCATCCTGCAACCTGACGAACAAGGTCGCGTCATCGACATGCCGCTGGAGTTCCACGATCTCCTCCGGCCGGTCCTGCAGCACGTGGAAGCAGTAGTTCATGAGAGTCATGTCCGACACAAACACGGCCTCGGCCGACTGCGAAGGACGCAGCGCGTCGACCAGCGCGGCGAAGATCCGCCCCCGGTCGTGGGCGTACGCACGCAGGAACACGTCCGGATACATGAGCTCGCCCGAACCCTCGCCCACCCCGAAGCGATGGACTGCGGCATCGGGCTCCGCCAGCAACCTGATCAGGCCCGCCTGATAGTCCTTGAGTATGTAGAACAGCGCCCGCTCCTTCCGGCTATCGGCCTTGATCGCCGCATAGGCCAGGTCGACCACCTCCAGGAACGGCACGAGACCCAGCGCATCGGTGGCCATCACCATCCGGTCGCCCTCGATGCCGAACCGGCGCCAGGTCTCGTCGTCGATGCTCAGTTCGAAAAGCAGGGCCCTGAGCAAAGCGCTCCTCAGCCGTGCCTGCGTATCGAGCGTGCCGTTCTTCATGTCGATCAACTGGATCAGGCAGAAGAACACGGCACGCTCGCCGTTGGTGCGCCGGCGGTTGTCGATCTCGAGCAGGTAGCCGAAGCGGGACAGCACCAGCAGCAGCGCATGGCAGTCCGCCTCGGTGAACCCCGTTTTCGCCATCGCCTTCTCGAATGCAGCGACTGAGAACAGGTCGTGCCAGCGGCTCGCCAGAACGGCCGACCCATCGCGCTTGCGCGCGGCCACGCAAAACAGCGACGGCTCGTCCTCCTTGTAGAACAGGGGGCCGAACTCCCTCGGGCACGGCCGGATGCCGAGCACGTTCTCGAGCTTATGGGCGAGCAGACCGAAGACGTCCATCTCAATCGTTGCGCATGCCTGCGTCCTCGTGCCGTCCGACCGCGACCGGTTACGCCCCCGACGCGCGCTTCCAGAACCCATGCAGCAGCATCGGCAGCTTGCCGGCCAGGCCGAGCAGCGGGCCGCGCAGCAGGGTCAGGTGCATCTCGTCGTTGGAAAACAGCCGGTTGATCGCATCGAAGCCGTAGGCGGCCACGGTGTTGTCGCTGCGACGGCTGCGCGCCCAGCGCGCCAGCCGGTGCGGCGCCGACCAGTCGACCCGCCGCGCCTGCGCCTGGCGCACCTGCGCGGCCAGCGCGGCGACGTCGCGCAGCCCGAGGTTGACGCCCTGCCCGGCCAGCGGATGCACCACGTGCGCGGCATCGCCCAGCACCAGCAGGCGGCCGCGGTGGTAGTCCTCCACCAGTTGCCGGCGCAGCGGGAAACCGACCCGCGGCGACAGTGCGCGCACCGCGCCCAGCCGCGCGCCGAAGGCCTGGGTCAGCTCGGCGCCGAACGCGGCGTCGTCCAGCGCCAGCACCCGCGCCGCCTCGGCCTCGGGCAGCGTCCACACGATCGAACTGCGGCCGTCGGCGAACGGCAGGAACGCCAGCGGGCCGCCGGGCAGGAAGCGCTGCCAGGCGGTGTCCTGGTGCGGCAGCTCGGTGTGCACGAAGGCGACCACGCCGCGCTGGCCGTAGTCGTGCGCCGGCGCGTCCAGCCCGGCCAGGCCGCGCAGCGTGGAATCGGCGCCGTCGGCGGCGATCGCCAGGCGCGCGTCGAGCCGGCTGCCGTCGTCCAGGCGCAGGCGCACGCGCTCTTCCGCCATCTCCACCGCCTCGACCCGCGCCGGGCAGTGCAGTTGCACCCCGGCCGCCGGCAGAGCCGCCCACAGTTGTTCGACCAGCAACGCGTGCTCGACGATCCAGCCCAACTGATCGCGGCCCAGCGCATCGGCATCGAAGTCCAGCTCGCCACCGCCACCGGCATCCCACACGCGCATGCGCCGGTAGGCCTGCGCGCGCCGCGCCAGCACCTGCGGCCACACGCCCAGCGCCTGCAGCAGCGCGGCGTTGTCCGGGGCGAACGCGTACACGCGCAGGTCCGGCTCGGCCGGCGACCAGCGCGGCGGCTCGCGGCCCTCGACCAGCGCCACCGCCAGGCCTTCGCCGGCCAGCGCCAACGCGCAGGCGGCGCCGACCACGCCACCGCCGACCACCACCACATCCAGCACGCCGCGCCGGCTCATGGCGTCGCCTCCCGACACAGTTGCGGCACTTCGCCGCGGAAGCCCATCGCGCCGCCGACCAGGAACGACTGCAGCGGCGCGGCCTGCGCGGCCGCCAGCAAGCCCAGGCTGCGCAGCGGGCGCAGCAGCGGCGCCGGGTTGGCGGTCAGCCGCGCCAGGCCGCCGGAGAAGGTGACGGTGCGCTGCCGGTCCTGCTCGCGACGCTGCGCGTACTGCTGCAGCAGCGCCGGCGCGCCGGGATCGGTGCGATCGCGCTCGATCAGCTCGGCCAGGGTCAGCGCGTCGCGCAGGCCCAGGTTGAAACCCTGCGCGCCCAGTGGATGCAGCGTCTGCGCGGCATTGCCGAGCAGCACCGCGCGCGCGTCGGTCAGGCGCCCGGCCAGCACCTGCACGATCGGGTAGGCGCTGCGCTCGCCGCTGCCCAGCAGGCGGCCGACGCGCCAGCCCAGCGCCTCCTGCAGGCGCTGCAGCCAGCCGGCCTCGTCGAGCGCGGCCACCGCGTCGGCGTGCTCGGCGGCGACCGCGTGGATCGCGCCGTAGTGGCGATCGCCGCGCGGCAGCAACGCGGTCGGGCCGTCGTCGCGGAACCGCTCGTAGGCGGTGCCGTCGGGTTGGCGGCTGCCGCGCACCCGCGCCACGAACAGGGTCTGGCCGAAATCGTGGCGGGCGGCATCGATGCCCAGCGCGCCGCGCACCGCGCTGGCGCTGCCGTCGGCACCGACCAGCAGCCGCGTCTGCAGCACGTGGGTCGCGCCATCCTGGGCGATGCGCACCGAGCGCAGCCCTGCCTCCTGGTCCGCCTCCAGCGCCAGGAACTGCGCCGGCCGGTAACGGCTGACGTGGGAGGCTTCGGCCAGCCGCGCTTCCAGCGCCTCGCCGAAATCGCGCGCCACCACCACCTGCCCGAACGCCTCGCGCCCATAGTCGGCCGCCTCCAGCCGCACCCGGCCGAAATCGCCTTCGCGGCTGACGTGGATGCGCCGGATCGGTCCGGTCGGCGCGCGCAACCGCTGCATCACCCCCAGCGCGCCCAGCGCGTTGACCGTGGCCGCGGCGAAGCTGAGATTGCGCTGGTCGAACACCGGCGGCAGCGCGCCCGGCGGCGCGGCCTCGATCAGGCCCACGTCCACGCCCAGGCGGTCCAGCGCGATGGCCAGGCTGGCGCCGACCAGCCCGCCGCCAACGATCACTACGTCATGTCGTTTGCTCATCCGGCCATGATACGGCCGGGGACCGAATCGTCGGTGATCGCAACGCCGTGCCGGCTGCGCGCGCCCGGCCCGCGCGGCGCCGCGGCCGGGCCGCCGCCAGGCGCGCGCCCAGGCGCGCCGCTTCCAGTAGAATCGGCGGTCTCCGTAAACCGGTGCCCGCCCGCCATGACTCCTACCAGCCACCGCCTTCCCGCCCTGCTCCTGCTGGCAGCGCTGCTGGCCGCGACCCGCATCAACCACTTCGGCGCGATCCCGGACGCCTCCTGGGCGGTGTTCTTCGTCGGCGGCTTCTATCTGCGCGGCTGGACCCGCTGGGCGTTCCCGGCACTGATGGCGCTGGCGGTGCTGATCGACTACCTGGTGATCCGTGGCCAGGGCCTGGACTTTTGGCAGCACTACTGCGTGTCGCCGGCCTACTGGTGCCTGATCCCGGCCTACTTCGCGCTGTGGGCCGGCGGCAGCTGGCTGGCGCAGCGCTACCGCGGCGCCGGCTGGCGCGTGCTGGGCCTGACCGCGGCCAGCCTGGTGGTGGCGGTGGCGGTGTGCCACCTGATCGCGCAGGGCAGCTTCTACTGGGTCAGCCGCAGCGTGCCGAACCCGACCATCGCCGGCTGGTGGCAGAACTACAGCGACTGGCTGCTGCCCTATCTGGGCAGCGCAGCGCTGTACACCGCGCTGGTGGCGGCGGTCCAGGTCGGGATCGAGCAGCTGGCGCGGCTGGGCCAGCGTGGCCAGCCCGCCGGCCACTGAGCCCGGGCCCGGCCTCGACGATGGGCAATCGCCTCTCCAAGATCTACACCCGCACCGGCGACGACGGCAGCACCGGCCTGGGCGACGGCAACCGGGTCGGCAAGGATTCGGCGCGGGTGGCCGCCTACGGCACCGTCGACGAGGCCAATTCGGCGATCGGCGTGGTCCTGGCCTGTCCGCTGGCCGACGACGTGCGCAACCTGCTGACCGCGATCCAGCACCAGTTGTTCGACCTGGGCGGCGAGCTGTGCATCCCCGGCCATGCCGCGATCCACGACGCCGACATCGATGCGCTCGAGCAGCACCTGGACCGCTACAACGACACCCTGCCCGCGCTGAAGGACTTCATCCTGCCGGCCGGCGGCGAGGCCGCGGCGCGCTGCCACCTGGCGCGCACCATCGTGCGCCGCGCCGAGCGCGAGACGGTGGCGCTGTCGCGGCAGGACGCGGTGCGGCCGGAGGCGGTGCGCTACCTCAACCGCCTGTCCGACCTGCTGTTCGTGCTGGCGCGGGTGCTGGCCCGGGCCGATGGCCAGGGCGAAGTGCTGTGGCACCACGACCGCCGCCAGGCCTGAGCGGCAGCGGCGGCGCGCGGACCGGGCGGTAGGCATGCTGATCTACACCCATCCCGCCTGCCTGGGCCATGAGCCCGGTCCGGAACACCCGGAGCGGCCGGAACGCCTGCAGGCCGTCACCGCGGCGCTGCGCGAGGCCTTTCCCGACCTGGCGTGGCGCGAAGCGCCGCTGGCCAAGCTCGGCGACCTGGCCCGGGTCCACGAGCGCGAGCTGATCGACAGCGTCCTGGCCGACCTCGACGGCAAGCGCATGCTCGACGTGGACACGGTGATCTCGCCCGGCTCGCGCGCCGCCGCCCTGCGCGCCGCCGGCGCGGGCCTGGCCGCGGTGGACGCGGTGATGCGCGGCGAGACCGACACCGCCTTTTGCGCGGTGCGCCCGCCCGGCCACCACGCCACCGCCACCACCGCGATGGGCTTCTGCCTGTTCAACAACGTCGCCGTCGCCGCCGCCCACGCCCGCGACACGCACGGCCTGGAACGGATCGCCATCGTCGACTTCGATGTGCATCACGGCAACGGCACCCAGGCGATCTTCGAACGCGATCCGCACGTGCAGTACCTGAGCACCCACCAGTCCGGGCTGTTTCCGAATTCCGGCGGAGTCCACGACCGCGGCGTCGGCAACCTGCACAACGCGCTGTTGCCGCCGGGCAGCGGCGGCTTCCGCTTCCGCAACACCTGGGCCGACCAGATGCTGCCGCTGCTGGACGCGTTCAAGCCGCAGCTGCTGCTGATCTCGGCCGGGTTCGATGCGCATATGCGCGACCCGCTGGCCGACCTGATGCTGGAAACCGAAGACTTCGGCTGGCTCACCGCAGAGCTGCGCGCGCTGGCCGAACGGCATGCGCGCGGCCGCGTGGTGTCGCTGCTGGAGGGCGGTTACGACCTGCAGGCGCTGCGCGAATGCAGCGTCGCCCACGTCGACGCGCTGCGCTGAGCCCGGCCCGGGCGGATGAACCCCGTCCCCCGACCGGGGGACGTCTTCATTGCCCCCATGCATGGGATGGGGCAAGCTAGCGGTCGTTTTAGCCCGATACCTGACGCGCGTGCGCCGAGCCCTCCGCCTGCTACCCCTTCCGTTCAGTATCGCTCTCTGCCTGCCGGCGATGGCGGCCGAGAAGCCGCCCAATTGGGGCCTGTGCCCGACCCCGGACGTGCTGCCCAAGTTCGACGACGCACCCAAGGTCGACCCCAAGCTGGCGGCGATCCGCGATCAGCAGCCGACCGATATCGTCGGCGACAAGCTGTCCGGCACCACCACCATCCCGAACTACACCGGCAATGTCGCGCTCAAGCGCGGCGACCAGTTCATGGGCACCGACAGCCTGCGCGTGGATACCGAGACCGGCAATTACATTGCCGAGGGCCACGTGCGCTACCAGGATTCGTCGATCCGCATGGTCGCCGACCGCGCCGAAGGCAACCAGGACACAGACACCCACAAGATCACCAACATCCGCTACCAGCTGATCGAGCGCCGCGGCAACGGCAAGGCCGATTCGGTCGACCTGCAGGGCGCGCTGGGACAGATGCACCGCTCCACCTACACCACCTGCGATCCCTCGCAGCAGGTGTGGCAACTGCATGCGCCGGAGATCGACGTCGACAACGACGAGGGCTTCGGCACCGCGCGCAACGCGATCCTGAAGATCTACAACGTACCGATCCTGTACGCGCCGTGGTTCAAGTTCCCGATCGACGACCGACGCACCAGCGGCTTCCTGTTCCCGGCCATCGGCTTCTCCAGCCGCAACGGCTTCGACTACATGCAGCCGTACTATCTGAACCTGGCGCCGAACTACGACGCCACCCTGTATCCGCGTTACATGAGCTCGCGCGGCTTCATGTTCGGCAGCGAATTCCGCTATCTGTACGAAGGCGGCAAGGGCGAGATCCAGGCGACCTACATGCCGGACGACCAGTTGCGCGACAAGGACCGCGGCAAGTTCGAATACCAGGGCTACCACAACCTGGATGCGCACTGGCAGGCGCGCGCCTCGGTGGCCTGGGTCAGCGACGAGCGCTATACGGAAGACTTCTCCAACCGCCTGCTCGGCAACGCGGTGTCCAACCTGCAGAGCACGGTCGGCATCTACGGCACCGGCGAGACCTGGACCGCCGGGTTGATGGCCGACCGCTGGCAGCTGACCGACTACACCCTGACCGAGTCCGCGCTGCCGTACAACCGCCAGCCGCGCGCGTTCTTCAACTGGGACCAGTCCTTCGGCAACTATTTCGAGGCTGGCCTCTACAGCGAAGCGGTGCGCTTCGTGCACGACGATGTCCATGAGAAAACCACGGACGGTACTTATGAACGTACCGGCAATGTCACCGAAATGCCCGGCGGCACCCGCCTGGATCTCAAGCCCTACATCTCGATGCCGCTGGCCGGCGCGGCGTGGTTCCTGAAGCCGACCGTGGCCTGGCGCTACACCACCTACCAGCTGGACAAGGATCTGGCCGCGACGCTGGGCGGCGACACCTCGCCCTCGCGCAGCCTGCCGATCGCCACGGTCGATGCCGGCCTGTACTTCGACCGCGACACCAAGTTCGGCGGCACCAACTACCTGCAGACCCTCGAGCCGCGGCTGTTCTACCTGTACACGCCGTACCGCAACCAGGACGATCTGCCGATCTTCGATACGCGCGAGTTCACCTTCAGCTGGGGCCAGCTGTTCCGCGATTCGCGCTATACCGGCGCCGATCGCCAGAACGACGCCAACCAGATGACCTTGGCGCTGAGCTCGCGCCTGCTGCGCCAGGACGACGGCCAGGAAAAGTTGTCGGTCAGCCTCGGCCAGATCCTGTACTTCAACGATTCCAGGGTCAGCCTGCCCGGCAGCGACACCACCATCGAGCAGGGCAAGTCGGCATGGGTCGCCGACGCCAACTACATGATCAACGACCGCTGGACGATGGGCGCCACCTACCAGTGGGATCCCAAGTACCGGCGCAAGGACCTGGCCAGCTTCCGCACCCGCTATCTGCTGCCGGGCGACGGCATCATCAACGTCGGCTACCGCTTCCGCCGCGACCTGCTGGAGCAGACCGACGTGTCGGTGCTGTACCCGATCAACCCGACCTGGAGCCTGGTCGGGCGCCACTACTATTCACTGGAAGACAAGAAGCCGCTGGAGATCATCGCCGGCGTACAGTGGGACAGTTGCTGCCTGGCCGTGCGCGCACTGGCACGGCGCTACGTGCGCAACCGCGAAGGCGATCTGGACACCGCGCTGCAGGTAGAGTTCGTCCTGAAGGGCCTTTCCTCGCTGGGCCAGGACACGGACCGCGTTCTGCGCCGTGCTATTCTCGGCTACAACCGCGACGACCTGTACTTGGTCCCGCCCAGCAACACCACGACCGATCCGGACGCTTACGATCCGAACCTGATTCCATGACCAAGACCCTCTCTGCTTTCCTCGTCACCTTGCTGGCGATCGCCGGCGTGTCCGCTCCGGCTGCCGCGCAACAAACCCAACCACTGGACCGCATCGCCGCGGTCGTCGACGAGGATGTCGTACTGCAGAGCGAACTGGATCGTGCCGTTCGCAACGTGAAGGCGCAGTATTCCGGCCGCGAGGCGCAGCTGCCGCCGGACAACGTGCTGCAACGCCAGGTGCTCGAGCGCCTGGTGCTGGTCAAGCTGCAGGTGGCGCGCGCCAACAGCACCGGCATCCGCGTCGGCGACGACGAACTGAACCGCGCCATCGGCAGCATCGCCCAGCAGAACGGCACCGACGTGGACGGCCTGCGCAAGAAGCTCGCCGCCGACGGCATGGCGTTCGACGATTTCCGCAACTCGGTGCGCGACGAGATCACCGTGCAGCGCCTGCGTCAGAGCTTCGCGCAGAGCCGCATCAACGTCAGCGAGAGCGAAGTGGACGCGGCGCTGGCGCAGCAGGCCACCACCGGCGCCCAGTACCACCTGGCGCACATCCTGGTCGGCCTGCCGG